>CAWFUX010000060.1:0-192911 GCA_963819085.1 uncultured delta proteobacterium
GTCGCTCAAGATGCGACGAGCGGATTCCGCCTGTCGATCGAGATCAGCATTACTAGGTGCGGGATCCACCCGAAGGTTAGCCAGGAGGGATTCGGCGATATGACGTTCGACTGCGGCTCTTATGCGTCGATCCAAGTAAGGACGAACCGAGTCTTTGGGTTGATCGGGTCCGCTAGGGCCTGGAGCCTGGACTCGAACGCCAACTCCCTTTCGAAAATGAATTCGGGAAGTTGGCGCCCCACCAAGATCGGGCGCGACGAAGCGAATAACCGCGCGATCGACCAGGACCTGGGTTACTTCCGCGCTCGCGGAGGCGACCCTGAGCGCGGTGCACAAAACAAAACAGCAGAAGACAAACCGACGCTGCAGTATTCGACCGCACGCCTTCACACTCGCCTACCCGCCCGCCAGATCATCCTCGATTTCCGATGCCATCGGTGCGCCCGCCATTTCGATCAATTTCGGTTTCGACGCCACCGTTCTCGGCGCGAATTGCAAATGATCTCGAGGCTCGTCGAGCCTTGATGAATTCAGCAAAAGCAACGACTTTTTCCAAGTCGCGGCCACCAAGATTCTCGGCAATGTCGCGCAGCTGTTTGCGCAAAGTGTCTAGCCCTCTGCCGCGTCGCAATGCCAATTGGTCTTGCGACGGAGGGACGGGCGTCGGTTTTACCGGCGGTACCTCGGGCGTATAAGCAGGTCGCGGAATTGGCTTGAACGCGTGGGCGGCCAACCAAGCTTCCATGAAGACCCGCAACCGCTCACTGCGAAAGACGAACCACTGCTCGCGCTCTTGAATGTACCCCATGAGCACGTCTTTAAAGCGACGAAACGCGCCTTTTCCGTCTATCGCGCGCATCAGCTTTTGCTTGAGCTCTTCGTTTTCCACCATGGGAATGAAGCGCTCCATCCACCGATATTGCTCGCGCGAACTGACCGGCTCGACTCGGACGTACTCCGAATCGGACGCAATGCGAGCATGCATCTCTGGGTCGGCGATGCCATCGACGACTCGAAGGACTTCGCCAGTACCCAAATGAAGGTAACTGTGCACCTCAGGAGCATTATTTTCGAATGCGTCCTCCAGTGCTTCCCAGTCGACCGGAATATCGCGCTGCGGTGCAGACGCTAGTGCGACCGTTTCACTCTCCTCAGCCTCTGACATATGGCCTCGATCCATTGCTAAGCTTTTCGATTACCGTTCTCGTGACACTGGTGCCGTTTTCACCAGCCCGGCTAAGAGCAACGCCCACCTGTTGAACAGGCGGAAGTACTCAGCACCGGCGTAGTAGAATAGTCCGAGTGGCGCCGCGGGTCACCCATTCATCCAGCGCGTTTCGCCATCTTTGGCGAATTAGTGACAAAAACATCGCAAAAGTTCGGGTGTGGCAAGCTAGACAGATTTTTCTCGCCGAACGAAACCCCTTTGAGGCAACCGGCCAACCGCAAAGTCATTCCCACGCAGATGGGGAGTAATAGCCCCGCGGGCTGTTACCACCTATCAGTCAGCCGACATAATTGAGGCATTGGCCAGTCTGCCGTCGAGGAGCCGAAAAATAGCGACTCAAGCCGGCAATGCCCGTTCTTGCACCTCATAACGGCTTGTGCGCCCTGGCAGCGCAGACTAGCCTAGTTTCTGCGATTATGTCCCGACTTCTGCTTGCAACTCCCGAAGGTCAGCAGGTGGCCGAGCTGCAGGCGCACAACACGCTAGGGCGACACCCCAGTAACACGATTCAGCTTTTGGACCGAATCGTTTCGAAGGAACATTGCGTCATCGAATTGCGCGGCGACTGTTTCGTCCTGCGTGACTTCGGAAGTCTGAACGGGACCTTCATCAATAATGAACGCGTCGTTGGCGAACGCATGTTGCGGCATGGAGACGAGATTTCTCTCGGCAGCACTAAGGCGCGTTTCGACGAGGGGAAAAATCCACCCGTCGAACCCCCGATTTTGGTCGTACCGTTTTCGCCAGTTCAAACCACTAGCTGGGGCGGCAACGACACGGGAAATTCTCAAGCAGGCCTAGCTTCGCCGACGGTCGCTCATGTTATCGAGGAACCGGGGACGGGCACCTTTGCGTCCTACGGCGTTCCTCCGTCAGTTCCATCGAACAGCGGCTTTGCGCCTTACCTAGAATCTCCGGGAAGTCCGATTCCCGGACACAAGCAGACCATCGGAATCAAGCGCGTCGACGTCAACAATGAAGCGCGACACATTGGTACTCAGATCGCGGCAACTCAAAAAGGCTTTTTGCCGATCGACCAAATTGCGCACAATCCGCAGCAATTGGCCGCCGACTACGAACGGTTGCGCCTCAGCCACGAATTATCACGCGAGATCGCCCTCGAGCGTGATTTGCCAACGTTGCTCGACAAGATCCTGCTCACAATCTTCAAGTTCATTCGCGCCGATCGCGGCGCCATTTTCTTGGTTGATCCTCGCGGAGACCTGATTCCCGCTGCTACCCGCCGGCGTGACGGCACGGATCAATCCATCAGCGTCTCATCCACGATCCTGAATCACGTAATTCACGAGCGAGCCACGGTGCTCACGCATGACGCAGCCATGGATTTTGCGACATCCAAGGGCAAGAGCATGATTCTCAATCGAATTAGCTCTGCGATCGTCGCCCCGCTGCTTCACAATGACGAGATCCTAGGTGTGCTGTGGCTGGACAGCGAATCACTCGCCCAATTTCAGCAAAAGGATATGGAGATTGCGACGGCCATTTCGGCGCAAGCCGCGATGTTCATCGAGATCAACATTCTTGGCAAGAAGATCGAACAGGAGATAGTCAACCGAGAACGATTCAGTCGCCTGCTCTCACCCAACGTAGCCGCACGAGTCATGTCCGGTGAGCTAGAAGTAAAGAAGGGCGGGCAACTGGTCGGCGATTGCACGGTATTCAATTCCGACATTCGCGGCTTTACCCACATGAGCGAGGGGGCGCCGCCGGAAAGCATCGTCGAGATGCTAAACGAGTACTTCGAGCAAATGGTGGAAACGCTGTTCAAGTACGAAGGCACCCTGGACAAATTCATGGGCGACGGGATTATGGCTTTGTGGGGAGCCCCCGTTGTTCACCCAGACGATCCGATCCGCGCCGTAAATTGTGCGCTGGAGCAATTCGAGGTGTTGTCTCGATTCAATCAGCAACGCGGAGGCCTCGGCCGCACCCCGCTGCAAATTGGAATTGGCATCCATTCTGGGCCGGTTGTCGCCGGATATATCGGAAGCTCGAAATCACTCTCGTATACGGTCATTGGTGACACCGCGAACACGAGTGCGCGTCTGTGCGGCGTTGCCCAAAGCGGGCAGATCCTGGTGAGTGAGCAAACCCTCGCGCGATTAGGCCAAAGATTTAGGTACCAGGAGTTGGCACCAGCCCAGCTCAAAGGTAAGGAAAAGCCGTTTCGCGTATTTAGCATCCTCGGCTATTCGGAAATGGGGCAGGTTCCAGCGACATTCGGACCGACAGTTGGAACCCCATGACTCGGTAATGCACGTAACAACGACTGCGCCGTAAATTACGCAGCATAAAAAGCGTTGGCTGAAGCGAAAGCGCGCGCTAGGGGACTATAACTATCGAATGGCCCATGTTCCGTCCTTTGAGCGCCCCGTAACCTATCTCCTGGATCGAATCCGGGAGTTGCGGCAGCTCGTGGGTACTGACCCACAAACAGCGCCAGAGTTCGGCCGACTCGAGGAGAACGTTTCAGACTTAGCGCGGCAAGTCTACAGTGGGCTCACTCCCATTGAGCGCGTGGCAATTTCCCGCCAGGCAGGCCGCCCCTACACCTTGGACTACGTTCAGAATCTTTGCACCGACTGGATCGAGCTTTGTGGAGACAGATGTTTCGGTGACGATGCCGCGATCGTTGGAGGTGTCGCTCGTTATCGAGATCGAAGCGTAATGATCGTCGGCCACCAAAAAGGTCGCTCCACGAAGGATAATGTCAAACGAAACTTTGGCATGTCTAACCCCGAAGGTTATCGGAAGGCCGAGCGACTTTACCAACTTGCAGAACGGTTTCGTCTTCCAGTGCTCACATTTATCGATACCCCAGGTGCATACCCGGGGATTGGCGCCGAAGAACGGGGTCAGAGTGAAGCAATAGCGAGCTGTATCGAGACCTTGGCGATGCTCACGGTTCCAGTTGTCGCTACTATAATAGGTGAAGGAGGCTCCGGCGGCGCGCTGGCACTGGGCGTTGCCAACCGCGTGCTAATGCTTGAGTTTGCGTACTATTCGGTGATAACGCCCGAAGGATGCGCCTCGATTCTTTGGAAGGACATCCAAAAGGTGGCCGAAGCAGCCATTCAACTGCATTTGTCTGCTCCAGAATTGTATGATTTGTCCGTGGTCGATGAAATCATTGCCGAACCCGCTGGCGGAGCGCATTGCGACAAGGAGATCACGACCAATAACGTCGATAAGGCACTGGCCCGGACACTTGATCAACTCAGCAAATTGTCGCCGGCCGAGCTTCGAGACGATAGATATCAGCGTTTTCGCAAACTCGGCGCATTTGCCGAATAGCCCGCGTCTCCTCGCGAATCTCCGGTCTACTGCCTTGACCAGCCCCGTGGCGGTGGCCTATATCCCGCGCGAACTGCCGAAACCTAGTCATCGGAACAAGATAAATGTCGCTGCTCTCGGATCTGCGCACCCTTGAGGAGCTGGAGTTGGAAAACCAGCGAGTCTTTTTTCGCTTGGACTTAGACGTTACTCTCGACGGGGACGGAGTCGCGCCGGTTGATGCCAGCCGAATTCAAGCGTCGCTAGCCAGCCTGCGGCACGCCTCGCAGGCGGGTGCACGTATCATCATCGGTTCGCACCGCGGCCAGCCCAAGGGGAAGGTTCAACCCGATTTGAGCCTTGAACCCATCGGCATGAGATTGGCCGAACTTACCGAGTGGGACATCATTTTGCCTGATGACTGCGTGGGCGATGCCGCAAGAAAGGCCATCGCAGACGTTCGCACGGGTCAAGCCGTTCTTCTAGAAAATTTGCGATTCAATCCCGGAGAAGAGTCCGACGACGAGGCATTTGCGCGCGAGCTTGCCGCGATGGCCGACGTATTCGTAAATGACGCGCTCGTAGCATCAAATCGCGAACACGCCTCACTTCATGCAATGCCGCGACTGCTCAGGGAAACGGGCATTGGGCTTTCGCTACAGGCTGAACTCAATGCACTTACGCGCATACTCGAACCCGAGCTGCCGCTAGTTGCGATACTGGGTGGGACTCGCCTCAATGAGCGCTTTGAACTTATCTTGTCGCTGCTGCGCCCGCAGCGGACGATATTTCTGGGAGGCGCCCTCGCTTGCATATTTCTTTCTGCAATGGGTCACAATGTCGGAACCACTAAGGTTGACGTCAATGAACAGGCGCGCGCCCGGACGTTGTTAGAGCAAGCCTCGAATCGTGGAACTCAGATCGTGCTGCCGGAAGATTTCGTCGTCACGGTTCGCGGCGAAAGTTCCACGACTCGAGTCACCGCCGCGGACGCGATTGCTTCAGACGAAAATGTCGTGGACATCGGTCCGGCAACGTTGGAATGCCTAAATTCGGCCCTGCGCCCGGCAAAGACGGTATTGTGGGTGGGCGCAATGGGGCTGGCAGGGCACCCGATCTATTCTGCGGGCACCGTTAGCGTTGCCCGTTTCGTGGCGGATGCGTCGGCATTTGGCGTCGCTATCGGTGCTGCAACCATCGCAGCTCTACGCCAGGCCGGCGACGATGTAGCGCAGCGTATCGGTCACATCAGCACAGGAGGCGGATCCGCACTCGAACTCCTCGAGGGACGAAGGCTACCCGGCCTAGAGGTCCTGCGTCGCGCATGATCGTCTCTTTTCGCGATGTAACCGCGGCGGTAATCCGCTGCGTGATTTTGCGCGCATAGATTGCGTTTGCTTACTTGAGCACTGGCCAGCCTGAGTTCAAGCGGTAGTAATTCGGCCCGGAAGGAACACAAAGTGACACAGCGAACTCAACTCATCGCAGGCAATTGGAAGATGTATCAGGGTGGCAAGTCGGCGAGCGCACTTGCGAAGGGTGTCGTCGAACATTGCGGCAATCTAACCGGAGTTGAAGTCGTGGTGGCTCCCCCGGCAACCGCGCTAGCTTCGGTGTCCCAGGCCGTCGCCGGCAGCCGCGTCGAGGTTGCAGCGCAAAATCTCTATCCCAAGGACGAGGGAGCCTTCACCGGTGAAATCAGCGCGCCCATGATTGCGGATGCTGGATGCAAATGGGTGATTATCGGGCACAGTGAACGGCGGCAATTCTTTGGTGAGACCGATCAAAGCGTGCAGAAAAAGACTGCGGCGGCAATCGCGGCGGGGCTAAAACCAATCGTCTGCATCGGCGAGATGCTCGAGGAACGAGAAGCTGGAAAGACATTGGAAGTCGTGTTCCGACAATTGGACGCAGTAATCGACGATTTGGCGAATAAGCCTGGATTCGGAGTCATCGCTTACGAGCCGGTATGGGCGATCGGAACCGGCAAGGTTGCGACCGTCGAACAGGCTCAGGAGGTACACGCCGCGATTCGCCAACGGCTGGCTAAGAAATCACAGCAGCTCGCCGATGTTACGCGCGTGCTCTACGGGGGAAGCGTCAAACCCGACAATGCCAAAGGGCTACTCGAAAGCGCCGACATCGACGGGGCTCTCGTGGGTGGCGCATCGCTAAAGGCCGATGGTTTTGCCGCAATCGTGGCGGCAGCGCCGCGAGCCTGAGTCTGATTTTCCGGTCCCAAGTCCGAACCTCTGCACTGGCACGTCCAACCTTCGAGTGCCAGGATTGGCCCCGCCGTGAGTGAGTTTCTCGAAACCCCCCTTATAGTCATACACGTAATCGCGTGCTTGTTCTTGATTCTGGTCGTGCTGCTACAACCAGGTAAGAGCGGCGGGCTCGGTGCCTTCACGGGTGCTGCAGCTCAGCAAGTTTTCGGTGGTCGCGGTGCGGGAAATTTTCTCACCAAGACCACCTGGGTCACGGCGACTGTGTTCTTTCTGACGGCAATGACGCTTGCGTATCTCTCGTCATCAACCGACGAGTCCCTGAAGAAACGCAGCGATAGCTACGATTACAAGGGGCGCGGTTCGCTGCATACGCCCGCTCCCCCCAAACCCGCGCCCAAGAAATAGTGCTGCGTCGCGAAGTCGAGGTCGCGCGGAGGCGGCTCGTTGATTCGTACTGCAAAACAAAGAATTAAGGTCGCAGCTTCCTCCTTGATTCTCTTGCTCGCCGTCCGAGCCCTCATATCGATTATCGTCATTCGCACGGGCTTTCGGGCCCTAAGCGATGATGACTTCTCGCGAGTAGCCATTGCACAATCCTTCGTCATTCACCCAACTCTCGATCCTAGCGGCACGAGTTGGTTGCCCTTTCCATTTTGGCTTTACGGCACGTGCATGTCCATTTTCGGCGCGACGCTTGCTAAAGCCCGCTTGGTTGCTTTTTCACTCGGGCTACTCGGCGCGCTCGGTGTTTGGCTCGCAGGGCGGTGGCTGGGCCTATCGCGCAATGCCAGCTTACTTGGAGGGATCATTGCGTGCTGCATCCCCTATTCCGCTTGGCTCGGCGTTGCTACGACCCCCGACTATTTCAACGCCGTCTTGATCTTGCTCGCCTGCTGCAGCTTGGCTCGCAGACACTTCACGGTAAGGGCGCTCGGCGCGGGCGCAATAATTATCGCAGCATTGAGTCGATACGAGAGTTGGCCCGTCGCCGTGGCCTTTGCTGGTTTTGTCACGCTTGACGCGTACCGAAACAAGAATCGCTGGCTAGGTGTGCTGGCCCTGCTCGTGCTCGCGGCGCCAGCGTCCTGGATGATGCACGGCCTGCAACAGCATCATGACGCGCTGTTTTTCCTCAAACGCGTCGCCAGCTACCGACGTGCCCTCGGCCTTGTCGAATCGGGTGCTCTTGCGCGAGTCTTCGCGACTCCAGTGCACCTCTTTCGCGACGTCCCCGAACTCTGGGCAATTGCAGGATTCACGATTATCGTGTCCCTGCTGCGTCGAGCTAGGCCCTTTCGACAACGCTGGGTCAAGCCGTCAATCGCGCTATCTTGCATAGTCGTATTTCTCAGCATTGGCGACTGGCGCGATGGAGCGGCCACTCATCACGTGGGCCGGACACTCCTACCACTTTGGTTTTTTGTGGCGCTGCTGGTGGCGAGGCTATTTTTAGTGCAGCTAACGGGTGCATCGTCCCTGAGGAAAACCTTCAACATAATTACATTGCTGGCCGTCTACGGCTTTTCTTTTTTTGTATTGCGACCCACATGGACAACCGTGGACGGATTCTGTCCCAGGCTAGAGGAAACTGCGATTGGTTCCGTCGCTTCAGCAAAGGTCGCAAAAGGCGAGCGTATGCTCGTGGACACGAAAGACTACGGTTACTTTGCCGTCGAGGCGGCATTTGCTCGGCCCAGTGACATCGTCATTCTGGATACTCACGACCCGAGGCACCCTGCGAAAACGGATGCCTTTGCATCCCAAGCCAATCTCGAAGCCACGCTACTCAAGCAGCACTCGAAATGGTTACTCATGCAGCGGCCGCATGAGTCCAGTCTGAGCGACTCAGCTTTGGTGCACATCCGGGGCCCGACGTTGTTATTGGCTGAAATGCGCTAGGTACCTTGCGGCGATTTTGCCCGGCTGGGCGGGTCTCCGGTACCATCGGCACGTGCTGTTCCGTCTCGGGCGTCGCGCCGTTTTTAGTGTTGTCGCATTCTTTGCGTTGCTCGGATTCGTGTCGGTACCGCTCGGAGAAAAGACGGGGTGGGCTCATCTTCAAGCGATTGCAGCCACGCCCGCAGCATCGCAGGCCATCGAGGATTTCAAGGACGGCGTGGGTCAGTGGCAGCATCGCCTGGTTGGCTGGTTTACGGCCCGCCTGCGATCCGGGGGTGAATCCCCAACGACACCGGCGCAGTCGGCCTCCGCGAGCCCCAGCGACTTTTCCGTGCCGTCAAGTCCCCATCGAACATCAAAACCGGGACTGATGCCTATTGCTAAGCCTCCGCGGCTGTCACAATAAGTGCGTTGTGAGGCAATAATTGTGTCCGCTATCGGAACGGCGACACAATAGAAGGGCCATTTGGACGATGCTTCAGCGTGAACGAGCATTGCGAAGTACTGAACCCCAATGGCTGTTCTGTTACGGCACGCTTTGCAACAATTCGATTTACGAGCGACTCACCGAGGCGCCCGCGCTTGCGTCATTGCCAGCCACTTTGCAGGGTTGGAACCGCTTCGATGTGCCCGGGGCGGCGTTCCCTGGAGCCGTTCCCTCGCGCTTTTCGGGCGCTGTGCAAGGTGAGCTGCGTCCAATCGAAACTGCAGCCATCTGGGATATTCTAGATACCTATGAAGGTAGTCAATACTTGCGAGTGCCTTGTGTGGTGCAGACTGCACAGGGTTTCATTGATGCACAGATCTATCAATATGATCTCGAGCGGTGTCACCGCATCGAGCATCTAGTCGATAACGCGGGGTCGCATCGAGCCGTCACCGAATGGATCAGCCGTCACGATCACCCATCTCACGCGCTATCATCCGCCCCCAATCCTGGGTCGATGCCAGGCGAGGACGACAGTAGCAGGGAAATTGCAGACGTTTTCGTTCTGGTCATCAATGAGATTCCGATCGGTTGGGCAAGACTCGTAACTCACGGTATTCTCGAACACAATGAAGTGAAGCGGATAACGGGTGTGTACGTAATTCCCGAGCTCAGGCACTTAGGGCTAGGCAAGCTGTTGGTCGAAGCCCTCGTCAATCAGGCGCGGCAATCTGGAATGCATGAGCTTTACGCCCACACCGAAGCTCGACAACAATTCTTCGAACATCTGGGCTGGCGCGAACGGAGCGTAGTCCAAATTGGGGACACCGAAGTCAACTTGATGCGTCGCTCGATTTAGGGTGAAAGAAGAACAGGCTGATCCAGCCAACGATCAGCAATGTTCCCCCAATCGGCGCAATCGCACCGGCCCAACGCCAATCCAAGACTGCGACGCAAGCTAGACTGGTTGAAAATAGAAACGTACCTACGGCAATGCAAAATGCTGCGGTACGGATCGATCGCGATGTCCTATCGCCAATTGCCATCGCAATGAATAACAACACGACAGCATGAATCAACTGATACTGAGTAGCAGTCTTGAGTATGCCGAGACGATCAGCGGGAAGGTAGGACAAGGCGTGAGCCCCAAAAGCACCACCTACAATTGCGGTCGCACCAAATATCGAGCCGAGGCCCATGCAAAATCGCTTCAGTGTCATGCGAACCGAAGCTTAGCGCTTGCAATGGCTTGACAGGTCGCTAAACCGAAGTATATGAACCAAGATCGTAAAATATTGAACTTTAGTTCACCCCATGATTCAGCCATAATTATGCAATTTCTCGGTTGGCCAATCCGCATTGGAAGACCAATTGTAAAGAAATGTTAATTCTTCGTGAATTAGTATTCAATACCATGACTACGATTGTCCGTCGCACTACGAAGAGTCGCCCGCGAGTTCTTCGCCAGGCCCTGCAGGAACACACCCGAGCCGCGTACCGTGAAGCGATACTGGCCGCAGCGGAAAAGATAATTTTGCGCGATGGATATCAGCCCGCCAAAATGGCCGATATTGCCGATGCAACAGGGGTTTCTGTCGGAACGTTGTACAATTACTTCGATAGCAAAGAGGCCGTGCTCAATGCCCTGCTCGAACACCATCGAGCGCGCTTTCTGTCCCAGGTCGAACAGCCTTTCGAGTCTGATGATCCCTTGGCTCAGATTCGGCAGGCAATCGCTCGCGCCCACGATTTTGCGGAACAAAACGGGGCGCTGTTCAATCTGTATGTTCGGACCAATGGGAACGGACATAACTCACACAACGGCGCATCGACCTGCGTAGTTCAGGATGCCGACCACGAGAGATTTTCGTCGATGCTGACCGAAATACTAAGCCGCGGAGTTCAACAAGGGCGAATTCGCAGCGATATCCCGGTTACCAAGTTGGTCTGGGCATTGCATGCGGTGATGCAATCACTACTTCTGGACTGGTGTCGTCAACCTGACGGTTTGTCTCTTAAGCAGAGAGGCGACGAGCTCGTAACTCTATTTCTCGAAGGAGCCAGCACGCGATGAATCGTTCGATTCTTATAGCCACTTTGAACGTGTTTGCCGCTGATTTTGGGGGGCTGCAAGCAATCTAACGCGGCGGAACAGCTTGCACCAGCCACCGGACAGGGTGCTCCACCATTGCCCAGCATGCCAACCCTTGAGGCTAACCCGGCGGCCGAAGTTGCGAGCGGTAACCAAATATTGCGAGCGACGGGCACGACTCAAGCTCTCCACCAAGCCGAGCTCGGGCCCAAAATGAGTGGCGTGTTGGCAGCTGTGCTTGTCGATGAAGGCGACAAGGTCAAAAAGGGGCAGCCGCTATTTAGACTAGAAGCCAACAATGTGGGCCTCGCAGCAAAGCAAGCTCAAGCCGCCTTGGCGCAAAGCAAGGTTGGTCAAGCGCAAGCTGAGATCGATTACCAGCGCACCAAGGGTTTGTACGAGCAAGGCGCGGTTTCCCCAGCAGTATGGGACCAAACACGTCTCGGCCTCGACCGCGCGCAAGTGGCGGTGCAGCAAGCACAAGCGGCCCTGTCCTCGGCGCAATCATTGGTAGGCGATACCACTGTATATTCACCCTTTTCTGGGGTTGTAACATCGAAACGGAAAAGTACGGGGGAGACAGTTACCATGATGCCCCCAACCGTCATCCTGGTAATTCAGGATCTATCTGAAAATCGAAATCCGCGTAAAATTGGCGGAAAATGCGTTATCCCGCGTACATGCGGGTAACCCCATGAAGGTGCACTTTCCGTATCTAAATGTGGACCGCGACGTCCCGATCGATCGAGTCAATCCGAGCGTGGACCCGCTGAACCGAACGGTCGAGATCGTCGGCGTCGTATCGAACGATGACAGGAGTCTCAAAGCGGGGATGCTCGTTGAAGTCACTTTTCCTGACAACAGCCCCGCGCCCAGCGCATCAGCGGCGGCTCCTGCGCCAACGACAGTCGCGTCAAAGCCTTAGAAATAACGTAGTCGCAACCCAACAGTAGACGGATCGCCATGAATCTCGCAAGTGTCAGCATTCGCCGGCCTGTGTTCGCCACAATGCTCATCGCGGCATTCATGGTGTTCGGGCTTATCAGTTACAAGAAGGTCGGCGTCAACCTATTTCCCAATGTCGAGTTTCCCTTCGTCGTCGTCACCGTAACATACCCGGGTACCGATCCAGGCACGATGGAGCGCGACGTTGCCGACAAGATCGAGGAATCAGTAAATTCCCTGGGTGGAATTCGTAGTCTTAAGTCCTTCAATTTGGAAAGCGTCACTCAAGTCCTGATTGAATTTGAGCTTGAAATCAAGGCCGATCAAGCTATTCAAGACGTGAGAGACAAGGTATCTCGAATACAAAAGGATTTGCCCGTCGGCGCCGATCCACCGGTAATCGAAAAATTCGATCCCAATTCGGCGCCGATCATGGCGGTGGCTCTTTCCGGAGAGATGCCGATAAGGAAATTGACGCACTTAGCCGATAAGGTCGTCAAAGAACGTCTTCAACGGATCAACGGCGTCGGAAGTGTTGAGATTATCGGAGGTCGCGACCGCGAAATTCAAGTCTATATCGATCCGGATAAGCTTAACGGTCTCAATTTGACGGTGCAGGACATTGCGCAAACAATTGCCGGCCAAAATTTGGAGATACCAGCGGGCACGTTCAAGTCGGGCAGCCGAGAGCTCACCGTCAAGACCAAGGGGCAATTGATTTCCGCCGATGATGTGGCCAATATCGTGCTGCCAGCATCGTCAGCTGGGTCTGGCGCCGGAGAAACGCGGGCGCAACCGACGGTTCGCATTGGCGACGTGGCCCGGGTTGTTGACGGAGTGAAAGAGGCTCGCTCAACTTCAATGCTCGACGGCAAGCTGGCCGTATCTCTGAACGTCAAGAAGCAATCCGGGTCCAATACCGTGGCAGTTGCCGAGGCTGTCGAACGGGAAATGGAGACAATGCGCCCGAT
The DNA here is from genome assembly GCA_963819085.1 of uncultured delta proteobacterium. Taxonomy (GTDB): domain Bacteria; phylum Myxococcota_A; class Polyangia; order Polyangiales; family Polyangiaceae; genus FEN-1139. Next base: position 13,085 of record CAWFUX010000060.1, read on the forward strand.
CCTGGCCCGCGACAACGCGCAGATCACCCTGGCGATGGATACGTCGGGATACATCAAACGATCAATTGACGACGTCGGTGTGGACCTAATCCTCGGTGCTGCACTCACTGTTGCTGTGATTTTCCTATTCCTTATCAATGGCCGCGCTACTTTGATCAGCGCCATTGCCCTACCCACAAGTGTGATTTCCACCTTTGCGTTCGTTTATTGGATGAACTTTACGTTCAACAATATGACGATGTTGGCACTCTCGTTGGCAATCGGTGTTTTGGTGGACGACGCCATTGTCGTCATGGAGAACATCCATCGTCACCTTGAAATGGGCAAGAGCTCCATGGTTGCTGCAGAAGATGCCACCAGCGAAATCTTCCTGGCCGTCGTGTCGATGACATCGACGATCTTGGCCGTGTTCGTGCCGGTGGCAATCATGAAGGGCATCGTGGGCCGGTTCTTCTTGCAGTTTGGCCTGACCGTCAGCTTCGCGGTCGCAATGAGTTTGCTCGTTTCTTTTACACTTACACCCATGATGTCGTCGCGCTTGTTGACTTCACACAACGCCGACAATTGGTTATCGAGGGCGGTCGATTCGAGTATGGGCTGGCTCGAACGAATCTACGGAAGAATCATACATTGGGCGCTATCGCACCGGCCTATTACGCTCACGATTGCTGTAGTTACGTTGATCGGTTCATTTGTCCTTGTCAGTCGTACGCCCAAAGAGTTCTTCCCTAAAGAGGATCGGGCTCAGTTTGTCGTTACCGTCGAATTGCCCACCGGGACGGCATTGGAAGCCACTAACGGCTTTGTTCAAGCAATTGCCGCGGACCTAAGAAGTTATGCCTACGGAGTGACGCATACCCTGGCTACTGTTGGTGGTGGTGCCCAGGGCCAAATCAATAAGGGGACGATTCAAGTAACAATGACCCGCTCGACCGCGCGAAGATTCTCGCAGGAGCAGGTAATGCGGTGGGTTCGCGAACGCTATGCGAACATGCGTCCGGCTTTAGTCACAGTTGCTGAAGTCGGAATGGTCGGAGGCGGCAATACCCAGCCCATTCAGTTGAGTATCCGCGGACGCGACCTGGATGAATTGGCGAACACAGCAACGGTAATTCAAACAGAATTGAAGAAGATAAAAGGGTTTGTTGACGTTGATATTTCATACCGGGGAGGCAAGCCCGAGGTAGCCTTGCAAGTCGACCGTGAACGGGCGGCTGCCCTTGGAGTGCCCGTTGCGTCAATTGCGCTGGCCATACGATCACTGATGGCGGGCGACCCAGTCAGCGAACTCAAAGACGGGTCGGACGCCTACGATATTATCGTGCAATTGCCCGAAAATGACCGCAACCGAGTTGAATCTTTGTCGAGCCTGAAGGTGCGCAGCACCAGCGGGCAGCTGGTTGACTTGGCCAACGTTGTGAAGGTCACGCGCGATACGGGCCCAACGCTCATCGAGCACTCCGCAAGACAACGACAAGTCATGGTTTTGGCAAACCTCGAAGGGTTGCCGATGGGCGAGGCTCAGAAGATTGTTGACAAGATCGTCAAGGACAAGGTGCCACAGCACCTTGAGTCCGCCTACGAAGGAATGGGGCGAATCATGGTCGAGTCCTTCGGGTATATGGGCGAAGCACTCGTTCTTGCAATCATATTGGTGTATATGATTTTGGCGGCCCAATTCAACAGCTTCATTCAACCGATCACGATTATGGTCAGCCTACCGCTAAGCGTCGTTGGGGCCTTTGGAGCCTTGGGAATGCTGAACATGACGCTCAGTATCTTCTCGATGATCGGCATTATCATGCTAATGGGCCTTGTAACCAAGAACGCCATCCTGATCGTGGACTTTGCAAATCAGGCCCGTGAACGCGGCATGGAAATGCACGAAGCCCTCGTTCAAGCAGGCAAACTACGCTTACGTCCCATTCTCATGACAACTGTATCTTTATTACTGGGGATGCTTCCGGTAGCGCTTGCCCTCGGCGAGGGTGGTGAGGCTCGGGCCCCGATGGCGGTTTGTGTAATGGGCGGCATGATTGCGTCCACAATGCTAACGCTCGTCATCGTGCCGGTTATTTACACACTCTTCGATGCGATGGGTAATAGTCGACTAGTGGGGTTCCTCGGCCGCAAGATATTTGTGGCGGACAACCGATCAAGTGACGATGTGACATCAAAGAAAATATCCGAGCCCACACCAGACGAAATTCATAATATCCCAGGCGTCGCGAAAAATATCGTTGGGTAAGGCTTCGCACCGAGCATTATCCTCACTACATAAGCAGAAGCGAATTGGACCAAAGGAGCCCGGCCCCGTGAGAGCCCATACATCATCGATTTTTGCCCTGATAACAGCGCTTAGCGCATCCTCTACCGCAATTGCACAGGTGCCGCGCCCAGTGCAGCCTGCGGCTGTCCCCAACGCAGCGTTGCCAACCCAAGGTGTACCAAGGCCGCCTCAGGGCCAGGCGACATGCGGGAAACATTTCGAACGAAGGCAATTCCACTATTGCGCTTCGCGATGCACCCGCGGGTAGTAACCCGGTGCTTGCGGCATTCACACCTAGGCCTGGTGGGCTGACAGCCAATGAAGTGGCGGCGCGAGCTATCGCTACTAGCGACACTATCGCCGCCAAGAATGCGGAACTTCGCGCTGCCGCGGCCGCCGTTGATTCAGCAATGTACCAATTTTATCCCAAGGTTGCGTTGAAGGCGTCGTATACGAGGATGAGCCCAGTTAACGTGGGATTGGTTCCAGTATTCTTTTGTAATGACGACGAAACCAGGAGCGGTTACCACAGCGCCGGGTGCTAATCCGCAAAATGTCGTCGGTACTGACGGGCAAGCCGCGTTTGCAGCACCGCTGAACATTCCAATCCCAAACAATTACTACTCTCTCGGCGCCTCACTCAGCGTACCAATTTCGGACTATGTGCTGCGTCTATCGGACAGCATCGAAGCCACGAAGCAAAACCAAGACTCTAGCGAGCTGAATGTCAAGGCAGAGCGGCAAAAGGTGGAAGGCGATGCTCGCGTTGCCTATTTCAATTGGGCACTGTCAATTGGGCAGGTTGCGGTAACGGAGAAGTCACTCGAAAGAGTTAGGGCCCGCCTCAAAGATGTGCAGACTTCGTTCACGTTGGGTGCTGCTACCAAGGCTGACGTGCTTCGACTAGAAGCACTCGTTGCCGGTACAGAGTCAGGCCTTGTGGCATCGCAATCGTTCAAGCAACTCGCTGAGCAGCAACTGGCCGTAATTATGGACACGCAGCCGCAAGAATATGCGCTTGGCGAGGATGTGCTTGCGGAACGGTCACCGGTACCGCTGCAGCCGTTGGAGACCCTAGTCCAGGAAGCACAGTCCAACCGGTATGAACTGAAGTCATTGGATCGCGCAGCAGATTCCATGCGAAAGGCAGAAGCGGTAATCCGAAAGGGCGAATTGCCACGGATCGACGGGTTTGCCGACTACGCCTATGCAAATCCCAATCAGAGATACCTTTTCGTCTACGCTTGGAGGCAAAGCTGGGATGTTGGGCTCTCGGCCACGTGGAATATCAACGAAATCTTTACCAATAATTCGAGCGGAAACGAGATGGTTGCCAAGCGACAGGCGCTCGAGGCCAATCGCAAAGCCCTTGCCAAGGGCATCCGAATGGAAGTGTCAACCGCCTACACGGACGCTCGCCGTTCGGCCGCTGCGCTCGAGTCGGCCAAGCGAGGAGCGGAAGCGGCCCAAGCGGCCTACGATACTGAAGTTGAGCTCTTCAAGGTCGGCAAGGCCACCACCACTGAACTCATCGATGCCGAATCGGAGCTAGTCAACGCACTTCTAACCTTAATTAGTGCTCACATCAATATCCGCATTGCCGAGACAAAAATGGCCCAAGCTACCGGCCGCGACATGCGGACTCTGAAGAACTGAGGCACGTCGAAGGCCTCGGATCCGCGGAGCGAGGCGCCTGCCCGCTGCTCTTAATTGGACTAAAAACCGGAATTCTCCGCGTTGTTCGCCAGAAGCCCGTCGATTCGACGTTCGAACTCAATCGGTAGTAAGACAATCCCGGTGCAGTTCTGAAAGCTTGTCGGGCAGCGGCGACGGCGACTCAAATGCGCCTAGAATTACGTTGATCCAAGATAATTCTAGGTTGCGCCCGAAATATTGCTGGGGCCTTTCGATTTTTTCGCAACCGGTCGCGTGGAGTGGTCGATGACCCTCTATGCCCATTGCAATAAACCGCTCAGGCTATGAGGTTATCGCTCGACATGACCGCGGCTCGGTTATGGTCGAGTACGCCGTATTGCTAACTATCGTAGCGCTGGGGGTCGCCCTTGCCACCATGGCACTTGGCGTGCCGCTCATGCGCATGTACCTCTCGCAGCGCACTTGGTTGCTACTGCCTTTTCCGTGAAACGGCTCCGTAAGAATTTACGCAACTCGCGGGTACCACTCACCGATAAGACACTATTCAGCATGCGTGTCAACTAGTTCGCCGCTTCAGTCGCTAACTGGTCAGCGCAACAACTCCAAATCAACTTTTCCCAATCCAACCACGCTCAAATCATCACCCATCACCAAAAACCTGGAGATAAAATGAACATGCATCGCACATCCCAATCACTCGCAATGAAAACAATCACGCTTCGCGCCGACGAACGGGGGCTCTCAACTGTAGAATACGTCATCATCCTAGTTCTAATCGCCGTTACCGCAATTGGAATGTGGAAAACGTTTGGGCAGACGATTGTTAACAAAATTACCAATGCCAATACTACGGTAGATCAGCAAGTAGTGACCCCAAGTCAGTAGCTAGCCGAAGGAAACTCGAAATGACCGGAGCATTTTCTGCAGTCTTTGTACCGGCTTTGGCACTCATCGCTAGCACTGTCGCCTGCGTTACGGACCTTCGTTCTGGTCGCATCCCCAACTGGCTCACATCACCGGCAATTTGTCTTGGCCTATTGATGCACGGAATACTCGGGGGCCGAGCAGGTCTAATCGAAAGTCTGCTCGGTCTTCTCGCGGGCGCCGCGGTACCAGCGATACTTTACCGCTCCACTCAGGGCCGCGCCATTGGCGGAGGCGACGCGAAGCTGTTTGCGGCTTTGGGCGCACTCCTCGGCCCAATGCGCGGGCTCGAAGTTCAACTTGGGGCCTTTGGGTGCCTAGCGATATTTGCAATCGTAGCACTTGCGTACCGCGGTCAACTGCTGGGCGTCCTCTGTAATACCGTTCGACTCGCTGCAAACCCTCTGCTCCCAGGCAAATTGCGGCGTCCCATTGCGACTGCGTCAATGACGGAGTTTCGCATGGGTCCAGCCATCGCGGTCGCGGTTATAGCCAACTCATGTTTGGCCCTTTTTCATGGGCTTGTGCCATGGCTCGGGTAACAATCGACGACACCCGCGGGGCCGTTTATGTCGAATTCATTCTCGCATTTATGCCTATTTTCATCCTGTTTCTGGCTATCTGCCAATTTTCGCTCCTGGTAGTGGCTCGTTTGGTCGTGTCCCATGCTGCCGTCAGCGCAGCCCGCTCTGCGATCGTCGTTCTCGAGGATGATCCAAAGTACTACGGCGGCGCCTCACGCGGGACGATTTCGTCGAATAGTGGCAACCAACAGGGCGCACGCATGACGACTATCCGATCCGCAGCGACGGAGCCTCTGAAAGTATTGGCCCCAGGACTCGGAGCCTTGATCAAATCCGGGCAAAATGTAGCTAATGCATTGACGCCCATGTCGGTAGCCCAATCGGCCAGTTCAGAATTGTACACAGCACTTGTAACAATGGTCACGCTACACGACTCGCCCACAAGTGACGACTTGGCACGCGAACCCATTGATCCCCATGCAACAGTCACTGCACGAGTCATCTACTTCTATCAATGCGACATTCCCCTGGTTCGCGGACTGATCTGCAAATCACTCAACGATCTCACATCAGGCAAATGGTCTTGGCTTCGCACGCCGATGTCACGCACGCTGGCCTCAAGCACTTCGGGTGCTCCCAATTTGGGCGATCGACTCTTCCTCAGAATTGTAGCGAAGGCCACACTCCCTAATCAAGGTGCCCAATACATTTATGGGGGTGGCTGATGAAGCCCTTGAACGACCGCGGCGCGATCATGCTAATCGCTGTATTTTTCGCAATTTTCGGGGTCGCTATCCTCTATTACATGATTGGAATAGGGCAGGCCATTTTGTTTCGAGAGCGCATGCAGGACGCCGCTGATGCGACGGCGCTTTCCGCTGCAATTGCCAACGCTCGCGGGATGAATTTCATTGTGCTCATAAACATTGTCATGGCAGCCCTCCTGGCGATTTTGGTCACAATAAAGCTCGTTGAGGGGATCGCAATAATAGGAATGTTTATCGCCGGGGCCATGGCTTGGGTAACCTTTGGTGCAACGCTTGCCGCAATTCCACCTCTTAGAGCGATACAGCAAACCATGGACAGCATGTATGAAGCGACAAAGGAACCGGTCTATTCCGCCCTCTATATTCTGCATGAAACTGCGGGCGTGGTCAAATCTATCACGCCAGACGCGGCTGACGTAATTGCATCATCGAACATTTCAGATCACTGGGGTGCGTCTATCACGAATGCCTACGCGCTAGGTTCACGCGAAGGGGAAAAGGGACTTCCAGTCCAAGATGACACGTTCAAGTCCCTATGCGGCAGAGCTGGGGAATTTCCACTGCAAATTGCAAGCGCATACCTAAAATTTCCCGCGTCGGAGCTAATCTTTAGCAAGCTCGAAACTGCAATGAAAGCAATCACTTCCACGCTTTCCAGTTGGTTCTGCGGGGACAGCTCGAGCGCACCCACTTACAACCAAACCGAAAAGGAGGGATACCCTAAACTCGAGACCGACGATCAATGTACGAATAGCAAGAAGGATGAGACTTCAGGCCACGCCATTGACACCACAAACGCCGACTGCACGACGCAACAACAGCAACAACTTGACGCACAGCCTGATCCCAACACAGGCAGCTGTCAGGCAGGTCACGATTGTAGCCTTAGCGGGCCGTACAACAAGAGGGTGGTCGAGGCCCGCAAACAATGCGACCCAACTCAGACACCGGCGCCAGTCGATTACACTTACCAGTATAGAACCGGACGAGTGTACTACACGTGGGTCAAAGGCCAATGGGTTCGGCAGCAACCACAATATGACGCGTACGTCTACGCGGACGCTGTAGCTCCGCCCTGTGGTCCCGCCGAGGTCAACCCAGCAATCGCCGTCGGTTACAACACGGTTGTTCGTCGGAGCCAAAACATTGATGAAGTACTTCCTGTTTGCAGCAACGAGGAATTGCCCCAACTTCCGCTATTTCCAAAAGACAATGAGGTATCTCCTCCAGTCGATTTCACCGAAGTAACACAAATTCTGGGTTGTACAAAATCCGTCACCCAGAGCGTCGACTTCAATCTCGATTCGAAAGGAAATTCCGATAAACCGGTGAACAGCGATCAATCGGATTCGCATGCGCCTAAGAAACTCGAAGATGGCACAACACTCGGTGACGAAAATTTTCAACTGCGCTCACTGATTATCGGAAAGTTTCCCAGCGACGTCGCGGACCCCATCGTCAAGCTATCGCTTTGGAGACAGAATCAACCGGACAACCCGCTTACTACTCTCGAAGCATTGGGAAGAATCTCCGTTGCACAAGCCGAGTACTACTACGAGGGCGGCGAAGGCGCCGATGATTACATGTGGCACATGAAATGGCGCGCCCGATTAGTCCGATTTCGCATACAGGACGGAGTTCGGCTCGAGGCGCTAAAGGAATTGGCGCGCTCAATCCTGCCTGAAGGAGTCGATAAGCTAGCTGACATCACGAATTTAGCAACGCATTGAAGATCAACTCATGAACGAAAATTTGCCATCGCAGCCCAGACCATTACCCCCCGCCAGGTATCTCAACCCGCGAGCGCGGGGTGTTGCCAGCGCGGAGGCCGTCGTTGCACTGCCTTTTTTCGTACTCATCTTCGTGGGGCTGTTCTACGTGCGTGATGAACTCTTGAAGAAGCATCAACTCGGTATGATGGCCCGCACCTGTGCTTGGATATATTCGGAAAATAACTGCCAGGTTTTCCCCCCTGGTTGTCAAGACTACCTGAAACCGCCTAGCCCAAGCAGCAGCAAAGCGAGCGATGAACTCCACCAAAAAATGACCGATGCCGAACATTCCGCGAGCGCCCTATCCGAAGTCGTGGGAAAGGTCGTCACTGATCTGATTAGCGATGTAATCGACTCTGCGTTCAGCCAATCCTTTTATGCGACGCCGAAGGGTTCGGTTACGCGTCCTGCACTCTTTGGGGGCGGCAGCAGGGGCGTCTCGAGCAAATATCATCTGGAATGCAATTTGGCTGAAAAACAGCCACTCGACGTGGTTACCGATGCCTGGAATATCATCAAACCTTAAGGCAAAATTATGCAATTGGCGAGGCACGCTGCGGGCGACGCTACTGGCTGTTCTCTTGCTATGTGTGTTAGTGGTTGGTTGTTGGCGCAGTGCCCAGGCAAAAGCGGGAGAGGCGCTGATTGATTTTGGACAAGAACTTTCTAGCTGGGTTGCCCTGCGGGCTAGCGATCAAACCCGCGTTCTCAATCTCAATGGTGTGCAATTCCACTTGATCTCCGCAAACACTTCACTCGAGTTGCCCGAGACGATGCAGCGCCTGCACGGACTGTGTCGGGCAAAAAGCGGCATCGAATTGCCAGATGCAATTCTCAATCGCCTCGGATCAAATGCGCAAAGGATACGGCTTGGGCTCCTGGACGGCGTGTATGACCACGAGACCGATAACTCAGGCGTAATTGCATGCCTCGATACCGGTGGGCGGCTTTTCCTTGATGACATGACGGCACGCCTGCAACGGTTCACTCAAACGCGAGATCTCGCCTCGCTAGGGCACCTACGTTACGTTTTGGCCAGGCGCACAAGAGCCGGCACTTCCGTTCTAGTGCTGTGGACCGAAGGGAAAGCGCCCATTTTAGACATGTTTCCGTCGAAAGGCGATGCGCCCGGGCGCGATCCGGAAGGATTACCGCGGCCCGAAGGACTGCGTCGGTTGTTGGCCGCGCGTGAGAGCGGGCTCCCGTATGCCGTGACAGTGTATGAATCCTCGACCACGCCACTGTTGAAGTTACGAGATTGGTATATCGGAACGCTCGTAGCTAAGAGTTGGACGGTCGATCAAGTCAAGAATCGCGATTGTGTGATGGCACGAGCCGGTAATCGGTCGCTTGATATCTGCTGGAGCGCTCGTGGGCTGCACGCACTAGTCACAATTGCAGAATTTTCGTAGCACGCATCGTTTGGTACCGGATCGGATCTCGTTCGGATAGACGCTCCGAACGGTGGAGTATGCCGACCAACCCTAATCCGTTGACCGGGTGGCCGTCGACGCAATCGTATCCAACCGGACAATCGACGCTCATGGGTACTGGTACGCCCATTTGCGCATCACGACTTAGTGCCCTACGCGCGGGCGATCGATTCCGTACGATCGCCGCGGGGACCGTTGTTCGATTTTGCGCAACCAACCAGCGAGGGTGACCGATGAGATTTCAACTGATGCTTTTCAGGAAATACCCACGATGAAGAAAATTGGACTAATGGCAAGCCTCGTGGCCGCTCTCGGTGCAGCAGGGCTCATGCACCTGTATCTTCAGCGACTCGAAACCGAGGTTTCGGGAGGCCCCAAGATACCAATCTTAGTCGCAGCTGAAGACGTGCCGGTCGGGGCTCTCTTGACCGAGAAGGCGCTGGCGGTGCGCGACCTGCCACAAGCTTACACCGAGGCGCGTCACATTCGATCAACGGATGTCAGGAAGATCATCGGCGTACGTGTGGGTTCTGGGCTCAAAGCTAATGAAGCAATTCTCTGGAGTGATCTAACCAAGTTCAGCGACCGGGCAAGGGTACTATCCGGACTCATTCAAGATGGGCTGCGAGCGGTGGCACTGGATGGGCGAACGCTCGATTTCGATGGCCTCTTACGACCTGGGGATCGCGTTGACGTGCTCTTCTCCAATTCGAGCAAGGAAGAGGGCGCGAGTTCGACATCCACGATACTTCAGAATCTTCTAATTCTGTCCGTTGGCTCAAGCATCACTCGGAGCGATGACCCTGCGAGGCCGGCTGCAGTCCACGGCACAGGTGTCACATTGAGCGCAACTGTCGAGCAGGCTCAATTGCTGACTCAAGCGCAATTGCGCGGTAAGATCACGCTATCCCTTAGAAACGCGGACGACATTGCCGTGGTCGAGGGCGTCCCAGAGACCTACGCCAAGGACCTTCAAACCGCGAAGGATCGGCTCGATTGGCGCTTACCGCGAGTTAAGTCCGCACGGGAGACCATTGAACATGTACGCTGACAAGTTTTACGCTTGGGGTTTCGCTTGCCTCGTTTTTCTGGCACTTTTCCACCACACAGCAGCCGCTCAAGGCCCCAATCCCGCTCCATCCCGTTCGACTGCGTCAAGCGCGAATTCAATAGATCTTCAAAGCATCGAATTGCAAGTGGGGGAACAACGAGTGATCCCGAGTGATAACGTACGGAGTTATTCCGAGGGAGCCAAAGGCGTCGTGGACGTGCGTCTAACCAAAGATGCGACAGAGTTCATCGTCGTTGCCTTGAAACCAGGCGCTACGACATTGCTGTTTCTAATGATGGATGGATCCGAGCGCCACTTCAAGATTACGGTCAACGACCCCGAGGGTCCACGAGCCCCATCAAGAGATACCAACAATGTCCAACCCAAAGACAACATTCGCTTGGACTTCTACTTCGTTCAAGTAAATAAGAGTTATCGCCATCAAATTGGACTGGGTTGGCCCGGTACCATTGCGCCAACCATGAGCGCGCAATATGACCTAAAAGCGGGCAATCTAGATAGCGCCACCGCCGTTATTACCAATCAAGCACTGCCGCGACTCGACATGGCCCAGGTGTCAGGTTGGGCGAAGGTTATGCGCCAGGCAGCAGTAGTGACAGCCAATGGCGAAAAGGCCTCGTTTTCTGGTGGCGGCGAGGTGAATTTTCCAATTCAAAGCGCCCTGACGAGCAGTCTTCACAAGATTCCTTTCGGCTCCGTAATCGACGTGGAACCTAAATATGACGCCGGCACGGGTCGTATCGAGCTTCGCTTGCACGCGGACATCTCAGAACTCGATGGCGACAACGGTACGAGTGTCCCGGGACGCATGACCTCGACCCTCGACACTCAAGTCAATTTGGAACTCGGTCAATCGCTCATACTCGCAGGTCTAACAGCTCGCAGTGAACGTCGATCGAAGGGGGGCGTGCCGGTGCTAAGTCAAATTCCAATACTTGGAGTTTTCTTTGGCAGCCATAGCCGCGCCGAAGAGGAGAGCGAGAATATCGTTCTAATTGTACCCTCGGTCGTTGACGCCGTCTCGATGCAGGATCGCAATCGCATCGAAAGCGCCCTGGCGACATACACAGACTACTCTGGAAATATTGCCGAAGTGGACTTCATTCCGCCAGCGCTAACTAAATTCTCTAGGCCAAACACTAAAGTGGCAGCCCCGAGGCAACCATGACAAACACCGTCCTTCAACTCGAAATTGTCGATACCAACGGAAGCTGCGTTATCTCCCGTTCAATCAGCGAGCCGCTATGGCTCGGGCGCGGTCCGGAATGCTCGGTCGAGCTGCCATCACCCAACGTGTCACGCAGACACGTCGAATTGCGGTGGATAACGGAGGGACTGTCCGTAACTGACGCATCCGCGAATGGAACTGTCGTCAACGACACGCTACTGCGTCGTGCCACGCGAGTGATAAAGACCGGTCAGGTAACGCTCGGCATTGGGCCGTTTCGGGTACGCGTTTCGCCCAATGAAGGCGTCAGCAACGTCATCGCCCCACAAGAACAGCCGGATGGCCCCGCACTGGCTCCCCAACAAGTCGAGCTTCCACTTGTGCGGGGGCATGTGCTTTCGCCAGCGGCCGTCGCCGTGGCTGACAATGACGACCGAGTTCGGGCAAGCGCTCCCGTAGCGGAACCCGGCGTAGGCGTACGACGCCTAATTCGCCGCCAATTGCTTCAATACTTAGATCTGCCGTCTTTGAATCGAGATAAGATGAAAAACGACGAAATGCGGCGTGAAGTTACGGCTGCACTGCGTCGGATAGTAGCTGCCTTAGTTCCAGGCAACAATCACGAGGCGTTAGTTCAAGAACTTGCAGATGAAGCCCTCGGGCTTGGCCCGCTCGAGCGATTCTTAGTCGACCCCGACATCAACGAGATTATGGTGGTCGACCCAGAAACTATCTTTGTCGAGCGTTGCGGCAAGGTCGAACGCACTTCCAGTCGATTCACCGACGATGACTCGGTTAGAGCGGTAATTGAACGAATCGTAACTCCGCTCGGACGCCGAATTGACGAGTCCACGCCGCTAGTGGACGCACGTCTACGTGATGGCTCTCGTGTCAACGCCATAATTCCGCCGTTAGCACTACGCGGACCGTGCATAACAATTCGTAAGTTTGCAAAGGATCCTTTGAGAATGGCCGACCTGATTCGTTACGGGACATTATCAACGGCGATGGCGCAATTCTTGGAGCGAGCCGTTACCATTCGTAAAAATATCGTAATATCCGGAGGTACCGGCAGCGGCAAAACCACACTGCTCAACGTGCTTTCCGCGGCGATACCGTCTCGAGAACGTATCATTACAATTGAAGACGCCGCCGAATTGCAGCTAGTGCAGCCCCACGTAGTCTCGCTAGAAGCGCGGCCCCCCAATCTAGAAGGCAAAGGAGAATATTCAATTCGTGACTTGGTCAAGAATGCACTGCGCATGCGTCCTGACCGAATCGTGGTTGGCGAATGCCGGGGTGGCGAAGCGATTGACATGCTTCAAGCAATGAACACCGGTCACGAAGGTTCGCTAACAACTACTCACGCCAACAGCCCACGCGAGGCCATTAGTCGCCTAGAGACGCTTTGCTTGATGGCCGGTCTAGATCTGCCGGTTCGGGCAATTCGGCAACAGATTGCATCCAGCATTCATTTGATAGTTCAACAAACGAGGTTCTCCGATGGCTCACGTCGTGTTACGAAGTTGTCGGAAGTCGTTGGGCTAAATGACGACGGTGAAGTCGAAGTCCGCGACATCTTCACTTACACAGTTCACCAGGTTACGAGGTCCGAAGACATTCGAGGTGATTTCTCGGCAACCGGCTACTTACCGTCCTTCCTCGACCAATTCATCACTCATGGCTTGGTAGGAGAGGGAGATTACCTGTGACTCTGCCCACTTCATGTCTCGAACCCTCACTGATTGTGGTGACGATTTTTGCCCTCGCGACACTCCTCGTCACTTTCCTGGGTAGCGCTGACAGTGTGGGGCGACAGTTGTTTCACACCCAGCGGTCAGCACTCGGTGCGCACTTGCGCTTTCTGCGCGTCTCAGTCAGCGGCCTACAGGTTATGCTGTTACAACTTGCACTCTGCCTCACCATACTTTACGCCGCCGGTGAATACCGACAATGGCTGTTGCTCTTGTTGCTTCCGGCTGTCGCCTTTGGTCCTAACGTAATTCTATTTCGCTTTTCGGCTCGTCGAGTCACGAAAATAGACAATCAGGTGGAAAGTTGGATTGGTATTGTCGCCAATGCCCTTCGAGCTAGCCCCTCCCTTGGCGATGCAATTACATCCTCGGTCTCTCTACTTCAGCCACCATTGAGCGAGGAATTGGACGTACTCGTTAAGGAATACGACCTTGGTACCCCACTGGACGTGGCCCTTGAGAACCTGTCCGAGCGCGTTGGATCGCGGACATTATCCGCAACGGTCCAAGCGTTAAAAATTGCGCGCCGAAGCGGTGGAAATCTGACCGAGATGCTCGACAGCTCCGCTGCTTCTTTACGCGAATTTGCAAGACTGGAAGGTGTGGTAAGGACAAAGACTGCCGAAGGCAAGGCGCAGGTATTCGTTATCGGCGTCATTCCACTGCCGATGGTATTGGGTATCAATGCACTGGACTCGCACTTCTTTGAGCCATTGTTTGGCTCATTTATTGGGCAAATTGTGGTATCTTTGGCGTTATTGCTTTGGCTTGCAGCCGTCCTCTTGGCACGAAAGATCTTAGACGTCGATATATAAAGTCAATAGTATCATGTTCTCGCTTCTAGAATCTCTCATGTGCGCGCTCGCGGCAAGTTCGACGTTTGGAATTTGCTTCCTGATTGCTCATTTTTCTATGCCTCCAGCTCCCCGCTTGGGGCAGCGAGGGGCCGTTCGCCGACAAATGCTGACAAGCGCCGCGCTCTTTTCCCTGTTGGAACCAATAATTCGGTTCGTCAGTGCGATCATTCCGCGTTACATCTCAGTTCGGTTTGCAACTCGCGTCGAACTACACTTGCGACGGGCGCAATACTGGCTAGGGCTCACCGCTAATGAATTTCTCGCACTAACCTTACTATCCGCATTACTGCTTGGCTGCACCGGAGAAGTATTTTCTTACACATTAAGCCACGGTCACTTTCTCCTGGTACCTGGATTGCTATTTGGGGGCCTTTTGCCCCTAATTCAGACACAGGAAATTGTCAGAAAGCGAGCCAAGGAGATATCTCGCGGGCTGCCGAGAGCAATTGAAATTGCGGCTCTTTGCATGGGCGCGGGGTTGGATTTTCCGGGAGCTCTCCGATTCTTGTCACAACCCCGCGACGGGCGAATGGATGCTTTGGCTCAGGAATTCTTGGCGATCTTGGACGAACTCGATCTCGGCCATACCCGTCGCGAAGCTCTGCTGGGTTTTGCGGATCGGGTGTCCTCGCGAGCGGTTCGTGATTTTGTCAATGCAGTGGTCCAAGCTGAACAAAGGGGAAACCCACTAGTGAAAGTAATACAGGTTCAGGGTCGCATGTTGACCATGCAGCGAAGCGTCATGGCGGAAGAATCGGCCGCGCGCGCTGGCGTACTCATGATTGCGCCTATGATGCTGCTCCTTGGCTGCATCTTACTCTTCTTAATGGGTCCGTTCGTCGTCAAAGGGATTGGATTCTAAAGCATGGCGCACTTTATGGAATTGCACAGTCTCGGTGCATTGCCCACGCGCCACGAGCTATCTAATTCGAAGACGGCAGTCGGAACGGCCGCGGAGGCAACCATCCGCATGCCGGCGTCAACAGGACTAGCACCGTTGCATTTCTGGGTGGACTCCACTGAATCAGGAGTAAGGCTTACGATAAAAGACACTCTGCCAATTGGCCTTTATTTCGAGGGGAAAGAGTTCAGAACCATTTCAATGCACTGGGGCTCAGAAGTGTTCATAGGCAACACGCGCGTGGTTTTCCTTTCGGGTTCCCTGCCCGTCACATCCAAAGGCACAAAACTCCTGCTAACGGCGGCTGCAGTCCTAGGGTTGGCAGGCATTGGCATGTACAAGTATCAAGGCTGGGCGGCTATTGTTGAGCCAGCGCTAGAACCCCCGACGCTGACTAGCACGAGTCGGTCAACGTGCACCTACGTTGTTCCCTCCGATGCCGATCATGCGGCATTCGAAAATGAACGGGCGGCACTGGCGAAGCAACAGCGTTTTCCGTTTGACCCACGGGACGGGGTCGAGGCGATCGAAGATCTCTCGCAGTCTGAGGCCTGCTATCGCGTTGCTGGAAGAGTAGACGAAGCGTCAAGAATCCACGCCACCGTAGAAAGGTGGTCTGACTATGTTAGCGGAGAGTACACGACCGTTCGTTTGCGTCTCAAGTTTGACCTTGAACACAATAAGTATGCAGACGCCATCATGCAAATTGATGCAGTTCGGGCTTTTCTGCCGCCTCATGGCGCCGGCCCCTATTACCAATGGCTAACGCAAACACGCGACCTTCTCGCCTTTCGCCTCGTCTCTTTACGGCAATAGCGCAGCCCACGAATTCGGTGCACGAAATCGCTAAATAGCGCGCAACCGGCCGCGGATTTGGCTCGATGATCATGCAGTATACGATGTACTGTGTCCCCTCAAGTAAAATTACTCGGTGCAGACGGTGGCTATTCGCTGGCATTTGCTGCACTTTGGCTCTCGGATGCAGCCAAAGCACTCCACGGCTAGCGGCGTTCGGCGGCGAAACCGGGGGCCGCAATGACAATGCCAAAAGGTTATTCCAACAAGGCAGTGATGCTGCTCGCAACGGAGATACACTTCGCGCGGAACAGTACCTGTCTTTGGCACTCGATGCGGGTTTTGACCAACGCAAGATATTGCCCTTGATGCTGCAGGTGTGTTTGCAGAGCTCACGACTTCGCTCCGCGCTTGACCACGCAGAACCTTACCTTCTGCAGCACCCTGAAGATCGCGCGTTACGCTATCTTGTCGCCACGATACATCTGAGCCTCGGCCAAATCGAAGAGGCCCGGCTCAATCTCGAGGAGTTACTTCGTACGGATACTAGAGATGCCGATGCCCACTATCTCCTTGGGATTCTTGAAATGAGATTGGCTCCTTCTGACGCAGCCGACCATCTACAAATGTATCTGTCGCTTACCCCCGCGGGCAGACGCTCGGCGGAGGTCAAAAGTCGGTTGATTGAGCTCGAAGTCCGCGCTGCAGGCACAGCGCACGAAGCCGAATTGACTCGGCGTTCCGTCAAAAATGTCCACAATCCTCCCAACGGTGATTTCACGCAATCCGATGAGTTGGATGAAAAGGAATCTGGCGCATCCGACAATGCGGACTCCAGCTGGAGATAGCTAAGATTTAACCTCAAACAGATTGGCAATGCATATGATTCCCTCCGCAGTTTATGAAAGCACTATCCGCTCATTCATGGCCCCCATTGGCCAATGGCTAGATGACGACACCGTTACCGAGATCGTAATAAATGGACCTGAGGAAATATACATCGAGCGCAAAGGGCGCTTGGTTCGGGTTGACTCGAGCTTCGAAACCCGCGACAAACTGATGTCGACGCTAAGGTTAGTAGCTCAATTTGCGGGCCGTCCCTTGGACGAAATGCACCCAATTCTAGAAGCGCACCTGCCCGATGGCTCTCGTGTTGAGGCACTATTGCCGCCAATAGCGCCAGACGGGCCGCTGTTGTCGATCCGCAGATTCTCGAAAGATCGATTGACCATCGACAAGCTCTTGAAATTTGGTGCACTGACACCGGATGCTGTCGAAACACTCCGGGTTCTCATTGAGTGTAAGCAAAATATCATTGTGGCGGGCGGGACGGGTTCGGGCAAAACATCTATGCTAAACGCAATGTCTGCCTTTATTCCCGAGGATGAGCGGGTACTGGTTATTGAAGATTCGCGTGAACTGCAACTTCAACGTGATCACGTGGTCCAGCTCGAAACCCGTCCTTCGGATGCCCGCGGAAAGGGCGCAGTAAGCATGCGGGACCTATTCAAGGCCAGCCTCAGAATGCGTCCGGATCGCATTATTCTAGGAGAAATCCGCGGCGGAGAGGCATTGGATCTCATTCAGGCAATGACGAGCGGCCACGGGGGGTGTCTGGCAACGACTCACGCAACATACCCCAAGGATACGCTCAACCGACTAGAAACCTTGGCCCTCATGAGCGGCGTCGAGCTGCCACTGTACGCTTTGCGCAATCAAATCACCTCTGCCATCGACTTTGTAGTTCAGACCGCCAGATTCCGCGACGGTCGACGTCGCGTTACTCACATTACTGAAGTGTGCGGTGTCGATGCTCAGCAGGGGTATCAGCTCAAGGATATCTTCTCGAGTCGCGTGGAGCGATGTTGTGACGGGCAGCATCCAGATGTTGTGTTGCTGCCGAGTGGAACGCTTCCAAATTGCATTGAACTAATCCACTCGAGCGGGTTCGAATTGCCCGCCAGTGTATATGCTTCCGCAAAGCAGAACAACTAGAGAGGAAGTACTACGATGGCAACACGCATCAACCAAAGTATCAAATGCGCAGAACAAATCCCGTTGTACCTATGGATAGGTGTGAACGAACGTGAGCAAACCTTTGAATTGAACCACAATGACGAGCGGGTCGTGGCAGTCGGGTCTGCATCGAGCGCCGACATTCAATTGGAGCAGCCTGGCGTCTCGCCGATCCATTTCTATTTTGAACGCATTGAAGACGATATCTGGATTGTGCCAGCTTATTGCGTATCCGAGCTCCGCGTAAATACAGCCAAAGTGTCAACGCCCCATCAACTGGGCCAACGGTCAATCGTCGAGTTCGGCAGTTCCCAAATCGTGGCCGAAATAACGCATTTGCCCCAGGCTAATGCGGGTGCTCACCCTGGACCTAGTGGAGAAGATAGGAACCTGAAACGACTTTCATATTTGGCACAATTGCCAGGTGAAGACGAACCAACACGCCAACCTTGCGTGCCACCCGATGAAGATGAGCCGACACAACAACCGTGGGCCGCGACGGACTACGATTGCGATGCATGCCTAGAGACAAGCACGATCGCGATGATAACACCGGAGCGATGCCCCGGCAGAACTCTCGCAATGGCTGAAGGAAGCCGAGCGGCAATTGAGGAATCGAACTCTCTGCTAGCGAAGACCGTGGTCGCGCCACCAACATACTCGTCCGGCACGACTGAGTTGGAATTGGCCAAACCCGCAGAGCTGTGCGATGAGGTAGCAGCAAGCGCATTAGCCTATTGCGAAATCGTAAACGTTGCGCCACTGCATAAAACGCTCCTTGGCATTGCCCCGATAACGCCGGTCGCGAAGGAATCGATGCGCACCAACGTTAGTCATCTCTGCCCGAGGTCAGCCTTGGGCAAGGCGTCTCCATGTCCAAGTCAAGTGGCAACGCTGTTCGATGGGCCAGCTGTGAGTAATCTTGACGTTGGCGGAAAAAGCTGGCTCACACGGTTAGGTCTCCTCACAAAGCGATATCCCGTCCGCGTTTGTTTAGCCGCCATCTCAATTGCACTGGCGGGTTCGGCTGCGGTCGTTCTTACGACAAAAATGCTCTTCCTCAAGTCTCACCGACCAGTAATAGGGACCACTACGCTTAGTTCGCGAGAACCTTTAGGCATCGCGAAAGCCTCAGTGGTGCCCGTTGGCCAAACGCAACTGCCACCAGTTGTCGTCGTTAGCGCAGGCCCGGCGCAGGTTGGACCCGCCCAAGATTTCCCGGCAAGGAGCAGTCGCTCAAGCGCCACGGCCGAGTTTAGGAGCGCCGCTCTTAGCCTAGTGCAAGGTCACTACGCCGAATCTCAAATTGCCTATGCAGCGCTCGCTGCGCGCCTCCCACCAGACCGAACGTATGTTGCGGTATCTCAATTGCTGGCTCGCCGTCTGAGTCCCCTTTGCGCCAATAGCGCCTCATCTAGTCACCAATCATCCTGCCCGGAGATCAAGCAATGACTATGCTGCACTGGGTTAAGAACCCATCCCGCACGCTCCGCTCTCGGCAGTCGGCCAACTTCTTTCTTTCGCGGCTGTATCAATTGCCGCCCGTTGTTGTCTTTGGCGTATTGTTTGGGTGTTCAAAAACACCAAAAGTGCCGGTTGTTACCGAATTCAAAGTCGAGGTTCACGCCGAATCGGATGACGGCAACGCGCTTAAAGACGTGCAAGTCAATGCAAGCCATCATTTACTGGGCCGAACAAACAATGCGGGGCAGTTGAGTTTCCCTCTTTTTGGGATTGAAGGGCAGAGTGTGTCAATTGATTGGGTATGCCCCGAAGGCACTGTGACCCTTGAACAGACGAGATCAATCAGACTGGCTCACACCAAGTCGGTGGCGCTTGGTGCCAAGCAGCCACTCAAGATTGACGCCATCTGTCCTCGCCGGTCGCGTGAGGTCGTTGTGGTCGTTCATGCCGATCAAGGCGGCAGTATTCCGGTATTGATTGATGGCAAGATTGCCACTGTGACTAGTTCAGACGGCTTCGCCGAAGTACTGCTCAATGTAGATCGCTCGATTCAGTCAATTGCCGTGGGCCTTGACACGAGTAGCCGCCCCAATCTTAAGCCAAAAAGTCCGAATCGAAGATATGACATCTCTACTAGCGATTCCATTCTGATCTTCGATCAAAAGTTCAATGTCTTACCGCCAGTTCGAGCCATTGCACGCAAGGAAGCTCGGCATATCCCGTACCGCATCGACTGAAACAAAATGGCCCATTTTGGGGGTGTTTTCGCGATCAGTGGGCCGATGACGGAATAGTGGGCCTCGTCGAAAATACGAGTACGCGTTCCGCCTCACCTATCCGCTGCAGAAATAATCCCGTAAACGTACTGAACAGTGCATCGCCAGGGGCGGCCGTACTAGTACCTGTAGGCCGACTTACCCAACGCTTTATCTTTTGGAGTACCTCCTCCGACACCGGGTTCACCTGAACCTTGGCCTCTAGCACTAGGGGACCGTTGCCAACGACTTGGCTGCGAGTAGCAGTCAAAAGTCGATGCACTTCTGCACAACGCCTCAGAACTCCTTCGATAGTGGTCGTCCACGTTGGTGGCCGTATTTCACCCGGTCGAGAGATTTCCAGTCGATAAGCCTCTTCCCAAACATGCCATGTTACTCGACAAGTTTGCGCCGTCGTGGCCAAAGCTTCGCTGATGCCGGGGCGGTGAAGTGTAGCCGTGAAGACGATGGTGGTTGGCAGGCCGCGTGAGAGTTTATCGCGAATTTCACCGTCCACGACATCTCGAAAGCTCAAATCAGTCAGCAGATGCTCCCGACTTGTGCCCTCCCAAACCATTTTGGCGTCACGGATAGCACCTACGGATTCGCTATCCGCCAGCGCCAAGGTCGGCCATACCGATGATATTCCAGAAAGGAGCAGAACCAGTAATCTTCGCGAGAGCAGACCACGCTGTTTTCGCTCATCACGTGCTTGTGAGTCCCCCGCTCGAGTTCGCCGGCGGCTTGTCGCGACAGCTGCCACACAACTCACGAACCCTCTCCATGAAGCGGAATGAAACCAAGAATATTCGAGAAGGCAAACGTAAGGCCACCGGCACTAGTATCCATCCGGAAACCAATATTGCCGGTCAGGTCAATTGGAACTCGGGCTAGTCCGTGATAATATTCGGGCATATTCGATAAATCGCGGCGATTTATCAGGCTCCACAGGCCCGCACCCATAAAGAGGTCGATTCCGTAAACGCTCCGCGTCCCGCGGTACACCGGAATACGGTATTCGACGCCAACCTTGGCAGCGTACTCACCGTAGCGTTGCTCCTTGATTATGCCTCCGAACACGGCGGGCGGTGGCCGTCATTCGAAATTCAAGCCAAGCATTCTCGGGGCACGAAAGTCAGTAAAATCCCCGATATAATATTGTTCAAAGAACGGCACCGCGCCGGTTTCCGCACCCGCGAACACCAGAAACCGCAACACGTGTGGGACGCCCGGAATTTTCCACCAATGCGACGCCGAAATATCGAAGCGCTGGTAGTCATAATCGCTACCAAACGGGTGCAAGGCAAGTTCACCCCAAGTAGCAACGTACCATCCACTCGTCGGCAAGAACGGATGATCTCGCGTGTCGTGCTGTAGTGTCGCACGCACAGTCGATAAGACGCTGCGCCCGCTCCGCACATCGATTTCGATCGGCGTTTCAATCCCACCTCGACTTTCAGACGCTTGAAGCGGTTTCTTAGCCTCGATTGTTTCAAGCCGATAATAAGCCCAAAGCTGCGTGCTGGTGCTCAAATCGCGGCCAACCCCAAGACTCCCGCCAAACCGCTGGTAGTCAACGATTGCATAGTTGTGCGAATTCGAGGAAACGTTGTTCCAATCCGTCCAATCTACAGAAGAAGACGTTCCAAAGAAGTCTTTGGCCTGATTGCGTAGAATACTGAGACTGATCATCCAGGGAGTGCCCAAGAAAGATGGGTCCAATATTCTTACGCGAAGCGCGTTTTGCTCGTTAGCTACCGCCAAAGCCGCACCCAAGGTTATCCCCGTACCGGCTAGGTTCGTTTCAGCAATGTCGATCCCTCCGTAGGCGGTAAGGGGCCTCGTGTTGCCCTTATTGTCGGCGTCCGAGGACACACCAATGCCGATGTCATTCACGACGATCGTATTGCGCTCGATAACCTCAATCACGAGAATTACTTGGCCGCGGCGGCTGCCTTTTCTAAGCGCGAATTGTACGTCCCTAAAGAACCCAGTCCCGAGCACGCGGTATCGCGTCAATGTTAGTTCGGGATCATCCACGTCGAGGATATCACCAGGCCTAAATTTTAGGTATCGGAGGATCACGCGTTCGCGGGTGCGTGTGTTGCCTCTAATCTCGATGCGCTCGAGCGTATAACGCAGGTGAGCATTTGCGTCAGCTTGAGTGTCGATTGGCCGTCGACTCTCCCGCGCATCACTCGAATTCTCGGGTAACGTCTTTTCTACAGGTTTTGATGGCTCGGCTTCGACCTGCGCATCCTGAGTGACTTTAGGTGGTAGCTCGTCGGATTTATTGGTTCCCCAAGTGTCAAGCGCCGGGGCTTGCGCTTGCCCATCGTCAACGACATGCTCTGATTTTATTGGCGGCGCTACGACTGAATCCGTGTCAGTTGGCGATTGCGCCCAAGCTCTGGACGATTCGACTGAGCCAGCAGCAACCAACATCAAGACGGTGAACCGTCCTACCCGTCGACTCTTGCCTAGCCTCATTCCGCTATTGATCACGCCAAGCCCTTTTACTCTTTGAGGATTGACACCCTAGCATGTTGTCACTGCAGCCGGGGGCAATGCAACCCCTCTGTGACTCGTCAATCTTGAGCTCAGTCTAGAAAACGCCCTGAATTAGCTCCTGCGTGGGGTCGGCACGCGCTCGTAACGCTCGCAGAGGTCTCTAAGACGTAGGGCCTCCTCTTCCTGCAACTGACCTGGTCGGAGCCGCCAAATCCAGTTGCCGTGAACCGTGGCGGGCGTGTTCATACGGGCATCCGAACCTAGGCCAAGAATATCTTGAATTGGAAAAATCGCCGTATTCGCGACCGAGCCCAAAGCCAGGCGAATGTATTTCCAATGCAGGTCTCGCGACTCTCCTCCGACATATCCAATTGCACGAGCACGCACGTCGCTATGGACGCGCGCTCTCTTCCGATTAGCTGGAGGCGGCTCCCGCAGCCAACCGATCAACGTATCGTTATCGTGGGTGCCACTGTACACTACCGTGTTCGGAACAAAACGATGCGGCAGGTAATCGCTTCCATTGGGGTCGTCGAAAGCAAATTGGAGAATCCGCATCCCGGGTAAGTCCAGCCTCGTGCGCAGTTGGTGAATTTCATCCGTAACGACACCCAAATCCTCCGCCAAGAACGGGAGCACGCCGAAGTTTTCCTTCAATGTATCAAAGAAGGCCTCCGCCGGGACCCGAACGTAACGGCCATGCTCGGCGGTCGTCGCGTTAGCGGACACCTCCCAATAGTGCCGGAACCCGATGAAATGGTCTAGCCGCACGGCGTCGAACCTTTTCAGCGTCACGCCCATTCGCTCGACCCACCAGGCAAATTTCGAGCGCTTCAGTGCATCCCACCTATACAGTGGGTTGCCCCAGAGTTGTCCTGTTTTCGAGAAGTAGTCTGGCGGCACACCCGCAACACATTGCCTTCGTCCCTGTGCATCGAGATGGAAGACATCCCGGTGGGCCCACACGTCGGCGCTGTCATAGGCCACGTAAATTGGGATATCTCCCATTAGCATGATGCCAAGTTCACGGCACAGCTGGCGTAGCCTAGCCCATTGCTGATCCAGCTCGAACTGCACGAACCGGTGGTAGTCGATTTCACGCGCCAGTGTTGATCGACATTTATCCATGCTTGCTTCTTCGCGGTCACGCAATGATGGCTCCCATTCATTCCAAGCCTTCTGATCATTGGCACTACGCAATGCACTGAACAGCGCAAAATCCTCTAACCACGCAGACTGTTCGTGGCAAAACCGGCGATAGGTTTGCCGTAAATCTCGCGAAGCTTTGCCTCAAATTTCTCATGGGCATGCCGAAGGACTTGGTGTTTGAACCTTTGCGCACCTTCGAAATCTGCAAACTTTGAGCGCACGAGTCTCGAGGGAGGATCAATATCCGAACTTGAGACCAGTCCCGTTTCGACCAGATCCTCAAGGCTAATCAGCAAAGGGCTTATCGCGTTGGCCGACGGACTATCGTAAGGTGAATGCACCGAACCCGGCGGACACAGTGGGAGCATCTGCCAATAGCTCTGACCGGCACAGTGTAACCAATTGGCGAATCGACGGGCCTCGCTACCCAAGTCGCCTATGCCATGACCGCCCGAGAGCGACGTCGGGTGCAAGAGTATGCCGCTCCCGCGGTTACGAAACGGAATGAATGCGGTTGATTTCAATTTACCTTGCGGGCCTGATGTCATACTGACTCGTTCTCGCTGCAGTTCATATAGCGCGACTTATGCGATGAACTGCTAGAAAACGGTCGCTTCGTGGAGAATTTGCGCAAAGAATCGGGAATTTGCAGCTCAAAGAGGGCATCGGGGCTTGAGGCTGCGTCGAGATTGATGCTTGCCCGATGATCTCGCGTAAACTAGCCTAGGGCCGCCGCGGTAATCGAATGCGAATAATTAGAACAATTGCGATATCGGCTACGCTAACTTTGGTACCATTTTTAATCGCAAGTGGCTGCTCCGATCAAACCTGCACGCCGCAATCCTATCAGAGCTGCCTAGGCACCAACTCGTGCAACGGGATTCAGATATGTGCGGCTGACGGTTCGACGTGGAGCCTATGTGATTGCGGAGGAGGCCTATACGGCACGGGAGGCTCATCCAATGGCACTCAGCCGAGTGGCATTGGTGGCAACTCCGGTTCCGCAGGCAGCACCGGCACCGGCACACTTGTTGGCGGCTCATCGACTACAGGAGGTTCACAATGACCCAAGGTGATTTCGACCCCGAATACGTTTTTTCGCATCACCATGCTACGCCGGAACAGCTTGGTGACTTCGAGGCAATCCACACAAGTGCTAAACAACTAGCTCAGATAATTCTCGATCGCGTGCCAGCTTGTGCGGATCGAACCACAGCCCTCCGACTCTTGCGCGAAGCCAGTATGATGGCATGTGCGGCTGTATCATTGGGCGGGCGACTCAAATAATTCTAGGGTTCGAATTTCGAATCCTAGAATTGACCCAGCCACGAAATCATCCCCTGACCCGGCGCGTAGCCCACTGACAGTGTTGCGCCGGCTTTGCCAGA
Organism: uncultured delta proteobacterium; assembly: GCA_963819085.1. Lineage (GTDB taxonomy): Bacteria > Myxococcota_A > Polyangia > Polyangiales > Polyangiaceae > FEN-1139. The sequence goes on from CAWFUX010000060.1 coordinate 38,260, forward strand.
ATGGTCTTTTGCTTCACTTGGTTCTCGTGTGGGCCACAATAAATAGGTGCCGGTTGCAACGAGTGCTGCCGCGCCTACGCCAAGCATCGCGTGGCCCCAGTTGTATCGCGCATCGGCACGCGCATTGTTCTCGTATAAACCCTGGCATTCGGGAGAATTCCGAGTCAGCGAACAGAAATTCTTGGCATGGTTATCACTGAATCCGTTTGCCTGTGCGACCTGATGATTCGCCGAGTCAACGAGGAGAGCACCCGACACGAACCCGCCGACGGCCACCGTTGCACCTATCAGGACCGGCAATTTGCTACGTTGCTGCGTTGCTGGAGGAGCCGACCCAAGGGTACCTGGTAACGCTGATTTGGCCTCAACGGCTGGCGATTGCGTGGCGACGTTAGGCGAAGTATTCGAGTTGTCACTCTGCGCCAAGGTCACGTCCTGTACTGCATTGGCAACAGCCACAAAGGCTTGATCAACGACTACCCTGCCGTCACGGCGTATTTGCACAACGTGCGTACCCGGATCGACAAATATTGGCTCTTGATGTTCGCTCACGGTGCCGAGTGCGGTTACGCGATCTAGTAACAGCTCGCCGGGTTGCGGGGCCAGATGCAATCGAACAGCTGCGACATGGCTACGTGCTGATTCGTAGAGGCTTTGAATTTGCGCACGCTGGCTTGCATTGCCCGTTGGTGGAAACAGCCGCAAGCAGCGATCGAGAAAGGTGGCCGCCTTCTTATACCGCCCCAGTTTGAGTGCCACTTGGCCGAGATTGCCAGCAATATCGTGACTCGGCTTGAGTTCCCAGGCCTTTTCAAGGAGTTGATAGGCCGCCTCCCAGTCTTGCTCGGCCGCTCGAGCCTTCGCTTCGAAGAAATACCGATCAGCCAACGATTCATCCTTGTTCACAACAGGGGCTACGACGGGCTGCGTCTGACCTGACGCAGAACCAACAAAGCCGGTGCACAGACTCGCCCAGGTGAGGGCAAATACGGCTCCAATCGTGTGAGATTTCATGGCGCGATCACTGGCACGATTCATACCACTGAATTCGTCGCAATTCAGCTACTCAGTCGCGTAGCCGTGACCCACGGACGGCACCGCGGGGAGCGACTTGGCTGGGTCGGCCGCGTAGGAGTTTTTACCGCCAACCAATCGAGCGAGCCACAACGACGCAGCCGCGGCTAACAATGCACTAATGCCAGCCACCAATGCGAGTTCCAGTGTTCTTGCGTAGCGTCGCCGAGCGATAAATAGCGTATCTGGTTGTGATTCGACGAACAATTCAGCGCGATCCGCCGAATCGACTACGACGCTTGGCTCAACTACGGTCGCCTTGGAAACTCGAATCGATAACCGCGGATGGGTCGGCAGGTGACCCAAGCGAGTCGCGGCAGGGCGCGGCGGCTCGTCGTCTCTGACCCGGATGAAAAGGTGAGAATTGTACGTCGAGACAGGCGTCTTTTCATCGTCGGGCTCCGGCACGGGCACATTCTGTGGACTGGTTTCCTTCAATGTATCCTCCGGCAACCCCCGACTAAAGACCTGACGCGGGAAGATCCTCTTTGGAAGGCCTGGGAGTGGCTGCGCCTAAGTTGTTGGCCGCTCCAGAATTGGCCTTGTTTACGTTGGGCCGCCTTGATTCTACTGACTCGACCTCTACCGCTGCCGGGGCACGAGCAACGGACTTCGACGCTGGGCGTGCAGACGCGGCAATTGCTGGAGTCGCAGCCGCTTTCGCGATTGGCTGGGTTGCCCTAACAGAAACAATGTCGGCCGATGGTGGTGGCGACGGCGCGTCTGAAGCAACTGCAAGCGGTGCCGGTGGTGATACCTCGATAGTTTTCGGGCTGGGCGACTCTTCCTTTTGTCTTGACGGCACGCTGGACGCGACTGACGGCGCGCCCAGAGTTTCGTTCGCGCGCACGAACCTTTGCCGAAACGCAATGCCGGCAACACTAGAGCCAACCAAGATTCCTGCAACAATTGGCAGGCTCAATCCAGACCAAACGGACTTACGTTCCTTTCGCTGGGGTCGTCGTTCGATGGGCGTCGTTTGAACGGCTACGGCAACGATTGCGTCACGAAATGCGCGCATCGATTGATAGCGCCGCTCGGGCCGTTTCTGAATGGCTCGAGCAATGATGTTCCAGACGTCATGCGGCAAGCCGGGTATTGGTCTCGGATTGTACGTAACTTGGCGTGAGGCAATTTCAGCGGCACTCGGCCATTTGCCGGTGGGGGCCAAGGGATGAAACCCCGCAATGCACTCGTACAAGACCAGTCCCAATGCGTAGATATCGCAGCGCTCATCGCCGGGTTCGCCCTCGAGCCGCTCGGGCGCAATATAGGCTGCCGTCCCAATTACTTTGCCGAATGCCGTCTGAGTCGTGGGCGCGTTGTTGCCCGCGAATTTAGCGGTGCCAAGGTCGAGAACCTTGGTGGAGCCACCCGACATACAGAAAATATTCTCCGGCTTGAGATCGCGATGGATGACTTTTATGTCGTGGGCAGCCGCCACTCCTTTGGCGACCTCACTGACGAGCTGGAGAGCTTCCTTGAGCCCCGGTCGTTTGCCTGACTCGAGCACTTCGCGAAGGTTCTTACCATTCAGCAAATCCATCGCGATAAACACGTGGCCATCGTCCGTCAAACCTGCGTTTTCGACATTTACAACGTTTTCATGCCGAATCGACGAAAGCGCCATTGCCTCGTGACGAAATCTTTCAACCATGTCAGGGCGATCCGCCAGGCGATGATGCATTACTTTCAGAGCAACTTGCTTCTGAGTAAATGCGTGCACGGCTTCATAGACCCGGGCCGTACCTCCCGATGCAATCAATCGCACAATGCGATATCGATCGACCACTTTACCACTGGGCAAGATATTCTCACTCAGTGGACCGCCCGGTGCGTTCTCGTCTCCGAAGGCATCCAAAGGAACTGTGCCAGTGCCGATCTGCCTATCTGTGGATGGACCTTCGCCACCAGCAGCCACTGGTTGGGTATCATTGAGTTGGACCGTGCGGCCCCGCATCGTTATTCGACCCTCGACCGGTATGAGCCTAGTGTAAGGGGGCTGCCTCGTGCAACCGACTGCGCCGAATTGCTGAAAAATTAGGCCAATTCCACGCAGAGCCGAATGAAATGGCGGTCAACGGCGGAATATCGTGGCTAAACACCACCAAGTCGCGGTGGCCGAAAGGGCTGCACTAATGGCAAATGTCAGTATTCTTTTTGCAACCGGTCCGAGCCCTACGGTCGATTGAGGTTCCAAGAAGGGCAGAGCCGTCCTCGTATCCAATTCATCCGAGATGCGAAGCGTGCCAGGGGCAGCGGTATTGGCACTCGGAATGGTTTCTTTCGATTCTAGAGTCGAATTCAGATTTTCAGGCGACTGGGGGCTATCCCCAAGGCGTTCCGCGACTGTGATTTAGAGCAGCGTCAAACGCCTTTGCAGTTTGGAAACGTTCATCCGGGTCCTTGCTCATCGCGGTCAGAACAATTGACTCCAGATCCGGAGATATGACCTTTCGAGCGTAGTGCGAGGGGGGTGTAGGGGCTTTGTTGGCTTGGGCCGAAAAGACACTCGCGTGACTCGACGCTTCGTCCCAGGGACCGCGACCACACAGGAGCATGTAGAGCACCACGCTCGAGCTGTACACGTCGGCGCGTTGATCGACTGTTTTGCCTTGCGCCGCCTCAGGACTCAAAAATCGTGGGGTGCCTACGATCGCCCCAGCCCGAGTGGGGACCTGAGGCGGCTCGGGCGCAGCATCGGAAACGCCTTCAACAATTTTCGCCACACCAAAGTCTAGAACCTTTAGCACAGGGCTAGAGCTAGCCGCCCGATGCAGGAACAAATTTTCAAGCTTTACGTCACGGTGCACAATACCTAAGGCATGCGCTGCGGAGAGGGCCGAAAGCAGCTGCCTCACGATGTTAATGGCCTCATAAGTTGGAAGCTCACCGCGCGATCGCAATTCATGTCCAAGAGTGTGACCTTCGAGGCGCTCCATCACGATGAATGGACGACCGTCTTGCGTGAAGTCGAAGTCGAATACCTTGACGATATTCGGATGAACTAGCCTGGCTAGACTCTGTGCCTCAACTCGCATTCGATCGGCAACTGCCGCGTTATTTCTGTGCCGACCGCGCAGAACTTTACATACGAACTGCGTCCCCAATAGCCGGTGCTCAACTACATGGGCGGCGCCCATGCCGCCTTTGCCCAATATGGACAAGGACCGATATTTAGTGCCCTCAAATGGGTCTGATCCATCGAGTGCGGAGTCCAATAATGGAGTCATGCGGCCCGCTAACTACTTTGTTAGCTCGCGCTTTGGGTGTCGTCAAATGGTCCTGCTCGTTCGGCCGAGATTCGTCACTCGAGGATTTCGTGCCGCCGTGCCATAAATTCGAGACATTTGTGGATTCGAGGCGAGACGGCGTTGCCCGGCTATGTCCAAGGGGCCTTGGTCTTTAGTCGGAAACCCGACCTCCGTCACCGGCGGTACCATCACGGCTCGTCACCGGGCGTTTTGCGAGCACTGAATACCCGTGACACTCGCGCATTCGACCGGCGCGGGGCCACCTTCAGTTTTGCTACCCTCATCGCGATGACCGCAACAGCCGGGCTTGAAAACTTAGTTAGCGGCGACGGCGCCGTACACACTCTGTAGTGCGTCATCCAATTTGTCGGATTGCGGCCCACCCGCTTGGGCTAGATCGGGGCGACCTCCGCCTGTCCCTCCAAGAATTACCGACGCCGATTTCACTATTGAATTGGCTGAGTACCGATCGGTAAGGGTCCTCGATACGGTACACACTAGCTGGGCTTTGCCATCCGCAATCGAACCTACCAATACGATGGCGCTGCCGAGCTTGTCACGGAGCTGCTCGGCCAGCTCGCGCAGTGCTCCCCTGTCGCGAACCTCGGTGCGCAGAGCCAACACTTTGACGCCGGATACTTCTTTCACGGCGGAAAGGACGTCCGTCATGCCTCCTGCGGCTCCAATGGCGAGCTTTCGTTCGAGTTCATCGACTTGTTTTTCCAGCTGTTTCTGACGTTCCACCAGCCTAGTCACTTTCTCGACGAGTTCAGCGGGCGCTGCCTTGGCAACTTGCGCAATCTGCCCAATTCTTCCTTCGAGTTCATACGCATAGTTGAGTGCGCTAAGGCCCGTTACCGCGAAAATGCGGCGCACACCGGCAGCAATCCCTTGCTCGGACAAGATCTTGAATAGTCCAATGTCTCCAGTGGCTCTGACATGGGTACCACCGCAAAGCTCAACAGACTCAGCCATGCTGAGCATACGGACGACATCCCCGTATTTCTCCTCGAAGATCATCATGGCGCCTCGTTCGCGCGATTGGTCCATACTGAGAACCTCGGTGCGAACCGGCGTATTTTGCAGCACTCGTTGATTGACGATCCTTTCAATTCGCTGGAGCTGTTCGTGAGTCACCGCGCGGTCGTGAGTAAAGTCGAAGCGTAGCCGTTCTGGGCCAACGACACTGCCCTTCTGCGTCGAGTGCTCACCGAGCGTTTGATGCAAGGCCAAGTGCAGCAGATGCGTCGCGGAGTGATTGCGACGAATTGCGTCTCGGCGCTCTGCATTGACGGAAAGCGTGACCAGGTCACCCGCGCGGAGTGTGCCTTGCGTGATTTTGCCTTGGTGAACCCAAAGGCCAGAAATGGGCTTGATCGTGTCGGTGATTTCGACAGCTATATCGTCGCTCGTAATTCGACCCTGGTCCCCCACCTGGCCGCCGCTTTCAGCATAAAAGGGCGTCGAGCTGACGATGACTTCGACTTCATCGCCGGCATTGGCTTCAGGCACTAGCGCCCCAGCTACGATGAGTGCGACAACGTCCGACTGCGCGGTATCCTGCTCGTAACCGAGGAACCGCACGGCCTTGTTCGGCAAACGCTCGATCGCAGCCCGGTACACATGCTCGACGGCGCGCGCCCCGCTGCTGAACTCGCTGCGGGCGCGAGCCTCTTCGAGGGCCAAATCGTAACCTGCAATATCCACTTCGACGCCCCGCTCAGTACAAATCACCTGGGTTAGGTCCAGTGGAAACCCGTAGGTGTCGTAGAGTTGAAAGGCGTCGGCACCCTTGAGTACCTTGCTCGAAGCCTGGCGCATTTCTTCGAAACGCTCCTCGAGCATACCGAGGCCTCGCTCAATCGTTTGCCGGAAACGCACTTCCTCTTGTTCCGCGATGTTAGCAATGAGTTCGCTGCGCTGCGTAAGCTCTGGATATTGATCGCCCATCAGATCGACGACCTTGAGTGCAACCTTGTGCAGAAACGGCTGGGATATTCCAAGCCGATGACCGTGGCGCACGGCCCGACGCATCACGCGGCGCAGCACGTATTCGCGACCATTTCTGTCTGGTAGCAGTCCCTCGGCAATCAGAAACGCCGTGGTTCGAGCGTGGTCGGCGATTACGCGCACACTGACGTCGTCGGGACTCATGCTGGCTCCGTACGGCTTACCAGCGATGTCGGCGGCGCAATGGACCAATTCACTGAGCAGGTCCATGTCGTAGTTACTGAGCTTTCCCTGAACGACACCGCTCAACCGCTCGAGGCCGGCACCGGTGTCAATACTGGGTGCAGGTAACGGGTCCAGACGCGTTTCGCCGTCGATGATCGAGCGCTCGAACTGCATGAACACGAGATTCCAGATTTCCATCCACCCGTAACCTTCGGATGTTTGTTCCTCGCCAAACGTGCTCGGATCGACATTGTCCCCGTTGCAATAGTAAATTTCGCTGCAGGGCCCGCAGGGCCCCGTCTCTCCCATTTGCCAGAAGTTGTCGGCCATCCCTAGCCCGCGAATCCGCTCATCGCCGTAGCCGGTGATCTTCTTCCAAAGATCGCGGGCTTGTTCGTCAGCGCTAATTCCGTCCTGACCCTGGAAATAGGTAAACACCATCCGCTCAGGATCCAACGACAGGGTTCTGGTCAAAAACTCCCAAGCAAAGTGAATGGCCTGTTCTTTGAAGTAATCGCCAAAACTGAAGTTACCCAGCATCTCGAAGAACGTGTGGTGCCGCGGGGAGGGACCCACTGCTTCCAGGTCATTGTGCTTGCCGCTGATTCGAATGCATTTTTGGCTCGATGTCGCGCGCTGGTATGCGCGCTTTTCGCGCCCGGTAAATATGTCCTTGAATTGCACCATGCCTGCATTGGCGAATAGTAAAGTCGGGTCGTTTTGCGGAATGAGTGGACCGCTCTTTACGACTTCATGGTCATATCCACGAAAGAACTCAAGAAACGCTTGTCGAACTTGGGCCGATGTCTGTGGCATGGAGGCGCGCTTTTTACCACACGGGACATCTACCGCCAGTGGGTCCCTCGACCAAAGTGCCCGTTCGGTTCTGGAGTGGAATCAGCGCCGTGGTTTTCCGAGCAACTCGTCGTAAATGGCCTCATACGATCGCGCCACTTGCGCTGGCCTGTGTTGGCTTTCAACGGCTTGCCGCTGCGCCAGGATACAGGTTTGGCGGACGGAGCCATCACTCATTGTCCGAAGAGTTGCTTGGACCAGAGCGTCGATATCTCCAGGCGGGGCACGCAGCACGCCCTTCAAATCTGCCAAAGGACCACGATCGATGGTGACGACCGGCACACCTAATTGCATGGCTTCCAGAACGACGATGGGCAAATCGACTTTACCGTACAAGTCGTCAACGGGAAAAAGCAGCACGCGCGAAATAGCCAGCAGGGCGTGCATGTCTGGAACCTCGGATATGAAGCGCACGGATTCAGGTGCAAGTTGTGCCCTTAGTTCTTTGGCGCACTCGGCCGCGCGTGGAGTCTTTTCTCGATAGGCAAATACGACAACCGCGCTTGGAACGGCCCGAAGCAGTGGCTCCACCATTTTTGCAACGACCCGAGCACCTTGACTAACCTCCAAGTCACCCGGGTAAAGCAGCAGCGAAGCATTTTCGGGAATGCCGAGCAGCGCCGAGGCGGCCTGGCGGCGCTCGATAGATGGCTGTTCAATCTCGGGAACCGCGGGACAGATTACCTCAATCGGGGGAGGTTCGCGAACCCCCGCATCGACGAATGCCCGCAAGAACTCGTTGCGCGTCCATTGACTTTGCGCGACAACGATATCGCCGAAAAGCAGCCGTTGCGGTTCCTGAAACGAGCGCGGTGGCGACGCAACTGTTTGCACGGTGGGTATGCCTCGGATCTGTCGCAGGAGTTTGCCCATCTGACTCGTTCGCCGATTGGGCGCAAACAGGAAGTGCCAAATGGATTCCCGCGATCGGGTGAGCAGCCATAGGAACACGCGGGCGTTGTTCAACAAGAGCCGGCCGGTAGCCGCCTTTACTCGCGTATACTTTTGCCGCGAGCACGTGAGGCGCCCAAGTGTCAGCGTCCTTGGTTACCATGACTCGCGGGACATAGGAGCTAAGCGCACCCGCTACGTCGCGAACCAGGCATTTGCTCCCGTCGTTGAAAGGAGCCACGACGGGCTTTGAGACGAACAGGACGTGCGGTGGCATGGGGTTGCCACCGTAGCACGACGTTAGCGCTTGCTGATCGCGAGCAAGGCGGCTGGAGCGCGCCGAGCAGCACTTTCGACCGCAGCGGCCGCCACATCACCTTCCACTTGCTGGCGGCTTTCTTTGCTTTTCACCTGAACCGCGGAGATACGTGTCTTGGCGCCGCCGTCCACGACAGCCGCAATATCGCGACTTGGGATTCTGTAAATGATGTATTGAACTTGGGCGCTAAATTCGACCTGATCGCCGTCTTTGGAGGTCGCCAGGTTCTGCAACTTGCCACTCAATATTACGACCGGCTTATGGCTCTTTTTGGCGACGGCAACCGCATCGTCATCGTCATTGAGCACCGTGACACCCGGGATATTTCCAATGGCTGCCCGCGTCGTCGAATCGAGCGCCGACGCAAGCCGCGTGAACTCGGGCTCCGTTTCTACTGGGGTCAGTTTGACGAAAACGGGCTTCAGCTTTGGAGCAGCGCCTTCCTTGTCGTCGCCTGACTTCATGCGAACCGGGGACGCGCCCTTGTCCAAGTGACGCGCAAAACCCAAATCATCCCCAGCGGTGGCCGCAGATGCGGAGCCCACCAATAGCGGTATGGCAATACCCAACAGACCGACCAGCGGATGTGTCATAGCGATGAAAAATGAAGTGCTATTTGCGTAGACACTTCATGATGAAACGGCCAAACGCAAGTGTTTGAGAACAGTATTTTCCGGCTCAGGCAGTGTGGGTGAAATAATCCGCTTTTGCGACATCTGCCATCTGCACTTAGGTCCGTTATCACAATTGGATGTCGCAAAATTGTACGGCGCAAAGGTTACAGTCATTTTTCAATCAGCCCGCAATCGAAGTGCGTGCGGGCGCTGATGCGAACTTTAAATCGCGAAGTTTTCGTGATTTTCAGGCTTTGGATTTTTGTTGGTCCGGTACGGGCAAGTCGATGGGGCGAGGTTCACCGACCTTGCGCCAATGATGCGTGAAGTGCACACCCGTGGACGGGAGACTCCGATTTATTCACTTCTTTTTCTTCTTCCCTGCATCTTTGGGCAATTCGTCGGGGCAACCGTCAGCGTCCTCGAAGCCATTGTATGTTTCGGGCTCATTGAGGCATTCATCGTGGTCATCTGGAATTCCGTCCTTATCGTTATCTAAGTCCGGGCAACCATCTTCATCCTCGAAGCCATCGGTATCTTCAGCTTCAGTGGGACACTTGTCGCGAGCATCGGGCACACCGTCGCCGTCTTGATCGACCTCATCCGGGCAACCGTCATCGTCTTTGAAGCCGTTCTTGGTTTCGGGTTCATTCGGGCAATGGTCAACGTCGTCCGGGATCCCGTCCTTGTCGTTGTCGACCTCGGGGCAACCGTCGGCGTCTTCGAAGCCGTCGAAATCTTCCGCTTGGTCGGGGCACTTGTCGTTGACATCGAGGATGCCATCGCCGTCGTTGTCCGGATCGGGGCAACCGTCTGAATCCTGAAAGCCGTCGAAATCTTCGGCAGCCGTCGGGCATTGATCTAAGTCATCCGGGATGCCGTCGCCATCGCGATCATGGCTCTCGTGAACATACATTGCGCCCACGAAACCGCGGAACGCGGGTGCGCCGACGCCATTGATGATTCCCGTTCCTAGGCCCGCGCTGAACATGAAGGGAGAGCTCATCGGCGTTACTTGCGCGCCGAGTAACCCTTCCATCGCGCTTGTGCCATTGGCTTTGAAGATGAGCCGCGAATTGGCAAATGTCTCAACGACTACCCGAAAGACGGGACTCAGCTGGTAGCCGGCGGCCACGGAGTAGCGCAACTCACTACCAATCTTGGCGTCCCCGACGGTCGCCGATTTGCGAACGACGCCCACCAGGTTGCCGGCGAACGAAAGTGACCGAAGTTGCACATCGCCGATTGCGCGCAGCCCGCCGGTAAAGCTGCCGTCCCCAATGTACTTGTCATTGGCCATTGCGCTCGCCGTCGGTATCGTGACAAATGCAGCGCCCGCCGCCGCGAGTGGCGAGTCGACCTTGCCGAAGAATCTGAATTTCCCCTCGAGAGCCGGATCGCCTACGGCCATTGCGCTCGTTCCACCTTGAACGGCACTCACATTGGCTCGATCGAGGCCCTGCCCTTTGACGTAAGTGACGGGCAAACTTAGCCCAATTTGCAAGTACGGTTTCGGCGTGAAACTGCCTAGCAGGTGAGCAGTCATGAGGGATTCAACTACGTGAATATCCTGCAGCTGCGAATTCGGGGCGGAGCAATCCGATGACGTGAGGCAACTTTGCACGGTAAAAGGATGGCTCGCATAATCGAAGACAAGGCCGCCGCTCCAAGTATTCTTGCCGTCCGAGCGTGCCGTGCGCGTCACGAAGAAGTTTCGTGGACCCGGTGCCGGATCGAAGCGCTGCACCGTAAATTCGCCTTCGAACTTGGGCTCTTGCGCCCCCGCCAAACCTGTCGAGCAGATAATGCCCGTCACGGCCGACACAATTGAAAACCCAAAGACTGGCTCGCGGAGCCGTTGACGCATCATTCTGCCATGCTCGACACGCACGTCGTCCTTCATCTTCGATCCTTTTGATAAAATCGCCCGGGGCCCAAACATTTTTAGAATCGCACAAGTGACTTCAATTTCGCAACAGGTTCGCTCTGACCGGTGACTTCTTGCGGTATCATCAGGGAAGCGACCCGTAGCGAGCACGCCTTCGGGTAAGCTACGGATCCCCGCAAAGGCCGGTTAATGTGCCGCGTAGTGCGCCGGACCAGGGTTTCAGCCACAGCATAACGAACGCCCAGTGCTTTTCTATATGTGTTGGCGTTTGGTGCCCCGGCCCCAAACGCAGCATTCTGAAACCTCCATTCAACGCCGGTAAGTTTTTCGCGTTAAGTTCGCCAATACGCGCATCATTGCTATTGTGCCAAAGTGGTCACCTGTGCCGCGTGCACCGCAGAAGTCGCCGAATCTGCCGCAGCTTACTGTCCCTTTTGTGGGGCAAACCTGCGACATTCGATAAGCAAGCTCGAGGAAGGTTCGCGCTTGGCCCTCGATTGCGGCGAAGTGACCTTGGGAAAGGTCATCGGCCGGGGCGGCATGGGTATCGTGAGGCGAGCTGAGTTGACGAATTCGCCCGCTACTACGGGCTCACTGTCTCACCCGGTTGCGGTGAAGCTCCTCAACCCGATGCTGCACGGCAGTGAGCGAATCGAACAACTATTCCTAGGCGAGGCCGAAGCCTTGTCGCGCCTTGCACACCCGAACATTGTCCATTTCTTTGGGCTAGCTGAGCGCAAAGGGCAACTCGCAATCGTGATGGAGTTCGTTCAAGGGCGGCCCTTATCAGATATGATCACCGACGCGGTCAAGCAGCGCGTCAAAGTGAGCCAGCCGGCAATTCCAATGCTGCCGGCTTGGAATATCTTTTCTCAACTTCTGGGTGCGCTAGCGGCGACTCATGCCCTTCACATCATTCATCGTGACGTCAAGCCGAGCAATGTTTTGATTCGCGATGACGGAGTCGTTAAGCTGACAGACTATGGCATTGCGCGACTACCCTTGAAGGCAAGCGGACTCACCGGTAGCGTGGCTCCCGGCACCGGCGCCTACATGTCGCCCGAACAAGTGACGGCCTCGACCATGGACCCGCGCAGCGATCTATACGCGGCGGGCATCGTTCTATTCGAGATGCTAACGGGACGTACTCCCTTCGAAAGTCCCGAGCGGTCCGAATTGCAACTGCGCATGGCTCAGGTAAACGAAGTGCCCACACCGCTTTCGAATTTGATGCCGGGCGCTCCGCAGGTGCTCGACGTGTTCTTCTCGCGCACACTCGCAAAGGATCCGCAGCATCGTTATCCGACTGCCATTTTGATGGGCGAGGCCCTGCGCATTTCTCTTGGATTACCTGATACGTCCGGCTGGGCGGCGGAGCGTCGTCTTGCCGACCGCGCAGAGGCAATCTCGCGGCTGGGAACGCGAACTCCCGATCCGACGCTGTCAGAAGGCGAAGCCACTGCATTGAGAACCGACGTGATGGCAGCCTATCAGGGCTGAATCATCAATTACTATGCCGGGCCAAGCGGCCGCGCCCTTGACGCTTATTGGGGCTGCGTGCGAAACCGCTCGCGCGGCCCGAGTTGGGTCGGAAAGTACCGGATCGTTTGCCATGCCCAAAGCTTCTGTCGTTGCGCTCCTCGCTGCAGGGCCCCTGTTGCTTGCTGCTCCCAATTTAGCTCTTGCACAAACTGCGGCGAAGGCACCCGCAACGGATGCGCCAACTCCCAGTGCCGCACCCAAGGCGCAGAAAGACACGCCTCTGCCCAAGGCGGCACCCGCCAAAGCGCCAGCAAAAACTAACGCTGCTGACTCAAAAGCTACTGACAAGCACGACGCTGCGGCGAGTGATGCCAAAGCTCCGACAACCGAGCCCTCGGCGGCTTCGAATGATGCGTCATCATCCGCCACGGCTGCTGACGCAACAACTGCCCCGAGCGACGCGACTGACTCAACCTCAGCAGTGGATGCGACGGCTCAGCCGCAGCGCCCCACCTTGCCGACTTTGCCGCGCGGCGCGGGCGAGCCCAATCCCAATCCAGTCACCGGACCCATGCTTCCCGCGGGTCTCGCGCCAGCAGCGGAGCCAGCACCAGCGGCCGCGACAACCGCAACGGCCGCTGACAAGGAAGCCAAGGGGGAAGACACAGTATTCGCCGAGGATTGGTGGTCGCACGCGCGACCCATCTTGGAACTGCACGGTTACTTCAGAACCCGCGCCGAGATGTTTCACAACTTCTCGCTCGGTCGTCTGAGTTCACCCGATCAAGCCCTTTGGACGATGCCGGCAGACAACCGGTACACGACCGGTAGCGGTAATGCGTACGGCCCCGCGCTCTGCACGCCCGGAGAAAGCGACGAGGTCCCCGGTGATTCTGGCGCCGCCATTGATGCTCGATACGCTTGCAAGAACAAGAACAATTCGGGCGCGAACTTAAGGTTTCGGATCAATCCAGAACTGCACATCTCCGACAATCTACGCATCATAAGCCAGATTGATTTGCTCGATAACTTGGTGCTGGGTTCCACACCAGCGGGCTACACGAATCAACCTGCGGCGAACGGCGGGTACGCGGTCGTGCAGCGCAACGGCTACGCGCCGATGAGCTTCTTCGACTCAACGACCATTCCGCCGACAGCGGGAGTTAATTCATACACGAATAGCATTGCCGTCAAGCGCGTCTGGGGCGAGTTTTCGACGCCGCTCGGGCAGCTCCGCTTCGGTCGCATGCCGGATCATTTTGGTTTGGGCATGTATCATAATTCAGGTGACGGCTACGACGCCGACTATCAGTTGACGATCGACCGCATCATGTTCATCTCGAGTGTTAAGCCCCTCGACCTGTACTTTGCGGGCGCATGGGATTTTCCAAGTTCCGGCCCCACCAATCAAAGTCTTCAAGATCTTCAGGCCCAGCCCTACAACGTTGCAAACTCAGTCAACGTACGCCAACTTTCGCTGATGCTGATGCGGCAGAAGAGCCCGCAACTGCAGAAGCTGTCGCTCTCGCGCGGAAACTTGGTCGTCAATGGCGGCGCGTATTTGCAGTATCGATGGCAGGACCTTGCCGCGGACAATCCAGGTGCGTGCTCGAATCCGGGTGTTATCAATCCACCCGTCGGTGGTGCCACTCTACAAAATCCTAACAACGGCACTGGTGCCTCACTCGGCTGCCCCAGCTGGGGCGTCTCCAATGCACTGGTGCGTCGCGGCGCGCGGGCGTTCACACCCGATCTGTGGCTACAAGTCCTTTACAAGAAATTCCGATTCGAGGCCGAAGCCGTAACGGTGCAGGGCTCGATCGATAATGTAGACAACACAACTTATCAGTTTGGTAATAATGCGGCCGGCACCAACTGGAAATTGCGAAGCTACGGCATTGCCACCGAGTTTCAGCAGCGGTTGCTAGAAGATCGCCTTGATCTTTCATTGTACTGGGGCTGGGCTTCCGGTGATCCGAATGCGGCACAGCTCGACGGCTCAATGGGTCTGCAACCCGGCAACAGCGGTCTGCAAAACGCCGAAGGCTCGAACAAGTTTACCGAATTCCGGTTCAATCCGGCGTACCGCATCGATTTAATCTTGAATCGAAATATCCTGACTCGCGTGCAAGGGACGTATTACTTGCGTCCAGCCATTGGTTACGATTTCATGCGAAAGACCAACGGGCAGCGGCTGGGTGGCAATCTCGCAGGTATCTGGACGCGAGCCAGTGAATACGTTCAGGCACCCGGTCACCAGCGCGATCTCGGATCGAAATCGACGCCTCGATTTACTTTCAGTCGAAGGATGGTGCCCTCAACGACAAGCCCGGTGCCAGGGCGGCTTCTACACAATGCTGCAATATGGTCTGTTGTTCCCCATGGCTGGGCTTGGATACCCTGCCGGCATCGCGGGCAGCTCAACCCCTGGAACTGCAGCGTATTACCAGCAACAATTCGGCAACTCGGACCTGTCCACGGCCCAGATCCTACGCTGGTATATGGGCATATTTTACTAAGAGTGGGCGGACACGGAGGTCCGCCCTTACTTGCGTTGTACGTTTTGGGCGGACACGGAGGTCCGCCCTTACGTAGTCGTTGGGTGGACGGACATGGAAACATGCAGGTCCGCCCTTACGGTTTTGTTTGGTTCGGAACGGGAACGCCACTTGGACTCGTGAACACTGCCGCTTCGGGGGTCGGATTGGTGGTGAACGGGTTTGGACGCTGTCCGAATCGCGGCCAAACGCGAATGTTTGCACGCAACCATCGGCCACTTCGCACGTGGCGGACTCCGTTTGCGTGTGGTTATCGGCTCCTACGCGGATATTGGACAATGTTGGCCTGCGATTATCGCGTGCTGTGCGGATAGTGGACCGTGTTCCCTCGTAAGTATCAAATTTCCGGGGCCCTAGTTACCGGTCAGACGGCGCAACCTGGGGGCTATGCTCCCGAAATCCTCCAGTATTCGTTTCGTTCGGCCAAATTCGGCGCGTTGACATCGAGTGTGGTTCTAGTACTTACGAGTTCAGGTGGTGACTGGACGTCGGCTAGAGGGTTGGGAGCATTTAAGCTTTGCCGAATCGGGGCGATGTCCTGTTATCGTTGCGTCGAAGAATGAATCTAAGGCCGTTTGGGCCGTCCAACGCGAATACCGGAAGTTCCGGCAATCTTGAGCTAATCGGAAAAAAGGAGCACTTGTGATGAGAAAGAGCATGCGTATAAAGCATTTCGTAGCCCCTGCCCTACTAACCCTCGCCGCCATGGGCCTAGGCACCGGCTGCAGCAGTGCCAAAAACGCACTCGCAGGTGCCACGAACTGCGGCACCGGCGACGCGGGCGCTAGTCTGACGGCAAAATTTGATGCATTCAAGGCCGCCGTAACGGACCTCAACGACGTGCAAGGCACGATCACGAGCAAGGTAGCAATTGCCTGCGTCAATATTGCTAAGGGTCTCGACTCCACCACTAACGCGAGCCTCCCGACCTATACCGATGGGCAAGTCGTGTCGAGTACCGACACGAAGACAGCCTGTGACGCGGCGACGGCGGCCATCACGAAGATCAAAGCCAATGGCGCAGTGACCATCGCAGTCGTCGCTTCAGCGCTCCGTCTTGCACCGTTGACGCTAGCGCTCAAGTCGACTGCAGCGCCAAGTGTAATGTCAGCGCAAGCTGTACGCCTCCGACTGTGGAAGCGTCATGTTCTCCTGCGAATCTAAGCGGACAATGCTCGGCTACCTGCAGCGGAAGCTGCACGGCCGAGTGTAACCGCAGCCCTTACCTGCAATGGAACCTGCAACGGAACCTGCGAAGGCACTTGCAACGGACAGACTGGGACCACGGGAAATGGCGTCGCGTGCAACGGAACCTGCAGTGCTGGCTGCAAGGGCGAATGCAAGGCCGCCGCCGGGGCGACAGCCTCTTGCAGCGGGACGTGCTCGGGTGGATGCTCGGTAGCGTACACGGCTCCGAAGTGTGACGTCGCCGTCACGCCTCCGGCTTGCGATGCCGCCGCTGATTGCAACGCTGGCTGCAGTGGCTCGGCTTCCCTCACCGCAACCTGCACGCCCCCGGCCGTCAAGGTTACAATCACCGGTACCGCAGCCGCGAGCGTGCAGACGACTCTGGAAGCGAATCTACCAGCGCTATTAGAGATTGCCGCACAAGCCCAATTAGCGGGTACTTCGGTCGCCGACATGGGCGCCAAGGCTGCAGGCGTGGCCACCGCGTTTACGGCCGAGGTCGGATGCGCAGTGAAGTACGGCGCAGATTTCGCAACCAACCTTTCGGCTGCCTTCACTGCATCAGCCAATGTCTCGATGTCATTCTCGGCTAGTGCGAGCGTATCGGGTAGCGCTAGCAGCTGAGAGCAAATCAAGCGAACTAGCGTTCGCGAGCCTTAATTAACCGCTAACCGCCGTTCCCCACCGGGAGCGGCGGTTTCCGTTTGTACGGAATTGCTCGCGTTGGCGTCTCTGCATTGCACGGCGCGGATTGGCGGTGTGGAAGCACGTTTCCGTTTGTACGGGATTGCTCGCGCCGGAGTCTGGTTGCCGTACATTGTAGCCACGTGCCGCAGTGCCAGCTGCAGGAGCCTTGCGCAGGCTTATGCGACGGGCGCCGGCTGCCGTATTGCGGACCGATCGAGTGGCTGTATCTCAGTTTTCCTTAGATTCGAGAAAATCGCGAGTTGAGTCATCTGCGCGCGATGCCGGGGTCGTTGCCGGCGGGCGACGTGGTTTCGGATGGGCCGTGGAGTCGCGTGCCGATGTGGCGCGGCCTTGATTCGGAATTCCTGTGCGCGCCGGCGATTCCAAAAGCGCCAGCAGCGCCGCGCGTGAAGATTCGAAATGGTGGGGCGCACGCTGACAATTTCCGACGAGTGCGATGAAGAGTTGGTTCCTGAAGAAACGTCGGACAATCAATTGCGCATCGCGGGCTTGTCCCGCTCGCCCTCGAGATTGCTGGTATTGTGCGCTTGTGCTGGATTTTTGGGCGGCATCCTGATGGCCTGGCTCTTCGGCGTATTCGGCTAATTGAAGTACGGCCGTCGCGGGGGCCGGCACCCCTTGGTGGGGTTGCGGCGAGGAGTCCCCTGCGTGATTTGACAGCCCAGTCACTCAGCTCTACGAACGCGCGGCCATGAGCCTAAGCGACGACGAGTTGTTGCGAATCATTCAAAATGTCAGGGAACCGTTTTTGTCGCGGTCCGTGGCTGAACTTGGCGCAACCGTCGGCATCGAGCACGCGAGCGACGGAGCGCCAATCGTGGCTCTTTCATTCAGAGTCCCGTTGCGTGCTACGAATGAGCATTGGGCCAAGAGTATCGACGAAACCTTGAAGTCGCTGGGCCACACAACGAAGTTCACGGTTCGCACCTCGCTCAATATCGACGGACGAACCCTCGGTGAAGGCGATCCTGTGCCCGCTATCAAACAGGTGGTGCTCGTGATGAGTGGCAAGGGTGGAGTCGGTAAGAGCACCGTTGCAGCCAATTTGGCGCTCAGCTTGAAGCATATGGGCGCCCGAGTGGGCCTGCTCGATGCGGATATTTATGGGCCTAGCGTGCCGACGCTTTTTGACGTGAGCGGACCACCCGTCGGCAACGGTCAACAGATTCTTCCGATCGAAAAGTACGGTATCGGCTTAATGAGTATTGGTTTTCTGCTCGAGGATTCGAAGAGCGCCGTAATTTGGCGCGGCCCGATGCTCGCTGGCGCCCTGAAGCAATTTCTGCAGGATGTCGCCTGGGGCTCTCTCGATTACTTGATTTTGGATTTGCCCCCCGGTACAGGCGATATTGCGCTGTCGCTGTCGCAAATGTTGCGCGCCACCGGAGCCTTAATTGTGACGACGCCGCAGGAGTTGGCGTTACAGGATGTTTACAAAGCGGTCACAATGAACCAGAAGGTCGGCATTCCCAACCTGGGAGTGGTCGAGAACTACAGCTATTTCCTGTGCGGCAATTGCCAAACGCGGCACGAATTCTTTGGGGCAGGCGGTGGTGCCAAGGTCGCCGCCCTAGCCGAAGCGCCACTTCTGGGTCAGCTGCCGCTTCACCCCTCGGTTCGAGAAGGCTCGGACGCCGGCATGCCCGTGGTCGAGGCGGCACCGGAATCCCCAGCCGCACAGGCATTTCTCGAGGTGGCTGAGCGCCTTGGGGCGCGAATCGGCGAACTTTGCGTCCAGAGCGAAGATTTGTTTCAGATCGACCGAAGTGGCGGACAAAATCGACCATCTTCCCATCGCCCGCGGATAATTCCGCACCCCAGGGGGTGCGTCGTGATTGGCAGCCGGCACAAGGCGCGATATAGCCGAGGCCCCGGCCTCGAAATGTCCCAAGATCCACCCAACGCCCCGAGCGATTCTGCCGCCCACGATTTGGACTCGAATTCTCAACCCGAGCCCATTGATGTGGGAGGTCAGTCGATCGCTACCCCTGAACCGGATGAAGGTGTTCATTCGGCGAACTCCAGCGCATCGTCACCGACATTGACCGAGGTCAACGCGGGTGCAGCGGCAAGTGAGTCGTCGAACGACGAGACCGCCGCCCACGAAGAATCAGATGAGGAGGCATCTGACGAGTCGCAAACCTCTGGCGACGAATCATCCGATGATTCGCAACAGGCAGGCGAAGCCGCGGACGGTGACGGGGCTAAGAAGAAGAAGCGTCGCCGCAAGAAGAAGAAGCCCACCGGAGCAGATGACTCGGCTAGCGAAGCCCCCCCGCGACAAAGCCAACGCCCGCATGCGCACGAGCGCGTGCCGTTCCGAATCGGCGAGCAGGTCTACGGCAAGGTGACGGCTGTGCTCGACGAAGCGATCATGATCGATCTGTCGGGTAAAGCGCTCGGGATCTTCGACCGCGCCGAGATGGCTTCGGACGACTTGGTTCCGCAAGTCAGCGATAGTTTCGTGGCCGAAGTTCACAATGACGGCGGTCGCGGTGGTTGCGTCGTTCTATCGCGTAAGCGCTTGCGCGAAGAGGACGTCAAGCCCGAGGTTGAAAAGGCGTGCCAGGAGGGAACCCTAGTCAAGGGCCTAGTGACCGGCACCATCAAGGGCGGCATCGAAGTTGACATCTTGGGACTGCGCGCCTTTGCGCCAGCTTCCGGCATGGATCTGCATCCCGCTAACGCAAACTTCGCGGCCTTCGTGGGTCAACGGTTGGATTTCAAGGTCATCCAGTACGAAAAGAGCGGTCGCGATGTGGTTGTCACGCGCCGCCCAATGCTCGAGGCCGAAGCCCACGAACGGCGCAAGCACGCGCTGACGCTATTGAACGAAGGTCAAGTGTTGGAAGGCGTCGTGCGCACAGTGGTCGAACTGGGGGCTGTTCGTCGCGCTGCCGGAGGCGGAGAATCTGGAGGGGCTCGTCCACGCAACTGAAGCCTCGCATGACCCGCGTCCTCGGTTGGTTGACCTTTTCAAACCTGGCGATCGCCTTCAGGTCCAGATAACCAAGATTGATGAAAAGGGGAAAATCTGGCTCAGTCGCAAGGCTTTAGTGGACGATCCCTGGACATCGGCGAGGGAAAAATACTCACAGAATTCGCGCCACGGGGGCACAATCATCTCGCTCGAGAACTTCGGAGCGTTCATAGAGCTAGAGCCTGGAATCGAAGGGCTCATGCATGTGACGGATATGTCGTTCGACCCCATCGAACACCCGAATGAGAAATTCAAACTGGGTGACAAAGTCGATGTTCTGATAGCCCATCTGGACGGACGTAATCGTAAGCTCGCGCTGCATCCAGCTCCGAGTGGTGCGCAAGCCGAAGAGTCCCCTCAGAAGATCATGCGTAACTCGACGGTCAAAGTCGAAGTCATGAAAATCGAGGCTACGGGCCTCGTGGTGCGCGTGTTGGGCGTTACCGGCAGAGCCTCGCGTGGCTACATTCCCGCTGGGCAGACGGGGACCCCGCGCGGAACTGAGCTCCGAAAGTCATTCAAGCAGGGGAGCAAAATCGACGCCAAGATCTTGGACTTGGACCCGCGGCGAGGTGAGCCCAAACTCACGATTCGCGGATTGGCGGAAGACGAAGAACGTCGGGCGGCCAAGGAGTATCGTCAGAAGGTAAAGGCCGAGAGCAGCTTTGGAACGCTCGGCGACCTATTCAAAAAGAAACTTGCCGCGGCCACCCCTTCGGTGGACAGCGAGTCGGACAAGCCTTCGGAGAGTGAATAGGCGGCCGCGAGGCCTGAACTGGACATTGACAAGGCATCCGGCATCGCTCATATTCCGCGCCGCAAACTAGCCCTGGTGCTTCCGCTAAAATAGGAATCCGATAATGGTTTCAAACACCTGCCATTCTGATCGCCGTCGCGCAATCCGTAAGAGTTCCGCCGGAAGGGACAAGGCCAAGCGCCGAGTTCGCCTTGGAACGCCGCGTTTCCCGCTGCAACCTGAGGGTTACAATCCAAACGCCGCCGACGCGAAGAAGCCCAGCTAAGGGACACTAAATTGGGAGACCTTCACCAAGGTCCCGACAAACGACAACATTGCAGCAGACCGCTCAACGGGAAACCCCCGTAAATATCTAGGAACATATTTTTCATGGCGAATCATCCGTCGGCTGAAAAGCGAAATCGACAGCGCGTGCAGCGTACCGAAGCCAACAAGAGCGTCAAAGGCGCAGTCCGAACCGCAGTAAAGAAGGCACGTCAGGCAATTGCCAAGGGGGATGCAACTTCAGCGTCCGAGCAGGTATCGCTGGCAAGCCGGGCATTGGCTCGGGCCGCTAGCAAACGCATCGTTCATAAAGGAATGGCGGCGCGCACAACGTCTCGCATTCAGTCGCAGCTCGATTCCCTGCGCAAAGCCTAGTATTTCACAAGGCAGGAAACGCGCGCCAACCTTGGCGGCGACCTGGCCCTGTGTTGCAATTCCGCAGGCGTAGCTGCGCAAGCTCGGGGGCGGTTGGCATCATGGCCGGAACCGTCAATCATTTCCCGTGATAGGCTATCTCCACGTGGGTAAGACGCACCACCGAGAGATTAGCTAGTGACTGCGGCGGCCAAAGATACCAGAGCTCGCGTTGGCATGGTCATCGCCGACAAGTATCGCGTCTTGCGAGAACTTGGGCGCGGCGGCATGGGCGCTGTGTATGAAGCCGTCCACACAGGTATCGGCAAGCATGTCGCACTCAAATTCCTCGAGGGTGATCTCGAGCGCGACGGGCAGGCCAAGGCGCGATTTCTCCGCGAGGCTCAGACTGCAAGCTTAGTCGAAAGCCCGCACATTGTTCATATCTTTGACTCGGGCTGCACTTCTGACGGCACTCCATTTCTGGTGCTCGAATTGCTCCACGGCGAGGATTTGCGAGCACGGCTCCGACGCGAGGGGCGGCTACCGGTGGAGGAAGCGGTTGCAATTGCAGAGCAGACGCTACACGCCCTCATGCGCACGCACGCGGCAGGCATCGTGCACCGCGACTTGAAGCCCGAGAATATTTTCCTCTGCGAACATGAGGGCACGAACGTATTCGTAAAACTCCTCGACTTTGGGATCTCCAAAGTCAATCGGCCCGAATCGACGCTCGACACGCTAACGCACGAGGGAACGGTCCTCGGTACCGCATTTTACATGTCGCCCGAGCAAGCACGCGGGGAAAATGGCCTGGATGGCCGCAGCGACATCTACGCGCTCGGTGCGATTTTGTTTGAAATGTTGGCGGGGCAAACGCCCCATGTAGGAAACGTATACCACGCCGTTCTCGTGGATATCTGCACGCGAGACGCCAATGACGTACGAACGTTGGCTCCGCACGTGCCAGAGTCCGTGGCGCTCAGCATTGCGCGAGCCTTGAGCCGCGACAAAGAATCCCGCTATCGCGATGCCCAAACTTTTTTGGATGCGCTGGCACCGCTGTCGCAGACGCGTATAAGTGCATCCGATCTAGCAACGGGGCGCTCGGCTTCTACGTTGAGTCAACTAGCTCCTGGTGTGCAAGCAGCGCCGTTGGCTAGCGCCAGTCTCGAACTGCCACGACGAAAAATGGGAAGATTATTGGCCGCCGCAATGCTGGCAGCAATAGTTGGGGCGGCCTTGCTGATTGTCGCTGTCCACAAGCAATTCAAAGCGCAACAAGCGAAAAGGGCTGCCGCGCTGTACGTTGTTTCGGCGTCGGCAAAGCCTGGCCCAGATGCCCAAAACATTGCCATCGATCACACGTCGTCCGCTCCGGGGGCGTCGGCCGCAAACATAAGGCAAGCGCAGCAGCCCTCAATCACCCCGGGCAACCCCGGGAGCACCCGGCATCGCAGCGTAGATGCGGGCGCCCTCGTGCGTCGCGCACCCCCTCGTGGGTCCGCGGCCGTGTCCGATGAACTTCGGCTCAAAACAACTATGCCGTAGCCATCGAGGGTTCGGGCGGTTAGCATACGGCATCTAATCTTTCATGATGCGCCCTATAGCAGAGTTCGTAGCCCTTGCTGGGGAAGTCTTCTGGCTTACCGGCACGGTACCGGCCATTGCGGCTAACAATATCGCTACGACATTGAATCCAGAGTCAATGCCCGAGGACCAGCAGGCCCACGAGCAAAGCCGGCGCCTATTCGATTTTGGAGTTCGCCTGTATCAGGAAGGCAATATTCGGGGTGCGTTGGCAGAGTTTGAGACCGCCTATGCAATTCACCCCAATTCTGCAGCGCTACAGAATCTAGCGTTGTGCCAGAAGGCCCTCTACCGGTATCGCGAAGCCAAAGCATCCCTAGAGCAATTGCTCAAGTATCACAACAACGAGCTATTGCCCGGTGATCGAAAGACCGCTCTCAATGTAATGGCGGAACTGGAGGCGTTCATTGGCACGGTGAAGCTAGTCGTCAACCCGAAGTCGGGCAAAGTCACCATCGATGACCGTGAGTTCAGCCTAACGGAATTGGACAAGCCGATCGATCTGGACGTCGGGGAGCATCGCTTGCGTTTTGAAGCGGAAGGCTATGAACCCGCTCAACGCACCATTACTGTTGCAGGCGGCACCGCTAATCCGCCGCTCGTCGTGTCACTGACACCCACGCACGGCTACGTGACCATCCTAACGCCGGATGACAGAACAGCGATCGCAATTGACGGACGCGCAGTGGCATTCGAATCCTACCGCGGTTTCATCGAGCCGGGACGACACGTAATACAGATTTACCGTTCGGGTTTTGAACCTTATGAGGCAGTCGTCGAGCTCGAAGCGGGGCAATCCGTGACTATGCGGGGAAAGGTCGGGGCCGCTCTATCCGATTCGGAGCTTGAAGAAGCCACTGAATCCCAGAATCATCCCACGCCGACGCCTCGTCAGTTGCGGGGTTGGTACGGACTACTCGATGTGTCGCTCCTGAATTGGAACGGAGCACCCGCGGACGTGGAACCCGACGACAATTCACATATTGGATATAGCTATGGCCTGCACGCGGGGTATCGCCTATTTACGCCCGTGGGAATCGAAGCTTTTGCTGGAGTCACACACCATAAATTGAACGGAACGTGTAACGTAGGGGCTTCTGCCGCATACTGCTACACGAAAGACATACCTCCAACACTGATAACGGACCCGTTAATCTACACCTTGGATTCGCGCCGCGTGGGGGGAGCCCTGCGCATCATGAGCGGCGGAGAGGGCATTCGTTTTACGTCGAGTATTGGCGTCGGTGCTGTTTCGCACGATTTGCACTTGTCTACAGGAACGCTCAAAGGGTTTGACGGCTACTTTGCGCTCGAAGCGGGTGCTCAAGTGAATATCGACCACTTCTTGGTCGAAATGGTCGTCTTTGGGTGGTTCGACAGTGCTAGCAGCATAAGCTCAGGAAACTTGGCTCCCTACCGGCAAGGCAACGGTATTCAAATGTTTGGTTTATCGCTGCGAGTCGGATGGAGCGAGTGGACACCACGAGACGCTCGCGTGGCGCCGACGAGTCCTGGGCAATAGCGCGAATTGTGTCGGTTGTGTTACGGCAAACCCACGTGCCAACACACCCCGGCTGGATTTATGAAGTGTACCTCACGACCCCAAGGGTAATCGGTCGGTGGCTTGAATTTTACTTCTGGAAAATCTCCAAAGAGCGTTCCAGCCGCAATTTCGTCCCACCAAGTGTCAAGATCGAGCAATTCAATCTTGATCACGAGGTTGCCGGCAAAGTCGGGGGCGTCAAGGTCCTGCAAAATGAATTTGGCGGCCCCGCAACAAAACCCCACATGGCCGGCACTTGCCCACAGCTCCTCGAACCCAAGCGCCCGGAAGAACTCCCGACTCCGCTTGAAATCCCTACCACTTGGCACGAATGGCAATAGGCCGATTGGATCGATCATCGTAATACCGCTTCGTAGATTTGCCCCAAGCGGCGTGAAAACTCAAGCGTTGAGCCAGAGCCACGCTAATATGTCTCGGGGTTTTTCGCCCGCACTTTCAGTGAGGAAGACGAGAAATGCAATTTGGAATGATTGGGCTAGGTAGAATGGGCGCCAACATGGTGCGTCGGTTACTGCGCGCGGGGCATCAAGCCGTCGCGTTCGACCGTTCCGAGGATGCGGTACGGCTGCTCGTGAACGAAGGCGCCCTAGGCGCTTACTCGCTCGACGAATTCGTTTCAAAACTTTCGCCGCCAAGGGTTGCGTGGCTCATGGTACCCGCGGCACTCGTCGATCAGACAATAACCGATTTGGCATCCCGCCTGACGCAGGATGACGTCATCATCGACGGCGGCAATTCGCACTACATCGACGACATTCGGCGCGCAAAGGAGCTACAAGGTGTCGGCCTTCACTATGTCGATGTCGGAACAAGCGGGGGCATTTGGGGTCTCGAACGCGGATATTGTCAAATGATCGGCGGAGAGGAGGGCGTCGTAAAACGACTCGACTCGCTATTTGCAGCGCTTGCACCCGGTGCAGCGTCAGCCCCGCCAACTCCCGGTCGCACCATTGGGGCAGGCACGGCTGAACGGGGTTACTTGCACTGTGGTCCAAGCGGCGCTGGGCACTTCGTCAAAATGGTTCACAACGGTATCGAGTACGGCCTGATGGCTGCCTACGCGGAGGGGCTCAATATTTTGCAGCATGCCAACGTTGGAAAACAGGACCACGCCGTTGACGCTGAAACTACACCGCTCAAGGAACCCGAACACTACCAATACGACTTCGATATCGGAGAGATTTCCGAGGTTTGGCGCAGGGGAAGCGTGGTGGCATCCTGGCTCCTCGACTTGACTGCATCCGCGCTGGTCGTGGATCCAAAGCTCAGCAAGTTTTCCGGTCGAGTGTCAGATTCCGGCGAAGGCCGCTGGACGGCTAAGGCAGCCATCGACGAGGGGGTTCCCACGCCGGTCCTCACTACCGCGCTGCAACAACGGTTCACTTCGCGAGGCGAGTCCGACTACGCCGATAAGTTGCTTTCCGCCATGCGCTCGGCCTTTGGGGGCCACGTGGAGAAGTCACGATGACCGAAACCAAGTCCGACGCGTTAGTTTTCTTTGGTGCCACGGGTGATTTGGCATTCAAGAAGATCTTTCCGGCAATGCAGACCATGGTCAAAACCGGCGTTCTCGATGTACCGGTAATTGGAGTGGCGCGCGAAGGCTGGAGTCTCGAACGGTTGCGAGCGAGGGCCAAAGACAGCGTGGAGCAACACGGTGGAGGCGCCGACCCCGTTGCATTTCCCAAGCTGATGAATTTGATGCAGTACGTGGAAGGCGAGTACACGACCACTTCGACATTCGAGTCTCTGCGCAAACAGCTCGGGCGCGCGGAGCATCCGATACATTACATGGCCGTGCCGCCAGACTTGTTCGAAGTCGTCATCAAGCAATTGCATCAGTCGGATTGCGATAAAGGCGCGCGACTCATATTGGAGAAACCGTTTGGTCACAACTTTGCGTCCGCAAAGCATCTAAATCAGGTGGTCCACCGATATTTTCACGAGCAGGAGGTCTTTCGAATCGACCACTACTTAGGCAAAGACGCGGTGCAAAACCTGGTGTTCTTCCGTTTCTCCAACGCGTTCCTCGAACCAATTTGGAATCATCGCTACGTAGAGAATGTGCAAATTACGATGTCCGAAAATTTCGGCATTCACGGACGTGGTGCATTTTACGATAAGACCGGGACCGTCCGCGACGTAATGCAAAACCATCTTATGCAAGTACTTTCGAATGTTGCGATGGAGCCGCCGCCGATCAGCTATGATACAGAAACGCTAAGAGATGAGAAGGTAAAGGTCCTCAAGGCGATAAGCCCAATTATGCCTCGCCAGGTGATTCGTGGGCAGTTTCGCGGTTATCTCGAGGAAGCAGGGGTATCCCCCAACTCGAGCACGGAGACGTTTGCTGCCTTGCAGCTGAACGTCGAATCATGGCGCTGGCAAGGGGTGCCGTTCTTCATTCGCGCCGGCAAGAATCTACCCATCAATCGCACGGAGGTCGTAGTTAAGCTCAAGCGACCACCTCCAATAGTGCGAGGGCTCGAACTCACATCGAATTACGTGCGATTTCGCTTAAGCCCCGAGTTCACGATTGCGCTCGGGGCTTCAGTACGGGAACCCTCGGAATCGTCGCACGGCCATGATTTGGAACTGGTTGCTACGCATCATCATGATAGCGCTGAAACGGACCCTTATGCAGCCTTGCTGGGTGACGCCCTTCACGGCGAAACTTTCCGCTTCGCGCGGCAGGACTATGTCCTGGAGGCCTGGCGAATCGTCGATTTCGTCCTGAATCTCGATTCCCGTCCCATTGTGTATGAACCAGGCAGCTGGGGACCTCCTGAGGCAGAAGCCTTGATACCCGGCGGATGGCTGCAGTCCAATCCTTCCGATTAGAGCGGAGCTGTTAACGTGGAGATTGTCGTATTTCCAGATGCCGAGACCGTGGCTCAACGAGCCGCCGAATGGGTATCCGAATCTGCAAGAAAGTCCATCGCGGCACGCGGACAATTCACGTTCGCCTCGAGTGGCGGCAAGACGCCTTGGTTGATGTTCGAGCATTTGAGGAAACACGACCTCGATTGGGCGCACATCCACCTATTCCAAGTCAACGAACGGGTAGCGCCTGCCGGCGACGCGAGCCGCAATTGGACTCACTTGGAAGAGACATTGCTTTCACTGGTCGCAATTCCGAATGAAAATGCTCATGCAATACCTGTGGATGCCGATAACCCGGAGCGCGCAGCCGCCATTTACGCTGATGTACTATCGCGCGTCGCCGGTGCCCCAGTGGTACTCGACCTGATTCACCTTGGGCTCGGTCCGGACGGACACACCGCTTCGCTTGTTCCGGGAGACCCCGTTTTATCCGTCGATAACGTCGATGTGGCACCGACGAACGCCTATCAGGGTCAGCGGCGCGTGACGCTTACCTTCCCAATTCTCAATCGCGCGCGCCACATTCTTTGGGTCGTCGTCGGTTCCGACAAGCGGGAGGCGCTGAATAAGCTGCTACTTGGAGATCGATCGATTCCAGCCGCTCGCGTGAGCGGGGGGCGTTCGACTGTGCTCGCCGATAGCGCCGCAATTGGCCGATCTTAGAGGGTTAGAGAAGCCAATGGTGTCATCACTATCCTACCTCGACGTGGTCGTGTGCTGGTACCGTTCCGCGCGCGAGCAAGCATTGCCGTCGAACGTCAGCGCGCGTAATCCTGTCGAATAGGCATCCACGATTGGCCGGGGAGCGTTATGTCGGCGCGCAGCGGGTGTATGCGTCCCTTCGGGGCGTCTGCACCCCTTGAGCCACTGCAGCAACAGTTCGGCTTCAGCCGGACCACGTGGTTTCAATCGCACGAGAATTGCTCGAGTCAGGTTGATATTGGGCGAGAAGTGGTAAATCAAGTGGGCGATGAAAGGATAACAACCATGAGCAACCTCAAGGATCTGCGGCAACATGGGCAGTCGGTTTGGCTCGACTTCATCAAGCGTAGCCTGATGTCTAGCGGAGAGCTCGCACGACTAATTCGCGAGGATGGAATTCGAGGCCTGACTTCGAATCCGAGTATCTTCGAGAAAGCGATTGCCGAAAGCTCGGAATATGATGGTGACCTTCACAAACTTGGGAAACGCGGTTCGAGCACCAAGGACATTTACGAGCAGATGGCAATCGGTGATATTCAGGCTGCGGCGGACGCCTTTCAGTCGGTTTATGCCGAAACGCAAGGACGGGATGGTTTCGTAAGTTTGGAGGTTTCACCTGAACTAACGCGCGACACCGACGCAACGATTGCCGAAGCCCGCAGGCTTTGGAACGCCGTCGGACGCGAAAACCTGATGATCAAGGTTCCCGGCACGCTGGAGGGTATCCCGGCATTCGAGACACTCATCAGCGAGGGGGTTAATGTGAATGTAACGTTGCTTTTCTCGGTGCAACTCTATGAAAAAGTCGCGGCAGCGTATCTATCGGGGCTGGCTCGGCGCGCCGCTCGCGGCGCCGCGCTCGACCGCATAGCCTCGGTTGCTAGCTTCTTCGTTAGCCGCGTCAACACCGCGGTGGATGCACAAATAATGGCGCGTATCGGCCAGGTCCCCGAGGGTAAGCAAACCGAGCTGAAGGCCCTCCTGGGCAAGGCTGCTATCGCAAATGCCAAGGTCGCCTACGAAAAATACAAATCGATTTTCTCTGGAGCACCATGGGAAGACCTCAAAGCTACGGGCGCACATACGCAGCGTGTTCTGTGGGCTAGTACGGGCACGAAAAACCCTGCATACAGTGATGTTGTTTACGTCGAAGAGCTCATTGGCAAAGACACGGTAAACACGGTTCCGCCGGCCACGCTTGACGCGTTTCGCGAACATGGGAAAGTCAGAGATAGCCTAGAGGAAGGCATTGCGGACGCGCGAGCCACACTCGACGGATTGGCTCGGGTTGGAATATCCATGGATGACGTCACACGAGAACTGCTCGACGAGGGACAAAAGCAATTCGTCGATGCGTTTAGAAAGATGTTGGCTGCAGTAGACAAAGCGCGCCAAATGCCTGGCCGAGTGGCAACCCTCCAATAGCCCAGTTACCCCAAAGGCTCGATGAGTCAACCGAGGATGCGCATTCCGTCCTCGAAATCGCCGAGGTTTGCGGCCTCATTGGGTGCGTGGTAGCTTCGGCTTTCTCCAAATCCGGTAATCTGAACGTCAAACCCGCGTCGCTGAAGCTCTCTTACCAGCGGTAATGACCCCGTCATGGAAAAGGGTTCGACCCGCGAGTCTCCGCGAACCTCACGGATGGCGCGCGTCAGAATATCTAGGGATGGAGAGTCTAGATTGCAGGCAATTCCCTCCGTAAGTTTGCCTTCGCTAATGAGCTCGACACTCCCTGTGACTCCTTGCTTAGTGCGGAGCTGGGGAAAGCCGGATCGATTTATGCCGCGCTGCATGTCTTCATTCAATGAGCTCACGAAAGCCACTGCTTGACTAAATATCGCCGCAACGTCGTAGAAAGGTGTAATGCGCATATCGCCAAATATGCTGGCAGCGCCTGGTATCTTCGTGATCTTGTTGTTATCACAATCAATTCTGGTCGCCTTGCAGGTAGACGGGGAACTAAATCGCCAGCGTGATTCATCCGGGTGAGGCGGTACGTGCAATCTAAACCAATCGCTAAGTGCGTGAGCTGTCGCCATCGACAATTCGAGCGCATTGACGCAGTTCTGCGGCATGCCGGAATGTCCGCCTACGCCTTTGGCGCGGATTTCCCACGTGGCGATGCCGGCCGTTCCGAGGGTTGGGCCAAAGTCCGCACTGTCCAGCCAATACACTGGCCCATCTTTGAGTGGCTGAAGGGCACCGATATCGCCCAAGTACTCGAGTCCAATGCCCGGAATCGTGCGCTCCTCTTCATTGGCAATCATAACCACATGCAGCGTGTGACTCGGCCTGATCCCCTGCGCATGAAGTTGAAGCAGCAACTCGGTTAGAAGGGCTATATGCCCTAAACAGTCGGTAACGCCGCGACCCCTGAGCAATCCACCCTCGCCAATGGTGAGTTCGAATGGATCTGAAGTCCAAAACTCCTTCTCGCGGTCCGCAGGGACCACATCAAAGTGTGCACCGACTAATCCAATTGAGCCACCCTGCGTGCCCGGCACAGTCACAATCAAGCTAGGTCGCGACTCCTGCCCTTTAGCGCTGTATCGTTGCAACTTCGCAAAACCAGCAGCCTCGAGGGGTCGTAGCACCGACTCCACTACACTACAGGCCAAGGCTTCTTCTGGCACGAGACCCGCGTTTGGTGCATTTTGTAGCGACGGCCCCAATTTGACTAGCCGGGCAAGGGTGTTGAGGAAGCGCTCGCTGTTCAATTGTGCAGATGTCACTTGAGATTTTTCCTATGAGCGAAGTGAGGCATTATACACGTTTGGACTAATTCGAAATTGATCCCGCAGATATGCTTGGCATAACATACTCCCTTCGGTAAAATGCCTTCAAATACTCAAAACGGCGGCCTTGAGGAGCATTCCTCCAGCGAAATTCCGTCAATGGCAGGTGGTACGGAAGCAGTCTTAGGCCTGCCAGTGCTCGATGGCAACGCGATTATAGAAAGACTGTTGCTTCGGCACGGCCGGCGCGATGTCTTACTAGCATTTGACGCCGACGGGACGCTCTGGTCAGGGGACGTGTCCGATGACGTCTTTCTCCACGCCTGTCGCGACGGATGGTTACTTGAGGCGGCGCGGCCCGCTTTGAGTAACCTGGCTTCGAGCGTAGGCCTTGATACCTCAGGTTCGGCTTCCCACTTGGGTATGCTGCTATTTGAGAGTCATAAGCGGGGACTCATAGAAGAAGTCGAACTCTACGCGGCAATGACCTGGTGCTACGCGGGACACACACTGCAAGAACTCACAACTTACGCGGCAAATGTCCTCCGGGTCGAAAACTTCACATCGCGAATTCGCAACGAATTGTCACCAATTATTGACTGGGCCAGACTTAGAAATACCCCGTGTTACGTGGTGAGTGCATCGCCTACACCGATTGTATACCTGGCCGCATCACAGCTGGGGTTTTCGCCCGATTTAGTGATTGGAACCAATCCGAAGACTTCCAACGGCGTCATCGTTCCGGAAATATTCGACAGCGTTCCGTACGGCGCAAACAAATGCAATCTGCTCAGAAGGTTATCCGGAAATTTGGTTTGGATGGCCTGCTTTGGAGACAGCGAATTTGATTTTGAAATGTTAGAGTGCGCAGAGCTGGCTGTTGCGGTTTCCCCAAAGCCTGGCCTCTACGCGAAACTCTTGCCGCTGCGCCATGCCGTACTATTAAAGACCATCCCTTGAAGCCCCCACACCTCTCGAATACGCGTTTGTCCGGTACGAGCGATTAATATGAAGTCTATGAGCATTGGTAATTTATTGGTGTTCCTGAGTCTAGCCTCGCCAATGGCTTGTGGCTCAAAACCCGCTCCTGTGGTCAATACACCACAGCCCACGGCGCCCGAAGCCACTCGTGAGTCGAGCGGTATTGGTGTCTCTTCTGAAGTGGGAGCATTGAACGAGGACGCAGTCAATCGTGTCTTCGAGAAAGCGCAAAATGGCCTGATGGGCTGCGTAAAAAAGGGGGCAAGTCGAGTTGAACTCTTGGGTGGCGACGTAGCCATATTCATCGGAATAAATGAAAGTGGCCAGGCGGAGGATGCACGCCTCGAACGCTCGACACTGGGTGACAGGGCAACGGAGGCATGCATGCTACAAGTCCTACGCGGGCGAAACTGGCCAAAACCCGTCGGTGGGCGTAAGGGCCAAGTTCGAAAATCGTTCTCCTTCGATATGCCCAATGATGCGCGGCCACCTGTAGAATGGACGGCAGATGACGTAGAAGATACGCTGAAGAAGTTGCACAAGCATTTGGAGGAATGTACAGGCGGAGGCAGCGGTACATACCAAATCACCGCATATATCGATACGAGGGGCTCGGCAATATCGGTTGGGGTTGCACCTCCTGACACCGTGGGAGAATCGAAGGCAGATTGTTTGGTCGCGGTAATCAAGGGCGCCAAGTTCAAGTCGCCGGGCAGTTATCCAGCCAAGGTTTCATTCGAACTTTAGTTCCCTCGCAAATGCCCCTTGTGTCCGTCGTATTCTGAGTGGAATCTTCAACGAAGAGGAAGATTCCAGGGGCGTAGTTGGTCCTCGCGTGGCGAGCGAGGAGCCGTTTTTGCCGAATATTTGGCCAAAGTGCTCGGTTCTGGGTAGTGAGTCTGGGTGCGCGTCCTTGGATTTATCGCAATTTCTGCCCTTCTGACGCTAGTTGCGTTCGAGAGTCGCGGTGAGCAAGGGGTGAGGCTCGTTGATTCCGTGCCGGCAAGACAAAAGTTCGTATTGGCGGATATTGCACAGGCGCAGCGTGACGGCTCCCTCCTAGCGGTGACGGATGAACGCGGCAATCGTTGGCCACTAACCGTAAATATTTCAATGCAACGGACCGCACATCAGATGCTCGCAGCGGTACGTCCGCAAGCAGCGGCTCTCGTAGCGATTGACGTCGCAACGGGCAGAGTACTCGTAGTTACGGAATGGCCCACCGCGACATCACGCGATGAAAGCATTTTGCTGGGACGTCAATTTCCAGCTGCCAGCGTTTTCAAGATTGTAACGACTGCCGCATTGGTCGAGCAAGGGCACGTAAGTCTCAATCGAAGTGTTTGCACGGAAGGCGGCGTGCATCGCATTGAGCTTGAGCACCTAGTCAGGCCGCATTCCGGCGTTGTTCAGTGCAAACCGTTTTCGGAAGCGCTTGGCTATAGTCGCAACGCCGTATTCGCGCAGCTCGCCAACCAATATCTCAAGCCCGAAGATCTCGAAAACTATGCTGACCGATTTGGATTCGGGTCGGCGTTGCCTTTGGAAATCGGAGTGCCCCTGGGTCAATTTCACGGCGAGCCAGAGCCACTCACGTTTGCCCGTAACGCAACGGGTTTCATTGGCTCGAGCCTATCTCCGCTTGGCGCAGCCTATTTAGCCTACGTCGTGGCAAACGGGGGCCGCACTTTACCACTTCGCTTGTTCGATACCGATACGAACTCGGCAGTTTCAGCAGCCGACAGTTTTGCGGCGATTCGCCCTGAAACCGCGGGAATATTGAGACGTATGATGGAGGTAACAGTTCGTCGAGGTACTTGCTGGCGTGCGTTTCACGACGAGCAGGGTCGCCCGTATCTACCTCATGTTTCCGTAGCGGGAAAAACTGGCACGCTAGGAGAGCAGGACACCACGTATAGTTGGTTCATTGGATTTGCACCTAGCCAGCGACCCGAGATCGCCATCAGTGTGCTCTTGCAAAATGGCCCGATCTGGCAGAAGAAAGCGAATGAAATTGCTCGCGACTGGTTGATTGACTACTTTTCGCGGCAGCGCGCGAACAAATCGAGATCGCCCGCGCGACCTAAAAATGTAGCAGGAGCCTCTGCCGCAGGCAGTTCTCCCGCATAGAGCATCAAGTCAACGAGCAAACAACTCCAACTTGAGTTGGTGTTGAAGTGCAGCCTGATCACCACGCCTAACGATACCGGCGACGCAAAGCGAAACCGCCAACCAGGGCCAATAAACCGAACCCGTAGAGATTCCGCGTTCGGCCCGCGCCAGGGATACTACAATGACAGCCGCTCTTCGTAGTTGTGCCCTCTAAGCCACCATCGAGGCCTGCATCGAGCGGCTTAGGTGGCTCACCCGTGAGCCCATATTCGGGCAACGGTGTTCTCACCACGTCCGCAGGCTTAATCTGGGTCCGGCTCTTGCGAGCCAAATCCTCGACGACCCATGTCTTTCTCAAACCGCGATAGGTCCGCGGTGGTTTGCCCCAACGCCACCGCGCCGGCGCTTCGCAAGCCTGCATCCCTTTCCAAGGATGAAAGAACAGATAGCGCGTTTGCATGCGTTCGGCGTCGCTCGGTTTGACTTCGAGACTGATGTCACCCTTGGGTCCCGTCGGTAGTAGGACGCCACCCTGAAGGCCCCCCTCAGCCGGTCCCACTTCGACGTCCGTCGGCAATGTCGCGTCGCTGACCCGATGATGCAGCCGTGTAATTATGTAATGTTGTCTTTCGAGCAATGCTTTGCGACGGTAAAGTTCCTTCCGGTCCTCATCCATTTGCCGCTTTAGCTTGAATCGATCGGCTGGCTTTGCCTCATCGAGATCCGCCTTGCGACGCGCCTTTTCCTCGTCGGTCAATGGCGGGGGCTTGGGGTTTCTTTCGTCCTCTGGCACACTCTGCTCAAAGACATCGCCACCGAGTGTCAGAATTTCATTGATGAGCAAGGGCTCGTTTGGGCAAGGTTGGCCACAACCGTCAGCAGACCAAGCGAACTCTAGCCACCACGTCTTTGGATGTTTGGCGAGCCACATGTCGTGAAGTCCACCAAAAAATTCTCCCATTCGCTCCTTGACGACAAAGTCGACCTGAACGTTTGTGGGCGGATAACTCACTTCATAATTCTTGGTAACGAAACGCTTCTCCGGATCCAAGACGAGAACGAACAGTTCTTGTGGGTCTTTGGCGCTCAATAGCCCAAGCCGGGCAGGAATCGTTCGGTACGGCTGGGATGTCCAAAATCGGATGGGCGACATTTGAGCTCGCTCTCCGCCGATTAGCTCGATTCGATTAGGGTTGACCTCTGCGAGAACGAACTTCCAGCCCTTACCTTGGTACTGCGTAACGGCCTGTTCCATCTCGGCCGTAAAGACCCACCCGCGCCCTTTGGCAAAATCGAGAAAGCTCTGTTCCCCCTCTGGAAGCAGGAACGTATACTCGCCTTGTTTCACCTCACTCTTCATATTGAGCAGCATTTCTTTGGGGACCTTCTTTGTCGGACCCAAATCGGCGCTACCACCGAGGAAGTTGTCTCCACTGGTCGAGACACGGAGATCTCGCTCCCACTCCTGTTGTTCCTTGGCTGGATCGCAGGGATCGGATTCCCAAAATTCATGAAACCGCGGCGCGGAAAGCTGATCAACGCGATCGACATATTCACGCCGCAGCGTGACGATGTGGTCCAAAGTAACGTCGCTCGGAACCGCGAGAACCAGAGCGAAAGGCTCAAATGGACCATCGAAGTCGGGCATTATCGACACGGCGCTCTGCTCGCCCTTGTTCATGATGACTACGAAGCTTGCGTGGCTAACACGCTTGCTCGAGTTCTTTCCTACGTAGAAACCTGGCATTGCCAGCGCCCTTACACAGCAAAGTAAAACGAAAACACTAATCAACGGCGCTAGCCAGTGAGCTGAACGAGCAGTCATGAGTGCGCGAGGCTAGCAGAAGGCAATCGCCACGCCCAGCCTGGCCAAACGCCGTCCGAAATTATGTGTTCCAGCTTCGATGCCACTTTTGCCAATGGCACCGATTTGCGGCAAGCATGGCAGAAACTAGCCCAATTCGACGAATGCGGAGCTGCTGCCCATCCTCTGCCAATTGACAGCGCGGGTGAAGTTGGTCGGGCACGCAGCGTGCCTACCTGGGGGCCGTTGGCAAGTCCCGGCCTTTTTGACTCGACCAGAACTTTGATGCGACGCGTGATAGGTCCAATTGAGGACATTTGAGACTGCGTTGAGGCGCTAAATCGATGTTCCACCGACGGTTGGCGGCCGAAAGTTCGAGCAAATTGACTTGTTATATCGCCAGCTTGGTCGGTGCGTCGCCCAGTCCCGTTTAGGGTGGAAGGTCGAGGGCCGCTCAATTGTTAGGTCACATCGGATTTGTGAGGCGTAATTCTTGGCTAAGCAACAAAATCTCGCGTCATCCAAAGTTGATTTGACGATATCTAGTCGAACGCTGTACCGATGCCAATATGAACATGGGCGCCACTACTCCGTCGGCAGAAGGGGCCTCGAATTGCAGACTTTGCCAGGCGCCTATCGATCCGAGCTCTGGCATATGTACTCGTTGTGGCTCCGTGGCCAATAGGATCGGCCACTGTTTTCAGTGTCAATCGGTAACCTCGGTACGGCCGCACAGGGATTTACTCTGGGTTTGCGAAGTCTGCGGTTCCGCCCGAATGACTCGAGAATCGAGCGAACACCTCCCCCTGGTCCGAGACAGCCTTCGCGCGGCAACACGCGCACATAAGTTGGCAGCGTTATCAAAAGCCTCATCCTACTTGGGGGCGGGAATTGGGCTGATAGGTGTGCTATTCGTTCTGTTTGCTCGCCAAGTGACTTCACCGGGCGCATTTGCGTCTGGGCTACTCGTCTCGCTCCCCGTTTTTACTCTCTTTCTGAGCGTTTTGGTTTTTCTAAAAATGATAAGTCTGCAAAAATCTCGCCGCTCGCTCCTGGAGAAAGCCTACGCTAGTGGATTAGTCGACCAAATGTCGAAGAGCGGGGCTGGGGCAACCCCGCGCCAATTGGCGGAAGCGTTCAACATTGATGTTGCAATGGCGGAGAATCTGCTGACCCAGCTGAATGTTCGCGATGATGTGGCGTCAGAGGTTACCGACGATGGACAAATTGCCTATTCTAGTCCGAATCGGGGTCGGCCAATCGAGATGCTGCCCAATGAACAACCAGCGACGCAGCGTCTTAGAGTCTCAGAAGACGACACGAATGCGGCTCCCGGTATTGCAAGCGACGAAGAAGATTCAAAAATAAAGACCCAACTATCGAGTATTGCAAAACCATGATAGCTGCAAGTGAGCTCACCTTCGCGCGCTTCGACTTTGGAATTCAACGATTTGTCTCTGCATCCCCCTGCAATCAGCCAGCGTAAAGCCTCACTGCTAACCAATTTTGCACCTCAAGATTGGCTGGTACTTGGTTACCTGATCTTCCTAAATCTAGCTCTGCTTGGCGCCAAGGGGAATGGGATAGCGACGAGTGCTCTACGAATGGGCACTCTCCTTCTGACCTGTGCCGTCGTCGTTGTTTCGGTAAGAGCACAGTGGTTCACGCACGTTTTGTGGGCTCCACTTGCTTACAGGTTGTCACTGCAGGGTATCGTGCAATTCAGCTATTTCTTCTTGGGCGCTTATTTGCCGCTCGTGAACCCGCGCAGCCTCGATGCTGGTCTTTACTCGATAGATCTGCGATTCTTCGGATTCGAAGGTTGTCTTTGGGCAGACGCACACATTAGCCCGTTTGCAAGTGAGTGGTTTGCATTCTTCTATTTCCGCCATTTCTTCTTGCTCTTATCGCACTCAATCCCAATTGTAATGTTTTCGCGAAACGAACGCCTGCTTAGCGAATTTAGTATTGGCATACTGACCCTCTTTTGCGTTGGAGAAGTTTTGTATGTGCTAGTTCCAGGCTACGGACCTGTCCGCGAACTAGCCGCCGCGTTCACCGGCAAATTTCCACACGGGCTGTGGTTGGACAGCGTCATGCGTACTGTTGCGTCGGGGGGCGCGCAAAAGGATATATTCCCATCGCTGCATACGGCCGCTCCGACATTTCTGACACTGTTCTCGTATCGACATCGACACCATGCACCGTTTGGCTACACTTGGGCCATCGTGGGCTTTTTTGCGATTAACATCATCGCAGCCACTATGTATTTACGTTGGCATTGGGTAATTGACGTCGTCGCTGGCCTGGCCCTGGCGGGACTAGGCTGGTGGCTAGGAGTCGTCGTGACTGCTTACGAACTTCGCAGGCGACAGATAAATCATCTACCTGCAAGCTGGCCAGTGTTTGGATCCGGCCAGACATGAAGTTGCGGTTGGCAGATAAGATAATTGGTGTCGATTGCGTTGAGTCCTACCCAACCACGTTGCCGGCCCGAGGGACAGCCACATTATTCCGGCTCAGATGACGACGAAGGTTGTCAAATCGCAAGCTCGTGACTACGTTCAGCCGCTATTTCTCACGGAAAGCCAGCTCATGGAACATTCACTCGACAAGCTCCGCGATCTCATCGAGACCTTACGCGAAGGCGAGGTAGGCGAGTTCGAATATGAAGATGAATCGATTCGCCTTCGCATAAACATGGGGCGTAAACAGATTCAAGAAGTTGCCGTGATGCAGACTCCCTCGATAACCGTCGCATCGCCGCATACACCCGCGCATTCGGCGGAGTCGGTAGGCAGCGATGTTGCCTATGTGACCTCGCCATTCGTGGGCACATTTTATCGCTCCGCATCACCGGAAGCCGCTCCGTTCGTTCAGCCTGGTCAGAATATCGGAAAGGGGCAGACGTTGTGCATTGTCGAGGCGATGAAACTTATGAACGAGATCGAATCGGACACTGCCGGTACATTGCTCGAAATCTTGGCTGAAAATGGCTCGAGCGTTGAATACGGCCAACGCCTATTCAAAATCCGCAAAGCATCGGCGCACTAAAAGCAATGTTTCGCAAAGTACTGATTGCCAACCGTGGCGAAATTGCCATGCGCGTATTGCGTGCATGTCGTGAACTCAATATTCGCACTGTTGCCGTGCATTCCGATGTGGACGCACTGGCACTTCACGTGAGATTCGCCGATGAAGCAGTCTGCATCGGCCCTGCCCCTGCCTCGAAGAGCTATCTTCACATCCCCGCACTGATAGCGGCCGCTGAAATTACGGGCGCTGACGCCATCCACCCGGGCTACGGTTTTTTGTCGGAAAGCGCGGCGTTCGCAGAGGTCGTTCAAAAGTGCGGCCTTGCGTTCATCGGTCCCACCCCCAGCGCCATGCGCACTTGGGGTGACAAGCTGACGGCCCGTGAGGCGGCTCTCACGTTTGGTTTGCCGTTGCTGCCGGGTAGCGAAGCCTTGACGGGCCCCGAGCACGCTTCCGCAGAGGCCCAACGAATCGGCTTCCCGGTGATTCTCAAGGCGCGTGGGGGCGGCGGCGGTCGCGGGATGCGCGTCGTCAAGCGCATGGAGGATGTTCAAAGAGCCTATGAAGCTGCCACGGCAGAAGCCGCCAGTGCCTTTGGAAATTCCGAAATGTATTTGGAGCATTTTGTAGAGAATCCAAGACATGTCGAGTTTCAGGTATTAGCCGACCAACACGGTGGGGTTTGGGTGCTCGGAGAGCGGGAATGCTCTCTGCAGCGTCGGCATCAGAAACTGATCGAGGAGTCACCTTGTGCAGCGATGAATGACGAGATCCGCGGGAAGATGATCGAAGTCATTCGTCGTGCGGTACTTGAAACCGGGTACACGACGCTCGGAACACTAGAATTCCTAATGGACGAGTCGGGCTCGTTGTATTTCATGGAAATGAATACGCGCGTTCAGGTTGAGCACCCGGTGACTGAGATGGTAACCGGCGTGGACTTGGTCGTTCAACAAATCCGCGCCGCAGCCGGTGAACGTTTGGAGCTTGCAGCAAAGGACGTTTGGCAACCGCGCGGTCATGCCATCGAATGCCGCATTACGGCAGAAGATCCTGACACCTTCGTCCCTTGGCCAGGAACAATTTCCGAATACCACCCACCAGGCGGAGCGGGAGTTCGTGTCGATTCTGGCGTTTACGGCGGCTGGAAGGTTCCGAGCGCCTACGACTCGTTGCTCGCTAAAGTCATCGTTCATGCCCCAGACCGCGACACGGCCCTACAGCGAATGCGCGGCGCGCTCGACGAATTCATAATCACGGGTATTCGCACCAATATTCCACTGCACAAGATTTTGTTGGACAGCATTGAGATGCGCTCGGCGAAAATGACAACACGCACTATTGAGCGAATTCTGGCGGCGCGTCACTCGCATCGACGGCACACCTCAGACGGTGAGTAGCTGCCCGGGCTATTTCTTCGGCGATACGGCAGTCCGGGTTTGCTTGCGTCCTACGTGTTCGGCATGAAAGGCGCTCGGACATAGGTGTTGGACAGGGCAAGCGCCACAGGCAGGACGGCGCGCAGTGCAACAACGGCGTCCGTGAAAAATCAGGGTGTGCGAGATGATATCCCATTTTTCACGGCTGAATAGCACCATCAGGTCATTTTCTATTCCCGCAGGTTGGGTGCTATTCGAAAAACCCAGCCGCTGCGAAAGGCGCTGAACATGCGTGTCCACAACCACGCCTTCAGGACTTCCGAAAGCCACGCCTAGGACTACGTTGGCCGTTTTGCGTCCGACGCCGGGGAGTTTCACCAGTGCCTCGAGAGTACGCGGAACTTGGCTTCGATGCTGCTCCACTAAGACTTGCGACAGGCCTATTATGTGTCGTGCCTTTTGCCGGTACATCCCTAGCCGTGCAATCTCCGACTCAACCTCTCCGGGGATTGCGGCCGCCATTGCTTTTGGTGATGGCCAGCGTCGAAAGAGACCTGGTGTCACCTGATTTACTGCGACATCGGTGCTCTGAGCGCTTAAGACCGTCGCCACCAGCAGCTGAAATACGTCCTTGTGGTTCAGCTCGCAATGCGCATCCGGATAGGCCGCTTCAAGAGCGGCCAAGAGTTTTGCGGACCGGTTTCGTGCTGCGCGCTCAGCCATTCGACGATTCAGGGGGTTCACCGGGAGCGTCCGAGCTGGGCCCTGGTCCACCGGAATCCGGCCCCGGGACATCAGCGCCTTCGGCTTCTTCGCCGCTTTCATCTTCGGCTCGTTCGCTGACTACCTCAACCGCAACGATTCGTTCATCGTCTTCGACATTCATGAGCTTTACGCCCTGCGCATTGCGACCGGTTTCCCGAATATCATTAACCGATGTCCTTATGATTTGACCTCGGTCGGTAATCAGAACCAGTTCATCCCCGGTCTTGACGAGTGCGATGCCAACTACAGGACCATTGCGCTCACTACAGTCGATTAGGATGATGCCCTTACCCCCGCGATTCTGAACCCTAAATTCCTCCAGTGGGGTCTTCTTGCCAAACCCGCGCTGGCACACGGCCAAAACTTGATTGCGCTCCGGATCCGTAGTGGTCATGCCTACGACCGCGTCACCGTCTTCGAGCTCAACGGCCTTGACGCCAGCCGTATTTCTGCCCATCGGTCGCACTTGCTGCTCGTCGAAGCGGATACATTTCCCGTTCTTCGTAGCTATCAAGAGATCCTGCGTTCCATCGGTAACGCTCGCTACGAGTAGCTGGTCGTCCTCGCCAATTTTCACGCCAATGATGCCACTAGCCCGATAGTTTTGATAGTCGAGCACGCTAGTCTTCTTGATTTGCCCCCCCTGCGTCAGCGTCGTCACGTAGACGTTTTCTTCAAATCCCTTCACGGGCGCAATTGTCACGATTCTTTCATCAGTCGCCAACTCGATGAAATTCACGATTGCGCGACCTTTGG
Organism: uncultured delta proteobacterium; assembly: GCA_963819085.1. GTDB lineage: Bacteria > Myxococcota_A > Polyangia > Polyangiales > Polyangiaceae > FEN-1139. The sequence goes on from CAWFUX010000060.1 coordinate 79,928, forward strand.
CAGTACGTGCAGCCAACGGAATCTCGTAGATCTTCTTTACCCAGACTTTGCCTCGGTCACTAAAAAAGAAGACATAGCTATGCGTCGAAGCAATGAATAACTGATTAACGAAATCATCATCCCTGGCTTCCATTCCGCGGTTACCCTTGCCGCCGCGCTTCTGAGCCTTGTAGGTGGTGAGCGGAGTGCGCTTGATGTAGCCCTGATGCGATATGGTAACGACCATATCCTCCTCTTGAATCAGGTCTTCAATCTGAATTTCCGCTTCGTCGTCAACGATGTCCGTACGCCGACTGTCGCTGTGCTTTTGGCTTACTTCCTCCAGTTCGCGCACGATGAGTTCCATCAGCAGTTGTTCATCGGCCAAAATCGCCCGATGGTGAGCTATCTCTTCGCATAGCTCGCCGTACTCGGTTGCGAGCTTTTCATGCTCCAGCCCTGTCAAACGCTGAAGGCGCATTTCCAAAATTGCGCGAGCTTGGCGTTCACTGAGCGTATAGGCACCACGTTCCTTGGCGGTCTGCACCTCAGACTCCGGGCGACCTGCGCGCAGGACGAATGCCTCCAGGCCTTGCAAGGGTAACTGCATCAACCGTTCGCGCGCCTCGTCGGGATCTGCCGATGACCGAATCGTTCGAATAACAACGTCAACCTCGGTCACGGCCATACCAAGGCCTTCGACCAATTCCCGCTGAGCCTCGGCCTTGGCCAGCTCGAAACGCGTTCTGCGACTCACCACCTCTCGGCGATGTTCGATGAATATCCGCAACATTTCCCCGAGGTTCAGGACGGCGGGGCGACCATCAACAATTGCCAAGTTGATGACGCCGAACGAACTTTGAATATCGGTAAGCCGATACAGCTGGTTCAATACAACCTGCGGATAGACGTCTTTCTTGAGTTCGATTACGAGACGCATTCCGTCACGATCACTCTCGTCTCGAGAGTCACGGATTCCTTCAATGCGCTTGTCCCGGATCAACTCGCCAATTTTTGCGTGAAGTCTTGCCTTGTTGACTTGATATGGCACCTCGGTAACGACTATCTGTTCGCGGTCTGAATTTCCCGGAACCTTTTCGACATTCGTTCGGGCTCGAATCACGATGCTGCCTCGGCCCGTATGGAACGCCTGGCGAATCCCAAGCCGACCATAGATTATGCCGCCCGTGGGGAAGTCAGGCCCCGGCATTATTTGCATCAATTCGTCGATGGTCGCATCGGGGTTGCGGATAACGTGAATTGTCGCTGCAATCACCTCGCGCAGGTTGTGAGGGGCGATGTTGGTGGCCATGCCAACCGCAATGCCGCTCGAACCGTTTACGAGTAGGTTTGGAAACCGCGCTGGCAGGACGGTAGGTTCTGATTGCGTATCGTCGAAGTTTGGCGAAAATTCGACGGTATCCTTTTCGATATCCGCCATCAATTCTGCCGTGAGCTTAGCCATCCGGCATTCCGTGTAGCGGTACGCCGCGGCAGGATCGCCATCTATAGAACCAAAGTTTCCCTGCCCGTCAACCAAGGGATGCCGCATCGAAAAGTCTTGGGCCATTCGAACCAGGGCGTCGTACACGCTGGCGTCGCCATGTGGATGGTAATTGCCCAAAACCTGTCCGACCACGGTCGCGCACTTCCGGTATCCCGCTCCCGGGGACAAATTGAGGTCGCGCATGGCATAGAGAATCCGTCTATGAACGGGCTTGAGGCCATCGCGAGCGAGTGGAATGGCCCTTCCGATGATTACGCTCATTGCGTAATCCAAGTACGAAGTGCGCATTTCGTCTTGAATGCCAACGGGGTGCAAATTGCTAGTACTGGTGGCGTCGTGTTCCATGCGTGTTCCGGATCTAAGCCGGCGATATTCCCTTTGGACCTACCTGATTGCACCCTGGTTGACAACCTGACAAATCAAGGTTTAGAGCGCCCAAATTCGGCCAGATGCCCTCGAAATTTTCTCTTCCTGAAGGCTGCAAGCAGTCGAGAAACGCCGTGAAAAAGCCCTCGGGGGCATGGGCACCGGTCGGTGCCACGCTGGCCCCGCTACGGCCGGTCCGAAGGACCCATCAATTCTGATAAATCGCGGTCCTAGAAGAAATTACCAATTGTGAATTCAAACACGCTGGGCTGTTCATACGGCAACGGTTTAAACGGGAATCCCCATTCAAAACGCAGCGGACCCATGGGTGAGAACCAGCGCAGCCCGAAGCCCCAAGAAGTCCGAAGCCGCGCCAAACTATTTAGACCGTCAAAACACGGACTCGTGACAGCGTACTGCGCTGTAGTTGCGTCGCAATAATTTTTTTCGAGGTTCCACGCATTGCCGGCGTCGGTGAATACGACGCCCTTGATACCCACGGCGTCAAAAATTGAGAACTCCAGTTCGACGTTCTGATAGTAACTTAGGTTGCCGCCGATATTCGCCCCGTTGGCGAGCGGCGGACTATTGGGATCCGTAGTCGAGGTAAGCGGAATCCGCGGGCCCAACGAACGGAATGGGAACCCGCGAACGTCAAATATGCCTCCCAGGAACGTTCTGGCAAATATGGGTACGCCTTCGCTTGACGGACTCGTTACTAGTCCCCCTTCCATGTTGACCTTGAATACGAGGCCCGACATGATTGGGTAATAGAATCGACCCGTAAATTGATTTCTAAGATACTGATTGTGACTTCCAAAGAAGGAATCAGCTAGTTCCGTAGAGGCCCTCACGTACACACCCGCAGTCGGAAACAGCCGATTGTCGCGGGAATCATAGGTAAGAGCCGGTCTAAATGCAGACGTGAAACCGTCATTGAATAGATTGGCCAGGGGAAGCCGCCTAAAGACGCTCAATGCTGTCGATGATCCGAAGATGGATGTTTGCGTGTCCGTCGAGACTGACACTTGTTCACCCACGTAGGTCAAAGATGCATAGAGCCGCGGCGCAATTAGTGGGTAGCCCAAGGTCAGCGAACCACCCAACCTGCCTTGGCTAAAATCCGTGTACCGAAACAATTGGTCGTATAGTTCGATGCTTGCGTTGAACTTACTATCGAGGAAGTAGGGCTCAAAAAACCTAAGATTTACGAGCTGCCGCAAACCGCTGACCTGCGCTTGAAGTGCCAGGCTTTGACCGCCACCGAATAAATTGGCCTGTTGTATTTGAGCCGTGGCAATAAAGTTTTCGATGCTCGAAAAACCGGCGCCAACTTGAAAAGTGCCGGTCGGACGCTCTCCAACCTCGAAGTAGACGTTCATCTTGTCGGGTGCTGAACCCTGCTCGGTGGAGACGTCCACGCGTTCGAAATAGCCCAAGGCGGTAATGCGCTTGCGTGAGGACTCGAGCTTTGACTCGCTGAACGTCTCGCCCTCGGCTATTTCTAGTTCGCGCCGAAGCACCTTGTCGCGAGTCTTCGAATTTCCGCGAAATTCGATGCGCTCAAAGTGCACCAGCGGCCCACGCACCACGGGGACGATTACGTCAACTTCCCGGGTTTCGGCGTCCAATCGGGTTTCGGGGTTTGCCTCCACGTTCGCATAACCATGATCACGATACAGGCTCCGGATCTTCTGAAGGTCATCCATCAACGCTGCACGGTTGAAGTAATCACCGGATTCGGCGTGAATCATCATACGCAGATTGCGCCGCCCACCGATCGGCTCAACCTCGCGACCGTCAGGGCCCTTTTCGTAAGCTCGGAGTTCGCGAATGCGAAACCGCGGGCCCTCGTCAATGGCCAAGGTCACCTCAATGCCCGACCGGTCTGGGGTCAGCATGATTCGGGGTGTCGCGACGGCCACCTGTAAGAAGCCTTTGTCGTAGTACAACGCGCTAACCATCGTGACGTCCCGTTCAAAGGCGTCCTGTCGAAACACGCCTCCGGAACCGAGAGCCAAAAGACCGCCGTTGCCGGTAATCATGGCGTCGCGGAGCTCTTCGTCCGAGATATGCTCATTGCCGAGGAAGTTGACGCGACGCACACTCACTTGGCTGTTTTCGTGCACGTTGAAGCGCACACGCACTTCGTTATTACGCTGCGGAATGACTTCGCTGTCGACTTCCGAAAGGAAATAGCCCTTTTCCGCGTACATATCCCGAATCTTTTGCACACTTCGGTTGATTGCGGGATAGCTGAGGATTGTGTTGGCTTTTAATTCAATGGCTTCTTGAATGTCGTCATCGTCGATCTCATCGTTGCCTTCAATTTCGACGATTGTCACATTGGCGCGCTCGCGAACCGTGAACCGAAGCTTTACTCCTGCATCCGAGCGCTCGAGATCGACTTCGACATCATCGAAGAAACCTGAATTCCAGAGCTCACGGACATCTTGGCTAAGTCGTTCGGGGACGAACGCATCCGCGACCCGTTCGTGCAAGTAAGTCAGTATATCCTGGGATGTGACGCGCCGATTACCGGCGACGTCGATGGCGACGATCGTCATATCGCGCGCCGCTTCGATTTCACTCGTGGGTAGGTTGCCCAGTGGCGCAGTCGGGGATCGGTTCGGAGCCAACTGAGCCGCGGTGTCGGGGGCGCCAGTTGCCGCTGATGGCTCAGTCGTTTGTGCTGAAGCCACTCGTGTCCAAGTGACGGTCAAAACCAACACCAAAAAAAGTCGGCACGCGAGATTCCCCCGGGCTCGTGCAGTTGCAGGGTGGTGTCGGCGCATCGATGATTTTCGGCTGGTCAGGGGTAAAACACGCGGGACCTTAGCAGTCTCAGCGTACTCGGTGACCGCGCCTGCGTAGCCCAGAGCAAGCTTTGGCTCAAGCACCGTCAATGGCCAAGCATCAACTAGTGTCGAGTTGTAAGCCGCTGGCGCAAAGAACGGGGAATTAGTGGCCCGGGCTTGCCCAATGGCCGGCAGTTGTTTCATGGGCCGGCTCACACGTCCAGCTCGTTGGCTTCGTCCGCTCGCTCCATGATGAAGCGGAACCTCGCGGACGGATCGCGACCCATCAGGTCGGACATGACTCGATCCGTTTGGAGTTCGTCGGCAATTCCTACTTGAAGCAACCGACGCGTCGAGGGGTTAAGTGTCGTTTCCCAGAGGACCTTCGGCATCATCTCTCCGAGACCTTTGAAGCGGGTTATCTCGGCTTTGCCATTCTTATGCTTGCTCAGAAATTTTTCCTTATCGGCGTCATCGACGGCCCAGTAGGTTTGCTTGGCAATGTCAATTCGATAAAGTGGCGGTACACCTATGAAAATCTTGCCGCCTTGAATCAGCGCACGCATGTGACGGTAGAAGAATGTCAAGAGCAGCGTCGTTATGTGGTGTCCATCGGAGTCAGCATCCGCCAGCAAAATGATGCGATCGTAGCGAAGCTTTTCCAATTCGAAACTCTTGCCAACACCACATCCGAGGGCCGTCACCAAATCTGCGATTTCCTTGTTCTCGAGAACCTTGGTGAGCAAAGTTCCCTCGGTGTTGAGTACTTTGCCTCGCAGTGGCAAAATTGCTTGATGGTTTCGATCACGACCTTGCTTTGCGGATCCGCCGGCGGAATCGCCTTCAACAACGAAGAGTTCCGTGCTGCTGCGTTCGTTACTACTACAGTCGCTGAGTTTCCCTGGTAACGTCAATCGGCCACTGGTTGCCGAACGCCTGGTTACCGAAGCCGACGCCGCACGTGACGCTTCCCGCGCTCGCGCTGCCAGTATGATTCGACCGACGATTTGCTCCGCCGAACTCCGGTTCGTGTTGAGCCATTGCTCGAGCGCGGGACGGATGAAACCGTCGACCGTCGCCTGGATTTCGGGGTTATTCAGGCGGTCCTTCGTCTGGCCCTGAAATTGAGGTTCCGCGATGAAAATGCTCAGCACGGCGATTAGGCCTTCTCGAATGTCCTCGGCAGAGAGCGCTATGCCTCTTGGCACCAGATTGTGGGTCTCAACGTAGTTTCGCACCGCTTTGACCAGGCCGGCGCGAAAACCTGCCTCATGCGTCCCGCCTGAACCAGTAGGGATGCCGTTGACGTAACTCTTGAGGTATTCGTCCGTGGCCTCAGACCACTGAAGGGCCGCCTCTAATTTGCAGCCGTTCTCGCGATAGATCGAAAATGGTGCCTCGTGCGTGAAACGCGCCTCCCGCAAAGTACCGATCGCCCGCAGATAATCGACGATTCCCTCCTTGTGGCAATAGGTGGTCTTGGCGTTGTGGGCCTCGTCGACGAACGTGATCTTCAACCCGCGGTGGATGTAGCTGGCAATCTCGAGGCGCTCGCGAATTGTCTCGCTCGAAAACTCAGTCTTTGGGAAATACGGTTGGGTCGGGCCGAAAGAATACGGTGGTTCCCGTACCGCGCGACGGGCCAATACGTACCAACTTCCCGCCGGGCTTCCCCTGGCGGAACTTCATTTGCCATTCAGCCCCGTCTCGCTTGACTGTCGCAACTAGTTCACTCGAAAGTGCGTTAACGACTGAGCCTCCAACACCGTGCAACCCGCCGGAGGTCTTATAGTTGCTGCCGTCGAATTTGCCCCCCGCGTGTAATGTGCAAAAGATCAATTCGAGGGCGGATTTCTTGTATTTCGGGTGAACATCTACGGGGATGCCGCGCCCGTCGTCACTCACGGTCACGGAATGACCGTCCTTGTGAAGCGTCAACAAGATGCTCGAAGCATGCCCGTTCATCGCCTCATCGACCGAGTTGTCGAATATCTCCCAAACGAGGTGATGAAGCCCTGTGGACCCTACCCCGCCAATATACATGCCGGGACGCTTACGTACGGGATCAAGACCCTCTAGGACCGTAATGTCCTTAGCTGAGTATTGGGTCATGTGCTCACCTCTCCGGACAACTGCGGTGCAACTGGAGTGGGCAATACGACTTCACTGATTTGTCCCCTCTTAATAAGCTGGAACCCCTTACCGCCTCGGGCAGACACTTCGTGTCGGGCCAACGAAACCTTTTGTTCGCCTCCCAATGTCGTCTTCAAAACGAGAGCATCATCCGGACCGAATGCGATCTTGAAACCAACCAACTGGTCTTCCTCTTCCAACTTAACGAGTATGACACCGCGGCCTGGACCATTTAGATAACTGATCTCGGCCGCCGCGCAAATGAGCACACGAGATTTTCGAGTCACGGAAATGACTTTGGGCTTCCCTTTAACAGTCGTTAGCTCGACGCCAATGACCGAACAACCTTCGCTGAGCTTGGCGTACCGACGTCCCGATCGCGTGCTTGGCTCCAGACACGGGCTAAGGCCAAAGGCCAATGCAAACCCGTCTGTCGTCGCTGCAATTGCGTAGTGCTCGGGCGTTTTGCCATCCCTTTCGGAGATATTCCCGGTTGCTCGCGGATCGAGGGAATATGCGGCGACAATTGCCTCGTTGTCCCGCAATTTGAATAGCTTCTGGATCGGCTCGCCGTAGCCCGTGGTCGCCGGAATATCAATTACCCGACTCGTGTAAACCGACCCGAAATTCGAAAAGAATGCGACGGTTGACCGTGTTGAGCCCGCAACGCACGCGAGAACTTGATCGCCTTCGCGCAGGCGAGTTGTCGCAGGATCCTTGATTTCCTTCTGTCGCTTTACCCAACCATCGCGTGTCAAAAGGACGTGATTGTCTTCGGCAACGATCAAATCTTCAGCCGAGTATTCTTTTTCACCTTCGGGTTCGGCAATTAGAGTACGGCGCTTATCCCCCTTGGCGAAGTTTTGGACTATCTCCTCAATCTCACTGCGCACGATGGCCCAAATCCCGTACGATTCCTCTTCCGCCAAAAGCTTGCCAATCTCCTTGGCGCGCTTGCGTTTCTCTGCCAGTTCCTTTTGAATGACGAGAATTTCAAGCCGCGCCAAACGATAGATCTTTAGTTCCAGTATGGCGTCGGTCTGTTCGGCGTCCAGCTTGAAGCGCGCCATGATCTTCGCTGCGGCGTCTTGCTTGCCGTCGGATTTCCTAACGATGGCAAGAATAGCGTCCAAAGCATCGAAAACCGCAACAAACCCCTCAAGAATGTGCATTCTGCTGCGCAATTGCGACAGTTCATGCTCGAGGCGACGCGTGACTACATCCAAGCGGAAGTGCAAAAAGTGCCAAAGCATCGCCTGCAGATCGAGTCGCTCCGGTCGCCCGATTTCTGGATTTTCGGTCGGAACCAGACACGTCATGTTCACGCTGAACGTCGATTGCAGCGGAGTATGCCTGAACAGATACGCCATCACCTTCTGCTCGTCGGCGTCCTTTTTCAAGCTGAGTTCGATGCGCACGTCGTCAGTGGATATATCTTTGACATCGAGCAACAGGGGCATTTGTCGCGACGTCACCACATCTGCAATTCGCTCAATCAAAGTGGATTTGTTCACATTGTAGGGGATGCTCGTAACGATTACGGTCTTCTGGTTTCGCGACTCGGTTTCGACTGACCAAGTGCTGCGAATCCTAAGCGTGCCCTGCCCGGTCTCGTAGATTTGCTTCAATTCCTCGCTGGTCGATATGATTTGACCCCCAGTCGGAAAGTCCGGGCCTCGTATCGTTCGGCAAAGCTCTCGACTGCTCAACTCCTTTCCGGCAACCAACGCATCGAGCAAGCGAATCGAGGCTGTGCATACTTCTTCGAGATTGTGCGGCGGTATGCTGGTGGCCATTCCAACGGCGATGCCAGTGGTGCCATTGACCAGAAGCTGAGGGAAACGAGCCGGTAGAACCACAGGCTCGGTCCGTGTCCCATCGTAATTGGGTCTATAGTGGACTGTGTCCTGCGATAACTCGGTGAGCATAGTCGCCGATATTTCCGACAGACGGCATTCCGTGTAGCGCATCGCTGCAGCGGGATCCCCATCTAACGAGCCAAAGTTCCCCGAACCTTGGACGAGTGGAACCCTGAGGCTAAAGGGTTGGGCAATTCGCACCAGCGCGTCGTAAATGGCAGCGTCGCCGTGCGGATGAAAATTACCCATTACGTCCCCAACAACTTTGGCGCATTTGCGTGGCTTCGCGTCCGCCATCAAGTGCTGCTGCCACATTGTGTGCAATATGCGGCGCTGCACCGGTTTTAAACCGTCACGCACATCGGGCAACGCGCGCGCCGTAATGACGCTTAGCGCGTAATTCAAGTACCGCGACTGTGCGACTTCATGCAAAGCCACATTTTGCGCACGTGATTCCTGGTGAAAAAGATCGAGGGAACCGTCCCCGTCGCGTCGCCGACGAATACGTTTTTGGGCTGGGGGTGGTTTTTCGCGAGAAGCCACGCGATGTCGCTCTCCTTTGGCCGGAGCAATAGCCCGGCGGGTTTGAGGGGTATGAGCATTTGTTCAGGCTGTCAACCCGGCTTTGATTCAATTTTCGGAACATCGAGTGGCCAATTTGCCGCCATTAGTCAACGCCCCGAGTAATTGTTGGAAGCCTTCGCCTGCCTCGGGTCGCAAGAACCACCGGACGACCCACCGAGACAGGTCACCATGGATATGCCGGCCTCATCGGCAAATTCTTGTTGCCGCACCAAGGTGCTCGTCGTTGCGCGGGCCGGGCAGGCTCTTGTCAGCGGTACTCGTCCACGTCGATGCCGAAGCGTTCCAGCCAACGATGCACTTGCATTCGGGCTTTACCCAAGTCTCGTCCCACGGCGGCTACATTGCCGCGATGCTTTTCAAGCAAAGCGCGAAGTTCAGCGTCCGAAGGGGCTGAACCTCGCGCCGTTCGAACGATATCCAGCGGGCTACTTTGTGCCAACGGATCGGCGCGCGCAATTGGGCGACCATATTCCGCCATCAGTTCCTTGATTGGCTCCGGGAGTAGCGACTCGTCAACTGTCGATTTGTCGGCTAGGGCTATGCAGCGTTTTATGCACCCTTCGAGCTCGCGCACGTTGTAGGGCCAATCATAGTTGACCAGGCCCAGAACGAATCCAAACGTCAACCCTAATTCCGGATGCCCATGGCGCCGAAGGAATTCACGCGTCAATTGAAATATGTCTTCTTTTCTGTCGCGCAGTGGCGGCAACTTCAATTGATATTCATTGAGGCGCGCATACAAGTCCTCGCGGAACTTTTCTAATTGAATCAAGCGAAGCAAATCGCGGTGCGTTGCGCAAACGACACGGAGATCGACCCGTTCTGGAGCAGTTGCGCCTAGGGGATAGACCTCTCGCGATTGCAGAACACGCAATAATTTTGCCTGTGCCTCAAGGGACATGTCGCCAATTTCGTCGAGCAATAACGTCCCTTGATCGGCTAGACGAATCAAACCCGGCTTGTCGCGATCCGCGCCGGAAAAGGCACCACGCTTGTAGCCAAAGAGCTCGCTTTCCAACAGGGTCGCGGGAATTGCCGCGCAATTGACCGCGTGAAAGGCCCCCTTACGACCGCTGCACCGGTGCAGTTCTCGGGCTGCAACCTCTTTGCCAGTCCCGCTCTCGCCGAGCAGCATCACACTGAGGTTGGTTGGCGCAATTCGTTCCAGCTCAGCCGCGATCCGATCCATTTTGCAGCCGCCCACCAAATCCGATTGAGCTACGAGTCGCCCCTGACCTACGACAGTTCCATCCAATAAATAGTCGCAGTAGTCCGAGACGTCGTAATCGAGGAATTTATAGACTCCATCTCCGATTCGCAACTCCGCGCCACGCTCCAATATGGCTTGTGTAATCGGGTGCCCGTCGAGCAAGGTCCCATTTCGACTCTCCATGTCGCGGACCAACCAGCGGCTCTCATCCCATATAATTTCGGCGTGGGTTCGGGAGACCGCAGCGACCGGTAGGCACAAATCCGCCGAGTCGTCGCGCCCGATGACAATCCGTGGTTTCGAAAATGTCCAGGCGCCGGGCAGCTTGCAGAACTCTTCCGCGTAGAGCAAGACTAGCCCCGGCGCACGTCTCGGACTAGCCGAGTGAGGGCTGTTGGGGATCCCAACCTGCTGCATTGCTCCCGTGGTGCGTTCTGTCATGGGCGCTCAGTAAGAGTCTGCGACTGTATGTCAAAACCTCACAAGTGACGTCTTGCGATTTCCGTCCAAGCGCCGCTTGGCTCCAGCGCAATATAACTTCGCCAATAGGCGCGCGCACGATTCGATTCACCGACTTCCTCTAACGCCATGGCCAGGTTGAAGTAGGCGTCGGAAAACTTTGGATCGGCTGCTAGCGCGCCCTCGAACAGTGGAATGGCGGACTCAGGCAACCCTCGTTCTAACATGACGTAGCCCAAGTTGTACTGAGCTTCTGGTTGACTCGGGTCCATGTCGAGCGCCTTGCGATATAGACATTCGGCACCGTCTGGGTCATTGCATCTAAATCGAATATTGCCGAGATTCGTGTAGGCGATGGCAAGCCAAGGGTCAATCTGAATTGCCTCCTCATAGAGGCGCGCCGCTTCTGCCATAGTGGCGGGGCTTTCGTCCAGTTGACTGGCGCGCAGATACAATTCATACGCGGTGCGCGCGCGCTCCCTACCAGCCGAGGGCCGCAAAACTCGAACCACGTCGTCGCGCAACGACCTAATTTCCAGGTCCAGCATTAGTTGGCCAGTCAAAGGTTCATACGCGGTGCCGTCTTGACTTCTAACCACGACTCGACGTCCGTCCGACATAACGCGTAGTTCGGCCAAAGGACGAGTTACCCGTGGCAGAGAGCGCTTGAGTGCTTCGATTGCGCGCGATACATCGCGCAGCCGCACCCGGCGGTCGAGCAATGTCTGCGCCGCGCGCAGAGCGATTAGATCTTGAAACGTATAGGCGCGTCGCCCCTTACGGCGCCCCGACGGAGTGACGACGCCGGATCGATCGAGTGACCGCAGGCGCGTCGGTGACATGCCAATCAGCCGAGATATTTCACTGCACGTAAAAAGATCGGTGAGTGGCTCTTTCGCCCCTAAGAGCGATTCACCGAGTCCGCCATGATTCGGCAACTCCGATTGAACACGTCCGCCTCCGGGTCCGAAAACTACGTGTATTACATTCGCGTCATGACGGTTGTTGCGACCCATAGCAGCTAGCCATTACTCAGTTTTCAATGGGACCAACTTACGTCCACCCTTGTCTGGTACGCTCCTCGTTGTCGAGCGTCAGGCAGGTCGGAACCTTTCGCACCGATCAGAGCCTTTGGCAAGCCATCTTCAAACGACAATCTGATAGCCTCAATGTCGCTCGTATTTTGTTAACGGTGCGAACGTTCAGCAGTTGACCGGCAGAGCCGACTCGGGCTGGGCGCGCCCAGCGGTTTGGCTTGACAGCAAACTGCATATCTGGCTAACGGCGGCAGACTAACGCTTGCGGTCATTGCCACGGGAGTTGGTCGCATGTCGTCCCGTTGCTTCCAATTCCAGCGTGACGCGCGCCTCTACGTCGATATCAATCTTTACGCCCCGCGTGTCGAGGCGGATAGTCAATTCTGCCCTTACTGCTCCAATCGATCGCCGCGCGCGGAGTTGGGCTTCGAGGCATGCAATTCTTACCGCTCGTACCCGAGCATGTGGGTCCGCCGAAAGAAGTTGCAGCACGGCGTCGCGATCACACTCAGCGTAACTGCCACCGTAGAGGGAGGTTGCCAAAAGGACGCTGGTCGAACCATAGTAAACTGGACCATCGGAATCGTTGCGAACCGCTCCTTCGCTGACTACATCGGCCTTCTCGAACAACTCGCGCCACGAGTAGTCGATGCTCTGTACGAATTGGCACGTCCGGCGACTGCCAATTGGCAGTCTTTGAACTTTCTTGGGCCCAGGCCGGGTGTCGCGACTTTTCACGAATGGAATGGTAGGTTCACAATCACCACTTGGGACAGTTTGCGGTGACAACAGGCCGAAAGGCCGTCTAGAGTGCCTTCGTCTTCGCGAGCACCGCCGGTGGCGTATTTGAAAAGCTCCAAATTTGCGCAGCTCTCGTTTGCACGCGCCAGATCTGCGACGTCCAATACGCGTCCAAGTGAGAACAAGCCTTCGCTTCAGGAGAACTCAAAATTCAAATGGCCGCAGTAATAGGCCATACGCGCAGAAATTGCGGAGTAGATAATTTGGCCCGCAATATGCAGTTGAGCCCGCTGAGACCCACTCAGCCCAATGACCTACTCTATGATTGATGGCCTAGTCAACAAGCACGACCAACGCTCTGTTTCGATATTTGCCAAGAGCATTTACCGGGAATTACGCTCGAGCGGTTTTAGTGAATCCGACGTAATGGCTCTCGCTGGCGAACTCCTGGCGCTGCTAACGACGGACGTTCGAAATCAAGGCACGGATCGTCGGGCGGAATAGCTGCGCGAACTCGCACCACGGAATTGTCGGATGAATTCTGACTATCGGCGAAGGTTGTTTCGGGGGCACAAATCTCCCTGGGTTTGCGGGTTTTGTTGTTTTTGGGGGTCTATTTCCCGCGGAAAGCCGGGGAGCCCAACCTAGGCCCGCCGGTTGACTGAGCGGTCACTTCTTCCCAAGTTGGCATTGGAAATCGTGGATGTATCGTTCGGCTACCGAGGGGTGCTAATAGTTGGATGCCGACCGGTCTTTCCTCAATCGCAAAGTAGGCGGTTGACGGACGGATGAGCGTCGGGCAAGCCTTGCTGGATAGCCTGAAGTGGTGGCAACGCCGATGCAGCTCAACAGTCCGTCGTTCACCATAATAGTAAGCGAAAAAGGGGGGGCCGAGCGACGAGAGTTATTTGTCCTTGCCGAACTCAGCGTCGGCCGTGTCCAAGGCAACGACCTCTTGCTCCCGAAGGGCAACGTATCTAAGCAACATGCAAAGCTTTTCTACCGTGACGGGCGATTCATCGTTACGGACTTGAACAGTACTAACGGTACGTATGTCAATCGTCGGCGTATTCAGCAAGCGACGGTCATCAATGAAGGTGATCGGATATACATCGGTGATTTTGTCCTGAGAATTGAACCAGGCGACGCGCAAGCGACGGCGGGTCGCACCGGCGAGCAATCTGCGGTGGTCGCAGAAGAGCTGATCAGCGTGGAGCCCGAATCTTTGGAAGCGGCTCCGCTGCGCACACCCGATGACGAGGCCTCCAATAAGGAGGCCCAAAATCCCAAGAATGCTGCGCAAGGGCGGCTGGGGACCCAGCCCTCTTGGTCAGACCAATCAACGGGGAAGCTATCCCTTAGTTCCGCGCTTTCGCCATCGGGTGAACGCAATGCAAATGTAGCGGGTCGAACTGTTCGAACCGACGCTGTCGTGGGTACGTCGAGTCCTAGTCTCGTCTCCAGCGGTGAAATTGAATCAAACGGCGTCTTGGGTACCTTGGTTGACGGTATTTTGCGGGTGCAGCGTGGCAAAGAAGGGGGCGCCACTCATGAGAGCACCGAAGAGCGGGGTGTCATCGAGCAACTTCTCGACGATCGCCTAGCGATGCTCATTAGTGATGGTCACGTACCAGCGGGCGTCCAGGCTGAGCGTCTGCGTCTGATTGCGCGCAACGAATTGCTCGACCTCGGGCCCTTGTCGCGGTTGCTCGAAGACTCTTCGATTTCAGAAATAATCGTGCCTCGATTTGATCAAGTCCTGGCACGTAAGAGTGGCCAACTCGAGACTTCGGATCTTGGGTTCGCCTCGCGCAATTCGCTCGAACGGATTGTCCATCGATTGTGTCAACGTTCGGGCTGCGCGGTAAATCCACAAGAATCGCGCATCGAACGACGCCTTACCGGTGGAATATATCTTTGTGCCGCGCTGAGTCCGGTGGGAGTCGACGGGCCATCGTTGGTGCTGCGGCGCCCCCGATCGACTGCAACGACAATGCAGACCATCGTGCGCGCCGGGGCCATCAGTCGAGCGATTGCGTCATTTTTTCAGCAGGCCGTGGCCGCTCGATTGCGAGTCTTGGTTGTCGGTGCGCGGGACGCAGAACTAGGTGTTATTAGCGGTGCGTTGGTTTCGGCCATCGCGGAGGGGCCTCTTTTGGTCCTTGAAGGTGGAGAAGACCTGGGGGCGGGCAGCGCGACTGTTGCTACCATCAGGTGGTCGCTGTTGGGCGTCAAGGACGGTGCGTCGATCATACGGGCGGCATCTCGCATTGTTACTTCGCATGTGGTCGTCGCACTCGAGGAATCGGAAATCACCGCTCCAACGCTGGAGCTACTGGGTGCGGGCGGCACAGGCGCCATAGTCGCGTGCCCAGGCCGCTCAATCGAGGCAGTGCTTTCTCGACTAACGTTGGACGTTTGCGCGCAGCGACCTGGACTTTCAATCGACGTGGCGCGACGTCAAGTTGCCGGAGCATTCGATCTAGTCCTCGAAGTTATTAGATACCGCGACGGGCGCCAGCGTGTAGTTAGGTTGGCGGAGGTCGGTCGAGTCTCGAGTGACGAAATCGAGGTTGATGACGTATTTACGTTCGTGACGACATCTGGCGGCAGTAGCGACGTCGTTGAGGGAACCTTCAAAGGGCTGGGGACCATCCCTCGCATCGTCGAGGAACTTGTGGCCCGAGGGGTGCCATTCGACACCAATCTGTTTGCGAGAGGTTCTTCCCGCTAACCTGAAAGTGTCGGTCGGGCGCGGGTAGCCAACTTTTTGCCAATTCTGCGCCTGGCAAACGAGCTTACTTGGTCGATCATCAAGACCCCATCAAGATGGTCCGACTCGTGTTGTATCGCGACTGCCAACAAATCTTCAGCGTCCAGCTCGAATTCGCGACCCTCTCTGTCAAGCGCCTTCACGCGCACGGCTTGAGCGCGTTTGACTTCTTCTGCGACGTCTGGAAATGACAAGCAACCCTCACGCCACATGTGTTTTCCGCGGCGCTCCACAATCTGTGGATTGATAAATACTCGCAAGTCGTTTTGCTCGCCCTCGGCCGCCGTGTCGATTACGAAGATCCGCAGCGGAATTCCCACCTGAGTTGCGGCCAGGCCAATGCCCGGAGCCGCGTACATAGTTTCAGCCATATTATCCACGATCGACCGTATCGAGTCGTCCGCGACTACGACAGGCCGGGCAACTTCCCTAAGCCTGGGATCCGGGTACGTGAGAATGGTTAGTAGGGCCATCAACGAATTAGTTTAACACTTGATAACACGCTCAGCAATCGCGCGCGTTTACCGGCCTTTGGTGACCTCTAGTACTCTAATAGTAGTCGCAGAAGTCCACCGCTCAGCCCGTTGAGCTTGGCCGCACCGCACGCTTTGGGTAGGCAAGGGGGCCAGAAACATAGGCATCTGCCCCACAAAGTTCCCAGTGTGGATTCTCGATTCGCGGCGCTTCTCCTGGACTCTCAGGACCTGCCCAGTCAACCGCACCGGGTCGCCCGCGTGGGCCGAGCAGCAGGGGTGCAACGAAGACATGCATTTCGTTCAACCAATCCTGCCGCTAATAGGCTGCCGGCTAACTCAGCTCCACCTTCACAAAGCACACTCACGACTTCGCGAGCAGCCAACTCACTGAGTGCAGTGTGCATGTCGCAACGGCCCTCCGCAGTGGCGGGTACGCGAATCACGTTGACACCGGCCGCTTCGAGACTGTCCCCCGTCGAACGCGATGAATCAATCGTGGTTACGACACATGTCGGGATTTCCCTAGCGGAAGTTACGAGTTGACTGGTCATCGGCAGTCGAAGTTTCGAGTCCACCACCACCCGTATTGGATCGCGCCCCGGCACGTCGCGAACGGTAAGTCGAGGATCATCGGAGCTAACCGTGTTTATCCCAACCATGACCGCGTCATGGCTAACCCGCAGTTCCTGGACTCGCGCTCGTGATTGGGGGCAAGTTATCCACTTCGATGCCCCCGTTCGCGTCGCGATTCGGCCGTCGAGCGACACGGCAAGCTTGAGTGACAAGTATGACAGTCCCGACAGCACGAACTTCGACCAGGGCCGAACCAAGGTTTTCGCTTCAGCCTCGAGCACGCCGAGTACCACTTCGACCCCGGCTTCGCGGAGCCTCTCAATCCCGCCGCCACGTACATTTGGATTGGGATCGCGGCAACCGATTACGACGCGCTGCACGCCCGACTCGAGAATCGTGTCCACGCACGGTGGCGTCTTGCCAAGGTGATTGCAGGGTTCGAGTGTAACGTAAAGGGTAGCGCCTTTGGCACGTTCGCCAGCCGCGTGAAGCGCAACTATCTCCGCGTGATCGAATCCCGAAGCTTCGTGGAAACCTTCGCCCACAACCGTGCCGTTTTGAGCAACGACGCACCCGACATGCGGGTTCGGAGAAGGATCGCCAAACTTTGCCAGTTCAATGGCACGGGCCATCATCTGGGCATGATCGTCCGTCATTGCCTAGTCCATATTGCGAGCTCGCACGAGCTTGCTCATCTCGGCCATGAACTCATCTATGTCGCGAAATGATCGGTAGACACTGGAAAATCGAACGTAAGCCACTTCGTCCAGACCTTTTAGGCGTTCCATGACGCGTTCGCCTAACGTGAGCGAGCTTACCTCCTTTTCCCCGGAAGCCGCCAGCTCGTGTTCTACTTCGGCGGCCTGTTCTTCAAGAGCATCCGCTGACACGGGTCTCTTATTGCAAGCAATTTGCAGGCTACGAAGAATCTTTTGCCGATCGAATGGTTGCCTTTGCCCATTCTTCTTGACGACTGTGGGCAGTGTATGCTCGACCCGCTCGTAAGTTGTGAACCGCCGATTACATCCGTCGCATTCGCGTCTGCGCCAGGTTGCCGTCCCGCCGGCAGCCAGTCGCGAATCGAGGACGCGACTATCTAGCTGTCGGCAATAGGGACATTCCATTTGAAACTCAGGACTTACGCTTCAAATGCTGAAAGTACCAACGAAACATTGGTGCCCCCAAAGCCGAATGAATTCGACATCGTGTGCCGAATATTACCGGTCCGGGCATGATGGGGTACGCAGTCAATTGGGCAGTCCACGTCGGGATCGTCCAGATTAATACGTAGGTGGCACGATCCCAGTCTCGATGGACTTGATGCAAACCGAAGCCTCTGCGGCTCCAGCGGCTCCCAGCAAGTGACCCATCATGGACTTGGTCGAACTAACCCAGAGCTTTTTGCCAGTGGCGTGCTCGCCAAAAATACTCGCTATAGCCTTAGCTTCTTCCGTATCGCCTGCTGGGGTCGATGTTCCGTGGGCGTTGACGTAGTCAATCTTGCTCTCTGCAAGCCTAGCGTCGTCCAAGGCAAGCCTCATCGCACGCTTGGCCCCTTCCCCATCCGGCACGGGTTTAGTGATGTGATATGCGTCACTAGTGGTGCCATACCCCACTATCTCCGCCAAGATTCGTGCACCGCGCGCCCGGGCATGAGTCAATGACTCCAAAACCAAGGTAGCGCCGCCCTCGCCACAAACGAAGCCATCGCGCCCACGATCCCAGGGTCGGCTTGCCCGCTCAGGGTCGTCATTGCGCCGACTCAATGCAAACATGGCCGAAAACCCAGCGATTCCTATCCGCGTGATAGTCGCTTCGGCACCCCCAGCAAGCATGACGGGAGTGCGCCCGTATTGAATCCAGCGGAATGCCTCACCAATTGCATGCGCACTTGAAGAACAAGCGCTCGTGTGTGCGAGGCTTGGGCCGCGAAAACCGTACTTTATCGACACTTGACCCGCGGCCATGTTCGCAATGAGCGAGGGTATGAAGTAGGGGCTAACCCGCTTGGGGCCCTTGGTATGGCAGAGGATAGCAACTTCCTCGAGCCCCTCGAGTCCTCCAAGTCCAACGCCGATGAACACCCCCATCTGATCCTTGACGGCGTCGGTTAACTCGAGGCCGGAGTGTTCGAGCGCCATATGGGTCGCGGCCAATGAAAAAGGAATGAACCGAGTTACCTCTTTGAGCTTCTTTCTTTCCATGAAGCGGGTAGGCTCGAAATTCCTAACTTCAGCGGCAATCCGAGTTGGGTATTCATCTGTTACCGGAAAGAGCGTAATTCCCGACACCCCGCTCTTTCCGGCAACCAAAGCTTGCCAAGTCGAGTCGGTGTCGAGCCCCAAAGGGGTAACCATGCCAATTCCGGTAACGACAACGCGTTCCATACCTAAAACCTAGAACCACTTAGTTGAGTGACGACGGTTCTAATATTGGAATTAGCCGCCCGAGTGTTTTTGGATGTAATCAATCGCGTCCTGGACGGTCTTGATCTTTTCCGTATCCTCGTCGGGAATATCCAATTCAAAACTTTCTTCAAATGCCAAAACGAGTTCCACCAAGCCCAACGAATCGGCACCCAAATCGTCGATAAACGATGATTCGAGTTTGATGTCAGCTTCATCTACATCAAGCTGCTCTTTGATGATTCGCTTGACTTCGGTTTCAATATTACGCCCTTCCGCCATGATGCCTCCGCGAAAGTCGCGCAGGGCGACTTTCATCTATTTGTCTGACTGTAGACGACAAATTGTACAAGTTTCTTCTAGTGAGTTTGCGGCCAATACTTAGATGGTCGATACGCGTAACCGGCCGCTGTTTAGCACGGACGGCGAGTGATACACGGGGAAATCGCTATCGCCGTGCTGCTCAACTGCAAATAACACCTGCGAAAGGGGATTCGCAGCAAAAAAAGCGACAAAAATATCGATGCTTCCTCAACAATTTGGTGCCAATTTTGCTGAAATAATTGTCGCCTAGTTCAGGAATTGGCCTGCTTTTGCGATTCCGGTAGGAGAGTTTACGCCATGTACGACTATTCGTTTGTCGATTCTTTGCACGAGCCCGGCCAAAACGCTTCCGGGACCAATTTCTAGGGCCTTGACGACCCCTGCGTCTGCCATGTGCCGAATCGACTGCTCCCAAAGAACAGGACCATCGACTTGCCGGACTAGGGCCTCGGCAATCTCGTCGGCACGGTCGTGGGGCTGGGCCTCGACGTTAGTAATTACGGGCACACGCGGGGCCAACAACGAAACACTAGCCAAAGCTTCGCGCACGACGATTGCCGCGGGTGCCATCAGCGAACAATGAAATGGTGCGCTGACCTTTAGAGCAATTACCTTGAGCCCGGCGGCGATCGCGGCAACTCGGACGCGTTCCACGGCGGCAGAATGCCCACCAATGACGACTTGCCCCGGAGCATTGAAGTTTGCACACGACACTATCTCGTTTTCGGCGGCCCTGTCACACAGTTCCTTCACCTGTTCACTCGATCCACCGATGACAGCGGCCATTGCACCAAACCCCACCGGAACTGCCTCTTGCATGGCCTTGCCGCGAAGATTCACCACGCGTACCGCATCCTCCAAAGTAAGTGCCCCGGCCGCAACGAGTGCGCTGTATTCACCCAAGGAATGTCCCGCCACGAAAAGCGGTAGCTCAAGTTCAGGGTAAGCTTCGCGCAAGGCGGCAAGAGCGGCGATGCTAGTTGTAAGGATTGCAGGCTGAGCATTAGCCGTTTGTATTAACTCGCTGCTTGGACCCTCGAAGCAAAGTTTGGAGATCGACCAACCTAATGACTCGTCCGCACGCTGAAATATCTCTCTGGCACCGGGGGATTCGTCGAACAGGGATTTTCCCATGCCGATTGTTTGAGAGCCTTGACCGGGAAACAGCCACGCGATTGACACGATAGAAATCTCCTCTATTTGGCGTTACATGCGAACGAGTGCACTTCCCCAAGATATGCCGGCGCCAAGAGCGCACATCAGCACGGTGTGCCCTGGCTTGATCCGACCATCGACCACCGCTTCATTAAGTGCAATTGGCACTGAAGCACTTGAGGTGTTACCACGGACATCGACATTGAGAATAAATCGGTCGTAAGGTATACCCAGCCTAGCGGCAACTTGATTTAGGATCCTCAGGTTTGCCTGGTGGGGGACAACCCAGTCAACTTGTTCCGGTGTCAAACCAGACTGTGCAATGGCCGCCTGCGACGAGCTGGTCAACTTGCGCACTGCGATGCGAAACACTTCCTTACCATTCATGTAAATTTTGTTTCGCTGTGCATCGAGTGCCGCATGCGTAAGCGGCTCCTTGCTGCCACCGGCCGGAATATTCAGGATGTCCGTCAAAGTTCCGTCGGTAAAGAGATTGGTGGACAAAAGCACGCCGTTGTCAGAGTTTTCGGTGCGCGAAATCACAACGGCTCCAGCTCCGTCACCAAAAAGCACGCAAGTATTACGGTCCTGAAAATTGGTGATCTTGGTCAGTGCTTCCACACCAATCGCAAGCACATTACGTGCCGCACCGGTCCTAATGAAAGAGTCGCCAACAGAGAGAGCAAAGAGGAATCCTGCACAAGCCGCCGAGAGGTCGAATGACGGAATGTCTCGACAGCCCAATTTCTGCTGAACGAAAGCCGCACACGCAGGCAATGGCATGTCGCCGGTAATCGTTCCGACGACAATCATGTCAATATCGGATGGTTGCAGACCCGCGGCCAGTATTGCCTGCCTGCCGGCTTCCGCGGCCATGTCACTACTCGCCTGATCGTCAGCCGCGTAGCGACGTTCGCGAATCCCGACTCGTTTTTGGATCCACTCGTCAGAGGTATCGACGAATTGGGCTAAATCGTCATTGGTGACCACTCGCTCCGGCAGATAGGAGCCAGTACCGGTGATGCGACTTCGTGGCCAAGATTCAATAGTTGTTGGCATCGTTCAGAACACCAAATAAGCCGAGACCTTGCTACAATCGTGCCGGCTATGGTTACCATTGCAGCCAAGGCACGCAGCTGCAGACACGTGTAACGGAGCCATGCAACACTGACCAGTTTTGAATCCAAACGGAGGACCCTGGGCAATTCTTTGATTATTGCTCAGTCGCCTTGGTGGGATTCACCACTTGTCCCTTGTACTGCCCACACGAAGGACAAACCCTGTGAGATATCATGGGCGCCGAACAATTGGGACAGGGTATTACGTTGGGTGCCACAACCTTATCGTGCTGTGCGCGCCGCATATCGCGTTTGCTACTGGACTTGCGTCGCTTGGGGACTGCCACGGGGCTCTACTCCTTCGTGTCATGCTTCAGTCGAACCCGCGATCTCCGCCAGGGGAGCAAGTCGCGGGTCAATCCGATTGCCGGTGCCGTTGTTGGCTTCTTCCGGTGGGCGGGGGATAGCGGGGTTATCGATATCGCGCAAGTCCGAACGCAGCGGAACCATCGGGAGCTCAAGAAGAATTGACTCTCGAATGTATTCATCGAGCACGATTTCTTCCCCAGAGTAGTGATCCTGCGCAGCATCCTCAACCGACAACACGCGATCTTTGGCCAGCCGACCTGATATCTCGGAAGGCTTAGCCTCGCTTGGACGGCTGCCCGCGCTGCGCACGGCGCGCTTTTTCGAGTGCTTGGGATGTGCGCTGATCGATGGCGCCGGAGACAACATCAACATCAACTCGGCGTCGATATCGACATCCACAGGCTCCAAAGTACGCGCGCAAGGCATTACGAGAGGCACTTGGACACGACCGCAGACGATTACCTGTTGACCATCCTTAGTAAGGGTAACGTCAGCAGCACCGACGCCGCGAGACCGGGCTTCGGAGCCTTCAAGCGCGAAGTCCAGCCAGTTACACTCAATCGACCAAACAACGTGCTTCGGTCCACGCTCAAGGTCAGCCAGCGGAACGGCGAATGTTTTCACGTTCAAACGGCCTCGAGGTTAGCTTAGTCTCCGCTGAATCGCAAACACGGAAAAGTACTTTCCTATGCTGAGACCAGAGTGGAAGACCCAGTATCGAAACCTTTGGTTGGCGGTAGTTCTCTATCTATTCGTCACGTTGGTATTCGCTGCCTGCGTGTCTCCCAGCCTTTGGCAATCGCATACCCAGCATAACCACTTTGCATGGTTAGCTGATGCATTCATTCACGGTCGGCTTAGCTTGGCTGGTCGCCCACCGGCCTACGCGGGAGGCAACGATTTCGCTCTATTCGAGAATCGTTGGTACGTCGTATTTCCGCCGTTTCCAGCTCTGATCCTAATGCCCTTAGTGGCTTTGAGCAAAGACGTGGATCGGTTTCGTGACGGCATCTTCTTCTTGTTCTGCGCCGGCCTCGCGCCAGTGGGGCTATTTTTGGCGCTGCAGCGCATGCGACAACTAAAACTTACGCTCGTGAGCGAACGGACGGCGTTGTTACTTTCCATCCTATTTGCCTTTGGCACTGTCTATTTCTTTACTGCTGTTCAGGGGACGGTTTGGTTCGCGGCTCACGTAGTTGCCACTTCCGCCACCACTTTCTTTTTGGCCGCATCGATCGGTGCAAGCCGGCCAATTTTAGCTGGCCTAGCCTTGAGCGCAGTGCTGGGTACGCGGACCAACTTAGGACCGGTCGGCGTTTTCTTTGTATTGGAATCGATTCGAGTTGCCCGTCAAAGGGACTCATCAAATTGGAAACGCTGGGATTGGCGATTCATCGTCAACCGCAATGTACCGTTCCTTGTGATTTGCGGCTGCGCAATGACGGCAATGCTCTGGTACAATCGGGTGCGTTTTCACGACTCTTTCGAAGTGGGGTACAGATTCCTCCAAATTGCCTGGCAGGGACGAATCGAGAAATGGGGAATGTTCAGTTATCACTACCTGGCGCGGAACCTGGGCATCCTACTTACGGGGTTACCCTTTATGGGTGCGCCGCCGCGCTCAGCATTGTTCCAGATCAATGGCCATGGTCTGGCAATTTGGATCACTACACCACTTTACCTATGGTTGTTATGGCCCAAGCGCCAAAGCCCGCTTCACTTCAATTGCTATGTCGCGCTCGTTTTGGCCGCGCTCCCCTCACTTTTCTATCAAAACAGCGGCTGGCTTCAATTCGGGCAGCGATTTTCAAATGACTACTCGCCCTGGCTATTCGCACTATTGGCACTAGGGATAGAACGCACCGGTCGCCTCTTTCAGGTCGCAGCCTGTTGGAGTATCGTCGTTAACCTATTCGGCGCCGTATCATTTCAGCGGCACGATTGGAGCAGCTATTACTTCATTGATCCAAGCCAAAAAATAATTTACGAGCCGGATTAGTCGGAACCGGTAGAATCAAGACATCGAAGGCGCGTCACGCGCTGGTCGGCAAATAACCTCAAAGTCCCAGTAAGGTACGACGACTTCGAACAAACTGGACCGGGACGCGTCAACGGATGAGCCGGCTAAATGTCGTCATTTTCGGCTGAATTTTAACCTTATTTATTTTGGGTGGAACAATGGCGCGATCGCCACGCACCTCCGTATTTGCCAATTTCTCAATAACCGCGTCGGGCGAACATTGTCCAAAGATTGTGTAACTTGCGTCCAAGTGCTTGGCTGCCCCATCAAGGATGAAGAATTGCATCCCATTGGTATTCGGCCCTCGATTGGCCATGCAAATTAGCCCTCGCCGATCATGCGTCGCGCCGGGCCAAACTTCATCTGCAAATATGTAGCCGGGCTCGCCAGCGCCGGTGCCTTTGGGGTCACCGCCTTGAATCATGAAACCTTTGATAATTCGATGAAAAGTCGTACCGTCGTAACCGGGGCGTTTTACCCACTCCGAAGTCTTTGAATCTTTGAAAGGTCGGAGGCCTCGGGCCAAACCCACGAAGTTTGCGACCGTGTTAGGGGCCTTATCATCGTAGAGTTCGCATCGAAGTTTACCTTTATCCGTTTCTATTTCCGCCCACAGGCGACCTTTACCCTTTAAGCCTGCCGTTGCGTCCGACAACGTAAACTTCCCGTGCACGGGATCATCGCTATTCGCGACCGCCGGTTGTGGTATCGGCCGTACCGAGATTGCACTCGAGGCATCCGAAAGAGATTGTGCGGCAGCCACTGGTGAGCTTGAGGTTGCACTTCCCGTAGCACTAGCAACCGGCAGCGGAGCAGCTGATGGCTTTGGCGCAGACTCCTCCTCGCCGGGAGGAGCCACCCTTCGGCAATCGACGCACAATAGCGCTAGTGGCAAAGTTGCTATTAGTCTTAACGATCGCTTCTTAAGGCAAAGACGCATGTGATTGTCCTTTCGCATTATGGCACGGAGATTGTCAGATGCTGACCGGGGCTCACATGGTGCCCACGCACCCAACCCGCGTTGACTTCCAATACATGAGCCACGGGACAGGGAATACCTCGTGGTTCGTCATTGAGGACCGGTACTTGCTCCACGACCCCCGAGATTGTCCCATCTTTGGCAATAAACAACATATCGAGCGGGATGCAAGTGTTATGCATCCAGAATGCTCGAGTGGACTCGGCATCCCAAGAGAACAACATGCCCTCTTCGGAGCCCAACTTAGTTCGATACATAAGGCCGCGCTGCCGGGTCTCATCCGATCGCGCAAGCTCGACCTGAATGCTTGGGTGTGACGGCGCGTCATCGAACCTGACTTGCCCTCGAAGGAGTGTAAAAGATGGCTCTGGCGCAGGCGGACATGAGGAGGCCACCGGGGCTTGCGGCAATGGCTGGTCCGACAGGGGGACGACGCACGCAGTTCGCGGCGCCTCCTGAGCGGCGCTCGGCGGACTCGAAGTGCCCGTGGCTGCCTCACCGGTGGTCGCGCGCACCGTCGGCTCGATCGAGGATTGCCGGTCGGGCTGACGACAGGCCAGGGTCAACAGTCCCATGAAGATGTGGGCATTGGGGAAACGCATGGGGTTTCGCTCTTACCATAGTCGGTAGGGTGGGCGCTATCCGTGGACTTTGGTATGGTTCGGTCATGCGTGTCAGGAGGCTGGGTAGTCTCGGTTTTCTACTCTTGGGCTGCGGCGGAGCCACGGACGATTCCGCGCCGCAGGCCACCGGGGGTTGGGAGTCAATATTGAGTTCGGGCGGCAGTGGCAGCCAATGGCCTACAGGGTCAGGAGGAAGTCACACGGGTGGGCAAGCCTATTCGACATACACCGCAATTGGATGTCCCGATGCAGCCGCGCCAACGATAACTGCCGAATGTGATCTGTTTTCACCCGCGTCGTCAGGCTGCCCGAGCGGACAGGCTTGCTATCCGACAACTCGCTCGACAGGCAACCCGTGTGATCCGCAGCAATATTACTATGTTTGTGCGAGCGCGGGTGATGGCCTTCAAGGGGACTACTGTAGCAGGTCCACCGATTGCGCCTCGGGATACGTATGTGTTGTGTCTCCCAATGCGACCAGCTGCCAACAAATGTGCTCGACTTCTGATTCTGGCATATGTTCCGGTGGCATGCTGTGCACTCCAATTGATGTGGCCGGAGTAGGGACATGCTCGTAGGTGACAGCTACCTGACGCGAGTTGCAATCGGGCTGTGTTCACTCCTGCTGCTACACTGTGGCGGGCGATCTGAAGTGCCTCAAGGGGACGGGACAGAGCCGCTGATTGCGTGCAATCAAAGTATCGATTGCTTCAACGGGAACCTCTGCGTAACCAAGGCCTGCATTGAGGGCTATTGCAGAACCGTAACAACCAAGACTTGTGATGACGGGGACCCTTGTACTTCCGATCTATGCGATCCGCCCACTGGTGTCTGCGTCTTTCCGCTGAAAGTCCAGGACAACGACGGCGACGGATACTATGGGCCATTGCCTGGCACTCAGGCTGGCGCGCCGGGGTCCTGTGGCGATGACTGCAATGACTCGAATGCACTTGTGCATCCCGGTGCGCCCGAAGTCTGCAACGGCCTTGACGACAATTGCGATGGGCGAATTGACGAAGGCGTGAACGTGTACGGCCCTTCGGGTTACCGGGTTCTGGTGACGGACGATACGTTTTCCGAGGGCTATCCCGACGGGTTCGTATTCAGCGGTAATTACTTTGCTCTCACGTTCACGGGCGCTAAAGGCCCATCCGCGCTTCAGGGCTATTTTTCGGGCTTCGACAACTTTGGAAACCGAGTGGTTCCCATTACGAGCGTATCGCAAACTGCGAACAACAGCTTT
The DNA here is from genome assembly GCA_963819085.1 of uncultured delta proteobacterium. Classification (GTDB taxonomy): domain Bacteria; phylum Myxococcota_A; class Polyangia; order Polyangiales; family Polyangiaceae; genus FEN-1139. The sequence goes on from CAWFUX010000060.1 coordinate 106,600, forward strand.
GGGGGGCCGCTGATTTGGACTGGTTCGGTCTTTGCCAGCGCTTGGGAGGTTCACGGCGAAAATGCCTACGACATTTACTTTAATCAGTTCGACACCGATGGGAAAAAGTTAGGGCCCGACATTCGCCTCACCAACAATGCAGGCTTTTCAATCAACCCTTCACTGTTCTGGGATGGCGTCAATTACTGGATTGCATGGTCTGATCAAAACGGAAGCGAAGATAACCCGTTTCAAATCTTCGGACAAAGGGTCTCGAAGGACGGCCAAACGCAAGGCAATCCTAGCGCGATAACCGAAGCAATCCTAGACGCGCGTTCGCCAATATTGCTGCGGAGCCCTAACTCAATTGTATTATTTTATATAACCGGAAACACTCCGAACCTATCGCCGCAACTGCGCCAACGGGTTTCAGTTCAACTTCTCGCGCCTGACATGAGCCCGAGCGGTGGGCCCTTTTACCTCTCCGACAGCAACGTCAATGACTATACGGCAGATTGGGTGGGCGATCGCTACGTTGTCGCCTGGAGCACGGAAAGTCCCATCGGTAATGCCATATGGGCGGCATCTATTGACGAAATGGGCAATATACTTCAAGCGGCTCAAACGATTACCTTTGGCGCAAACTTCGCGAGGTCTCCCAACCTGCTTTCCTTGGGTGACCGCTTCGCCCTTGCGTGGTCCGACGATCGGATAACCTACAATCACTATGGCATACGCTTCAATGTTTTCAGTCCCACCTTCACCGCGCTGTCCGCCGTGCAAACATTGGCTGAAACAGCCTACCCTTGCGTCGGTCCAGTCTTGGCGAGCGGGGGTTCGGGTTTGGCTTTGACCTATACGGAACTAACGAATCCGCGGACGGGGCTTTCGTATTTTCTGCCCATGGCATGCGGAAGTTCTTTTTGATGTCGCTGCGGCACTGAGACACACAATACGCAGCACTCCGTCGAGATTCCGCCACCGACTAGGTATCTAGCAATCGCATCTGTCTGTGGCGAGGATGCGGAATGAATTCAATTGGGTAGTTGCCACTCCAGCAGGCATCACAGAATGATTCTCGGTTTAGCGACTTTGGCTCACTGAGTGTTGGCAGATGACGCTGAGCGCTGCCGTTGTTTCCGTGACCTGTCTTGACCACGGCGTCAATCATGCCATTGAGCGACAAATAGGCCAACGTGTCGCTCGTAATGTACTGATTGATCTCATTGAGATTGTGGCTCGATGCGATGAGCTCCGAACGCGTTGGCGTATCGATGCCGTAATAGCAGGGCCACTGATTCGGCGGACTCGAAATGCGCATATGAACCTCGCGCGCACCGGCCGCCCTGAGCATCTTGACAATCTTACGACTTGTCGTGCCGCGCACGATACTGTCGTCCACCACGACGACTCGCTTGCCGGTCAAGACCGCCGCCACCGGCGCCAATTTCAACTTTAACTCCAAAGTGGCGAATGCTCTGTTGCGGCTCGATGAACGTGCGCCCCACGTAGTGACTGCGAACCAAGCCAACTTCGAAGGGCAATTTAGCTCGCTCGGCGTAACCGATGGTTGCCGGCACGCCCGAATCTGGGACGGCTATTACGACATCCGCTTCTACCGGGTGCTCGTCAGCTAAGCTGCGCCCGAGGTTTTTGCGAGCCTCGTACACGCTCACGCCATCGATCACGCTGTCCGGACGGGAAAAGTACACGAACTCGAAAATGCAATGCCGCGCGCGCGCGGGTGCAAACGGATGTGTCGAGCGCAGGCCGCGACGATCCACGATTACCATCTCGCCCGGTTCGATATCACGCACGAACTTAGCATCGATCAACTCAAAACAACTGGCCTCGCTGGCAACTACGTAGCAAGTCGGGTCACCCAGCAGCACACCCAAGCACAAGGGTCGAATTCCAAGGGGATCGCGGACTGCGATCAGAGCTTGCTCGGTCAAACACACTAGGGAGTAGGCACCTTGAACCAGCGTTAGGGCGTCAGCCACTCGGTCCTCTACGGCACGCTGGGTGCTGATCGCCACCAGGTGAACGATGACCTCGGTATCGCTCACGCTTTGAAAGATGCTGCCCCGTTCCTCTAGCTTTTCACGCAATGCCTCGGCATTCGTGAGATTGCCGTTGTGGGCAATTGCAATTGAACCTCGAGCGTAGTCAACCGCCAGCGGTTGCGCATTTTTGAGCAATGACCCGCCAGCCGTCGAATATCGCACATGGCCAATCGCCATTTTTCCCTTGAGCTTGTCGATTTGCTCAGGTGGAAACACATCGATGACGTGCCCCATGCCTCGATGCGTGTAGAGCTGCTCGCCGTCGCTTGTGACGATGCCGGCACTCTCTTGTCCCCGATGTTGCAGGGCGTGGAGCCCGAGATAGGTCAGGTTGGCAGCCTCGGAATTACCAAAGATCCCAAAAACACCGCACATATTCGCCTGCTTGAAACGAGCTGTTAGAGGAGAATAGGATCCTCGATATCAATCGAGGGCTGGAAGCGGCGCAATCCCGATTCCGGCGGTCGCAATGATGACGCCTGCAGCTAAAATGCGCCCGTGCTTACTTGAGAATTTGACGTTGGCCAGCGAGCCAATGCACGGTATTCGTCAATGAAACGCGCAAGTGCGTTCTCAGCGAAATATCAGCCGAATAAGTTTGTCTGCGCGGGGTTACGACCAAACAAAAATGCCTCGGCTCGCATCCCAAACGGGACCGAGCCGAGATATTGACCGCACCAATCTCAGAAGTTGTGCACGAATGTGAAACGACCAACTGCAGCATTGCCGCCATGGCTGTCTCGACCGTACTTGTTCGCCTCGTAACCAACGAACAGACCGAGCGTGTTGCCGGTGCCATATCCAATGTCAGCGTGAAGACCAACGGGCAATGAAGTGACCCCTTTGTGCCCGGAGATTTTTGATTGCATATTCGTCCAAAGTTCAACCTGTGGTCCAACGGCGACTGTTCCAGAGAGTTTGTACAGAATCCAATCGCGGGTATGGAAGTAATCGTCAAGAGGCTGCTCTTTGAAGGGTGAGTAGAGCAGTGTCCAAATCCATGATTCGATGTAGATGCTGTCGGTATTTAGGATAGTGTAGAGCTGGGGCCCGTTGATCGCCGTCACATGTTTGGCACCCCAGTCGTAACCGACACCGACCATTGGGGTGAGGGCCAATGGACCAAACGTGAAGGCCGGTCCAATATCGAATTCGCCGTACCAGCTGTAAGGCACTTTTCCAGCCGCCCCCTTGGCGTTGTAAGCGCCATATTCCACCTCGTCGATGTATATGTCCGTGGCTAATCCGACGCCTCCGCCGAGGGAGTGAGTTGCACCTGCCCACAACTGAAGGCCAAATGCGTAATCATCGTCGATGCGGAAGTAGCTTGCAGGCGGTGGTTCGGCAGGTGTCGCCGGTGTAGCGGGCGCTGCCGCAGCATCCGCTGGAGCGGGTGCAGTAGCGGGCGCTGCCGCTGGAGCGGGCTGGGCGGCAACCGGGGTTGCGGGCGTTGTTGGGGCGGCCGCACCAGGCGCGCTCGGAGCGGGGGTCGTCGCTGGCGGAGTGGCCGCCGGCGTTGCGGGTGCCGCACTCTGCGCGTTCGCCTGGCCGGATATGCCGGCTATCAGGGCTAGTGCCACCGAACAATTGATCAATAGGGCATGGTTACGCATTCTTTGTCTCCGGGTTTGCTCTTGTTTGGTCACGTTTCTAGCGCAGACACGCGAACCGAATTTCGATCCGCCTTCTGCCCGCAACTTGGCGCGCGCCATGTTACGAAAAGATTTCGCGATAGTTTCGCTTCCGACCCGCGAAACGGAATTGTGTCCGACCATCGCATGCTCGGGGAAGTCACCCCCAAGATTGGGCGTTCGCTATGTTCGGCGGCCCGGTGGTGCCACTTGGGCAGAACCAGATAAAAGTCCCCGTCCTTCGATCATGCCCCGCAGTTCATCTTGATCGCTGCTGTGACCCATTGCTTCTTCCAGCGAAATCATTCTACGCGTGAACAGCGAATGTAGCGATTGATTCATCGTTTGCATTCCGTTTTTGAGCTGACCCACTTGCATCTGCGAATAGATCTGGTGGACTTTGTCTTCACGGATCAGATTTCGTATAGCCGGGTTGGGCACTAATACTTCCAGGCACATCACGCGCCCCGGGGCACCTGCCCTGGGCATTAGCAACTGACTGAGCACACCCTCGAGGACGAATGACAGTTGCGCGCGAACTTGCGGTTGTTGGTGAGGCGGAAAAACATCGATAATGCGGTTGATACTTTGGACCGCGGAATTCGTATGCAGCGTAGCAAAGACCAAATGACCCGTCTCCGCGATGGTCAAGGCCGCCTCGATAGTTTCGAGATCCCTCATTTCGCCGACGAGTACCACGTCCGGATCTTGCCTTAGTACGTATTTCAATGCTTGCTTGAAGGTGCCCGTGTCCGTTCCGACCTCACGCTGATTGACGATGCTCCGCTTGTGCGGATGCAAGTATTCGATGGGATCCTCAATCGTCATTATGTGCTGGCGGGTCTCGGAATTAATCTTATCGATGATCGAAGCCAAGGTCGTGCTTTTTCCGGAGCCGGTTGGTCCAGTCACTAAGATCAATCCGCGCGGTTTTGAAGCAAGGTCAGCCACGACTTGCGGCAACCCCAATTCTTCGAAGGACAATATCTTGAAGGGAATCGTGCGAAGCGCACCAGAAACTGCGCCGCGTTGCAGGAAAAAATTAGCCCTGAACCGTGATAGATTCTTCACACCAAAGGATAGGTCCAGCTCCTTGTTCTTCTCGAATTGGATCTTCTGTTCCTCGGTTAGAACGGAATAGCAGAGTTGCTTTGTGTCAATCGCCGACAGCGGCGGTAACTTGAGCGGAACGACCTCACCGTCGATCCGAAGCAGTGGTGGGGAGCCGGTGGTGATATGCATATCGCTGGCACCCTTGTCGATCATGGCGCGCAGCAATTGGTGTAGATTGACCTTGAGACCTTCAACAGAGCTATCTACCATACGTGAGTTACCCCAAGCGCTTTCGAAATGTCAGTCGGACATGGTAACGCGCAATACTTCTTCGGGCGTGGTCACGCCTTCCGATATTTTTTTGATCCCACTCATGCGCAATGTGTTCATACCAAGCCTAGCCGCCGCGACCTTGAGTTCCGCGGATGACGCACCCTGTAGAACCATCTCCTTCAGCTCGTCTTGGAAGCGCATAACCTCGTAGAGTGCGATTCTGCCCTTATACCCAGTGCCGTTGCAGTTCCCGCAGCCCGTTCCCTTGTAAATGACGAGATCCTTCATCATTTCCTCGGAAAAACCCATGTCTCTAAGGGATTGCGGTTCAACATCGAGTGGCTTCTTGCAATCTTGACAGACTTTTCTGGCAAGACGTTGAGCGAGCACGAGGTTAACGCTGGCAGTGATAAGGAACGGCTCGACGCCCATGTTGAGCAAGCGTGAAATGGTCGCGGGCGCGTCATTGGTGTGCAACGTTGACAACACCAAATGGCCCGTGAGGGCGGCTTTGACAGCAATTTCCGCCGTTTCGAAATCGCGGACCTCGCCGACCATGATAATGTCTGGGTCCTGCCTCAAAAAGGAGCGCAGTGACATGGCGAAATTCAAGCCGATTTCGTCATGCATCTGCACCTGATTGATACCTGGCAAGTTGTATTCGACCGGGTCTTCCGCGGTGCTGATGTTCACATCCACTTTGTTCAGCTCGCTCAGTGCCGAATAAAGTGTGGTCGTCTTGCCGGATCCGGTAGGTCCTGTAACCAGGACCATGCCCCAAGGCTGACCGATGGCCCATTTGAAATCCGACAAGGGTTTATTGTCAAACCCGAGTTTGGTCATGTCGAGTTGAAGGTTGCTCTTGTCGAGCAAGCGGAGCACGACCTTCTCACCCCACATCGTCGGCAACACAGAAACGCGAAAGTCCATTTCGCGACCTTTGCCCAACTTGAGCTTGATACGCCCGTCCTGCGGCAACCTGCGCTCCGCGATGTCGAGCTTACTCATAATCTTTAGGCGACTCACCAGCGCTGCCTTCAACCTGAGTGGCGGCGTCATTTCCTCGTTCAGCACGCCATCCACGCGGTAGCGAACGCGAAGCTTTCGCTCATAGGGCTCGATATGAACGTCGCTTGCGCGTTTACGAATGGCGTTCAAAAGCAGCATATTGACGAGACGCACGACAGGCGCATCCGCACTGGCACGCTCGAGTTCAAGGGCATTGAGCTCCTCGTCGCTAGCGGTAAAATCGATATCTTCATCATCGATATTGAACTCGGCCATCACCTCGTCGTATGAAGGGCCGACGTTGTAATATCGTTCGATAGCAGCATGAATGGCCGTCTCACTGGCTACAACGGGCTCCACGTTGTAGCCGGTCAGGAACTTGATATCGTCGATCGCGTGCAGGTTCGTAGGATCGGCCATTGCAACGATTAGCGACGAGCCCGACCGAGAAACGGGGAGGATCTTGTGCTTCTCGCAAACCTCACGACTGACCAGGCGTATGACTTCCGCGTCGACCTCGAATTCGTCGAGATCGATTGCGGGAAGTCGATATTGAGTGCTGAGAAAGCTGGTTATTTCCTCATCGGAAATGTAACCAAGCTTGGCAAGGGTATAGCCGAGATTTTGGCCGGTATTCTTCTGTTCGTCTTGCGCCTGCCGCAGCTGTTGCAGACTAATAAGTTTTTCACGGACAAGTAACTCTCCGAGGCGATTGGATACCGACATCATTCACCTGAGCACACTTCAGCACTACGTACCAAAGAGTCTAGAACTATACCGCTTAGCGGGGAAGAGGGAGTGCGGCGAGCACTTTTTGGGTCGCTAGCGTGTACCACTGACGATTGGCCGCGACTGAGCGATGGTTCGGAGGTGGTCGATAAGCCCCAAAAGCGCCAGCTGATAGGACGTCGCGCCAAAGCCGGCGACCGTCCCGAGACATGCGGGCGCCACTAGCGACTTTCGGCGAAATTCCTCACGAGCATAGGGGTTGGAAAGGTGAACCTCGATCGTAGGAATGAGTACAGAACGCACAGCATCGTACAAGGCGTATGAAGTATGCGTCAATGCGCCAGGGTTAATCAGGATGCCATCCGCTGCTCCGTCCGCTGCCAGCCCGATCCAATCCAGAAGGTCACCCTCGTGATTGCTTTGGCGGCAATCGACAATGCCACCTTGTTCCTGTGCAACAGACTCTAGGCGTCGATGAATATCGTCGAGCGTCGCTGTTCCATAAATGCTGGGCTCGCGTCGGCCTAGTCGATCTAGGTTTGGACCGCTTAGCACCATGACTCGCAATACCGGAAGCACGACATCAGCGGCGGATGCACGCCGATGCAGCGTCGGCTTGACCACGCCTCGACCTGCATGCCGGCGGGGCGTCGGTTGCGGGGTGCGACGGCGCGAAGTTGCCAACTGACTAAGCCTCCAATTCAGACTTCAATCCAGGCACGGCCACGCGCATCAGGAAACGGCCTTTTCCAAAGTTGCCATCGGGCTCGAGTGCCAAAGCCAAGAAATAAGTGTCGTTCACGACGCGGATAATCGTCACCATTTTATCGCTCTTGAACGCTACTTCTTGCGTCTCGCCAGCCTCGAGCATTTCGGATGCGCGCTGGATGGCTTTAACCACCACGCTTATTTCCGCGCCGACGATCTCGATATCGAAAGCAGCCTCCGGACGACTATATGTTTCGAGTGGAATTCCCTCGAAGTCCATCAGTAGGCCAGCAAGCCCGCCTTGAGTCCCGTCAACGATATTTACGAGCGCCTCCTTGAACATAATCACCAGCGTAGCCGGTTTCTTTGGCCACGTGAATTTCTCATAGTTGTCCCAATGCGTTACGGCCAGAAAGCCGAGTATTCTCCAGTCTCGGGCCAAATTAGGCCTCAGGGCCGCTAGTGTTGCGAGTGAAGCAACAACCACAATTTTAGAGGCTCATCCACAACAAGGCGATGCCGAACATCGGACCGTATGCAGGCTTTCGCTCAAGTTCAAGGATCATGCGCCGGGAGGTGCCACCGGGCATGGCCGAGCGACCGCAGACTCCCCGACGCAATGGCAACAGTGCTACCGTCGGGCCCATGCGATTCCGACTGCACCGGGGTTGGGTTTCATTGGGAGTGGCTCTGTCATTGTTTTGTTCTCGTTCCCACGCTGCGGCGTCCGATGACGACACGGCGTCAGCCGAGGACTCGTCGAATGAATCCGACAAAGCGGATTCGGCAAAGGACAAGCAGGAACCCGCTGAAAGTGAGGGTGAAGCGAAACCCGTCGAGAAAAAACCCGGTGAGCAAGACCGCAGCTTCCCGCACGCCGGGCAATTCTCGCTGCGCGCGGCATTTATCGGTGCCTATCGAGTCGTGTCCCGTTACGACACATCGCCCTTTTGTCAGAACCCGGTTCCAGCCAATGTCCAAGACCAACACAAGGTATGTGGTTTTGGAGCACCACCGGCAATCGAGGTCGCGGTGGGTTTTGCTCCGATCAATGCCATTGAGCCTTTTGCGTGGGCTCGTTTCGGACTATCGGGCGAGAGTAGCACCAACACTCAGCCGTTAGTGGCATTGGGATTCGGCGCACGCCTCTACACGATGAGCGATTCAGCCTTCAAGTTCTTCCTCCAACCCGGGGTTGGCTGGGAACTCGAAAAAGGCGCCGGCAACCCAAGCTGGCGTGGCAAAGAGTACAAACAGGATTTCCTGATGCAACTCTTGGCGGGTCCACAGTACGACTTTTCGCCAGGAATTGGCGCTTACGCAGCCGTAGGCGTTACGACGGGAATATTGCGCGCTATTCAGACTTGGATGGAGTTCGATATTGGGGTGCAGGCGCGGTTTCCATAAAACTAGCAATCAGACGTCAGCCCTCAGCAATCAGCCCGACATCAGAAATTCTAATAACTGATAGATGATTGCTGATTGCTGCTCAGTCTAATGCGAGCGTCGCCGTTGATGGATGAGCTTTTCCAATATCGAACTGCCACTCTTGGCAATTTGATCGATCAAACGCGTCGCCGCGAACGTATTGTCAATTAGGCCGGCGACTATTATTGCCGCGGGGCGCTCCGCAACGACGACCGGAACAACGTAGATTTCTGTATTGGCGTCGATTGCCAAAGCTTGTACCAATGCATCGGCCTGTGCTCCTCGCAATGGCGGACCGAGGTAGTAGCCAGCTTGACAGGCGGTCTGCAGCACGCTTGGTTCCGTACTAGGCACGGACAGTTTGCGTTCCAAATGTTCCGGAAACAAGTACTCGAGTTCATAGTGTCCAGAACGCGCCGCAAATACAGCAACCCTCTGCGCGACTATCGCTACGGCTTGCCCAAATCCCAAGAGCACATCCCTCGGGGACCGCTTCGTCTCCAAATCAGCCAAAATCTGGGCCGTTTGTTCTTGTGGAGAACTAACACTTGGACTCACTAAATCTCGTTGCGTTTGATAAGGCGGGGCACTAGCCGGTATGGTCGAGAACTCTACCGGTTCGACGCTTTGCGGCAGTTCACCCATTCGCACCGAACGAGGCGGTATCGGCCGCACGAGAGGAATTGGCGGTTCGCTCTGAGATTCCGTTGATTGAACTGGCGGCAGACTGAGTCCTCGACGGGGCGTCTGTCGCCTCTCTTCGTTCGAATTTTCGATGCCCCAGCGCGCTGGCGGACGCCGCAGATGCATTATCGCGGCAGTACCGAAGGCGGGCGTGTGCTCATCGTCCGCCGGAGCCATCAAGGGAAATCCGGTTGGTTTAAATGGCCGCTCCTCGGTCATCGTTACAGCATCCAACATGACGCCTAGCGGGGCACGCCGAACGTCCACCGGCCCTCCCAAATGATAGGAAATCTCCGCGGCGACATGACGGTCCGAAATATCCGCAACGGCAATTGCCCAACGTGAACTAGTGGGTTCAACCTCGAGGGGCACCGCCAAGAGTCGCTTGCAGAGTCCAAGGGGTAGCCGAAGTACCTGCAAGAAGTCGATGGCTAGCGGACCCGTAATATTGGGCCCCCTGTCGCGGGCAAGTTCGGCCTCCAGGGATGAAATGCTTTCCGCATTTCGATCCGTAAGGACCTTTAATAAGTGGGTGCCGGTCGTGCTCGATTCAAATAGGGCCTGAGCCAAAGTGTCCCGTGACACCACTCCTGCCTCGGATAATCGGCGGACCAACTCAGCGACCACAACGTGGATCCTTTCGCGACCCGGGAACGTTAGGTAAGGACCACAACGACTCAGTGGCCAAACTGAAAAACAATCTCAGTTTGCCTCACAAGACCTAGCTCGTCCCGAGCAAGCCGCTCGACCGCCGCTGGGTCGGACTTGGCCCGCGCGACTTCGGCCCGGAGTTGCTCAATTTGTCGGGTAGCTTGGGCGACCTCCCGGTCAACACGGTCTCGCTCAGCCTCCAAGTGATGCAGCCGTGAAAGCCCACTGGGCGACAAAACGAGGATCGGCACGGAAACCACCGACATCGCCAGCAGTGCCGCGGGCAGAGCCCATTCGGGAGTCAGCCAGTCTTTCAGCAACGTCAGCAACTCTGCCATGGGTCCTGCCGCCAGGGGAAGAAAATAGCAACGGAAAAGGACGGTCGGGGTACAAGGCTCCAAATTGACGTGCACTTAGACAAGGCGGTCGGGGTATGTTTGCCGCGCTCGGGAGCCCCGTGGCCGTGTCCGGATTGTCTTTAGCTGGGCATCCGTATGCGGACTTCTTGCGACAAGGACGCTCATGCAGATCGATACGCTTCACGCTGAACTAGAACGACTCTTCGACCTCGATTCGCTGCTCGAATTAGCGCAGAACATACTGGGCTTCGAACCCAGTCGAATCGGAGGTACCGCCGCCTGCGGGTCATTTGCTCGCGCCCTGGTGAGCTTCGCCATTGATCAAGACGCTGTAGAAGCCTTATGCGACGCAGTAACGATACTTCGCCCGCATGCTTCAGCGGATCTTGACGAGGTGCGCGCCCAAGGTTTTCTCAACGATGAACCGTTGAATCCGGGCCAATCATTCGCAGGTATCGACATATTGCGAATCGTTGGCTCAGGTCGTTACGGACATTGTTATGCAGGTCGCTATGGCGAACGGCAACTCCGACTCAAAGTGCTGAGTCGGAGCGCCTTGAAAGATCGCCGGGGACTGCACAAGTTGGGTGTTTTTGCGCGATTATCGCGCAAAATTACGCACCCGGCGCTCGCCTCGAACGTCGAACTGCTCGAGGACGCTAATCGAGTCGCGGTAGTTCACGATTGGGTCGAAGGACAATGTATTCGTGCACGACTCGACCGAACCGGGCCCATGCACCTGGCAGAAGCGCGACCGATTCTCGAATACCTGCTCGATGGCTTGGTGCACCTTCATGGAGCGCGGCTTGTGCATGGCGCGATTCACTTGGATAACATTATCATCGGTCATGATAATGTCGGGAACGTAATTCCGGTCTTGCTCGATGGCGGCATGGATAGAATCGCAGTGTCGTCACAACAACTACTGGCAGTTCCACCCAAGTCGCCGTTGCTGCACTACATTGCTCCAGAATTACTTGCTGGGCACAACGCATCGTTGGCGACGGATGTGTATGCGTTTGGTGCCGCCATATACGAATTAATTACGGGCAAGCTTCCGTTCGAGTTGGACGGCGTCGATGCACTTTACGGGCATTTTCGGGCTCTGCCGGCGGCACCAAGTTCACTAGCCCCGCGTGGTTGGGTAACTCGAGATGTCGATGAGTTCGTGTTGTCGCTGCTGGCGAAGGACCCCCACCAAAGGCCGAGCAGCGCACAAGGACTGATGGTTCGCCTGCAAGCGCTCGACCTGGGAACGTCTGCGTACCGCGTATCCGAAATTCCAGAGGCCGAGATCGATACGCGTATCGAGGCGCTGCTCGTTGAACCCGACAGGCCAGACCTGGCAACCGCGCTCGATTCTGCCGTTGACGCCGGAGCTGATCCCGGTCGGATCGCTGATGCACTATTCATCGCCGCGAGTTCAATTCCGGCGCACGACTTCGAGCGTTCAGCCGCTCGCCAAAACTTGCTGTTACGCGCAGCTGGACTCTTCGAACATGCCGTCCGCAATTTGGAAAAAGCGGAACAAGTTTACGCGATGGCGCTCGAGTCGGACCCAACCGATGACAAGGCGGCTAGCTCGCTCGAGCGGGTTCTACGTGGCCTCGGGAAATTCGAGGAACTGATCGAAGTACTCCTTCAGCGTGGTCAGCAAGCGGAAAGTCGCACCGAGCGCGGCCGCGCATTTGGCGAGATTGGCCGCATTTATCTCCAAGAACTGGGCGATTTGGACCAGGCGCTGGTGGCTTACACCCAGGCGCTTTGCGAAGACGTCGAGAAGGATCAATTTGCCGAAGAAATCGAGCGCCTTGCTGGTTCCAGGCACCAAGCCTGGTTGGAGGTACTCGAGGCTTGCAATGCCCCATTGGAAGACAAGACGCTGCCCGCCGAGGTGAAGAACAAATTGTTGGTTCCGCGTAGGGAGGTGGTACGGAGACAGAGCCAGCCGCCCTGATATGGCAGCAAGATGCTTCCAAGCGGTCATAGCGACAGACCCGTCAAACGAGTCCGCGCTTGAATCGCTTGCACTGATTTATCGCCGATCACAGCAGTGGCAAGAGCTTCGGGGTAACGCTGACGAGGTCGGCCGATGCCGCGCGAACGCCAGCGCGTGCGCGCGATTTGCGCACGGATGCCGCTGAATTGCTCGAGCTACAAATGAACGACGTCGGTGCCGCGCGTCAGCTTTATGAAACCGTACTTGCCGATGATCCTAGTCACGCGCGCGCCGTCGACGGGTTTGGGAGAATTTGCGAACGCACCGGCGATTGGGGCGGCTATATTAAGGTGCTGGAAGCCCGTCGCTTGGCTCTGCGCGACGATGAACAACTGGCCGCAGCCTGTAAAATCGCGGAAACTTACGAGCTTCGCCTCGGGAGTGATGCCGAAGCAATCCGGGTGCTCGAGGCCGCCCGAGCTCAGAACCCCGACTACCTTGATACTCTGAAGGCGTTGGATCGACTGTACGCTAAAGCCGGCAGATACCGAGACGTCGTGGATGTTCTGGACCGGCAACTGCAGTTGGCAACGACACCGCGGCAGCAAATTCTTTTGCTCGAGCGAATTGCCGGAGTCTATGAAGAGGAATTTCTCGACTACAATCTGGCGACGGAAGCCTACAAGGCAATCCTGGACATTGATCAGAACCATGAGTCGGCGTTGGTGGGAATTGTCCGCGCGCATCGAGCCCAAAGCCATTGGGAACAGGTGGCAGAATATACCGAACATCACCTATTGTTAGTTACTACTACCGAGCAAAAGGTTGCACTCGGGTTACAACTAGGTCGAGTGTTTGCAGATCAGTTACTCTCTCCAGAACGGGCAATGCAAGCGTTTGAGGACGTACTGCTCCAGGATCCTCAGCAGGCTGAAGCTCTCGAGCGACTCGCTCGCCTGCGCGAGTCAATGGGCGACTCCGATGCTGCGTTGGCAGCAATCGACACGCTCGCCGAAAAGGCCGCAACGCCCGAAGCAAAAGCCGAGCAATTCTTGCGGGGAGCCAGATTACTGCAAAGTCGCGGCGATTTGGACATGGCCATTGAACGCTACAAGCAGGCCCTGGACGCCTTCCCGCGCCACACAACCGCGGCAATTGCGCTACGCGAAGCGTATCTGGCTCGTGGAGACGCGTATGCAGCTACGCAGCTCATCGAACAAGAAATCGCACATACCGAAGGAGAGCGCGCAAAGGCACGCCTCTACGGCGAACTTTCGGGCATCGCCTATCAACGCACCGGAAACTTCCTTTTAGCCGAGGAATCTGCCAAGACCTCATTGAAATTCGATCCCACGAATTTGGACGCCTTGACAACGTTGGGAGATATCGCATTTGACGGAAAGCGATTCATCGAAGCCTCCAAGTACCTCGGACAAGTCATCGACCGAGTAGAGATATTACGAAACGAGGAGGCCGTGCGCGTACTTTCACGCGCCGTACAGGCACTGGTTCAGTCCGACAATATCGATCGGGCTCATACGGCACTGGATGCTCTCTTCGAGTTGGCACCGGACAATGGCGAGGTTCTAATTGCAGCAGCTGGAGCACTCTTCGAGAAGGGCAACCCGGCCAAACTTGCAACTTACTTTCAAACATTGGTTAACGGGTTTGGCAGCACACTCCGCAACTTCGAATACTCGCGACTTCAGTACCAATATGGAGAGTCGTTGCGTCGCGGGGGCAAGCCGGAAGCTGCAATCGAGGTTTTGGAAGCCTCGTTGGATGCCGACCCGGGGGCCATGGAGCCGTTGGTCGCGTTGGCGAACTGCTACTCCGCGCTCCAGCGCTGGCATGATGTTATACGAACCAAGAGTCGACACCTCGATATTGCTATTGGCGATGATCGGGTTCAATTGCTGATCGATATCGGAGATATAACGGCCGACAAGCTCGGTGATCGCCGGCAAGCAGCCAAGAATCTCGTCGCCGCGCTCGAGGACCGCCCCGATGACCGACGCTTACTAACCAAGTTGATGCAGCTTTACAGCGAAGAGAAGGACTGGAATCGACTCGTCGATATCGTAGTTCGATTGGCAAATTTCCAAGATGATGCCAAACAGCGCGCAAAATACTTGAACACCGCAGCAATTGTCACGGCGCGCCAACTTGGTGATGTCGACACTGCCCTCGAACTCTATGAACAAGTGATAGAACTCGACCCCTCGATTTCGAAAGCACTCAACGAGGCCATCGAGCTTCATCGAACGAAGGGCGATCTAACCGCGGTCGATCGACTGTTACGCCGCAAATTGGAAACTGCCATCGAGGACAATAACACCGCAGGTCAAATTGAAGCCTGGAGCAGCCTCGGAAAACTCTACGAGCATGAACTCGGTTGGACCGATCACGCGATTGTGGCCTACGAAAAGGTTCAGGAGCTCGAACCAACCCGGCTTGAGCATACCGAGAAGCTCGCGAGCCTCTACGCAACCGATCCGTTGCGCTGGATGCACAATGCGCTGATGTCGCAGCTGAAATTGCTCGAGCAAAATCCCTTCAGAGTTGAGTCATACAAGGCGATGCGACGCCTCCACACAGAAGGCAAAAATGCCGATGGAGCCTGGTGCCTTTGTCAGGCATTAACAGTGCTTAACTTGGCTGAAGCGGATGAGGAACGTTTTTACCGCCGCATGCGGGCCGAGACCGCAGCGCCTGCACGTTCCGTGCTTCAGGACGAGGACTGGCAAGCACTCGTTCACGCCGACATAAACCCGTTGTTGACTCACCTTTTCGCGGTAATCGAACCCGCGATCGTGGCTGCTCGTGCGCCGGACTTGGCCGGGCTAGGTGTAGATCCATCAACGGCGATTGACGTCGGTCAAACTCCACTGCCCATGCCCCAAACACTCTTTTATGCAGCTGGTGTATTGGGAATTGAGTTGCCTTCGTCGTTCGTAATACCCGACGACCCTGGTGGTTTGTCTTTCTTGATAGCCCGACCGCGCGGAATTGGCCTAGGGCGAGTAGCCATGAGCTCCAAGGTGCCGCCTCAGGC
This sequence comes from uncultured delta proteobacterium, assembly GCA_963819085.1. GTDB lineage: Bacteria > Myxococcota_A > Polyangia > Polyangiales > Polyangiaceae > FEN-1139. The sequence continues at coordinate 122,163 of CAWFUX010000060.1, forward strand.
TGCGGCATTCATAGCGGGCCGCCACTTAACGTACTTTCGACCAGGATTTTACGTAAGACAAGTATTGGCTTCGGGCTCAGGTCTTCGCTCGTGGTTGTTCGCAGCCATCAAGTTGATATCGCCCCAATTCCCCATCGCCCCCGATATCGAGGGCTCCGTGATGGAAGCACACCACTCTTTGGAGGCTAATCTTAGAGCAGCCAGTCGTGACGAACTCACCAGGGTGGTTTCCACGTTGCTAAGAGAAGGCACGGCGCTCGATCTAAAGCGCTGGGTCGCTGGCGTCGATCAAACTGCAGATCGGGTTGGTTTCTTTATCGCGCACGATTTGGACACGGCGGCGCAGGTCATTCGCGCTTCCGACGAAAACGCCACCTCGGTGCCGAACCAGGAGCGCCTCAAGTCGCTCGCGGTATTCTCAGTCAGCCCCAACTACTTAGGCCTCCGCCGAAGATTGGGAATTGCGGTCGACTCGTAGCCAAACAGCGCTCGATAACGCGTCAAATATGATTACGGCGCGGGCGTCGGACTAGCCATAACCGGCAGTCTACCCGCGCTCGCGGGGCTTGGTGCATTGGAAGGCTCGAATACGGGATGGTCCAAGGTCCCGTTGATTCGCCAGCCGTAGTAACCGTCGGGACGTTTTGACTTTTGTACCTGCGGGGTTATCTCAAAAAGGCCCGGTGCTTTTGAACCGGGCTCACCCAAAAGCGCTCGCGTCGTTTCATTCTTCCCGCGGTAAGCGTCGCTGAATCGAAATCTGAGATTCAGGTCCAGCATGCTAGCGCCCACAGGATCACGCAAACGTACGCCACCCTCAACGACCAGATCCAGATCCGGACCCTTAGCGTTGAGCTTGTCGACTTTCAGGCGCCCCGCTGCGATGGTTGCGCTCAAACTTACCTTTCCAACGTTCACTTCTGGCAGCGCGATCGCGTTGAGCACCTTGGCCTTCCCGTCGCCGACTCTCAAATTGTCAATTACTAGCCCCAACTTGCCGTCAGCCTTGGCCCACTTACGATCACTTAGGACGATTTCGGACTGACCTTGCAAATTGCCCTTCATGGGGAGACCGACCAAATCGTCCAGAACCGGCATTTGACCAACATTTAGACTTTCAAGCCCAATATCGAACGTTTGCTCGTTAGATCCACTGGCTACGGTACCCGAAACCTGTCCGCCAAATGCTTCCGCACCAAAAGATACAGCCATTGTCCCGACAAGCACTCTTAGCAACGATAGACTCACGTGCGCCGAATTGATCTTTATCACTTTGGGCTTGTTTTCGGTTCCCAGTTCCCCGACCTTTCCCTTCGCCGCTTGTGTAATCGCAATATTCTCCGCCTCGATTCCTGACAACCAATAACCGCTCATGTCGCCTATTTTCAGGCGCGACGTCGGACCTTGGTGGGAATTGAAGTCACCAACGATGCGATCACGAAGTCGATCAAACGGGAAAGTCATGCGCGCAAAGCATGCTAGGAGCGCAAGGTACGCTAGCGGGTAGCCCGTCCACGCAACCCATTTCTTTACCTGTGGCGTCACGGTAGCGACCCTTCGCGCGGTGAACCCACAGATCCGCTCGGAGCACCCGATGCGGCTCCACTCGGATTGCCTTCAGTCTTCGGCGCTTCCTTGCGGTCGTAGGCACTGGCTATTAGTTCCACGTCGTATGAATCTGACTCCGAAAGTCGCTTTCTGATATCGAGTCGAGAAAATACAATGGGGTATTGGGTCTTCTCGACACTTTCCATGAATCTTGCAAGGCTCGCTAGGCCAACCTTTCTCAGCTGTATGCGCGTTGAGCGCTCGTCGAAGCGTTTGCCGTGGGGCACGACCGGCCTGTCCTGACTTTCAGGAATTTCAATCCCGTTCTGGCGCGCCTGATTGTCCAGCAACGCGCCGAGTGGTGGCGCAGCTCGACCATACCGTGCAACGACGGCCTGACGCATTGCGTCGCTCTTGGCCAGCGTTGGCTGACTCTCCGCGAGATCGTCAAGCACTTTGCGAATTGAATCGTTCTCGGATTGGCTCACGATGACGGCACGTTTGGTGATCACTAGAATCACAATTGGCACAATCACCGCAACGACAGAAAGGAATACCGTCAATAGCCTGCGTTCTCGCGGGTCCATGCGAACGAGTCGATCTTTCCAGCTCATCGGGCACCTCCGCCGGATTCATCGGTCTTCTTTTTCTTGGTCTTGCTTACTTCATCCTCAGGGCAACGTACGTCCCACTCCAATCCGTACTTCTGGCGATCGCTATTTACGACTTGCACGACCTTGGCTAGCCGCACGTCTTGAAAACAGCGCTGGTCCTTGAGTTTTGTAGCAATTTGTTGAGCTTCCTCGGCAAGCCCCACAATTCCCGACATTTTTACGTGCTCCCGTTGCATGTCGAACTCGTCGATGTCATGAATAATTGTATCGGGAATTGCATTCGAGATCGCCACGAGCACGTCAAAAGCGTCCATGTGTGGCATAGGGTCCGACTCTTCGAGAGCCTTGCGTCGCGCCAGCAACTCTTGAGCCTCTGATGGCTCGGTGATTGACTTGCCAAGGATCTGCTGACTGGCAAGTTCCAATTCATCGGTGAGAACTCTTTGCTCTCGATTTAGAGATCGAAGGCTTGCCCAATTCGCAAACACGATACTTATGAACATAGCCGTCAGCAAACCAGCAAACAGCGGCGCCTTTTCCTTCAGAAACGCGTAGCCTCGTTGATATGATAAAGGGCCACTACGCAGGTCTGGGTCGTTCGGTCGCACCCCCAGCCCCAAGGCAATTCCCATGGCCTTTGAGAATCTCGACAATGATTCCCAGGTTGCGTCCGGGGAATAAGTTACGTCGAGTTTTGGCAACGGCAGCACGGCAACGTCAAGACGCTGCGAAAGGAATGACTCGGCGCCCGCCATACTTGCACCGATACCCGTTAGATAGATCTTGCTTACGGCAAGATCCGTCTGAGACAACCATCCGATTAGTGACTGTCGGATGCCGGCAACCAGCGCATCAGCGGAGTGCGGCAGATTTTTTATACCCTGGGCGATTGTTCGAGCGAAGGCGGGTCGCCCCTGCTGAATAATCAAGACATCGCTGCAGTCCTCGCCCAAATCGAGAATCATTACCGTGGGGTCCTCGGAGAAATTCCTGGGCAAGTACGGGATGAGATTTACGAGTGGGAAAGGCCCGCATCCAACGCGTTCAACTTCCTTGCCCAAGACCGCTCGACAGTCTTCAATGAGCTTCTTGACGTGCTGCAAAGGCGCCGCAGCGATTACTACATTTATGAGAATCAAGTTCACCCCTGTCACGATTCAGGATGAAATCATGAACCAAATCGTCAACGTCCACCGGCACGCGAGCTTCCAACTCGAACGGAACGATTTGCTCAATTTGACGTAAGGCCGTGATTGGCAATTCCACGCGCAGTAGGTATGCACCAATACCCGATATTCCGATTGCCACTGACTCGCCGTGTGTAAGCATGGGTCGCGCAACCATTTCCAAGGCCGCACGAAGATCGATGTGCGCGGTAAGTTCCACCTCCGCGGTCCGCTCGACGCCATTGTGCCGGTAACTGCTCGCGACTGTCACCGCCCTCACGTGGGTTGGCGAAATTTCAATTCCAACTGCTCGCGCCATGAATAGAGTTCCTTAATTGAGTCGATAGTAAATCACATTTCCGTCGGGCTGGGGACCGGTCGGTAGTGACGAAGGGAGTGCTGATGCGCTTGCAGTCGCAGTTGGTGCCGGCGTCGTCGTTCCAGCAGTCGCGCTACCGAGCCCAGCTGCGAGAGCCATCGTTATTGCATTTGTGCCAGGTGGGGGCGCACCGCGAAGATCGACCACCACGTGGATCCGGCTGCGGGTTTCTCGTTAACCATTTTTTACGATTCCAGTAGCGTAAATACTGAATACTTGACTCTGCACCCCTAGAGTCTTTTGCAATAGCGCGTCCACTAGCCCCGGAATCGGTGGAATGCCCATCATTTCCAGCGACGGCGGACCCGACATTAGGGACGACATGCCACCAAGGCCGGGTGCGGAAGCCGCTGGTGCCGCCGCCGATGCGCCAGCTGAGGCTGAAGCCGAAGGCTTTAGCATGGCCGTGAATTGCGATACCGAATGGAAAACTGGAATTCCCGCCGACAGTTGGCGGAACATTTCCATCAGCGATATCGCTTTGGAGCGGGTCACCATGTCACTACAAACAGGTGTGGTTTGTCCAACGGGCACAGCCGCACACACAGCCGCCAACGTTGCGACTGCGTTAGATGTATTGACGTTCAGCTTATCGCTGCCCCAGACAGTAACGATTCGACTCTTGGCGTCGTCCGGATCTGGATCGACAAATGTCGCCCAAAAGTCATCTGAGATACCCCTGACTCGATGCAATTCTTCTAGACTATCGAGTGCGGCATTCTTTCGTTCATAAGGACGTTTAAGCATTTGGTAAAATGAGTCCTCGGCACCTCCCTCGGTAGATTGAGCCTGGCTTGTGCTGAGGCAAGAGTCATTGATGGTGTCGGTGTCGGTCCAATCAATGATCGCGCTACATACGGTGGGCCGCTCATTGTAGTTGCCTTCAGCATCTCGACCTTCAAAGAGTCGGTCATACTGGGGTGGGCCAATTAGGCCCAACACCTGTTGACTGACTTGTGCCTTGTAGCCAGCGCCGCGCGCGGCGGCATTCAGGTTTATTTTTGAATCTTCATCGACTATCGTAACCTCAAAACTCGCACCGGGGATCCCGAGAGCCTTGGTTCGTTCCATGTTGCCGCCAATAAGCGAACCAAAATCACGTACGCTCTTTTCGTTGTTAAACGCGCCTAGTATCAGGTCCGCGTGCTCCCAAATAGGGATCTGCGCATTTTGTAACAAGAACGAGAGTGGTTTTCTAACCGTTGGCTCCGCAGCCAGGAGCAACCGAGACAAAGCGATGGCACTGCGCGCGGCGTATTCGGCTTGAACGGCGTCACGTTCGGACATGACCGAGCCGAGCTCGGCGCTGGTTTCCTGCTGAAATTCCGTAAGCATGACGGCCAATACCGTCAAGGCACTTAGCACCATGACCAGCGCCACCCCGCGCTCCTTCTTCCTTCTGTTGGTTCCTTGCCTCCTGGTCACGGCATCCTCATTGAGTGGCGAAAGTGAGGGCCCGCTGAATCGGTAGCGTCACTTTGGTAATGAGTCTAATCGGTGACTGGGAGCGACCCCGCGATGAACGCTTCCCGCCATTGAGCACCAGCGTCAATCTCACTTGCATCGGCAAGCGCCCCAATTGACCGGTCGCTTGAGTAGAATCCCAGGTCTCGAGCCATTGAATTGTCTGTGGTTCCAGAAAGGCCACATCAAAGAGGTCAACGTCGGTCGCAAGAACCTCTACACGACCTCCATGCTCGAAATCCATGTCGATTGTCGCGCTCTCGCGACGCAATAAATCCACGATACCAGGCTTTTCCGGGTTCGAACCCAAGTAGTAAGACAACTCACACTGGTCGGATTCGCGCGCATCACGGTCCAATCGAAGATGTGCAAATGCTGCAAAGTCAATTCGATCACCTGGGATTCCAGACGCCCCCTTGAAAACCGTCTTCTGAACGGGCCTTGTTGGTGGGACGGGTTCATGGGCGGAAATGAACGCCATTTGCAGCTCGCGAACCATACGGGCCATGGCCATTCGTCCTTCTCGCTGTCGATCGTTGATTCGCTCGACTCCTTCCTTGCTGCGTTTCATTCCTGAGAATGCGCCATACAGTAGCATCGACAAAAGCGCGAGTACTGCAATGGCTACCAGAACCTCTAGCAATGTGAATCCGGCAGTTCGGCGATATGAGTCGTGCGGTTTAGACATTGACCAACCTTCTCTAACGGCCTGCAGGCGTGGCCATGGGATTGGTTGGAGGCCCAGTGCCGGAAAGACCCGAAAGCATATCCAACAGCGGGTTTCCCGTGCCTGATGACGCAGACCCCATCGGGGGCAGGCCCTGCATTGGATTGGTCACATATTCGACGAGGTCGAAATTCCTTTCAGAGGTTCCTTCATTCCATTTGACGCTTACGGTTATGCGGCGAATGCTCGCTTCGAGCATCGGCTTTAGCGTTGGGTAGACGATGGACAATGCCATTGTCGCGAGCCCCCCCATTCCGGCACCCGCACCTGAGCCCGATCCGCTACTCAGCATGCCGAAGGGAGCGTTGGCGCCACCAAGGCCAGGCATCAATCCGCCCAACGCGCCCAGCGGACTTGCACCCAAACCCGTTGTATCTGACGGGTTGAAGCCGCTCAAGAACGACCCGGCAGAAGCTGACCCTCCCGGCATTGGCGCTGCTCCCCCATCCATGTTCAAACTCATATTCATTTCGGGCAAAACCACTGGTTCAATCACCCACTTGCAACTGTAAGTGGATTCATCTTCCTCGTCGCAACAACTGCCTTCCCCCTTCTGTTCAGTCCATTGGTAGCCTTCACGCAGTAGTTTGATTTCAACTTCCGACAGCTTGCAGCGAGCCAAGTTCGATGCCGAGGTAACATGTCCGGAGCGGGCAGAGCTTGAGAATAAGCCCGCTTGCGCACTCAATATTGACGTCAGTCCAAGTCCAAGAATCGCGAGTGCCACCAGGACCTCGAGCAGCGAAAAACCATTCTCATAAGCGCGAACGCTCACAAAGCCTCCTCGCGTTCGCTGATTTCACCGTCTGACCGCCGTTCGGGAAGGTCAATTGCTCCCTGCTTAATCTGCGAACGTCCGGTTAGTGCGCTTATGACGACGGTGAGTACATCCTTCTTCCCCTTGGGCTGAAGCTGAACGCTGGCCCACTCCGTAGCGCCACCCGGCCAGAAATAGAGATAGGCACGACCCTCGGTGCGCGGCTTGATATCATGCTCGGTCTGGACTTGACGAAACACGATGCCTTTCGCGAGTTCATGCCCAGCTCCCATATTTTCGCCACCCAGCTCGACGTGTTTGGTAGGCACGAAGTTGGGCCGGGCGATACGGGCGCCTTGCAAAAAATTCTCGGCTTCATTCTCCGCTTTTTTCTCGGCGTCGGTTGCAGCTTCGGCACCGGCGCCTGTCAACTTCTCCCCTTCCGTCAAACGAAGCATGCGGCTACCCGATGCCTCTTCCAAACCGATGCGACTTTGCTCAATATCAAATACGATTCTCACCGGACGACCGGTAGCGTTGGCACGGGTTATTGCGACCTTTGACAAAGAAACCACCAACGTAGCCGCTCCCCGCAAGCGTCCACTGGTAATGCTACCCGTACCCAACACGATAACGCCTGACAATATCGCCACCAGCACCAGAACAACCATCACTTCAATAAGTGTCATTCCGCGAGAGTTCGGCGCTGGAACTCCGGAACTTTGTCGATGTCCGGTGACGACACGCACTTAGTTGCCTTGCTCACCCGTAACCGCGGTCGCCTTGGGGATTTGAATATCGTCCTTGGTTCCCTTTTTCTTGTCGGGGCCTGAGCTTCCAACGAACACTTCGTCCTCGGTACAGTTCAAGGTGAAGTCCTGGCCCCACGGGTCTTTGGTAGAAGTCCCCGGATCCAGGTGCTTCTCCTGAACGAGCTGACTCACTGTTGGGCAGGTAGTTTCGTTGGTAGCTGCCTGCCAATTCTGGATTGCCGCGCGAATCGTGCGCGCCCATGTTTCAGCGCTCCTTATTTGCGCCTCTTTATATCTTGGCAAGGCAAAGACGGTTACACCGCCGGCCACCATGGCGACGATTGCTACTACAATCAAAACTTCAACTAGCGTGACTCCTCTTGCCAGTCGTCGTTTTGATTTCTTCCAGACCGCCGTTATTCCGGAAAAATGGTCAATAATCGTGTCAAAGGTCGATTGTTTCATAACGCATTCCTTGTTGGATCACTCAACTCTGTCTAGTCCACCCGGTGTACGGTCGGGGCCATCGCTAACGACTTCGAAGCCCAAACCAGTTTGACGACTCGGGCAAATCACCCGTGGCAGCTGCCCCCACGCATCGCGCCTAAGCACCTGACGTTTTAGGTGCGGCGAGACATCCTGGGGGCTGGCGGGACATCCACCGTCATGTTCCGCCATGTAGGCCTGCACCGCGAGTTCGGTCTCTTGCAGCATTGCTCGCGTTTGACGCGCGCTCGCTTGACGGCTTTCACGTCCAGCAATCAGGAGAATTCCAACTAGCAGCAGCGAAAAGGCGATAATCGGTCGCAGGCGACCAAAACCGATCCATCGAGGCATACCACCGTGACTTTCCCACGGGAAAAATATTCTGCTGTCGGTGATGCGCTTCCTTGCCATGCTCATTGCACCAATTGATTCATCTGCATCAGCGGCATTAGAATTGAAATGACGATGAACCCGACGCTTACTCCGAGAACAACTATCATGAGCGGCTCGAGCAGACTGGTGAGTGCCGTCACTCGAGTTTCTACGTCGGCCTCATAGGCCCTCGCGACGTTTTCCAACATCTGCTCGAGTTGACCCGTCCGCTCGCCAATCGCTATCATGTGAGTCACCATGGGCGGAAAGGCGCGGCTTCTCTTGAGCGGTTCTGCGATGCTTTCACCCTCACGGATCGAGCCGATTGCATCCGCCACGATTCCCTGCAGATATGAATTTTGCAGAACGTTACCCCCGATTTCCATGGCTCGCAGAAGCTGAACGCCGCTAGATAGAAGCGTCGCCAGGGTGCGGGTGAATCTCGCAACGGATGCCAACAAATTGAGTCGCCCAAAGATGATAACGTGCAGTTGAAACCGATCCCACTTTAGGCGACCAGCGGCTGTCTTCTTCCAGCGACGAAATAGCCACAGTGCGACCGTGACGACAATTGCGATTGCCCACCACCAGTTGGCGAGCAAATTCGAATTGAAGATCAAAAGTCGGGTGTACCAAGGGAGCGCTTGGCCAATATTGTCAAACACCGCGGTAACCTTGGGCACGACCGTGATCATGAGCACGGTCACCACCGCAAATCCGACCACACTCATCAGCGCTGGATACATTAACGCGGCCAAGACCTTGCCACGCAATCTCGCTTGACTTTCCATGAAATCCGCAAGCCTTTCGAGCACCGACTCTAGATTGCCCGACGCCTCTCCGGCGGAGACCATGTTGTGGTAAAGGGAGGGGAATATTTTCGGGTGCTGTTCGAGACTTTTGGCAAAACCCGTTCCTTGATTAACACTTTCCCTAACCTGCCCTAAGACCCTAACTAGCGATTCCTTTTCGACTTGATCCATCAAAGCCGACAAGGATTCGACTAGTGGGACACCTGCCCGAACTAGAGTGGCTAATTGTCGCGTCATTACAGCGATATCCGACGCACTGGGCTTGCGAAAAAAGGCGAGAAGGTCAACCTCACGCTTTGCACCTTTGCGACGCTCTTTTTCCTCCGAGGCCTCCGTTAGCAGGACACCATCGCGACGCAGGAGCGCCCGTAAGGCCTTGGGACTTTCAGCATCGCGGACGCCTTTTACGGCGCCACCCGAGCGAATTTGAATCCCACGAAACTCCCAAACTGGCATAGCTATACATCCAGCAGAATATCTTCTTGAGTCGCCGCAACGACTTCCTCGACTGTTGTTCTTCCTTCGAAGACCTTACGGGCACCGTCATCACGGAGCGAGTCCATGCCCTGGCCTTGGGCTGCGCGTTTAATCGATTGCGCATCGGACTTCTGCAAAATGAGTCCGCCCACCGTGTCGTCCATCAACAGCAGCTCGTAAATGCCAATCCGACCCGTGAAACCTTTGTTCTCGCAACGCTCGCAGCCCTTAGCGCGATATAACGTCGGCATTGTTGCTTCCCTCCACCCTGAGGGAACATACTGAATTTCCGGCACGGCGTAGCGAGGATTTAGCTTTCGGTCCATCCTCCATTTCGAACGGACGGGATCGACTCCTATTTGCTCGAGTTCCCAGGGCGTGGCGGTGTAAGCTTCTTTGCAGGATTCGCACAATCGACGCACGAGGCGTTGCGCCAATATGCCTATCACCGTCGAGCGTACCAAAAACGGCTCCATCTCCATCTCGACCAAACGAGTAACGGCGCCGGCCGCATCATTGGTATGCAGTGTGCTCAATACGAGATGGCCGGTCATGGATGCATGAATCGCAATTTCCGCCGTTTCCTTGTCGCGAATTTCGCCGACCATGATTACATCTGGGTCCTGGCGTAGAAATGCCCGCAAGGCACTCGCGAATGTCAGACCGATCTTTGGCTGCACAGGCACCTGGTGGACGCCGCCGAGTTCGTATTCGACTGGATCTTCTGCGGTGAGAATATTGGTATTGGGTTTATTGATTCGGTTCAGGCAAGCATATAGGGTTGTAGTTTTTCCACTTCCTGTTGGCCCCGTAACCAGAATGATGCCGTCGGGACGCTCAATCAACCTATGCATCAAGTGATAGTCACGCTCACTAAAGCCAAGCTCGGAGAGATCGAGCAATATGTTCGTTTTGTGCAGCAAACGCATCACGATTCGTTCAGCGTCGCGACTAGTTGGAATCGTTGAAACACGTATGTCGAGACTTCGCCCTGCAATCCGGAGCGAAATGCGGCCATCCTGGGGCAGCCTCTTTTCGGCTATGTTCAGGCCTGCCATGATCTTGACGCGAGCAATTACGGCGCTCATGAATTGACGGCTCACGCGACGAGCAACGTAAAGCTCACCGTCGATCCGGTAACGCACGATGACTTCTCGTTCTTCCGGCTCGATGTGAATGTCGCTGGCTCTTTCCTTCACGGCCTGGAAAAATAGGCTGTTGACCCACCTGATTACTGGGGCGTCGTCATCGGATTCGAGTATATCGATTTCTTCGTCTTCCGATGATTCTTCCTCCGAATGCAGTTCATCGCTCGTTTGTTGCCGCTCGTATACTCGATTGGTTGCGTCCGCTACGACACTTGCCGGCGCAACGCAAATCTTGACCTCCTTCGAAAATACGGCGCGAATGGCGTCCAGCCCTTCGACGTCAAATGGGTCGCCACAGACTACATTAACGACCGAGTCGCCTTCTGAGACGACTAAGAGTCGATGCGACTTCGCGTAACCTATCCCAACCCGAGTCGCTGCGGAGATTTCTACTTCGTCTATGTTGATGGATTCAATGACAGCCAGTTGACATTCGGCCGCCAGAGCCCTTGCAATTTCAACTTCGGAGGCAATTTTCGATTGAATGATCAAATCGTAAAGTGGAACCAGCTTTTCGCGTTGCTGCTCCAAGACTTGCTCGGCGGCATCGGGGCTCAGAAGGCCCCGACGACACAGAACTTGGCTGAGTTCACGCTGAACTTGCACGGCTTTACTCCATTCGCTCCATATTGACGCTGCGTGCCATCGGATGGATTACGACGGGGGACTCGACTTCAGTTCGAGGCTGTCAACTCGGTACCACCGAAGGTCGATGCATAGGACGAATCGCTCCGGGCGCGGGCGTGGCGGGGGGTGCCGCTGGCGCAGCCGGCGGTGCCGCTGGACCCGCGGGTGCTGGTCCCGGAGCTGGCGCTGGCGCTGCGCCGGGTGGCGCTGCGGCGGGCGGCGGCTTGGCCCCCGTATTGCCGATTGGCAATCGAGGAATCTCGATTGCTTGAGACTGCCGATGGGAACGCGCTGTTGGGGCGCTTTCTCGGAGCAATCTTATCTGTTCCTCAACGTGGAAGTAAGCCTGTCGAATATCTTCGACGAGTCCATTTGCGCGTGAGAAGTCGCGCGGCGGAGTCCATTGTTCATTGCCGAACACGAAATACCTGTCCAGGAACTCCTGTCGCTCCTGCATCTTGCGTTCGAAGATCTTGCGCAAGTCCGCTTGTTCCCGCACGATATATGGCGTCATTATCAACAATAGATTGGACTTCTTCTTGGTGTTCGTAGTTTGGCGAAACAGAAAACCAAGCACGGGGATATCGCCGAGGAGGGGAATTTTTTGCTCGGCCTTGGACAATGTCTCGCGCATTAGTCCGCCGATCACGACCGTCTGTTGGTCTTCGACCGTGATCGTCGTATGAGCGGTGCGTTTGATGATCGGGATGGCTCCCAGCGCGCCTTCCGGTGCCCCGGTATCACTGCTCTCTTCTTCAAGCTCTAGTCGAACCTGATTCGAGTCGTTGATGTGTGGGGTCATCTTGATCTTTATGCCGACGTCCTGCCGCGGCGCGGCAAACCCCATACCGCCCATCATGCCCAGCCCTCCGAGTCCGCCCAGCGCCGTCGCAGCGGTCCCGGACTGCCCAGCCAAGCCAGCAAGGCCTGCTAAATTGCCCAACCCTCCACCGGCATTTTGCTGCAATGCCACATTCTTTCCGATATTGATCTCGGCCACCGCGTTGTCGGTGGCAATAATGTGCGGGGTCGCCAAAACGTTCGATGCACCACTGGTTGTCAGTGCGTTCAGCACGACACCAAACGCTGGTATTGTGAGTCCTGGCAAGAGAAGGTTTTCCGTTCCTGGCAGCCCAGGACCACGCACACCCACTGCAAATCCTTGCAAAAGATCTTGATTGTTCGGAAACGGCAGGGACTTGCTGCCCATGAAACCCGTTGCGAAAGTGGATGGCCCGCCGCCTCCAATGTTGTCTTGGTAACCCGCGTGCCACGCGGCGCCAAGCACATTCGAATCACTGGCGTCCAGATCCATGATCACGGCTTCAATAAACACTTGCCGACGCGGCATGTCGAGTTCGGTGACTACAAGGCGAACCGTTGCATAATCGCGCCCCGAGGAAGTGACGATTAACGAGTTGGTTGCCTTGTCAGCGACCACTTTCAATTCACCTTCAAACAACTGCGACGCAGCGGCACCGGGACCGCCTGGGTTCGTCCCAGCAGTTTTTGCCCCTTGTAGCATTTGATTTAGAACGTTCGCCAAATCCTCCGCCTTGGCGTGTTGCAGTGGAAGCACTCGAATTCGCCCTGTATCGTCAGGTTGCCCATCTAGACGCTTGAGCAATTCTAGCAGACGTAGGTACGCATCCTCGTGCCCTACGACGATGAGAGAATTAGACTGCTGGTCAGCCAGGATCTTGGAGAGCCCCGCCGCTTGACCACCACCGGGTTGATTCAACCCGAACAGTTCGGTCATGCGCTGTGCAAGGTCATTGGCTGAACTGTAATTCACATGTTCAACCCACATGCTCTGGCTAGCGCCACCGATGTCGATCTCCTCAAGGATCCGGATCATTCGTTCGACGTTGCTACCGGTGTCCGTGATGATTAACAATTGCCCCGGGGCGTAAATGGATACGTCCGCTTCCTTGCTCTTGAACTTGTTCAGCAAGTTCATCGCCTCTTCAGCGCCGATATTCTGCATCCTATACAGACGCGTGACGTATCGGTCCGAAGCCGGCACTGGCTCACCGCGCGCGTACACCGGCGTAACTTGATTGACTACCCCGCCTGAATCGACGATTTTCAAGAAGCGGCCGTGAGGGACCACGGTCATGCCATTTGACTCTAAAATGGAGAGAAATGCTTCATAAGCTTCAGCCAACGTAACGGGTTCCGGCGATACTACGGTCGCCTTGATTTGGCGCACCTTGGCACCGTAAATGAATCGTTTACCGGTGAGCCCGCTGATGTGGTTTACGAGTTCAGCTAAATCTGCATCCTGAAGATTGAATTTTACGAGATGGCCTGCCGGCTTCGGTCGATAGGGGACGTCCACCGCTTTGGCTATCGATTCCATTGTCGACGGCAGTGAACCTTGAGCTCCGGGCGGATCTTTATCGGGTATGCCCTTCGCACCTGCGAAGGCTTGCGGCAGAGCTGCCTTGCGTGGCGGGGGCGCGGCCGCCGTCTGAGCGAGCACTGACAATGACGAGGTCGTCAGCGCACAGATTGCAAACCAGGAGATGCTGTTCCGATTCTTCATTACGTACTACTTGAATTGGATGTCGAGAGTTACCGGTTGACCACGACGGTTGACTTGCAATTTCAAGCCGTCAGCAACGCGTAGTCGGGTATAAGCTTCGAGCGCCTTTTCAGGACTCGACATGCTAAATCCATTAATCGTTTCGAGACGATCGCCATTCTGGATTCCAAGCGAGCCAAGCAATGTGTCGGGCCGAATACCGAACAGACGCACCCCCACCACTTGGCCGTCTTTGGTTTCAGGGATGATTCGCGCCGAACGCATAAGTTCAGCCTGATTCTCAAGTACTTTGTCAACGACAGAACGATCGACTCGAAACTCCGTGTCGCTAATCTTCTGAATCTTGTCAGCAATATCTTGCGGAATCTTGGCAGGCCCGCGTGGCGCGGCAGGCTCTGCTGGTACTCCCGATGCTCCGCCCTCCGCACCCTGCGGGTTTGCAACCGGCGCGCGCGGGAAGAGTAGGACCTGGCACAGGACAGCACCCGACGCGAGCCATACCGACGGGCTCTCTTCCTTGGAATTGTACCCAATGTAGACCACCTGCTTGCTCGCCACCTCGTCACCTATCCTGCGCATCTTTGGGCTGGTCTCTCCCGGCCCTGCTAGTGCCGCAATTGACCAGATGGGGTCGGGGGACTCAGTGATAATCGCCGCACGGATTCCTTCGCATTGTGCGGCGCCGAGCGGATCGGAAAGATCCAAGGCTGGCGGCTGATCGTCGTTGGCCTCGGTAACTTTCTTGTTGAGGGGTCCGGTAACAGAATCAAACGCATTGCGAGCCAGAATGGGCTCAGCATCCTTGGGGTTGCTGTTTGGATTCGCAGCCGGCGGTGTCGGCACCGTCATCACCCCGGCGTTCTTACCGGTCGGTGCCGTGAGGGATGCACCGAGCAATTGCATCGTCCCCGCGGCTTGAAAATAGGCTATCGCACCCACAAGCGCGAGCAGGACGTAAACTGAGTACTTTTTGAGTAGGGCGTCGAACGACACGGACAATCTCGGGCTGGCTGCCAGTTGTGTGCCAGCGGGTAATTGCCGACATTGCGCTAGAAATCCAGGGGAATATGCTTCATGGCCTACGATAGGCCCTTTGACCCCCGACAACCTGGCATAACCTAACCTGCAAAGGTCCAGGTTTCTGCCAATCTGTCACTCAACCTCGCCGCGGCCCCCCCCGTCAACGTCGCCAAGCTTTCGGTAAATGGTCCGAGTGGAAATTCCGAGAAGTTGTGCTGCCAGTGCCTTATCGCCCGATGTGTGTCGAAGCGTCTCGCGAATTAGCCGATGCTCCACTTCATCGAGAGGCGTACCGATTGGAAACGTCAGCGCATCAACCGCGGAAGCCTGGGCCTGAGAAATGGCTTCCGGAAGATCGCCCAATTGGAGTGCCTCACCGCGACTCAAAACCACGGCTCGCTCCATAGCATTTTCGAGTTCGCGTACGTTGCCTGGCCAAGAATAGTCGAGGAGCTTGTTCATTACCTCAGCTGGAACTGTCAAGACAGCCTTGTTGTTCTTGTGAGAAAACTTCTCCAGAAAATGATCCACAAGGAGAGGAACGTCCTCGCGCCGGGCTCGCAGCGGCGGAGCCGTAACCGCAATCACGTTGAGCCGATAGTACAGGTCTTCGCGAAAACGCCCAGCCAGAACCTCAGCCGTCAAGTCCCGATTGGTTGCAGCTACAACCCTGACATCCGCGCGCTGGGTGCGCCCTCCAACGGGTTCGAATTCCCCTTCCTGAAGCACCCGCAACAATTTCACTTGAACCGCCGCTGACAACTCACCGATTTCATCGAGAAATATCGTACCCCCGGCCGCGCGCGCAAATCGACCCTCGCGACGAGCCACTGCGCCCGTGAATGCACCACGCTCGTGCCCAAAGAGCTCGGCTTCCAGTATTGACTCCGGGATCGCGGCGCAGTTGACCGCCACGAATGGTCCTGAGCGGCCGCTTTTGGCATGCACGTTACGCGCGATCAATTCTTTGCCAGTCCCGCTTTCGCCCAGCACCAACACGGTTGCAGTCGAGGGGGCGGCCTGCGATACGACTTCGAGAACCCGGCGCAGAGCGGGACTGTGGCCAATTATCGTTCGTTCCGTAAGTAGTCGAAGTTCTTGGCGCAATGATCGATTTTCCGCCAAAAGCTGGCGCCGCTCACCCGCCTTTCGCACACTTTTGACGATCGATAGTCGCTTGAGAGGCTTTTCCACGAAATCGTAGGCGCCTTCGCGCATCGCTTGCACCGCCACCTCGACTGTCCCAAAAGCCGTCATGACGACGACCTCGGTGTCGGGACTAATTTCCTTTACTGCCCGAAGCAACTCGACGCCGGACGTCCCGGGCATCATCAGGTCTGTTAGTACAACGTCTACGCGCCGTTTGCGCAATTGTTCGAGCGCCTCGCGTGCGTTGGGCGCTCCTACCACGCGCATACCCTCTTTCTTGAATATCTTCTCGAGGCTCGTCACGTTGTTCGGCTCGTCGTCCACGACAAGCACCGACATATCAATACTCGTATTCGAAGCCTGGGGTGACTCCTCAAGTGATTCGGATTCAATTATGTCGTCCACCCGACGACGATGTCATCGAGTCGCGACGAGGTCAACGGTCCTTGTTCGACTCCTCCGAAGTAGCCGATTGTACGAGAAACTCCTCTACGAAATTACCATCTATTAACGCCTGCACGACGGCTGGAACGCGTTCTACCGTCATATGGCTATAAAAGGTGTTTTCGGGTTGGACCGCGACGATCGGGCCGTCGTCACACATATCCAAACAGCTGGAAGTGCATGCCCGCGCCACGGTCTTTGAGAGACCCCTGCGCTGCAGCTCCGCCTTGAGCGCCGCATAAATTTCTGGTGAACCACTTCTGCCACATGAAGGGCGCGGGTTGCCGTCGGGGCGTACGTTGAGGCAAACAAAGAGATAATGTTCCCGCTTTGACACTAAAATTGCCTCTTCAATGGGTAGGTCGCGATGAACTCATTGGACAACGTCAGCAGTTGTCAAGGGCCAATTTCAACGGGCAAGACCTAGGTTTACCTTTCGAACGTGGCGGTTAGCGACTTTCCGACAATCTCGAGCAGTTCGTCAAGGTCAGCATCAGGAATGTTCAGAGCGGGTGTAATGTAAACAACATTTCCTAAGGGCCGAACATATGCGCCACGCTCCAGCGCCTCTTCGTAAACACGCCAACCCAATTCG
The DNA here is from genome assembly GCA_963819085.1 of uncultured delta proteobacterium. GTDB lineage: Bacteria > Myxococcota_A > Polyangia > Polyangiales > Polyangiaceae > FEN-1139. The sequence continues at coordinate 139,248 of CAWFUX010000060.1, forward strand.
CCAAAGTAACCGCTATCCCCCACTAGATCTAGGGCTCCCATCATCCCAAGGCTTCGCGCATTCGATACGTACGGTCGATTCGACAGTCCTTCGAAAGCAGCCGCAATTTTCGCCGCCTTGGGCTTAGCCTGTTCGAGGATATTCTCGTCGCGATAGATGCTCAAGACCTCGCGAGCAACTGCTGCTCCAAGCGGATTGCCGCAAAATGTATGACCATAATAGAAGGCCCTGCTTTTGTCGCCTATGAATGCCCGAAACAAGAAGTCCTTTACTAGCGTTGCCGCCATTGGCAACATTCCACCGGAAAACCCCTTGGCCGTGCACAGAATATCAGGGACGACATCAGCATGTTCGCATGCCCAAAATGGCCCAGTTCGACCGTACCCGGTGAAGACCTCATCGGCCACCAAGAGGACGCCGAAATTCATGGGTGATCCTTCGCAACTCCGATAAATACTTTGCAGAGTACAAACGCATGCCGGCGCAGCCTTGAAGGATGGGTTCAATGACAACGGCCGCAATCGAGGCGGAATCTCGCGATAAAACTTCGCGCAATTGAGCAAACGCTTGCGCAATACCGCTAGCCCCAGCGGAAACGCGGATGACGTCCATGACGATTCGATTGAATGGGCGACGAAATTCCGCTACGCCGCTCAATGCAGTCGGAGCCAATGTTTCGCCGTGAAATGCGCCGTCCAATGCGACAAAACGATAACGATCTGGCGAGCCAACCTGACGCCAATACTGCACGGCCAATTTTACGGCGACCTCGATTGCAGTGGACCCATCATCGCTAAAGAACACGTGCGTCAAGTCGGCGGGCGCCACGGCAACGAGTTCGGCAGCCAAACGCGCAGCTGGTTCATGGGTCATTCCGGCCAACGAACAGTGGCTCAATTCCTCGGCTTGACGTATCAGAGCCCCAACCAGGCGCGGGTGATTGTGGCCTAAAAGCGACGTCCACCACGAAGCATTGCCGTCGATGAACGAGCGACCGTCGAGATCGTACAGCCGGCTGCGTTCCGCACTCTTTATTACGAGTGGCCGAGCCGACTCAATCCAACTGCCCATTTCGGTGTACGGGTGCCACAAATACTGCTTGTCGAGGGCCTCAACCGTGCGGCGCAAATCCAGGTCATTCATTGATTTGGTGGTCACGAATTCAACCCTACTTTGCCGAGTTCGTCAGTTCCATCGCTCGGCACAATCGGGAGTAGCAGCCGTACCGTCGTTCCACGCTGCGGCTCGCTGTCCATGTGTAGTTCACCGCCATGGGCCGCGACGATTCGATGAACTATTGGAAGGCCCAGGCCAGTCCCGCTGGGCCTAGTGGTGAAAAATGGGTCCACTGCTCGACTCAGAACCGATTCGTCCATGCCGTGCCCCTGATCGATGACTTCGATCTTGATGCAACGTTCGTCGCTCAACAGGCCTTCACCGACCAGGATTCGGACGGTGCCGCCCTCGGGCATCGACTGACACGCATTCGCGACTAGATTATCGAATACCAATCGCAACAAATTTGCATCCGCTTGGACTGTTCCGAGTGTCGGATCGCTCGGTATGGTAATTTCGAATCGATGCTCGGAGCCGCGGCTGAGCTCGGCGCGGCGCACGAGTTCTGCAAGAGAGACGGTTGATCGTCGGATCGAGACGGGCCTGGCGAATCGTAAAAGATCTGTGACCAGTCGATTCAAACGTGCCGTCTCTTCATCAACAATCCCCAAAAGCGTATGCCGGTCCTGCTCCTGTAAGGAAGTTCGCCGCAAGCCCGCGACGGCATTAACGATTATTGCCAGCGGATTGCGAACCTCGTGTGCGATAGCGGCTGCCAATTCGCCGACCGCTGCCAGTTGTTTCTTGCTCGAAAGCTCGCGTTGAACCACCTCGAGATCCGCGTGTGATTTCCTCAGTTCCTCGGTTCGCTTGTTGAGCGACGATTCAGTGCTGGCATAACCTACGACAAGCCTTCGGTACCGTAGCAACAACGAGAGTCCCACGGAGAAACCATAGACCGAGAATGAATGCGACAAGAGGTATGGAGTGTTCAACCACCGCATCATCACGGCAATATCGTTCGTGGCAGCTACGATCATCACGAACATACCCATGATGATCAGAGTAATGTCTCTTCGACCCCGCCTAATTGCACCAGCAAGTAAGAATTGACAGAAGGCTAGCTCTGCCAGCATGACGCCATAGAAACTGAAACCAAGAGCCATCGGGGGCGCAGCCAAATGCGGGTACGCTGCGGGAATGCGGTTGGCTTGAATTAGCAGGGCGGTTGGGATTTTGGGCCAAATGGCGCTCGACGCCATAAGCGCCACATAGATGATCGCAATGACATATCCCAGAGCGACGAATTTACGGCGCCGGGACTGCCCCGCAACCACGAGCACATAGTGAAGGTGAATACCGGAAGCTACAGCCAAAATGCAATGCACGATGACGGACGCTTGGTGCGGATCCGCGTGGCTTGGCCAAGTAAGCCAAATTGCTGTTATCGCCTGCAGTGCAACGGCAACGCTTAGCAGCGCAAACAAAAGATGCTCGAATTCGAGGCGAACTAACAAGAACGCGAACGCCAGGGTCAGAGCGAGGCCCATCTGAGCGACAGCCTCTGCGGTCAATATTCCGCAAATAAACTTCCAGTCCATGGGTGAAACTTCAGTTGGCCTATACTGCGATCGAGCGACTCGTGTACAGGGTTGCGGCCGAAGTCATTCGCAGATAAAGACTTTGTTCGGCTCGGCGGCGCGCAGGCCGCATCGACGCGCCGTGGTATACCACGGGGACGGTCCAGCCGAGTTCACCACAGCTGTGGTTTCCGTCGGCGGGCCTACTCGAAAAGCAATTGAACGGCTGGTGGTTCCGATTCCGATCTGCTAGTCCGCGGAAATAACATGAGTTACGTCGTATTGGCCCGCAAATGGCGTCCCACTCAATTTAGCGATTTAGTCGGACAGGATCATGTCGCACGTACGCTATCGAACGCCATAACTTCAAGCCGCGTCGCACACGCGTTCTTGTTCACAGGTGTAAGAGGCGTCGGAAAGACGACTAGCGCAAGGTTATTGGCGCGGGCACTGAACTGCCTCGGAGATCCCGACGCGGAACCTTCGGAACAGAAGCCTGGCCCGACTCCAACCCCGTGTTTGAAGTGCGCCGCTTGTCGCGAGATTACGGCCGGCTCCGACGTCGATGTGCGGGAAATCGACGGCGCTAGCTACACGGGAGTCGATGACGTCAGAAAGCTTCAGGAAGCTTTGCCGTATCGCCCAGCACGTGATCGATTCAAGATATTCATTATCGACGAAGTGCACATGCTTTCGCAGAACGCATGGAATGCTTTTCTAAAGACGCTCGAAGAACCTCCGCCGCACGTTAAGTTCATATTTGCGACAACCGAAGTGCACAAGGTCCCCGTTACAATCCTGAGCCGCGTGCAGCGCTTCGACTTCAAGTTGATTCCAGCCCGGCTTATTGCTCAACGGCTGGCCACGGTCTTATCTGCCGAGGGTATCGATTTTGACGAAGCAGCACTGTCGATAATCTCGCGCGAAGCTGCCGGTAGCATGCGCGACGCCATGAGCCTGCTCGATCAGGTAATCGCCTGGAAATCCGACAAGCTCGAAGGAGAATCGGTCGCACTAGTGCTTGGCGTTGCCAGCCGGCAGGTATTGCATGATCTCGCCAGCGCCATGGTTGAAGCCAAGACGCAGGATACCTTACAAATCGTCGAGCAACTCTCCAATCAGGGTTTCGATCTTTCACACGTTGCTCGGGACTTTCTTGGATTGTTGCGCGACCTAGTAGTCGCGAAGGCCTGCCAAGACCCCGACAACTTGCTCGACCTGCCCGACTCAGAGAAGGCCGACGTCATTGCCCTAGCGGCCAGCGCAAATCTTGACGACTTGATGCGTCTTCATCAGGGTTTTTCCGCCGGTTTCGACGATATCGTGCGCAGCGGGCAGCCGCGCGCTGCCCTCGAAATGTTGCTGGTGCGACTCGCCCGTCGCCCTCCCCTATTGGCCATGGATGAACTGCTGTACCGATTGGGGGCCCTTGAGCATAGATTACTCGCCTCGGCACCAAAAGCTGCACCGACTCGGACATTTTCAGCGCCAAAGTCAGGTGCCCATGAACGACCCGCGCCTAGCGCACCCAATCGCGGGCGCACTCGCGAGCCAACGACGGCGGCAACTCGACGACCGACTGATCGAGATACCGATCGAGATGAAGAACCGCCCGACAAACCGACGATTGCGATCCGGACGCCGGTCGAATCTGAACTACCACGCGAGTTCGAACCTCTCGAAGACCATCAAGCCCTGCTCGCTAGTTGGCAGGAGCTGGTTGACACCATAGCGCTAGAACGGCCTGATGTTGCGGCAATTCTTGAGCATGCGGTGCCGATTCGAATCAGCCAAAGTCAAGTGCATCTGGGATGGCCGCCGTCGAGCACATTGAATAACCAATTCAGTACCGAGGACTTGGTCAAGTTGATCACCAAGGCTCGAACTGAGCGAGGCGAAAACACCACGGTAGTTACTATCGAACAGAACTGCCAAGCAGTCGCTGGTCGCGCTACGCTTGCCGCGCAAGAAATTGCAAACCGAACACGAAATTTGCGTGCGTTGGTGCAACAGTCCAAAAAGGACCCGCGAATCCAACAGGCCATCGAAATACTCGGCGCCCACATTCGCGACGTTAGGGTGCCCGAGAATCTGAGATAGGTTCCGCGCTTTTTCAGCATTGCGCCCGAACTCATCTCGAATCACGCTGTCGCCGTGCTACCGCGGCGACTGATTCGACTCGTAAGCCTGTTTTCACGTCTACCCGGGGTGGGCGAGAAGACCGCGCTCCGGTTCGTCATGCAACTCTTGACCGACAAAAATGGGCTAGCTCAAAGTTTGGCGGCAGAATTGGCTGATATTCAGACTCACATTCGTCCCTGTGAACGCTGCCGGAATTTAGCCGAGGTTGACGAACAAGGCCGCGCGATCTGCACTATTTGTCTAGACCCTGAGCGCGATAATACGAAGCTCTGCGTCGTAGCAAAGGTTCAAGATCTGATGGCACTGGAGCGCAGTCATGTGCTCAAGTGCCGATACTATGTGCTCGGAAGGCTCCTATCACCTCTGGACGGGATCAGTCCTGAAGATCTGCCAATAGAAGAACTAGCAGACCTTGTCACACGGGACGGCGTCAAGGAGATCATCATTGCAACACCACCGTCCGTGGATGGTGAGGCCACTGCGTTACATTTAGTGCGCGAACTCGCCGGTCTCGAGATTGCATTTTCACGCATAGCGAGCGGAATTCCTCACGGGGGTGATCTCGAATTTTCGGACCAAATTACCCTGGGTCGTGCGGTGCTCGGACGCCGACCTTTGGAAGTTGAGAAGTAGAAAATGCCCAACCATGTCACCACAAGGGACACCCAATGATCAGACAATCCGTCGTCAGTGACCAGGCACCGGCCGCAATTGGACCGTATTCTCAAGCAGTTCGGGTGGGTGACTGGGTATTTTTGAGTGGCCAGATCCCGCTTCATCCACAAACCGGAGCGGTCATCGTCGGCAACATCGAATCTGCGACTACCCGCGTCATGGAAAATCTAGGTGCTGTTTTGATCGCAGCAGGCCTAACGTTCGACCACGTAGTGAAAACAACCATTTATCTCACCGACTTGAATGACTTCGCAAGCGTAAATGCCGTTTATGGAAGCTACTTTCCAGGGAATCCCCCGGCTCGCGCGACGGTGCAGGTGGCCGCGCTTCCACGGGGCGTGTCGGTCGAAATCGACGCCATCGCATGTGCAAAGTGATCTAAATACTCCGGGCTCTGACCCGCGACAGTGTTAGTTTTCAGGGGACGGATGGCAATTACCTCGAATGATTCTCAGTTTGACTCGTCGTTGATTTCCGCATCGGCCGATGAAGCTCTCAGTGCATTGGCACAAGTAGGTGACAACGCCGCCTCACTCATCGAAGCCTGGGTGGCGCAAAGCAATGCGGCAGCTGTAGCAATAGCAGCCGAGCAGGGGTCGGGCGCGGTCAGGAAGGTCGCGCGCCGCGGGCTGAACATATTGAAGTCTCGCGGCGTGACAATTCCCGCACGCGGCCGAGTCGCGACGGTAACGCAGATTAATTCGGTTCCCACGATTCGAGCCTGGGTGATGCCACCCGATGCAACCGGGGGCGTCGTAATTATTCTGGCTGCGCACACACCAACCCGGCGTTACCGTACAGCGTTCGTGTACATGCACGATGAAATCGGAATCCACCGTGTAGAGTCTGGCGAACAGAGCCTTACTCAACTCAAGGAGGCGATGACGCGTCTAGCGCCCGGCTCCTCTCTAAAGCCCATTGAAGTACCTCTTGACTGGGCTCGCTTTCGCATCGTCCAGGCGCGGAAACGCCACACGGCGTCGGGGGTTCCGCAGCCGCTCGGCCTCACCACGATCGCCAAGTTGTTAGAGCCGGCGCCCGACGCCCTACCCGAACATCCCTTCGACGCTGAAGGTTTCGAGTTGGCCGATGAAGATGCCCGCGAGATGGCATCTGCCTCAGCGCGGCTGCACGAACTGCCGGAATTTCGTAATTGGTTGCCACCTCGCGCGGCGCTCGATGAAATGCTGAGTAAGGTTGGGGAGCATTTGACACCCGACGTCCAGCCCGAGCAGAGCGAACTTGCCGCAATCATCGAAAGTGAGGTCAAGTCCGCAACCGATCGCCTATTTTCGCCACAGGCTCGCGAACAGCTCATGGTTACGATGAAAGACAGTGCGCTCAGTGTGCTGTCCCGCGAAGGCGAGGCAAAAACGTTAGAGGTAGTTGCAGCCATGAAGCGCATCGCGGCGGCAGGATTAATTACGGACCCGCCGCATGAAGTGGGGTTTCTCCGCGCTTTTTTCGACAAAGCTCTGGCGGTGCTACTAGCCCAAGGTCAGGGTAGACTGAGCATACCCGTTCGCCGAACGGCTACCTCGCCTTCGGAATCAGTGCCAGAAACTCCGCCGCAAGCTGCCGACGGTGAACAATCGCCACCGCATACCGAAGCCACTTCCGAACCCAACTCCGAAGGCGCAACCGAAGGTGTTCAGTCGCCGCCACTCGAAAGCTGATTAGTTACGGCTACCCGTTCACCGGGCATGTCGTGTACCAACCTTCATTCGCCCCATCGTCAAGGCGTTTGGAATTGCCAGCCGGCACCCGCGAGCTTTAAACCGCATGACTATTTTGTCGTGACGGCACGGAAGAATCGCGGGGCCTGCGCGAGCTTCTCTTTCACGAGTGCAGCGTAGCCGGCACTAATTTGCCGATAATACGGGCCCGGACGTCCGTCACCAACGCTACATCCGTCAAGTTTCACGATCGGCAAAACTTCCCGCACGCTCGAGGTAATGAAAATCTCATCTGAACTAGAGATCTCGCTTAACTTCGGACATCGGTAGCTAACCGCAATCCGCGATCGCTCGGCCACTTCGAGCACTAACTGTCGCGTGATCCCGGGTAGAATTCCCGCAGATTCCGGCGGTGTAACCAACTCCTGCCCAAATCGAGCAAACACATTCGAAGTTGCACCTTCGACGACTTGGCCTTCGCTGTTTACAATCAATGCCTCATTGGCATTGGCGGGCTTCGCTTGCCGCATTGCCAATACTGCTACCAGGTAATTGCCCACCTTGGCGCCGGAGGCCTGCGTCGATTCCGCCGTCCTTTGCGTGCGGTAACTAATTGCACTTACCCCATCCGCGTATGCCTCGAGCGCAGGCCGCTGCAGGGGTGTTACTATCAAAATTCGGCAGGGATGCTCTGACAGGCTTGGATCAAGACCCAATCCGCCTACTCCTCGCGTAACCGTAAGCCGCAGGTAGCATTCAGGATGGCCGGATTCGGCTACCGCCGTTTCGACCTCGGAGCATAGCGTAGCGTCGTCAACCGAAAGGTCTATGTACACGAGCTCCGCGCTGTGACGCAGGCGTCGGATATGTTCCACGAGCATAAATGGACGACCTGCATGAGTCCCAATGGTCTCGAACACAGAGTCCCCGTAGAGGAGCCCTCGATCGAATACGCTGATCTTGGCTTCGCCTTCGCGAACTCTACGTCCGTCGATGTAAACTAACGTTCCAGCCGGAATCACGGAGCGCTATTGCCACAAAAGCGGGGGATCCGCTGCCAAAAGCGCTACCCGCGCTCACAATTGTAGAAGCGCGGGCTCTTCGGTCTACGCTTTTAGTTCGGCTAGTTTGGCCTTCACGGATTCCATTGTCGGATCCGCCTGCAGAGCCCGCTCAAAGTCCGAAATGGCCTTCTGCTTCTCTCCCAGAATGCGACTTGCCTCGCCTCGGTGCGCGTATATCTCCGCCTTGGAAATGGGGCTGTCGGGCCCAAGCTTCGGGATTTGGATTATGAGCGAACTGTAAAGTTGCTGAGCACGTTTTGCATCATTGATTTGCAAGCACACATCGGCCAAAAGCGCAATCACGCGGACGTTTCCCGGTTCGATCCTAAAGGCCTTCTCCAATTCATCCTTGGCTCGATCGGGTTCGCCCTGACTGAGGTAGGCCTGGGCAAGTCGTCGATGGATCTCACCCAATTCCTTCGTGCGCCGACCCCCGTAAGATTCAACTATGCGTTCGAGCGCCATCGCCGCTTCGCGCGCTCGGCCCGAGGAAGTATATGCATCACAGAGCGAAAGCAGCAGTTCTCGATCGTTAGGTGCGAACCCACTAGCCTGCTCGAGAAGCGCTGCGGCCTTCGACCAATCTTGAGCCTTATCCGACCGTATTTTTGCCGCCTCGCGCAACAGCCCAACCTTGTCGGCAGCGACCTCGACCAAATCAGCCTCATCTGAGAGTAACTTCGCGACACCATCCCAATCCCCCATCTTCTCGGAAAGGGAACGTGCACGCATGCGAATCTCCTTGTTTCGAGGATCGGACACGAGCGCACGCTGAAGCGCCATTAGCGCCCCTCTCTCATCGCCCAGGCGTTCACGTGTATCGGCTAGACGAACCCCTACACTCGTGCGCTCCGCTTCAGGCACAATTGCGACCAGCGACTCGAGCAAGGTTGCGGCCTGTGCAAGGTCACCTTGGCCCTCGCGCAAACGAATCAATGCCTCCAGTGCTCCGCGATGGTTCGGCAGACTGTCAAGCACCAGCCGGAATGTCGCTAATGCCCGGTCAACATCACCCAGACGTGTCTCACAGACTTCGCCCAGGCGCATCTGCAATTCGACTTTGGCGTCCTCGTCGGAGGCGGCTTCAGCTTGCTTTATCTGACGTTCGAGCAGCTCGGCCATGTCCTCATTCGCGCCTAGTTTTTCATAGATTTTGCTGAGCGCGACTACGGCGGTAGCGTGATTGGGTACCTCATCTAAGATCGCATTAAGCTCGGAAATTGCCGCTTGAGGCTTATCCAGATCCTCATCGTAAACTCTCGAGAGTTGCAATCTTAGCTCAGCGCGTTCCGACGGGCCCTTCGCCACATCAACCAGCCTGGACAGAATCTGGATCAGCGACTCGAAATCTTTCGCCTCAAGCAGCAGGCCCTTCAGCGAATTGCCAGCCAATTCGTCCATGGGGTCGTCGTCAAATAGCTGAGAGTAGAGTTTGATTGCGGTCGCAGTATTGGACAGGCGCTCTCTTGCCACCGTGGCTGCCTCGTGGCGGATGTCATGCAGGATTCTGCTATCGGCCTCCAATTCCGCGCGCCGAAGTAGTAGCTTTAGTGTCTCCGCCCAATCCTCGGCACCGCGACGCAGTGCCGTCAACTCGGTAATCGCCCAAAGGTTCGCGTCGTCAAAACCCAACAATTCGCGAACTATCGCTTCCGCCATTGCAGTATCGTTGATTGAGGCCGCAACTTGTCGCGCTTGTTGGAATAAGTCGGCGCGAATCTCATCTGAGAGTGTCATGCGGGCTCGTTGCCGCAATGTATCTACGAGGTCGCGCTCGCGCCCTGGCACGCGCCGCAAGCTCTCCAATTGAACGAGGATGTCATCGTTGTTGGAATCCCATTCGAGCGCGTGCAAAAGCGAGCGTTCGGCGGCAGCTGAATCCAGAAGGCGATCCCGTTGCCAGGAGGCCAGTCGAATCCAGACGTCCCGCGCCATCTCCGTGGAAGCCGGTGGACGAACCTGCAATGCTTCTTCCAGAGCGGCCGCAGGCCTCGCATAATTCTTCGTGATGTCGGCTAGGCGCTCGACGCCATCGAGTAGTCGGACGTCTCCAGTCGTCTCGGTCATAGCGTCAACCAGCACGTCAAGGGCACGTGCCGGATCATTGCATTCGTCCTCGAGAATTTGCGCGAGAGTCCGTCGATATTCGAGTCGGGAAACCGTATCCGTCGCCGAGGCCACGCGCTTAGCTAGCAATGCCACAAGGCGCTCTGGTTGCCTCGAAGTTCGATAGACGGACTCGAGGATCTCGGCGGTCTCTTCGAACAAGTCGCGCTGTTCGGTTAGGCTTTCGAGCAGCGCAATCGCCGCAGCGTCCTCGGGCGCGCGTTCCAGAACTTGACGAATCGACCCAAGCGCACGAACGGGCTCGTTGAACTGCTCCAATTGAATGCGCGCCAGTCGATTGTAGAATTCTGCTTGCTCGGCGGACCCTGATACCGCCGCAGCCCGGCGTTCGAGAATATCCGCAAGTGATCGCCAATTCCCGAGTCGCGCGTAGAGGCGATCCAAAGCCTCCAGCAGTTCTGGTCGATCACCCGCCTGAGCGACTGCAGCGCTAAACGACTGCTCTGCGAGAAGCGGGTCGTCCAACTTAGCTTCCGCGATTCGACCTAGACGGCTGTAAAGTTCACAAGCCAAGTCCGGGTCGAACGTTGCTTGAGCACGCTCGCCGAGGACGTCGCGTACCTTGCGCCAGTCGTGTACCTCTTCCGCCAATCGCTCCACATCCGCGTGGACGGTTGGCTCGTCTGGGCGCTCGGTAACAGCACGTAGCAGCGAGTCGAGAGCGCCACGCGGATTGGCCAGCTTGGTCTCCTGAACATCTGCAATCGTTCGAAGTGTTTGGCAGCGCTGAATAGAATCATGTTCGCTGGTCAGCCGCAGCTCGAGCACCTCGACAACGCGGTCAAATCCAGACGCAGATTCCAATACCGGCAGCAGGATACCCGCCACGGCGGAACGTAACTCCTCGTGACCGGACGCAATCATCAGGAGGGACTGAATCGTCGATTCATCGTTGCGAATGTCCTCAAACACCTGACGATAGGTATCGAGCGCCTCTTCGTAACTTCCAATATCGTTGGCCAGCAAGGTCCCCATACGATTGCGCAATCGTCCTCGGGCCGCGGCGTCGGTGCACAATTCACACTGAGCGCGCAGATTCTCGAGCAACTCCGTCCATTGGCCCTGTTGCGAATATAGCCCTTCCAACCTTACAAGTAGCGGCAGGTCAGTGGGTCGCAAAGTCAGTGCGCGAACGAACAAATCGATTGCCTTGACTGGGTCTTTTATCGATTGTGTCGTGACGTCACCCGCACGTACTAAGTGTTCGAACTTCTCGTCAACGGCGTCGTCCTCGCACAACTCCATGCGGCGAACGAGCAGCTCGACCATTCGCTCGTAACTGCCCGTGGAATCTAGCAAGTCGATGAGTGAATCAACCGTAAATGCGCTATTCGGATCCAATTCCAACGCTCGTTCATACGCAATGATCGCACCCTGACGGTCCTCTAACATGTCACGCCGAGCCTCGCCGATTTGTCTCCAGCAACTCGCGCGCTCTTCGTCTGATGTCAAAAGGTCAGTCTTCTCTATGAGCGCTTTGACCAACGTACCCCAGTCACTGAGCAGCGTAGCGAGCCGCTCGATCTGCTCAATTGTCTGACGATCACCCGGCTCCAGCTCGTAGAGCATCCAGTACAACGCGAGTGCCCGTCGTGGGTCGTCCAGTCGCTGATCGCAAGTTTGCGCCAAGAGGGCGATGACGTCGCGCTTGCCCAGTAGTTCCGGCCGCAGCAGCAATTTTTCGTAGGTATTTCGGAGCTCTTCCCATTGATTGGTGGCAAGCGTTAGCCTCTCGAATTCTGCTCGGACGCTCGAGTCATCGGGATCGGCTTCCAAGGCGAATGCGTAGGCCTGCCGTGCCCTCTCCGGATCGTGTCCGCGCACTTCATAGAGGGTTGCCGTTTCGCGCAATACGGAAACCTTGTCAGCAATATTGTCAGCTAAGTCAAAACGGTCCTCATTTAACCGTATCAGCTTCTGCCATTCGTCGGCGGACTCGTAAAGTGGCCTAAGAACGTCCACGACCCTGCCGCGCAACTGAGGATTGAGCCTTAATACCTCGAGCATTTCAATTGCATTCGGCTGGCGAGGCTCGTAGCGAACGATCTCCTCTAGTTGTTCGAGGGCCCGCTCCGGCTCGTTCAATTCGGTGGTATAGAGCCGTGCCAGCGTCAAACGGTGACCGGCGCTTTCACTCGGGTAAACAGCGCCCTCGGCCCTTCTCAGCAACAGTTGCGCCAGGTCGGTGAAACGCCCCTGCTGCCGATATAGTGTAGCCAGTGAGTCGAGTGTCTGCGGGTGGCTATCATCAATTTCGAGCGCTTCGCGCAAAGTCTCAATAGCGGCGGCAATATCGGAAAGCGGGCCCTTCTGAAGATCGGCAATAACGTGAAGCGCCTCGACGCGCGCGCCAGCGTCATATTGGTATTCCAGGGATTTGCGATAAAGCGCCACCCGTTCAGAATGTTTTGAGAGGCGCTGCAGGAGTGCATCAACTTCCATGAATAGGGAGCTATTCTCCGGGTCAAATGCCAGTGCTCGGCTGTAATACTTGAGCGCTTGAGCTGGAGCGTCCTCGGACAGGTAAATGTCCGCCGCGCGCTGCGCCAACTTTGCTGACACAACGTCATCGATGGTGATGCGATCGAGTACACCCGCATAGATCTCGGCTAGACGGGCCTGGGCAGCCGACACCTTCGCCAACCGTTCTAGTTCGCCCTGTGTGACTTCATCTGCTGGATCTTCTTGAAAGAGCAGCGCTGTCGTTTCGAGAGCTTCGACGTATTCCTCGGTCTGCTCTTCGTAAATCTTGGCAAGGCGCGCGAGTAGTTCCTTTCGCTCGATCGGGTCCGACGTTGCGTCCAATCGGGCCTTTAGGGTACCTATTACGCGGCGGAAGTCACTTTGCATCAGGTAGACAGGTTCCAGCAAAGTCGCCGCTCGAGCCCGGCTTTCGATGTCTTTGGCACCGGTAAGGATCTTCTCGAGCGCCGCGACCGCGGCGTCGTCGGGACGCTTGCCCCGAAGTGCGAGTTCGAGCTCGTCCAGAGCCCGTGCCATGTCGCCCACGTTGTCGGCCCAAACTACCGCTGTGGCGACGTGAATTGCAGCCAAATCCGCGCCCGGCAGCTCAGCGCGTTTTTGCAGCAACGCGACCAATGCGTCCCAGCGTTGCGTGTTGCGATAAAGTAATTCCAGCTCTTGTACTGCAACGGGATCTGCATCCGATTCCACTATGCGCTCGTAAACCTCGATGGCCTGAGCCTTCTCTCCAAGATTCTCCGATAGCAACTTCGCCTGCCGAAAGAGCAACTGTTTGCGCTCTTCCCCATCGAGCGCAGATTCGACTCGTCGTGCCGTAATATCGAGGAGACTTCGTATGTCGTTCGACTGTTCGTGGATACTTTGCAGGGCGATTAGTGCCGTGCGATTGTCCGGATGTTGTTCGAGTGCCTTTTCGTAATACTCCCGCGCTAAGTCGCGATCGTTGAGCGCGCTCTGGGCCATACTGGCGATTTCGAGTGTCACCGCTAGCTGAGTCTCGCCGTCGAAGATATCTCCGACGATTTCGCGCAGTAGCTTCACTTGCGCGGACTCCTGACCAGCCGCAGTCGCCAGACCCCTTAAGTGCTGCAGCCATTGTGCCAAGTCCGAATGGCCAACGGCCTCTCGCGTGCCACGTACTACGTAGCCAAATGCGCGGCCGGCGTCCTTGAGTTCCAATTCCGCTACTTTCGAGGCCTTTTCCAGCCACGCCAAGCGGTCAACAGGATCATCCGTGGTTTCGATCAGGATGTCGAGCACGCGCGCTAGGCGAGCCGAATCGTGTTCAGCCTCGAAGATTGGGTGAAGTACGTCCGCAGCGTCCTTTCTTGCGGGCATATCCGCGTGGTCGAGCATCGCTTCGAGTGCTGCGCGAGTTGGCGGATGTTTCGAGTCGATTGCAAGCGCCCGGCGGTAAGCGTCTAGCGCCGCCGTGGAATTGGACATATGCACTCGTCGAACATCCCCTAGTTTCGCAAGCAGCTCGAGCTGCTCAGGACCGCTACCAACGATTTCGAGGTGCGATTCCAGCGTATCGGCCAGTTCGGGCCAGGCCTTTTGTCGTTCATGGAGTGATTCGAGCGCAGACAAACCTTGCCGGTCTGGACCCAACTCCTCCATCAGCCGCCGCCAGACATTCACCGCCATGTCCAGGTCGTTTAATCGGTCCGATACCAGCTGTGCACGGCGCACACCCAACGTTCGCCGGGTGGCCTCGTCGGTCGCCAGGGCTTGCCGCTGTTCGAGGACGTGCGCCAAATCGGACCAGGCTTCAATCCGCTCGTACAAACCGTCCAGCGCTTCCAATGCAACGTCGTCGTCGGCCTTTTCGGCTACACAAGCCTGATATGATTTGATTGAACCCGGTATGTCGCCAAGAACGTCGCGACACAACTCTCCGAGTCGCAACCTCAACCGGCGACGACGCTCGCCGGAGTCCTCGAGTTTTTCCTGAATTCGAAGCACTTCTGCCAGTTGGCTGGGTTGACTCCCTCCAACGTATATTCGCTCGAGTTGCTGAGCCGCGGGTAAAGCCGTCGCCGCGTCCTCGGGGTCCAGCGCGACAATTTCTCGATAACACGCCTCTGCAGCCGCTACATTGTTAAGGCCGTTTTCCTGTACGGAGGCAACCTGCATGAGGATCTCAGCGCGCACCGACAAGGAGTCGGCGTTGCGGGCAGCTTCACTCATAGCCTCCGCGGCCGTGGATAAATTGTTCAAACGCCGACCGATATCGAGCAAACGCTGCCGAACGTCCGCGTCTGAAGGTTCGAGGGGCACAAGGCTGGCAAATGCTTCGAATGCCCCCTGGTCATCGTGAAGCCGCGTGTCTCTTAAATGTGCGATACGCCGCAACACGTCTTTGCGTTGGTCGAGGGTCGCATCACTGACGGACCCTAAACACTCAAGCTGAATCGACAGAACTCGAACTAGATCGCGAATTTCATCGCGTGCCTCATAAACGTGCTCGAGTGACTTGGCGGCGTCGGCCCGTAAGCTCCCAATTTCGAGGAGGCGTTCCGCCAACGTTCGCGCATCACGATCATTAGTAATTTTCAATTAGGAGGTTCTGGACAAGGCCAATGGCCTCATCGGGGCGATGCAACCGGTCGAGCAATAACTGCGCAAGTCTTCGTTTTATCGGGGCCGATTCTTCTGGCGTAGCCAATTCAAGCCGCCGTGCGAGCAGTTTTGCCAATTGTTCGAAGCGGTCGTGCCGTGAATACAATCGATCCAATGACTCTAGCGAAGCTAGGTGGTTAGGATCGATTTCAAGGATCTTCTCGTAGTGCTCGATGGACTTGCTGCCATCTTCGAGAATCTCCTCGCTGATCAATGCCACTTCAATCAGCATGTCGATGCGTCGGTGCTGATTGGAGGTGAGCGAAATCGCACGATCGTACATATCCTCCAATTCCCCCCACCGCTCGGCAGCGGTGAGTATGTCTTTGAGGCGACTGAAGGCTCGATCGTTTTCTGCGTCCAATTTCAGTATGCGCTCTAGATATGGCGTGGCGCCAATTGGGTCACCCAAGCGTTCCTCATTTACGCGAGCCGCGCGTTCACAAAGGCTCAGCTCCAAGGACTTGGGTAATTCCGAATTGAGAACGGTCCTGAGTGTTTCGACCAAGTCCGTTGGTCTACCTGAGCGCACCGCTAACTCTTCCGCGGTGTCCCACAGTTCCAACTCATCAGGATATTCGCTGAGAGCCTTGAGGACCACGGTCAGGGCAGTACCCGTACTTGCTAGCTTCTGGTCGTAGACCGCAGTGAGCCGTCGAACTAAGGCAAGCTTCTGTTCCTTGGCATCCGCCGATTCGAGCAATACCGAGAGTGCCTGAGCCTCCCTTCGAGCCTCACCACCCGACGCGAAACGGTTGGCTAGAACCATTGCAGCGTCACGACGCACACCGTCAACGTCCAGCAGCTGTTCGACGACATTCAACGCTCGGCTGTCTTCAGGCGCCCTTTCCAGAGCAGATACTGCCGCTACTAATGCGTCTTCGGGACGTGCCAACCGACCCGAGTAGAGTTCCGCCAACCGAACCTCGAGCTCGACTCGCTCGGCGCCCTCGGTATTCTTGCGGCGTCTTTCGATGATTGAAGCCGCATCCTCTATCTTGTCTGCCGCAAGCAGCAAGTCTGCTAGCGCAGCGAGCGCAACATCATTGGCCTCATTGATCGACAATATTCGCCGATATAACTCCGCCGATTGAGCCTTGTCGCCAAACGAAGTCCGCTCTAACTCGGCCCAGGTCAGCAGAATCGCAATTTTTTCTGCATCCGACCCGGCGTTGGCAACGCGGTGTTCGTACAGCCAACGGAGATCCTCCCGCCGGTCATTGGACGTAAGGAGTTTCATCAAGCTAGAGTCAACCAGTTCATCCCCCGGATTGCGCTGCAAAGCCTCCTTGTACTTGTCAACAGCCTCCCCGATTCGAGCTAGTTCCTCGGAAAGTATGCGAGCCTGAATCAAGACAATTGTGCGATGTTCGGTACCTAGTTCCGCTTCCTTGTCGGAGTCACGCGTCGCTGTCGCCTCGGGCTCGTTTCGCTTTCCCTTCCGTTTGCCGCGCTTCTTGCCGCCACGGTTGTCGTCAACCTCTGGAGTCGAAGTCGACTCTACCGTAGTCACCGTTCGACCCAATTGAATCAGTTGAGCCGCTCGCTGCTCCAACGCGTCCAAAAACCCGTCCCACATTTGCGCCTGTCGCGCGGCTTGCTCGAACATCTGGCAGACATTTTCGTTTTGTGGAAACTGCTCATACGCGCGGCGCGCGTGGGCAAATGCGGCCTTTCTGTCGAGCAGACGCCTGCCGGTCACGTCAACCAACTTGCCGAGCAATTCCAGTTGCTCCTCTTCGCCTTCCGCGCGCGCTAGTAACAACTCGTAAAGCGCAGGCAACCGGGACCATTTCTCATCCGACTCGTAGAGTGGAATTAACGCCCGCGCGGCGCGCACGTCGGTGGGATCCGTGGCGAGGGCTCGCTCATATGAACGAAAGGCGCGCTGAGGTTGTTCCAACTGACGCTCGAAAATTGCGGCAGCCCGGTAGGAAAGATCCACGCGAAGGGCGTTGTCCGTCGTGCGATCCGCCGTATTGCCAAGCACTTCAACCAGGCCGTCCCAATCATTTTGCGAACCGTATAGTTCGGTAAGCCCATCAAAATCATTATTCTGCAAATAGGTATCGCGCAGAACGCGAAGTGCGCGTGGGTGACCTGGCTGCAATGCCAGAACTCTTCTCCACGTTCGCACTGTCGCGGCAACGTCTTGTAGGTGTTCGAGGTATACAGCGCCCAACTTCTGAAGTATTGCCGATTGCTGCGTCGAGTCCGTGACCAATTCGGTACGACGCTCGAGCACGAAGGCGAGCGTTTCCCAATCCTTGTTTCGCTCGGCGTGTTTTTCGAGGGCATCAATGGCATCGACGCGTGTCTCGTCCAAATCAAGCAACTGCCGGTAGAGCTTTGTTGCGTCTTCGGGTCGATGCAACCGATCCGCGGCCAACTGCGCAAGCTCCCAGAGCACGCTTACTCGTTGCGGGCCGGTCAAGTCGTCAACTTGCAGAGACAGCAGATCAAAAAGCTGCGACCAGGCGCGACGTTTACGATACAACTCATTGAGCCGCTCCATCGATTCCGGATCTCGTGGCGCGACCTTGAGCAGTGCTTCATAGGCCTCGGTGGCATTTTGAAAATTCGAGAATTGTTCGAGCCAGCGCCGCGCCGCTGCCCTGTATAAGTTTCGTCTTCTCCTCGATATCGGGCGAGACTTCCGCCAATTTGAGCTGGTAGGTGAGCAATTCCCTATGGCGCCCAAGCTTGTCGTAGAGTGATACCAATTCGCGAAGCTCCTCGACATCGTGTTCGTCGAGCTTTTCGTCGAGCATTACGATTTGATGCAATACCGTCACCAATGCGGTATCGTTTCTAAGGTATTGACGATAAACTGCCGCCACCTCACGAAGAATCGACAGCCGCTTCTCGTATTCCTCGGCGGGGGTGTGCTCCAATTGCTGTCTTAGGAGCTCAACCAAAGTCGTAAAGCCTTGGGTGGCCTTGAGTAGCCTTTTCAAAGCATCGCGGGCGGGCTCGTTGTCTGGATCTTGCCGCAATACGGCGCGATACTGTTCGATGGCGCGTTGCGCATTCGTCTGTTTCTCAGCCAATTCCGCTAGCTCGACGGCAGCCTTTGCCTTCACTTTGCCGTCGGGCATGGCACGCTGGGCGCCCTGCAATACATCGATCCAACGCGACTCGTCACCCAATTCGCGGCAATAGTCTCGAAAGAATTCGAGCATGCCCTCGTGCGAGGGATCAATTTTTCGAACTTTCTCGAACCAGGGCTCGGCGTCGGCTTTGCTTTCTCGAACGCGATAGTGCAGCATCGCGATTTGCAAAATGTTGCCGAGTGCATCCGGACTATTGGCGTCCCTGCCAGACAGGTCATGTTCGTAAAGGGCCACCAATTCTTCCCAGCGTTTTTCGGCCGAGTAAAGGTTTGCAAGGTACTCGATTGCCTCCGGATAGCTTCGCGTTTCGCGCAGCAGTCTTTCGTAGGCGGTTGCGGCACGTTCGCTGTCTTCCAATCGGTATCGATATAACCTTGCCAGGCGCACCGCGGCTGCCCTGCGCTCCGTTGCCTCGGTACCGCGAACCGCCATCCGATCGAGCACTCGGGCGACGTCTTCCCAGCGCTCCCCACGCCGATAAAGTCGTTCGAGCATACGACCCGCTTGCGTGTTGGTTGCGTCTAGTCGAACAGCTTGTTCGAGGTGCTCGATGATGTGCTCTTCATTCGGCTCGGGGGCGTACCGCAATTCCATTTCAGCGGCCCGCATCAGCATCGAGCTTCGGTAGACATCATCTGTCGCCGCTTGCGCTTCCTGCGCGTAGTTTCGCTCCAATTGTTGCCATTTGGAGCGGCGTTCGGATTGCTCGACTAGCGCAGCTGTCGCGGCCGCATGATTGGGCACGCGTTGCCGCAATAACTGCCAGGTTTGTTCGGCGGTCAACGAACTGAACAACCACAGGTCGCAAACACGGGCGAGTTCTTCGAAGTACTCGACCCGCTTCGCTTCGTCTTCGGTGATCGAAATCGCTATTTCCAATAAACGAGCTACCGCCGTCCATTCACCACGTTCTTGGTGTTGCGGCAGCCCACTTACCAACAAGGTCTCAAGCTCCTGCGCTTCGATGTCGCGATCCTTGCCGGTCACGGTCTCAACGAGAGACTCCCATGCTTGTGCGGCGTCGGGATCGGACTGCAATTGTCCCAGGAGTTTACGAATCGCTTCGGATTTCATCGTCCACCATTAGCTCTTCAACATCGACGCAATTTCACGTCGGACTGTTGCGAGACTAGACCGCCGACGGCAACTGATACAAGCGTCGGTGATGCCTTAAGCACCAAGCTCATCGGGCGAATCGGCCAGTCTTCCAGGTCCCTAGGCCACTGCGCCGGAAGAGTCTATTTCAACCCTGTTGCATCCCGTCAATCAAACGAGTACGGCCACGTTGTCATGAGAACTGTCGGCCCGAGCTGCCGCCTCGGGTTAACATTGGCAATTGGCGTCGCAAACTTGGGCTGCGACAGCTGTCGTCGTGATCGGCCATTTACGCCCTTCGTTGTCACCACCGCAAGTACGGGAAGTGCAGCTCAGGTTCCTCGGCCTCCGAGCGTGAAGACCCCCGACACCTACCCGGTGGAGGGTGGGAAATTACCTGCAAACTTGAGACAATTCGCCTTGGGCGAAAGGCGGGCGGACGCGCCAGAGTCAATGACATTTGATTCTGTGTTGCGCGGCGACTGGAACGAGGACGGTAAGGTTGACGGCATCGCACTGCTGCATGCGGCTCCAGGCCAAACACGGCCGGTTGGCGCCATTTACTTTTACGACGGTAGCGGTGATGCGAGAAAACTCGCAGACCTCCCGGGCTGGATTCCATCTAGTCCGGATTGCACTTGGGAATCGCGATTGCTGCAAGTGGGCAAGCATACGGCAACAGTGGATGTCCGCGTGCATTGCACCACACCGATGCCACCACGCACGAGCACACGTTTTGTTGCGGTCATATCGCCGACACGACCGGAACCCCTCGTCATCGCGTGGCGAATTGCTGAATCGGCTCCCGACGAGAATCTGGAAGTATCGGTCGCGGCTTCGGACCGAGACGGTGACAATCGGGACGATGTAACACTTACATTGACGATGGGGCTTGTCTCCAAGAAGGAGCAGGTGCACGCGGAATTCGCGTGGTTAGATCGCGCGGCTGGCGTATCACGCGAGGCCGGACACTTCGCGTCCTCGCTTGGATCGACTTTGAGTGCGATTGAAAAGAAGGCGGCGGCTCGCACCAGCGCGGCGCAAGCGTTTGCTGATGCAGCCCTGGTTTGGCGATTAATGGCAAGCGTCTGCGGGGAATCAGCGACCGCACGGCTCCTCAGCAGCGATGGTTCAGCACTACCCTGCGAGAACGCCGGGGTGATAGCCACGCGGCTCACAGCGATCGAAGTGCGAGCAGCCCAGAGCCAAAATGACGTACTTAAGGCGGCGTTTGCGCTGGCCAGAGCCCAAGGTGCTTTTGGCTCGCCAGCTTCTGGCCCCGAACATTCGCGAATAATCAAATTAATACGCAAAATGAGTACAGGCGTGGACACGCTTGTGGCCACAGCCAGCGAATTACGGCCAATAGTGCCGCGCGCGACCCCACATTACAGTCCGCTGCAATTTCAACCAGACGGGACACTGCTGGCGATAACTAATCACGGCGTTAAGCGCATCCTACTCGATGGTCGAGAATCACCCTCGGATGAAGATGCGGCTACTCCCCCCAATTGGCCACTAACCGTGGAATCTAGCGACGGTCGAACCTGGGAAAGTTTGGTTCCAGCTTGCGACCGTTCCGAGATCATCGTGATAACCA
Source organism: uncultured delta proteobacterium (assembly GCA_963819085.1). GTDB lineage: Bacteria > Myxococcota_A > Polyangia > Polyangiales > Polyangiaceae > FEN-1139. The sequence goes on from CAWFUX010000060.1 coordinate 160,482, forward strand.
AGGCTGCCGCGGGAAATCTGCTTACCCCCGAGCTCACGAGTCTGATCGCTCCGCGCCCCGGGCTCTGCGCTGGCGAAACGTCACTGCACTGGCGCGTGAGTCCGATAAATTATGAGGAAGGAAAATTGCCATTGGCTCTGGTCGAAGGGGCTTGCCTCTCTTCCGATCCAGCGATTACATGCTTGAAACCGACCCAATTGGGCAAGTCCCAGCCAGGCTCACCGCTATCGCCCGACGGCCACTGGCTCGTTGCGATGACAGGGATTGGAATCTTTATTTTGGGCGGACCCAAGCCCGAGTTTTGGGAAGGCTCCGCATTGGGTAACACCGGCGCGCTCAGTGACTGTGTCGTGGCGAATGGCGGCGAACGAATCGCGTGCCTCAAGGCGTCGCGAATTTGGTTTTTTGCGAAGTCTACCCCGGCGAGCGAGCCACCAGCTCAATAGCAAGAGGTCACCGACGTTTCAGTGGGTGACGGCTAACACGGCTTCACCGCTTGATAGGCGTTAGCTCATCACGGCGCGCGCGTACGTTCGATGTACGCCCGCGTGCGCGTATCCACTCGAATCCAATCACCTTCGCCGATGAATAGGGGGACCGCGACGTTACCACCTGTGGACACCTTCGCGGGTTTGGTGACGTTGGTGGCCGTATCGCCGCGCACGCCGGGTTCCGTCTCCGTTATTTGGACGACAACGTGCGGAGGCAAGGTAATGCTAACGGGATTGCTGCGATACGTCGTGATAATGACTTCCAAGCCATCGCTCAGGAAATCGGCGTCTTCACCGACGATATCCTTGTGGACAGACACCTGCTCGCCTGAAGTGGGGTTCATGAAGCAATACGAGTCACCCTCCAGGTAAATGAATTGGAGCGGTCGATCCTCGACATCCGCGGGTTCGAACTTTTCGCCTGATCGAATGTTTCGCTCGATCGTGCCGCCGGTTAGCAAGTTCTTGAGTTTGGTTCGAGTGAATGCCTGCCCCTTGCCGGGTTTCACGAACTGAAACTCCGTAACAATGACGGGTTGACCTTCGAACATGATTTTCAGACCTTTGCGAATGTCACTAGTATCCATGACTCTCCACAGACAAATTGGACCGCACTGTGTTCGCAGTTCGGGCGGCTAGGCCCCCGGCTCTAGCTGCCAATGGCCTTGACGGCAAGGGGAGCGCCGCGAACCGGCCCATTGTTCGCTCGTTCGTGTGTCTGGCCCGCCGCCAAACCGACTCCCTAGTTTCGCCGCAACCACAATTTCGTGCGACCCTCGAGGCAGCAGGGTCCTCCATGGACGAATATGATCTTGAAGAAATAAAACGCGAAATTGTCGAAAGTCGTTCGCTTACGATCAAGACCAACAACTTGGTCAACGCTCTATCGGCCGACGTCAAGAGTATTGCTAAGCGACAATTGGGTTACGAGCGGAGGTTTTTCGTCAACAGTGCAACCGCTTATGTCGTCACTGTGGCGGTTCTTTTCGTGTCATTGAAATTCGCTTGGGATGCCAAACTCGAGAGCGTCCGAGCCGAAGGCAAGGAAAATCGCGATCGCGTTGAGCAACTCGAGAAGGAACAGAAGGTGCTCCTGGGTCGCGAGGAGGCTAACGGCCGTGCCGCTCGCGCAGCGGCTGAGTTCTACGACCTTATCAGTCAGAACAAGCGGCGCCAGATCTTGGAAAAATACGCCGAGGTTTCGCGACTGCCCCTGACCAAGACCGAACACGCGGTGTTCGACGCTGCAGTCGATCGCGCTCGCGATGAACTCTCTCTGATGGCGTACCAGACAGGGCTCGACCACGCACACATGCAGCGCTGGCAAGAAGCTCAAAACAGCTACGAGGAATCGCTGCGATACAAGCCGAACGCAACGCATTCGCCTCAAGTAATCTACAACTTGGCGCTTGCGCTGCGCGCTCTGGGACAGCAGCGAATGGCCATTCCTCAGCTAATGCAATTGTCCGAAGCGTCGATCGATCGAGATGTAATGGACGATGCGACGTTGTTGCTAGCCGAGATGCAAATCGACATCCAAGCCTGGAATGACGCAAAGTCTACGCTTCGTTCGTTCCTGCGAAGGTTTCCCAAGAGCTCACTTATCAACGACGCCAAGGCAAAGTTGGCGCAGCTAGAATTACTGCATTAGCGATCAGAATACCGCCTGTGTCCGGACCGGGCCCCAGAAGTGGGGGCTGACCGCGACTGGAAGCAGTCAGTTATTCGTCACGCATTTCCCGTTGGCACCGTTGGAGGCGTCACTAAGGTGTCGTCCGCGTCAGTCTCGGCCCTGGTGCGCAGACGATAGCCATGATCGAGCGGTCCATGACCCTTACCAAATCCGGGAGCGAAGCGAATTGCCTCATGCACGTAGCGCTCGGCCAGTACGATTGAGTCTCGCAGGCGCAGGCCTTCTGCGACACCTGCAGCAATGGCCGAAGCCAACGTGCAACCGGTGCCGTGTGTAGAATTCGTGACAATTCGGGTCTGCGTGAAGCGCACCTCGTCGCCGTCAGCCGTTCGCAGTACATCGACGATTTCGTCGCCCTCGAGGTGCCCGCCCTTGAGCAGCACCGCGCCTGGACCCAGCGCAATTAGAGAGTCCATGGCAGCAGTGATGTCGTCTGCATTCTCGATGGTCAACCCAGTTAGGGCCTCGGCCTCGGGAATATTAGGTGTCACGAGGGCCGCCAAAGGAATCAGACTTCTTGTCAAGACGTGAATGGCAGCTGCGTCAAGCAGACGCGCACCACCCTTGGCGACCATTACCGGATCCACAACGAGCGGGATCCCTGTTCCGCGACGTTTTATGGCTCGGACAACGACTTCCACTGTGTCGGCGCTGTGGAGCATTCCGGTCTTGATGGCGTCCGCGCCTATGTCCTCCAACACGCAGTCGATTTGGAGACCCACGAATTCTGGATCAACCGGATACACGCCGTGCACGCCACAAGTATTTTGGGCCGTGAGCGCGGTAATGGCCGTCATGGCAAAGCCGCCCAGGGCTGTAATCGTCTTGATGTCAGCCTGGATGCCGGCTCCGCCGCCCGAGTCCGATCCCGCAATTACTAATACTCGACCCAACATGGTTCGCGGTGATAGCGCTTACCGAATCGGCTGTCATAATCGGCCCCAGCTTGTGGCAATATACCTCTAACAAACTCAAGAATTCGGCCCCTTGGCGGAATGGCAGACGCAGAGGATTTAAAATCACCACCCTAACGGGTATCCCGGTTCGAGTCCGGGAGGGGCTACAGCGTAAATCATCCTCGATTTGCGATTTTGGGACCGCCTGAACTTGGCCCTCAATTGGGGTGGGTGGGACAGAGGGTGGGCCAGACTTGGGGCCGGCCAGCTCTGGGATGGCTTCATTAAGGGGTGCGAGCGTCCCAAGCTTCAATTCATTCGCCTGGCGGGCCTGCCTTCGGTAGCGATTCACCATGACGGACGACTTGTGGCCGGTACGGTCTTGAACCCAGGTTTCGGTCCAATCATTGGCCAGGGCTAGCGTGATGAAAGTGGCTCGCAAGTCGTGCGCCCGTATTTTGCGACGGTTGTCGGTGCCTTCGAATAGCTCGGCCCGCTTTACTTCGGCCCGCTTTAGGTGAGTTCTGAACGTTTCGGCAACGCGGTCTTCATCGAAGCCAGCGAAAACCAGGTCGGAATCTTTCGTGCCCTTAGGTCGGAAATTGCCCAACGCTTCGGGCACACCGGGCGACAGTTTCCAGGCGCGCGGCTCGTCCGTTTTGTTTGCGTCCAGCCGAATCACACCCAAGGCCAGGTCTAGATCAGCCCAACGCAACGACAGAGCCTCGCCCAGCCGTAGGCCTTCCCGTGCAAGGAAACCATACAGAACACGGAACGCCAGAGGCACGCCCGGGCGGGTCAATGGTTGCCCGCTTGCGTCTGTGCGTTGTTGCCCATTGGCGTCCAGGCTGGGCAACACCTCAGGGCAAGCCAAGAGCTTTGCATCCTCGGAGGGGTAAAGGAACGACTTGGCCTTGTTGTTCGTAACGGACGGCAAGAACCCGACAGGCAACGGCGAACGGTCAAGCAATTCGCATGGGTAGACCGCAATTTTGAGAACCTTGGAAATCAGCTGCGCGTAGTGCCTGCGCGTTGCACTGCTGCGACCCTCGGGGATCTTGGCCATAGCGCGTTTGGCGTCTGCGAGCGTAAAGCGTTCAATGGGCACGGTGCCGATCGACTCGTAAAGGCGTTCAAGACGCCCTTTGTCGTTGTCAACGGAGCGCTTAAGCTTCACATAGTCCGGGTATTTGCGGTGCAATTCGCCCGACGTCCAGTCGGTTGCCAGGTCTTTGAAGGTAGTCGCACCGGTCGGCTTGGCTGTCTTCACCCCAGCAAAGTCCTCAATGTGCCGACAGAGTTCTTGAAACTCGGCGTCATTCTTGGCCGCGGCACATTGGGTCAGTATGTCCTTGGCAATGGCTGGCTTGTTCTGAGTTGCCAGCAACGCGGCAAGGTCTCGCAACCTGTTCGCCCGTCGTTGTGCCCTCGGTTCGTCAAGGGTGGCGATTGTGAAGCGTCCACGCTGGTTGCGGCCGTACCGTAACCGGATTTGATGGCCTGTGGCCGTTGCGGTCATGAGTACGTCATCGTTCATGGCTGCCCAGCCCTCCAAGCCGCGGCACCCACCGCGAGAAATGCCGCCACGACTTGCACAACGCGCAGGACGTCAATCATGGGCGCGCCTCCGACAGGTTGCGAATTGGTACCGGGCAAGAACCTTGCGGGAGCCTGCCGCGCCAGTACGCCCGAATCCACGCTAGAGCCCACGAAGGGGCATCGTTTAGTGAAAGCATGCGATCGTTCATGGCCGCGCCTCCGACAGGTTGCGAATTGGTACCGGGCTTGCCGCCTGAGGTCATGATTTGGCCTTTTGCTTCGGCGGCAGCCCCAACTGGTCTTCAATTGTTTCAAGCAGCTGGCGATACGGCCGCACAAGGCCGTACCCAAAATCAACTTCAATTCGGGCCTTTTCCTGTGGCGTCAACCTGTTGAAGGCTTCCCCGTGCAGCTCAATTCTGCAGCCGTCTAAAGTGCCATGTGTTGGTTTCATGACCGCACCTAGAACCTGAAAGCCAGTTGCTCGGGCGGGCCTTTACGTGGCACGCGTGGGCGCGCGTTGCCGTAGATGATGGCAAAGGCATACCGCTCCGACACACCGAAGGCTCGGGCAATGCGACGCAAGCGAACGCCGGCGGGCTTGTGCTTACGAAGCCAGCGCACACTATCGTCTGTGATTTTCATGACCACACCAGCCATTTCAAAAGCCACAGGAACAACGCCCAGCCCACAAGGTGAGACAACCACAAGCCGTGAGGCCCGCGGCTGTGGCCGTGGTACACTCGCCATGAACATCCCGTGCCAGGAATGCCTACGGACGTGTAAGCGCGGCCTGTGCTTGAAATGCCCCACCGTGCCCCGCGAGAGCCAACGGATAGGCCGAGGCCCGAGCCTGAAAAGTTCAGGTGACACGGACCGAACGACACCCGGCGTTGAAACCTAATCACTTGGCCTTGCCTTTCCGCGGTTTGCTCGTGATTCCGCACTCCTTCTCAAGTTCAGGCAAGCCGTGTTCCGCCGCCAACAGAACCACAGTCGTGAACCCGATGCGCACACCCGCCGCACGTTTCGACATTACGTCAACCACGCGCTCAATGCGCGCTTGTAGCTCGGGCGTGAATCGGACAGAGGTTAGTTTTCCGGGCATGGTGCAAACCTAGTTGATCGTGTGGGGCTTTACCAAACGTAGCCCAAATTTGGCTCTATGTTCCTTCTTCAGTTGCACGATCTCTTCGTCCAACCGCGCGCGTGCTGCTTTCGTCCGTTCAAGTTCTGATTTGAGTAGGGAAATCGACCTGTTTTGACAGGTCATTGTAGCCAGCTACTAGGTCGTTGTGTGCTGCCACGAGCCCTTCAAGCCGCGCGTCAAGGTGACAGATTAACTTCTCGTGCGTCTGGTTGACTATGTTGGCCACGTGCGCAAAAGCGTTAACGTCCTTTACGCGCTCCACAAGCTTGTTGAATTCGGCTCGTGTGACGGGCTTACCCGCCGGTTTTTTGGTTAATTTCTTGGTTGTCTTTTTCTTCGTTGCCATTTGGTTCCTTTAACGCCCTGTGCCCGACCTTATTTCAGAGCCGGGCTGGGTGACTCGCACCGCTGTTTAGGCTGCGAGCATTCCTACGACGTCTTTCCGTCGGGCCAGGCTGCAATTTGCGTCTGCGGCTCCGTACACGCCGTCCACCGATTCGCCGTGGTTGCTCTCACTAGTGATCGTGCTCACATATTATGTATAACACATGTAACACATGAATCTTGACGAAATCGACCGTGCGCAAAAGAACGGCTAGCCGTGCATTTAAGCTTGTCCCGTTGACTGTCCCACCTTACACGGGCAAACGCGTGCATTGCCGGAATTTGGCCTATTCTTGGGGGAATATGAACCCGTTGGTTGCACGTGTAACGCTACCCCGCCAAAAGTTTCAGGTTCTGATCAAGCCTTTCCAATGCGGTGGGTTCACGCGGTGCCGTGTCGTTCGCAGGGGTGGCCTTGCGGGGTTTCCGCGGGCCCGTGTTCGACAACTCGAGTTGTAATGCCTCAGGCGTCAAGAGGTGCCGTCGGCCAACGATGCTCGCGCCGGGTTTGCCTTGGGCTACGAGCCTTTGCACCGCGGAACAGTGGCGACGGTTGCCAAGGGGGCTCGCGTGTTGGTCTATCATGTCGGTCGGACTGGCCTTGGCCGCGTCCTTGGCAAGGGCTCGCAGAACTGCGGCCTGAGCTTCCAGGGCAACGGCTTGCGCGTTCAGCGTGGCAGCTAGCGCACTCATGACCGCCCCCTGAACGAGAACTCAGGCAAAAGGCCATCCGCGTCGTCTTCCACACGGCTGGGCGCGGGCGCGGGCGCGGGCGCGTATTCCGTAACCCACACCAATTGCTCGCCGTTCCAAATGCATCGTTCCCGTGGACCACCCACGCGGTAAAAATTCGGCCTCATGTCGGCGCGGTGCTGAGGGAGGGTTGGCTCACTCATGACGCGGCCCCCTTGTTCAGATCACACACCATCTGCAATTTCTCGGCCGCTGCTACGAGCCGAACCCGGGAAGAATTCGACACACTCTTGCCGAGCAACCACGCACGGGCGGTACGTGGATCCACCATGGCTTCGCCCGCCAGTTTGGCTATCTGATAAGCTGCAAGTCTTGACACGATCGGAAAACTCCCGCACACGCACACGTGTGCCGTTGGAGTACGTCGATCGCGTAAGTTTCGGCGAAATGCCTGGCCCCACGCGGCACCATATTGGCAAAGCCAACTGGCGTCTGGCCCATTTTACGGGCTCAGCAGAACAGCTTATTCAGGCTTTGGGCCAGGCGTCTGGCTTGGGCCTCTTAGCAGCTACGCACTTGAACCCCCCGCAAGGCAGGGAGAAAACCACGACGGTACGGCTATGAATGTAGCAGACTGCAACTTGTATGCAACTTGGATTCAGGCGACTGCGCGCCAACCGCGCTCACAAACCAACCATTGTGAAATGCACGTCTCTGTATTGGAAATAGGCGTTCCCGTCGCCTCCGTCACTTGTGCATGACTGGGCGATGTTCAGCCTGTCGAGGTGCGACAGTTCGTAAATCCCGTGCATTTCCACAAGGGTCGTGCAGCGATCGTCCGCATGATTCGGCACAAGGAACGTGTTTGTGCTTGTCCAGCTAAGCACCTCCGAGGTGTTCTCTTTAAACAAGCTCAAATATAGCTGGTCTTGCAGGGCCTGCGTGCCAGGCGAAGCCACGTTGCACCGCGCCCGAAAGTCAAATGCGAACTTCCGCGCGGCTGTGCCATCGTATCGGATGAAAGGCCTTTGCCCGCTGGTGAAATCGAACGTCCAGCCCTGTGCCGCGCGCACGAATTGCGCTCCGGCGATCTGACTAGAATCGATGATTGGCCGAACCTCGCCTTGTGGTTGTACGAAGCCTACGAAAGCTAATTGTAGGTAGAAGTATGACGGATCGTTCGCGCTAAATGCCGATTCGGCGGCTTGGGCGCGTGCAACTTCATCGGCCAGGTCTTGCGCGCTTGCGCTAGCTACACCCGGGCCCATACCCGCGACCACGATCACATTTGTGGCGGTGCCTGTGCCGGGGTATGCCCCGGAATAGGTGTAAACCTGGCGCGTGTCCGATGCCACGGCTTGATATAGAACGGTCATGGGGAACCCAAGGAAACGGTACGAATTACACCAAATCCGGACGCGCCCTCGTACTGGACCGCGATTTGGTAGGTAATGCCCGGCACCAGTTGCATGGGGCTCGAAAGCACGTTGGCTTCTTGCGCATTGGCAAGGACCACGGTCGAGTTGTCAACCAGCTCGGGGCCGTACACGGCAACGCTTAGGACCGCGGGGCCCGTGTTCAGGCCTGCCACGTTCAGGTTTGCCTCAATGGCTAACGGCACAGTGAAAGACCCGATCACAACCCACGGCGCGTTTGTTGCGACTGGCGTTGGCTGGTAGGGGCTGGACGCGTAGGCGCAAACCACCTCAGTGGTCTGGTTTACGGTCGTGGCGTAACCTGCCAGTCCCATTAGACCCACGGATGCGAACGCAAGTAAGCCCGGAGGTTCGTCATTTTGATCGCTCCCGGCTTAATCGGGCAATGCCATCCGCTGCACGGTTGGCGAATCTGTTGGGGTCGGGTTCCAACGGCTGGCGCGGGTTCCTCTTGTTAATTGTTCTTGCCGCGGCAAGGCGGCCAGTTTCGTCAAGGCGAAGCACGCGGGGCGCGTACGTCGGAAGCTCGTGGACGACACGAGTTCTCTTGAATGATGTTGGGGCTTTTCCGTTCATTGTCTCCCTCGATTGGTAGGAAATCACAGTAAATGTCGTCGTGGTTGCGTGCATAGCCTTCGGCTTCGGCTGCATTGAAAAGCAGTGCTCGAACCTTCGGACGGGGTAACTCGAAACCGTGTTGCTTCGCTTCCCAAATCATGTCGCGGCATAGGTCCGCAACGTGGCAGGGCGACGTGCTGTGCTTCGTTCGACTGCGAAGCCATGCGCGGGTCATTTCGAGGGTGGGTTCAAGCTTGGACACGGGTCAAAAGAAGGTTGCCTTTCGACGATTTGCGGGCGGAATGAAAGGAACGCACGCAAAACGGTTGCGGGACTTCGCAACACGCGAGCCGGAGAAAACTCGCCGTCTTTTGAAGGTTTCATAGGTACAAATTCAGCCCACACGTAGGGCACGTGTTGCCTTCCACAATTGTGCCATCGGTTCGTTTGGCCAGATGTAAGCGGCCATCACGGCGCCAGTTGCACTTGCAGGGGCCACGTTCGAACCCGCCATCAAAATGTTCGACATTGCCGCCGTCGCCATGCTTGGTTGCGGGTGCTGGCTGCTCCGCGGGGCCTGCGTTCTTGGCGCGGGCCGCGGCTTGCTGCGCGTCAAATGTGGCCTGGTATGCCTCAGCAGAAGCGCCCTTTAGCCCGGTTGCCGTTAGTCCGTTCCAAGCCATCAGTGGTGCGTCCGTGGATCGTACCCGAGGTCAGATTTATTCATGGCCAACGGCGACTTTGAACGATCGCGTGAAATCGTGTCCGACTGCGTGAAAGGCGTGACGGCCTTTTCACCAGCGCATTTTAAGCCTTGACCTAGCGGCGCGAATTTGTCGTCTGGCAGATCGAGCGAGCGATTGAAGGGATCTTCAAGCGTGGCGCCAGGGTGATCTGCCGGATCACCTTTATTCGTCAACAGGGGCCTCAAATGCGCAGTGAGGCGCTCGGGGGTGTTGTTGGGCTCGCCGGTCATATTTAAGTCGGCGTTCCCGGTCCGCTCGGCCTTGTGAAAATCGGCGAGTGCTTGCGCGCGGTCGATTTCTGCCTGATTTTTTGGGGTCATTGTCTTACCTCTTAAGTGTTACTGGATGCATCAACTGCATTAAATTGACCGGTGCAGGCGCTTGCTGCGCGGCCGCTATTTGTGCGAAAAGCCCTGTGGGCTCTTTGAAAGTGAGGGGGAGCGGGTTTTCACAGTTGGCGCGGACGATCGCGGCAAACGCCTCTGGTGCATCGGCACCAAACAGGTTCACGAGTTTGCGCGCCGCTGGTAGTGCTTTTTCGAAGGCCTCGCGGCGTTCCAAATGCGCGGCCTGCATTGCTTGATCGTGCTCGGCCTGCAAAGGCGCCAAAGCTTGCTCGGCAACTGCCAGCGCGCGGCGTGCCTGTGTAACGGCCTCGAAAGCCTGTTCAAGTCTGCGCAGGTTGTCTTCGCTGGCGTCCTGGTAAGCCTCAACGAGGCCTAGAGCCGCGGCCACCTTCGTGGTTAGGTGGACCAAATTAGGCTGAGCCGCTCGCTCCGATCGTGCTGCTACTAGGGCGGCGCTTGCCGCGTCGTGACGTGCAGCGAGGTCAACGCTTTTGGCTTTAAGACCGTCTAGTGTTCGTTCGGAATTGGTTAGAACGGTTTGTGCCCGATCAAAGTCGGCGCGTCGTTGAATGTAATTACTTTCCACCTTCTTTCTCCGTTGAAATGCCAAGCTTCAGTTCAATTTCGGGCAGGGCCAATTCCACAAGCATTGCAATCGTGCTTGAAATACTGGGCGTGAAGCCGGCCGAGTTTTGGGCGATGGTTTTTCGAACCACAATCAACCTTGATTCGGCTTTTTGGTCGAGAATAACTGAGGCGTGCATACACCACAAGACTAGCACGCCTAACGGCCGATGCAAGGCGCAAAGTAATATTTAACTTGCACTCAGTAGAATTAGTACTAAGCGGAACGCTTTTCAGAAAGCGGCTTTTACGGGCTTGAATTAGATAAGTCAACAGAAAATATACGGCGCGCAAATTCGCTATACCCCGTTTCGCGCCCGGATCGTTGGCGCGCATAGATGCCCCGTTTGGCCCAAACAGGGCGGATTAGAAGTCCGCCGCTTTGGCGCGAAACGGCAGAAAACATGCCCGGCCGTGTTTGCTGGAATGGGCCGTCTGGGCCTATTGCAGAAACCCCGCGAATTTGGGCCGCAGCTACTCGGTCGGTTTCAGGGGTGCCAAGCGCCGGACGTGAGCAACTCAAGCATGGGCGGGTTCCCGAGGTGCGCCCGAATGGGCCGCTGACTTCGAATCTGCCGCGGGTTGGCTCACGCCAGCCAGCCATTGGCCCCCAGGGGTGCGAAGCGTGGAGCTAACCCCGTATTGCCAAGGTCCCGTCCCGGCTCGCAATAGTGCAGCTATGCGGCTCACCACCTGTCGAGAAACCCCAAATTGGCGGGCGAGCGCCCCGTGGCTGTGCAGCGGCGAGCGGGCTCGACCCTTACCAACCTGGAACGGGACCCGCGGGGCGCGGGCCAGTATGGCGCAAATCTGCTCAAAGTCCGTCTGGCTCAGCTTCGTGTTTGGAACTTTGCGGGTTACAGGTCCGGTAGCCATTTATATTTTGCGGGCCGGGAGGTCGCCTGGCTGCTAAAAATTATGGCGCAAAACCCGGCAGTCGGCCAGCGCTGGCGTCGGGTTGGCCCCGGCACGGTTAGACAAGGGAGCCAAAGGGCGCGAATTAGCCCCACCAAATCCGACTGACAGGCCGCTGACGGCCGCTGACGGCCTTTTGTCAGCCGCAACCACGCGGAATGCAAAGCGAATTAGCCAACCTGACGGACCTGACGGAATATGGCCAAGGTAACCCATTAAGGAACACCCCACTAATACGACGCTCTCACATACACGCTATTCTGTTCTGTCTCGTGTAGGGTTACCTTGTTGTCAGGTCCGTCAGGTCCGTCAGGTTAGCGATTACTTCAGTATTGTCATACTGTTGCGGCTGACGGACTTTAAAGAAAAATGTCAGCGGCCTGTCAGTCGGATTTGGCGCGCCCAAATTGCCTAGGTGGTACTGCGTTTGGTACAGGCCCTGTACCGGGCTGTACCGGGTTGCCTACCGCTCCCACGAGTTGCCGGGCGGTGCCTTCGCCACGGCATCTCCGAGCTCGTCACCGGCCGCGCGAACGAGGCCAAGCGCCCGGACAAACAGGCCGTGCGAGAACTCCCCGGTTGTGTTGGATGCCGCCCGTGCGCGCTTGTCGGCCTCCGATTCGATACCCTCGTTAGGCAACGTGTGCTCGGGCGGCCATTGGTAGGGAGCCTCGCAGACCGCTTGCAGACGTTTCAAGGCACGTTCTAAATCGACCTTCGCCAAGTGTGCTGGCTTTGCCATTTCATACCCTCCCGCCGGGTCCCCTTGACCTCGACCGGGGCCAACGGCTCGGGCGGGGCTCCGATAAGGACGCACGGTTTAATGTTGACGGCCATTGGGCTAGTGCTAGCCGTATTCTAGAAAATCAGGCGCGTGATTTTCCGCTAGTTTTGAGCCTGCGTGGCGAACATTACGGCGCACATTAAGATTGTCCGCTTGACCGGTGCACCTTCACCGGTCAGAATAGAGGGGCTGGGCACACAGGGCCCGGCTAGGATAATTTCAGTGCCACCAGAAGAAAGGTCAGAAATCAAGCCCGACATTCGGGCCACCAATCGAGCGAACGAATTGATTCGTCATTCGGGCGTTTCAAAGCCCACCGTGTTGCATTTTTTGCACGGCAAGCGTGTATCACGGGAAAAACGCCAGGTTTTGGAAAGGGTCTGTCAAGAAAGGGGGATTGCCTTCCCGCAGGAGGCGTCATGACCGACCTACTAAGCCGGCTAGCCAATGCCGGTATCATGCCACCCCTACCCTCGCGCAAACCGTCCGAGGCCGCGGCTAAACCGGCGCCCGAAATTGGGAACGCCTCCGGGGGTCAGTCGGAGGCGAACGAGGGAAACAACGCGGTCAACTCACAGCCTAGCATTTCGCCAACATTCGTCCAGCAAAACGGACCAAAGGACACGGATGCCAATATAGCGGAACTTCAAGACGCTGGCGACAATGACAAGTCCGGCGTTGTGACTGCGACCGCACCCACGCCCTTAAATCTCGATTGGGCGCTTGGCTATGCACGTGCCGGGCATCCTGTCTTTCCGCTCGCACCGGGTTCGAAAGTACCGTGCGAAGGTTCCAGCGGCTTAAGCGATGCAACCACGGACGAGGCAACGATCCGTTGCTTGTGGGGTGCAAATCCAAATGCGGGCGTTGCGATTCGGTGTGACAACATGGCCGTTCTAGACGTGGACCCTCGCAACGGCGGAGCCGAGACCCTTGCGGCGCTGGAAGCTCAGCACGGGCCACTTCCAGCAACGCGAAAGCAGATCACCGCGCGCCGGGACGGCGGCTCGCACCGGGTGCTTCAAAAGCCCGACGGAAACTTTCGCAAAAAGCGATCGGACTGCCCCGGGCTCGATTTCTTGACCGGCCCCAGCTTCTACATTGTCGCAGAGCCGACGGTAATTGCTTGCAGTGCCGATCACCCAGGCGGACGCTACGAATGGGACCGCTCGTGTGTGGGCCTAGAACCTGCCGAGGCCCCCGCGTGGTTGCTGGACTTGTTTCGCAAGGCTGCCGAGCCCTCGTCCGAGGCCGCTTACCAACTGTCCGACATTCAGGACGCACCGGCGGAGGTCGTTGACCGTGCAAAGGCCTACGTTAGCCACATGGGCCCTGCAATTGAAGGCCAAGGCGGTGGGGCCAAGACATTCCAGATGTTTCAGCGTTGCTGGGGCTTGGAGTTGTCGTGTCCCCAGGCTTGGCAAGTGGGGTGCGAGTTCAACCAGAACCAGTGCCAGCCCATGTGGACCGAAGGGGACTTGCGCCGGCAACTTGAGAACGTTTACGACACATCAAGAGGTTACAACAACCTACCCTTCGGATTCATGCTTAAGACCGAGGCTGAAGACGCGGCCATGCTCGGTGACGTGTTGGCCAAGGTTAGCCGCGCGGTGCAATCCGGGGCACCAGAAGACCGGGAACTTGAACGTGGCGACCACGCCGAGCTGGCTTGTCTGCTTCGTGGTCAAATCACCTCGTCGGAAGCACCCGCGGTCTACGCGGACGGGTCGATCTATCGATACGACGACGCGAGGCACACATTTTCGCCCTTGGACGAGCACGACCTTGGCCGACGGGTGCAGGGTTACGCCGGACGGTGGGTAGTGACAGCCAAGACGGCAAAACCGCTCCGGATCAACAGTCACGACGTAAGCGGGACGATCAGTTGCACGCGCAATCTGCTGAGCCAACCCGACTTTTTCAACGGTGCGAAACCTGGACTAGCTTTCACAAATGGGTTTTTGGAGGTGTCCGCGGACGGTCTGCAATTGCATCCACACTCACCGGACAATAAGGCCCGATTCGCGTACGAATTCGAATACGACGCGAGCGCAAATGACCCCGAGGGCTTGAACTGGTTCTTGCGCGATGTGTGGAGGGATGATCCGGACGTTGAATCCAAAATCGCACTTCTGCAAGAATTCGCGGGCGCCATGATTTTTGGCCTCGGTACGCGATTCCAGAAAGCGACCGTCCTAACTGGTGACGGCAACAACGGAAAAGGCGTTACGTTCACGATTTTGGAGGCCATCATGCCGAGCGGTTCCGTGTGCTCGGTCGCGCCCCAAGACATGTGCAACGAGTACTACCGAGCCAAAATCATGGGCAAGCTTGCCAACATGGTTTCGGAGCTCCCGAAAAAGGTCATTGCCGAAACGGAGGCTTTCAAGGCCTTCATTGCGGGCGACCTGCTAACGGTGCGACCGATACGGGAAGCCCCGTACGACGGTCGCCCAACGGCAACGCACCTTTACTCGTGCAACACGCTGCCAGGGACGACCGACACCTCGCACGCTTTCTGGCGACGGTGGTTGATTCTAACCTACAACAGGATCTACGACCCTTCGGAAGAAATCCACAACCTGGCCGAGAAAATACTTGAACACGATCGGGCGGCCATTGTGGTCTGGGCAGCCCGCGGGGCCGTGCGCTTGCTTAAGAACAAGGGTTACACCGTCCCGCCAAGCTCACTGCGCGCGCTAGAAGCCTGGAAGGGGTCCGCCAATGTCGTGAAGCTGTTCGTTGACGAATGCTGCGACCCGGTAGCACCAGCAACGGCAAAAAAGGACTGGGCCCCAGCAAAGCAGGTCTACGAGCGTTTTCGCATGTGGTGCGACGATCAGGGCATACCCGAGCGCCTTAGCTCTATCCAATTCGGCGATCGGATGCGACAAATCAAGCTTCTAAAGAGCCATTCGGAAGCGGCTTGGGTCTTTCCGATAACGTTGAAGCAACAAGTTACGGCGCCATTCGCCGCAGGGTACCCGCTTCGGAGTGTGTCATGATTCAATTAACACCAAAAGATCTGGTTTCCGGTCGGGAGTACCTTGGTTTGACACAGGGTGAGCTCGCCGATGCCTTGCACGTCGGGCGCGTGAATGTGTCCAGGTACGAATCGGGGGCCCGGCAAGCTCCCGAGCATTACTGCCAGGCGTTGCGGGAGCTCTGCGAAGCCAAGGCAAGGCCACCCGCGCCCGCGCCTGTGCCCGTGGCTCCGGCCCCGGCTGGATTCCTGGACAGCCTGAACGCGCCCGGTGGGCTCAAAGCCTTGGCCAAGAACGTGGACAAGCTGGCGGCCCTGCCGGCGCAGGACTTCGAAAGCCTTACAGTCCGGTTGAACGAAGTTGCGTCAACGACGTACGACGAAAAGCTGAAGGTCCGGGCGTTGGATATCCTCGCGAAGTTGGAACTGGCTCGGGCCAAGGTCGGCACGCCAGGGGCCGCGCCAACCCCGGCCGAGGCAGAGACCAGCTACGACCTGTCACTCCTGTCGGACGTGGAGTTTGCGCTGTTCACGTACCTGGACGGCAAGGCTCGAGGCAACGTTCAGAACCCGGACCTGCCTTGGGTAAAGCAGGCCACGGCCGTACTAACAAGTCTAGGGGTAGAACCATGACAAAAATCGAATTTGAGGTCGAACAGGAATTTGCCGATGCGTTTCAGGACGTCGTTACAACCCTCGGCGGTACTCCACAAAACGTTCTTCACAAGCTGATTGAAGTCTATACCTTGTCACTGGCTGCCCAAAACGCTAAGGCGCTGTTCGAACGTACCTTAACCCCAGTCGTCGCACCTTCGGAGCCTGAACTGGATTACAAGGGTTTGACAGGGCGCGAGCTACTGGTGGCCTCAGCTCTCGAAGCTAAGGCACGTGGCACGGTGACAAACATGCCCGTGCCTGATGAGCTGCGGGAATGCTTGAACTGGCTGGCGCAGGCCTAGTTGCCTAACCCCGCACCCCCAGCCAACGGCTGAGTAGTCCGGCGCTAAACCGCGAAACTGGGCCCCGATTCGCGCTATTTCCAGCGTTTGGGGCTGCTTAGTGGGCCAAATCGCGGGTCGCTGAACGCGTATTCCGTGGAATTCACCGTTAAGTAGTTGCAAAGGCGACATTGGGGGCTGATAGTGTCGGCCCACAATGACCGGACCCAAGAATCCGCCGCCCCCGCCGCAGCCTTCTGTTCCGCAACCGCTAAGCGTTCCCGGAATTCGTCACGACCACTCGCCGGGCTCACCTTGGCCGGCTCAGCCGCCCCCGCCCCCGCCCCCGCCCCCGCCTCAGACGCCGAAAAAATGATATACTAGACCCATGCTGAACGCGCATCTTGTCAAAACAGACGCCGAAACGGCGCGAGACACTGCGCTAACGGCCCGAATGAATGTCTACTATCACGAACGCAGGAAGGCCTATTGGGGCAAGCGGGAGTCGATAGGAAAAGTACTAGTGGCCGGTCTATCAGCAATAGGATCGGCACCCGTTGCAGGTGCGCCATTTTGGTTGGGCTACGCGGCCGTTTTGGCCGCCATTGTTGGCACCCTACTTATTGCATTTCGGCTCGATAGGAAAGTCGAGACACACGCAACACTAGCGGCTCGTTACGTCATTCACGCACAAGATTTTGAGCGGATGATGCGGACCGGAAACTATGACGACGTCGTCCGGATTGTTGAATCCTTTGAGCAAACCGAGCGAATTGAATCAGAGCTTGAAGGTGAGCCCGATCACATTGAAATTAAACGCGCACGCGAACGTCTAATTGAGCAGATTGGACTAAACAACGCGCCCACGGTCGCGGCTAGCGCGTTGTGAGTGCTAGCCCTGCTCACGGCCCAACCGCGGGCATCAAAGTCACAACCGCGAGCAAGTCACGTTGTAGACGGTCGGGCAAATTCAGCCGTCGCAATGCCCGTGCCTTGGCCGCTTCCGGGTCAGCTGCGCGCACTATGCACAAGTGTTCAAACGTGATCCGCACGCTGTACGTCTGTCCCCAGGGCTCGCCCGTTTCGTCGCATTGCTCCCAAAATCGCGCCGAGTCCCAGGCGGTGTCAGTAGCGAGCACTTCGCGGTGCTCGGCGCGGTAGTACTTGGGCCGCGGCACGGCCTCGGATAGGTCAGTTTCGCGCCTGTAGACATATCGGGCATCGATGGCAAAAGCCGTCTGCAGGTGCTCGTTTGGGGGTTCGGGTGCGGTAACTATCCAAGCCAATGCCCTTAAATTGCCCTCGGTTGGCGGTGTATTAGACTCTGACATGTGAACCGGTCCTTTCGGTTTGCCGGGTCCCGGGTGTTGCAAGCACCGCGGGGCCCACTTGTTTCGAAGCTACTTTTTGAAAAGGTCTGTTTGTCGGGGGTCGATCGCGGTCGCCTGTGTCTTGCGCTTGTCCCTGCGTGCGCTGGCCAAGGTGACAACGTCGGCCAAACCAGCCCCTTTGAGTCGTTCGGTGCGTCGTGCTTCCAGTTCCCCGGCTAGGCGTTCCACGACCGTCCAGACACCCGCCACGCTTGCGCGGGCAAGTGCGTCGGCCAAAGCCAGCTCCACGGGGTCTGCCCCTCGAAAATCTTGGCCCACCCCCGTCCGCTCCCCGGGACGCTGTGTGCTATCTTGCGCGTCGTGCGCGTCCTCAACCCCTGTTTTTCCCGCATATTCGCGCACAGGAAAGTCGTTGCCGCCTTTAAAATCCTCCACCCTTACGGGTATCCCGGTTCGAGTCCGGGAGGGGCTACCGACGACAATTCTGAGAGTTAGCTCGGTCCTTGAGGTGAGTCGTTGGTTGGTCGATCAGTCATGCGGAATGTGCTGGAAATTCCACTCGGCGAAGTCGCCCCTTAATTGGCTCGCTGTTTCTGCCGTTGCTAACTTAGACTCGTTATTGAATTTGACTTTCTTTATCTATTGGACCAAAACTGACAAAAGCTGATGACTTTAGCTGACGCGCGTTTGGGCGAATTGTTGACGATAAATCAGGTCGGTGGCCAGGGTGGTTTCCGAAGGCGCTTGCTTGAATTGGGGTTGCTGCCCGGCACTCAGGTCACGGTAAAAAGTGTCGCCCCACTAGGCGATCCGATTGAATTGTTAGTCCGAGGCGCCAGTCTCTCTATTAGAAAACAGGAGGCTGCCACCGTGAGCGTGACTGTCAATTTGAAGGGGCAGTTCGGGAGCGCCAACCCATGACGATGCCTTGGCCGAACGAGGTTTCGGTCGAGGTTGCTCCAAAGCCCAGGCCACCCGTCATTTTGCTCGCCGGCAATCCCAATACCGGCAAGACAACACTCTTCAATGCACTCAGTGGAGAATCTGCGCGGGTTGGCAATTACCCCGGCATAACCGTTGAACGACGCTCGACGTCGATCAGTGTCCAAAACTCCAATGGCGATCGAGAGAAGGCCGATCTGGTGGATCTTCCAGGGGCCTACTCACTGAGCGCGCGGTCGCCCGAAGAGAAGATAACACTCGAAGCGATTCTGGGGCTCGCTTCCAACCCTGTTCCGAGCCTGGTAGTTCTCGTAGTTGACGCCGGTCAGCTGGCGAGAAATTTCTATCTCCTGCTTCAGATATTGGAGCTTTCCGTACCGACGGTTGTCGCGATCAATATGATCGATGAGGTGGCTTCGCCGCCTAGCATGGCCGAGCTTTCGAGGTGCCTGGGCGTTACTTGCGTAGCCACTAACGCTCGAAAAAAGACCGGCATCGCGGAACTGCGCAGAGCTATCGATCGGGCGCTAATTTCGGGAACGTCTCCTTCGATAAACATTGACTACCCGGCGTCCTTGCTGGGTGAACTCGGCAAAATCTCCGATGCCTTACCGAAAAGTTGGCAACTGGCAGAGTCTCGGCGACGCCCGATGGCCCTGTGGGCGCTGACGAGCATCGGTGACGATGAATTGCGCGACATTCCTGCGGAGCTCCGCCTGGCGTGCGAAAACATGCGGCACATTCGCAAGGATAACGATCTCGATCTGGAGATTGTGCACACGCGATACGCGTGGATTGAAGACTGCCTGAGGCAGGCGCAAAACCAAGGGCTCTCGAATCCCCCAAAGCGGTTGATGTCGGAGCGAATCGATCGCGTCTTATTACATCCTGTATTGGGATTTCTCGCCTTCGCATTAGTAACCATCATTCTGTTTCAAGCGCTATTTATCGGGGCCGATCCGCTAATTCACCTAATCGAGCTGGGTGTGTCAGCGTGCCAATCGATGGTCGTAAATTATTTGCCGTCGGGTTGGCCTCGGGATTTATTGGAGAAGGGAATTATTGGAGGCGTCGGCAATGTGGTGGTCTTCTTGCCTGCAAATTGCGTTACTTTTTGCGATAATCGGGTTTCTCGAGGACTCCGGCTACATGTCGCGAGTGGCGTTCTTGATCGATCGCGTGATGCGTTTGCTTGGCCTACACGGGCGAGCCTTCGTACCGATGATATCCGGCTTTGCCTGTGCAGTGCCCGCTATCATGGCAACCCGAACCCTTGAACGGCAGCGTGACCGACTCTTGACGATGCTCGTCGTACCGCTGATGACTTGCTCGGCACGACTCCCGGTGTACACGCTGATAATTGGCGCGCTATTCCCGCCTTCTCGACTGGGTGGGTGGCTTCCGGTTCAGGGAGCTCTAATGGTGGGGCTGTACGGCTTTGCGATTGTTGCCACGCTCGGAGCGGCTTGGATATTGGGGCGCACGGTTGTGAAAGCCCGGCGTGTGCCGCTAATTCTGGAGCTGCCTCCGTATCGATTACCGCACTTGCGCTCGATTGCTCGCATGGTCCTGAGCCGCTCCGGCGATTTTCTTCGAGAAGCTGGCACCATCATCCTGCTTTGCACGATCGTTCTGTGGGCGCTCTTGTCATTTCCGCGGGCCCCGGTGCATGACGCGCCGGTAGCAGCAGCGGTGGTCACGCAAGTTGCACCAGCGACTCAACTGTTGCCGCGCAATACCCGACCTCGAACGGACGTGCAGCGTGCCGCAGAAACCAAACCAGTCATTGAAAGAAGTCCGGGCGCGTGGATTGGACGTACCCTCGAACCAGTCTTGAAACCGCTGGGATTTGACTGGCGAATTGGGGTGGGTTTGGTTGGGTCTTTTGCGGCGCGGGAAGTATTCGTTTCAACGATGGCCTTGGTGTACGGCATCTCGGATACCGAGACGGGCGCTGAAGTACCGCTGCGCGAACGGATGCGCAGCGAACGGCGCAAGGATGGCTCACGACCGTATTCACCGTTGGTTGGAGCCTCGCTTTTGGCATTTTTCGCCATTGCTTGCCAATGCAGTTCGACCCTGGCTGTCATCAGGCGCGAAACGCGCACGTGGCGCTGGCCGGCATTCCTATTTGCGTACACGGGAACATTGGCTTGGCTGACGAGTTTCGCTATCTATCAAGGCGGTCGATTGCTTGGGTTGTCCTAACGGATTCGGAATACATGCTTGCGCAAGGCGCGCGCCTCTATGTCGCCCGCACAAACTGAGCCAAGGAATAGAATTTACAAACCTCTGCCCAGGGACTTCTTTGCGCGCCCAGTGCTAAAGGTTGCCAAGGAGTGCTTGGGCAAGCTCTTGGTGCACGAGATTGACGGCGTTACTCTAGTTACAAGAATTGTAGAAGTCGAAGCGTATCGAGGGCCACTCGACCGCGCCGCGCATAGCTTTGGAGGGCGCCGCACCGAACGAACCGAAGTGATGTTCGGTCAAGCGGGCGTCGCTTACGTATTCTTCGTGTATGGGATGCATTGCCTGTTCAATGTCGTAACGGGCAAGCCTAACGAACCGCAGGCAGTGCTCATTCGAGCGGTAGAACCTCAAGACGGTGAGGCCTCAATGGCGTCTCGCAGGGGGCACCCGAGGGACGTTCGTATGTTGACCAACGGCCCTGGACGGCTGTGCCAGGCACTTGGCATCGATCGATTTCACAATGGATTGGATGTATGCCGTCCACCGTTATACTTTGCCGAAGGGCCGGCACCGCGAGTCATCCAGCAAAGTCCGCGGATTGGCGTTGATTACGCTGGAATATGGGCAGAAAGGCCGTGGCGCTGGATTGACGCGCAGAGTCGATTCGTATCGCGACGCCTAGCGCCCAAAAGACACCCAACTGGCGGGTAAATTCGAGAAGTGATGCACATTCGCTCCAACAGACGCTAGGCTGCGGCCTGATGACATCGGCGAGAACCAACGACCCCCATGCGAGCACTGAAGTGGAGCGCCCCGCTAACGCGAGCCTCTCAGGGCGACGAATAACGCTTGGTGTATCGGGCAGTATCGCCGCATACAAGGCGTGTGAACTTGCGCGCTTGCTCGTAAAGGTCGGTGCCAAAGTCCGTGTGACTATGACACGTTCGGCAACACAGTTCGTTGGTTCAGCAACTTTCGCTGGAATCACAGGGCAACCGGTATCCATCGAAATGTTCGAAGAATCAGCCGCAGGGGAATCCCACGTTTCGCTGGCGGCAAATTCCGATCTTCTAGTCATTGCCCCGGCAACCGCCGACTTATTGGCACGTTTGGCTACGGGTCGCGCGGACGATCTCGTTACCGCCAGCGCACTATGTGCCCGCTGCCCCATCATAGTCGCCCCAGCGATGCATCCGTCGATGTGGGATCACCCGGCGACGCGGCGCAATATCGAACAATTGCGCACTGATGACCGAGTGAAAGTCGTGGGCCCGGCGCGTGGTGAAGTCGCATCGGGTGATGTTGGTCTCGGGAGGTTGGAAGATCCTGAGATCATCTTGCACCATGTTGTGGCGGCCCTCTCGCCTCAAGATCTCAAGGCGCGGCACGTGGTTGTCAGCGCGGGCCCGACCCTAGAAGACATGGATCCAGTTCGATTTCTCGGCAATCGCTCGTCGGGAAAAATGGGCTTTGCCCTGGCGCAATGTGCCGCGCAACGCGGTGCGCGCGTGACGTTGGTGGCAGGTCCCACTCATTTGCCAACGCCTCCGGATGTCACTCGGGTCGATACGCGCAGTGCCCTCTCGATGCGTTCAGCTCTTTGGGAAGCGCTGGGCAGTGAATTGGATCGCGCCGATATTCTGATCATGGCGGCGGCCGTCAGTGATTTTCGATCTTCGGAAATTCAGACCGAAAAACTGCGGCGAAGTCCGGATACGAAGATCCCTCAACTAGCAATGAATCCGGACATCTTGGCAGAAATCGGTGCCGAGCGTCGCGGAGCCATGCCGCTGCTAATTGGGTTTGCCGTCGAGACTAACACTGACGCACTAATCGCATCGGCACGCGGAAAATTGTCGAGCAAGCACGTTGACCTGGTAGTTGCAAACTTGGCCGAGGAATCATTTGGCCTCGACGAAAACCGCGTAACTCTCGTCACGAAGGCAGGTGAATCGCAGCTGCCTCTCGATTCCAAGTCGAACCTAGCCTCACGGATTCTGGATTGGGTCGTAGCAACCCTGGGAGCGCAGCATTAATGGGACTCCTCCCAACCAGTGACGTCATTTTTGCTGGCGCAACCTGCGACGTCGGTGACCTGTGCCTTAGATTTTCCCGCGCTACCTGTTCGACCGTCCCGACGTTTCTATTGTGTTGGCGTTTGGTGTCCCGACCCCAAACGCGGAATTCTGGAAACTTGACTCAAGACCAACGAGTTTTTTGCCCTGAGGTTGACTAATGGGTTCGGCACTCCTGGTTTCCGTAATTTCGGTGTTGCTAACCGCCAAGATTGGCCATTCCGATTGGCGCTCGGCACCGGATCGACTCCTCGTGTCCGCGGCGTTTTCAGCCATTCTAGGCGCAATTGCCATTTTAGTCATGCTCAAACGCGGACGCATTCGCGACCGTTTGATGCCGCGCTGGGGTGATCTCTCGATCGGAGTGGTGAGTGCGGCCGCGCTCATCGTTACGACTTGGGCCGGCAGAACATTGATTTCGCCCCGCGGGGTGCCACGTCAAGCGTGGCTCGCTCAAGTCTATTGGTTCCTGGGCGACCCCTTGGAGCTCGAAACAATCCTTTGGGTGCCATGGTTGGTCGTCTTGGCTTCGATGCTAGACGAGGTCGTTTGGCGCGGCTGGATTCAGGATCGCCTTTCTGTCGTTGTCCCACGTGGACTTGGGTGGGTCCTCACGGCGGGGCTCTACGGAATGCAGGCGATTCCGACGTTATTTACGCTGAGAGATTCGGTAGCGGGTCCCAATCCACTATTGCTCGCAATGGCGCTAGTCGCGGGCCTGCTATTTAGCTTTCTCACACATGTCACGGGCCGCGCAACGGCATCGATGATCGCTCACGCCGCGTTCTCGTATTTTATGCTGCTGCAGTTTCGCCCAGCGTTGTGATGCAATAATTACCCACCAGCAATGCGATTCAACTCTTCTTCGCTAATGTCAAAATCGGTAAACACGTTCTGTGAATCGTCGTGATCATCAAGCGCCTCGGCGAGGTTTAGGCAGACTTCCGCGTCGCGGCCCGTCAACGTCTTCTTTGTCTTTGGGATATAAGCAAGCCGGCTTTGCTGGATGGGTACCTGTGCCGCTTCGAAAGCAGCGGTAACAGCGTCCAGATCGCCCATCGGAGTGTAAACGGCCCAGGTATCGCCTTCATCGCGGTAGTCGTCTGCGCCGGCACCTAAGGCGACTTCCATGAGCTTTTCCTCCGACACGGCTGCCTTATCGAGCACGATTGTACCCAGGTGATCAAACGCCCATTGCGCCGAACCCGGGCTACTCAATGCCCCATTGTGCTTCTCGAATACCTTCCGAATTTCAGCCGCAGTGCGATTGCGATTGTCGGTCATCCCTTCGACTACGAATAGTGTGCCCCCAGGACCCGTTCCCTCGTAAAGGACATCCTCGAATGCAGCACCGTCAATTTCTCCGGTGCCCCGCTGAACGGCCCGCTTGATGCTGTCGTTAGGCATCTGCTGAGCTTTGGCGTCCGCAATGGCCTTGCGGAGCCGAGAATTGCCTGCCGGATCTCCTCCGCCAATCTTTGCGGCGGTTAGTATTTCGCGTGTAAGCTTGGTGAAGATTTTGCCGCGGGCTGCATCCGTTGCACCCTTCTTGCGCTTAATCGTCGCCCATTTTGAATGTCCGCTCATGGAATCAACCCAATTTTATCAATGACCGGTAAGGTTGCCGGTCGTTTGTCAGTGCGAAGGAGAGGACTTGAACCTCCACGGGAGTTACCCCACTAGCACCTCAAGCCTATGCGGCGCGGCGTCATGCTGGCCGACGGCAAGACGCTGCCGTGCTTCGCGAAGCTTCTCGACTCCGAGCCGGATCTCCCGCCGCGGAATCCGCCGATCCGCCACCGTCTCAACGTGCCTACCGCGTGGATCGAGTTGACGCTCACCGAAGGCCGCAACCGCCAGGTGCGCCGCATGACCGCCGCCGTCGGCCATCCCACTCTGCGGCTCGTGCGCTCCGGGATCGGGCGGCTCACGCTCAAGGGACTGGAACCCGGCAAGTGGCGCTGGGTGGACCGCCGCGAGATCATGCCGGGACCCGACGCCGGATAGCCCGGCGCGTTCGGCGCCCCGTTTTTCGCCTTGCTCGGCAAGAATTATTATCGGGTTTCAGCCCGACTCTCATTGTCCGTCTGATGGGTTTCTCCCTCAATCTCTCGCAACAGAAGAATAAAGCGCATCTTTCGACGCGCATAACGGGCGAAACCCATCAGGCCGACAAATCGGGTAAGAATTATCAGGCTGCATTTCGGCTGAGCGCCCTCCGAATCAGCCCGCGACTGGGGCGTCGAGCCAAGCGATCGCCTCCGTCTCCGACGCGAAGACTCCGGCGACGGTGCCATGGAGAGCCGCGACCTTGATCCCGATCTTCCCCGGGTCGATCAATTCGGGACTCACGACCACGACGAGGCGCACCGCCCCGCCGGCGGCGCGAGCCCACTCGGCGGCCATGAAGTAGCGAACGAGGGTGGGCGGTGATTCGAGGCCGCGCAACTCGCCCAAGTGGACGAGGAGTTTTTGTACCGAGCGGCGCCTCGCCTCTTGGATGGCACGGGTCACGAGCAAGATCGCCTGCGCGGTGGTCGTTTCGCCGGCCGGCCTGAACTCAGCGCGGTCTCCGACGATCTGGAAGCGCTCCAGTTCCGCCATGCGCCGATGGTATCAAATGCGAAGTCCGGCAATCCTTGCGCGCGGGCGGCCGCGGGGCTATACTCCGTCCATGAACTTCATCGACCGCTTCAAGAACGGCTGGCGGCTCTTCCTCAATTCCCTCGACGTGATGCGCAAGAACAAGACGCTGCTCTTGTTCCCGGTCGCGACCTTGGCCCTGACGATGGTGATGGCGGTCCTGTTCATCACGCCCATCGCGCTCCAGCCCACCGGCCACGCTTATACCGAGTCGGCTCACTGGACGGCGGTCGGCCACAGTCTCATGGTCATCGGGCCGCCGACGGAGTACGACCTCGCGCGCGGCCGCAAGGAATCGGCCGCGCTCACGCCGGTGGCCTACGCGTACGGCGTGCTGTTCTATTTCCTCTCCATGTTCCTGGCGACGTTCTTCAACGTGGCGTTCACCCATGAGATCTTCAACGCGCTCGAAAGCAAGCCCGTGTCGGTCGGCGAGGGGCTCCAATTCGCCGGCACGAAGGTAAAGCCGATCCTGATGTGGACGCTGTTCGCGGGAGCCGTCGGCCTGCTGATCCGCACGCTGGAGCAGAAGGTCGGCTTCATCGGGCGCTGGATCGTGCGGCCTCATCGGCGTGGCCTGGAGCGTGGCCGCCGTGTTCGTGATCCCCGTGCTCGTGATGGAGGAGCACCCGGACAACCCGATCGGCGTGGTGAAGCAGTCCGCCGGCGTGATCCGCAAGACATGGGGCGAGGCGCTCGCCGGCTACGCGGGACTGCAGGTCGGAGGCATCATCGTGGGCTTCGGGTCCATCTTCGTGATGGTCGTCGCCATCGCGTGGCGGGATCTACCTCAACAACATGGGCCTGACGTTCGCCGTGCTCGGGGTCTGGTTCGTCTTCATCTTCGCGTTCTCGTACGCGATGGGCGTCGCGAGCCAGATCTACCTGTGCGTGCTGTACCGCTTCGCGACTTCCGGAAACGTGCCCGAGGGTTATACGCCGGAGATGCTGACGATGGCGTGGCGGCCGAAGAAGGCCTAAACGGTCGTCGGCTCGTCGGACTTCAGCCGCCCGGGCTTCAGCTCCGCGCGGAGCTGCTTCCACTTCGCGCGGTAGCCGTCGCCGTCGCCGAAATCGGCGAAGTCGTGGTAGCGCAGGTGCGGGCCCGCGCAGCGCGAGGCGTGCTTGATCGGGCAGAAGTACTGCTCGGTGCGCGAGGAGACTTCGCGCGCGTAGGCGATCAGGCCGTTGGCGTAGCTGCAGTAGTCGCAGTTGATCCGCTCGATCCAATTGAGATACTGCGAGATGACCGCGGTCGAGCGACGACGTAGTTCGAGCGCTCGGCCTTCTCGATCCCGTAGACCGGGAAGCACAGGCCCTGGTAGACCCACAGCCAGGCGTCGAGCAGCAGCAGCGGGATCGCCAGCGAGTAGATCACCGGGGCGAGGATCAGGCTGAAGCGCGGCGCGTCCCACAGGAAGCGGATCCAGTGCTTGCGCAGCTTCGTGTGGATCACGCACATCTCGCAGTCGAAGGCGACGCGCCCCTTCTCGACGCTGTAGCGGAACTGCTTCCGCTTCTCGGCGAGCTGCGCGAGGAATTCCTTCTCGAGCTCCGCCTCCAGCTCCGCGATGCGAGACGAAATCTTCGTGACGGTCGGGGTCATTGGGGCCTTCCTTGGATCGTGCGCGCCGCGCCGGGAGTCGCGGGTGGGACAGAGAGGCGCGTCAGCGCTTGAAGCGCGAGCCGCCGCCGCGCGGGATCGAGCGGCGGATGCGGAACTTCGAGGACAGCGGCGGCTTGTAGGCGTGCAGGCGCGGCGGCACGAGGTACTGGAAGCCGTCGAGGGCCTTGCGCGGGATCTCCTGGCCGATGAAGGCCTCGATGCCGGGCATCATGCGCTCTTCTTCGAACGAGACTAAGGTGACGGCGTCGCCCTCGGTGAAGGCGCGGCCGGTGCGGCCGATGCGGTGCACGTAGTCGTCGGCGTGCTCGGGCACGTCGTAGTTGATGACGTGAGGCGCGCTGAGCTTGACCGCGAGACAGGCCTCCCTGATCTTGCGCCCGAAGGTTTGCTGCGAGCCGACGTAGAGCGTGCGAACGAGCTCCTGGTCGATCGTCGAGCCGCCCTCGACGACCCGTCCGGCCCGGACGTCGGCCCACAGCGCGCGGGCGATCCCGAGGTAGTCGAGCCCTCCGTGCTGGTAGAAGCGCCTGTCCTCGATCGCGACCGTTGCCTTCGGGAGCCACGGGCTCATCTGGGATGCGCGCGACCGGCTGACGGTTTCGCTCCGCCGGAATCGCGCCCAGAATCGAGCCGTCCGCCGCATAGACGAACGAGTTCGCGCCGATATCGGCCGGGCGCAGGCTCGTCAGGCTGCAGGTCAACGAGAGCGCCGCACCGGCCCCGAGCCCGATCACGACCGCGAGCGTGGCCGCCGCGCCGAGCACCACCCCGACCGCGGCGCCCGCACGCCGGCGGCGGCGCTGTCGTGCAAGCCGCCGGCGGCGGTGGCCGTAGAGCGTGCCCACGAGGGCATCGAGTTCGTCGCGGCGGGCCATGCCGGATCCTACTCTCCCCGTCCCGACGCGAGCCGCGCTCGGCTCGGCTCAGGCGCACGGTCGCGCGGGCCCTGGGCGGCGGCGAGCTCGGCGGACGCCAACCGCGAGGCGAGCACCCCGGCGAGGGCGCTGTTAGCCTCGGAGGCGGTGAACGTCCGGTCGGCCACGACGCGCCTGCCCCATGTTAGTGGCGAGTTGGGCCCGGCAGGGGAGATCTTCGTCTGGTCGCGCGCCCTCATCTGGGCCGCCGCGCTGCTCGCGCTCGCCTGGTTCCCCGCACGGCACGGTGTGAGCTTCGGAACGGGGCTCTGGGTCCGCTGGGACGGCGGGTGGTTCGTCCGCATCGCACGCCACGGCTACGGGACCGACGGCGCGCACGCGCCGGCGTTCTTCCCCCTCTATCCGGGGCTCATGGCCGTGCTGGGGCGCGTGCTGGGAGGACGGTACGCGCTTGCGGGCCTCGTGATCGCCCTCGGCTCGTGCCTCGTGGCCTTCGAGCTCCTCTGGCGCTTTGCCGCACGGCATCTCGGGGCGAGCGGGGCCACGCGGGCCGTCCTCTACCTCGCGATCTTTCCGACCGCGCTCTTCCTGCAGGCGGTGTACTCAGAGTCGCTCTACCTCGCCCTGGCGCTCGCTGCCTTCGCACTCGCCGAGGCGCGCCGCTGGCCGCTCGCCGCGCTCGCGGCAGGGCTCGCGCTTCTCACGCGCTCCTCCGGGATCGCCGTCGTCGTCGCGCTGATCGTCGTCGCCTGGCCGAGCGCGAAGGCGATCGCGTGGGTCGCCGGGGCGGCCACCGCCCTCTTCGCGCTCTTCCCGCTCACGCTCCTGCTCCAGGACAAGAACGCGTGGCTCTTCCTCCACGCCCAGTCGCAGTGGAACCGCCAGCTCTCACCGGCAGGGCCCTTCGGGGGGATCTGGGATGCGTTCTCGAGCCTCGGCACGACGCCCAAGGACGCCAACGCCCACCATGCGCTCGCGGTCGATCTCCAATCGCTCGCCTTCCTCGTCCTCTTCCTCGCCCTGCTCCCCGCCGTCTGGCGCCAGCTCGGACGCGCCTACGGCGTCTTTGCCGGGCTCTCGATCGCGCTCCCGCTCTCGTTCCCCGCGAGCACCTACCCGCTCCTCTCGCTCCCGCGCCTCGGGCTCGTCGTCTTTCCCTTCTTCGTCGTGCTGGCGTCGATGGGCGCGCGGCCGCGCGTGCATTCGGCGATCGTCGCGGTCAGCGCGCTCCTCCTCGGCGTCGCCGTCGTCGAGTGGGTCACCTTCAGTTGGGTCGCGTGAAGGGCAAGCTCACCGCCTGGCTCTCGCTGGTCGGGGTGCTGATCGCGATCGGCTACCTGAGCACGTACGCGAGCTCGAGCTCGAGCGCGAACAACTCGGACCTCCTCTACCACTACTCGACGGCGATCGGAGCCGTCGTCGAGTACGCCGTGATCCTGCTGCTCGTTCTCTGGATCGCCGGCTCGAACCGCGAGCTCCTCGCGCTCCGGGCACCCGTGTCGGCGTGGCGAGCCGTCGGAATCGCGCTGCTCGTGCTGGTGCTGAGCTTCCTCGCGATCCAGCTCCTGCTCGAGCCGTTCCTGCACGGCGGGCGTGAGCAGGGCGCGGTGCCGAGCCACTGGCTTCCCGCGCACGCCGGCGCGTACGCCGCCAACTGGTTCGTCGTCGCGGTCGTCGACCCGTTCGTCGAGGAGGTCACCTACCGGGGGCTCGGCTACTCGCTGCTCCTCGAGCGGCTGGGGAAATGGGCCACGATCATCGCGGTCGGACTGCTCTTTGCCGCGAGCCACGGCCTGCTCCAGGCCTTCCCCGAACTCGCGCTGCTCGGTGGCGCGCTTGCCTGGCTACGCTCGGAAACGCGGAGCGTCTACCCGGGGATGTTCGTCCACGGCGCCTTCAACAGCATCGCGCTCGCGGGGGTCTTCTTCGCCGCACACCACTGAAGAGCGCTCACTCGCCCTCCTCGTCGCGCTCGGCGAAGTCTTCGGCCGAGACGCAGTCGAGAAAGCGCTTGAACTCGTCGACGATGTCCTCCTCGTTCGCCTCGCCATCGAACTCGATCGACGACTCCTCGATCACTTCCTCGGCGGCGAATATCGGTGCCTGCGCCCGGACCGCAACCGCGATCGCGTCCGAGGAGCGCGAGTCGATCTCGATC
Organism: uncultured delta proteobacterium; assembly: GCA_963819085.1. Lineage (GTDB taxonomy): Bacteria > Myxococcota_A > Polyangia > Polyangiales > Polyangiaceae > FEN-1139. The sequence continues at coordinate 190,500 of CAWFUX010000060.1, forward strand.
TCGGCGTCCCCGTGCTGGACCGTGATCGAGGCGTGGAAGGTGTTCTCGCGCAGCTCGGTCACGGTCACCCTGACGACCTCGACCTCGAGCTCGCTCAGGATGTTGACGAGCAGGTCGTGGGTGAGCGGGCGCGGCGCGATCGAGCCGTTGAGCTTCATGAGGATCGCCGCCGCCTCGGGATGCCCGATCCAGATCGGCAGGTAGCGGTTTCCTTCAGCCGTCTTCAGGAGCACGATCGGCTGCTTGCCGATCAGGTCGAACGACACGCCGTAGATCGACATCTCGACCATCTAGGCTCCCCGCCGGCACCGTCGGCCCGGACGGATCGCACAACCCCTCGTCCCTCTCGCTGCAGGGGCATCGATCATTCGCCTTAGCTTACCCGCACCGGCCGTCTGCAGGGCTCCACGGCTAGACTCCCGGCGCGCGGGCGATTAGCTCAGTTGGTTAGAGCGCCGCTCTGATAAGGCGGAGGTCCGTGGTTCGAATCCACGATCGCCCATCGATCTCACCGCGCCGCCGCCGGGCGGCGCCTCAGGCGAGTCTGCGCTCGAGCGCCTCGGCGACCTGCTCGAGCTCGAGCTCGTCGGCGTAGGCGAGCTCGACCTTGCCGGGAGCGATCCGCACCTCGAGCCCGGTCAGCGCTTCGAACGCCTCCTTCACCCTCGCCGCGAGCGCCGGATCGACCGGCGTCTTCGTCCGCGGCTTGGTTCGCGCACCCGACCAGCGCGCGGCCCGCTCGGCGGCACGAACCGACATGCCCTGGGCGACGATCTTCCGCGCGAGCCGGCGGCGCTCGGCCTGGTCGGGCACCGCGAGCACGGCGCGGGCATGACCTTCGGAGAGCTCGCCGCGCTCGACCATCGCGAGCACGTCGTCGGAGAGCTCGAGCAGCCGGAGCTTGTTCGAGATCGCAGGCTTCGACCGGCCCGCGCGCTCCGAGACCTCGCCCAGCGAGAGCTCGAACTCGTCGATCAGCAGCGCGTACCCGCGCGCCTCTTCGATCGGTGAGAGGTTCTCGCGGGCGACGTTCTCGACCAGCCCGAGCAGGAGCGTGTCGCGGTCGTCGGCCTCGCGGATCAGCGCCGGGAGCGTCGGAACGCCGGCCTCGCGGGCGGCGCGCCAGCGGCGTTCGCCGGCGATCAGCTCGTAGCCGCCCTCGGCGCGGGGGCGCACGACGATCGGCTGCACGACGCCCTGGGTGCGGATCGACTCCGCGAGGCCCGCCGTCGACTCGTGGTCGAAGCGGCGCCGGGGCTGCCTGGGGTTGGCGTGGATCTGCTCGACCGCCAGGTGCGCGAGCTCGGGTGAGCCCGTGCCGCCGATCAGCACCTCGAAGCCGCGGCCGAGGCCGCGCCGGGGACTAGCTGCGTTCGACAAGTTCCATCGCCACCTTCCAGTAGGCCTCGGCGCCTGCGCGAGCGCCGGTCGTAGTGGGTGATCGGCAGGCCGTGGCTCGGCGCCTCCGCGATGCGCACCGAGCGCGGAACGACGGCGTCGAAGACGAGGCTGCCGAAGTGCGCCCGGACCTCGCGCTCGACCGTCGGCCGAGAGGTTCGTGCGGCCGTCGCTCATCGTGATCAGGACACCCGCGACGGCGAGCCTCGGATTGAGGCGCGCCTTGATGAGGTTGATCGACTGCATGAGCTGTGCAAGACCCTCGAGCGCGTAGTACTCGGCCTGGACCGGGACGATCACGCGGTCGGCGGCGACGAGCGCGTTCACGGTCAGCGGGCCGAGCGACGGCGGGCAGTCGAGCAGGACGAAGTCGAAGCCGCTCGCGTGTGCGAGCGAGTCGGCGAGGAATCCCTCACCACCCTCGCGGCGCGCGAGCTCGACCGCGGCGCCGGCGAGCTCCGGCTTCGAGGGGATCAGAAAGAGATTCGGAAACGCCGTCTCCTTCGCGAGCTCGTCGACCGGGACGCCGTCGAGCAGGTCGTAGCTCGACGTGCCGTTGGCCCGCATCCCGAGCCCTGAGGTCGCGTTCGCCTGCGGATCGAGGTCGACCACGAGCGCGCGCTCGCCGGCCTCGGCGAGGCAGGCCGCGAGGTTGACGGCGCTCGTGGTCTTCCCGACCCCGCCCTTCTGGTTCGTGAACGCGTAGATGCGGCCGGACACGGTCCCAGCCTGTGCGGCCGCGGACGGCCCGGCTCAGGCGAGCGGCCGGCGGCGGGCAAGCCCAGGACGGCGGGGGAAGCCCTCCGGCGTCGGGCCCAGCTTGCGCAGGACGAGCAGTCCGGCGGGTGAAGCGACGGGCTCGGCGGCGAGCAGCCGGGCGACGCGGCCGGCCCGCTCGCGGTCGGCGCTCGGACCTACCCACAGCACCGCGGCTCCGCCCGGCGCCACGAGTGGCAGGCACCATTCGGCGGCGACCGCAGCGGGCGCGAGCGCCTTGGCAAGGGCAACTCCGGC
>CAWFUX010000061.1:0-59303 GCA_963819085.1 uncultured delta proteobacterium
GGGTCGTGGTATCGGCCTCACCCTGGCCATTGACCGTATAGAACAAGGTCACGATGCCGGAGTCGGATCCCACGCTCCATTTCAGGTATGCCCCGCTGTAGCCATCGGGGACCACGCCGGTCACCGCAAAGTCCTGCGTGCCGGTAGTGATAACCGGCGCATCGCCCGCGGTCGAGCCCAGTTGCGCATTGGCGGCGGGCAGGGTGTCAGCAGAAATCCGAGGGCGCCGTGTCGGCGATGTAACAGAGCTGCAACTGGGCGTAGTGGCCGTTCAAGAACCAGGTGCCGTTGAACGTGACGGCGGCTCCGGCCGTGGCCGGGAAGGCATCGGTTATGGCTGGCGAGTTCGCGTCATCAAGGGTCCAGCCAGCGACCGGATCGGAGCTGACCGTGCCGCCACCACCGGTTGCGCTGAAAGGCGTGCATGAAGGGCCACTGCACACATCGGTGGGCGGCAGGATGGGCTCGCTGTTGATGCCAACCGCTGGGGCCGTTGTCGGGGTTGGCGTCGACGTGGTGGCGTTGAGCCGTAAGTCGCTGACCGCAACATTCTGATCGGCGCAGGCCGGGCAGTAGGCGAAGTAGAAATCGTTCACTCCGCGGATCGTGCCGATAGCCGCCGGTGCGCTGTCCGCGCTATGCAAGGTGACCGTCGCGATGGCAGCCCCGGTGAGACTAACGGTAAAGCTCGACGCGTCCTCTTGGAATGACACCGAGTAGTCAATCCCACAAACCCGGTAACTGCCACTACCATGACAATTCGAATTGTATATCGTCGGGCTGAAAGGCGCGGTGCCCGAGACCGTGTTGCCGTTGCTATCGGTCAAGCTTGCAACAATGTGACCGACCCCATCCCCGCCGACACCCACCTCCACGAACACGGCAGGGGCGCCAGCCGGGGTCGCCTCGCCTGGGTCAGTATAGTTTAGCCCGAAACGGAAGTCACTGTCGATGCCTCCGGCCGGCGTGGTGGATACATCAAAGCTGCCGTTGAGGGGGAAGGGGATGATCCCCGGAGCAGCTAGGTCATCTATGCCGCCGCCACTGTCTCCAGCGGTCCAGAGCAACTGGCCACCCCAGATGATGGGAGGGGGGCCGACGCGATGGGTCCAGGACAGACCGCCACAGGTATCGGTGTGATGCGGAGGCAGCAAAGTCGCGCCGTCCGCAACATCGGAGAACGTATCGCGAATATCGCAGCTGACGGGAATCGTCACGAGGGCACTCGCGCTGACCGACTTGGTGGCCCCGCTGGATGACCCCGAGGCGGTTACGGTAACGGGTGTCCCGTCGGTGAGGTTTGAGGGAATGGACGCGGCGAGGGGGCCGAAATCACCGTTGCTGTCGGCGGTCTGATCGGCGATCGGGCAGACGCTGCTGGGATCGCAGGTGAAGCTGACCGTGGCCCCCGGGTCAAAGCCGCTGCCGGTGAGATGGACGGTAGCGCCCGGCGTCGGGGTCGTGTTATCAAAGAGGACGGTCGGGTCGAGCACATTGAGCTCAGCCAGGCGCAAGGTGGCCCCGGAATCGAAGGCGGTGAAGCCGAACGCGAAATCGTTCTGCCCGCCGCTAAAGGCGAAGGGGTTGGTGGCGCGGCGTGAACCGTCGATGAGGCCCTGCGAACGGTCGAGACCGCTCTCGGTGAACGTGGGATCCGTCGGCGGGGCTCGGAAATCACCTTGCCAGAGCCAGACGGTCGTGGTGGTCGCGTCGACCAGGACCTTGATGTTCCAGAGGGGCCCGGTACCCGTACAGGTCGTCGTGCAGTCGGTGCCGTAACCATCGATCTGGCCCACGTTCGTCCAAGTGGTCGTATTGTTGGTGCTCGCGTCGGCCGAGAGCCAGGTCGTGGTGGTCCCGCCACCACCACCGCCATGGTCGCCGTTCGTCAGTTCGATCCCCGGCAGCGTGAGCATCCAGCGGCCAGCGGCCGGCACGTCACTGGTGGAGGGCACGTCAATGGCAATGGTCGTGGTATAGGCGAGGGGCAGGGTGCTCGCGTTCAGGGGCAGACGGCCCCCGCCGCCATTGCCATCACCGCCGCCGATGATGACCCCTTCGTCGTTGACGATGGCGCCGCCATCGAGCCAGGTCGCGCCATTCGTGGCGGTGCCGAAGGTGGGTCCGTCGGCGCGGTGAAAATTGTCCGTGACGTGGGGATTGCCGGCCGGGCCGTCAGCTAAGGGGCCACTGATGACCACGTCGGCGCTGGTACTCGTGCTCGCGTTGCCCACCGCATCAAGCGCCGTGAAGGTCACCGTGGTGGTGCCGGTGGCGGTGACGACCGGGGCGCCGCTGCCATCGGGCTGCTGGGCGCCCGACATGGTCTGGGCCCCGGATTCAACCCAGGCGTACGGATCCCAGACCACTATCGGCATCGGTCGACCCCGACGCCGTCACCGTCACGCTATCGGCAAACTGACCGACATCCGAACTACCCGCTGAGAGCGTTAGTGTCGGCGCGATGGGGGCGCTGGTATCGGGTGTCAGGGTGAAACTCGTGGTGGCGGTCTTGCCGGCCACATCGGTGACGATGATATCTTGCGATCCCGAGACCGTGGGGTCAGATCCAAAAGTATAGACGCCGGCGCCGGTCTTATAGGGTGGCGCGTTGGCGGTCATGGGGCCGGTGGTGGCGCCGTCGCCCAGACTCGCGATCGCCGGGAAGGCGACCGAGCTCGTTGCGAACGTACCCGATGGCGGGGTAGCGCCATCGGCTGCCGCCAGGCTAACGGTGAAGGAGTTTCCGGCGGCCGCGACCGGATTGTAGTACAGCGTCGTGCCGACGCCATGGATGGTACTACTCCCACTCTGCATCGTTGGACTACCGGCGTCGAGCGGGAAGGTGCAGTCGGGGTTGACGCACTCTAAGCCACCCAGGGCCGGCAGGGCCTCGGCCACCAGCGAGAAGGCGAGCACGTCGCCGCCCTGAAGGTAGAGACCCGCTGGGTTGCCCTGGGGGTTCGTGGGGTACCCCTGATCCTGGACTTGGGCATAATCAGAGTTGCCCAGGAACTGCGGATCGACGGCCTGACGGGTGGCTACGCCGACGACCGCGTGCGGGTCAGCCGCCAGCAGCAGGGAGCTGCCGGAGTCCCCGAGTACCACGCCACTCCAGGGGACGGTGGTCGTGCGCAGGCAAGCGCCCGAGTCATCGGTCCAGCCCAGGGCCACCGCGTCGGTGAAGGTGCCGCTGCGATAGGGCGTCTCCGACGCCGCGCTGGCCTGGAAGTCGTCGACGACGCCGGCGCCGATAGCGGCGGCGGCATTAGCACAGGTCAGCGTCGGCTGATGGGTGATGAGCCAGGGATTGCTTGTGCCGTTGTAGACCTCGTTGAGGTGGCCGTAGGGGATCATGTCATGGTTGAGAACGATGTACTCGATATCGCCCCCGACACCGAGGATGCTGGAGCTCGTCGTGCTCACGCGGCCTAAGGCGTGCGGGTTGCCGTCCGCATCGATGTAGGTAATGTAATTGCCATTGGATAGGCAGTGGGCGGCCGTGAAGAGGACCGGCTCGGGCTGTCCGGCGACCCGGCCGTAGAAGGTGCCCTGGCACCACCCGGGCGGCGTCGTGGCGCCCGAGCCTGAACCCGTGATCGGCCGGCCAGCCAGCATGGGCGGGGTATCGGCCGCCAGGGTCGTCGAGACGGACGGCCCCACGAACGTGCCAAGCATGGTCAAGGCCGTCACGGCCACTACGGCCATGACCTGGCGCCAACGCGTCACTCGCCCGTGGGACGCCAACTTCGTCGATCTCGCTGGGAGGAAGAACATCAGGAAGGGCTCTCATGACTAGGGCTTAGGCGAACAGAATACGCCCAATATTGATGCTCTTAGATAGGATGCCCTCGCCCCTTAGTCAAATCCTAACGGCCTCAGGTCAGCCCGAGGCTTCGCCGCCAAACGCGAGGCGCTTTACTCCGTCGATTGGACCCGATACGCCGCGTTATTACGATCTTCACAAATGATCGGGCGCTTGAAGATACCGCTCGCGCATGACGCGGCCTAGGTTGTCAGACGAGGCCGGTGACGACTTGGCGAACGTGCCGCCTGGATCAAGACGGCCCGTCTATCCGAACGAGAACCACGAGGCCCTAGTAGGAGAGCACGTCGACACAGGAGGCGGACGTGTCCTCGGGCAGCAACGCGGCCATCACCAGAGAGAGCTGCGCCGTTGGGCTCTTGGCATTCCAACTGAGACTACCGCTATACCAGGTCTCTCCGGCAGCCAGCTGGCCCGCGTAGAATCCGCCCCAATCGCCTTGGGTAGACGAGCGGCCGCGGCCAGGGCATCAGTGCCGGGCAGGAAGGCGCAACGGTACGTCGTGCCTGGGCCTAAAATGGAACGTTCTGACGCGCTCGGGGTAACGGCTCCGCCAAAGGTATCCGGCGCGTCAGCAAAGGGCCAGTTGCCGCCGCTGACGTCCGGAAGGACCGGGAGACCGTCGAGCGGGCCGATATTCGGGAGTCCACTCGATACGACCGTCGGTGTGGGCGCGACGGCATGCGCACCATCCGTAAACCGGATGAAGACCGCCACCTGGGTCGGCTGGTAGGTTTTCCAGGCCTGACTGGTCAAGCCGCCGACCCCCGTCAGGTTCGTCGGATCGAGCAGGTCGTTGGCCAGGGTGTTCAGACGATCGATGGCCGGATCGGGGACCCAGGCGCTCACGTCGGCAGACTGGGTACTCGGGACGCTGACGGTGTAGCGCGTGCCGTCGGAGGCCATGAGGACGAACGTGTAGAAGATGGTCGCTCGGCCGGACGTCGTCTTGCCCGGGGCCAGCACCGGCTTGATGCTTGCTGGCGTGGCCAGGAGATCCATGTCCTGGGCCAGGAGCGCCTGCAGCGCACTGAGGCCACTCGTTGTTAGGGTATTCGTCTCCAGGTTCTGCCCGTTCAGGCGAAGAACCGTCCCGTCGGACAAGACGTCGGCGATATGTTGTACGGCGCCACGGTCGCCATTGTCACGATCAAGCCGAACTACGAGCGTGGGTGCTCCAGGGGAGGCAGTCGGCACGGGCCCCGAGGGCACGGGAATGAGACTCGGGGTAGGCGAGGTCATCATACCACAGGCGGCCAGGGCGAGAGGTAGTAGGAGTGCGCCGATCCGGAGAAGCTTCATAAGGCTATGATACCGCATCGTGACGCTAGCGCAAGAGCCGGGGCCGATCGAACCAAGGCACTCACACATTCGTTTGCCATAGCCATCGGTTTCGCGAGCATCCTATTGCATCCGCGCGGCCGACCGGGTACACTTCTTCCTATGCAGCGCATCCACTTATCACGAGCGCGCCGATCCGCGAACGTGCCGATCCCGCCGCCCGCCCGCCGCCGCGTCCCGTTCGCGCTACGCTTCTTGCGCCTTTTCGCTTTCGGCCTGCTGGTGGTGACGCTGGGCAACGGATCCGTCCGGGTCGTGAACGCCCTCACGGCCCCGCACCGCACGACACCGGTCTACTCGCCGCCGGTCCTCGCCGGCCAGCCGCTTTACGCCTATTGCTCGGGTGGGGTCTACGCTCGCCTGGGCGATCAGATCGTCCTCACCTCGACTGGCCACTGCATGAACGAGGGCACTGTCGCCACCGACCCCGACGGGGCGGGCGTGCGCGGCGTCTTCGGCCCGGCCGCGCGCGATGCCACCTGTCCCATCCCCGGGCACACCTGTGCGGCCAGCGATATTGACTATCTCATCGTCGCCCCCGACCGCATCCCCTGGGGTCATCTGAACGTCATCGACATGGGCGTCGGTGGCTACCGGGTATTGAGCGCGAACGAGTCGGCGCTCACCTGCGCCGACGTCGCGATCGGGGACGCGGTCGAGATCGACGGGCGAGCTATCTATCGCACGGGCACCGTCATCGCGAAGGGCGATAGCAACCACCCGCAGGACAGCGTCTACTTCCCGTGCATGATCGCCGCCGACGTCCACGTGGACAACGGAGACTCGGGGGGTGTGGTCCTGGTGCGCGGCCTCCCGGCCGGTGTGACGAGTCGCAGCTATGGCGGGTACTTGGGGTTCACACCCCTCGCCGAGGGGCTGGCCGAGCTCGGCCTGACGATGTGCACGACGCCCGACTGCGGGCTCACGCCGCCGGCGGTAGGCGACACGCGCTGACGCACATCCGGAGCGCAAGTCCGGGGCTGAGAATGATGATCACAGAAGCCAACGTATTTTTTTGATCGTTAACCCGCTCGGTCGCAGCGCCACCGAATAGCCGCCCGCCGACCCGAAGGCCACCCTCCTCAAGATGAAGAGTCACTCAAATTCTCACGTCGGTCGTCGAAACCTCGTCGGCCGGTTCGAAAGCCCCGGCGCCGAGCGCTGTATCGACCAGGTGAACCTGTTCTGCCCGGTGACCGGCCAGACGGCCCTCGGCGGGGCTGGCGCGATCAGGGCGCGAAACACTCGTGACCCGCACTTCGGCACTTACCAGTGCGCTCAACTGGGGCAGGATGAACTTTCGCGCGCCCATGTTGTAGGGCTCTTCCTGCGCCCAGACGAGTTCGGTCAACCCGCCATAGCGATCGAAGAGCGTCCGCAGATCGGCCACTGGAAGAGGGTACAGCAGCTCGACTCGCGCCAGCGCCACACCAGTGGGTCGAGGGGCAGCAGCCAGATCGTAATACAGTTTACCCGCACACAAGACCAGGCGATGGACCTGGTCCGGATCGGCACTGGGATCATCCAGGACCGAGTCGAATCCGCCGTGAACGAGATCGTCAAGGGGCGAGGTTGCCGCCGGCAAGCGCAACAAGCTCTTGGGCGTCAAGATGATCAGCGGTCGCCGATCGGTACGTAGGGCCTGATCGCGGAGTAGGTGGAAGTACTGCGCCGGGGTCGAGAGCATCGCCACCCGGATGTTATCCTCAGCGCCCAGGGCAAGAAACCGCTCCAGGCGGGCGGACGAATGTTCAGGCCCTTGGCCTTCATAGCCATGGGGCAGCAATAAGGTCAACCGCGATTCCTGGCCCCACTTGGCCCGTCCGGCGATGATAAATTGGTCAACGATGATCTCGGCACCATTTATGAAGTCGCCGTACTGGGCCTCAGAAATAGTCAATGCTTCGGGCGCCGCCACGGCGTAACCGTATTCAAAACCGAGACAGGCGTACTCCGAGAGCGGGCTGTCGATGATCTCGCAGGCCGCCTGGTCCGGCGCCAGGTGAGCGAGGGGCGTGTACGTCGTTCCATCCATGGCGTCATGGAGCACCAGGTGGCGTTGACTGAATGTGCCGCGGGCGGTGTCCTGGCCCGACAGGCGTACGGCGGTCCCTTCGGTGAGCAACGAAGCCAGCGCCAGCGCTTCGGCGTGCGCCCAGTTCACGGCACCACCGGCAGGCACAATCAGCCGACGACGTTCGAGCTGGGCAGCGAGCTTGGGATGAACGGTGAAACCTGCCGGGTCGCATATAACGCGCTATCCAGGCGAATGAGCTGTTCGCCCATCACCGCCGTTCGCACAGCGGCCGGCTGGGCGGCTGGTTCGGCCACCGCATCCGTTGGTGGCGCAATGTGTTCCGCCGCCTCGGCCAAACGGGCCAGGGCGGTCGTTCGCAACGCCTCGGCCCGTTCAGCCGAGAGGACCCCGGCCTCCACCAGCCGCTCGGCGTAGCGAGCCCGTACTGTTGGCAAGGCCGCGATAGCCGCATACATCGCCGGCTGCGTATAGGCCGGTTCGTCGCCTTCGTTGTGGCCGAGACGACGATAACCCACCAGATCGATGAGAAAATCGTCTCCGAAACGCGCTCGGTAGGCAAAGCCGAGCCGAGCCGCAGTCAGGACCGCTTCGGGGTCGTCCGCGTTGACATGGACGACGGGTACATCAAACCCTTTGGCCAAGTCCGAGGCGTACGCGGTCGAGCGCCCGGCTTCGGGCGGGGTGGTGAAGCCAATCTGGTTATTGGCGATGATATGGAGCGCGCCGCCCACGGTATAACCGGGCAAGCGCGCCAGGTTGAAGGTCTCGGCCACCACGCCCTGGCCGGCGAAGGAGGCATCACCGTGGACCATGACCGCTAGGGCCGCGCTCAGATCGCGCGTCCCGGCCGGATTCGTCCGATCGGTTTGCTGGGCCCGAACCGTGCCAAGGAGCACCGGATCGATGGCCTCGAGATGACTGGGGTTGGGCAGGACCGAGACGGCGATCGGCCCATCTGCTGTCGCATGGACCCCGGCCGCGCCCCGGTGGTAACGCACGTCACTGGGTTCGCCCGGGTTCGTGAGTGTTTCATCATGGTCGGCGGCAAAATCAGCGATGATGTCGCTATACGGCACTTCGACCAGGTGAGCCAATACATTGAGACGGCCCCGGTGGGCCATACCGATGATCAGCGCTTCGATGCCGCTGCCAGCGGCCAATTCAGCCACGGTATCGAGCAAGGGCACGAGGCTATCGAGTCCCTCCAGCGAGAATCGTGTCTGGCCGAGGTACGCTCGCCCCAGGAACTGTTCGAAAGCCTCGACCTCGCTCAAACGCGCCAGTAAACGCGCCTGCTCCACCGCCGTGAGCGGCGGGGTGGCATAAGCGTCATGCTCCACGGCCTCGCGCAACCACGCCCGCTCTTCGTGTCGTCCCAAGTGCTCGAACTCGTAGGCGATCGTTCCGCCATACACGCGCTGTAGATCAGCCAGCACCGCCGCCGCACTCTCACCGGGTCGGCCGGTCTCGAAAGCCGTGGCATCAATGGCCGCCAGGGTCGGGGCATCGAGGCCATAGGTCGCCGGCTCGAGCGCCGGATCACCCGGCGGCGGCGAACCCAGCGGATCGAGATGCGCCGCCCGGTGACCAAAGGCCCGCCAGGCATCGAGCAGCTCGGCCGCGGCGGCGATCGCTCGTCGGTCGATGCCGCTCGGGGGGGTGGGCGTCGAACTGGCGATCGGCACCGGTAAGGGGGCGGAAACCGATACGCCGAGAGCCGCGGCGGCATCCTCGTAGAAGCCGTCTGCCCCCGCCAGGAACTCTTCGAGTGTCGCTAGGAAGAGCGCGCTCTGGGCGCCGGTGATGATGCGGTGGTCATACGTACATGAGACCATCAGGCGCGCGCCAGCGTCACCGGTTCGAAGGACCCCAGCCGCCACGATGGCCCCTTGCCCGGGTAACAAACGTGGTACGCTGGCGTAGGTGCCCAACAATCCCGGGTTCGTCAAGGTCAGATCCGGTCCCTGCATTTCATCGGGGGCGAGGCGCAGGATGCGCGCTCGGGCGACGAGATCGTCGTAGCCGGCGGTGAAGGCCTCGAAATCCAGTGTTTCCGCGGCGCGCAGGACCGGCACCAGTAAAAGTCGGTTGCCGTCGGGACGGACCACGTCCACCGCTAACCCCAGGGCGATGGTCTTGGGTTCGACCTTGAATGGCTCACCGTCATGTTCCTCGTAATGGGCCGCCAGAGCGGGATGGACGGCCGCCGCCTGGGCCAGGGCATAGGCCAGAAAATGAGTCAAAGAGAGTTTGCGGGGCGCCAAGGCCGCATTGAAACGCGCCCGCTCGGCCACGAGGCGGCTGACGTCGAGCTCGCGGAAACTGGTCGCGGTCGGCACCACCAGGGAAGCCGTCATGTTGCTCGCGAGGCGCAGATCCGCCGCGCGCAACGGCGTGATGCGTCCGCGATCAGAGGTTATCTCGGGGGTCGAACCATCGGTCATAGGCGGACTGTGGCGCAATGAGGCCGCCACGTCAAAGGGTGGACGACAAAATCAGTCGTTTACACTGACGGTCGTCGAGGAAAACGAACGGGATCTGGACCAGGACTACTGGGGCGAAGGCTGGAGACCGGGGCAAAGACTCGTGCTTTCGTCCACTCGCAACCCTGATTCCCGCGATGCCAGCGTTGACAGGCCGGGCACTTCCAGGGATGTCGATCATGTATCATGGCTTACAACGTCGAGGCGGTGAACGACGCGGTGCCACCGTAGGTGGTACCACGCACAAAGGGGATGAATACGGAAGCATCGATGTGGAAGGTGTCCCCGGTGCTCACCGAGTGGGCCGCGGAATGGGCGAGATCCAGCGGCGTACTCAGAATCCACGACCGTGCCGCCATCGGCGGTGCCGAGACCCAACGCCGTGACGGAATAACTAATTTGATGGGCTTCGATCGTTTCCACAGGGGATCCAGAAATCATGTCGGAGGTCGTGCAAGTTAGGATGTAGCCAGCGCTGTTGTTGGTCAGCACGTTGGCGGTGAAGGTCGGCGCGCTCGCCGTATCACCTGGGACGCCCGCGACCAAAGTCGATGGAGGACGGGATCCCGGTCAGGGTGATGAAGGCATTGACGTCCAGGGTCGTGGTATCGGACTCCCCCTGGCCATTGGCCGTGTACGCAAAATGCCGTAGAATTGGCTCGGTTGCGCCGACAGCTCGAACAAGAATATCGATTGCAAGGCGTACAGCATAGTGCCATCCCCGATTCGGGCAAATCGCTCATTGTGACAGCCACCCTCGGCACGCTGCTTCTCGGTGCGATTGCTTCTTGGATCTTCATTGTTCTACCCGGCGAGCACCGAGCCGATGCCACGTACGCGTCGCTCCACGATACGTACACGTCATTATTACGCGAACATCAAGCAAGCGCCGATTCATGGAGCCGGCAACGGCAGCAACTGAGGTTGGAACTTGAATCCACGCGCAAAGAATTGAGCGCACTATCGAAGCTTGCTGTGGACCGCGGTGGTGATCAGGCGGCCTCGAGTGGCAAGGGCAGTTGTCCACTTAAGCAACCGCATGTGGGCACAAGGCCCGCAGAGCACCCTCATCCCTGCACGTGTCTTCGGGGTGACCCGTTATGTGATTGTTAGAGGTCCTCGGGCCGTGCTACGTTGCATGGTTCCGTGCCTCGACACAAAAAAACACGCTGCCCGAACTGCGGGGCTGATGTCCAGTTCTACCCTCAGCGCGAATACACCAAATGTAATTACCGTGGCGCGAGCTCTTTCGTCGAAAAATTCAGTTCGTTGCTATTTCTCGTCTTGGGTGGGCCCAAGGGCAGCGGTTACGTTGAATATTCATTAGACGGTCAAAAGCGCAGAGTCATGATATGACGGTCTGCGGCCGTGACAAAATATCGAAGCGGTCTCTTCACGGGAACTCATAGCTGGATCTGGATTATCCGAGATTATGCCGGGCACTCTTACATTGACTCGATTGCTGTGGGCTTTTCTTAGGGGCAAAAGAGGTCCAACGCGAAATGTGAGCGAAGCGATTTTGGAGAGGTCACCCAATCAATACCCTTCGATTCTGTACACCCACAAGCGCGGCGTGCGCGGCACACTTGTTCTAATCCATGGCGTGACGGCACGTGCCAGCGAAGATCCGAATCTTGTGCACCTTGCACGCTGCATTGCGTCACTCGGCTACAGGTGCCTCACGCCGCCGCTCGAGGGTCTGGCCAATTTCGAACATTCGGTGCGCGATGTTGATACGGTATCGGCCGCAATTCAAAGAGCTTTCGAACTCGGGAACGAGCGTGTGGGCGTGCTGGCATTTAGCTACGGCGCCAGCTACGCGCTCAGTGCAATAGCCCGCCCCTCAGCAAGCAAGTGCTGCAAGGCAATCTTGGCATTTGGCGCATACTACTCACTAGCGGACGCCCTGGAACAACAACGTAATTTGTTGGCTCGGAACCCCAAACCTGAGTTTGATGATGCTGACCTGCTGTACCTTCGATACACGTTGCTAGCCTGTCAAAGATCGGAACTTGAGCTCCCCGACGTTGCATGGTCGGCAATCCTGTTTACGCTTGCGAACTTCATGTCGTCCTCTTCGCTTGAAGATAAGAAACGCGCCTTGCTCGACCACGCGAAGTCATTTGACTTCGTGGATCTCATGCAGCGATACCAACGTCGAGTGTTACCCGCCGAGCTCTCACCGGCGGGGCGGCTACACGAGGTCGCGTGTCCCGTCGCGCTGCTGCATGACCCCAATGACCGGTTCGTGCCCGCTGAACACCTGCAGCGAATCCGCCATGATCTCGATGCTCGAAATGGCTATCCTCCTACCGCAGCGCTCACTACTCCAATGTTGTCCCACGTGCAGGTTGACCCAAGGCGAAATTTGCTGGACGCTGCGCATCTAATTCGGATGCTCAAGCCCACATTCGGATTCGAGTGATGGGGTAAATCGACCGCCGGCAATAGCTATGAGCCCACTTGACGAGCCACATTTTCGAGGCCATAGTGTGCATCTAGGCTCTGCTGGAGGTAATCCGGCACGGCCTTTTTATTATTTTGGAAGTGGCCGAGTAACGACGTTTCAGGGCCTGCATCTCGCGAAGGCCGTGAAACTTGAACCGCCTAGGATTGATCGCGCTGACTAGCGGGCGACAACGAGGGCCGCCTCGTATTCCTCTTTGACCAGGTTTTTTGCGGCGTCAATGAGGGGCTCCCAGTTGCGCTCGATGAGCGCTCGGTACCACCGGAGGGCACCCTCATTCGACAGCATCTTGAAATCACGCGCGTAGTTGTACCAGTAAAATGGTCGAATGATTTGCGACATCGCGTCGGCGTTGGAAACACATACGGATTCCACAATTGTTTCACCGTGACGTCTGGGAACTGAGTGTTCGCTCATGCATGTGGCAATACGTTCGATTCGATGGGCGTCAAAGCCAATCCCTGAAAGCGCGCCTCCAGGAGACAATAACTCCACCGCGCGCTTGGCACTTCGCTCCGCGTGCTCGGCTAGACTTTCGAAATCTTCAATTGCAGAAATGTCGTGCAGGAGTGCTGCAGCCGAGACCGCCCTTTGATCTGCGCCGAATTTCTCGGCCAGAGTCAACGCGAGTTTTTGTACCACGAGTAGGTGCTGTTCGATAAATTCAAGACCGAATCGATTGTTTGGAGATTCGCATCTCTCTTTCACGAACGCCAACACAGTTTCGGTTACTGCACCAGGATGGACGGAGCCCTGTTCAGTCATGATATTGGATCTATAGGATCTGCAGGTCTGCTATGCAACCAGTGGTTGACAACTGCTTGGGCCCAAATCAGCCAGAAAAGCGCCGTCTCTTTAACTGGAATGCTGGAACGTTGAACGCTACGGACCTATTATCTGTCAGCAAGCCTCTTCACAATGTGCCGTTCGGTACACCAAATTTAGTTTGCTTCACATAGCCAATTGGGATCGCTCGCGCGCGACCTGAAAAGTCGAATTTCGATCGAATCACGAAGTCGCACTGTGTGTCGTACTCCGATACCGGGGCGGGGTTCGCTACGTTGTTGTGCGGTTGCTAGTGCGATGCTAGCTTCTCCGGCCGGGGCTTCAGCAGGGTGCGGACTGTCGATTTAGGGCGCTAGACGCGTAACTGCAGTATGCTCTGGCTGAAGAATTTTAACCTATGCGTTTCCCTTTCCTTGATTGGGTGAGCTGCCTGCGGAATCGCTTCCTGAGTGCTATGTTCTATCCGGGTACGGCGCTATCGTGACTCAAAACTCCGAATCAATTGACTCGATGCCAGCTGAAAATTGGTTCGTCGCGACGGCTAGCAATGGGACCGTCGAATACAGCCTGAGTGATCTAATCCCGGCTATTCAATCCGGGCACATTTCGATTCACAATTTGGTTTGGCGTCAAGGCATGAGTGACTGGCTAGAAATTGAGCAAGTCCCTCTGCTTCGAATGGTCGCAGTGCCTTTCGAGGCCCAGCCAAAGGAACCTGCTCCAATCGCCAATGCAACGCCGCTGCTGAGCAAAGCCGACGAGGCCTCGAGCTATCCCATTCTCGACGAATTCGAAGCTACGGTGATTCAGCTCAGGCCAGATTTGTTGGAAGACAATTCCTGGACAATTGAGCCAAAGGCAACGCTCGGTAAAGTAACCAATCAGCCCCCTCTTTCGATTCATGACCTAGTTAAACGCGGTGCGGTGCCTCTTGCGCCTGAATCGCGGCCCGTGTCGAAACCACTTGCACGACCCGTTTTGGTCAGACCGGCAGTCGCAACTCCTGATTTCGCGATTGCGGCGCCGCAATCGAATACTTCGGAGTCGAACCGCTTACCCAGTCATGCGCCCCCGGCTTCACCTCAGCCAGCGCATGCAGTAGCGGCGGGCTTAGCCAGTAAGGCTTCCCCGAAGCCTCGCAGCAGCACGAACCCGCCTCCCTCAACCTCGCATCGATCCGCAAAGCTGCCGTCTCTGCCGGTTAGCGCAAGCTTAACTTTGGGTGCTACTGCTAACAAACCAAACTTGCCCGCCCCTACGACTGGGGTGACCGGCAGCGAGCGAACGGCAGCAAGAGCCTCTATTCAAGCCCCGAGTGAGAATGTGGCTGCGGCACATGACGTCCCCAAGTCAGTAGAATTGCCGAACGTTTCACATTCAGCGCCACCTGCCCGATTGGCAGCTGCTTCTCTTACCCAATCGATAGCACCGTCGCCCATTCGAGTGACGGCTCCGTCGCCCACCCTAGCGACAGCCTCAACGCCAGCCCCATCGGCAACACCCGCGCACACGTTGTCTGCGACGGCTGCGCCGTTGCCGGTCGCTGTGCAATCTGCCGAGACTGCACCAGAACCTGTAGAACCCATTGGTTCCATTATTCCCGCTGTAGCGACAATTTACCCTGATGTCCCCGAGTGGAGAAAGTCCCGCCGTCCGCTGGTCGTGGCGTCAGGTGCCGCCGCGGTTGCGATCGCAATATTCATATCTCTCGGTGCATCACCTAAAGGGTCGCAAAGCGTACGGCCGGTTGCGGCAAAGCTCGCCGCTGCGGCCCCTTCCGACTCACCGGCAGTTGCCGAGTCTACGAATCCGATTGTCCCAGAAATTGTGACTGAACAAGCGCCCGCAGCTCGCTTGACCAATCCGGCGGAGCAAAAAGCTAACCCTTCGAGCACCAAGCCATCGAAACGAACCTCTCCCATTGACGTCACATCGTCGGCGGATGCAATCCGCTCGACGCGCAACCGAGCGCGCGAAAGCGACACCCCAGTTGCCAGTCGGTTGCCCGAACCCAAGGATTCACCGAGCGAATCTTCAGCGGGCGCGAAGTTGACGACACCCGGCAACAAAAAGGCATCGTCCGTAGCATCATGGGATCAGGGAACGGTGGAGCATCGCACCTGGATGAACCCCGGCTTTTAGTCCACGAAAGCTCACATGTGAGCGTTACCCGAGGGTAGCCCTCCGGCTAGTTCCTTGATGGCTGCGTATAGTCGCTGCGTATCGGCCGGGTCGACATAGTTGAGAATCACGAAGCCAGTCGAAAGGTAAATGGCAATGTAGGGTGGATGGGTTACTTCCACGAATAGCTTACCCTGCCCCAGCCGATCTAGCGAGAACCAGCCACGAAGTGTGCCGCCAGCACAATAGCCGTTAGTGCGAACACGAATTGGCGGCAGCGACTGCAGCAGTTCGACCCTCGTGATATCGTCAATATTGTACGCTTGACCATAAAATAAGTTGTCGATCGTCAGGGTTCGTGAGGTAAGCGTTACCACCGGGGGTCGAGCTTGGTAGTGCAAAAGGAACGGCAACGCCAAGAGCAATAGCCCCAAGAATCCAAGCGCGAACAATCGGGCTCTTGCCAAGACTCGTCTAGGTACGGGCGCCGGCAATTGCTCGAGTGGCTGCGGTGTCCCGAGTATGCTCTCGAGGACTAAGTAAAGTTTCGCGGGTTCATCCGACCCGATTCGCACACGGTTTCCGTCAACCAGCGCCAATTCTACGGCATGGCTTCCCGACACATTGTACAAAGTTCCCCCGGGGAAGAACCGAATGCCCCAACCAAAGTACCAGGGGTTTTCCACTTCAGCGAAGGATCGCAGAGTGGACAAAGCGAACCGGCGACGAATGAGCCCAAGCCCAAAGCGAAGTGATAGTGCCGATTCGTCCACACGCACCTTGAGAGTCCCAAACATGCCCGCCAATAGCAGCAGTAGCGCAGCCGAAACCAACAGGGGAAGTTTCGTGTTGGTTGCTGACGCAACAAGGGTGAGAATTGGAATGGGTAGCAGCAGGGATCCTAGAATTACCCAGCCCACTTGAACGTGCTCGTAGGGCAGCTGCATCTTCATGCTGACCGAATCATTGCAGCGCGCTTGCTCCGTGTCACAGCTCTCCGCCTGCACGAAAGCCATTGAGCCCACAACCCGGCTAAGGGAGTGAAATTATTGACCTTGAGTTAACAAATGGGTCGAATGAACGGGGCCGTCACCCACCGAATTCGCGTGACTCGGGAGATGTCGCGGTTGTTACGCGCAATTGGGTGGATGAGATTCCCAGTGAAACCAAGACCCCCAAGAAATGCCTCGGACCTTCCTGCGCCCGAATCTGGATCTTTTTTGACCCACGAGCGCCGAGTTAGTTCGCTGCACAATGCCCCACTCTGGCTGCAGCCGAGAACATAGATAGAAACGACACGCTCAGACAAAGTACAATTCGTATCTGACACAAATTGGCGCCCAATGGCAGCGGCTCGGCTAACCCCCAAAAAATGTCGGAATATTGCCATCTTGTTGCTGCGGCACGGAAAGCCCTACCGAAGCGCCACGGCATCGGCTACCGAATTACAGCCTGACCAAAGCTCGAGAAATCGCCCGTCAATCGCCTGGATTCGCTGGCGAAAGTGCCGGCTTTCCCTTGCGAAGCTGCAAGGTTTAGATTAGGTACTGAGTTAATTATTAGCAGTTTGTTCACGGAAGACCGGTGTGGGTTTGCCGTGTAGGATTCGATGGCCAGTAGCGATTCTATCAAGTCGGTTCAGGGCGTCACTGAACGTGGCACAGGGGAGCTCGTTGCCGGACGTTATCGACTCGTGCGCAAGATCGGCGCAGGGGGAATGGGATCGGTGTGGTTGGCGCACGATCAGTCGTTGGATGCCAATTGCGCCATCAAACTGATTGACGATGACAAAGCCGCCGATGAAGAAATTCGGACCCGCTTTTCCAGGGAAGCCAAGGCCTCGGCACGGCTGCGCAGTGCCCATGTGGTGGATGTTTTCGATTATGGCGAATGGGGTGGCAAGCACTACATCGCCATGGAGCATCTCGAAGGCGAAGACCTCTCGACGCGACTCGAGCGAGTCGGCAAATTGGACGCTGAAACAACTTATCGGATCGTGGCTCATGTGGCACGCGCTCTGATGAGTGCGCATGCGCTCGGCATTGTTCATCGCGACCTCAAGCCAGAGAACATATTTCTGGTGCAAAGTTACGACGAGGAAATTGCCAAGGTATTGGACTTCGGGATCGCGCAAAATAGTGCGTATTCGCTGGAAAATCGAGCTACTCGAGAGGGCTCATTCCTAGGCACGCCTTGCTATATGAGTCCGGAGCAAGCCCGCGGTAAATCAGTCGACCATCGTTCGGACCTCTGGTCGCTGGGTGTGATTGCATTTCAATGCCTCACAGGAAGCCTGCCCTTTGAAAGTGCCGCGCTCGGTGAATTGATGGGCCTCATCCTGTACGAGCCGCTCCCCAAGGCCACGTCGCTCAACGAGGATTTACCAGTCGCGATCGATGGTTGGTGGGAACATGCAGCGGCACGTGATCGCGAGGAACGCTTTCAATCGGCTAAAGCGATGGCCGATGAACTGGGCGTATTGCTCGGGGTGCACGCCGTCGTATCTGTGCCAACAGTGCCACCCAGGTACAACAGTTCGTTCCCACCCGTTAACGAAAAGTCGGGCGTGATTACTGCTCCCAAGGCAGCCGAATTGTCCCACGGCACCCCGACACCCGAGCCGCGTATGGCGCAAACTTCGATGGTTCAAGTGGTCGCATCGGGTCAGCGGACTTTAGAGGCCGCAACCACGATTGACGCCGCAACCACGATTGACGCCGAAACAACCGTCGACGCACCACCCGAAGCGGTCCCCCAACTAAAATCTCGGGCGATCGACAGGTTGTTGAACCGTGCATCCGTCGATAGGTTGTTGAAACGTTGGCATTCGCTTAATCACAACTCGAAGCGGCTGTTGATGGCGATTCCCCTCGTCTCGGCCCTGGTTCTGCTAGGTGTAATTCTCGGCTTTGTCATTCGCGGACGTTCCTCACATATCGTTGTAGTCCCTGCTAACGGGGCACCAGCTTCAATTCGCACGGAAACGGCAAGTAATTCGCACTCGCAGTCTTCCGCTCAGCCTGCAGCCGACACCTTGACCGTCGATATGCTGCCACTTGTGGCGCCGTCAGGCCAAAGAGGAGCCTCGGAGCCAGGCAAGAACAATTCGGAATCGGGTCCAAGAAAATCTGAACCAGGTTCGAGTCGCTCAGCCCCCCGCGTAACAAAGCCAGCACGAGATTACGGCATTTGAGCCCGGCGCGATACCTTACGGAGCTAGCGGGCGCGCTCATTAGCAAAGATTTGCCCGCTGCGTTTGCGGTTGGTTCGTTACAACTGTGCTTGCGACTGGAAAATTAGCGCAGTATAAGACTCAAAAGGGTTGCATGAGCGTCAAACGTTGCAGTGAACCCGGTGCCGTTGACCGAAAGGGATCGTGCGTCATGTTTGCGGGACAAGCGTCAAAAGTTAGAAGAGCAGTTGCGGGGCCAAGATTCGTGGCGGGACCATTGGCTATCGCGTGTGCATTGGGGATATTGATTTCACCAACACCCGCATTGGCTCAAGCGGATTCGGACCGCGCCACGGCTCGCGCACTTGCCGAGGAAGGGTACAATGCCCTCAAGGCCCAAAAATACAACGTAGCTGACGACCGTTTTCGTCGAGCCGACGCGCTTATACACGCACCCACCCTGGTGGTAGACGACGGTCGAGCGCTGATGGGGCTCGGGCGTTATGTCGAAGCCCAAGAACGGTTTGAATTGGTGTTGAGGGAGGGCGTAGCCGACAACGCGCCAGCTGTTTGGAAGGCAGCTCTTCAGGACGCGGCAAAGTTGCTGGAAGAGGTAAAGCCAAAGATCGCTTGGTTGACAATTACGGTGCCGAATGTTGCGCACCCGCATGTAAAGATCGACGGCCGCCCAATTGCCGAGGCTGCAATTGGTGTCAAATTTGCCGCAAACCCTGGCAATCCGACTGTCGAAGTGAGTGCCGATGGGTACGAAACCAAGCAGCAATCGGTGGCATTGGGCGAAGGAGGCGAGCAAACACTCGAAATCTCACTTGCGGCGACGCCTCCACAAAGGGCTTCCGCCGAGCCACCAGTAGCAGCCGCGCCACCGCCCATGAAGGAAACGAGCAGTTCGAAACGGGTACCCGCCTACCTAGCGTTGGGGGCTGGCGGTGTGGGCATCGCTGTCGGCACAATTACAGGTCTACTCGCCCTGCAGAAGCATTCGGATCTCAATGGTGTTTGCACCGCCGGCACTTGCCCGCGCAGCGCAGAGTCGAACTTTAAATAGCTACCATTCGCTCGGGCTCATCTCGGGTATCGGCTTCGGCGTTGGGCTCGCAGGGGCTGCCACCGGGATCTTGCTTTTGAGCTACGGCGGAGGCAAAAAGGCTGAAAAGAGCGCTTCGTCGCACTCTATTCATCTACAGATTGCTCCCGGCACATTGCAAGTGCGGGGCGCATTCTAAATGCCGTAATCGCGGCCCGCCGTGGACTTCACTGGTTTTGGCGGCGCGGCGGGCGGCATCGGCTTGGCTTTGTCGGTGGGCGGCATCGGCTTGGCTTTGGCTGCTGGCGGCACGGAATGAAATTTGCCCGACGCCGGTGATTTCTCGGGCGACGACTCTTTCTCGTTGTGTGGCGTCGTTGTCGAAACCTTGTTCAGCGCGGTGGCGGCAACACTCGGGTCGTCCGGACCGAGCGAAACCGGACTTTCCACGCTTGCATCCGCCAACGATGAAGCAGGCTTGATGTTCGACTCACCTGCTAACTCGGTGGGCGACTTTACCGAGCTTTCCGCCAAACCTGCAGTGGTCGCCGCAGGCGCGCGCGACAGATCAGTAACGAACTGTGCTTTGGCAAGGGACGAGGACGCTACAAAAACCGAAGACCTAGCCATTGGTCTTCTTTGCTTGGCAATGACGAATTTCCAAACCAGGGGAACGGACACAAAAGCGACTGCGAGTGCCACGACCCATGTCACCGTTCGCCTCGACGCCTTTGTTCGATGCCTTTGGCTATCGACGATGTCTATGGGAATTTCCTCCTCGACTGCGGGCACAGCTGCGGATTGCCGAAACGCGAGGGTTGGAGCTTCGCTCGTCTGGAACCCCTCGAACAAATCCTCATCCAGATTCGCTGATTCAATTACTGACGCGGCTACCTCAACGGGCAGGTTTTCGATGGCGGGTGCGCTTCCAGTGACAAGTGCGCTTCCAGTGACGGGTGTGCCCTGTTTGACGGGTCCGCTCTCTTTGATGGATGCGCTTTCAATGGTGGGTACTGGAAATGGTGTCGGGGTTGGAATTCTTGATTTAACGGCTCCAAGGCCAATTTGAGTATTTTGGCGGACCATTTTGGGTACCGACTTGCGCCGCAATCCGACGCGCGGCTCTTCGCTGGCTCCAGGCAGTACGACCGGAGCGGGTGTCGAAGATGTCGTACCTCCCATGCCGCTTGTGACCCCGTCTGGCACGAAAACAATCGGAAAGTTGAAGGTCTGACCCAGCGCATCACTCATTTCCTTTGCAGACTGAAAGCGCTTGCTCAGATCCCGGGCACAAGCCTTTTGCCACCAATCCGCGAGTTTTGGTGGGGTATTCGTACCCGGTAAAACCAGTGGCGCAATCGGTTCGCATAGAATCTGTGCCACCAAATCACCAAAGACATTGCCCTCGAATGGTTTCTTTCCGCTCAGGCATTCATAACCGAGAACACCCAGCGACCAGAGATCTGATCGCCAATCGAGCAATTTGCCCGCCGCCTGCTCGGGGCTAGCGTAATAAGGCAGTCGAAGATATGAACCAATTTTAGTTACGGTTCCGACGCTAATCTCGGCTGTCCGCTGCGTAAGACTAAAGTTATAGATCTTTGCAACGGACTGCATGCCCTCCGCAGCTATCACGATGTTCTCTGGCGTTACGTCGCCGTGCACGATGCCAACCGCGTGAGCGCGTGCAAGTGCACGAGCCGTCTGAGCCAGTAGACGGTACGCGAGTTCGGGCGGCAAATGACCTTCACGCCGCAGTCGCGTTGCTAGGTCCTCCCCTTCCACATGCTCAACGACGAGATACGGCATGTCGTTCCAGTCGCCGTAGTCGAAGATATCGAGAACGTTTTCGCAACGAATTCGCTCTATAATATCAACCTCAGCCCGGTAACGCGCGGCCAGTTCGAATATGTTATGCCCGGTCCCGTCGGCAAGCCGCATCGCACAAGGGCGACCCGTTTGCTCGTCCCGCGCACGCCACAGCGAGCCGATGCCTCCAGAATTGATGCATCGCTCAAGCGTGTAGCGCCCGGCAACGACCGAATCGGGTCCAACTTGGCTCTGCATGGGCTTCATGTCTATACCGGTCAGTTCCGCCGGGGCAGCAGCCCCAAACGACAAACCGAACCGAACTTTACCTAGTTTTGCTTTTACTATTAGGCCACTCGGTTAGCAAGACGGGGCTCCAATTTCCTACCTTGGACCACCACGGTGGGTCGTAATCGTCATTGTTGGTTGTTTGGGGCGTCAGGTTGGTTGTCAGGGACCCGGCCCTGACAACGGCTTGCTTATGCGTTAGTGAACCTGGCAACGGCGTACTTGTGTGTTGGTCCGTTACTGATGCGTCTAGGCCCCCTTGACGAGTATGATGATTTCCAAACGAGTCAAGTTGGTTGTCAGGGCTCGGCCCTGACAACCTGAGTGCTTTAGTCGAAGTGTTTTTTGATCGCGTCGGCGACTTCGTTGTAGTTGGCGGGCAGCATAACAGGCGGATTTGCTAAGCGGCTCTGTACGCCGTCAATCGTGCCCTCGTGGTACTTAACTTTGAATTCGGTGAACTTCAGACCCGCAGCAGTCGAAATTACAACTGTCTTATGCTGTTTTTGGATTACACCACGCGCCACGAGTTTCTCTAGCGCAGCCAATGCAACGGCCGTGTGTGGACAACAATAGAGCCCCGTCTTGTCGGCGCGCGCGGCGGCATCGCAAAGTTCTTGCTCGCTAGCTTGCTCGACAATTCCATCCATTTCCTCTAATGCTTGGATTGCCCGCGGCGCGCTCACGGGGTTGCCAATCTGAATTGCAGATGCTTCCGTTCGCTTAGCGGTCACGGGCGCCACTTCTTTCTTGCCTGCGTTCCACGCCAAGTAGAGAGGGTTCGCGTTTTGTGCCTGAGCGGCGACTAGCCGTGGGTATCGGTCGATTAGGCCAAGGTCTTTCATCATTTTGAAGCCGGCATAGAGTGCGGCGGCGTTGCCCAAATTGCCGCTTGGTAAGATGACGAAATCGGGCAATTGCCAACCAAATTGCTGCACAATTTCGATACCCACAGTCTTTTGGCCCTCGATGCGCAGCGGATTCATCGAATTCGCTAGGTATATTAGTCCCGCTTCGGCCAAGTCCTTTACGATGGCCATGCACCCATCAAAATCAGTATCCAGTCCCAATACGAGCGCACCGTGCGCAATCGGTTGCACCAGCTGACCCGTTGAAATCTTGCCGCGCGGCAAGAGCACGACGACCGGCAGTCCCGCGGCTGCGCCGTAGGCGGCCAACGCGGCACTCGTATCTCCCGTAGACGCGCAAGCGATGGCGCGGATCTTCGCGCCTTGTTGCAGCGCCCAGCGCACCACGCTTACCAGTACCGTCATGCCCAAATCTTTGAAGGATCCACTATGACTATTGCCACATAGCTTGACCCAAACGTCATCTAAACCAAGTTGTTTGCCGTAGCGCTCGGCCCAAAAAAGATTCGTGCCACCCTCGTACATGCTAACGACGCAGTCGTCGGGCATCTCGGGCATTACCCATTCCTTCTTGCCCCAAACACCGGATCCATAAGGCCACTGGTGTCCGTGGTATCGATCGTCGAACAGACGTAACCAGTAGTCCGCATTCTTTTCTCGCAACGCGGATACGTCGTGCACCACTTGGAGCAATCCGCCACAAGTCGGGCATCTATAAACGGCCGTCGTTACTGGCCATGATCCGGGACAACCTGCGAAACACCTAAATTCAGCTCGAAACGTCACGGGCGGACTATAGCCTACGGGCTACATCCAGCAGCCGGGTTCATTAGTGAGGTGACGGGCGCACAAAAGGTTCGCTTGCGTCCCCCATTGCTGGCAGCGAGCCGAAAACCTCCGAGTTGCGAATTTAGCCATCTTTTTCAAAGATTTTGCCCACTGCACACCAAGCGTAGGCTCCCGCAGCGCACCCCGTCGGCCAGCCGCCTCAGCTGTCCACTTGCGCTTATCTTGGCTCGTTGCATCCTCGGCCGAACATGACGGCCCCTTGGGTGCTCCTATTGCAACCGTCCGAGTCCGACGCCGCGCGTAAAGTGGGTGGTCTCGCGTTGGCACTCCGACTTGCGCTCGATGCTCAATCGGCGGGTTTTAGTTACGTGATTGACGACACGCGCAACAGCGGAGTTGCACTCGCCTTAGCCGACAAGCGGCTGCATATTCCTAAGGTGAGCGAACCTCCAGCGGACACGCGCACAATCGCCGTCCCCGCGCATTGGTTGATGCACCGCTCCACGCTTGCAACGTTGATTGCCGAGGCGCCGCCGGAGCCCTGGAATATCGACCTACGTGCCGTAAACATCCAGTGCAACGTTCCCTGGGGGTTCAATCCGCTAGCCGTCATTGATGCTGCTAAAGCGCGCCAAGCAGAACGATTGCTGTTCCGGTCGTTGCGCAAAGGTCAGGATGGTTGGACATCGCGGTGGCTCAACCGCTATGTGTCACTCTTCATATCGCGCTGGCTCGTCAAAACCCCTTTTTCACCGAATCAAATTTCCGTCGTAATACTGGCCATCGGCCTTTTTGGCGCCTACTGCGCCGGTCGTGGAACATATTGGTCGCTAGTAATTGGCTCAGTGTTATTCCAAATGCAGAGCGTCCTCGACGGCTGTGACGGTGAAGTGAGCCGCGTTACCCACCGGGGCTCGAAGGCTGGCGAATGGTTCGACACGATTGGCGACGATTTGACGAACTATAGTTTTTTTGCGGCAGCTGCCTTCGGGATTTTTCGGACGACGCACCATGCCGTGTACTTGGCCGCGGGAGCCATCACAATCGCGTGCGGACTGCTCTCGAGCGGGCTTGAATATAGGTACCTAGTTCGCATCGGCTCGGGCGACTTGTTGAAGTACCCGCTATCGCAAGCCACAACGGGGCCATCGCGGGGCATCGGAAAACTGGCACCATTACTCAAGCGCGACACATTTGTATTTTTGACGATGCTCGCGGCACTCTTCAACCAAGTGGGTGTCGCTCTACTGATATTCGCTTTGGGCGCGATAGGAATCACGGCAGCCGTACTGAAGACCGAACTTCGCTTGGCGCATCCGTCGCCGGGGGATCGGTGAATTTGCGCCTAGATTTCAGGCTGCTTCTGCCCTGCGTGTGCGCGATAGGTCTGTCTGAAACAGTGGCAAGCGCTCAATTGGGTCGCAACGGAAGCCCGATATCCTCGAGCAGCTACGCCGTAGATCTTTACCAAGGTCCGGTTACCACTAGCACTCGAGTCATCGGGATGGGAGGCGCCTACGACGCAATCGCCGAAGGTTCAGAAGGCAACTTCGTGAACCCAGCTGCCGCCGCGATTCGATTGCCTTGGTCTTACACTCACTTGGACTATGACATCGGCGCTGGGGTGGCGCTGCTTAGCTCCTTTCGTAACTCGGATTTCTTCAATTCAGGCTCGGACCGAACCAATCTGTCCACCAGCAGCCAAACTGATTTCGTGTTCATGGATGTGGAGGGAGACCTCCAACTGGGGCCTTGGGCTGTTGGAGCCGCTGTCACATTGCAGCAGTACGGTTTGAGCCGGGATAACCAGACCAGCTCAGCGTCGTCAAACCAGAAAATTCAGGCGCAATTTGCGATAGGCCTCTTGCACCTGGCACGCAGTTTCGTACACGGCCAATTGCTGTTTGGCGCCGGAATTCGCTACACCGGCATGAACGTATTGAATCAAAATACTCAAATTTACAACGGCCAAACACTTTTTACGACCCAGGGCATTGGCTACGAATTCGGTTGGCTATGGCGACCGCACAATCAAGTATTTCGACTGGGTGCGAGTGTGCGTTCGGCCGTAACTACCAGGGCTGAATTGGGAAGCAACATTGCCGCGGACGCCAATGGTAATCGAGTGCTGTTTCCGGCAACCGCGGATCAAATGTACCTTCCGGACGAAGTGGTATTACCCTGGGAGTGGTCTTTGGGTTTCGCCGTGCAACTGGGCTCGCGACCATTCAACCCACGTTGGACCGACCCGTACGATATCCTGTCGGAGGTTCGACAAACTGTGCGCCAAAACGAACTTGAGCGACAGCGGCGGCAGAAGCAACTGTTGAATGATATTCCCGCCGACGCGGAGGATGGCGACGAAAGAAGAGCCCAGATCTTAGCGGAGATGAATGCCGAACAAGACAAGGACCAAGAAACCCTACGGCAAGCCGCGGAGCGGACGCGCAAGCTTCTGAAGGAACGCGAAAGGAAGCTTGCCCGTTGGTATTTTCTGATGGCTACTTCACTCAAAGTGAGCGGCCCGGTCAAGAATGCGGTGGGCGTTGAATCATTCTTGCAGCGGGTCACGGACCACTCAGGCGACAGGGTCGTTGCGTCACCCCACCTCGGTGTCGAGAGTGAGGTCGTCCCGCAATGGCTAAAGTTGCGTGCCGGGCTCTACGGTGAACCAACCCGATTCAGCAACAATCGAGCCGACCCACGTATACATACGACATTCGGTTTCGAGTCGAAATTATTCTCTTGGTCGGTATTCGGTCTGTACGATTCAGATACACAATGGCGCGTCCAAGCCGCACTGGATACTTCACAGCGTTACTTTGCCTGGAGCGCGTCGTTTGGCGTCTGGCACTAGGGGCTGACCCGGTCATTGGGATTTCACAGGAAGTTCGGAAGAGCGGAAGGATCTGCAAATTTTCCGACCTTCCGCTCTTCCTGTGCCATCACAAAAAATCTCAACCATTGGCTAAGTAGTGATCGAAATAATCCAACAGGGCGCGCGTGGCGGTGAAGGTCATTGCAAAGGGCTACGGATGCACGTTCACGATAGTAGCTTCTTTGTGAGCTACGACACCGTGCCAAGATTGGGGCACTGAGGGAGCAGTGAAATGAAACAACCAACGCGCATCCAGTGGCGATAGATTGACGCAACCGTGTGAGCGTGGGTGGCCAAAATCGTCGTGCCAATAGGCAGCGTGCAGAGCATACCCCTCGGTAAAGTATTGAACCCACGGCACGTCGCGCAGATCGAATTCGTGACCGGGCTCATTGCCGTCCATCGTTGCGGTAACGTGCTTGGCGTGAATTTGAAAGGTTCCACGTTTGGTGGCCGTAGTCTTGTGCGGATCCTCTAGCCCCGCCGCTCCCGTTGAAACCAACGTCACGTAGACGGGTTTCGTCCCATCGTAGGCAACCAGAGTCTGCGACGTAATGGATACATCGACCCAGGTTCTGCCGGCGACTGCCCAACTAGGCCAATTGGGCGGCGCGTCAACGTGAAGCAGCCTTTCGTCACGGATCCATTCACCTGATCGCAATTCGACCCAGTGGGTGCCTAGGGCAGCTGCTGACTTTCCCGTTATCGAGAATGCTTCACGATAGCCCACTTGCCGCGTCAAAGTCAGTTTGGATTCACCAGGCGTTCCGGTAAAGATCCCGGCTCTGGAACTCATTACAAACACTACGGGCAGCCCCTGCGTTTCATCCAAAGCTAACCCGTGAAAGTGACTCGATTCCACCGGTCGTAGACGTCCGAGCGGCACCAGGGCCAAATCTGCGGTCAAGCCAAAGGCCCTCCCCTCGTCTTCGAAGAGTCCCAATAGCGAGAACGCGCTTCTAGGAACAGTACTTCCGAGTAGGAGAGTGCCCTTATCACGCGGGTACCCGAATATGTTGGCTGTTTGACGCAGCCAACTGGGCACCGGCATCAGGGAGTATTGCTGCCAGTCTCGACCGATCTTTGCGTTTGTCGCTGGAGATTCGACATTGTGCTGCTCCTCAGGCGTCGGTAAGCGAGCATACAGCGGCGGCGGAGCTCCGCGTGGAACCCCGTATACATACGGCAACCCCGACAATCGATCGGGGCGCTGGCGACCGATCGGAACTAGCCGGTGCTCGAGATCGAGCGTGGCAGTTCTGCCGTTGTTGCACGCATAGCCTTCGGGCGATATTCGGTACCAACCCTGAGCGCAGTCGTCTCGACTCGTTGGCTGTGGTGCTCGACCGACGACAGCGCCAAATCGCAGATATCCCAGGCGTCTTGAGCCAGACTTCGGCTCTGCATAGATCCAAGTCTCGCGTCCAATCGAAACGAGCACTCGCTCGGCGTCTTCCGGCTGCTCTGCACCGGTAACGGCTTCGTTTGCAACATCGACTGGCGTAGCTCGTGATTCGGTCGGCGGCGGACGCGATTCGGTAGGACTGGGTGAAAGTGCGTTGTCTTTCGGGCCTCGAGACAAGAGGGCGTCAACCATGCCCGACTGCGTCCGTTCGGCCGCCAACAGGACGAGACCTCGGGGCATGTCGGCTTCGCCTCCAGGACAACTAGTCAGCCCCATCGATATCAAAGACAGTGCAATCCGAGAAACCGCTCCCAGCCTCTTTGTTACACGGGGAGCCTGAACTAAATCCATCCCCCGCGCGCGTACACGATTTCGAGGAATCTGGCCCAATTTTCGGCAGCCTGGCACTCGAGCTTAGGCTCGTCCAAATGCGGCCTTCCGATCAGTCGTACCCGACACTCGGCAGCACTTTGCGCCATACCCCTTCTTTACGCAGCGAAACGACGAAGCATGCTCCGCGCTCGTCGGCATCTTCGACCCAGGAATCCCCGCCGTGTGCTTCCGCAATGTGTTTGACGAGCGCTAGCCCAATGCCACTGCCGCGAATTCGTTGATTGCGCGTGCTTCGACCCCGCACGAATCGCTCGAACACGCGACGCTTTTCATCGGGCGCAATGCCGGGCCCCCAGTCAATTACGCGAATCTCCACGTGAGAGCTGAGGGCATCCAGTTTGACGTGGACGCGTTTGCCACCGGCGGCATATTTCACTGCATTATCAACCAGGTTGATTACTGCAATTTCGATGGCTCGTTGGTCTATCTCGAGCGGTATCGACGCTGCACTGCTAGTAAAATCTAGTTCAACACCTTCTCTCTCGGCCCGGACTCGGCAGGCTTCTACGGCGCGCGCAATGACTTCCACTACGTTGTTCGTAGCAAACTCGTAGGCGGCCTTGCCCCTTTCAACCTTGGCAAAATCGAGCACGTTTTCGATGAGCGCCGCCAAACGTTCACTCTCGCTGACGATAATTTGCAGGTACTGCCGTTTCTTATCGTCGCTGTCCACTCGCCCACTCTGCAAGAGTTCACCGAACATGCGCACCAACGACAACGGTGTCTTTAGCTCGTGCGACACGTTGGCGACGAAGTCGCTTTTGAGGTTGGAAAGCTTCCTTTCCCGTGCCGCCGCGACCAAAATCACAATTGAACCCGCAATAACGACCATGCCTGAAAGACCGACCATGACCATTTCGAGTACATGGCGGCGAGCCACCGCCGCAGCCAAATCCGATGCAGCCGTCATGGTAACATTCAGGCGCCATTTGTAGAGTGTGGTTCCAAATTGGCGACCCAGGATTGGGCCCATTGAGTTGAGCACTTCGCCATAAACAATGCGGCCTTGGTCATCAACCACGTTGATACGACTCGTCCGATCAGCGCTCGGATAAAGCTCAGGGAATATGTAGCGGATAATGGCCCCAACGTCGTGCCAAACAACGACCCAATAGCGCCGCCCCTGCGACTCGCGCTGCCAGAAGCTAATCAGGTAATTTACACCATCCACGGAGCGATGTAGATGTCGTAGTTCGTCGCTGATGTGATCATCCCGACGCATTTCCGGTAGGAACACATAATGCAGCAGCGCGCGAAAGTGCTCGTCTTCGGGCCCCGGAAACCGGGATGACATCGCCAAAACTTCATGGTTGCTGGACGCGTAATCCATTAAATACACGGCACGACCGGTTGGAGTTTGCACCCGTGCCGAGTCAAGCCAATCCGTGCCAAAATTGGCGCGATTTTCGACGTCAATCGTGGACGCGATTACGTTATCCTGATCGATAATTCGCTTTTCTAGTCGGTCCGCCTTTTCTTTCGCCAAGAGCAAGGTTGCTTCAATGACGGACTGCTCACGCAATTTCTCCAATTGGAAGCTATTGCGAAACGTGATGCCATCAAGCACGAGCACGGCTACCACGAAGGCGGGTAAGATTAGGCTGGTAACAAAACGCTGGTGGGGAGGGGTCTCGGCCATGGTGACTGCCGGCGCCTGCACGGGCAGGTGACGCCAAGCATGGACCAATGCCCCTCAAAACGAAAGAAACGGCACAGTTTGCCCAGTCCGGCCTGGCGATGAACCGCATCATTGCGGAGAAATTTGGGTCTGCACGGTGCCCGCGAGGCACCCGAGCTCAACAAATCCGGGACATTTCAGGCCGACAGGCCCTCCGCGTGTTAGAAAGGCGCCTCCGATGCGATCCCGTTTCGTGAGCACATTAGGGGCCCGCCTCAACCGACTTAGCGGACTTGAACCATTGCTGTATGGGTGCGTCGCAATGGCTTGGACGCTGTTGATGGCCCAGTGGTTCTACGGGTCCATGCGTTGGCAACTCTACAATTCCATCGCTTGGGCACAAGCGGGCGAATACGACCCGTCACGTCATCCCAACCTGGTCGGGCTTTGGTCTGCCCCGCTCGACGATGTGTTCATCCATTTCGATTTTGCGCGTTCTACAGCCCGCGGTTTTCCCTTTCAATGGATTGACGGTAACGGGTATTCGAGTGGTGGAACGAGCCTGCTTTACCCGTTCGTGCTTGCAGTTGGATTACTTGCAGGGTTTCGTGGCCTCGCATTGATGCATTGGGCCGCGATAGTCGCGATTGTTTGCGTCGCTGCCACGCTCTTATCGCTGCGTCGGGCGTTCGAAGGGTTGCCACGCCTTACCAGTTACCTATTACCATTCGCTCTGCTGGGCGTCGGCGCACTCAGTTGGTCATTTTTTAGCGGGATGGAGCTCGCCCTATTCATCGCGATCTGGAGCGGAGCCATACTGGCAGAGGACGACCTTGTCCGTCAACTGAACTCGTCGAGCGCCAAACTGACGGCGGGCTTGTTTCGGCTCGCAATTTTGAACGTGGCAATCGTCGCTACGCGTCCCGAAGCAATCTCCACCATTGGCGTTCTATGCCTGGCGTTGACGTGGCACGTATTGAAAAAGAGAGGCCGTCGTCCCGCGCTACTGGCATTGGTAGCGGCGGCGGGGCCAGCCGGGTGTCTGCTGGTTGCCCAAGCAATCGCCAACCGTTGGTTGACTGGGGATTTTGCGGCAGCGGGTGCATTGGTCAAGCTCGAACTCTATAGCCCGCACATGCCTCTCAGTGAGGCGATCAAGTCATACTTCTTCTTTCTAAAGTATCAGGTTCTGAGAGTCACTGATTGGCACTTCAGCGACGTCCCCCACCTCGGGTGGGTCGTCTGGATTTTTGCCGCAATCGCGCTGCTTCCGAGGTCCACCCGCAATTGGGCAATGCTCTTGTGGGCGTCACTCGTCGGTTGGATCGCGACAGTGGCGTTCAATGGCCAAGTGCGCTGGCAAAATGAGCGCTACACGATGCCCGCGGTTGCATTCTTGCTAATTGCAGCAGCCCTTGGAGCAGGTTTCCTGCTGGCATGGCCCTTCTTGGCCCAGAATCGAAGAAAGCCTCTGGTTTGGGCGGCGTTCACTGTCTCGGCAGTAGCACTGGTTGCGTACACGAATTCACAAGCGCGCTGCACTGCACGCCAAGTCTGGTTCTTTGGACGAGCCTCAAGGAACATTTTCGACCAGCAACTGCAGGTGGGTCACCGATTGGGCCACCTGCTAAACCCCGCTCCCCATCGAATTGCAATGGGCGACGCTGGAGCAATTCCCTACGCTTCCGACATGCCTGGTCTTGATCTAATCGGGCTTGGCGGCACCAATCGCCTGCCGTTTGCGCGGGCCGCTGGCTGGGGAATTGGCGCCACCCTGGAGCTAATTCAACGGATGTCGCATGACGATCGTCCTGACGTCTTGGCAATTTATCCTGGTTGGTGGCAGGAGCTGCCACTTTGGTTCAGTGACGGCATCATCGAGCGAGCCACGGTTACGGCGCGTGGCAATGTTATCTGTGGCGGTCCGACCAAAGTCACGTATCACGCGGACTTTAGTTCGCTCGACGACGCAGAAACGCCGCTATCGATAAAGTCCAACGAACACGTCGCAGCCGCCCTCGACTTTGGTGATATCGTAAGTGAGCGCGCTCACGGTTACCGAATTTCGAAGCCTTGGTTCAGCTATGTGGGGATGAAAAAGTTACCTGACCCACGCAATAGAAATCGAGATATCTGGGATGCTTCACGCATCGTTGACCCAGCCCTCGAACAGTCTTTTCTGCTTAGCAATCTCAAAGGCGGTCAACCCGTGCGCCTCATTTTTAGAGTCGCGCCGACTGGCGCATCTCAAATTCGCGTGGCAATCGACGGCAAAAAAGTCGGCGACTTGGCGTTTCCAATTAGTGATGCTTGGGAAGAGATTTCGCTTATGCTGCCCGCTCAACAAGTGTCCCCGCGCATTCGTGTAGTCTTGACCACTACGAGCCCATCCGCGGCGGAAATATTCCATCTCTGGGCTGTACAGGACAATGAGTGAAATCTTTGGTCATTTTGGCATGCCACCGGATGCAGCAGCCAAGTGCGCGTGTGGTCTCGCTGCGATCATTTGCCTACTGCATCGGCGGCTGAATCGCGCGTGGCAAAAGCTACCGAGCGCGCAAGCAAATGCCGGCATCAAATGGCTAGCGTTATGCGCCGCAATTGCCTCAGTCACTTACTACTACTGTTACCTGCGTGGCGGACCGCGCATTATCGATGCTACTTATTATTGGCTCCAAGCAAAGACATTCGCGAATGGGCATCTAACACTTCCTCTGCTTTACCCGACCGCCGCGCAACGTGGCCGCTTTCTCTATTACAATCACGAGCTATCGCGCCTGAGCGTGCTTTTCCCGCCTGGATATGCGGCGATCTTGTCATTGGGTATGCTGCTCAAGGTCCCCCAAGTCGTGGGCCCCTTCATTGCCGCTGGGCTTGTTTTTGCCACGGCGGCACTCGCACGCCGAATCTTCGGCGATTCTCGAATCGCATTCGCCGCGGCATTGTTCAGTGTGCTTTCTGTCACCCTGCGTTACCATACAGCAGACACCTTGTCGCACGGGTGGGCTGCCTTGCTCTTTACGCTGTCCGTCTGGGGCGCTCTTGGAACGTCGCGTCGTGATATAGTATGCGCTGGACTCTGTGCGGGTTGGCTCGTTGCCACGCGTCCCGTAACGGCGATTGCGCTGTTTGTGATCGTCGCGATAATACTTCACAAAACCTCGTCAAGGCGTTGGCTTTCGTTCGTGGCGGCATTGTTACCAGGGATTGCCGCCTGGTTGGTCTATCAACGAGTAACTACGGGGCATTGGTTGTATTCGACTCAACTAGCCTACTACGGGCTTTCAGACGGTCCGCCGGGTTGCTTTCGGTACGGCTTTGGAAAAGGCATTGGTTGTCACTTCGAACATGGTCGTTACGTTGCTAAGCGGCTTCCTACCGGTTACACGCCGCTGGCCGCGCTGATCGTGAGCGGGGTCCGATTACGCTGGCACCTATTGGATGTCCTCAATTTCGAGCCCTTGGCCTTAATCCTAGTTCTGGCTGCCAAAGGCCTGCGAAAATTCGATTCCACGCGGGTGCTGATTTGGACGCCGTTGTTGCTGCTGCTCGCCTACGCCCCCTTCTATTTCGACGGCAACTTCCCCGGTGGCGGCGCGCGCCTAATGTCCGAAGCGATACCAATCGAGCACGTGTTGTTGTCAGGCTGGCTCGTGCAACAGGGCCGACTCATTGCCGTAGTCGTGTGCTCGCTACTGGGATACGGGCTGCACGGCGCGTTTGAACATCGTCAGCTGCAGAATCGTGAAGGGGGCCATCCGATGTTCGACAGCAATTATCCCAAGTTGGCGGGCATTACTCGCGGGCTGATCCTGGTCGATACTGACAATGGCTTTGCATTGGGTCACCAACCGGGACAATTCGATGCCAGCCGTGGGATCATAGTGGCCAGGGCTCATGATGACGCCCATGACTGGCTGCTATGGAAAAATCTCGGCTCGCCGCCTGCTTTCCGTTACGTCTATGAGGTCAAGCGGAAAAATGCGAGGCCTCGATTAGAAGCAGTCACATTTCCGGAAATCGGTAAGCTGAGGTTCGAAGCCGAAGCAGAGTGGCCGGTACTCGCGGTAAAGGACGCGTGGGCGATTCCGGGTTATCCGCCTACTGCCTGTGTTTCAAAACGACGGGCATTGATCGTGCACCCGAGTGGCCGGCAGCCCACTGTAACGATTGCCCTGCCTGTTCCTCGTGCAGGCCGCTACAGCATCGGGATTGGTTGGGTTTCTTACAGCAACCACCCGACAACAATTACAGCAGCCTTAGGTCCCAACACTTGGCAGACAAGGACCGAGAGCCTGCGCTTTCAGTGCGGAACCAACCTAAGCCCCCCGGTTGACCTGTCCGCAGGCGAGGCACCCCTAATACTTCAGTTTCAAAACGAGGTCATTGGGGTTGACTGGGTCGAGCTTTCGCCGGCCTCCTAGCCTAGTCAGTATTATCCCGTGCTTGGCCTCGGGCTTGAATTGCGATAGAGTGCAATGAAGTCAAGAGGTTGGAGGAGGCGCCCATGACCAAGAGTGAGCTTATCGAAGCAATAGCCGCCCGTGGTGAGCTAACGAAGGCGCGTGCTGAATCATTAGTAAGCTGCATCTTCGACTCAATGACGGTCGCGCTTCAGCAGAGCGACGGCATCGAAATTCGAGGCTTCGGCAGTTTCACCGTTCGCCCCTATAAGCCGTATGACGGGCGAAATCCCCGCACGGGCAAGCCAGTGCCGGTCCCCGCAAAACGCTTGCCCTTTTTCAAGGTGGGCAAAGAGCTCAAGGAGCTGGTCAACGACAGCCGACACTTGGCTATCACCGGCGGCGACGACGACGAACACGACTGAGTCTGTTTATACGTTCGAAGCGTTGACAGCTCTGGGATGTCTACCCGGAGATTTGCGAACGGTTCAATAGATTATTCCCGGGCAAGCAGACGCCAAGTCGTGACGTGCTAGCGTGTTGCCTGTGATTGATCCCCAAACTCAGCTATCCGAACTTACGCGGGGCACCGTCGAAATCCATCAACTGGACGAACTCAAACGGCGGCTCGAGCAGAACCGCCCCCTTCGAGTAAAGACGGGGTTTGACCCGACGCGTCCCGATTTGCATCTGGGGCATACGGTGTTGATGCGCAAAATGCGCCAGTTCCAAGATTTTGGTCATGAGATCATATTTCTGATCGGTGATTTCACGGCAATGCTCGGTGATCCCACTGGGCAAAACGAGGCACGGCCACGCCTCACTCGAGAACAAGTACTATCGGCTGCCAAAAGCTACGAGGACCAGGCATTTACGATTCTCGATCGCAGCAAAACCACGGTGCTTTACAACAGCGAATGGCTGGCAAAATTGAGCCTCGAGCAAATGCTAGAACTCGCTGCAAAGCGAACGCTAGCCCGGACTCTCGAGCGGCGCGACTTTCGAGAGCGCTACGAAAGTCAACGCGACGTATATCTTCACGAGCTGTTTTACCCATTGCTCCAGGGGTATGACTCGATTGCACTCAAAGCCGACATCGAACTAGGTGGAACGGATCAGCTATTCAATCTGATGGTTGGCCGCGATTTGCAGCAAAGGGTTGGTCAAGAGCCGCAAATCGTAATGACATTGCCAATTCTCGAAGGGCTAGATGCACGCGTGGTAGACGGGCAAATCGTCGGCAAGAAGATGAGCAAATCAGCCGACAATTATATCGGAGTGCAGGAGCCCGGGCTGGTCCAATATCGAAAATGCATGCAGGTAGACGACACGGTAATTTGGCGCTTCTATGAATTGCTATCCGGTCGAAGCCAACACGAGATAGAGGAACTGAAGCATAATGCCGATCCATTGACGGCCAAGGCCCTCTTTGCCTTCGAGATCGTGGAAAGGTTCCACGACCGAGCTACCGCGGAAGCAGCACAACGAAGCTTCAAGGAAGCGTACCTCGCCGATGGGTTGCCCGAGGAGATCCCGGAATGTGAGCTCGTGACCGAGACTGAAACCTTGTGGCTGCCCAAAGCACTAGCCGTAGCTAAATTGGTCGCCTCTTCAAGCGAAGGGAGACGGCTTGTACAGCAGGGAGGCGTCGAAGTTGACGGCAAGCGGGTCCTCGACGACAAATATGCACTGTCCAAAGGTCAACGCTACTTGGTGCGAGTGGGCTCAAAGAATCGCAGATTCTGCTATATTTCGGTTCGCTAATGCGGCGCGCTCTTACGCGGGGACACCGTTATTGGCAGGTCTTCTGGTTTGCTGCGGCACTCTCGGTCGGGTGCCGAAACCAGCAGGCAAGGCTAGCACCGCCGTCCAAGGCAGACTCTTCTTCGATCCACCGGGGGCCTTTGACCGACTACGTACCCGCCGCAGGGTTGCGTTGGATGGTCGTGGGAAATCCTAAAGCTTTCGCCGAAGACCAGGGGTTTATGACCGCATTTCAACGCCTGGTCCCAGCCGATCGGCTCACGGCGTTCGCTAGCGGAAGTGGCGTTGAATTGACAAGCCTTCCCGAGGGTTGCATAGCGGGTTTCGACTACGGCACATTGTATCTGGCTCGGGTCGGGAAAAACACAACTCGCGTTCGCGAGCGATTCGAGGCGCGCTTGGTCACGGATCCCGTGACGCGCTCGGCTCACTCGGGCGTTTGGCGGGTCACTGGACTTATCGCCAACACACCCGAATCATTGCTCAGCATTGACAATGATTATTCGGCCATTGCATTGGGCGATCCACTTTTGATCCGCATCGTAGAAGGGTTCACTCTGGATCGCTTCAAAAAGACACCCCCTGCACTATCCGGTGCCGCCCTTTCCACATTACCCGGCGAGCTCAAAGCGGCGCCATTTCGGTTTTACGCACCGGGACCTTTTCCCGAAGAATGGGCCAAGGGAGCGCAAGGCTTACTCGCCCAGGCATTCGCGTTTGGAGTCGCCATAACATTGCGCAGCGGCTCGCGCCTTCAGGTGCACGCTGTCATGAGCGGCACTTTCGGACCGGATTTGGATCAAGCTCGGTCAAGACTACTTAACACCTGGGACGCCATTCAAACCAGCCCGATTGGGCATGTTCTCGGTCTAAAGGAAAACACCGAACCTAGTAGACTCGAAGTGCGTTCAAGCGAGGCTACGCTTGATTTCACGCTTGAGTCAGAGGCACTCATGAAGGGACTTGCTGCCGCTGTCTCAGCCGATACGAAAGGCATTTTCGACTTGTGACCGCTTGCGATTAACGATTTGCAGCCGCACAAATCGAACCTAATGCGGTACTGGGCTCTCATTACACTCTGCAGCTTTTCTCTCATCGAAGCTTGCTCCTCCAGTTCAACTACACAGGTAGTGGGCAACGACACGGGGGGTACGGCCGGCGATTCATCGGCCGGCGGCGCCGCTAGTCTTAGTCTTGGCGGTTTCAGCGGCTCGGGCGGAACGACAGGCACCGGTGGTTCGATTGGACATGATCTCAATTGCACTAACTACTGCGCCGCAATGATGTCGGCGTGCGTGAGTGGTGATCAGGTTCAATACAAGTCCCTGCTTAGCTGCATGAATAGTTGTCCAGCCTTTGTGGTTGGAACCCTTCAAGACACATCGAGCAACACGCTCGGTTGCCGATTTTCACACGCGCAGGCAGCGCTTCAGAGTCCAACACAGAACTGTACTGCTGCTGGCCCCTCAGGGGGCGGCGTGTGCGGCACTAATTGCGACGCTTATTGTTCGTTAATGCTGAGTATCTGTCCGTCCGTCTACGAGAATCAGGCCGATTGCAACACGTCTTGCGTGGCAATGACGGGTGTTAGCGACACAGTGTACAATACGAGCGTCATGGGTGACAATCTGCAGTGTCGAATCTATCATGCGACATTTGCAGCTGAAGGGAACCCGACGCTTCATTGCATGCATGCGTCGCCTACGCCGCTGCTTCCGTGCGCGGCTCAATAGGCGTCCTCACCACTGATTTCATTGCTGGTCGTTGACTCACGGAAAAGACATTTCACGCGGCTGCTGCACGCAAGCGCACCGTGTAGCCTCTGCTAATCCAAAGCTGACGTTGAGCACTTCAGTCAAATCGAACGGCTTATTGGGCGGGTAAACGTCAGGTGGGGGTAAGTGAGAGATCGGCTTATATTACGGAACACTTCGACCTAGGCCAATTGGCCAATATGCGTTACTTTTCCTGACCGCGTTGTGTCCGTAATTGACGCCGTGAGAAGGTTTGAAGACTCGCAGATCGGACGAACCCGAAGTGTTCAACTATGGAAGACGACGGCCGACGTGACTTCCTGTAAACTCAACGCTCCCTGCTTTGGCCTTTCGCATCAATGATGTCGTTACCCCGATTTCCGCTTAGTCATGAGAATTGGACCGACACCGTTGAGGAAGTCGGCCATTCCTATTCGCAGGCTTCATGGTCGGGTTACCCAGAGCCCGGCAACAACGACCCGTTAATTGGGGAAACACTAAACGGGACGTACGTTGTCGAATCGCTCTTAGGTGAGGGAGGCATGGGGCGCGTGTTTCGCGCGCACCACACTAGAATTGCAAACAAGTGCTTCGCCATCAAAGTACTTCGACCGGAATTCAGCTCGAACGCGGAGATGGTTGCACGCTTTCGCCGCGAAGCAGAAGCGGCCGCTTGCATTAGCCACCCGAATGTCGTCGAGGTTTATGACGTCGATGCAACACCAGAACTTTGTACCGATTTAGTCTGCGAATACTTGGTGGGAATCGACATGTCGGAGCACTTGTCGCGTTGCGGCCGCTTGCCGATCCCAATCGCCATACACATAGCGAGGCAGGTGTGCGGAGCACTGGACTCAGCTCACGCTGCCGGAGTCATGCACCGAGACGTTAAACCGCAAAATATTTTTCTCCTGACCGACGAGGCTCGGACCGTCTCGGCTCGACCGACCATCAAAGTGCTCGATTTCGGTCTGTCTCGGTTTATTGACGCGGTAGGAACTCAATTGACGCGCGCTGGCGTTATCATGGGCACCCCGGCATATATGGCGCCTGAGCAAGCCGGCGGCGGCGCAGTTGACTTTCGCACCGATATCTATGGGCTAGGCGCAGTGCTGTACGCAACAATTACCGGCAACCCTCCTTATGAGGGGGAGACTTTGCAGGAGCTGGTTCTGGCAGTACTCAACCAAGACCCGCCACTACCGAGTTCGATCAATCCAGACATCCCCGCCAATCTCGAGCTCGTAATCCAGCGGGCAATGGCTCGCAATCCCGACGAACGCTACCAGAGCATGGCTGAGCTGGGCCTTGCGCTCGAAGCCTTTGCCGAACTTGACCCGTCCGAGGCGGAGGCACCCGCTATTGTCCTTCGGCCAGGATCGCGTCTAATGCTCGAAGAAGAGGCTCGTGCCGTAAACACCGCACGACCGCGCCTCATATTGACTGGCATCGTCGCGTTGGTGCTGCTGATTGTCGGGCTATCGAGCGCTGTGCCCAGCATTGAATTGGTCACCGGCAAATTGAGATTCACCCGGATCGAGATAGCTCTCATTTTGCTCGGAATCCTTGGCACCCTGCTTACGCCTACGTTGCTTTTCTTTCGCCGCATCAAGAAGACAGTCTGGGGCAATCATGCCCGCGTGTTGGATCATCTGCGCACGATTCAACTGAGCCTACTCTGGGCACTTACCGCGTACGGTACGGTCGCCGTCGCGGTTCGATTCCTGGATGACATATTCGGTAGGTTTGGGGCATCATTTGTCTTTGGTATCAACCCTGGTGCAAGTTTTCGAGGCTGGAATCTAGTCTTCGTTGTGACAGCGCTGGCAGCGGCTGCGCTAACGGTTCTTTTTCGACGCATGGCCAGGCCCCAAATTAGCCGGCTCAAACGGTTCATTCGCGCCAGTTTACCGCCTTTGGGCGTGATAATTGCGGTTCTAGGCGTTAGCCTTGGTTTCGTCTGGCGGCTACGTATTGCTCGGGTGGAAGCCGCCCTGATGCTCAGCGCCAGAGCTGCGTCGGCCAAGTTAGCAAGCGAACCCGAACAATCGCCTCCAGCAGTTCTCGAGCCGCCACCCGAGGTCCCGAAAACTACGTCTAATTCTCCCGGTCAGCGTGCCCCAACTGATGAGCTGGCCCAGGCTTCTGCGAAGGGCGCCGCCGGTCTGATCCCTCTTTCAGAGCGCTATCCAAAGGATCCCTACGTGCTCAAACCGTTGCTACTCGCCTTTGCGAGTCGGTCCACGGGGCTGGCGGATGCAATGAGTATTGCACAGAGACTATTCGATATTGCGCCCGAGGAAACACGCGACCCGGACATACGGTTCTTGGTGCGCAAAGCAGCCAATACTCCAGGCGAGACGTCGATCATGGCCTTCTCGATCATGGTCGAACATATGGGGACTGCCGGTCCAGATCTCTTGTATGAGCTAATGCTAGGCAATTCCCGACTGAGCAAGCATGCCGATGAGCTTTTGGCGTCGGACAACGTACGTGAAATTGCCAGCCCGGCGCTGCGCGTGGCCTACGATCTTCGCAAGGCCGATTCTTGCGCGGCTAGGTTACCCCTACTGGACCGAGCGGCAGAATTGGGCGACGTTCGCAGCGTTTCCATTCTTTCGCCGCTGACAGTGGGTTCAAAGCGAGGTTGCGGCCGTTGGAAGAAAGGCCCTTGCTCGGCGCCGTGCGCCGCAGAGGCCAGGCGCTACACGGACTGCATTATGCGTATCATGGCGAGACAGCCGAGCAATCGTTAGTTACAAGCAAAGGCAAATACCTCAGCGGCGACATCGAACCAGCATTGTCGTTGGCGTGTTCCTAGACTCTTCCTCGACGTTCCTCCAGCTGTGCACGAATTTCGTGCATCTTAGCTTGCGTCAACGGAAACCTGGATAGCGCCATAACCGACAAGACGAGTCCGATGATCGGAATTGTCGCTAACAGAAACCGAATCATGAACAGCGAATGTTCGCTCTGGGCCCCTTCGAGCTTGGCGTCAAATCCCGTCGCAGAGAGAATAATGCCCGAAGCACCCACGCCTAGCGCCATACCAACCTTGGTTATCCACGAAATGCAGGACGCAAAAGCGCCTTCGCGTCGCTTGCCACTGCTCAATTCGTCGTAGTCGATTACATCGACGCCAATTGAGCCCTCCAGGGTCCAGAAACCTGCCCCCGTGAATGCAATCAGGCCCGACGCAAATATCTGAAGCCACGGAATATTTGGATTGTAAAACCACCAAGTGCCGACAAAAACCAGAATCGCGCACCCGAGGACGCACATGAGACCTGCTCGTTTTCCCATGCGACGCGCGATGAGCGCAAATGTTGGAATTCCGAGAAATCCGAAGGCCATTCCGGAAAGGCCCATGACGGTATTCCACTTCGTCGCCGTAGCCAAATTGCCGTGACACACGTAGTAAACCGTATTGTAATAACCAAGAGCGCCAACCATGCTCGTTCCAATCGAATAGGACAGCCGCATCAAAAGTTGAACCCGGAATGGTCGGCATACGAGCGTTTTATAAAGCGTCTCAGTAATCGAGATCTTCTGTTGCTTGCGGGCAGCAACGCTGAGGTAGTAGCGCTCCTTGACCAGCGAGAACACAGCAATTCCAACGATGATCATCAAAGCCCCGAGAATCAGGCAATAAACCTGTGCGCCCATCAGCAGGTTTGGTTTGCCGGTCCTTTTATCGAGAAACCAATGCATCGTAGTAAATTGCAACGCAAAGAACATAGCCAGTTCAGGGACCTTTTGGATGCCGTTCTTGAAGGACATCACGCTCGTTCGCTCGTGATAGTCCGGAGTCAACTCTGCCCCTAGACTTTGATACGGCATGTTGAAGCAACTCATCACCGGGATGTACAAAGCGGACGAGCCAAGCATGAACCAAAAATAGTTCGAAACGGCAAAATCGAAATGAAAGACCCGGACATGCGTGTCACCCCACCCTGGCGACACGAAAAAGAGCATCGGGAGGCCCAGCCCAGCCAAAATTGCACCCACCAAAATGTAGGGGCGGCGACGTCCAAAACGCGTCCGAGTGTTGTCCGATAGCCAGCCAAAGACCGGATCCGAGACGGCGTCAAAGAGTCGATTTATCATCAATGCCAAGCCGACGAGCGCCGGTGACACGCCGAGAAAGATATTGAATACTTGGTTGGCTAGCCCGGGGTATAGCCAATGTCCCCACATATCGATGAAAGTGCCGAGTCCGTAGCCAACCTTTTGCTTTACCGGTACTCGGTCGGCGGCGGAAATTTCACTTTCGAGATTGGAAGTCGCGCTAGACGACAAAGCTTGGGATGTCATAGGCGATGCATCGGCATGGGCCGGTGTACTTGGGCCGCCAAGCAAATGCAACAGGCGCTGCCAACCGCACGGCGCTCCACTTTGCTCACGGCCACCACGTTGCTGCGGTGTCAGTCGCAGGTGTTGAAGCGAGACTGAGATTGTTTTACCGTGCTGGCCGCCGGGCACCGGCCCGGCGGCGACTTTGTATCGAATTCCTTCCATCGAAACTCATGTGCTATCTACTGGGGCAATCGAAATCCGATGATTCCCTTGTGGCGCAGTACTTAGCCGGGTCTAAAGTTCGAGTGGCGGGCGATGAATAAGTACATCGATCTTCTCACTGACACGAGCTTCGCTTTCGGCGGCACTGGTGTACTGGTTGTCGCGGTCTTGGTACTGCTCCTGTGGGTGCTAATGCCGCGTCGCGAGCGCAACAAGGCGCACTTCCCGGCATTTCTTCTCGTGCTGCATGTTGCCCTGTATCTTACGCACCGCTTTTCGGGATCGCATGTTCTCAAGCGGCCCCT
Organism: uncultured delta proteobacterium; assembly: GCA_963819085.1. Classification (GTDB taxonomy): domain Bacteria; phylum Myxococcota_A; class Polyangia; order Polyangiales; family Polyangiaceae; genus FEN-1139. Next base: position 42,076 of record CAWFUX010000061.1, read on the forward strand.
AGAGGTCGCGGGGCTATTCGTGCTCTTATTGTGCCTGGGACGGACCGCGTTTCTGTTGGTCATCGAGTGGTTCTTCCGGCACCGACTCAAACGCCCACTTTCGCGCATTGTCGCGGACATTGTTCAGGTATTCATCTACTTTGGCGTCGGCTTTATCACCTTTCGAGAGATGGGTGCAGAAGTGGGCTCACTGCTCACGACCTCTGCTCTCTTGACTGCGGTCGTCGGCCTATCGCTTCAAGAAACGCTCGGCAATCTCTTTGCTGGGCTAGCCATTCAAGCACAGCGCCCCTTTGAAATCGGTGATTGGATCCAAGTCGAGAATGCTCAGGAGAACTCGGCAGGCAAAGTGATTGAAATCAATTGGCGTGCGACCAAGTTGCTTACGAACGACCGGGTCGAAATTATCATCCCCAACGGGTATCTCGCAAAATCGCCGATTCGCAACTATAGTCAGCCGAGCCCGGTGAGTCGAAGAACCATCCGCGTGAGTGGTCCGTGCGAGATACCTCCGCACCGAGTCGAGGCCGCCATGCTCCAAGCAATACGAAACTGCCCCGGCGTGCTCGACACACCGGCCCCTGGCACATGGGTCGTCCAGTATACCGAAGTCGGCATCGATTACGCGCTTTTGTATTTCATCAGTGATTTCGAGAGTCGCGCCTGGATCGATTCCGATGCTCGACGCAGGATTTGGTACTCGTTTCAGCGTGCCGGCATAAATATGCCGTACCCGGTTCATGATGTTCGGTTGCAGCAACAATCCGACGTCACAGTGCAAGGGGGTGAGGAACAGACGAAATTGCGACGACGAATGATGCGTCGCGTTGACTTCTTAGAAGCTTTGCCCACGTCGGCCTTGGACTATTTGGCGGAAGTAAGCCGACAGTGTCTGTATGACACCGGCGAGGACATCATTCGCCAGGGCGAACAAGGTTCAGAACTCTTCATAATTCGGACTGGAGAGGCGATCGTGCTGGTAAAGAGTGGCGACAACGAGCCAGTCGAGGTCGCCCGCATGGGGCCCGGGGACGTGTTCGGAGAAATGTCTCTGATGACCGGCGAGGGGCGCAACGCCACCGTTCGCACTAATAGTTCAGTCGAGGTACTCGTCATCGGACACGATGCTTTTGCCGAGGTGCTCGAGCGAAATCCCGAGCTAGCCCAGCGGGTTAGCGACGTCCTAGGCAACAGACAGGCCGAGATTGAGCAGGCTCAGACCGCGAGCCAGCGTTTTGACAAGGCTCGTGATAGTGGTGAGCTATTGGGCAAGATTCGCAATTTCTTCTCCCTGTGGCCCCGAGGATCAGATACGGACAATTCGTGAGAAATTTGGCTTAGAGGCGATCACTTGAAATGATCGAGTTCCCATGAAACGACACTTCCTGCTTTCATTCTTTGGTGCAGGGTTCACGGCCTTGCTAATGCTTCAATGCGGCGCACGCAGCGAACTATCATTAGATAGCTTAGCGAGTGACGCCCAATCGGGTGGCAATGGGACGGATGCCGGCGGCAATGTCGGGACTCAAACATCCGTAGGCGGACGTGGCGGCAGCCCAATTGCCACCGGCGGTCGAACGCAAGGCGCTGGCGGCGACGCAGCAGGCGGAACAGGTGCAGTGGGTGCAACAGGTGCCGTGGGTGCAACAGGCGCCGTGGGTGCAACAGGCGCCGTGGGTGCAACAGGTGCAGTGGGTGCAACAGGCGCCGTGGGTGCAGCTGGCGGGGCGATAACTACAGCGAACGTTACGGCCGTCTCGGCCGGCACGAATTTCACTTGTGCCCTTCTGAACGACGGCACCGTCAAGTGCTGGGGCTCGAATCAAAGCGGACGATTGGGCAACGGTTCGACCTTGGACAGCAGACTGCCCACACTGGTCTCCGGCTTGACCTCGGCAATTGCCATTGAGACAGGTGAAGTGCACGCTTGCGCACTAATGGCTGACAGCACGGTCCGCTGTTGGGGCGAGAACGTCGATGGTCGACTTGGCAATGGCACAACTACGGATAGTTCGGTGCCAGTTACGGTCTCGGGCTTAACCGGCGCGATCGCCATATCGGCTGGGTACAAGCACACCTGCGCGTTGCTGGAAGACAATTCGGCTACGTGTTGGGGTGACAACAGCGAGGGGCAATTAGGAGCCGCCGCATCCTTATATAGTTCCAGCACGCCAATACCGCTAACCAGTCTGCACGGGGGCATAGCCGCGATTGGAACCGGTCGTTCGCATACTTGTGCACTACCCATTTCCGATATTGGCGCGGTGGTCTGTTGGGGTTCGAATGCAACGCTGCAATTAGGCGATCGTTCCGTGGTTGGCCCTTCGTATTCGCCAATCTCCGTAATCGGCCTGACTTCTGTTGTCGCGCTGGCGGTTGGAGATCAACATAGCTGCGCCCTAAAAGCGGGCGCCAACGGAAGCACAATTCAGTGCTGGGGTTGGAACTTCTATGGTCAGCTCGGAAACGACTCAACCGCTGACGGGCAGGCGGGCAATGCTTTCGGGATCTCGACGGCGGTTGCCGTGACCGCTGCGGATCACACCTGCGCATTGCTCAACGACGGCCATGTTGAGTGTTGGGGTTTCAACAACTCGGGTGAAATTGGCGACGGCTCAACGTCAACGCACCTAATACCCACCACTGTGCCAAACCTAGATAACGTGATTGCGGTTACGGCCGGTTCCGTGCACACCTGCGCCCTGCTGGCCAACTACCAACTCAAGTGCTGGGGTGACAACGCGTTTGGCGAATTGGGCAATGGCACACTAACAAATAGTGCCGTGCCGGTAGCAGTCTTGGGCCTCTAGTTGCCGGCACCTGCCTTTTCCGTGCCGCCATGCCACAAAGAATCGGCACCGCGAACAAAACTGATAACGCAAGTCCGGCGCGAGGATACTCCACATTTTCGCGTCAACGCCGGGGTAAACGCTAGAATTGTGACAGTCGTTTTAGATGGGAATTACTACGCATTGCTGAACCAAAGGCAACTCTCTGATCCTATGTAGAGACGGCACGGAATACCCAAACTGCGGAGCGGCTTCGCGTCGATTCACGCCGCGCACAGCGAATGACAGGCTCGCACTAATCCCCGAGGTGCGGCGGTCGAAAGCCTCGCTCATCATGCTGGGCGCACATGCAAAACGGGAGCCGAATTACGGCCCCCGTGTGCAGGTCTCACCAGAGACGATTTGCGGTTTTGATCCCGACTACTGGCAGCTCCACGTAGGTAGAGTGGCACCCGAACAAGAGCAAGTATACGGCGTACTTAGTGTCGAAGACCCAATTACTTGCACCAAATCGAAATGACACTGAGCACCTGCACCTTCGGCAAGGCAACTTAGACCTTGCGGGACCGCGTTCCCAGTAACTCCGCTATTGGCGCATTGCGGTAATGTACCTGTTGCTCCACCGTTGCCCGAGGTTCCACCTGACGCGGCTGAGCCGCCCGTCGCCGGAGGCGCTCCTCCGGTTGCCGGTGGCGCTCCACCAGTCGCGGGCGGTGCTCCGCCCGTTGCAGGAGGCGCTCCTCCGGTTGCAGAGGCACCGGCTACTGCCGACGTGCCAGCTGCTGCCGACGTACCTGCGACTTCAGATGTACCGCCATTGGCCGAAGTTCCGCCATTGGCCGAAGTTCCGCCGTTGGTGGTGGTGCCGCCGGCTGCTGTGGTCCCACCGTTGGCTTTGCCGCCCGTTGCAGAAGCTCCGCCGTTAGCTTTGCCACCCGTGGCGGTAGCTCCGCCGTTGGCTTTGCCGCCCGTCGCGGCCACCGATGAGCCGCCGGTTCCAGCCCTGCCGCCCGTTGCAGCCGCGCCGCCGGTGCCCTGGGGTTGCGTGCAGTCACCGGCAAAGGTGCAGCAAGTGCCATTCACGCACGACAGCAAGGTTGGAGTTGCGCAAAGATTGGACGCGTAGCAAGGGCAACCCTGCGAGCCTTGCACGCAACCGTTGTTAACAAGTCCGCCGGTATTGCCGGTGTTCACGACAGGGCGGCCACCAGTAGCTCTTGTGCTAGTGCCCGTCTTACCACCATTGCCACCCTTGTTGACAGCCCCAGCTGTGCCACCATTGCCGCTTCCTCCAGGCCCGACAATAAACACTCCACCGGTGGCCACACCGTCGCCTGTATCTCCGTTACTTCCGCAACCAGCGAGGAGTACTACCGCGGTAGTGACACCGACTGCCCAGTAGCTGCCGCGATTACAAAGTCTAACGGATAGTGCTCGAGACATTTTAATCTACCCTTTCTTTACCAAACCAACAACAGGTGGGCGACTGCCGCTCCCTCATGTGACAACGTCGAGGCACCGTGCTCGGACTGCTGTGTGCCGCCCCGTGAACAAAAGCTCACCAGCTGCTCAGTGGTCCAACCCGGCCAAGTACTACAATTGGGAATGATTGGGCACGCCCAGCTAAAGCCCATAGACGCTTAGTATCAAGTGAATCGCTGGCTCTGTCCAGCGACTATTTAGCCCATCGACCGAGTAAAGACCCGTTGCCAACAAGTAGTGCACGTAAATGCACCGAGTAATTCGCGCGTCTACACTTAAGTAACCATACGGTAAAATTACATTCTGGAGACTCCAACACGGGTAAGGAACCTGGCGTTCGACCGTGGTATTTCGCCTGTCATGGGGTGTCGTGTGCGGTGTGCGCTGCTGCTGAGTCTAGTCGGTTTCGCGCTCTTAGTATTCGCGACCGAGCGAATACCGGTTCGAATTACGCAGGGCAATGATTCACGCACTGAGTTCTCTCTGCAGCGTGCGCGTGCGATCGTCGATGTGCTGGCGCGCAAACCTCATCCGGTCGGTTCGCGTGAGCATGCGGCAATCGGGGAGTACATTAGTCTCGAGCTGAAGCGGCTGAAACTGGCGGTGAGCGAACAGCAATCGGAGTCGGCTATTCGCATGGCTGGCTCACAGCAAAGCGGCAATATTCGCAACATTCTGGGAATACTACCGGGCAGCGATCCCAACTCGAAGGCCATAATGCTTGCGGCGCATTACGATAGTGCGAAGGGCAGTCGTGGTGCGAGCGATGACGGCGCTGGCGTCGCTGCATTGCTCGAAACCGCAAGAGCGTTAGTAGCGGGGCCCCGGCTCCGTCGCAGCGTTTTCTTCCTGTTCACCGACGCGGAGGAAATAGGTCTGCTCGGCGCGCAGGCCTTCGTTCAAGAGCATCCGTTGGCGGGTCGCGTGGGCCTGGTCATGAACTTCGAGGCGCGGGGGACGAGCGGTCCGCTGCTGATGTATCAGACCTCGCCGAATAATGGGAAGCTCGTTGCGGCCTACGGTCACGCTGCGCCCTATCCACATTCGATTTCGTTGATCAACCGCCTCGCTAAAATATTGCCGAACGACGCCGACGCGAGCATCTTTGAGCGCGCGGGCTACTCGGTGTTGGCCTTTGCATTCGTTGAAGGGTTAGAAAACTACCATCGCTTCACCGATTCGCCGGAAAACCTCGACCCGCGCAGCCTGGCCCATTGTGGAATCACCGCGCTTACGCTTGCCAGAGTGTTTGCCCAATCGGCAAACCTACCGGGCAATGCTTCCGATTCGGTTTACTTCGAGATATTCGGGCGTTTCCTGATTTCATACCCAACCCTGCTCGCAAAAATCCTCGGCGCAATCCTTGCTCTCGGGTGGATCGAGTTCTTACGCCGCGAATTGGTAGCCAGGCGCATTACTGGCAGCGGCATCGTTCGCGGAATCAAACTTCAAATCTCGTCCGTTGGCATCGCGTTGGTCGTACCGGTCATGTTGCATTTGCTCCGAGTACTCATGGTAGACATGGTCGGCCTGACAAAATACGCCGCGCTTTATGGTTGGGCTGATTTGTTGGTCGTAACGGCACTGAATCTTCTGTTCTATGGGAGCGCCATTCGCCAAGTCACGATGCGCGAACTCGTGCTCGGAGGCCTGTCTCTGTCTGCCCTGTTGTCAGTCGTGCTCGGCTGGGTGGCGCCTGACTCGAGCGCACCCTGGCAATGGATCGCGGCCGTGTCCCTGATCGTTTGGAAGCTCGAACCGTCGATTCAGGACCAACGCACCGCAGCGCGAATACTCTGGTTACACTTGCCGCTGTTCCTTGCCCTCTTGCTCCTGGGTCCCAGCGCGCTTTCGGCCATGGCAGCGGCTGGACCCAGCCTAATGCCAATTCCAATTGTTCTACTTTCTACGGTGACGGGGCTCTTTTTAGCAACCCTGTTGCAGAAGGAATTCCGGCAGGTCTATTTCGTGTCAGCCTTCGCCGGCTTCTTGGGTTTCGCCTTAATGTTCGTCGTCACTTTGTACTCCAACACCGGCCAGGCTCGCTATCGCGAGAATGCACTGGTCTACACATACGACGTCGATTCGAGACAATACCGGTACGCCAGCGAGGGCCTGAGCAATGATCCGTGGACGAACAAGCTGGTGCCCAATACCGTCGTCGCACGCCTGATGCCTGCATTCGTGGCAACCACGGAACGCTGGCGGCAAGTGAGTGCGCCCGCATACCCGTTACAGGCTCCTCAATTTAGCATCAAGGAATTGTCCAAAAGTTCCTCGCAACGGCTCGTGGAACTCGAAGTCAAATCGATGGAACCTGCTCGCTGCCTCAGGCTTTGGCAGACAGCAGGCCCCGCCGTCAAGACGCTGAAAGTCAATAGCAAGCCCGTCGAGCAATTCGTGAGATTCTCTCCCGAATTCGACGAAATTGGCATGCAGCTAATGTCGGGCGTCCGCACACGCGCCGTTTGGAGGCTGCACTATTGCGGGCAAAGTGACGCCCCGCTGGTACTGCAGCTTCAAGTCCCAATACAGCCTGGAATCAAACTGCGTCTCGTCGAAGAGCGCGAGTCATTCCCCGAACCCATGCTTCGGCAATTGACTCCGCGCCCACCGGGAACTGTGCCGGGCCCCTACAGTGACGAAACATGGGTTGGACGGGATATTGAATTGTAACAATACGGTTACTCCCCTAGTAGACGACGAACCAGCTCTTCATCCGTACAGGAACCAAACATTTCCAGCCAGGTTGTTTCACTTGGGGCCGCCCAGCGACGAATATAATCCCAGTCGATTTCAACGCCCCGTGAGTCAATGCACCGCTGCTACTCGCTCGACGATTGCGCCTTCCGGCGCAGCATGATCAGCCGCCACGGTCCGACCGTCTAATGAGCAATGAAAGTGCTCGTCGTAGCCGTTCCCCAACGGGGAGGTCCAAATGTTTTTGGAGCGACTCCTCCCGCCAGCGCGCTTTCCAACGAGTCGGGTTTCCCCAGGCTAGCCTCACATCGCCAATGTCAAGGGAATCTCCCTCGGTCTCATCCGATGCCGCCGGGTTGGGTTCCGTGGCTAGTTTCTCCATCGCTCGAAAAATGTAGCGCATTTCTCTGCGGAAAGCCATTGCAGCGTGCCCATGTCCCTTCATTCGCTTGGGTCGCCTCATTCAAACTTAGAATGGGGCGACCTACGTGCTGCAACAGGGCGCCAGGCTTCAAATTCACTTCACGTGCACAGCCAACCAAATCGCCCCCGCCGACGTTGTCAGAACCTCGTGCTCGACGCCACCCGGCAAATGAAGTGTATCGCCCGCCTTGAGTGACACGGGCTGCCCGCCGAGCGTCATCTCGGCTTCACCTGAGACCAGCATTACCCACTCGTCGTGGTCCTGGAGGTACTTTGCGGGCGGTTGATTTCCCGAACTGACGATGCGTTCGATGGTGACGTCTTTATGCTGAAGTAAGGTCGCGAATTGTTCGCTATCTTCAAGCGGCGGTACGGGCACATCGAGTATCGAAACAGGCTTCACACTGCTAACCCATGCGGATTCGGGATCTGCATTCTTGCAATTCGCGTAATGACGAGCCCAAACGCGAAATCAGTTAATAATGACGGGTACAATCGTTGGTTCCTGGATCGTGAAACATTTGCCAACGATGGGCTGGCACCAGCTAATCGTGTTGAACCAAAATTGCGGTATCTGAAACTCTTGACTGGGTAAATGACCGTTGCAAGGGTCGCCTGGATTTGAATAATTGGCCAAGGGAACTGTCAAGGTCGAATCATTCCATTGGCTGTTGTAAGTGACCCACTCGTCGGCAAATGCAAAGACACGACCCGCACCGACCTTAGCTCCAACGGCAACGTTCTTGCCGTTGAACGTTGCAAATATCGAGGCCCCAGCGGGGGCATTGATCGAGCGACCGCGGAAAGCACCAATGGCAGTGATATCTTGCGTCATCTGTTCGGCGGGATTCCATGCCGTTATTGGGATGGAATTGCCCCAGCAATAGCAAAGTTGCTGGTTCTTTGCGGGATCAATTGGGCAATCAGATTGCTCGATAATGTCGTCAGGGTTGTAGCTGATACCCGAGAATGCGAGCAGTTGGTTAGTCGGGCCAATCTCGTACGCATTGTCGCTGAAATAGCCGGTCAAAGAGATAATGGCACCGCCCTTGTTCTGAACCCAATCTGCGACGGCAGCCACCTCGTCAGCACTGTACGTCCAGTAGTTGCTCTGCGAACTATTGGCGACGACGTCTGTCAAATCCTGCAAGATGATGACTTGGTATTTCGAAAGCAGGTCCGGTGTAAGGGTGGTCCGTGTCGCATAGACGTCCACCTGAGCGGTGCTCTTGCTGTTCAGCCACTGTTGGAACGCAGTTGTGCTATCTTGACCCTGGAGGCCGAATGCCCCCGTCTTACCAAACTCGGCGATGTTGATGCAGGTGCACTTACCCGTGTTGTCACAAACCATCCCACTGTCAGGGTCCATCCCCTGCGCACCGCCAGTGCTCGCATTGAACGCGGCGCCACTACCCGCGCCCCCATTGCTTCCGGCCCCCCCCTGACCGCTATGCCCGGCGCCCGTTGACACCGGCGCGGCACTGCAGGCACTGAATCCAAGAAAAGCCAAAATAGTGAAACCGTTACCAAGCCGAATTATTGCCATATTCTAAGTGAACCCACTGAGCCGGCCGGCGTCAAGCTTCCCTGCCATTTTTGCCGCGTATTCATAATTGTGGCCCGGTTGGCGGGGCAATGGCGGCGAAAACTCGAGTTTTCGTCCGTTCGCGTCACGCTCCCAACCTGCCGGGTCGGTGACGGCAATCGCTTCCCTGCACGACGCGGAGCACTCACTTGACGTGCCGATGGGAGGCTCCGCGTCGCGCGGAGCGCTCACTCGACGTGGCTAGTTCACACTGCGCGCCGCGAGACGCGTGTACTGCACGTTGCCAGAGAGCACCGCGCGGGGAGCGTGACGCGTTCTTGAATCATCGAACGGCGTCCGCGCGCCGAGCGCGGCGGTCACTCGACACGTGAAGTGATGCGTGCGCGCCGGATGCAGCGTTCACACTTGACTTGAAGTGAGGCCCACGTGCCGCGCAAGCCACGAAAATGCAACGCGACTTAACGACGTTAAGGCGAAGAACTCATCGATCTTCAGTCAGGTCACCGACGCTTCAAGTCGGATTGGAAAGGCACACGCCACCGGATGCGAAGAGCCCCGTTAATTATTGGGCGGCTCGGGTGCGGGCGGATGCGGATCATCTGGCACGGCGGCACGGTGGGGACGGGTCACGGCGAGATACGCTGCGACGCGCGGCGCATCGCCGGGGAATAGAACCTTCAGTTGACCTTCGAGTCTGTCAAGTTCGCAATTCACATCATCGACGAATAACGTGACCGTGGTCTGCTGCGATCCAAGCGCGCGCACCGCTTGATTGCGCGCCTTGCATGCTTCATCAAGGTTGTCGGTGGCTTGCTTCAATTGAGGCGTCCAGGTCGTCGCCAAAGGCTCGATGGGGTTTCGACCGAGTTCAATAAGCCAGTCACGCGCCGTATCAATCTCGCGCTGTATGCCATAGGTTTGCACTGCCGAGGGTGCCGCCTTTGCGAAAAAGCGCGTGTACGGAGACTGATCGCGACGCCCCCCGGAGGCATCCACGACGGCTCGACCAAACGCGGCTTCGACCGTGTCCCACAAGTTGTCGCACACGCCGAGCTTCGCGCGTGCGCGCCGCTGCGCGCGAACGCTCTGCTGACTTTGCTGCGCCAACTCATCGGCTTTGCCCGAGAGCGCTGTCCAAGTGTCTACCAGTGACGCTGTTGCAGGATCGGCATTCAGCGCCGCACAAAGCGCATCGAGCGTCTCCGCCAATGCGTCAATTGACATATTCTCGCGAAAATGAGTTGCCATGAAGTTACCCCTGGTTGAGTTTGTGTGGAGAGAATCGATGAGAACGGAGCGGCTGTCAAGGGCAAATAACTCGCCTAAACGCGATTATTTCGGATCTGCAAAAAGCACCCCGTTCACGGGAACTGCACCTTCACCGGCGTCGAACTCGTAGTGCCATTGGCGAAGTTGACTCCCCAGCAATAAGCCGCGCCGCCAACCACCGCACAGCTTACCTCTGTGTATAAGTCCCCCTGACCAGAATTGCCAGAGGACGAACCATCTGTTGCAATAAGTTGAACGCTTCCACTTAGGCCTTGGACCTGGACAGGAACGAGGCCGCCATCAGAGCCGGCCCCGGGCGATCCCCAGCAATAGGCGGCACCATTCATTACTGCGCAGGTGCGCGAGTAACCCGCGGATATACTCGTAACACCGGAACTGAGTCCCTGTACCTGAACCGGAGACGAACTATTCGTGAACGAATTGTTCCCGAGCTGACCGAGCTCATTATCGCCCCAGCAATAAGCGCTGCCGTTCACGATTGCGCAAGTGTGGTTTGAGCCAGTGGAAATACTTTGGACACTTGATGTCAGGCCCTGGACTTGAAGCGGGACCAGACTGCAAGGTACGTATCCACACAAGCTTACGTTGTCGTTACCAAGTTGGCCAAAGACATCTTGACCCCAGCAATATGCACCACCGTTAACCACTGCGCAACTGAAGCTCGAGCCAGCCGAAACATCTTGTACGCCTGACGGCACGCCCTGAACTTGGACCGGGTCTTGGGTATTCGTGGTCGAATTGTTGCCAACTGCACCGTTTGTGTTGCCTCCCCAGCAATATGCTGCATTGTCAACTATAGCGCAGGAGTGATCGTCGCAAACGGAGACAACCTGAACACCGGAGTTCAGGCCTTGGACCTGGACTGGAACCTGTGTGCCCCGTCCCCAGCAATAAGCCGCGCCGTGCATTACGGCGCAGGTAGCTTGCGAACTCGTCGAAATACTCGTGACCTCAGAACTCAACCCTTGGACTTGAACCGGAGTAGGGCTATCCGAAGTGGATCCATCACCAAGTTGGCCGGAGGAATTATTACCCCAGCAGCAGGCAGAACTGTTGACGATTGCACAAACGTGATCGTAACCAACGGAGATTGCCGTAACATTGACTCCTTCGTCATTTGAGCTAACCGCGCATGGCCGGGACTCAGACGCACCCGCATCGTTGATGTCACTTCCTGCGGTTTTGCCGCAGGCCGCGCTTGAGCCGGCCAATACCCAAAGTACCCCATGGAGCAATTGAGCCATTCTTGCGGTCATGGTAACTTCACCCTAAATATCGATACCTATGTTGGCCCGGTAGGGTAGCACTCTCTAGTATTCACGTACACAAGCGCATCAGCGTTAGCTCGCACCAGTTCGCAAGCCTCGCCTAACAGCGTCAGGGTCAATGTGAAGACGTATAGTCCGGCGTCGCTAAGCCAAATGGGGCCCGCTTCGTCTTTCCACATGCTGCCGGCGTCTCCCCAAATGTTGAATTCATGGTCCTCGCAGCCGACCAGAACTTCGACCCCATTTAGGGCGCTGCTAGCCTCGACGTCAACTTTTATTACGCAATCCGGGATTTGCGATGCATACCAAGGACCATAAAGACCGCACTGTGGCTTAGGCAAGATGCACTCGGACGCGTCGGCAGGGCCCGCGTCTAAAATTTTTCCCGTGTCGGCAGTCTTTCCACAGGCCAGCAAGCAACCCACGGATAGCCAGAGTCCGCTGCGAATCCATCCAGTCATTGTCGGGAACATCGCAAAGGATTGGCCACAGCTCGACTCAATTCGTGGGCACCGGCGGCTCGGGTGCGGGCGGATGCGGATCATCTGGCACGGCGGCACGGTGGGGACGGGTCACGGCGAGATACGCTGCGACGCGCGGCGCATCGCCGGGGAATAGAACCTTCAGTTGACCTTCGAGTCTGTCAAGTTCGCAATTCACATCATCGACGAATAACGTGACCGTGGTCTGCTGCGAGCCAAGCGCGCGCACCGCTTGATTGCGCGCCTTGCATGCTTCATCAAGGTTGTCGGTGGCTTGCTTCAATTGAGGCGTCCAGGTCGTCGCCAAAGGCTCGATGGGGTTTCGACCGAGTTCAATAAGCCAGTCACGCGCCGTATCAATCTCGCGCTGTATGCCATAGGTTTGCACTGCCGAGGGTGCCGCCTTTGCGAAAAAGCGCGTGTACGGAGACTGATCGCGACGCCCCCCGGAGGCATCCACGACGGCTCGACCAAACGCCGCTTCGACCGTGTCCCAAAGATTATCGCACACACCGAGCTTCGCCCGCGCGCGCCGCTGCGCGCGAACGCTCTGCTGACTTTGCTGCGCCAACTCATCGGCTTTGCCCGAGAGCACTGTCCAAGTGGCTACCAGTGACGCTGTTGCAGGATCGGCATGCAGAGCAGCACATAGCGCATCGAGCGTCTCCGCCAATGCGTCAATTGACATATTCTCGCGAAAATGAGTTGCCATGAAATCACCCCTGGTTGAGTTTGTGAGGCGAGAGGATCATTCGAGTTTAGGCTGATGTCAAGGGTGAGTAGCGGCGGGCTCGTCGTCGTGTGCCGTTAGCCTGAATGGGCAATTCTTTCGGTTTGGCGCTAAGGCCTCGGTGCATTTTCGACACCCGAAAATTGACGAAGCGGGTGCATTCGATAGCTTATTAGCTCGGCCAAGCGTACAATATAACTCCCTGGGGAGAATCATGATGAACTTGCTTTTGGCTCGGCAATGGCTGCTTGTTCCAGTTCTCGCGGTAAGCACAGCCGCAGGCTGCGGCGGAGCTACGCAAAATGGCATTTCTGGCCAGGGTGGGACTGGTGGAAGGGGTGGGCAGCCGAATGACGCGGGGGGATCGGAGAATGCTACCGATGCTGGGGACAGCGGGTCCAGCAAGTGTCCGGTGCCTCACTGCCCGTTTGACTTTGAGCACATCATGACTAGCTCCGAACTGGAGAATTGTTCGTTCCAGATGAAAAACACCCCACAAAATGACGACTTTGACGTTTTCGTTAATTGCACTCTAGTTCGGTTCCAAAGCGTCGATGCTGGCGGCTCTTGGTACGTGGACTTCACGCGCGAACCCAGTTATCTAATATTCGTAGGGTTGACATGTGACCAAATTAGGATGAGTCACAACATTGTCGTGAACGCATACGGATCTTGTGGGCCCGTCTAAACGGCAGGCTACCCTCGCTACAATAAGGGTGGAGCTGAGACTCGGACCCGATGCGGGCGATCACTTGTGCTAGACGCATCAAGCACAATTTTCGTTTCGTCCTGACTGCGTTGGCTTGTGATATGTCAAGAACGAAGGCCAACGCACGTGTTGCCCTCCAACACGTCCACTGACTGCATAGTTGATTTGTCAAATGAAAGGCCGCGCGCATCAGGAGCACTAATCTGTTCCGCACGATCATGATAATTGGATTAAAGAAATGCACGGTCGCCGGCAACCAGCTATCAGCAAGGCTTTTGTTACCCAGTTGACCATCGTAGTCTGCGCCCCAACACGCGATGCTGCCATTCGCGTAGAGGCCACAGGTGTAATCGAATCCGGCGCTAACTGCGGTGAAATACTTGCCGTAGACTTTGGTTGCGTAGTCGTGCAGGTTGGTTGTTCCGTCGCCGAGTTGACCGAAGCTGTTATCGCCCCAACAATACAAACTGCCGTCCGCGTCGTCCGTAACGGCGCAACTGTGTGCGGAACCTGCAGCTATCCACGTGACGCCTGAGAGGGTATTGCTCGCGTCAAGCATGACAGCAACGGGAGCAAGCGGGTTAACCGAAGTATCCCCACTGCCCAGTTCACCGCTGTGATCATCACCCCAACAATAAACACCGCCACCAGCGCCGCTAGTGTCTATTTTCAGTGCGGCGCACGCATGATAATCGCCGGCGGATACGGAGGCTGCTTGCGCGACCCCACTAACCGTTACGGGAAGGCTAGACGGGTGGGCACTACCGTCTCCGAGTTGACCATACAAATTGTCACCCCAGCATTGAACATTACCATTTTGGAGAGCGGCACAGCTAAAGCCATAGCCTGCCGACACGCCGACAGCGTCAGTAATACCTATCACCTGCACAGGACTACTGCTGCTCGTATTTGTTCCATCACCAAGCCCGTTGCTTGAGCCGTCACCCCAGCATTCCACCTGACCGCTTTGGAGCACTGCGCAGGTTCGGTACCCCCCAGCTCCGATTGAAATCACTTGGCTCAAACCCGGGACAGCCAATGGTACCGTCGAATTCACAGTGTCACCGGTGCCAAGCTGGCCGTTGTAATTTCCGCCCCAACAGTATACTGATCCGCCGTTTTGCAAACTAGCGAGCGCACAGGTATGGTCGGCGCCGGCCGACAAAGATACAATGCCAGAAAGCCCGGTCGGAACAGGAAAGGACGAGTTCACGGTGCTACCATTTCCAAGTTCCCCAACATCGTTGAGGCCCCAACACGAAACGCTAGAGTCATTACGGATGGCACAAGTGTGATAATGCCCAGCAGAAACGCCTAGATTGGGGGCCGGGGAAGATGAAGCCAATTGCGTGATAAGTCCGCATGTCGGGCTGCCCCAACCGGTGGCAAGGTCGTACCCTGGCACCGCTTCATATCCGTTTGTCGCGAAGTTCTCGTCGCAGTTATTATCGTTGGTGCAATGCTGGGTGCCCAACGAATCAATATAGTCGTGGCTCCATGAATAGTCATCGACGTCATGAAAGCTCTTGCCATATACCGTTCCCGAGAGGGTTCCTGTCTTGCCAATGGCGTAAAGCACAGGATTAAAGAAGCCCAGCGGACCTAAGCCGTTGAGGCCATTTTGCTGATTTACCAGCGCCATGAAACCAGCCCAAAGTGGTGACGCGAGACTCGTGCCTCCGGCGTGCTCTGTGACTCCGTCGACGATGAGGGTCAAGTCTAAGGCCGGCATTGCCACGTCCGGGAAATTGCGCCATTTGTTTGACGCGCCATTGCCATTGAACAAAGTGACGATGTCCTTCTGATAGTCGGGAATTGCGGGGCCGCTAGTAAATATTCCTCCTTGGCTTTGAACCCAAGCGGATTCTCCAGGGCGTGAGCGTCACCTCCCAGTTCGCCTGATGATTGCCGTCAGCCGTGCATGCCGCAGGCTGCGCACCGGTGGCGACCACGCCCGTCAACTGATATTCGCAGGTCAGATTGGACGGCGAGGTGACTACGCACCCGGGGTAGTAGATGTCAGACACGACGTTTGCCCCAGTAGTGTCGTAGACCCAGTACTTTATCGATATATCCGATAGGTTGACTGGAGACGCTCCGGTGTTCGTCACCTGAAAATACTGCTGCACTTTTTGCAGGTCGCAGTAGTTGGTTCTGACTTCAACCTTGAGGCCACCCGAGTACCACTTGGCGCAATTGGGGTCGGTTGTGACCGGTACGTGCTGCGCGCCGAGCACGGGGTCGCAACTATCAGTCGTGCAGGCATCGCCATCGTCTACCGCGACGGGATTGGCGCCGACGCAGATGCCGCTTTGGCAGGCGTCGGTTTGAGTACAAGCGTTATTGTCTGAGCAAGCGGTGCCGTCGGCAACTACTGGGTTGGAACAAGTGCCGGTGCTGGGGTTGCACGTCCCAACAGAATGGCAAGTGTCCTGTGCAGTGCATACTACGGGCGTACCGGCCACGCACGCGCCCGAGCCATTGCAGGTTTCGGCACCGTTGCACGCGTTACCGTCGCTGCAGCTCGTGCCGCTCCCAACCGGTGTATGCGCGCAGGTGCCCGAATGGCAGACGTCGGTTGTGCACACATTATTATCGTTGCAGTCCGGTGGGGAACAAACGGGCGCGGCGCTGCTGCCGCCTGTGGCTTTGGTCCCACCGGTGGATTTCGAGCCTCCCGTATTCGCGCCGCCTGTGGCTTTGGAACCGCCCGTCGCTTTGGAGCCACCCGTATTGGCGCCGCCGGTTGCCTTGGAACCACCCGTGTTCGCGCCGCCCGTGGCTTTGGAACCGCCGGTACTCGACTTGCCGCCGGTGGCCTTGGAGCCGCCCGTCGCAGCGCCACCGGTTGCCTTGGAACCGCCCGTGCCTTTGGCTCCTCCGGTTGCTTTTGAGCCTCCAGTTCCGGTAATTGCCTGGCTCACTTCGCCCAGCTCTTCGGTCTCGTGTGCAGTACTGCAAGACACGCCAACGCCTGCGAACGTTGCTAAGATCAGCACCCCGCTGGCTAAACTCCGTCCAAAGCGAGCATCGCTTCCATTAGCAGCTGCATTTGACATCGAAGCCACTCCCCTCGCGCACGCTTTGCGCGAATCAATTCTATTTTTGTTACCCACTGCGCTTACATGCGCGTTGGGTTCCCACTAACGTTCGTCGTCTATAGCAGAAAGCTGCTGCTCGAATCAATAAGATTAATGGAGTGACAGTTTCGTTGCATCGAGGCCCTGGGGTTTCCCGCGGACGCGCGTCTTCAAGGTCAACAACTGAGTGCGAGCAAGATCTCTACTTCGCCTGGAGCGCGATGTGAATATTGCAAGCACATTCAACTTATCCAGATAACTGCTCAAGCGTAAGTCGTCGCAGGCAATTGGTAAATTGACGTAATCGATTAGAAATCGAACGCAGTGCTTCACTTGCTTAGGCTCGGCATAGATACCCTGCAGAGGTTCGCCAATCTTCTCCGAATTCTGCCGACAAGCTTGCGCCATTCGCCGGCAAGGCATCGGAGTCTGCCGGCATGCTTCTGGTTTATGCCGATAAGCTTCACACTGTTACCGGCAATCTTGTGAATTGCGTTGAACCCTATTCACACAATCGGACAAGCACTTGGGTGTGCGCCATGGATACCTTCGGTTCACCGGTTGTTCACCGCTAGCCCGACCGGCTGAGCATCCCGCAGTTGCCGTTGCGGTAGCGTCGCCCGACGGCGTGAGCAATCGGCGCGCCTCGACGCCCCACGTGCCGTAATGACCAGAAAAAAGGCTGAGAAATGCCTCTGGGGGGGTCGCTGACCCCTCGGTTTTGGAACC
>CAWFUX010000062.1:0-89133 GCA_963819085.1 uncultured delta proteobacterium
ATAGGGTCGTGGTGATGGACGAAATCCACGCCTATGACGCCTACACTGGCACCCTGCTACTCAATATTGTCAGCTGGCTATACGCCCTGGGCTCATCTGTCGTGCTCTTGAGCGCCACGTTGCCGCCCTCATTTCGGCGGGAACTCGCGAAGTGCATGAAAGCACGGCTTCCAGAAAGCGACACTCCCTATCCTCGTCTAACGACGTTCCGCAACGGAACGGTCGAACAGGTCGGATTTGAAGCTGACGCGTCGCGCCACCGCAACGTGACCATTAGGAGAATATCGCCGGAACTTGTGGCTCTTCACAATGACATTGAGACGCAATTCACCGGCGCGGGTTGCGCGCTGGTACTGGTAAACACGGTTCAAAGAGCGCAGGAGCTGTACGGCCTTTGGCCCGCTGGCGAGCGAATTGTTCGGAATCGCCAGATCGTGGGCAAGACATTGCCTGATGGCACTGAAGTCTACCTGTTTCATGCGAGGTTCCCCGCGAATCGACGGCAAGTTCGAGAAGAAGTCGCCATTGAAATGTTTGGTAAGAATGGCCAAAGAAATTCTCGACGGATTCTTGTGGCAACGCAAGTCGCCGAGCAGAGTCTAGATCTGGACTTCGACTACCTTGTCACGGACTTGTCTCCAATCGATCTGGTCCTCCAACGGGCAGGGCGCTTGTGGAGACACGAAAGGGCGACGCGCCCGACTGCCACACCCATATTGGCCGTTGCCGGCATTGACGCGGAGACTCCGACTAGTTTTGGAAAGCCTCTATGGTGGGGCAAAATATATCGGGAAGATTTGCTTCTGAAAACATGGGTTCTGCTAAGACAATTGGGTGAACTAAATCTTCCGGACGACATTGATCGACACGTTCAACACGTCTACGACGGTGACGGTAGCGATATCCCGGCCGACCTACAGGAACGGTTCGACCGAGCCGAGCAAGAGTGCACCGGGGAGGTTTTCGCTCGCAAGAACATGGCACATGCCGCCGTCATTGGCTTCGCTGATGATGCTTCCTGGAAGACTATCCAGCCATTCACAAAGGCCGACGACGACGAACCGTGGCTGCATCCAACGCTTATTGCGCAAACACGGCTTGGCGAACGTTCCTTGCTCGTCATCCCACTATTTCCTAGTGACAAATTCGACGCTGCGTCTACGCCAGACATGAGTGGCGCAAAAAGTTGGTTTCTGCGCGCGCTATCACTATCGCGCAAATCTGTCGTTGCAAAGCTTGGAGCTTTGGGCGTGCCAAAAGGCTGGGAGCAATCCACATTGCTCCGCAATTGTTACCCGTTGACACTAGACGCAAATGGGCGTTGGCTAGAGGATACCGAAGTTCGGTTGGATGACGAACTGGGACTCGTCTACGAGCAAAAGGAGAAGCCGTGAGCCATTTCAACTTAATCGATGAGCCCTGGATCCCAGTTCGCGATTTAGCCGGAAATCGAATGCAGCTTGGAATCCGGGCTACACTCCTACGAGCCACGGAACTCGCAGAAATCGAGGATCCGTCGCCTCTGGTCGTGGCTGCACTGTACCGCTTTTTGCTCGCCGTACTCTATCGTGCACTTATGGGTCCAACGGATATCGACCAGGCCAAGAAGCTGTTTCGCGATGGGCTCCCGACGGAAAAGGTTGAAAAGTACCTTGAAAAGTGGCGTGAACGGTTCTTCTTGTTTGATGAAAAGTATCCATTCTGCCAGATCGCCGATTGTCCTACGTTGACCCCTGAGCCATGGATAAAGTTAGCAGCCGAATGTGACGTTCCGTCAAACAGAGGTCTCTTTGACCACAGCGATCGCAAGAATCCAGGTGGCCGTGCGCCCTCTGAGCTTGGACGATGGCTACTGGCAACAATGAGTTTCTCCGTCAGCGGAGGTCGGGGTTACAGATCGTCACCTTCTGCAACTGCCATGCTGTGTATTCCCCAAGGCGCGTGCCTTTTGGACACACTTCTCTTTTCGCTTGTCCCTTACCCGAACAAGGAGGCTCAGGCGAGTGACTCGGTCCTGTGGGAGCGATCTTCCACGTCCATGCAGTCCTTACAGCATCACCCGACAAGGCGTTCTCACGGGATTGCGGACTACTACATGTGGCAACCGCGGGCAGTACTACTGGACCAGGAGGGAACGGTTCTGCGTGGCGATATTTCATTTCTTCCCGGAGCGGGTTGTGAAGACGAACGCATCAACGAACCTATGGCAGCGTATCGTGTGAGTAAGGAACGTGGCCCACGTTCTGTCGAGCTCAACCATCGTGGCGCTTGGAGGGAATTCGATTCATTGCTTCCGGGAAATGGCGACATTCCCCCACGGGTTGTGGAGCATGCGCTGACGCTTGCGCGGCGAAACACAGACAGATTTCCGAGATCAGTACTTATCGTTGGCCTGAATGCAAGTAAGGCAAAGATCGAATTTTGGCGAATGGAGCGCTTTTCCCTTCCGGGGGCATTGGCGGGCACAGGTGAGTGCCGATCAAGCATTAGGCAGTTACTTGAAGATGCAGAGTCGGCTCAGAAGTCACTGCTTACATCCATGCGCCTTCTTGGACGTTTTCTAATTTCCCGGGGCGACCGGAAGCTTCAGGAAGACAAATGGACGAACGGGAAATTCGGCGCAGGAGACGTCAGCAAGTTTGTGGGTTGCACCAAAGATCCAAGCAAGACACCACCTCTCGCGCTTGGTGAGTACTGGGCAAACCTGGAAAGATGTTTTCACGAAATGCTCGATCGATACAGTGTGGAATGCACCCCCGAAGACATCCGGCGTGATTGGCTGAATAGTGTTCGTTGTGAGTTGTATGATGCGTGGTCTAACCATGCGAAAGCAATGTCGTCCGGTAACTCGTGGACGATCCGAGCAATAGTTAGGGCTGAGGGACCGGTAAGACGGAAACTCCGCGAGCTAGACGATCAACTTGAGAAGCTGCAACCCAGCATGGAGGGCACATGATAGGACTTATCCAGTGGCTAGAGAACCTAAGTCACAAAGACACGAAAGTGCGTGCGGTACTGCGACGGAGCCTGTCA
Source organism: uncultured delta proteobacterium (assembly GCA_963819085.1). Classification (GTDB taxonomy): domain Bacteria; phylum Myxococcota_A; class Polyangia; order Polyangiales; family Polyangiaceae; genus FEN-1139. The sequence goes on from CAWFUX010000062.1 coordinate 3,034, forward strand.
TTCGATCCAGGTACGTGTATTTCAGCCTATCCATACGTGGAGTGGTCTCTCCGTGAGAATGCAACCGCTTGGAACCGATCTGTTCACTACTTGGTTGCAGCCCTGTGGGCTCAGAACTTGCGAGAACAATCCTCGGAGTCAGACATGCTCACGCTTGCGCAAGCCGTCGCCAATCTGGATTCTGACAAACGGGAGGGACTATCCGGTGAGGATCGTCTGAAAATCAGCAGCACGGAAAAGCGCTTCATAAATCTGCTGGATGCGGACAGTGACCAACTACCGTATCGACTAAGGCAAATGATCGCATTGCTTAAGGGCGACGCAATTGATTTCGAGGCACTGAGAAACGACTTGCTCTTTTGGAATGACGATCAGAAGCGCGTTCAAAATCGCTGGGCCAGGCAATACTACCACAATCTGTTCACAGGAAGTGACGACGAACGACACGTCGCCGAGGAGACTGTCACATGAGAACGCTAATTGAGATCCACGCTTTGCAGAATTTTGCGCCATCCAACTTGAACCGCGACGACACCGGTGCACCGAAAGACGCGCTGTTTGGCGGAACCCGGAGGGCGCGGGTGTCGAGCCAGTGCATCAAGCGCGCAATTCGACAGTCGTTCGTTGCTAAACGGCACGAAGGCTTTTTCAACGAGACGGAACTCGCCGTTCGCACCAAGCGAGTCTACGAAGCGATCGCGGAGCGCCTGCACAGCAGAGATAGGTCAGAAGCAATAGCAAAAGCAAAAATTGCACTGTCGTATGTTAAACTGAAGGCGGCGGAGGGCGGAAAGACCCAGTACCTGCTCTTTCTAGGAAATTCGGAAATCATCAACTTCGCGCGGGTTATTGATCAGCACTGGGATTCAATAGTTCCAGCATCTCCGGACGGAAGCGGGGACACCAATCCGAAGCCGAAAAAGGGTAAAAAGGAAACCGCAAAGGCAGCCCCTAAGGAGGTTCAGGAATATGTGGAGTCAATTCTGGACGGAGGGAAAGCCGTGGACGTGGCCCTCTTTGGTCGCATGCTCGCTGACATTCCCGATAAGAACCTAAACGCCGCTTGCCAAGTGGCACACGCCATATCTACCCACTCGGTAGATAGGGAGTTTGACTACTACACTGCCGTAGATGATCTCAAACCGGACGACACTGCCGGTGCTGACATGATCGGAACGGTGGAATTCAATTCGGCATGCTTTTACAGATACGCGGTCGTTGATTGGGACAAACTGGTTGAGAATCTTCAGGAGGATGAAGACCTTGCGGCCAAAGGGCTACGCGCCTTCATTGATGGATTCGTTACTGCTGAACCTACCGGAAAGCAAAACACATTTGCCGCGCATAACCCAACAGAGTTTGTGGCGGTATCAGTACGACGTAATGGCGCGCCTCGCAACCTTGCCAACGCATTTGAGGTACCGGTTCGCGTAAAAAAGGGCGAGTCATTAACCGCCGAATCTGTAACCAAGTTGATTGAAAAAGCGAATTCAATACAAAAAGCATTTGGCGGCGAGGATAATTCGTTTGTCCTCAATCTGACGAAAGCCGCCTCCTTGGACTACGGTCAACAAGTTGATACTTTGAAGGATCTTCTCGAAAAGACCGCCCAGGCGGTGCGAGGCTGACAATGAGTACTCTGTTGCTCAGGTTGGTGGGTCCCATGCAGTCATGGGGAATTACAAGCCGTTTCGATCATCGAGACACAGGCAAAGAGCCCAGCAAATCGGGCGTCATAGGTTTGCTTGCAGCCGGAATGGGTATCCGTAGAGAGGATTGGTCATCTCTGGAACCGCTGACGCATTTCCAGCTAGGCGTGCGCCACGATAAGCCAGGTGTGCCGAAGCGTGATTATCAGACGGCTCAAAAAATGGAGGACGGCGAAGCTTACGACACCGCGGTTACCACGCGTGATTACTTGGGCGACGCGGCATTCCTGGTAGCCGTGAGCAGCGGCGACGGCGCCACAATTGAGAAGGTCTACGCGGCCCTTAGCAACCCGGTCTGGACACTGTCGCTCGGCCGCAAATCCTACGTACCTTCTGAATCTATCTGGATGCCTGACGCGCTTTGTGACGAACCGCTGCGCGATGCCCTGCTCGCATGGCCTTGGCTGGGCAAAGGGGATCCTCCTGAACAAATTCTTTGCTCTTGGGAGTCAACAGACGGCACGGGAGCACTTAGAATGGATCAGCCATTGTCGTCGTTCGCAGAGCGGCGATTTGGCGCTCGATTTGTTCGCTCCGAATGGGTTCCTTTTAAGCCGAGGGTAAGCAATGCTTCTGCATAGAATTCATCTGAATTTGCGGTGTAGGGAAGTTAGACGGGATTTGGCGGACCCGTATCAAATGCATTCGACATTGTGCAGGGCGTTTGTTCATCCCGACCAAAAGTGCCCGCCTGGTGAATTCCTCTGGAGACTTGAACCGGAGGAAGCTTTCCATGACGCACCTCGGGTTCTTGTTCAGAGCAGATCAGTTGCTGACTGGTCAGGAATTGGAGTCGTCAATTGGTTGGCATCGGCACCGGATCGGGGTCTCGATCTTTCGGTGAAGTTACGGATTGATAGCGTTCAGACCGGGCAGAGATTTCGCTATCGCGTGCGAGCCAATCCCAACGTGTGCCGGAAAGGCAAACGGTTAGGCCTATTCTCTTCCGACGAACAAAGGGAATGGTTTGTCCGTACCGGTGGCCATCACGGATTCGTTCCGGATACCATGCACTTGTCGGAAGAAAGGATGTTGCGCGCGGAGCAGCACAGTGGAAATCACATTCACGTGTTTTCCGTGTTGTTTGACGGAATACTGTCCGTAGTCGATCCTGTTCCGTTCCGTAACGCCGTAAAGTCAGGGATTGGTCGCGGCAAGGCCGTGGGATTAGGGCTTTTCTCTGTGGCACCGACGACATGAGACTTGAATCCAACCCCATCCCCATAAAGGAACGCACCACGTTGGTGTTCCTGCAATATGGCAACATCGATGTGCAGGACGGAGCATTTGTCCTCATCGACAAGGATGGAATCCGAACGCAAATCCCCGTCGGGGGGCTGTCGTGCCTATTGCTGGAGCCGGGTACTCGAATTACGCATGCGGCGATTGCGCTGGCTGCTGAGGTCGGGTGTCTGATTCTTTGGGTCGGTGAAGGAGGGGTGCGCCTTTACTCTGCTGGGCAACCTGGTGGTGCCCGTGCGGACCGACTGTTGTATCAGGCACGCCTTGCCCTAGACGATGAACCTCGGCTCAAGGTAGTCCGTGCGATGTATCGATTTCGATTTGGTGAAGAGCCCCCACAGAGGCGAAGTATTGAACAGTTGCGCGGAATCGAGGGTGCTCGGGTCCGAGCCATGTACCAACTCCTCGCTCAGCAGCACAAAGTTACTTGGAAGCGACGAGACTACGACGTTGACGATTTTACTGCAGGTGACGACATCAATATTTGTATGAGCACTGCAAACCATTGCCTCTATGGCATTTGCGAAGCAGCGGTTTTGGCCGCCGGATATGCCCCGGCGATTGGATTTATCCACACGGGTAAACCGCTATCGTTCGTTTACGATGTTGCTGACCTGTTCAAGTTTCAGACATCTGTGCCTATTGCATTCAAGATTGCGGCTGCCAAAGTTTCGGACCCATCACGCGAAACACGCATCTATTGTCGAAACAGCTTTCGCAAGCACAAGATTCTCGAGCGCATTATTCCTACAATTGAGGAGATACTCGACTCAGGAGAACTGCCGCGGCCTGAGCCTCATCCAGAGGCCGTGCCCATAGCTATTCCCAACGAGGAGCAAAGCGGGGATGCTGGTCATCGTACTTGAAAACGCCCCAAGGCGCCTTCACGGCTACCTGACCCGACTACTGGTCGAAGTCAGAGCAGGCGTGTACGTTGGAGATTTCTCCATCAAGGTTCGCGAACGTCTTTGGGAAGTAATCACAAGCCAAGTCGCGCCGGGCAATGCTGTGATGGTCTGGTCTACTAACGACGACGCTGGTTTTGCATTCGACACGTGCGGTCACAATCGTCGTATTCCTGTTGACCTTGACGGGCTGCGCCTTGTGCAATTCCTGCCCGAGCAGGAACCGGTTGGAGGTCCAATACAAGACACTCAGCGCAAAAAGCTAGATTGATTTCTAGCCGAGACTGTGGTCCAAGAAGGGGCAATGCACGCGCATAGCTCGCGCCCACCATGCAATACTGGTACCACGACTGATCCCTGAAAACCGGGTATAGTTTCGCATAGATGGGATTAGTATGTTCCCCGCACGCGCGGGGATGAACCGTTACTTGATTGGACGCCAACGATGATCGACTCATGTTCCCCGCACGCGCGGGGATGAACCGCCAGCTTGACTTATTCCGGGGGCCGCGCTATAATGTTCCCCGCACGCGCGGGGATGAACCGTCGAATGTTCGCGATGAGGCACCCGCGCAAGAATGTTCCCCGCACGCGCGGGGATGAACCGTCATCTACGGAAATGCGCTCATCGTTGAACTGATGTTCCCCGCACGCGCGGGGATGAACCGCGTCACTCCTGGCGCATCGCTCACGATGATTGATGTTCCCCGCACGCGCGGGGATGAACCGCATTCATGAGTTCCCACATCTCGCGTTGGATGATGTTCCCCGCACGCGCGGGGATGAACCGTACCGCGGGCACGCGATTTACGGTGGCACGGGATGTTCCCCGCACGCGCGGGGATGAACCGCGAACGTGCGCCTATTGTTGGGGTTGTTCGCGGATGTTCCCCGCACGCGCGGGGATGAACCGGGCTTGTTATGATATCAGAACCCTGGATTCTAATGTTCCCCGCACGCGCGGGGATGAACCGCCGCTGGACCTCATGCTCGCGATCGTGTCGGCATGTTCCCCGCACGCGCGGGGATGAACCGGCAAACTCCGGCACGCCGTACGCCGTTGAATCATGTTCCCCGCACGCGCGGGGATGAACCGGCATCCAGCTCGGGCCCCGCTTTTGCTAGCGCATGTTCCCCGCACGCGCGGGGATGAACCGATTGCGACATGGGTACGGCCAGTGTGTTCCGTCATGTTCCCCGCACGCGCGGGGATGAACCCACTACCGAGTACATCAGTCGGCTTGCCACAAAATGTTCCCCGCACGCGCGGGGATGAACCGACCTGCGTGCTGAATTCGAGGGCGAAGCGGTCATGTTCCCCGCACGCGCGGGGATGAACCGTACGAGAGGTTCGACACGGTGACGCCCTCGGGATGTTCCCCGCACGCGCGGGGATGAACCGTCGCGCTGATGCTCTCACTCTCAAACGCCCCGATGTTCCCCGCACGCGCGGGGATGAACCGTGGCCGAACTGTTCGCCGTTGCTGCGGCAACCATGTTCCCCGCACGCGCGGGGATGAACCGTCCAACGTTGGTGAGCACTTCGAGCCAGGTACATGTTCCCCGCACGCGCGGGGATGAACCGTCACAGGTGACACGTGTCGCTGACGACCTGGAGTGTTCCCCGCACGCGCGGGGATGAACCGCGTTCCGAGCGACAGAATTGCTACGCCAGAACGTGTTCCCCGCACGCGCGGGGATGAACCGCGAGCATTGCGGACGCGCAAGCCCAGCGCGAGATGTTCCCCGCACGCGCGGGGATGAACCGCTTGCCACCGCTGCCGCTGCCATGGGCACCGAATGTTCCCCGCACGCGCGGGGATGAACCGGCGCGCTCACCGACTATACGAAGATGGCCAAGATGTTCCCCGCACGCGCGGGGATGAACCGAATAAGAACTATAGCCGCGGCGGAGCGGCCCGGATGTTCCCCGCACGCGCGGGGATGAACCGTCGGCAGCGGCATCATGCTTGAGCTTGCTCAAACGTGTTCCCCGCACGCGCGGGGATGAACCGGTGGTTGTGCTGGTCGTGAATTGCAGCACGAAGTGTTCCCCGCACGCGCGGGGATGAACCGTGCTTCGTGATTGGCGGAAACGTGAGAAAAGCATGTTCCCCGCACGCGCGGGGATGAACCGTAGGCAGTCCAGCGCAGCGCCCGTGCTCAGCCATGTTCCCCGCACGCGCGGGGATGAACCGCTGTTGAACTTGGCATCGAGTGCCTCCATTGACATGTTCCCCGCACGCGCGGGGATGAACCGTAATGACAATGTGGGCGGACGGCGCGAAGATCAGTGTTCCCCGCACGCGCGGGGATGAACCGGCAGCGACCCGTATTGGCGAACCAGGAGCCCGCATGTTCCCCGCACGCGCGGGGATGAACCGTAATGAAGATGCTGGGCGGACGGCGCGAAGATCATGTTCCCCGCACGCGCGGGGATGAACCGGAGCGACCCTGATTGCGAGAACCAGGAGCCCCCATGTTCCCCGCACGCGCGGGGATGAACCGCCAGCCTAGTAGTTTGGTGCCATTGGCAAAACATGTTCCCCGCACGCGCGGGGATGAACCGCACAATGTCACGTACATTGCGTTCTGACCCGAATGTTCCCCGCACGCGCGGGGATGAACCGTGTTGCGATGTATCGAACAGTACATCAGTGGCATGTTCCCCGCACGCGCGGGGATGAACCGGCGAACGTGAAAACCGGGACGATTCTAGAGGCATGTTCCCCGCACGCGCGGGGATGAACCGCATTAGTAAGCATCTTCAATAGTTTTAGGTAATATGTTCCCCGCACGCGCGGGGATGAACCGTGTTCTACTACCCCTACGGATCACAGCAGAAATCATGTTCCCCGCACGCGCGGGGATGAACCGTCTCGACGACGCTCCCGTCAGAACGCTCGAACAGTGTTCCCCGCACGCGCGGGGATGAACCGCCGGCGCTATCCGGTGCGCAAACTCCGACTACATGTTCCCCGCACGCGCGGGGATGAACCGTTACGTTCGAGCGTTCTGACGGGAGCGTCGTATGTTCCCCGCACGCGCGGGGATGAACCGTTGACCCCGCGCATCGTGTTGCACGGGCAGCCATGTTCCCCGCACGCGCGGGGATGAACCGCTAGCAACCGTCTCCCAGTCCGACACGTCGGAATGTTCCCCGCACGCGCGGGGATGAACCGAGATTGCTCACTGGGTCTGCTCCTGCATCTCCAGTGTTCCCCGCACGCGCGGGGATGAACCGCAGGGGCCCCGTGAATGAACCAATTGGCGTTACTGTTCCCCGCACGCGCGGGGATGAACCGACAGAGTGGCGGCGCAAGCCGAGGAGCTCCCCATGTTCCCCGCACGCGCGGGGATGAACCGGCATAGGGGGGTACAATTTGTACCCCCCCCTTTTTCAAGACTCGAATCTTATGCCTGCGCTCAGAGCAATCCAAAGGGGGGTGTCAAATTGCCACCCCCCTTTGGATTGCTCTCGAAATTTTCTGGAACTGAATCAACGACTCTTCGATTCAGCTTGAGTCAAGTATCTAGTGGGCGTCCGTTGAGCAGACTTGGCTATGGCGCGCGGAGTAGGCCTGCTCAACATGCGTCGGATAAGGCACTGCGCGCGGGCGTGAGTTACCTCTTCCCCTCAACTAACCGTACCAAGGTTCCAGTAATCCGATTGATCAAGACCAAAAACTCCGGGTCCAAGGTCCGTACATATCCAAACGCGCGAGCCACTTCCAGGCAGGAGTAACTCTCCCGCATGGAGCCCAGCGCCGTATGATACCGAACCGTTCGCAGCTCTCACCGCGAATACATGCCTTCAGCGAGATTCAACGCAACGCTACTTGATGCACGCCGCAGCTGCCGCCCCAGGTCCCGGTCTCGCCGCTCAATCTGGGCTAACAACGGACGCAGCGCGCCAATGAATTCAAGAACAACTGGATAAACCTTGAGCATTGAGTGCCTCCTTAAAAAACACCCCACCCCCAACCGGCGAGCGCAGGGCGCGTCAAGGCTGCGAAGCACCGCGCAGCGGCAAGCAGGCGAAGCCTGCGCAGGCCTTGACGCGCCCGAGCACGCCGGTAAAATCTAAAAGCCAAGTGGAGACAAAATCCACCACCCCACGACACACACCGCGCCGTCCCTTCAAGCCCTGCACCCTGCGCACTGACCTCAATCTGCGAAGCACCGCGAAGCGGCAAGCAGGCAAAGCCTGCGCAGGCCTTGACGCGCCCGAGCACGCCGGTAAAATCGAAAAGCCAAGTGGAGACAAAATCCACCATCCCACGACACACACCGCGCCGCGCATCCCCAAACCCCGTCCCTCAACGCATTCCCCACACCCCTTCAAGCCCTGCACCCTGCACACTGACCACAATCGAGAAAGTCCGATCGCTTCCCTGGCCCCCAGCATTACTCTCGCGTCACTACTCGAACGAAGGTGTCTCGAATGTCATTTCGGCCAAGATTGACGGCTATAGTTTCCAGCGCATTAACAATTATCGGTTGCAGCGGGAATAGCAGCCCGCCTGATTCGGGTAGCGTTGGCGGGTCGGCTCCGGGCGGAGGGGCCGCAGCCTTGGGGGGTTCGACGCAGGCAGTTGGCGGCTCAAGCCAAGTGGGTGGTGCGAGTGCCTCGGGTGGCAACACGACGCAGCCGGGCAGCGCGACGGGTGGCGGAGTCAATTCGGGTGGAACCTCGTCGAGTGTGGGGGGGAATCCAACAGGCGGTCAAACGACGTCTACAAGCGGTCCATCGACAGGCGGCGCGCCGGCTGCCGGTGGCAATGCCAACACGGGTGGCTCCAAGGCCGCTGGCGGCTCGACGACAACCGGCGGCGCAATTGCCAACGGCGGCAGCATTGCGACAGGCGGCAATGCGACAACGGGTGGCAGCAAGGCCACTGGAACTGGCGGATTGACTGCCACCGGAGGAAGCGTAGCCACGGGTGGCATGGCGCCAACGGGCGGGTCCAAGGCAACCGGCGGCAACTCGAGTACTGGAGGCTCATCGAGCACTAGCAGCGGCGTTCTGATTCACAACGACGTATTTTGGAAGGACACCTCGGGCACTCCCATCTATTCACAAGGCGGTGGCGTGCTCAAGGTTGGCAACACTTATTACTGGTATGGCGTAAAGTACAACGGCGCTGTCACCTATGCTGCCAACCCGAACTCGTCGAATAGCGATACCGCTTTTGTCGCGGTCACCATTTATTCGTCAACCGATTTGGCCACATGGAAATTCGAGAACAACGCTCTGACCGCCGCAAGCTTAACCGCCGCTGGCGCCGATCCGAGCAATTGGATTGGCCGCGTGGGCGCCGCTTACAATGCCACCACCAAGAAATACGTTCTTAATGGGCAATACGGCGGAACACCCAACACCGCCCAGTTTTTTGCCACGAGTAACACGCCCAACGGGCCGTTCACCTGGAACAACACGCAGGCCACGATCACCAACGTGATCAACAACAACTGCGGCGATCAATCCATCTTCAACGACGATGACGGCACGGCTTATCTGATTTGCTCGAGTCTCAATGGGCGCAGCAATCTTTATGTGGCCCCGCTGCGCGCGGCGGATTACCTCAACGTCGAGCCGGCCACCCGGGTCTTTGGTGGCGCGGGACGCGAAGGCAACGCCATGTTCAAGTACAATGGGCGCTACTACCTGTGTTCCTCCGATCTGCATGGATGGAACGCGTCCCACTCGTACTACATTTCAGCCACTAATATCCTGGGGCCCTATGGTACCGAGGGCGTGATTGGTACCACGGACGCGGATTTCAGTCACGTGACGCAAACTGGGCTGTTCCTCACCGTCCCGGGCACCGCCAGAGACTCGTCATCTTCGGCGGCGATCGCTGGAGCGACTTTGCCGGCAACGGCATCGGCTACAACCAGTGGATGCCGCTGACGTTCAACGGAACCGCGCCGACATGCAATCGATGAGCGAGTGGTCCATCAACGCGACGACGGGTGCCTGGAGCGTCGGGCCTGGCAACAACTACGTTCTCAACCCGAGTTTCGAAGCTGATCGCGTCGCAATGACTCAACCCGCAGGCTGGACCACCACCAATGGAACCAATGTCACGGGCGGACACACCGGGCACTGGTCATGGCAACTCGCGGGCACTCGAGCCTCGACCAAGCGATAACCGGCTTGTCGAACGGCACCTACACCCTCTCGGCCTGGGTCAAGAGCAGCGCCGCAGGCGCGCAGCTTTACGCCAAGGGCTTCGGCGGCACGGACAAGACCCTCGCAATTGCGGCAGCGAACGGCCTGGACCAATTTGTCCATCCCCGGCATCGCCGTCAGCAATGGCCAATGCGACGTCGGCATGACCAGCACGGGGCAAACCGTGACCGTGGACGACTTCACGTTGATCAAAAACTGAACGCACCTCCCCGCGCGCATCCCCCACCCCCGCCCCTCAACGCATTGCCCGCACCTCCCCGCGCGCATCCCCCACCCCCACCCCACAACGCATTGCCCGCACCTCCCCGCGCGCACCCCCACCCCCGCCCCACAACGCATTCCCACACCCCTCGAAGCCCTGCACCCTGCACCCTGACCCCAATTGAAATCACGCGTTACTCTTACGACCATTCCCTCAAGTCATCGGGCGACGCAATCCACTTATCCGCCAAGCCGCGAAATTCCGTCAGTTGTTCCAAGACGCCTTCGAAAACCGCAGAAAGTTGAGCCCTCCGCACCGCGTCGGTACTTGGATCGAAGATGTGCGCGGCGGCCCACCAAAGGGCACCGCGCGATTCAGAAGTGATAGTTGCCTCTATCGATTCTATGCGCTTGCGTAGCGCGTTGATTCGCTCGATCGATTGCTCTTCCGTCAAGGTGCCTCCCTCGAAGGCCCTGAGAGTCTTACATCGAAACGACCTGCACCGCCTCGGTCGCTCCGCATAGGCACTGCAACTTCTCGCTGTGAAAAGCGGACAAGGCTGAGCAAAGGCCAACCCTTCCTCAGTTTTGACTACGCACAGCTTATGTAATTCTGCAAAGGAGCCCTCAGCCGCCTCTAGTCGCACGCCGCTTAGTACGGTCCCGCTGCAGCAAATACCGCAATCCTTACATAGCAGCTCGGATTTGGACTTCTGGTCGTGATCCACGAGAAAACTACGGCCACCCGAAGGACCGCGTTAGGCCAAGCCTACGCACTATTCCCGACGGCTTCGATTCGGCCGGGCTACTGGACCCAATCGCTCGCGGCCGTGTCGGACAACCACGTCATTGTTACGTTGCCAAAATCCGTCAATGTGGTGAGGGCAGTACTCGTAAACATGTTCGGCTGCCAACCACTGTCCGTTACCCAGGCGGTCCAGCTGGCTCCTTCGCTATCGACCAAGGTCCTGAAGTCCGTTCCCCAGGTGGCCACGGCAGTGCCCAGGTTTCGATCCGTCCCATTGAGGACGTAGCCCCATTCCGTCATAAATACTGGCACCTTGGTGACGGCGTTGGCAACTTGTGCCTTGAACGCGGTGCTCCAGTTGCCCGGGTAAATGTGCGCCGTGTACATGAGGTTCGTGCCCGTGAGTGGCGAATCGGCTGCATCACCCGGGTGTTGATCGTAACTCATAGAGGGTACGATGATGATATTGTTGGGCGCGGCGGCGCGTATCGTATCGACCCAGCCCTGGGCCACTGACTTAAAGTTTGCCCAAGTAACTGCGGAATCAATAGGCTCGTTGAAAGGTTCGTAGATGACGTTCGTGTAGCTGGCGAATTGAGAGGCCATGTACTGCCAAAATGTGGTCGCGTCTGCGGCGGAAGTCCCCGTCGCCGCGTTGTCGATTTGGTGGAAATCGACGATTGCGTACATTCCCTTTTGCGCTGCGTAGTCCACCGCGGGTTTCAGCACACTGTTCAAGTACTGGTCGGCGGTGACGGCAATGTGCGTCCCCGACGGAGCTGCAGGACCAATTGGGTATGGGACCTGCGAATAGGCCGGGCTAGTACCGTTGACGCAGGTACGCGGGTAAACCGGCATGCGAAGTACGTGTGGCAGCAAGCCCGCGGCCAGTATCTTGTCGATACGTGTCGTAATGCCCGCGGCTTTTTGCCCGCCGGCATAATACAAGTTGCCGATATCGATCAGCGAGACGCCGCGCAGGATTATGGTTTTGCCGTTGGGATCTTTGACGACATTGCCCTCGACGTGCAGTTGCGGCAGGCTCGACGTGGATGTCGCGCCCGCAGTTGACGACGCACCGCCCGTGCTAGTGGTGCCGCCAGTGGGCATTGCACCACCGGTTGCCGCACCTCCCGCGGCCTTCGATCCGCCGGTATTTGCACCGCCCACATTCACCGCTCCACCGGTGTTTGCAGCGCCGCCCACGTTCACGGCTCCACCGGTTGCAGCGCCGCCCACATTCACCGCTCCACCGGTTGCAGCACCGCCCACGTTCACGGCTCCACCCGTGGATGCAATGCCGCCTGTTGCGGGGACGCCTCCGCTACTCATTGCGCCGCCGGTAGTCAACTCGCCCCCAGCAGCAGCGGTCGATCCGCCGATGTCGGTAGCGCTATTGCCACCTAACGAAGTCGATCCGGCGTCGCTGCCGGAGCCACCCGTTGAGTCGGCACCGCCAACGCCCGCGCTGCCTCCCGCACTATTATTACCCGAACAGGCGACTGCAACAGCCGCACCCAAGAGCAAGCCGAAGACGTTAGACGTGGAAGCATGGATAGATCGATTCAACATATGATAAGTGTTGCCGACCGGGCTTTTTGTGCCCAACGATTTCACAAAAATCGCGCATTTGGAACTATTGATGCGTGGAGTCAACTTTCAATATTCCGGTGCAGCGGAAGACTTCTATTTCTTTGACTGTGCCCCGTGCTATTTTTCAGGTACAGGAAAACGGTTGCACATTTGAAATGCTTGCCGCGAAGTTGGCAGGGGCCGCTGATTGCGCCGACGCGGACGACTACTTACAGACCGACAACGACTTCTCGAGCGACGCGTACAGAACCGGGTTATCTTGCTTGAACGCATCGTAATAAGTGGCGATTCCGGAAAATGCTCCGACGAAACAGGTGTGGATGCCAAGCGCCGCTATGGCGAAGCTCACGCCGAAGCGCGAAACTGGGTATTTGAGCTTGAAGGATTGCCTGAGTACCCAAAGAGCCGCGAATGTCGAAAGGAGCAGTACTCCGCCTAGCCCATCATCGAGATAACGCATGGAAGCCTCCCACAACGAGAGCGCGGGCAACATCGATAGAATCAGGGCCAAACTGCAGCAAGAGAGCCAAAGTTCAATCGCCGACACGGCAGACAGCGATACCCGCCCCGCCCTCTGAATGTAACGCACAACCGCCACGAGTGTTCGCCAAACCGGGATGACTATCAGCCATGTCCAGCACGCCGTAGTGAACATCCCCGCTACGCGCTCGAAGTTCTGATATCCGGGTGGCCACGTGATGAGCGGGGACAGTGGTCGATACGTGAGGGAAACAACGAAAGGGAATTTGCATGACCAAACAACCGGCGCAAATAAATACGAGAAAATATTGGGGACGATAAACTGGCTGTTGGTAAAGAACCTCTGTAGCGTTACCTGATACTTGACACCGAATTCGAATATCGATCCAAAGCGCAGATAGTTATAAACGGCATACGCACCAGTTGCTAGAGCTACGGGAACTGCAAGCGCAAACAACGGGCGCCATACGGCGCGCACCGAACGATCACCGCGAAACCACGTAAGGGCGATCGTTGCCACTACCATCAGGGGAACAGGAATAATCGATGTCACACGTGACCCGACCGCCATTGCCCAAAGCACCCCTGCAAGCAGAAAAAGTCTTACCCTTCGAGTTACATTTATGATGCCGCACAGCACTGCAAATAGTCCCCAAAATAGAAAGCACTGCCCGGCTGCTAAACAGGCTTCATAAACGTGCGGGCGCGCCACTATGAAGGGTGTCGGGCTTGCCAACCCAAATACGAGAATCGACAGTCCTACGAACCAGGCCGGCATCTTCGTGGGGGCATAACGCGAGAGCTTCAATAGGATTGCCGCACCTGCATACAAGCGTCCCAGCATGAAGAGCAAGGTGGGCCATTGGTCTATGATAACCCCGTGAAAGCGGGTAATGGCCTTGAATAGCCACAACATCAGTGCCGGAATTGGGCCCCAATACAAGTAATATCGACGTTTATACAGGCTGGCATCCCAAACCCAAAGGGCCATATTGGATGAGTCAAAGGGGTTACTCTTCGCCAAGAGTTCAGCCGATGGGGCTTGCTGAACATAGAGATGCCCATGCCGAAAGCCCTCGCACATTTTATCATAGTAGTCGGAAGACACCGCTGTATTCCGATACGTCCCCGCCGTAGCAAGGAAGACATAGCTAAATGTCAAACATCCGAGAATTGGCAAAACGATCAACCAAGTTCTCATGGCAGGCGACAGCATTGAAGCTCGAGTTGCGCGCGCTATTGACGATGTTCCCCGGTTGAATTGATTCAAGGTTGCCCTGCACAGTGCTATAAGCCAAGAAGTCAGCCCCGACACTAACCCGCACCGAAGAAGCCGTCGATTGGGTTAAGCGTTCACCCTTCCAAGAGGGTGACATCGAGATTCGACCCGTCTTCAGCGCGGAAGACTTCGGCGACGCTCTCCCGCCCGACGTAGCTGCGCAGGAGGCAAGGCTGCGCGCCGAGGCCTCGCGCTACAGCTCTTAGCCACGACTGACTGAAACCGCGCCCTGGGGCGTGCCGCTGTGACCCCAAAAGTCACGACTCGGTACTTGCAAAACACCCGATCCGACAATCTTCACGCAGCGGGAATCGTGGCGTATTTGCGCGCATCGGCAGGGTTGACGACGGGGTGGCATGGGTGTAATTGTTTCTCGGGATAATAATCTCTCGGTGGGTTGAGCCCCGCCACCCGAGGTGTGCGATGAATTTGACACAATGGCTACTTGAAATTAGCCCAGTTTTAGCTCTTTGCGTCGGCTGCAGTGCAACCGATGATGTAAGTCCCCCAGCGGATGTCAGTGCGGGCACGACGGGAGTTGTAACTACGGGCGGTAAGGTGGGTAACGGGGGGCAATCGTCAACCTCGTTGGGTGGCGCCAAGAATTCGGGGGGCGCGACGTTGGCAAGCGGTGTTGGCGGCATGTTAGCCGCTGGTGGCACGCTTGGCGGCGGTGGCAGCAAAGCCACCGGTGGTGCCAAAGCGTCAGGTGGAGCGGGAGCCACGGGCGGGGGCGCAAACACTGGCGGACGCACGAGATAGCTAGCGCCCGATTCGGCGCTAGCTGATATGGATTCGCCTGCTTCGCGCAGCCGACGCTTTGCGAAATGCGCCGGCGAGTGGGGGTAAAAGTACGTCCACGATTGCCCCCTGTTTCCGCCAAAGGTGCACTTTCGCGAGCGATAGGGGCTGCAAGGCGAAAACTGCGACTTAGATTGTGCGAAATGGCCGAGCTGCGGTGATTGCCCATGGCTATCCACGCCTCACGAAGTCACCCCCCACCCGAAGCCGGGGTCAAACCCTTCGCAGCCACAGCCTTGCGTCCAAGTCGTTGCTTGATTGAATCGGACACGACGTAAAACGCGGGAACGAAGAGCAAGCTCAGTGCTGTCGATAGTGCGAGACCGCCGAGTACGGCGATTGCCATTGGCCCGCGGGTTTCAGCGCCTGCGCCCAGGCCCAATGCCGACGGCACGGCGGCCATCATGGTTGCCGCGGTCGTCATCAGAATCGGACGCAGGCGAACGGGTCCCGCTTCGAGCATCGCGTCGCAAGCATTCAGTGACTTATTGTCGCGAACTTGATTGGCATAATCGACGAGGATAATCGAGTTCTTCTTGGTGATGCCCATCAGCAGCAGGATGCCAATCATGCTGTAGATGCTGAGTGTCTTTCCACCCAGCCATAGGCCGACAAATGCTCCCGCAACCGAAAGCGGCAAAATAGTAAGAACGGTGACCGGGTGGAGAAATGAGTTGAACTGCGATGCGAGGATCATGTACGCGACGGCAATTCCAAAAATGAGTGCGAAACCGAGACTTTGCATCGACGTTTGAAAGTCACTACTCTGTCCACTTAGCACCGCGTGGTAACCGAGCGGAAAACCTTGTGTCAGACGAGTGACCAAGGCAAGAGCTTCAGATTGGGAATGTCCAGGGGCAACGTTTCCGAATACGGATATCGATCGTTCGCGATCGACGTGATTGATGGTTTGGAGCACGGGTTGCTCGGTCACATTGACCATGGTTGCAATCGGGACCATGTGGCCACTCGAACTTCTAACGTTAATCTTACCGATGTCTTCGGGCCGCAAACGCTGTGTCTCGAGCATGCGCAGTCGAACGTCTAAGCGTCGCCCCGCCGAGGAATATTGACCGATAACAACGCCACCGACTAACGCGTTGATCGTCGTGGCCAGGTCCTGAATACTTTCACCCAAATCAGCGGTTCTGGCGCGATCGGGCGCGATCATCACTTCGGGTAGTCCTACCTGATAGTCTGTATCCACATCTGTCGCTACACCACTCTGCGCAAGGTCGTCTTTGACGCGCATTGCGTTGGTAATCAGCGTATTCCAGTCGGGTCCTCGAATTGAAACTTCGATGGGATAACCCTTGGAAGTCCCGATCCCCTGTTGCGAGGGATCTTGAATCGAGACCCTGGCGCCCGCGATCTGGAATTGCTTGCGCAGGCTTGCCGCGAATTGCTGTTGCGTCGCCTTGCGCTCATTCGGCGGCACCAGGCTCACCGTGAGTGATGCCGAACCTGGGCTCACATTGGCCATTACGCTCTGAACTTCAGCGTGTTTGTAGAGAATTTGCTCCACTTTTCGTGCGTACTTATCGGCTTCGTTGACATCGCTGCCGAGTGGCGCAGTGATCTTAATGTTGAGGCTTGATTGGTCCTGCGGTGGGCTAAATTCGCTGGGAAGGAGCAGCCCAACTGAAAGCGCCAGGGCCATGACCATTGCTGCCACAGTCAGGGTCGTCTTTGGTCGTGACAAGGCCCACTTAAGTGCTCGTGCATAACCGCGCGCCAGCCCGTGAAAGCACCTATCGATAAATTGGACGAATTTGCTTTGGCTGGCAGTCCCATGATGTGTCAGTAACCGCGCGCACCGCGCGGGGGCCAACGTGATCGCTTCAACGTAGGAAATAGCGACTGCTACGGAAAGTGTGACTCCGAATTGAAAGAAGTACCGCCCTACCACGCCCTGCATGAACACCACGGGCAGAAATATCGCGATGACTGCAGCCGTAGCGGCGAGAGCTGCAAACGTGATCTCGTGAGTACCTTCGGACGCTGCCCGAAAGCCGTCTTTGCCCATCTCACCGTGGCGGAAAATATTCTCCATCACCATCACTGCATCGTCCACAACGAGCCCGATGGCTAACGACAGACCCAGCAATGTAAATGTGTTGAGCGTGAAACCCGCGGCCCAGACAATGGCAATCGTGCCGAAAAGCGACATCGGGATCGCCAACAGAACATTCAGTGTCGCGGAAAAAGACCCAAGAAACAGCCAACAAACCAGGGACGTCAGAAACACAGCCAGCACGAGTTCAGTCTCGATTTCGTGCACGGAATCCTGAATGAACTTCGTAGTATCGAAGAGCACATCGAGTTCCATGCCCTGCGGGAGAGTCTTTTTGAGCTCGTCAATGGCCTTGCGCACGTCGCCTGCCACCGTTACTGCGTTGGAACCTCGCTGCTTGAGCACGCTCATCGCCTGCAGTGGCACGCCGTCGATGCGCGCAATCGTGCGGGCATCTTCGAAGCCATCCTCGATCATTGCGACATCTTGCAAATATATCGGCGAGTGGTTCTTGTCGGTGATAACGATGTGCTTGAGTGTTTCGATGTCGGCGGCCTCGCCGAGCACCTGTACCGTGATTTCGCGTCCCGGCGTTTGAATCTGTCCGCCGGGCACGACCACGTGCTGGCGTGAAAGCGCCCCAGTGATATCCGAAATAGTTACGTTGCGCTCAATGAGTTTGTTCGCATCAACCCACAGTCGAATATTTCTGTCGAGGTACCCACTGGTTGTTATTTGGCCTACACCGGGTATTGTCTGAAGCTTCTGTTGTACCTGATAGCGGGCAACGTCTGCCAACATTTGACGCGCAAATGGCCCCCGTAGACCGACGGTCAACAGCGGTTGATCATCAGGGTTGCTCTTGGATACGGTCGGGGCACTTACGTCGGTCGGCAATTGCCGTTGCGTTTGCGCCACCTTGGCCTGCACGTCCTGCAGCGCCAGATCGATATTGCGGCCGATCGCGAATACCGCAGTAATTCGCGCACTCCCGAGGCGCGCCGTGGCTTGGATTTGTTGAATTCCTTCCACTTGAGCCAGCGCCTGCTCGAGTGGTTCGATAATACCGTGTTCGACTTCCTCAGGCGCAGCTCCCGGCCAGGATAGGCTCACCGTAACGTTGGGAGAGTCAACATCGGGCATTTGACTCACACCCACACGCAGAGCTGACACGAGCCCAAAGAGAATCGTCGCCGACATGATCATCCACGCCAAAACCGGGCGCCGAATGCAGAGATCAGTGAAGTTCATGGGGCGCCCTTGGGAGCCTGGCTGCCTGCGTCCGCATTGCGATGCCGTTTGGGCGCGGCCGGCTCTGAAGAATCGCCGGGCGCGGCCCCGGCGGCCGCCGGCTTGTCCTTAGCGGATCCCTTTGGGGCATCGGTGACAACTTTTACCTTGGTGCCTTCAGCAAGAGCCTCGACGCCTTTGGTGACCAACATGGTGCCAGCGTCCAGCCCATTTTGCACTTCCACAAAGCCGTCGGTCGTGTTCATGCCGAGCTGGAGCACGTGCTCATGAGCCACGTCATCTTGAACGATGTAAGCAAGGAAACCGTGGTCACTCGGACGCGCGGCGCTCTGCGGAATCATCGGAAATTGCCGGGTCGAAGTGAGTTTGATCTGAACCTGTGCGAATGTCCCCGGGCGCAGCCAAAATTGGTGATCAGTCGCGATTTGCGCCGTGATGGGAACCAGACGCGATTCGTCGTCAGCGGCGCCCGTCACCAGCGTTATTTTCGCCGAATACGTTTGATGACTTTCCTTCAGCGTGAATTCTACCGGCATTCCGACCTTCAGGCGTGGCGCTTCGGCTGTCGTCACGTTGAAATGAAGGAGCATCGGGTCGCGGCGCAGCAGGGTGGCTATGACGGTACCCGCTTGCACATACTGGCCGGTCTGTACACTGCGCGTTTGAATGATTCCGGCACTCGGTGCTTTGAGATTGGAGTCGTCCAAGTTGAGCTGCGCTAGTTTGAGCGCCTCATTGGCCTGATCGACGTCCGCTTTGGCGGTGCGCAGCTTCGTCTGATAGCTTTCGAGCTCCTCACCGGGAATAAGGCCTGGGTTGGAGTTGCTGGCGTTGTTTCGCCGGTCGAGCGCCGCTTGTGCGTCCGCCGCGGTTGCCTGCGATTTTTCCAGCGCTGCGCGCGCCGCGCTGACGTTCAGCGCGTAGCGACGGCTGTCAATGCGTACCAGCACTTGACCTAGCTTGACGTCCTGTCCCTCGACGAACGACACTTGGTCAACAACGCCCGACACCCGCGCTGTCACTTGAACATGCTCGAATGCGTCAACTACACCGGGCGCCGTAATGACTAACTCGCGAGGGTGCGCATCGACCCGAACGACTTCGACTGGAAATACGGGCTGTTTTGAGCCACGTTTTTGCGTCGTTGCTTCGGACTTCTTCGCACAACCTGTGCCAAGGACTAACTCAGCCAAAAATAACGTGACGGCCAAGTAAGGCTTTGCGTCAATCATTGCACACCGTTGACTGGAAAGAGCCCCATTGCTGCTCGGAGGTCGAGCTCGGCTTGCCGTAGAGCAAGTTGAGCGGCGGCCATGCCCACCTCCGCTGTGAATCGCGATGAGTTTGCATCAACGAGTTCAATCGCCTTTGCCAGGCCCTGTTTGTAGAGAACGTTAGTTTCATCCGCGCTGCGCTTGGCTGCATCGTATGCCTGCGTCGCAGCTGTCAATGACGCCTGTGCCGATACAAGTTCCGCGATGGCGGTACGAACATCGGTTTCAATGTGGCGCATCAATGCCTGGTGCTGCAATTGAGCTGTGTCCAAAGCTGCTCGGCGGGAGTCGGAATCGGCGCTGCGCACGCCCGCGTCCCAAATCGCCCAATTGAAACTGATGAGCGCGGTAGTGTCGATGTATCGGTTGCCCACAATCGTTTGATCGGCGGCCCGCGCTTGCGCTGATGCAGTCAATGTCGGCACGAACCGAAGTCTCGGTTCGTCGGCGAGTGCCGAAGCCGCTGCGACGGACTCGCGAGCCGCCACCAGGTCGGGGCGCTGAGCCAGCGCCTTCGCAACCAATTGATGAACTTGAAGCGCACCGGGAGACAGAGACTGCTGCGGACCCGTAAGATCTCCTGTAACTGGAGAATTGATTACATATTCGAGAGCGAGTCGTGACTGATCGAGCGAGCTTTGAGCTCCCGATACGCTCTGCTGCGCGTTACTCCATTCAATTTCCGATCGAGTCACGTCGTTCGTGCTGACTAGGCCCGCTTGTGCGCGAGCCCGGGTGTCGTCTAGGGTTGCCTGGGCCAGCTCCAGTCGGCTGCGCGCCGCAACAAACAGCCGCTGCTGGGCAATCACGGCGAAGAATGCGCGAGCGGTATCAAATGAGAGTCCTCGCCGCTGGTCTACCTCGTCGAAACGGGCAACCTCACGATTGTGCTTTGCCCCCGCGTACAGGGGGAACGCCGTCGCAGCGAAAAGCGGTTGGCTCAAGGTGAGCGTGCCGTTTGCGGCATTGGTGCGTCCGACGACTCGATTGTTGAGTTCGACTTGGTAAGGCCGCAATGTCTCGGTCGCGCCCATACTGAGACTCGGCAAAAATGCGGCGCGCGCCTTGTTAACCGCCGCCTCGGCGGACTCCACGTTGAGTTCGGCGATCCTGCTTCGCTCGTTACGAGTTAGCGCCAGTTGTACTGCGCTGGCAAGCGTTAGCGATTGCGCGCGAGTATCGTGAGCGCAGAGGAGGGTGGCCACCACGAACAGCAGGCTACACGCAACGCGACGATTTATGGCGCGGCGCTTTGTAGCCGCGCCAATTGCGACCATCTCAGCACTCAATAGCGCCAATGGGTTGGTAGCTTTCGGTAATGCCGGCACCGCTAGTTTGAACCAGGAACTTGCTTTTCTCTACCGTGTTCGTGTTCGTGCATCCCGCCGTCACGATTCCAAGCGTGCTCGTGTTGACGATGTTCTTTGTCACTATTTTGCGTCGCTGCCATGCCGCCACTGTCATCGGATGGAGCTGCGTTGTCGCCCTTCTTGCATCCTACGAACAGAGTTAATAGGGCCACAACCGTGATTAGGTATTTCATTGAGCTCACCTTCCCGTTGACTGGCGAAACCACATTTGCATTCACATCGGTGCGATCGCCCCATATACTCGTCAATATACCAATGTTATTGGTGTGGCCAAGAGCCTGCGCGTGCTTGACCCGCTCTCATCCCCAGGGGCAGTCATCCCCCATGGACGACCAAGAAGGCCGGAAACCTACGGCCGGGGCCAAAGTTTATCATAACTAATTGTAATTACTAACTATTATAAGCGCGTCGCCTGTTTGCGTTGACCGTAAATGACAGAAAATTCATGAATCATACTTGGGCCTGGTCCCTCCTTGCCATCCCTGCGACTAGTTTTAGGTTCAGGTTTCCTCAAGGAGAACTCGCCCATGGTGAATGTTGCATTGGTTGTTCGACTGGTGGCTAAGGCAGGCAAAGAGGAAAAGGTTCGCGCATTTCTAGCGGGTGCCGAACCACTCGCGCGGCAAGAATCATTTACGCCGGCCTGGTTCGCGCTTAGGACGGAACCCAACGTTTTTTACATCGTCGATGCCTTTGCCAACGACTCCGATCGAGAGCGGCACTTGGGGGGCGAAATCGCGAAGGCACTCATGATCAATGCGCCTGAGCTCCTTGCCGAAGCACCCAAGATCGAAAGAGCCGACGTGCTCGGGCTCAAGCTCCCTGGCTGAGGCATTTTCCTGACAATCTTGTCATAACGACACTCGCAAGTCGCATCACGTGAATTCAACGCACGACCGCGTCGCGCGCGATATTCTCGCCGTCGCGGGCGAAGTACGTTCGCCGCCCGCCGGAAATCGAGGGGATTTTGTGGCAGTGACTGTTACTTGTGTGTGAGTGCCGCAGTAACATGCGGCGGAATGGGTGGCTACAATTGGATCCGTACACGCCGCCATCATCCCCTCCGATCTCGAGCGTGCGGTGGCTGTTAGCTCTCCCCAAAAAGCGTCTGCAAATCAGCGGCGAATCCGGGCAGTAGCGAACTCGCGACTTGGTCTTCGAGTTTGAGCATTTGACGTAGGCCGTCACCAGTCCAGCGCTCGACGTAGTGTCCGGGTTCGATAGTCCAGAGCTCGCGAACCCCCGCCTCGGCGTACACCAGGCGCTTGGTGAGGCGATCGTAATTGGGGCGACTCGAAAGCACTTCGATGCAAAGTTCAGGGATGAGGTCGAGCGGACCCTCGTGTTCGATAGAAATGCGCGCAAACAGCACGAAGAGATCCGGCTGCAATATGCGCCCCGGCGCAAAACGGACATCCAGCGGGGCCTGGCCAATCGTTATTGCTTGAGATTGCGTCTTCGACCAATCTCGCAGCATTACTGCAAGCCTTCCAACGACCTCTTGATGAAAGTAATTCGGGCTGGGTGACACTACGACTTCCCCATCAATCAGCTCAACCTTGTCGAGCGTCTCCGGCAAACTGAGGAACTCCTCTTCGGAGACAAACGCAAGTGCCGGCCGTGCCATGTGTGGGATCGTACGCTTTTCGCCCATTCTGTCAACCTGGCGCACCGGCGTGCCCAGAGTACCGCTGCGGAATTGTGCAGGGGGAAGTTTTGGCGTTTCCGTGCCGCAGTGACAGAACATTGTTCATGAGTGTGTTCCCCTGCTCAGGATCGAGAATACGGACACAGTGCTTGACGCGAAAACTTGGCCGAAGTATGAGTGGTCGTCACAATGTCGGGGAAATATTCGAAAGTTCGCGTTGCCGTTGCACCTTTATTGGCGCTTGCGCTTATTGCGTCGCTAACGGCTTGTGCGTATAAGCTCGACGCTCGCTCGCTGTTCGCTGGCGTCAGCTATGCAGACAAGTCGAGCCCGTCGCCAAAACTCTTGCTCGGCGACTTGAATCTACAGGTGTTTGCAAGCCTGGAGCTCGAGGCCGTGATGGCTTATCGCAACCCAGCCAAGATGGCGGCCTGCCTTCGGGCACTCGCAAAGTGGGATGAAAGCAAACGCCGGACGCCCATTGAGCGTCTGGGAGAAGAGCTTACCGCAAAGCCGGACTGGGCCCCCATCGCGGCAAAAATGAAACTGCCCGACGAGTGCGTGGATACGGGTGACTCGCCGGCGCTCGTTCGATATGTCGTCGCGCGGATTGCCAATTCCGTCGTGTATATGGCCGACTCGGGGGCGATGACGAACAAGAATCGACAACGGTACGTTTATCAGCGCGTCCCATCGGCGCTCAATGCGATTGCGGATATCATCGAAAAGACCAATCCCACAACAACGTCCGACGCCCAAGATTCAGTAGCCCTGGCGCTGCGCGGCGGGGCTGCCAACGGCGCGTTTTCCGCCGGGTTTCTCTTCGAATTGCTGTCGCTGCGCGAGCGCGCGCTGCCGCCCGAGGGCGATGGCGGGAATTTCCGATTTAGCGCCATGGTTGGCACCAGTGTTGGAGCTTTAATCGCTCAACTGCTCGATTTGTACTTCGTCGATCCCAATTTCAAGGACTTCACGCCGGCGCAAAAGGCGTACCTCGACGCGTGCAAAAACTACTGGATCCCCGAGCATCGCAAATACAAGTGCTACGATGACATCGACAAGGTCCGCTCCGACGGCTCCAAAGACGGTGCCAATGATTGCTACAGCGGGTGGCCCAGGTACCAAACCTCGAACCCAGCCGGCGACGCCGCCGAGGACGACTGGGAACTCTCGGGCCTCGATGCCCCGACGCGAGAAGCCTTGTTCGCGCGGCGCCCGCTGCAAATGTGCTCCTTGACCCGACTCTTTCAGTATTTCACGGACGACGACGAACAGACTCTGATGTGCGTCGAACCGGGCCCGATCACGCGGGTGCTCGGAGGGCTCGGGACGCCTGATCAGAACCTGATGCGTTTCGATCCGATGGCGTCGAATGTCATTGCGCCGGTGCTCGATGCATTCTCGGAAGTCATGGTCAAAAACAACGTTCCGCGCGTGGTCGTGGCCGTCGAATTGCAGGACAACCAGGTGCTCGGTCTAGACGAACGCACCTGTGCCTCGATGCCGTCGAAGCCCACGCAGTTCGACGTGAACGGGAATGTGATCCAGGCCGAGGCCGAAGCCGGACGCGAGTACTGTCTGGGAGCCGGAGTCATGGCGTCCGCGGTCATTCCGGCCTATGCGCGCCCCGTGCGCCACCTTTACGACGGAGTTTCGAAGAACGGGTTTTGCGGGTCATGGTTCGATGGCGGCCTGCGGTCGGTGTTTCCCGCGTACCGGGCTCTACGGATGACTCGCCCCACTATTCAAGATATCGTCGGCGAATACAAGAAGCGCGAACTGCGCGTCTTAGCCGTCGGCACCGGAACGCTCCAAGGTCTCCCCGTGCCGCGTCCGTCGAATATACTAGAGGTCACGCTCGACGCCGAAGGGCAAGCCACCGGTCAGAATGATCTCGATGAAATCATGATGGCGCGACAGATGGCTCAAATTCGCGAGCAACAGCTGTGCGATATCGCCAAGATTATAAACCCGAATGATGCGTGTGGGCGCAACCCGGATTCGATCAGTGATGACGCCAGCGTCACGGCCGTTTACGTACCCGCGGAGGCCCCAGCGTACCTCGTAGAAGGAGCCGAATACTCGTTCGATCGAACGTTGATGCGCGGACTTTGGGTTTGGGGGCGCCGCGTGGCGATTGATCGCGTGCTCGGCGGGTCGAGCCCGCACGCGAGCGGCAAGCTCTTCGCGCGCCTCGGTTGGGAGAAATTGGAAGCCAAAGCCATCGAGCAGGCCAAAATCGATGCACGATCGATGCAGCCCTGGTTGAAGGGGTTTAGAATTCCCACCGAATGTCCTGCCCACCGAGCAGCGCGGATGAAGGCGGGGCAGCACCGCATCAGCGAATGTGTTCCCGACTGTGCCAAAGTCACTGAAGGGAACGGCAAGATTCCGCAGTACTACGTTTGCCCCACAGCCGCGAGGATACGATGAATCGGTCTCGACTTCTGGGCTGCGTCGCCTTTCTCGGCGTCAGCACGACCGCTAGCATCGTGCTGGCACAAGAGTCATATGATGCTCCCCTCATTGGCGCGACAGCAACCGAAGGTCGCCGGTGGGGGTGGGGAACGGTTTCGCCAGCGACCATCGTCAGCGCTGGTGCCTTCGAAGGCTTGCGACTCGAAAGGTTTCGAGTGGGCCTACTGCAGCAAGTCAACTCGTGGCAGGGCGGCCACGGCTTGGCACTCGACATGGGCGGTTTTCTTTCGGTAGACATGATCGCCTTCTGGCTCGATCCGGAATTATCCGGAGCGCTCTTTTTCCGCTGGGAACCCGCTGCCCGCCTCAAATTCAAGTCATCGCTCTGGGCGATGGCGCCGTCAGCCGTCTTTGGTGTGCGCGCAGGCGGAATCGAGATTGGAGTCTCGGTGACCGAGGAGGTTTGGCTTTCCGCACTTGCAAACAACGCCAACCCAGCCGGTGCCAACTTGCAAGCTAAGTTGGGGGTAGACATCTTCGAGCTGGTACACCTTACTCAGCACATCGGTGCTTCGAAAGAGTCACCGACGCCGTAGGTTGCAGTCGATGCGCCAACTGCCGCGCGTCTTTGGCTCGCGGCTGCCGCCAACGCGTGGCCACGTGCCGCCGTGCCAGAAAAGCCGAATTTGGCAGCGCGCGGCCCGAAGCACTTTGCGTTGACCTCGACTATGCCTTCGGAACAACCAATGTCGCGAAGCTTTCTGCGGGTAGCTCGACGGCGAAGCCGCGAGTCCCGATTGAGACGGTGACTCGGGTTGGCGCGCTTTCGCTGTTTAGTAGCTCGACAACCGCGGTGCCGTCCGGATTTACGAAGGCAATTCGATCCTTGTAAGCGCCACCCGAGTTCACCATCCGAGCGCCAACGTCAACAAGGCCCGAGTAATGCTTGGTAGCCCAGTACATCGGCGTATAGGTGGCGCGCCGCGTCGAGCTATCGACTACGATGGCACTATTTTGCGGCCAACGCGAAACGGAGTCGATATTCTTACCCTGTTGGTCGAGCACCATGTTCCACAGGAAATAGCTCGAGCTACCCGCAGCAATATAGTCTCGAAATTTGCGCCAGGTGTAGGCCGCATAAGGAAAATCATTCGGCGCCCGCTCTCGGTTGTAACCGGGTTGCCAATGGTTGTTGCCGCACTCAGTTTCAGATTGCATGATTGCCAGCTGTGGGAAGCTGCGATGTATCCCTGCTAGTTGTTGAAAGCCATCCCACTGCACGGCCACACCCGAGACATAAGCGAGAGTGGGCGCATCGTTGAGCACCGCCATTACGTCCCAATCGTGCCGGTTGATTGTCCCGACGAAAATTGTAGTATCATCCTTTCTGCTGCGAAATGTGGGACCCAGGAAGTCGCGAATGAACTTGATGTACTGCGTAGGCTTCCAATCGCAACTGGGGTAGTGGGTGAGTTGAGAAGGCTCATTTTGAGGCACGACCATGAATACATTGATGCCCGCTTCGCGATAGCTCTCGACGTATTTGGCGAGATACAAGGCATACGCCGCGTACATCTGGGGCTCGTCCCTGAATGCACCGCTGTCAAATGCCCCGTTCGTCTTCATCCACGTTGGCGGCGTCCAAGCCGAAGCCCAAATCTTCAAGTCCGGCCTAAACTTCATGGCGGCCTCGATGAACGGAATCAGCCGCTGCTTGTCGCGTTCGATCGAAAACTTTGCCATCTGGGTGTCGCCGGCAGTTTCGTCCAATGTGTACCGATCGACAGAATAGTCGCTCGCTCCAATCGGGGAGCGAGCCATATTGAACCTTAGTCCATCGACTGGGTCGAAAAGCGCCTTGAGCACGTCGTCGCGCGCTGCGGGGCTCAATGGCGCTAACGCTTCCCAGCCCTGTTCGTTGAAGGCGCCGCCGAATCCGGTAATGGCTTGCAGGGTCTGGCTGACATCGACGGTTATGTCTGCCGCTGTGCCAGCCGGCAATGGGTTTAGAGCCTTTCGCACGAAGGGCGCTAGAGTGGTCGTGAGAACTAACGTCGGCTCGCCGACGCGCGGAACTGCATCTGAGCTGCTCGACACTGGCGGCAATATGGGCGCGGCGGCCGTCGTGTGTGGAGCGGTGCCGGACGGCGCGCGGGTGCAGCCGAGAACGGTTGCAATGAGCGCCATGGAGATGCAAGACAGACTCCGATCAAACATGCGTCGATGGTATCACTCTATTGGCGATAACCGACTGCAACCGTAACGCCGGCTAAGCCACGACCAGCGGGCCCAGGCCTCCTCAATCTGCTGGAGATCCTAAAAGTGAGCTTTAGGTTCAGGCTTCCCTTCACCAGTTACAGCTGTCGCAGCCGCAGCATGACCGGCAAAGCACGGGGACCGATTGATTCGGTGTGAGCGGTAACACTTGACGCCCG
Source organism: uncultured delta proteobacterium (assembly GCA_963819085.1). Lineage (GTDB taxonomy): Bacteria > Myxococcota_A > Polyangia > Polyangiales > Polyangiaceae > FEN-1139. The sequence continues at coordinate 30,598 of CAWFUX010000062.1, forward strand.
CGGTCGCTCGGGGTTCCCTACGTCGAGTCGGGAGACGCCCATGAAGAATGTCCGATATGCACTGGCTTTATTGGCTGCGTCCTGCATCGGTGCTTGTGGTGGAGGCGGCGGCGCCGGGGGCACAGGGTCGGAAACATTGACACCTAGAGGTTCCGAGTGCGGAGTGGCCCCTTCAGGTGAATGCAAGATCGTCGAGTCGCGTTCTGACGGGCAGCGGTTCGCCGGATTGAAGGCTTTATCCAAGCAGCTACTAGAGGATTCTCACCCACTGCGCAACGCAACGTTGGTCGGTGGTGAACAGGAACACCCGATCGGAACGCATATTCAGACGGTAGCGATAATCATGTCGACTTGGGATGCAGGTGAAAAGGCCAATGATCCCCTGGCGATTCGGCGAAGACCCGATGGTGACCTGCACAATGTTGCCGAGCGATTGCGCTGCGCCGCGGATCGACTAATCGCACTCGGGCCCTCGGCGAAAGCTTCTGATCTTGTGTGTTGGTCACTTGAGCTCTGGCGAGTCGGGCGCGCCTACACGCAGCTTGCGTCCAAGTGATTAGCCAACCCCCATCAAAAACTTTACAGCCGCTGCGAACCTGATCGCAACGTTTTACCCTGACACCGAAGTCCCCGAGTGGGTAAGTTGTCGAGCGCTTGCGAGCTATGCGCCGGGCGGTAAATTGGCGATTTTGCTCTAAATATTCGTCGCAAAAAGCGGTTACCCCGCGCGAATCCCCTCAGGGTTTTCTGGAATTGGTCGTAGACCCTCGAGTAATGACCAGCCACCGTCAAAGTAACTATGGCCAAGGGGTCATCGTGTTGGAAGAGAACAGAGTTGACGGAACCGGCGTCGATCCGATGCGACTTCTCAGCAGACTCACGGCTCCCGATTATCAGCCGCCAGTGCTTCCGACAGTGGCCCTCGAACTTCTTGCTCTGTCGCGCAAACCGTCAATCGGAATTCGCGACATTGCGGCACTCCTTGAACGTGATCCAGTGCTGACTGCCGACACCCTGAGAATCGCGCAATCAGCTGCTTTTCAAGGCGCTTCTCCGATCCGTTCGATTGACGAGGCGCTCGTGCGCATGGGGCTGCGCCGAGCGTCGGACTTGTTCTTCCGCGCCGCTCTCGAGTCGAAATTGTTTCGTTGTGGGGCCAGCGTGGCGGCGTTTGAACGGCTGCGAAAGCACTCGGTAGCAACGGCTGACCTGTCGCGCCTCGTTTGCCGGCAAACGTCTCTATTCGACGATTCTGCATATCTCTGCGGCCTTTTGCACGATGTGGGCATCGCGGGTTGTATGCTGGCCATTGGCTGCGAGAGAAAAGACAACCCGAACGGCACGTTCGAACAACTCTGGCCTTCCATTCACGCGGTGCACGCGCAGTTCGCCTTGCATATTGCGGTGCTCTGGAACCTGCCGCAGGAGCTTCGACTCGTGCTTTCTCACCACTTAGCTTTTGGAGTGACCGACCCAGTTCACCCCTTAGCGGCAGTGACCTATTTGGCGGAACACCTTGCAGTACAACTGGGGGCTGCCTTCGCCGACGAGAATGAGGGATTGTTCGTAAGCAAAGCAACGAACGCGCTTCGGATCACTGACGTGCAATTCCAACACCTGAAACAAGTGGCAAAAGAGACAGTTGCGCAGCTTACGTAAATGCCACAAACGCCGATCAGCAATCGGTCGGCCCGATTCATGCTTGCGCAATGCCTCAATACGGGGCACCATGCGCATTCGTGAATGGCGTCGAGCGCGGCGACATCGCGTAATAACAACGAAGGCGCGCTCGATCGGGAACTCCGGAGGACGTCATTTATACGCGAACCAACCGTAAAGTTGCGTTGCTGGGTAGTTATCTGCCTCGACAATGCGGAATCGCAACCTTTACCAGTGATCTGAGCGACGCGCTGCGAGCCAAGAGCACGGAAAGTGATTCGTTCGTCATAGCCGTCAATGACGTAGGGCGACGCTATGTGTATCGAGACCAAGTACGTTTCGAGATCTCCGAGGGGGAAGTCGCTTCCTACCGCCGCGCCGCGGACTTCTTGAACGTCAACGCAGTTGATGTGCTGAGTTTGCAGCACGAATATGGCATATTTGGGGGCAAGGCGGGCGCGCATATTCTGGCGCTATTGCGCGAATTGCGTATGCCGATCGTGACGACACTTCACACGATCCTGGCTGAACCATCGGTGTCGCAACGCATCGTCATGAATGAATTGGCGCAATTGTCCGAGCGCTTGGTAGTCATGAGTCAGCACGGAGCGGAGTTACTTCGCAAGGTGCACCAGGTTCCGGACAGCAAGATCGATCTTATCCCCCATGGTATTGATGAGGTACCAACCGACGGCGGTAGCAAGGACCTACTCGGCGTCGAGGGGATGTCCGTAATTCTTACCTTCGGGCTTCTGTCTCCCGACAAGGGAATCGAGTACGTGATCGACGCGCTACCAGATATCCTGGCGCGCTTTCCGAAAACCGTTTACATAGTCCTAGGGGCCACGCACCCACACGTCAAAGAGCACCATGGCGAGACGTATCGGCTGATGCTCGAAAATCGCGCGAAGCGGCTCGGCGTTGAGTCGAATGTGCGGTTTCACAATCGATTCGTGAGTCGCGTTGAATTGCGAGAGTTTCTCTCGGCCGCTGACATCTACGTGACGCCGTATCTCAAACCGGAGCAGATCACTTCCGGGACTCTTGCGTACGCAGTGGGCTCGGGCAAAGCGGTTATCTCAACGCCCTATTGGTATGCCGAAGAGCTTCTAGCCGAGGGGCGCGGAATCTTGGTCCCCTGGCGCGACTCCGCGGCAATTTCCCAAAGTGTCATTGAGTCACTCGGCAACGAAACAGACCGCTACGCGATGCAAAAACGCGCGGCCAGTTACGGCGTTGAGATGGCTTGGCCAAGCGTCGCGCGCCGTTATTCCCAAAGCTTCGAACAGGCAATCGCCGGGCACAGTGAAAAGCACCGCAATTCATTCAACGGAGTCACCCCGGCGAGTCGTCCGGTGGACCTTCCCGAATTGAAGCTTACCCATCTGCGTCTGATGAGTGATACCACCGGGCTTATCCAACACGCTGATTACAACGTGCCCTGCTACAATGAGGGGTACTCAATTGACGACAACGCACGGGCATTGCTCCTGACTGCACTCATTGAAGATTCTCGGAGTGAAGGGGCCGATGAGGTAAGAGCCCTGGCATCACGGTATCTCGCCTTTGTAAGCCACGCGTTCAATCCCACGCTCGGTCGATTTCGAAACAAGATGTCTTACGCCAGAAATTGGCTCGAGGAGTGTGGCTCGGAGGACAGCCACGGACGAGCCCTGTGGGCTCTAGGTGCGGTCGTTGGCCGCTCCTTTGATCCGGGGCGCCAGAGCCTCGGAGGGCATCTATTTCACGCCGCAATTCCAATCGTAACCAGTTTTACGAGCCCAAGAGCCTGGGCATTTGCCCTGCTTGGTATCGATGAGTACTTGCGAGCCTTTCAAGGGGATAGTTCCGTTCAACAAGTGCAGTCGATCTTATCCAAACAGCTTCTCGGTATGTACAAGCAGGCAAGTGAACCTGGGTGGGATTGGTTTGAGACTTACCTCACCTACTCGAACGCTCGGTTGCCTCAGGCTTTGATCAGTGCCGGACGCTGCATGAAGGACGCCGAGATGGTTGCAGTTGGTCTGAAGTCGCTGCGCTGGCTAGCAAAGGAGCAGACTTCACCCGCCGGTTATTTCGCTCCGATTGGCTCAAACGGTTTCTGGCATCGTGGCGAAGCAAAAGCCGAATTCGATCAGCAACCGCTCGAAGCCTCAGGCATGATTTCGGCCTGCGTGGAAGCAAGACGCGCGACCGGTGATGAACAATGGCTCAAAGAGGCGCGTCGCGCATTTTACTGGTTCCTCGGCGAGAATCAGTTGCAGCAGGCCCTGTACGATGACGCGACCGGGGGTTGTTGCGATGGTTTGCATGATGACCGAATCAACCAAAACCAGGGCGCAGAATCAACATTGTCATTTCTTATGGCGCTCCTTGAGATGCGCGCGATTGACCGACCCAACCTAGGAATTCCTGAAATCGAGAACTAATGAACGACCATCGTGGTTACGAGATATTGTTTACGCGCCATGCCACAAATCCCATTCTAACCGCCAATGATTGGCCGTACCCCGTCCACACCGTCTTTAACCCGGGTGCGGTGCGGCTGGCTTCAGGCACGACACTCCTGCTTTGCCGGGTTGAAGATCGGAGGGGCCACTCGCACCTGTGTGCCGCTCGATCTGCGAACGGGATCGATGGCTGGACAATCGACGCTTCTCCAACGTTTACGGGCGATCCACTCGAGGAGATCTGGGGCGTCGAAGATCCGCGCATTACGTTCATGGAGGACTTGGGCAAGTACGCGGTTGCTTACACTGCATTTACCAAAGGTGGGCCGGGCGTCGCGCTCGCTCTGACGGAGGATTTTCGACATTTCGAACGATGTGGACTGGTGATGCAACCCGACGACAAAGATGCGGCGCTCCTGCCACGCCGAATCGACGGCGAATTTGCCTTGATTCATCGACCCGTGAGCGACACGGGTGCTCATGTGTGGCTGTCATTTTCCCCAGACCTACGTAATTGGGGGAGTCACAAGCTCATTTTGCAGGCCAGAAAGGGAGCTTGGTGGGACGCCAACAAGGTTGGAATATCTCCACCCCTGATTGAAACCACCGCGGGTTGGTTGATGTTGTATCACGGTGTTCGGCAAACAGCGGGTGGCTGCCTGTATCGGCTTGGGGCGGCCCTGTTCGCGTTGGACAAGCCCGAGCGCTGCTTGGCACGGGGTGACTCTTGGATATTTGGACCTGAAGCACCCTATGAAACAAGCGGCGACGTTCCCAACGTGACGTTTCCCTGCGGATACACCGTGGGTGACGACGGCGACACCCTGCACATCTACTATGGTGCTGCCGACACGTGCATTGGGCTGGCTACGGGGAGCATCCGCGACATATTAAGCTGGTTGGAAGAAAATGACAGCCTGACTTCCCTTTCGCTGCCGCCACTCCACCCCTAAGACCGGGGCATCGCTCTCATCAATTACTGGCAGGAAGCAACACTTCAACTCAACTGTTCCGAGCCGCTGCGACATCAAGAAACGGTTGCTTAACTTGCCAGAATAAGCACCCGTCACAGACACGCCGAAGTGCTTTTTCACTTCCAGTTGACGGTCGCCCACCCGTTGGCGGGCATTGCAAACTGAAGCTTCGTGCTGCCCACATCGACGATTGCCGTCCTTGCTGCACCGGAGTTGTACATGACTAAGACGATGGTGCCGTCCGGGTTCTTGAATGCCAGCGCGTCACCGCCCGTCGTGCCAATCCGGGTAGCCCCGGGATCGACGAACTGTGAAAGGTGGCGAAAGACGTAATACGCCGGCGTTGGAGTTAGCTTGCCACCATCCACGACCAGCAGAGCATTCTGTGCCCAGTCGCGCGTTGTGTCGATGCCGAGACCCACTTTGTCGAGCACCATGTTCCAAGCGCTATAGGCGTTTACCCCATCTTTGATCCACTGTTCGATGAGGCCCCAGGTTTCGACGGCGTAGGCCTGGTCATTCGGAGCCGTGGTCTGGTAACCACTCGCCCAGGGGTAGTTTCCGCATTTGTGCTCGGTCTGCCACACGGGGAGATTCTTGCCGGTCACGGCACTCATGTCGGTCTCCATACCCCACTGCATACCGACACCCTTGATGTACTTCATTGCCGTAGTATCACCGAGCACGGCGGTTACGATGTCAGGATCTTTGCCGCTGTCCCCATTGGACATGGTGCCGAGCAGAATATTGGCAGTAACGTTTTGACTCGTGAAGGTCGGCCCCAGGTAGCTGGCGATGAAAGTATCGTAAGTTGCTGTTGCCCAAAGCGCAGACGGGTAATTTTGCGCGTAATTCGGCTCGTTTTGAGGTGCAATGGCTTCAATCTTGAGGCCAACCTTACCGTACTCTTGCACGAACTTCGCTAGGTAAAGAGCAAACGCTTGCAGTGTCTGCGCGTCATTCTTCATGGTCCCGCCATCGAACGGAGAGGTCACGTTAGCGGGTGTCGTGTAGGGAGCGCTCTTCATCCAAGTGGGTGGTGTCCAGGGGCTGGCCCAGAGGCGAATATCCGGTTTGATAGCGAGCGCCGCTTGAACGTAAGGGATGAGCTTTTGTTTGTCCCTATCGATCGAGAAGCTAGCCATCGTAAAGTCATTGGCCGTCTCGTCGAGGGTGTAGCGATCCATAGCGTAGTCGCTGGCTCCGATGGGGATGCGCCCAAAGGTAAATCGGCACCCATTGGAGCCGAAGAGCAGGTTCATGGCCAAATCTCGGTCGCTTTGGCTGAGCGTTGAGAGATAATTCCATCCCCTCTCGTTGAAGGCGCCACCAAAGCCGTCCCAAGTTTGATATGTCGTACCGCTATCGACGGTTACGTCCGCGGTGCCGGAATCAGAGCCGCTAAGCTCAGTCGGGATTCCCTCGATCCAGTAGGCGTTCGCGGCAGAAGTCACCAACGTAGGTTCAACTGTAGGGCTGGTGCTGCCCCCTGCGCCGCCGCCCCCGGTTCCACCCGGTTGCGAAGTTTGCTGAGCCGGCGAGCTACTGCAAGCAGCAACAAGGGACGTGATCCAAATACTGGTAATCGATACGCGTACTTTATTCATGGACGTGCCTCTCCGGCCAAGTATCCGCACAACTCGGGGTGCCACACTATGCGCGCACCCAAGTGTGCTCGCCAAGTATGCCCGGGAGGGCCGTTCGTGATCTGGCAGGTGGTCATTTTGTTCCCAGCACGGCTGCTGAGAACCCTTTGGAGGGGGACTCACCGACGGGCGTGCTGGGGCCAAAACCACCTCCGGAGGGGACGGTGACGGCTTCGACGTGTTATGTCGAGCCGGGCCCCTTCTTATACCAAATATCCACGCAAAACACGACGCCGGCAGGGTTCTGCTCGTAGGTGCAGTTTGCACAATTGCCGAAGGCTCCTGCGCCATTGGCTGCGCGAATGGTAATAGTGTTCGGGCCAGTCGTCAGCGCACTCGTGATATCGAGGGCAGTCGGGTTGATCTGGCTCGCCCACGCCACATTGATGTCGGTCGTACTTCCTAGGGTGCCTATTGACGTCCCGTTGATGATCACTTCGGCTTGGTCGTCGACCGCCAAATGAATTTTGGCCGATGCGGGACGACTAGACAGTGATACATGATTCACGAAGTAATATTCTGCCAACTCAGCGGGGGCTGATGCACCAGTGATGCCCGGTGCCCAAATCCACCGCGCATTGCCCTCGCACGCATCGATACGCCCGGACCAGCCGTGTCCACCGACGCTGTAGTAGACGGCTCCTTCTGGGCACTGTGTAGTGTCCGTTGCGTTGGCGCATACACGTTGCGCTTTGCCGAGATATGAGCTCTGCTCGAGGGTTTGGTTGTTGTACACAGCCCAGTTCGTGTCAGAGGCTAGTGCGATATCGGGGGGGTTTGCTGCGGCCGGCGCGTTCAAGTCTTGCTCGGCAGCCGCCACCTCGTTCGGTTCAGATACGCCGCCTTCTTGACTGCTAACGCACCCGTTGAGCGCACCGAGCATGCATGCAAGTACCGCTGTTCGAGTGGACAGGATTTGTTCGGTCATGACGATACCTCCGAAGGAGATTCTACGTTTGAGCGTGCCATGATACCACCAGTCCCGGCTACCGGTGCTGTCCACGCCTAAGTTTTGTGATTTCACGTCGCAAAGCCTGAGATTCCCACGTCCGATTCGAGGCTCGGCGCACCGAGCTGCGCTCGGGCGCGGTCGATTCCCTAGGGCTGCAGATTCTTGTCGCTGCGGCACGGAACCGCAGCTACACACAATCGACGTGAAAGCCGAGCCAGCAAAGGCATCGTGAGCTCCAGCCTTACACGACCCTCAATGCGACGGCCGCGGCGCAGACCCCCTGTGTAGTCCACAATGTTTGAGGTACGACATTGCTCAGTAGGGCACTTGCGCCAATCGCAGCCCCGAAATCATCTTTTGGACATGCGCCGCACCCAGCGTATCACCTGCAAAAACGCGAGTGCGGCTACGGCGACAAATAGCAGGATTTTTAGATCTTCTGACATGGCGGCTACCCAATGGTACGCGGGTACGCGCAATCTCTAATGTTATCAGGCGACTTCGCCCACCCTGGCACCCGGGCGCCCACGAGCAGTTGTTGGGCGAGCCCCTTCCTTCACATATCAAACAGTTGGGGGCGGGCGCCTAGCGTAGAACATCGCCTCGGGCGGCCCGCTTCAGTCGCGTTGCCACGTCATCGGCCCGCCGCGCGATGTTCACAATTCTCAAATAACACCATTGATTTCGCGCCCGGGATTGACACTACTGGCACGCAGTCACATCTGTGAAGCCCCGGAGAACACCATGAAACTTTATTACAACCCGCTCTCGCCCAATGTTCGACGAGCACGCTTGACAGTCGCTGTTCTTGGAATCGAAGTCGAGGAAAAGCTCGTCGATTTTTCCAAGGGTGAGCACAAGAGTCCCGAATACCTGGCACTCAACCCCAATGGTGCGGTGCCCACGCTCGTGGATGGGGATTTCGTGTTGACGGAGTCGCGCGCGATCATGCAGTACCTTGCCTCGAAGAAGCCCGAATCCGGCCTACTCCCGCGGGACGAGACAGCGCGCGCGGACGTCAGCCGTTGGCAATTCTGGGATGCAGCGCACTTTTCCCCGCAGCTAGCATCGCTTGCATTCGAGAAGCTCATCAAAGGAATGCTAGGAATGGGCGAGCCCGACGCTGGCAAAATCCAGGAAGCTCTCACCAATTTTCGGCGCTTCGCCGCCGTACTGAACCAGCGCCTGCAGGGCAAGTCGTTCGTGGTGGGCAATGCGCTCACGGTCGCCGATTTGACCCTTGCTTCCTCACTCATGTACTCGGCGCAGACCGAGGCTCCCGTGGCCGAATTTCCCAACATCGAGGCCTGGTTCTCGCGGATCACGGCCTTGGATGGTTGGAAGAAGACAGGCGCCTGAGCTGGACGGGCAGCCACCGCGGCTCTAGGCTGCGCGTCGATGACCAAACCCAAGCTAACCTATTTTGATACTCCAACGAGTCGAGGCGAGGAATGTCGCCTCGCACTTCACATCGCCGGCGTGGATTTCGAGGACGTGCGCATCCGTCGGGAGGATTGGCCTGCACTCAAGCCAACGACTCCGTTCGGCAGCGTCCCGTTCCTCGAGATGCCAGGCCGTCCCCCTCTTGCACAATCTAACGCCATCCTCGTATTCATTGGTCGCGGACATGGTCTGCATCCGGCGGACACCTTCGAGGCTGCGCGCCACGAAGCCGTGATGGCGCACGTCGAGGACCTACGGGGAACTGTCGCGCCCACAATCAGGATCGCAGACGAGGCCGAGAAGAAGAAGGTCCGCGAAGGGCTGGTTGCCACATTCCTGCCAACTTGGGCGGACAGGGCTGAAAGGCAAATTGGCGATGGGCCGTTCTTTGCCGGGCCCAAGATCAACGTCGTAGATATCAAGCTTTACATGGCCGCGCATTGGTTTGCCGGCGGCAAAGTGGACTACATCCCTGCAACCATCTTCTCCGCATTCCCGAAGCTCCAGCGCTTGCACGACGCTGTTCGCGACGACGAGCGAATCAAGGCCTGGTACGCAAAGAGTTGAAAATGCGCCAATAGACTTTAGGGCGCAAAATTTGTCGTTCTTGAGTAGAATTATCAGGGTGCCGTGGTTTGGGTCGGGGCCCAAACCACCAACACAATGAGAACATCGCGACGGCAGGAGTCACATTAATTATTTTCTGGCGTGACGGCACGCAAACGGTGATTCCGTGCCGTCACGCCATAGATAGAACAAACGAGCCACACACGGTTCCACGGCACGCGGCGCCAGCGAATGTCCACTGGCACTGAACGTCGGTGGCCCATAGTCACCGATTTTGGCCAATCGCAGCGGGTCCGGCTTACGATAGGCGTTCGGAGGCTTCGCATGCTGACCTGGTCATCCCAATCCCGTCGTCCCATTCGCCATTCGGCGCATATTGCCTGCCAAGTCGTTCGCGAGCGGGATTTCCGCTTGGTCGCCGACCGGGTCGTAAACCTGTCGCTGAGCGGAATGCTGGTTGGCCCCGCCGATCCGGTTCTGACCGGTGAGAAGATTATCGTGTCCTTCCCCTCACCCGTCGCGGGCAAGTGGATTGACGCCGAAGCCAAGGTGACCCGCGTGCTGCACGGTCGCCGTCCCGGTGAGTACCGTCGGTCGCTAGGGCTCGAATTCGAACACCTGGATGCCGAGTCGCGCGCCGTGCTGCAGGAATGCCTGCAGCGCATTCCGCCAACTCCACCGGGCACCCGACGCGTCACGCCCGACGCGCGCCGCATCGAGGAAGCCCTCAAGTTTGGCCGACGCAATTCGGCACGGTTGGCTTAAGGGCTACCGCGAGCCAGGCGAGTGGAAGTTATGGCCGTTGTGATTAAGGGGGTAAGCCGCGACGCTGCACCTTGACGTCCAGTGTGCAATGCTTTTGCGCGTGCACGACCCATTCTTATCCCGGAGAAAGCTCATTCAGGTGGCTGGCGCGAGTATTGTGCTTGGGGCAATTGATGCATTTGGACTGGAACCCCGCTGGCTGCGAGTTACGGAACACGACTTACCCGTGCCGAAGCTTCCCAAAATTCTCGAAGGGTTTCAAATTGCGCAAATCACGGACGCCCATCTCAAGCGCATCGGAACAGTCGAGAAATCCATTATTCACGAGATCCAGCGGCGGCAAGTTCAGCTTGTGGTTCTCACTGGAGATATCGTCGAGGGTCCCGACCGGGTCGCGCTCGTGCAAGAGTTTTGCCGCCGTCTGCGGGGACCAGGCAGGACGATTCTGGCGACACTTGGGAACTGGGAACATTGGGGAAGTGTTCCCGTCAGTTTTCTGCAGCAGTCGTATCTGGACTGCAATGTAAAACTGCTCGTGAACGAAGCGGTGCTCGTTGACTCTGCAGTAAGCGTTATAGCTACAGATGATTCGACCGCTGGGAGCGTTCGCATCAATGAAGCGATAGCGGGACGCTCGGCTTCTGCGGTCAGCCTATTTCTCACGCACAGCCCAGAACTTCTCGATCGACTGCCTAACTCGATAGGACGATTTGATTTGTCTCTCGCGGGACACACCCACGGCGGCCAAGTTCGAGTCGGCCCGATTGTGCCCGCACGACCTGCTGGAAGCGGACGATTTGTTTCGGGATGGTACGATATCTCCGTAGGCAAAGCCTATGTTAGCTGCGGCACGGGGCTAAGTGTAATTCCCGCCAGGTTTGCGTGTCGACCCGAGCTACCAGTTTTTACTTTGCGGCAGGGGTAACAGGAGCCTTGATTGAAACCGATGCCAAAGACGACTAAGCCAGAGCAGCCGGCGTTCGATGTCGGTTATGACGGACACTCGAGGCGTCAGGTTCGTCTCGGGCTGGCGATGACCCCAGCGGAGCGCCTGGTCTGGCTAGAGAATAAGTTAGCGGAAATGCGGCGGCTGCTGGGCAAGGCGAGGCAACCGCATTCACCGACTAAATAACGGTGACTGCGCCCGATCTCACAAACCGATAAATGAGCCGCAATTCTGGATAATCTCCAGGGCTAGCGGTGCCGAACTGCCCGTGATGGTGCTTTGGCAGGCTAACAAATAGCAGGTTAGGTCCCCACTACACTTGGCAGCGCTCGACAACACGCAAGATATGACGGTTGCGCATTGAGGGTCAGCCACGCAGGTTGCCAGGGAATTCTCGCAGGCCACAATCGGCGGCGCGCCGCCTGTACTGGTATTACCCCCGGCGTAACTGCCTTTGCCGCCCGTAACCGCAATGCTACCGCCAACACCAACGTATCCGCCGATGGGACTCCGGCCTCCGATTGGAGGCGATCCACCATAGCTGGGATAGCCGCCAGTCGAGGTGCCGATCAAATAGCAATAGCCGCTGGAGCAGGTGTACGGCGAGTTGCAGCTGCCGTTGTAACAAGGACAGCCATAGGTGCCCGCGGGACAGCTGGAAGAATAGCAACTTCCGTTCACGCAGCTAAGGGGAACGATGCAATAGCCGTAGGCGTCGCACGAGCAACCCAGAGTGCCGATGGGACAACCAGTAGCGCCCCCAGTAGCTTGGTTGTAGCCACAGACACCGTAGTTACACGTGTAAGGGTAATTGCAAGAGTTGCCCCCATAACAGGAGCAACCGTAATTGCCAGCAGGACAAGTCGATGCGCCCCCGGTAGCCTGGTTGTAGACGCAATAGCTGCCGTTACAGGTGTACGGGTAATTGCACGAGTAACCCGCGTAACACGAGCAACCGTAATCGCCGGGGGTACAACCCGTGTATCCGCCTGCGCTCGCGCCCCCAACGCCATATTGGCAAAAGCCATTCGTGCAGCTGTACGGATAGTTGCAGCTGTAGCTGCTGTAGTTGGCAGTGCACTTACATCCATAGTTACCTGGGCACGAACCGCCTGCACCCGAATAGCCACCTGCGCCCGAGCCGCCTGCGCCGTACTGGCACCATCCGTTCATGCAGCTGTACGGATACTCGCAGTAGTAGCCGGCAGTGCACTGGCATCCGTAGGTACCTGTGCACGCACCACCCGTACCGTAATACCAGCCACCAATACCGGTGCCATAACCACCGGCGCCATTGTAATAGCCTCCGGCACCGGGTGGGATTCCGCCAACACCCCATTGCGATGCACCGCCATAGGCGCTGCCCCCGACAGTGTAATAATACCCGGCGTCTCCGTATTCATCGAAGTCACCAGTCCGTGCCCCGCAAGCGCCGTTAACAATTAAGAACGAACCAAGAAGCCAAAAATTACTGTTACGCATGACCCAAGGATACCCGCACCGGGCGCCGCTGCCCAGTAACTCGTACAATGCGGACTTAGAGGGCTATTTAAGGGTCGGCTTTCACTGACGGCGTTCCCTACAGTGAAGTCCCGCCTGCCTTCAGCGCAGCAGACACCGGCCCCCAATGGGGCTAGTCAGGGCGGCGCATGTGGGATAAAAGCGGAACCCAATCATGGACATCGAGATTCGAGAATATGTCCCGGGGGACGGCATCAGTGAGTTCATTCAAGCGGGTTTGGAGGTCTTTAAGTATGACCCAACTTGGGTTGCTCCCCTGAACATCGAGTTCAGAGAGCGGCTGACACCGGGGAAAAATCCGTTATTTAAGCGCGCCGACGTGGCTTTGTTTACAGCCACACAGTACGGCCGCCTCGTGGGGCGGTGCTCGGTCACCATCGACCGTGAGTATTTGCGCGTTCACGGTGACGATACCGGGTTTTTTGGTTTTTTGGATACACGGCACGACGAAGCCGTGTCACGGGCATTGCTAAACGCCGCCAGCACCTGGCTGCGAGCGCGCGGCATGAAGCGCATGTTTGGCCCAATCTCCTTATATTTCAACGACGAGGTAGGGTGTCTCGTTGAAGGCTTCGAGTACCCCCCGAACGTGCTGATGGCTCATTCGCGCCGTTACCAGGGTCAACTCATCGAGGCCTACGGCTGCGCGAAAGAGAAAGATCTCCTGTGTTGGCGATACAACGTCACGTTGCCGCTTCCGAGTCGCGTCATCAAGGCATACGAACAGATCAAAACCTTGCCCGAGGTCAAACTGCGGAGCATCGACATCCACAACCTCGAATCAGAGATGACCAATATCATGGCCATCTACAATGATGCCTGGGAGGGCAAATGGGGCATGGTTCCAGCACTGCCGGATGAAGTGCGCAAGGTCGCTAAAGAGCTCAAGCTTATCATCGACCCTGACATCGCCTTTATCGCCGAAATCGGCGGCGACGCCGTCGGCATGTGCATCATGCTTCCGAACATCAACGAGGCACTCGCCGGCCTCAAGGGCAAGCTCTTCAACTTCGGGCTGCCGATCGGCGCGGCCCGGTTGCTTTGGGGCCTCAAGGTGCGCCGGCCGCAATCGACTCGCCTGATGATGCTTGGCATTCGCAGGGATGTACGACAAAACGTCAAGCGCTATGGTGGGTTGTCAGCCGCGATGTACGTGGAGGTCGCAAAGCGCGGAGCAGCCAAAGGTTACAAGTGGGGCGAGCTCTCCTGGACCCGCGAAGACGACGCCCCCATTAACCTTGGCATTCGCTCGATGGGCGCGCATGTGTACAAGAAGTATCGCGTCTATAAGAAAGATCTCTAGGGCGCGTCGCTGCGGGCCTAGCCGGCAGTGCCGTAAAGGTGTGTGCCGAATACGCCGACGTTGGCGAGCGCCGCGGAGTCTTTCACGATGGCATGGCATCGTAGTAACTCTTGTTGTAATTGTACGACTCGCAACTCATGAGGTTTGTCGTAATCGACGCGCCGTAGTTCAGAACGAAGTCATGGCATGCGGCTGCTGTCCACGAGCCCCAGCCAGCTGTTACTCCGTAATGGGGTTCGTTTTGGACGCTGATGGCGTACAGATCTATGCCTTGGCCCTTCATCTAGGAGACGAAGTTATTCAGATGCGTCGCGTATGACGCGAAGTCCGAGGAAGTGTACGTGTGCGCAGCGTTCCAAGGCGAAGCGAAAACGATGGCACCATCGGCAACAGCAGCCTGGGCCGTAGCCACGTCAACTGAGTTCGGCGACCCGTCGGTCACGGGAATGCGCAGAACGGAAAGATTGAGCTGCCCAGCGGCACTTCCAAAGGCGAGGGTCCGCTCGGCGGCCGTTAAATCTCCGAGCCATGCCGCGTGGGAGATACCAGACGCTTTTGTGGCTCCGAAAGAGGATTTCAAGCTGGGCAGTTTCCGAAGCTGTGGTTTGATAATATCGGTCGTTGGTGGTTGTTGGTCCCGAGCCTTCCCCGGGGAAAGCGTCGAGGCGGAACTGCAGGTGTGGTCAGCACAGTCTTGGGGTATGATCGCACACCCTGCGCATGATTCACTGGAACCTCTCCGGCGGCATCGTTCACCGCGGCCTGCTGCTGCCCTTCATCGACGCTCTCAAGGTTCCGAACGTCTCGCTTTCCGTACACGACGGATTCTCGGGACTTCCGTGGTCCGCCGGGCGCGAGCGCGGCAGCACGATAGTGCCCGACTCGCTCGACAATGTGCTCGAACAGTACCGGCAGCGTGACGTCGGCTTCAACCTGCTCTTCTCGAACCACCTGCTGGGCCCGGACGACCTGGCCAACGCATACGGCAACCGGCTTTTGGAGAAGCTGCACGACGAGCGCAACGGCGTGGTCGTGTGCGACGGAGTGCTCGCCGACTACGTGCGCGAGCGTTACCCGAAGTACCGGCTGATCCGCTCCGTGATCAATGCCTACCTCGACGAGATCATCTATCGTGATCCCGACACAACCGTGCGCTATTTCCAGGAGAAATTGCGGCACTATGATCAGGTCGTGGTTCCCTCCGAGCTGAATCTGCGGTTCGATGTGCTCGACCAGCTCGACAAGTCGAAGCTCGAGTTCCTCGTCAACAACAACTGCTTCTGGTGCTGCCCGTACGCCATCGAGCACTACACGCAGATCGCGCGTGGCTTCAAGAAACCGGTCGGCGGCTCGCCGACTCGGGTCTGTCTCACGCAGGCAGCTGTCCGTGGCCCCGAGCGCGACCGCGTGCTCGATCACTTGCGCAAGTACGACGCCGTCCTCGATGAATCCGGAAAGCCCATCAGGCACGTCAAATTCGGACAGCGAATCACCTTGAAGAAATCGTGGATGAAGCCTGAGGAAGTCGCGCTCATGCAGCGCAAAGGTTGCGTGCACTTCAAGCTGCAGGGGCGTGACTCCGCCGCGAGCGCCTTTGAGGAGACGCTGCGTCTCATGGTGGTAGAGTACGACCCAGGGACACTACTCTGATCTCCTGCGGGGCTTCCAAGTCACATGTTTGAGATCGAATGGCATTGCGTTGTGTTTGAACCCGAAGCACAAAAGATTCAGTGGGAGCGCTTCAAGGTTCTGGAACTGTCGTTTGAGTTTGATGGGTGCGGCCTTGTCGCGGAAGGGCAATGCCTTGAGATAGAAACTCAACGGGTTGCCGTTGAATCTCGGCGTATGCGCCATTCAACCCAACCCATTGACCTTGAATGGCATACTGCTGAGATTGCAGGGCAAGACCGTAAGTTTACTGGGCAGCCGAATTACTTTGCAAGGCTGACGATTCCACGCAACTGCCAAAGAAGGGGGACCGATGTACTGGATGAATGAGGCGCATAGCGCACCTTGCTCCGGGATCGGACGACCGATCTCGTTCTTTAGCAGAGGCTTTGACCTCTAGAAAATGAAGTTCCTCAATGACTGCAATGTTATCTAAAGCCCTAAAACGCACGTACTACCCAGCAAAGACATTCGACGATGACCTTGAATCGTTTGCCGAGCTAGTAAGGTCGGAGAATTGGA
Source organism: uncultured delta proteobacterium (assembly GCA_963819085.1). Classification (GTDB taxonomy): domain Bacteria; phylum Myxococcota_A; class Polyangia; order Polyangiales; family Polyangiaceae; genus FEN-1139. The sequence goes on from CAWFUX010000062.1 coordinate 47,014, forward strand.
GCATGTCTAGCGTAGATAGCACCCAGCTCGCTCAGGACGCTATCCAGCAGCGCCAAGAACGGCTGCAGCACGATTCAGCCGAGGTGCAGTTTGCCAAGTTGCACGAAACCTTCGGGCTCGCCCAGGAAGCGCGGCACGAGCGTTTCTCGGCGGCGCTCAATGCACTGCGCGGCGCGTTTCGTAACAACAAAGCCGCGATCGCTCAACTCGATCGCTTCCGCCGCTCTACGCGGCCCGCGAGCAAACCCGCAACACCGCCAGCAGCAACTGCAGCCAAGTGAACCGCCCAACCCCACCCCAGGGGCGGAGCGAACGCTGCCCCTGGGGTGCTCGACATGGTGCCCTTAGCGTGAGGCGTGCATACAATTGCATTCGCAGTAACGGCGTTCGCCGTCATGCTCGGCGATCGAAAATCCTGGCACATTACTAGGAGCCGCTTCTTGATGCCACTGCGTCTCGAGACAGGTGGGAGAAAGAGCAGTCACCTTGACGTAAGCCGAGCGGCACCCAATGCCGTGACGCCCACTGCGCGACCGTCTCTTCGCTGCCACGTTTTCGGGCATGAACAGAAGGCGCGTCGCTGTGGACCTTGCCAAACCTCTTAACGGGCGAGGCCGCCGCAGCGCGTGACGCCCATTCAAGTGCGAAGCGAAATCTGCTGGCGCGGAGCGCTGCACGAAAGGTGAGCAAACCTTGCTGATTGGGTCACATCGGCTCGGTAAGTCTGTTTCGAGCAGAGCGTCGTTTCCGTGCCGATGTAACATCATCATCGGATCATGACTCGGTAGCGAAGTGGCTTGAAGAATTTTATCTTATGGACAATAATATTATGATTTGTTAACTTTAGGTTTTGCGCGCTTGAGCCGTTTGCAGTTGGGGCTCGTGCATCAACTTGGACGCCTGCAGCTTGCGACAATAAGGAGACTTCTGATGAATTCACGCGGGGTATTGAATACATCGTCCGTAATTGTAAGTCGCAGTTTGCCCACACATAGAGCCAGGGGGCGCGCGAAGCAAACCCTGAAAAAGAGCGCCTCGGCGCTGTGTTTAGTCGCGGTTTTTGGCTGGGCCTTGGGCTGCGGCTCGAACGACGCGCCAGAATTGGCAGGCAAATACTCTACCGGCGGTAGCAGCCCCACCGTTGGTTTGGGCGGAGCCGGAAGTTACAGCTTAGGCGGCACGTCGGGGAGCGGGAACAGTGCAGGCGCGGCGAACGGCGCGCCGCTCGGTGGCAATTCGAGTGTGCAAACTAGTTGTGCCCCGCGCACTTGCGCCGATGCCAAGGCTACGTGTGGTCAAATCGGTGACCTATGCGGCAATATGCTTGCGTGCGGGACTTGCGCCAAAGGGCAAGTCTGTGATCCCACGACGAACGTGTGCGTTACGCCAGCAACCGCATGCGGCAGCAAAGCCTGCGGGTTCGCAGTCGATGCTTGCAACAACGCGGTCACTTGCGGTAGCAGTTGCGCCGTCGGTTCGCACTGCGAGTCCAATCAATGCGTGACTTGTCCACCGGTATCGTGCGCTGGCCGCTGCGGTAACGTCCCCGACGGTTGCGGCAGCACAACCGCCTGCGGCGCATGCCCGACCGGTGAAGTCTGCGACGCGGTGACTTTTACCTGCGAAACCTGCGCAAAGAAGAAGTGCACAGACTTTCCCACGGGAACGTGCGGCACGCTTTCTGACAACTGCGGTGGGTTGCTTAGTTGCACCTGCCCCGCGGCTCCGCCGGCCGCCTGCGTAGCGGCGGGCGCCGAATGCGGGCAAGTCAGTGACGCTTGCATTACCGGGCAAAAGTATACTTGCGGCTCGGGGACTACCAACGCAGGGTGCCCGGCTGGCCAGGTTTGTACGAACAACAAGTGTGTCCCTTGCGTGCCGACTACCTGCGAGGCCAAGGGCAACAATTGCGGAACAATCGCGGATGGCTGTGGCGCTAAACTTACCTGCGGGGCCTTGAGCGGCGCCTGTGACACCGACCTATTTTGCATCTCCAATGTCTGCAAGACCTGTACGAAGAAGACCTGCGGCACGTTCGACTGCGGCACCATCGACGACGGCTGCGGTGGCAAGCTCACCTGCGGCACCAACAATGGCGCGTGCGCAACGGGCCTATATTGCATTACCAATGTGTGCAAGACCTGTACGCCCAAGGTCTGTCCGGCCGGGTCGTGCGGCAGCCTTGACGACGGCTGCGGTGGCAAGGTCACTTGCGGGCCCTGCGTCGGCGGCAATGAAACTTGCACGGCAAATGTCTGTACCGAGTGCATTCCGAAGACTTGTACCGATCTAGGTAAGAGTTGCGGCAAGACCAGCGATGGTTGCGGGCACACAATTCAATGCGCGGGTTGCGCCAATGGTGAAGTTTGCATGACGAACGGGACTTGCTGTCAGCCGCTGACCTGCGACACATTCAGCGGAACTGGCTCCGACGGCTGCGGCGGAACCATCGATTGCCAGGGTTGAGTTAGCTAGAACGCTAACAAGGCTACGCCCGCGAGCGCAACGAGCGTGCCGGTGACCTCGATCGCGGTGACACGCTCCCGGAACACGACTGCCGCGACCGGCACCATCAGAACTGGGAACAATCGACATCAGCGTGCTGGCGATGCCAGCCGGAAGCAGTTGTGCCGACAACAAGCCTAGCGACACACCCAAGAATGGCCCAAATAGTCCGCCCAGCGTCAATGTCGAAAGGGCCACGCGCGCGGATCGAACCAAAGCCGCATCGCGCCTTTGATAAAACCCAATTGCCGTCGCCAATATTACAGCCATTGAAGGCAATTTACGCAGTGCCATGGACAACTATCAAGAACCCAGTCAGGCCTGCCAAAACGCGAATTTCAGTTGCCGCAAAGGCGTCTAGGTTTGGCGAGCCGTGCTTGCCCAGCAAAAGGCCACCAGCCTGACCCGCTGAACCTCCAATCGCAAGCAAGATGCCCGTGCGGCGTGAGGCTCTGGCGCTCGCTTCAACCGCTCGCTTTCCGAGGACAGCGGCGCCAATGCCGACGCTAGTTACCACCATGCCGACAATCCCCAGCGTGCCAATGCGTTCACCCAGGAACAGGAACCCGGCGACGGCGGTCATCGTGGGCACCGAGGCGTATATCAGCATCGAGAGCCGGCCTCCGATCAGTACGAAAGCTTGAAACAGCATCAAGTCGCCGATAACGAAGCCGACCAGGCCCGACAGCGTCAAATCACGCCACATGAATCCGGCCAAACCCTGCGGCAAGAAGTGGCCGGTGCGCCAAAGCGACAGGCCCACGAACAGCAGGGCCGCAACGACCATTCGCAGGACATTGACTGAAAGACTGCCGATCCGCCGCATGGCAGCTTCGAAGCAAACGGCCGTTGCCGTCCACAACACGGCCGTGGCTAAACCGGCAATGATACCTAGGCTGCTCATGGGTCCGAATGCGTTTGCCTAGCGCTACACCCGGCGGCGCGCTATCCGCAACGCACCTTCGCGTGTCAATCCGATTGATTCTAATGGGACTGCTTTTGTTGGCCCTCGTTTATTGGACGATGCCGCCCATAAGCGCCTCGGCTCGCCGACAAATCGCGCGCTGGTCAATCCGAATTGGAGTAGCCGCCGTCTTGCTAGTGCTGCTGCGCTTTGGCCTGCCGTGGCTAGCGGTGATCGGCACCGCCCTGCTCGCGGTGCTGCGGTTCGCAACGCCAGTCCTGGTTCGCTTGCTGCCGCTTTGGTTTATGCGGCGCGCCAACACGAGTAATCCCGGGACACCGGGTTCGGGTGACGCCGGAGGTTCTCGCAGGGCACCCGACATGACGCGCGCACGTGCCCTTCAGGTGCTCGACCTTCCAGAGGGGGCGTCGCGCGAGCAAATCTTGAACTCTTACAAGGCACTCATAAAGAAGGTCCACCCCGATCGCGGAGGCTCGTCTTACTTGGCAGCCGAGGTCAATCGCGCAAGAGATGTACTGCTGGCAGATGACTCGAAGTAGTCTCGATCATGCATTGAGCGACAACGCGAACAGCGTCACGGCGATTCTAATTGTGAGTCGCGCGTGGTGAGCAAAGATTGAACGACCTTACCGAGTTCGCTGGCTGTATAGGGCTTCTGCAGAAAGCAGAGGCCCCGCTGCACGGCCAATTGCACTCGCTCGGTGGGTGCATGGCCACTGACCAATATCCCCTGCAATTGAGGGGCGCGGCACTTGAGTTGTTCGAAAACTTCGAGGCCATCCTGACCTTCACCCAGCAACATGTCCACCAGCGCAATGTCGAACCTCGGTTTCGTGCAAGGGTCAGGACATTGTTCCAAAGCGTCAAGCGCCGACTGTGCCAGAGTTACTTCGTACCCCAACCGCAAGAGGACGCGTTGCGCCGTGCGCAGCTGCAGTGGGTCATCGTCAACAACGAGGACGCGCGAACAACCCGTTGGAGCCACCGAGGGCAACCGCGCCGGGGTGACGACTTCCTGTGTCAAGGGAATGTAGAGCGTAAAGCATGTCCCGCGCCCAGGGTCACTGTCGATATCTACGAAACCATCGTGCTCCTTGGTAACACCGTGGACTATGGCCAGCCCCAAGCCACTTCCGCTGGTGTCTGACAGTGTTTTCTTGGTGAAGAACGGTTCGAATACCCTACTCAGATCTGCCTCGCTAATGCCACGCCCCGTGTCTTCGATGCTGAGCGTCGCGTACTCTCCGGCATCGATCATTTCATACTTTGCTAGTGGCTCCGCAAGGCACACTTGACGGGTCTTTATGATAATCGTCCCTGCGCCATCAATGGCCTCGAGGGCGTTACTCAATAGGTTCGTCAGGGCACGTTCGAGTTGCGCGGGTGAGACTGCAATCATCAGTGGTTGTTCGCTGATATCGGCTACAATTTGCACTTGCTGACGTGTTGCTCGTTCTCGAAACAAGGGGTCAGCCACCAGGCAATCATTGACCAACCGATTCAGGTCCAAGGCGACCCGCTGCGTATGACCTTGTCGCCCGAGGGCCAGCAGGTCTTTGATGGTCTGAGCTGCGCGCAGCGATGCAGTCTTAATCGTCTGGATATCGCAGCGAAGAGCATCGCCCAGCGTTTGAAGGCCCAATCCATCGAGTTCTTGCAGCATTATGTCGGGCAAGGCCACTAGTGGCCCGAGGGTGTTATTCAGGTCATGCGCGACTCCACCAGCCAACACACCCAATGAACTCATCCGCTTCGCCGCGTCTAGCCGTTCTTGCACGCTGCGCTCATGCTGCGCGGTTCTCGTTACGATCTCTCGATGCAGCGCGGCGCTCTTCAGCGCAGAACTAATCTGCGTCCGCAGCATATCGTGAATGCCGATACCCGAATGCATTTCTACGACGGCGATACCTAGGTTTTCGGCCTCGTGGGTCAACGGCAACACGAACCAAATGCGTCGCCCCTCGGGCCTCGGTACATCCGGCGGGAATAGTGCGATGGCGTCGAATTCGCCCACCTCAGACACGAATACATTGCCTTCACATAAGCAAAAGAATGGCTCGAGTCGACGACAGTCCGTTCCAACATAAAGCGAAATGTAGGCGCTCTTTACGAGATTGGGCAATTCATCGGCCAGGGATTGCTTGAGCACCGACAGATCGAATGCCGCTGCTAGTCGCTCGTAGCTTCGGATCAATCCCCCGTAGGCTACCTCCAATTCCATTCGTTGAAGGACTTGATCGGCCATGCTGGCGCTGCCGAGGGCACGCTGGGCCGCGTTCCACAAGCCCTCCAGGTCATCCGAGACATGCAGAAATTCCTCTCGCAAAATAGCAATTCCGGATTGGAGCTCGTCGTAGGCTCGGTCGCGCTCGCTACCGGCCGTTAGTAGGTCTTCGAGAGTCGCCACGAACGCTCCAGTCTTTCCGTGCAGCTCGCGACCTAAGGCGTTGAGCACGGTCGGTACCCAATTTCTCCCGGGTTCCGTCGACATTTGCAATTTGGATTGCAGCAGTGATTCAAGGCGCTGACGGTTCCTGTCATACCAACGCTTGGGCTGCGACTGTGACCAGCGCCTGGTGCGTTTGGGGCGGTGCTCAAAACCCGAACTGCAACCGCATGAGTTGCGGAGCACGAGGTTTACCGGGAAGGACGATTCCATTGGCACGTCGTATTGCGCAATCTGGTCACAAACGATGCGTATCGCCGCAGATGCCATGCGAGCGATGGGCTGACGAATCGTAGTCAAGGGCGGTTTGGTAAATCTGCAGATAGCCAGATCATCGAAACCCGTCAGTGCTACGTCTCGCGGAACACGCAGGCCAACCCCGTGTAATGCCTCGAGTGCACCCATCGCTGCGGCGTCATTGACGGCAATCAAAGCGTCGAACCCGACATTGCGGCGCAGTAACTCTTGGGTCGCGCGAGTCCCACTCGCCGGGTCGAAGGCTTCGCTGACCACCAGGCTGTCGTCGAAAGGCAAGCCATGAATCGCTAACCCCTCACGATAGGCCAAAAGCCTGGCACAGGCGTCGATGTTCTTCCCGTGACCCGCTAGAAATGCGATCTTGCTCTTCTTGTGAACACGGACGAGATGTTCGATTACCTCTAAAATCCCTGGCCGATTATCGGCCAGCACGCTCGGAACCCCGGGCACACGCACACCCATGCTGCAAAGTGGCATGCTTGCGTACCGTGCGATCTGCTCGATGATGCCCTCGAGGCCTCGCACGGCGCCTAGACCCGCAGTCAATAGAACGATTCCGTCTTCAGCCTTCGGATCGACGAGATCATAGACTTGACTGTGAGGCAGCACACCAATCTCGCGTCCAATGTAGAACCGCAGCTCGACATCTCGGTCAAGGCAAGCAGCGTCCAGTCCCAAGCGGACTTGTGATGCGTACCCGCCCTGCAAGTGGTCCACGTGATCCATCAAGACGGCGATGACTTTTCGCGCCCGGTTTCTGGGCATGGCGGTTCCCTAACTACACTACGGCAATTCGCCGAGTCGCTACAGACGCAAAGGCGTATTGCTCTCCGCCAAACAGCCACCAATGCGGCCACGTGACCGATAATTAGTTGCCGCTCACTGTGTGTTCATTCGAAATCTCGGACGCCAAATATTCGCGCGCACGCTTAGTCGCATTACTAGAGTCACCAAGTTTTTTCCGCCGGCACAGTTGAATCAGTTACGCAATTGATCGTGCATCTGCTCGTTTCCGCGACAATTCCGACTTAGCTGGGAACCTGGCGGATTTACAAACAAGTCAGGGGTCGTTGAACTATTGCGGGCGGCCCCTGATCGCAAGAACGCCGCGCGCATATGTGAATTGAAACACTTCCGGTCGTGTGAAGGTGTCCCATAACTCGAACCACCGTCCGTGGTGTCGGACGGACACTATGACCCACCGGGCACGGGCGGTGATCATGCTTGGCGAGTAACCACAGCCGGAACTGCAACGGGTCTGAGCGTAACATTCCCTCACAACACGACGTTTACCGACGTAGGCTTCTAAACGAAGCTGCCCCGCAGGCGCCCAAACGCAAAGGGGATGCGCTCGCGCGTGTCCCCTTTGCATATTTTTCTGTCACAGCGGCACGGAAAAGACGGTTTGAAGGCCAAGGTACGTTGAGGCAACTTCAATTGGGAGGTATACGGGTGCAAGCGAAACGGAATCTAGCTGATGCGTTGGCACCCAATTGGAATTCTTACTCTCGGGTTCTTGGTAACCCTCTCACTCGGGGCGCAATCGAATTCGAATTCCGCGGCCGCGGAAGGAACAGATTCTAATTCGAAATCCGAATCCGCCGATCGAGCCGACTCCAATTCGAAATCCGAATCCGCCGATCGAGTCGATTCCAATTCTGGTGACGCGGCGTCACGCTGCCCGGCTGACATGCAACTGATTGCAAACAGCTACTGCATCGACCGTTACGAAGCGAGTACCGCGGAAGTGACCACCGAGGATAAAGTGGTAGCACATTCCCCATTCTTGCCGGTCGAAGGCCTGAGAGTGAAGGCCGTGTCAGAAAAGAACGTCATCCCTCAGGCATACATCAATCGCAATCAGGCGCAGGCGGCCTGCGCAGAGTCGCACAAACGGCTATGCACGGAGCGCGAGTGGGTTACCGCCTGCAAAGGCCCCGAGCACACGAAGTACCCGTACGGCAACGCCCACAAATCGGGTTACTGCGTTGACACGAATCGAGTAAGCCCGCTCATGAAGTTATTCGAGCAGCTCGGCGTCGCGCGCTACCAATTCGCGATCATGAACGACCCAGACCTCAACCAGCTTCCAGGTACTTTGGCGCCCACCGGATTGTTTACGCGCTGCACCAACGATTACGGCGTTTACGATATGGTGGGCAATGTGCACGAGTGGACAGCTGACCCACAAGGTACATTTCGTGGCGGGTTTTACCTGGATACCAAGCTCAATGGCTCCGGATGCGACTACAAGACCGTGGCTCACCCGGCTACGTATCACGACTATTCGACGGGCTTTCGCTGCTGCGCGGACGCTGAATAGCGCAGTGCGGAGATTTTGACGCGTTTGGAATCGGGCGTCTATCGATTGACCGCCAAATGACCTAGCGTGTAATAACCGTCACTTTGGAGTGCGCGGATCCGAATAGTGTGCACGTTGCGAATCGGCGGGGAAATGAGCCCACAATCGCACGCTAGCCTTGCGCTGAGCCCACCGATTGCTTAGCACACCGCAGCCGCTCCCGCCGGAATTAGCACAAACACCGCGACCCAAGGCTGGTGGTTTGCTCAATTGCCGACTATGCTGGCGCGCTTGGAAAGAACCCATGAGCATCCACGAACTCACTGAACAGATCGAACATGTCGCCCATCAGGGGCACGACCCTTCCCACAAGAGCAGCGGCAAGTTGATCGGCATTACAATGGCCATTCTCGGCGTAATGCTCGCATTCTCGGCAGCGATGGTGGGCTCGCAGCGCACCGAACTGGTCAAGACCATGGTGTTGCAGTCGAACAAGTGGGGTCTTTACCAAGCCGAAACCACCAAGTTTAGAGTAATCGAGGCCGATCTCGAAATGCTCAAGAGCCTTACGCCGACCAAGGCTGAGGTGGCCAAAATGGAGAACACATTGCGTGAGAAGCGGCGCGCTTCCGGCAAGGCGGATGACGAGGATACGTCCGAACTCAAGGAATTAATTGCTTCCGCGGCGGAAGATATGGCACAGCTCGTTACGCCCGATCCAAAAGAGCTTACGCGTTTCAAGAAGATCGCACAGGAATACTCACGCGATGTGAGAGAAGCCAAAGAAGATGCCGAGGCTTACGACGGCGCGATTGAGGTCCATCAACAGGGAGCCGAGTGGTACGAATGGGCACAGCTGGCGGCAGAGATAGGAATCGTCGTCGCATCGATCGCCCTGTTGCTCGCGAGTCGTGCTATTTGGATCGTTTCAGTGTGTCTCGGCCTGGTTTGCGGCGGCACTTTGGGCTTCACGATTCTTCATACTCGAACGGCGGAGGCCGCCGCTGAGCAAAAAATACGTGCCGCAGCGGAGAATATCCAAAAAATAGAGGCTGATGACGATACTGCCGAGGACACGGCGCCAGCAGCGCCAGATTCGAAGCAGCCGAGTAAACCCGAGAAATAGTCTGCTGTTCGCAATTGGGCGGGTTACCCTGGTGTAGTCACCGAACCAATCGGTCAGGGCTGGTGCGTGCTGCGCGAATGCCGTTCCTACGGCGTGATTTGCCCAGAATTGCTAGCAAACTTGCTCGGAACAACTTTAGTCGCCATTCCAGTGTAGCTACAAGTGTTGCGCATTCGTGGTCTTGTTAGCTGGATGGCTGATTGCAAGCTGTCACTCAGTGGTCCGATCCCATTTGCTCGACTTTACTATACGCTCTCGGAATGCGCCAAAAGACGTTACTCGCATCGCTCGTAACTCTCACGTTCATGTGTGGCTTCGTGTTTGCGACACTGGCGGGAGTCTTCATCGCGTCGCAGCAGGTCACGCTAGGCATTGGGCTGTTGCTAGGTGTCGGGGCAACGGTGCTTTGGTCGCTCATCATGTGGCTCGTCTCGCCCTTGATCATGGATCTAATGCAATCCTGGATCTATTCCGCGCGGGGTTACACGTTCGAGGCCTTGCGGCAGGAGCGACCCAAGGTGGCGGAATTCATTGCTAGCGTTTGCCAGCGCCACCGCATCAAGGTACCCCGGCTCAAGATTATCGATGATGGGACGCCACAGGCCTATTGCTATGGAAGTACGGCGAATAGCGCCCGCCTGGTTACCACTCGGGGATTGGTGGACACGCTGGATGACGAGGAGCTAAAGGCCGTCTACGGTCACGAACTGGGTCACATTGTTCACCGCGACTTCATCGTAATGACAATTGCCGCCACATTGCTCAGCGTCCTTTGGACAATATACGTGATTGCTAGAAATATCAGGGGCAAGAACAATTCACGACCGGCCTATCCAATTGCGCTGGTCGCATTGGTCTTTTACTGGATATCGCAATATCTGTTGCTCTACCTTTCCCGAACACGGGAATACTACGCCGATGCGTTCTCCGGCGAGGAGACGGGCAACCCGAATGCACTATCACTGGCTCTAATTAAGATTGCCTATGGTTTGACGCTCATTGAACAGACGCCACTGCGTCAAAAGCTGATGGGGGGCACGCGGGCTCTGGGGATTGCCGACGCACGCGCATCTTCCGGTGTGGGATTGGCGTACCGCAGCGTCGCCGCCGGTGAGGTTGCGCCCAATCTAACCCCGAGCCAACCCGCTTACGCAGGCGCATACGGGACTGTTACCGCTGCGGCTAACCCGTACGACGCCAGGCATGCGCCGGCTACGAGTGTCACCTTGGAAGGGGTGCGACGTATCGAGAAGGTAATGCTCTTCGATCTCTACAATCCTTGGGCCAAGGTGAGCGAGCTCTCAGCGACCCACCCCCTCACTGGCAAGCGTATCCACGCAATGAGCGCGCAGGCCATGTCGCTCGGACAGCGGCCATTGCTCACTTTCGAACAGACCGACGCCCAGGGACAAGCCCTGGATAAGCGACGCCTCTACGGCACGTTCATGTTCGAATTGACGATCTATTTTCTGCCGCACATTTTGGGTATCGCATTTGCGGCGCCCGCAATCGCAAGTTTCGCTTTCTCGCACAATGTCCTTGGTGGCTTTCTCGGTGGGCTAATCGTCGCCGGAATTGGCCTCGGTATGACGATCAAGGGCTTCTACTCATTCCCATCGCTGAGTAACTCAACACAGACCACAGTGCTGGATCTCATGAGCGATCCATACGCTTCGCCGCTCAAAGGCCGCCCTGTGACGCTCGACGGAACGGTGACGGGCCGCGCCGATGCGGGCAATAAAATCGGCGAGGATTTCACGTTACTCGACGTTTCAGGCGGCCTCATGATGATTAACGTATGAGTCGCCCTTCGGCAAACTGGGGAACTATTGGTTTGCGCTACGACGAGTCGGCAAACTCATGAACCAGCGCGTGCGCGTGCTCGGCTGGTTTCGTCGAAGCATATCGCAGCAAGTTGACCTAAAGAATTTACACACGGCCGACGGCCAGCAAGTCACGTCCTATACTGGCTTCTGGGGCAAGACCGGGGGTATCTTCGTAATGCTGCTAGGCGTGTTGCTCGCCGTAGTCGGTGCCGCCGCCGCGTCGTAACGCGGCGGTTCGGTACCTGAAACTCGAAGTGCGTGTCCTCGCGCGATCGAGCGCCCCCCCGGGAACTCATTCATTCAAGCTACTGCGTCTTTGATCGACTTGATCGGGCGAGCCTTGACAGCCTTGCTGGCGGGCTTTGCCGCAAAGGTTGTGGGTTCTTTGGTGAATGGATTGATACCCTTGCGAGCAGGACGCGCGGGCTTCTTCACCACGACGAATTTCGCAAAACCGGGGAGCAAGAAAATGCCGTTCTTCTTCAGCTCTTTGTGCCCGATCTCGGTGAGCGTCTCAATTACGGCCTTCACGTCTTTGCGCGACGCGCCTTCGCCGATACTGTCGACGATTGCTTGAATTAGACCGCTCTTGGTAAGCTTCTTCGATGCTTTTGACTTCTGCTTTGCCATTGGGGAACTCCTACTTCTGAAACGAGAATCGACAAAGAGCATTGATTGAGCGGAAAATCCAGACCAAAAGCGATCTGGATTGAACAATATCTTACCGGCCGTTGGGACGTAACCTCATTCATCAGTCCGCCTCGCACCTCTCCCAAGCAAGGCTTCGCTTGCTTCAGGACGTTCTGCGAGCCACACGCGACTGGGGCAAATTGCAGCAGAAATGGCGGTTTCTTTCGGTTCGAGACATGATTCATCGAGTTGCTCGGGGTGGCCGCGCGCACTTTGAATATTGGGGCGACATGCGTCCGCGTGCCGCAACAACCCCAGAGTCTAAAATCGAGTGTCCGGGGTGGGTATGAACGGCACGTGGCTGCCGCACGGGCTCGACTGAAATAGAGCTGGTAATCGAAAAGCCGACTCGGCTGGGTCAAGGCAAACTCAGTAGGTGCCAAATGACTGTGGGTACTCGCACGCGCGAGGGCGCTAACACGACCCGCTGCCTGTGCTGCCCAATGTTGGGTGTGAGATCTCCATTGAGCCAATGCTTCATGTGTTTCAGATTCCACTCTGGCAACGCACTCTCCGTCAGCAGAAGCGTAATCTCGGTAAGATGAAAAACCGGGTACCGAAGTGGCCAATTCAAACGCCGAATGCATGCTGCTCCAAGCTGCATTGGGAGATGCGTGAAGCGGACGCGGCAACCAGGGGCCCCGATCACACGCCCAGACCCGCGTAGATATGGGACGATCCGCAATTGCGTCGGCCTGGTTCGGTGCCGGCGAGCGCCTGGGTAAATTATTTGGTAGCCTTGGCGCGTGAACATCGAACCCATCCCCTGCCTGTCGGACAATTTTGCATATCTCCTGTGGCAAGACGGATCGCGTGAGGCTCTGGTCGTTGATCCGAGTGAATACTTGCCCGTCAAGCGAGTGCTCGATGACAAAAGGCTTCAACTCGCTGGCATACTTTGCACGCATCACCACTGGGATCACGTCGGTGGGGTGCAGGAACTTTGCAGCTCGCAATCGGGGGTGCCCGTGTTTGCCTCCGACTACGACGTGCAGCGAATCGAGGGCGTAACCCAGGGTATTGCCCACGGGCAAGCCTTCGACTGCCTCGGCTTTCACTTTGACTGCCTCAAGGTGCCAGGCCACACACTGGGTGCACTCGCGTACTGCGTCGAGGATGCGGTGTTCACCGGCGACACGCTATTTGGCGCGGGCTGCGGGCGACTTTTCGAAGGCACGCCGGCTCAAATGCATGCTTCGTTGATGATGCTCGCCGCATTGCCGGCTCAGACCAAGGTATATTTTGGTCACGAGTATACTCGCTCGAACCTGGCTTTTGCTCAAAGTATCGAGCCTAACAACCCGGAAGTGAAGGCGCGCCTTCAGCGTGCCGCTGTGCCAAAAAATAGCTGCACGACGCCGAGCACCATTGAGGAAGAGCGCGCCACCAACCCGTTTTTGCGCTGTGCCGAGCCGAATGTGAAGGCCACGCTCGGGTCACAATTTGCAAACGCGGATGAAGTCGAAGTGTTCACCGAAGTGCGAAAGCGCAAGGATTCCTTTCGCGCATGAGGCTCGAACATGACTGGCAAACATGGCTGCACCGGCTGCGAGAAGTCCCGTTGGTTTTACTCCTTCTTGCGGGTTGTTCCGCACGCAGCTGTGGGGGTGATGATGTTGTCACATCGTCGCACGCCAGTTGGGCACTCCCTAAAGCTAGCGTCGCACCCTCGTTGGCACCATCGACTCCGAGTGACGCTGAACCGGCGCAAACTCTCAAGCAGGGAACCGAGGAGTTAACCTGGACATTCGATCAAACGGCCGTCGGTCGCATCGATGTCGTGGTCGTATTGCCCGATCGGCGTCCGAGTGACCGCTTTCCGTTGTTGATAGCGCTGCACGGCCGTGGGGAAGCGATGAAGGGACCCGTGCGCGGAGCGCGCGGCTGGGTGGATGACTATGCCCTCGGGCGCGCGATTCGACGCCTTAGCATGCCGCCACTCACGTCGGGGGACTTCGAGGAAATCGTCGATACGAAGCGGCTCAATACGATCAACGGCATGCTTCAAGCGCAACCTTATGCGGGGTTGGTCGTGCTCTGCCCATACACGCCGGACGTGCTCACGGGTGAGCGGCCCTTTGAGCGCGCCGTTCCGTATGCGAAATTCTTGGCAGAGACGCTAATCCCGCGCGCCCGCCGTGAATTGCCCGTGATTGACGCAGCGCGGGCCACGGGCATCGATGGGGTTAGCCTCGGTGGCAGAGTTTCGCTACTGGCGGGCCTGTATCAACCCGGTTCATTCGGAGCCATCGCGACGCTTCAGGCTGCGTTCGATTCGAGTGATGCATCGCGGTTGGCCGCGCTCGGCTCGGCTGCCCTAAAGGTGAATCCCGAACTTAAGTTTCGGTTTCTCACCAGTGACGGCGACTACTTCCTAGGTGCTAACCGCGCCCTCGATGCGGCCTTCTCGCAATCGCATATTTTGCACGAATTTTTGGTTGTGCCTGGCCCACATGACTACATTTTCAATCGAGGCCCGGGAGCAATCGAGATGCTCCTTTATCATGATCGCGCATTGCGGGGTCAGCCGTGACCGCGATGGCAATCTCGGCTTTGGGCTTCGATTGGCTGAGCGTGCCGACACGACATAATCAGGCAAGGTGTTCAATTGGTGCGCTTCGGCTGCGTCCCGTGGCCGCTTTTTTTGCGTTGGCATCCGTCAATCGAGCAATAATTGCCCTATTGTCCGGCCTGCACTCGCGCGATTCTTTCGAATCCCGTGAGTCTCGTCTACGATCCGAATCGAAATCCCGGCACGCGGGTTGTTCGCGTGAAATTACCGAGCCTTGCCTGAGCTTTGATTACACTGAGAGTGATTTTCAGGTCACTGACACGCCGAAAACTCAGCCCAATATCCAAAAGCAGTTCCCCTAGTATCTATCGTGATCACGCAACAATTCAGCCAAAGCCAGCAATTGAGCGCCTGTTTGCGGCTGAAATTGCAGACCCATGATCGTACGATCTTCGGGTTCGGAACGAACCCAGGCCACCCGTACTGGCAGAACGAACGGCTCCCAAAGGAACGGTGCCGTCAAGGTAAGACTGGCGAGGGCGCCCTCCGGGAACGAATCGCCGCAGCTAACCTGTGCCCCCCCCATACCGAGGTCCAGAAGCAGGCATGGAATGACCTCTTGGGATTCTTGGCCAGTAATTTGGGCCGTCAGGGTCACCCTGTGTCGCAGTTCGGCACGAAAATGGTCGAGTCCCGGCACGCCGACAGGCTACCACATGTGAAGCGGCACAAGGGTACGTTAGCATGGTAGACCCGAGTCGCGAAATCAACTACTTGGGCATTACTGAACCTTCAATTACGATGGTGGCGGCGCTTCCACCTACAATAAGAAGAGAGTCAACCAATGGCCGAAAATACGCGCAAAGATCCGCGGGCGAAAGTGCTGAGCATGACGGTCCGCTACAAGAGCGCGACGCTGGACGAATTCATTGAGCATCATTCGCACGATGTCAGTCGTGGGGGCATGTACATCAAGACGCCCCAGCCATTTCCACCCGGGACGCTGTTGAAGTTCGAAGTAAAGATCGCGGCTGATCAAAAAGTCATGCAAGGGGTCGGTCGCGTCGTATGGCGTCGAGAGGCCGACGACGCATCCTCTGACCATCCAGCGGGAATGGGCGTCAAATTCATCAAGTTGGATAATGAGTCGAAGGAAATCATCGATCAGCTTGTCACCGCGCGTATGGGCGACATCTCGGCGTTCGACGAAGTCGAGCCGGAGTCGGAGGCAGCGCTGTCAGCAGGCGCGTTCGAACCCTCGCCCTCCCGAGTGGTGAAGGACAGCGGATCTGAGGGATTTTTCCCTGAAATCCAACGACCACGTTCCGCAGCCGGCTCCCGAAGATCGCACGGTAATGAAGCAGGCTACCGAGCTACTTCAAGAGGCGTTACGTGAGGTGGGCAACGCCACTACGGGTTCGACACCCCCTGACAAGTCGGGCACCGAGGACGAGGTAATTCCAAAGGCTCCCCGGGTCGCATCGATTACGCCGTCGCCAGGGAGAGCAGCGCGTTTGGGTTCGTCAGCTGCGGAGCAAACTCCGCGAATGCAGCGGACTCCTTCTCCAGCTGCGACCGAACCAAAAGCGGACGTGAAAACGATCTCCGGCGCCAAGCCTGTTTCAAAGGCCGCCACGAGTGCCGTCTCAAACACCCCACCCCCAGTTCAGGTTAAAAATCTCCGGCGCCGGCAACGACAGAATCTGAGGCTGCGAAGCCAGCTGATGCCAGCAAAGGGTTTGGCAGCTTCCAACCTGTAAAGACCGAGAGCGCGCCCGCCACTGTAAAGAGGCCCGGGATCGAAGCGGCTCCAAAGACGGTTCCGGCCAGTCCAATGGCGGCCCGCCGGGTCGCCGAGGCCACTCCCGCACCGAAGACACCCGGCGAGTCAGAGGATTACAAGCTCCCGATGCGGCAGTCGGTACCCGCAGGACGAGGCGCAAGAATTGGCATCATCGTGGGGGTAGTTGGGATAGCGGCCGCTGCGGTTTTCGCTATGAGTCGCAAAACCGAAGCTCCTGCTACGCCCACACCGGAGCCGTCGGTTTCGCAGAAGGTCGAGTCGGCACCGGTGGTTCTCAACTTAACGGGAAAATCACCCGAGGCGGGACCCGGACCCAGCACAGCTGCTTCAGTCGAAGCGGCACCTGCCCCATCAGCTTCTGCAGCACCGGCGGCTTCAGTTGTCGAAAAGCCCGCCGAGCCCGCGGCTGCGCCACCCAAGGTCGAGGCTGCTCCTCCGAAGGTCCGGCAGGTAGTTCCGCGTCGCAAGAAGGCCGATGCGGGTGCGGCGGCACCTGCGCTGGAAACACCCGACGAATTGTATCCGACCAATCCCCCGCCCCCTAAGTCTGGTTCTGACACTAGTGGATCGTCGGAGTCCACCCCGCCTTCGTCCAATACGAAATCGAAGTCCAAGAGCGCGCCTACACCAGCGCCAACTGCTACCGAAGAATCCAGCCCACTCTGAATAACCGGCCCAAGAAGAGGGCGGTCGGATCGGGATTCGACGGCGATCGAACGATTGTCCCGCTTTTAGCACAATAACGGGGGCAATTGGCCGTATGTGCTTTCGGTCTTAGTATGGTCTTCCCCGAGCCTCGGCTCCCCACTGCAGCGGCTAGCAATTTGAGCGGAAGCAACTCAGATCCCGATCCGTTAATCGGTAAGCTTCTCGCCGATCGGTACCGGTTGTTCTCGTTGCTCGGCGAGGGGGGTATGGGACGCGTGTACTTGGGCGAGCACGTGCTCATGCGCAAACGCGTGGCGGTCAAGATCCTGCACCGGGAGCTGACCCAAGTGCCAGAGGTGGTGGCTCGCTTCGAACGCGAAGCGATGGCGGCTGCCAACATCGATCACCCCAACATCGCGGCCGCGACGGATTTTGGAAAACTGCCGGACAGCAGCGTGTTCTTGGTTCTCGAATACGTTCAAGGGAGAGGTCTTCGCGAACTCATAGACGAAGGCCCGCTGCCCGTCGAGCGCGCGCTGAACATTGCGCGACAGATTGCCTCCGCGCTCGTCAGTGCACACGCGCTTGGCATCGTGCATCGCGATTTGAAGCCCGAAAACGTGATGCTTGTCGAGAAAAGCGGCGACCCCGATTTCGTCAAAGTCCTCGATTTTGGTATTGCCAAAGTTCCGGTCCAAGATGTCTCAGAGCGCGGCTCGATTCGACCTGCCAAGGTTATCACGCGGGTCGGCATGATATTTGGCACCCCTGAATATATGTCGCCAGAACAAGCCCTGGGGCAAAATGTTGACGCGCGTGCCGACCTCTATGCATTGGGAATCATCCTGTATGAAATGCTGTGTGGTAGGCGACCCTTTAGTGCCGAAAGCCCGGTTGGCATCCTCGGGCAACAGCTGCAAGGCCCGCTACCAACCTTTGCCAAGCGAGCCCCGCATGTAAGAGTGCCGTTCGCTCTGGAACAACTCACCTTGCGACTCCTGGCGCCAACGGCGAGTTCACGCTTCCAAAGTGCCGCGGAACTAACCACTACATTCGAATCCATTCAGGCGCAGCTTGCCCTAAGGGCTATCGAATCCAGAGGACGCGCACCCATGGCATCGGGTTCACTCGGGCGCGTTTCGAACCCGCAATTGTTCGATTCGCAGCCCGCGCTGAGCGGACAGATTGTCGTCGATTCGGCGCAATTTGCCGCGACTGCAAGCCTGGACGATGCACCGAACGCCTCCACGATGCCCGCGCCCGTCTACGACAACAAGGCGACTCGGCGGTCATATGACACACACCAAGATTTTCGCAGTGTGGTGGTGAGCGTCGCGCGGCGCAATCGACGACGTCTGTTGATTTCGGGAATTGCCGGCACGCTGCTTTCACTCATCGTCGTTGCATCGTGGCGTGGGCTGCGATCGTCGAAACCGCCCGAAAGGCTCGTCGTCTCCCGAGCGGCATCGGTCGCAAAACCGGCGCCAACTCCGCTGCCGAGTGCGCAAGTGCAAACTGCTTCTGAAGCGCAAATTGCACAGGCGCGTGCCTCGGGGCTCCCGGCACTTTCGGACCTTGCCAAAGGCTACCCCAAGGATCCCAAAGTCTGGATCGAATTGGCGCGCGCTCAACTTGCCGCCGGTAACGCCACAGCAGCTGTTGCAGCGGCTGGTCAGGCCTACGCCGCCGATCAGACAGCCAGCAAAGATGCAAAGCTTGCGACAGTGTTGTGGAAGACGGCTCAAAAACGCGAGTCATCCGAGAATACACTCCGATTGCTGGAGGGCGGATTCGGCGAACGCGGCATCGACATCTTGTACGACCTAACCACGACCGCCGGGGTGCGTCGCGATCTAAAGAAGGCGGCTGCCAGTGCACTTTACTCGATGGCGGCGCAAAACGCGGCATCCCCTGCCCTCAAGGTATTGCTTGCGTTCGAACACGCTATGACCTGCGAAGAAAAGAAGGCACTGCTCCCCAGTATCGAGCGCGATGCCGACGCCCGCTCGATCCCGTTATTGACCGCAATGCACTCGAACGTAGGTTGCGGCAAAAGAAGGCGCAGTGACTGTTACGCGTGCCTCCGCAACGGCCTGCAGCTCGAAAACACGATCGCTGCGGTGAAAAAGCGCGAAGGTTCGTAGTCGCGCCCTGCGATGCGCCCGCGACAACCCTGCGCAGCCCGCCAATCATGACGACAAGGAATTGTGCAGAGGCAGTTTGCGTTTCCGAAAGTGAAAGCCCGGCGTTGACGAGTTCGCTTCTGTATTTATTCAAATTGCCGCATCACCAAACGAACTGGCTGGGACACTCGCAATTTGCGCCCATTTCTTAGGTATCGGCGCTGCGCGAGTATGTCGGGTAAAGTCTGCGTCATGCCAACGTCGCGTCGATATGTTTGGTGTCACACGACTCGACAGGTGTTATCATCAACATCATGACTCACCTCGGGGACGCACGGACACTTCAATTTCACCTCTTAGCGGCTCTCCTGCTAGTCGGCTGCAGCGGGTCTGATAATGGGGGAACCGGCACGGCTGGCACGGGCGGTCAAGTGACGGACCCTTGGCGCGACTTCTGCACCGCAACATTCACAAGCGATGTGGCCATTCAGGATCCATTCGGGGAAACAGCGTTCACGGCGCGTGCGGGCGAGCAGTACCTGTTGACTGAGTTCGACACCTTCGCCGGCCAACCACGCGTCCAGATAGCCTATTTGACGCCGCTCGGTCCCGACAAGTACACGGTGCCAGTCACGGGTGGTGCAGACACATTCCCCTTCACCAGCAGCTGCACGATTGACAACACGGTTCAGTACTATGTGGCGTACACGGATGTTACAGTGTATGCGGCGCAAGATCTGGCCGCCAAGATCTGTAGCATACCCGCGGGCACCTCACTGCAGCTAGATTCGACAGCGGGAGCTGGCTATGCAGCGACCGGACTCACGAGCGGTCCTCAAACCTACAATATAACACTTAACGCGTTTTCGGCACAGTGCGGCAATGCTACCGACGGGTTCGTCAGCGTTCCCGAAACCAAGGTTCTGGGCGTTACGACCTGGCTCGTCCCGATTGATATCTTGCTGAAAGCCAAGTAACGCTTGCCCGGCTCTCGCCGCGGGATCGTTGGGCCGACTTTCTTGTTGTTTCGGCACGGAAAGGCCTTCGCAACCCTCGCGCCAGCGTACATTTCCGACTACGATTGCCGGTATGATCGTTGGCGTACCCAAGGAAATCAAAGACCACGAATATCGCGCGGGCATGTTGCCGGTTGGGGTCGAGGAACTCACGCACGCGGGACATAAAGTCTTGGTCCAGCGGGGTGCAGGCCTCGGCAGTGGCATCCGCGACAGCGATTACGAAACCAACGGCGCCGAGCTCGTCGATCAGGCAAGCGACATATTTGCAGGCGCTGAGCTCATCGTAAAGGTGAAGGAGCCCCAAGCTTCCGAGATTGCCTTGCTTCGCGAGGGACAACTGATCTTTACGTACTTCCACTTTGCGGCGAGCGAAGTACTCACGCGGGGCGTCTTGAATTCAGGCGCAACCGCGATTGCCTACGAAACGCTTCAAGACCAACGCGGTAACCTGTGTCTGCTTACTCCTATGAGCGAAGTAGCGGGACGGATGAGTATCCAACAAGGTGCGAAGTATCTCGAGCGACCGCAGGAGGGTCGCGGCATTCTGCTCGGTGGCGTTCCGGGCGTGGAACCCGCGCATATCACAGTCTTGGGTGGTGGAGTCGTTGGAACGCAGGCCGCCAGAATTGCCGCAGGCTTTGGCGCGTCGGTCTGCGTGCTCGACAATAATCTAGAGCGCCTGCGCTACTTGGACGACATAATGCCGCACAATGTGACCACGCTTTTCAGTGACCGGCACACCATACTCGATCAGCTCACCCGGGCAGATTTGGTAGTGGGTGCCGTACTGATTCGAGGAGCAAGAACGCCCAGACTCGTAAGACGCGAAGATCTCAAGGTGATGAAGCCTCGCGCCGTCGTCGTTGACGTCGCTGTAGATCAGGGCGGCTGCTTCGAAACGACACGCCCCACCACGCATGCCGAGCCGACCTACGTCATAGACGATGTGGTGCATTATGCGGTCGCCAACATGCCCGGTGCCGTCGGGCGCACTAGCACTTATGCCCTCTGCAACGCCACGCTTCCCTATGCACTCTTTCTGGCGAATCACGGCCTGAGTGGGGCGGCCCGTCAAAACTCGAACATCGTAAGTGCTGTCAATGTGCATCACGGGAAGGTGACCCACCCCGCGGTCGCCGACACCTTTGGACTTCACTACGTGCCATTTTTGGCATAATCTTATTGGCGCACCGGGGTTCGAGCAGTTACTGCGGGTTCGCGCAGCAGCGAAAGCCTTCACAGTAGTAGTACGTGTTCTCGTCGTGACTGACAGTAATAGGACGGCAACGATTGCGGGCTCCGCTGATCCAGTGCCCTCCCTTGAAAGCCGACTGATACGGTTTGCCGTTCGATGTAACGTTCGCTGTCCACTCGTCGACGTTCCCGCCCAAGTCCATGACCCCGTAAGGTGACTTGCACCTCGGCATCGACCCGGAGGGAACGCGCCGTGACAACCGATCAACCTCAGCTTGAATTTCGGACGCTGGGGCGGTGTGGCTTGCAAGAATTCCGTCGTTGGGCTGCACCCAGAGATGACCAATGTTGCACGCGGTGGTGTCGCGCGCCCAGCCATAGGGATAGGGCAAACGCTCCGGACCTTCGCAGGCCAAGGTCCATTCATCGTCCCCGCACAAGCGCTTGCTCTGAACCTCACAGAGCCGCTTGGCTTCGAACCAAGTCACCATTACTACGGGTATGGCGCCCGCTCGGTTCGGGTACTCGAATTCATCGATGCAGAAGTGCTTTGGTTCTTCTTTTTCCAGGCACTTGGCAAAGCCAGGCTGGTAAGCTTCGCAGTAATAGGGCTCCGGTTCTTCGGTCTCCTCTTCCGTATGGGTGCGTCCGCCCTTGACGCAGCGATGCATGAGATCGGTGCAATAGCTACCATTTACCTCCCGCATATTCTCTGGGCAGCGGGGGACCCCAGGGCTAGCCAATAAGTAGCTCGCACCTTGGCTTGCTCCACTATCGGAAGCCTGCCCACCGACTCCAGACTGAACACCTTCGGCACGCGTGAAAGTATGGGGGGCTGCGGCGTCCGTTACTTTCGGAGCAAAAGTCACCGAACGCGCGCCTGCCTGCACGGCCTTCGGCGTCTGCCGTTCTTCGATCTTGCTGAGATTCTGTTCGATATCTTGATTGGAATCGTTGAACGCGCATGCGGTGCCCAATGACACGGCAAGCGATGTCCAATGACGTACTGCAAACGATCGCCAGGACTTCGTCCCGGCACTCATCGGGGCGACCTGATTGACTGGCGTGGGCGAGCCCAAGATAGGATTGCACCGAGCAGCAACGAAGCGCACGCAACGAATGCCAACGAGTTGCCGAGATTGCGCCACACACGTAGGACCAAAACTGGCGACTCTTTGAACCCTAGAAATGCGTTCTCGCCAGTCCATTCGGGGTCGAGCGGCAAGAGGTCCCGTCAACTCCCAATCGAGACATCTGCCTTGGGTACGGAGGTGGAAGACTCCGGCTCAGGGTCGCGAATCGAATGCAATTGAATCGTGTCGCTTCCGTCTTGAACGGGCTTGGATGGCGAGACTTCCAACCGCCGGTGCCCGTGGCGGAGTATCACGCTGTCATTGACGACGTTCACACGATCCATTGCCAATTGGTAAGTTCCGGATGCGCTCGCCCAAGATTGACGACGATTGACGCGGAGTCGCTCGGACGCCGTTCCCACTCGTCGCTCGAGCCAGGCTGTGATTGGCCGCCGTGACCCTGGTCGCCGTCCACGAGCCTCGACACGCATCACGCGATAAATCTCGCCGCGAATGGCCGTGCCTTTCGTTGTAATTTCGAATTTTTCCTCGGCAGGGTGAACCTCGAGCCACAGGTAGGCGCCAAGCGCCAACACCCAGCCCACTTGAAGAATCGTCAACCCAAGTCGAGAACTAGAACCGTCGGCGGGCGTTGCCTGATTCGAAACCGAGTCGCGAACACGGAGAATTGCGTGACAACACCAAGCGACCGCAACAATTGTCAAGCTACCTGCCCAGACCGTGTGCCAACGAGGCGCCGACCACCAGCCTCCCAAGTTGCGAAGGTAGAAATCCGGAAATGGTTTAACAAGATACTTCCAGTTCCAGATAGTGCGGCAGTAGCGAATGCGCACGCAATGCCGGTACAGGACTGTGACAGCTGGGCGCGAACCCGCTTGAGCATCTTTGAAAACATCACCTGCTCTGGCAGCTAAGCGCCTATCGAGCGAAATTGCCACAAGTATTGCGGTATCCGTCCGATCGAATCGAATTTCCGGCCGCTAGCGCTGCTCAGTGTAGATCCTACCGACGGCACCAAGAACCTTCCGCGAACAGGGGGCATTCGGACGATGTATACAAAATTCATGGTCCCGACGTGCTTAGAATACTGGACCTGGCTCCGCGGAGTTGTCGACTTGTTCAGCTAGCGCAAGGTGAGCCATCGAAGCGGGCAGTCCGTCGAAGAACTGAACAGTTCCGTTGTCCAGGTCGTATTCGGCTCCAACCACGACGAGCCGCCCGACTATTACCAATTCCTCGAGCAATCGGCTCCCGTGACGCAGGTGGTCGGCGGAGGCTCGTACATTGGCGCGCAGGGCTTCATGCAGCAATTGACTACGCTCGGCCTCGCTGTGGGTCTCGCGCACGAGCTCAGCGATATGGGGCGTGATTCGGTCGGTGATCGAGCGAATGTTCTTCGATTCAGGACTGTCACCGGTTTGAACTGCGTTAAAGGTTGCAGAAATGGCGCCGCACCGGGAGTGCCCAAGGACCACCACTAGACGCGGGCCAAACTGGGAGGCCGCAAACTCTATCGAGCCGACCACCGAGGGCGCCACTATGTTGCCGGCAATCCGAACGACGAACAAGTCCCCGAAGCCTTGATCGAATATGATCTCGATTGGCGTTCTCGAATCTGAGCATCCAAGAATGATCGCAAACGGGCGTTGAACCTCTGCGCCGAGATCGTGGCGCCACATGCGAGCAATTGGATCACCCGCCTTTTCGACGAAGCGGCGATTGCCGTCAACTAGCCGTTGCAAGGCTTCTGCCGGCGGCGGGGATTGCGGATCGTAAGTATGCGGCATGCGTCCGATATACTACTTGAGGCTCAATTGTTCAATGGCTTCGACATCTCGTTGACTGAGTTCGAAATCGAAACTAGCGATATCTTCGTGCATGTGCGTGGCACTCGAGGTACCGGTCAATGCAATCATCCCGAGCTGCGTCGCAAACCGAAACACCACTTGCGCTGGGGTCCGACCACTATCCCGGGCGATTCGCATCAATGTTGGGGACTTCATTTCTTCGCGATTGGCGGTTAGCAGGGAAAAGCCTTGGTAGACAATGTCGCTCGCCTGGCACAGGGCTCGCACCTCCCGGTCCCAGCCAGTTCGAGCAAAGCAGCGGTTCTGAACGAAAGCCGGAACCACGCTGCAATCAGTCAATAACTCTGCCAATTGCTCGACGCTGACGTTGCTGATCCCGAGCAGTCCCACCTTTCCCTTGCGCTGCAAAACCTCCATCGCCTGCCACACCTCCCAATCCACTCGACTAAAGCCGCGTGCACGCGAGGGGCCGTGCAACAAATATGAATCGATATGTGAAGTGTGCAGGTGTTCGAGCGAGCGTTCGAATGATTGCATGACTTGAAGTGCGGGAGGCGCGGCACTGTCGTAAGGCAGCCGATGGTCTTGACTACTCGCGTACGTGAACTTCGTTTGTACGAACAATTCGGAACGAGGGACTTTTCCCGCATTGATGAAGGCATCGACGGCCTCGCCAACGGCTGCCTCGAAGTAATGCCGCCGCTGATTCGCGGTATCGATGGCACGAAACCCTTCGCTCAACGCCATACCTGTCAAATCGGAGGTCCGTTCCTCCTTCCAGGCGGTGCCATAAAAGAGGGCTGGAACGTCGATGCCTCGTACACTAAGCCGGGGAGTTTCAGGGCTATTCATGCGCGTTGGGCATTATAGCCGCTAAGTCTTGGGCTGCGAGCAACAGACCCGGCCCTGTTTCGCCGAGGCCGGACCAGCGCTCTGCCGTAAGAAAAGCCCCGCGGGTTCAATCCCCCAATACGTGAAGTCGCCGCGGACGTAGACTCACGTCGCTGATGTCGTTTCCTCCTCCTTTGCTCCGTCTCGATTTTGCGACCTTATCTCAAGGCGGTCATCGCCTATTTGAACCGATAACACTCGAGGTCCCAATGGGCGAACGGCTATGCCTGGTAGGTCCGCCCGGGTCAGGCAAATCACTCATGCTCGAGTTGATGGCGGGTCGTCATGTGTTGAGCTCTGGTCATCGCAGCTACCCAGCTTTTGTTTCGTGGCATCCCGATTCAGCCCTAGGGGTGGCACCGCGGTTTGCAATTCAACTGGTGTTGACGGAAGAACAACGCCGTGTATCGACGCAGCTCGCAACATTTCACCAAGCACGCTGGCATTCCGTATTCACCGAACCGGATACGGTTGAAAACTTTCTCAATGAACGCCGAATTTATGGGCTGAACGACTTCGAAGTGCCTCCACCGGGTCTCATCGACGCCGATCACGATTGGCGCCGGGAGGACATTCTTCGTCAATTGAATATCGACCATTTGTTTTCCCGACGCGTCGCGGCCCTTTCCAACGGCGAATTGAGGAAATTGCTCCTCGCGCGCGCCCTGCTGGCTCGACCGCGACTGCTTCTGCTCGACGATCCGCTGGGCGGCCTCGATCCGGAAGCGCGAACTTTGGTTGTCCACGCTCTGAATCGGTATTGCGATTCACTTTCCGAGCATAACCGTTCTCAGCCAAGACGACGGGCTTGGCGTGAACTCGACGAAACACTCACACTGGTCGTTACCACCCCGAGACCCGAAGAGCTGCACTCGCTGATATCGCGAACCGTTGAAATTGGGGCAGCGCGCGTTCGTGGGTCGCACAAAACCCAAAAATCTATCCCAGATAGTCAGGATACATCTCGTGCGTCAACTCATGACGAGACAGCAGCGCCTGGCGATGCGAGTGACCCCGCAACCGCTACAGTTCGCGATTCCAATGTACTTTCGCCAGTTGTGAAGTTGACTCGCGCCTCGGTACATGCCGGAGATATAAGGATACTTGACTCTATAACGCTGCACGTGAATATGGGCGAGCATTGGCTCATTACTGGGCCAAACGGCTCGGAAAGTTGACACTGCTCGCGCTGCTGCTCGGCGACCATCCGCAAAGCTACGTGGTTGACCTCGAGGTGCTCGGGCTGCGCGCACAACCGGGAATTCCTCTCTTCGAACGCAAACGGCGGGTTTCACACATGGCGCCTGAATTGGCTCTGCACTATCCGTCGGGGTGGTCTGTGCGTGACGTGGTTCAATCGGGGTTCGCCGCTACCATTGGTAATTATACGGAGGTAGATTCAGAAGCGCAGAACTATGCCGACTATTGGTTAGCACGGCTCCATCTGTCGGGACGCGAACATTTGCCTTTGGCATGTTGACAGAGGCCGAGCAGCGCCGGGTGCTTTTGGCACGCGCGCTGGTTCGAAAGCCGTCCCTGCTATTGCTAGATGAACCCACTCAAGGGCTCGCCGAGGCCGAGCGGCATCAGGTTCACGACTTGCTCGATGAAGTCACGTCAAGAGGCGGCATAACGTTGATTGTGGTCAGTCACCATCCCGAAGAACGGCCGCACTGCATTACGCATCAACTTGCACTTCGGGCTGGACGCGCGGTTAAACAAGGTCCGGTGGGCTAGGTCGGAAGCGAGACGCGTCATAAGAGTCTGATGTCCGCCAAGTCCTTGCCGAGCTGTTGGAGCTTTTGCACTTTGACACGGTCCATCGCGATCGAAAAGACCAGGTCGTCGATGAATACACTGCGCTTTACGCCGGAGTTCGCGTGCGACCACCAGGTATCGCAGCTTTGCCCGGCCGTCCCATGATTCACACCGCCCAGGCGATGAAAGCCATTTTTAATCGAGACATCGTAAACCAATAGGCCTCCAAAACTCAGATGGTCACCGTTTCGGCCGTCCCCGCCGCCCTCACAGATTGTCATCGGCAGAGCCAAAAGGCCCCTCTCGGCAAAGTAATTGAAAGCCAGGTGATTAGTGGCAGCTTCAGAACTCGAACCACGCGTTCCAATCTTTTCCTTGAACATCAATTTCGGACGAAGCGGATTCGTTACATCGAAGAGCTGCAAAATCACCCCGTCGAAGAATGCAAAGCTGCCGTGGTCGTTGGCGTCGAATCCAATCGATAGCAAATGATTGTCATCAATACGATGCATGTATGTCGAAAAGCCCGGTATCTTCAACTCGCCGAGCACTTTGGGCGCGCCTGGCTGTTTCAGATCCAAAACGAATAGCGGGTCCGTCTTTTTGAACGTCACGACGTAGCCGCGGTCCGCTTCGAACCGCACGGACCGAATGTCTTCTCCCGGTGCTAGATGCTCGACCGCACCCACTCGTATCAAGTTCCCGGCCTGACTCTTGGCCATTACTGAGACGAAGCTTTCGACATCCGGATTGGGAACACGACCGCGAGTGGTGGCGATTCGCAAGTTGCCGTTCCACTCGTCCATCGGAATGGTTCAGGACGTGGCCTGGCACGACGCCGCTGCCGGAATATATCGTTAATTCGGGCGGGATCCAATTGAGAATCGGTGAAATCCGTCACTTCATTTGACGAAGAATAGAAGGAATACCAGTCGTTTTGTTCTCGATTCGCCTGGTGAGTTGCCGCCAGGTAAAATTCGCCGGCTGTGGCAAAAACGGCGCCCGGGCTACTCTGAATCGTCGCATCACGGGCGGGCAGGCCGTCCTGTTTCATATCCAGCGAGACGAGGCTGGTAACGCGCCCTTTTCGACAATCGCAGTTCGGTAAACAGAACCGCAGAGTTTCCGCTCGACGCCATTGTCGTTAATCGTCGGCAGTTTGAGCTGCGTCGCCTGACGAATTGACTGCTCGTTCTTCTGCTCGAGTCGCTTGAGTTGTGCCCTGACGGCGGGTTCGTAGATGCCACAACGGGGCACGTCGTCAGGCCAAGTCGAGTAGTAGGCATGCTGGCGTTCGTCCCCGTTCGTCACGACGGTGTGTACCATCGGGCCCACGCGCCGCGATGCCAGCAGGGAACCCGAGAAGTCCAGCCGCGTCGAGCTAGCATGGGGCGACTTCGCTCTTTGATGTCGTAGATCAAGAGCGATGTCTGCGTGCCGTCACCGGTGAATTGGCAGTCGTAACCGTAGGTACAGCGCGGCCGACTGGCTGTGCCATGAGAAACGTATACGGCCGCCCTGTCGCCTTCGATGAACATTTCGCGCGCTTGTCCCGGAAGCCTGGTTACAGACACCAGATGGGGCTGCGTCGTCGAAACAATCCGCAGCGCACCGTTGACGACAAGATACAAGAAGTCACCGTCGTTTTTCACAATGTCCGCCTCGTCAACACCCTCGACTTGACTATTAGTCGAGGACGCTAAGTGGGGCGCGCGAGTTGAATGCTGAGCCCCCTACTCCCGTGGCCGGAGCCAAAGGCCTGCCCGGACATGGAAGGCTAGGGGGTTCAAGCACAACCCGCTCGCCTCACCTGGCATCTTCGACCAACAACCAAGTGCAGGGCGTCGACGAGGCGGACATTGTAAAGAACGACGGCGATTTTCTGTATCTCGTCGTCAACGGTGCGCTGCGGATTGTCTCGACAGCGCAACCTCACCTTGTTTCAGTGACGAGGCTTCCGGGGCAAGCGCGCGAGATGTTCATCGAAGGCGACCGGGCAGCCGTCTACGTCTCGCATGGCACATCCACTCGACCGCGCTGCACGTATGGCTACGACTGCCAATTCACCGGTGACGGCACACAGACGTCACTTTTGATCTACGACATCGAAGATCGAAGCCGCCCACTGCTAACGCGGCGAGTGGACTTCTCGGGTTCGCTTCTTGCCTCGCGGCGCGTAGGTTCAGTGGTACATACGGTCGTAACCAACGGCGACGAACGGGAAAAGGCTTACTACTCAACCTGGCCCGACGAAGTACCGCGCTGTGGTATCCTTGAATCCGCTGTAAGAGCTCAGCTCAAGCGACTCGAGCAGAAGAACGAGCAATTGATTCGTCAAGCGACACGCTTGAAACTGCCGACAATTATCGACAATGGCGCGGAGCGAAAACTCTGCGGCTCAGTATACCGCACGGCAATCCCCGAAACCGGTTCATTCACTAGCCTCGTCTCTTTGGATATGAAGCAGGATAGCCTGGCCGCGCGTGACGCCACGATCCAAAGCAGTCCGGGAGCTGTTTTTGCCACCGCCGAAGAGTTCTACCTGGCGACAACCCACCGCGCGAATCGTGGGCAAAATGGCTGGTACTCCTTTTATTCGTCAACGAACGAAGTGACGGATTTACACAGATTCTCAATTGGGCCGCGCCCCGAGTTGACGATTTACGCCGGCAGTGGTGTCGTCCCGGGGCACGTCTTGAACCAGTTCTCGATGGACGAGTGGAACGGTGACTTGCGAATTGCAACAACCCGCGGTCGCGTTCCCGACCCGGATGTCGAGAGCCTCGTTTCCGTGATGTCAAAGACCCCGACTGGGAACCTCGTGCGAGTCGGCGCAGTCGAGCATTTAGCGCCCGGGGAAGACATTCGGAGTGTGCGTTTCGAAGCCGATCGCGGATACGTCGTGACGTTCAAGAAGACGGACCCCCTGTTCGTTCTGGATCTGAAGCAGCCCGGCGCCCCCAAGGTGCTCGGCGAGTTGAAGATACCCGGCTTTTCGACGTATATGCATCGCATCGATGAGAACCACTTGCTGTCGATTGGCTTCGACGCCGATGATCATGGCAACTTTGCATACTTCGATGGAGTGATTCTGCAGCTCTTCGATGTCACGAACCCGCTTCGCCCGAAGTTGATGTTCAAGGAGAAAATTGGAACGCGGGGCTCGAGTTCAGAGGCTGCCACTAATCACCTCGCCTTCAATTTCTTCGCCGAAAGGGGCCTTTTGGCTCTGCCGATGACGATCTGTGAGGGCGGCGGGGACGGCCGAAACGGTGACCATCTGAGTTTTGGAGGCCTATTGGTTTACGATGTCTCGATGAAAAATGGCTTTCATCGCCTGGGCGGTGTGAATCATGGGACGGCCGGGCAAAGCTGCAATACCTGGTGGTCGCACGCGAACTCCGGCGTAAAGCGCAGTGTATTCATCGACGACCTGGTCTTTTCGATCGCGATGGACCGTGTCAAAGTGCAAAAGCTCCAACAGCTCGGCAAGGACTTGGCGGACATCAGACTCTTATGACGCGTCTCGCTTCCGACCTAGCCCACCGGACCTTGTTTAACCGCGCGTCCAGCCCGAAGTGCAAGTTGATGCGTAATGCAGTGCGGCCGTTCTTCGGGATGGTGACTGACCACAATCAACGTTATGCCGCCTCTTGACGTGACTTCATCGAGCAAGTCGTGAACCTGATGCCGCTCGGCCTCGGCGAGCCCTTGAGTGGGTTCATCTAGCAATAGCAGGGACGGCTTTCGAACCAGCGCGCGTGCCAAAAGCACCCGGCGCTGCTCGGCCTCTGTCAACATGCCAAAGGCAAATGTTGCGCGTCCCGACAGATGGAGCCGTGCTAACCAATAGTCGGCATAGTTCTGCGCTTCTGAATCTACCTCCGTATAATTACCAATGGTAGCGGCGAACCCCGATTGAACCACGTCACGCACAGACCACCCCGACGGATAGTGCAGAGCCAATTCAGGCGCCATGTGTGAAACCCGCCGTTTGCGTTCGAAGAGAGGAATTCCCGGTTGTGCGCGCAGCCCGAGCACCTCGAGGTCGACCACGTAGCTTTGCGGATGGTCGCCGAGCAGCAGCGCGAGCAGTGTCGACTTTCCCGAGCCGTTTGGCCCAGTAATGAGCCAATGCTCGCCCATATTCACGTGCAGCGTTATAGAGTCAAGTATCCTTATATCTCCGGCATGTACCGAGGCGCGAGTCAACTTCACAACTGGCGAAAGTACATTGGAATCGCGAACTGTAGCGGTTGCGGGGTCACTCGCATCGCCAGGCGCTGCTGTCTCGTCATGAGTTGACGCACGAGATGTATCCTGACTATCTGGGATAGATTTTTGGGTTTTGTGCGACCCACGAACGCGCGCTGCCCCAATTTCAACGGTTCGCGATATCAGCGAGTGCAGCTCTTCGGGTCTCGGGGTGGTAACGACCAGTGTGAGTGTTTCGTCGAGTTCACGCCAAGCCCGTCGTCTTGGCTGAGAACGGTTATGCTCGGAAAGTGAATCGCAATACCGATTCAGAGCGTGGACAACCAAAGTTCGCGCTTCCGGATCGAGGCCGCCCAGCGGATCGTCGAGCAGAAGCAGTCGCGGTCGAGCCAGCAGGGCGCGCGCGAGGAGCAATTTCCTCAATTCGCCGTTGGAAAGGGCCGCGACGCGTCGGGAAAACAAATGGTCGATATTCAATTGACGAAGAATGTCCTCCCGGCGCCGATCGTGATCGGCGTCGATGAGACCCGGTGGAGGCACTTCGAAGTCGTTCAGCCCATAAATTCGGCGTTCATTGAGAAAGTTTTCAACCGTATCCGGTTCGGTGAATACGGAATGCCAGCGTGCTTGGTGAAATGTTGCGAGCTGCGTCGATACACGGCGTTGTTCTTCCGTCGACACCAGTTGAATTGCAAACCGCGGTGCCACCCCTAGGGCTGAATCGGGATGCCACGAAACAAAAGCTGGGTAGCTGCGATGACCAGAGCTCAACACATGACGACCCGCCATCAACTCGAGCATGAGTGATTTGCCTGACCCGGGCGGACCTACCAGGCATAGCCGTTCGCCCATTGGGACCTCGAGTGTTATCGGTTCAAATAGGCGATGACCGCCTTGAGATAAGGTCGCAAAATCGAGACGGAGCAAAGGAGGAGGAAACGACATCAGCGACGTGAGTCTACGTCCGCGGCGACTTCACGTATTGGGGGATTGAACCCGCGGGGCTTTTCTTACGGCAGAGCGCTGGTCCGGCCTCGGCGAAACAGGGCCGGGTCTGTTGCTCGCAGCCCAAGACTTAGCGGCTATAATGCCCAACGCGCATGAATAGCCCTGAAACTCCCCGGCTTAGTGTACGAGGCATCGACGTTCCAGCCCTCTTTTATGGCACCGCCTGGAAGGAGGAACGGACCTCCGATTTGACAGGTATGGCGTTGAGCGAAGGGTTTCGTGCCATCGATACCGCGAATCAGCGGCGGCATTACTTCGAGGCAGCCGTTGGCGAGGCCGTCGATGCCTTCATCAATGCGGGAAAAGTCCCTCGTTCCGAATTGTTCGTACAAACGAAGTTCACGTACGCGAGTAGTCAAGACCATCGGCTGCCTTACGACAGTGCCGCGCCTCCCGCACTTCAAGTCATGCAATCATTCGAACGCTCGCTCGAACACCTGCACACTTCACATATCGATTCATATTTGTTGCACGGCCCCTCGCGTGCACGCGGCTTTAGTCGAGTGGATTGGGAGGTGTGGCAGGCGATGGAGGTTTTGCAGCGCAAGGGAAAGGTGGGACTGCTCGGGATCAGCAACGTCAGCGTCGAGCAATTGGCAGAGTTATTGACTGATTGCAGCGTGGTTCCGGCTTTCGTTCAGAACCGCTGCTTTGCTCGAACTGGCTGGGACCGGGAGGTGCGAGCCCTGTGCCAGGCGAGCGACATTGTCTACCAAGGCTTTTCCCTGCTAACCGCCAATCGCGAAGAAATGAAGTCCCCAACATTGATGCGAATCGCCCGGGATAGTGGTCGGACCCCAGCGCAAGTGGTGTTTCGGTTTGCGACGCAGCTCGGGATGATTGCATTGACCGGTACCTCGAGTGCCACGCACATGCACGAAGATATCGCTAGTTTCGATTTCGAACTCAGTCAACGAGATGTCGAAGCCATTGAACAATTGAGCCTCAAGTAGTATATCGGACGCATGCCGCATACTTACGATCCGCAATCCCCGCCGCCGGCAGAAGCCTTGCAACGGCTAGTTGACGGCAATCGCCGCTTCGTCGAAAAGGCGGGTGATCCAATTGCTCGCATGTGGCGCCACGATCTCGGCGCAGAGGTTCAACGCCCGTTTGCGATCATTCTTGGATGCTCAGATTCGAGAACGCCAATCGAGATCATATTCGATCAAGGCTTCGGGGACTTGTTCGTCGTTCGGATTGCCGGCAACATAGTGGCGCCCTCGGTGGTCGGCTCGATAGAGTTTGCGGCCTCCCAGTTTGGCCCGCGTCTAGTGGTGGTCCTTGGGCACTCCCGGTGCGGCGCCATTTCTGCAACCTTTAACGCAGTTCAAACCGGTGACAGTCCTGAATCGAAGAACATTCGCTCGATCACCGACCGAATCACGCCCCATATCGCTGAGCTCGTGCGCGAGACCCACAGCGAGGCCGAGCGTAGTCAATTGCTGCATGAAGCCCTGCGCGCCAATGTACGAGCCTCCGCCGACCACCTGCGTCACGGGAGCCGATTGCTCGAGGAATTGGTAATAGTCGGGCGGCTCGTCGTGGTTGGAGCCGAATACGACCTGGACAACGGAACTGTTCAGTTCTTCGACGGACTGCCCGCTTCGATGGCTCACCTTGCGCTAGCTGAACAAGTTGACAACTCCGCGGAGCCAGGTCCAGTATTCTAAGCACGTCGGGACCATGAATTTTGTATACATCGTCCCAATGCCCCCTGTTCGCGGAAGGTTCTTGGTGCCGTCGGTAGGATCTACACTGAGCAGCGCTAGCGGCCGGAAATTCGATTCGATCGGACGGATACCGCAATACTTGTGGCAATTTCGCTCGATAGGCGCTTAGCTGCCAGAGCAGGTGATGTTTTCAAAGATGCTCAAGCGGGTTCGCGCCCAGCTGTCACAGTCCTGTACCGGCATTGCGTGCGCATTCGCTACTGCCGCACTATCTGGAACTGGAAGTATCTTGTTTAAACGATTTCCGGATTTCTACCTTCGCAACTTGGGAGGCTGGTGGTCGGCGCCTCGTTGGCACACGGTCTGGGCAGGTAGCTTGACAATTGTTGCGGTCGCTTGGTGTTGTCACGCAATTCTCCGTGTTCGCGACTCGGTTTCGAATCAGGCAACGCCCGCCGACGGTTCTAGTTCTCGACTTGGGTTGACGATTCTTCAAGTGGGCTGGGTGTTGGCGCTTGGCGCCTACCTGTGGCTCGAGGTTCACCCTGCCGAGGAAAAATTCGAAATTACAACGAAAGGCACGGCCATTCGCGGCGAGATTTATCGCGTGATGCGTGTCGAGGCTCGTGGACGGCGACCAGGGTCACGGCGGCCAATCACAGCCTGGCTCGAGCGACGAGTGGGAACGGCGTCCGAGCGACTCCGCGTCAATCGTCGTCAATCTTGGGCGAGCGCATCCGGAACTTACCAATTGGCAATGGATCGTGTGAACGTCGTCAATGACAGCGTGATACTCCGCCACGGGCACCGGCGGTTGGAAGTCTCGCCATCCAAGCCCGTTCAAGACGGAAGCGACACGATTCAATTGCATTCGATTCGCGACCCTGAGCCGGAGTCTTCCACCTCCGTACCCAAGGCAGATGTCTCGATTGGGAGTTGACGGGACCTCTTGCCGCTCGACCCCGAATGGACTGGCGAGAACGCATTTCTAGGGTTCAAAGAGTCGCCAGTTTTGGTCCTACGTGTGTGGCGCAATCTCGGCAACTCGTTGGCATTCGTTGCGTGCGCTTCGTTGCTGCTCGGTGCAATCCTATCTTGGGCTCGCCCACGCCAGTCAATCAGGTCGCCCCGATGAGTGCCGGGACGAAGTCCTGGCGATCGTTTGCAGTACGTCATTGGACATCGCTTGCCGTGTCATTGGGCACCGCATGCGCGTTCAACGATTCCAATCAAGATATCGAACAGAATCTCAGCAAGATCGAAGAACGGCAGACGCCGAAGGCCGTGCAGGCAGGCGCGCGTTCGGTGACTTTTGCTCCGAAAGTAACGGACGCCGCAGCCCCCCATACTTTCACGCGTGCCGAAGGTGTTCAGTCTGGAGTCGGTGGGCAGGCTTCCGATAGTGGAGCAAGCCAAGGTGCGAGCTACTTATTGGCTAGCCCTGGGGTCCCCCGCTGCCCAGAGAATATGCGGGAGGTAAATGGTAGCTATTGCACCGATCTCATGCATCGCTGCGTCAAGGGCGGACGCACCCATACGGAAGAGGAGACCGAAGAACCGGAGCCCTATTACTGCGAAGCTTACCAGCCTGGCTTTGCCAAGTGCCTGGAAAAAGAAGAACCAAAGCACTTCTGCATCGATGAATTCGAGTACCCGAACCGAGCGGGCGCCATACCCGTAGTAATGGTGACTTGGTTCGAAGCCAAGCGGCTCTGTGAGGTTCAGAGCAAGCGCTTGTGCGGGGACGATGAATGGACCTTGGCCTGCGAAGGTCCGGAGCGTTTGCCCTATCCCTATGGCTGGGCGCGCGACACCACCGCGTGCAACATTGGTCATCTCTGGGTGCAGCCCAACGACGGAATTCTTGGCAAGCCACACCGCCCCAGCGTCCGAAATTCAAGCTGAGGTTGACCGGTTGTCACGGCGCGTTCCCTCCGGGTCGATGCCGAGGTGCAAGTCACCTTACGGGGTCATGGACTTGGGCGGGAACGTTGACGAGTGGACAGCGAACGTTACATCGAACGGCAAACCGTATCAGTCGGCATTCAAGGGAGGGCACTGGATCAGCGGAGCGCGTAATCGTTGCCGTCCTATCACTGTCAGCCACGACGAGAACACGTACTACTACTGTGAAGGCTTTCGCTGCTGCGCAAACCCGCAGTAACTGCTGAATGGTCCTTTCTTTCTGGATCCTTTCTTCCCCCCTGCGCGTCAATAAGACTATGCAACGAATGGCACGTAGGGAAGTCCAAACGTATCTGCGACGGCGGGATGGGTCACTTTGCCGTGATGCACATTGACAGCACTCACGATGTTCGAGTTCTGGTGGGCCGCCGCACTCAGGCCGTGATTCGCAAGAAACAGCACATACGGAAGTGTGGCGTTGCATAGCGCATAAGTGCTGGTGCGCCCAACGGCACCCGGCATGTTGGCGACAGCATAATGCACTACATCGTCGATGACGTACGTCGGCTCGGCATGTGTCGTTGGGCGCGTAGTTTCGAAGCAGCCGCCCTGATCTACAGCGACGTCCACGACCACGGCGCGAGGCTTCATCACCTTGAGATCTTCGCGTCTTACGAGCCGGGCGTTCTGGCTCCGCGAATGAGAACCGCACCCATGACCAAATCGGCCCTGGTGAGCTGATCGAGAATAGTGTGCCGATCATTAAAGAGCGTTGTCACATTGTGCGGCATGATGTCGTCCAGGTAGCGCAAGCGATCGAGATTATTGTCCAGCACGCAGACCGATGCTCCAAAGCCGGCGGCAATTCTGGCGGCCTGTGTTCCAACGACTCCACCTCCGAGCACGGTAATATGCGCGGGCTCCACGCCTGGGACGCCACCCAGCAATATACCCCGACCTTCCTGCGGTCGCTCGAGATACTTCGCACCTTGTTGGATACTCATCCGCCCCGCCACTTCGCTCATAGGAGTAAGAAGGCACAGGTTACCCCGTTGGTCTTGCAGCGTTTCGTACGCAATCGCCGTTGCGCCTGAATTCAAGACTCCCCGTGTAGAGTACTTCGCTTGCCGCAAAGTGAAAGTACGTAAAGACAAGTTGACCCTCACGAAGCATTGCAATCTCCGAAGCCTGGGGCTCCTTTACCTTCACGATGAGCTCAGCGTCTGCGAATATGTCCCTCGCTTGATCGACGAGCTCGGCGCCGTTGGTTTCGTAATCACTGTCGCGAATGCCACTGCCGAGCCCGGCCCCCTTCTGAACCAAGACTCGATGGCCCGCCTGCGTGAGTTCCTCGACTCCCACTGGCAACATGCCTGCTCGATACTCGTGGTCCTTGATTTCCTTGGGTACGCCAACGATCATACCGACAATCTTAGTCGGAAATGCATGTTTGCGCGAACGTTGCGAAGGCCTTTGTGCCGAAACGACAAGAAAATCGGCCCTACGACCAGCCGCGAAAGTCCCGCTAGCGTTATTGGCTTTCAGCAAGACATCAATCGGGACGAGCCAGGTATTAACGCCGAGAACCGCGGTTTCGGGAACGCTGATGAACCCGTCGGTAGCATTGCCACACTGGGCTGAAAACGCGTTAAGCTTGATATCATAGGTTTGAGGACCGTTCGAGAACCCGGTCGTTGAATAGCCAGCCCCCCGTCGAATCTAGCTGTAATGAGGTGCCCGCGGGTATGCTCACAGATCTTGGCGGCTAGATCTTGCGCCGCAAATACCGTAACATCCGTAAACGCCACATAGTACTGAACCGTATTATCAATCGTGCAGCTGCTCGTAAAGGGGAATGTGTCTGCACCACCCGTAACTGGCACCGTGTACTTGTCTGGACCGAGCGGCGTCAAATAGTCTATCTGAACGCGCGGCTGGCCGGCGAAAGTGCCAAATTCAGTCAATAGGTATTGCTCGCCTGCATGCGCCGTAAACGCCGTTCCCCCAAACCCATCCTGAATGGCCACATCGCTCTTGAATGTTGCGGTGCAGTAGTCGCGCCAAGGGTCGGTCACTTGACCGCCCGTGCCAGCCGTGCCGGTTCCCCCATTATCAGACCCGCCGCAGCCGACTAGCAGGAGAGCCGCTAAGAGGTGAAATTGAAGTGTCCGTGCGTCCCCGAGGTGAGTCATGATGTTGATGATAACACCTGTCGAGTCGTGTGACACCAAACATATCGACGCGACGTTGGCATGACGCAGACTTTACCCGACATACTCGCGCAGCGCCGATACCTAAGAAATGGGCGCAAATTGCGAGTGTCCCAGCCAGTTCGTTTGGTGATGCGGCAATTTGAATAAATACAGAAGCGAACTCGTTGACGCCGGGCTTTCACTTTCGGAAACGCAAACTGCCTCTGCACAATTCCTTGTCGTCATGATTGGCGGGCTGCGCAGGGTTGTCGCGGGCGCATCGCAGGGCGCGACTACGAACCTTCGCGCTTTTTCACCGCAGCGATCGTGTTTTCGAGCTGCAGGCCGTTGCGGAGGCACGCGTAACAGTCACTGCGCCTTCTTTTGCCGCAACCTACGTTCGAGTGCATTGCGGTCAATAACGGGATCGAGCGGGCGTCGGCATCGCGCTCGATACTGGGGAGCAGTGCCTTCTTTTCTTCGCAGGTCATAGCGTGTTCGAACGCAAGCAATACCTTGAGGGCAGGGGATGCCGCGTTTTGCGCCGCCATCGAGTAAAGTGCACTGGCAGCCGCCTTCTTTAGATCGCGACGCACCCCGGCGGTCGTGGTTAGGTCGTACAAGATGTCGATGCCGCGTTCGCCGAATCCGCCCTCCAGCAATCGGAGTGTATTCTCGGATGACTCGCGTTTTTGAGCCGTCTTCCACAACACTGTCGCAAGCTTTGCATCTTTGCTGGCTGTCTGATCGGCGGCGTAGGCCTGACCAGCCGCTGCAACAGCTGCTGTGGCGTTACCGGCGGCAAGTTGAGCGCGCGCCAATTCGATCCAGACTTTGGGATCCTTGGGGTAGCCTTTGGCAAGGTCCGAAAGTGCCGGGAGCCCCGAGGCACGCGCCTGTGGAATTTGCGCTTCAGAAGCAGTTTGCACTTGCGCACTCGGCAGCGGAGTTGGCGCCGGTTTTGCGACCGATGCCGCTCGGGAGACGACGAGCCTTTCGGGCGGTTTCGACGATCGCAGCCCACGCCACGATGCAACGACGATGAGTGAAAGCAGCGTGCCGGCAATTCCCCAAATCAACAGACGTTGTCGATTGCGCCGCGCGACGCTCACCACCACACTGCGAAAATCTTGGTGTGTGTCATATGACCGCCGAGTCGCCTTGTTGTCGTAGACGGGCGCGGGCATCGTGGAGGCGTTCGGTGCATCGTCCAGGCTTGCAGTCGCGGCAAATTGCGCCGAATCGACGACAATCTGTCCGCTCAGCGCGGGCTGCGAATCGAACAATTGCGGGTTCGAAACGCGCCCGAGTGAACCCGATGCCATGGGTGCGCGTCCTCTGGATTCGATAGCCCTTAGGGCAAGCTGCGCCTGAATGGATTCGAATGTAGTGGTTAGTTCCGCGGCACTTTGGAAGCGTGAACTCGCCGTTGGCGCCAGGAGTCGCAAGGTGAGTTGTTCCAGAGCGAACGGCACTCTTACATGCGGGGCTCGCTTGGCAAAGGTTGGTAGCGGGCCTTGCAGCTGTTGCCCGAGGATGCCAACCGGGCTTTCGGCACTAAAGGGTCGCCTACCACACAGCATTTCATACAGGATGATTCCCAATGCATAGAGGTCGGCACGCGCGTCTACATTTTGCCCCAGGGCTTGTTCTGGCGACATATATTCAGGGGTGCCAAATATCATGCCGACCCGCGTGATAACCTTGGCAGGTCGAATCGAGCCGCGCTCTGAGACATCTTGGACCGGAACTTTGGCAATACCAAAATCGAGGACTTTGACGAAATCGGGGTCGCCGCTTTTCTCGACAAGCATCACGTTTTCGGGCTTCAAATCGCGATGCACGATGCCAAGCGCGTGTGCACTGACGAGCGCGGAGGCAATCTGTCGCGCAATGTTCAGCGCGCGCTCGACGGGCAGCGGGCCTTCGTCTATGAGTTCGCGAAGACCTCTCCCTTGAACGTATTCGAGAACCAAGAACACGCTGCTGTCCGGCAGTTTTCCAAAATCCGTCGCGGCCGCGATGTTGGGGTGATCGATGTTGGCAGCCGCCATCGCTTCGCGTTCGAAGCGAGCCACCACCTCTGGCACTTGGGTCAGCTCCCGGTGCAGGATCTTGACCGCCACGCGTTTGCGCATGAGCACGTGCTCGCCCAAGTACACGCGTCCCATACCCCCCTCGCCGAGCAACGAGAACAACCGGTACCGATCGGCGAGAAGCTTACCGATTAACGGATCGGGATCTGAGTTGCTTCCGCTCAAATTGCTAGCCGCTGCAGTGGGGAGCCGAGGCTCGGGGAAGACCATACTAAGACCGAAAGCACATACGGCCAATTGCCCCCGTTATTGTGCTAAAAGCGGGACAATCGTTCGATCGCCGTCGAATCCCGATCCGACCGCCCTCTTCTTGGGCCGGTTATTCAGAGTGGGCTGGATTCTTCGGTAGCAGTTGGCGCTGGTGTAGGCGCGCTCTTGGATTTCGATTTCGTATTGGACGAAGGCGGGGTGGACTCCGACGATCCACTAGTGTCAGAACCAGACTTAGGGGGCGGGGATTGGTCGGATACAATTCGTCGGGTGTTTCCAGCGCAGGTGCCGCCGCACCCGCATCGGCCTTCTTGCGACGCGGAACTACCTGCCGGACCTTCGGAGGAGCAGCCTCGACCTTGGGTGGCGCAGCCGCGGGCTCGGCGGGCTTTTCGACAACTGAAGCCGCCGGTGCTGCAGAAGCTGATGGGGCAGGTGCCGCTTCGACTGAAGCAGCTGTGCTGGGTCCGGGTCCCGCCCGGGTGATTTTCCCGTTAAGTTGAGAACCACCGGTGCCGACTCGACCTTCTGCGAAACCGACGGCTCCGGTGTGGGCGTAGCAGGAGCTTCGGTTTTGCGACTCATAGCGAAAACCGCAGCGGCCGCTATCCCAACTACCCCTCGATGATGTCAATTCTTGCGCCTCGTCCTGCGGGTACCGACTGCCGCATCGGGAGCTTGTAATCCTTTGACTCGCCGGGTGTCTTCGGTGCGGAT
Source organism: uncultured delta proteobacterium (assembly GCA_963819085.1). Classification (GTDB taxonomy): domain Bacteria; phylum Myxococcota_A; class Polyangia; order Polyangiales; family Polyangiaceae; genus FEN-1139. The sequence goes on from CAWFUX010000062.1 coordinate 87,959, forward strand.
GGCCTCGGCGACCCGGCGGGCCGCCATTGGACTGGCCGGAACCTCTTTCCAGCCGCTTCGATCCCGGGCCCTCTTTACAGTGGCGGGCGCGCTCTCGGTCTTTACAGGTTGGAAGCTGCCAAACCCTTTGCTGGCATCAGCTGGCTTCGCAGCCTCAGATTCTGTCGTTGCCGGCGCCGGGGGTTTCTTAACCTGAACTGGGGGTGGGACTGTCCCAGACGGCACTCGTGGCGGCCTTTGAAACAGGCTTGGCGCCGGAGATTTCATGTAGTACACGGTTGCGCGTTTGTAGCTTGACGCCGGCCAAGCCTGTGGCGAGTCGGGCGGGAGGATCGCCGTCGCTTCCACTGGATCGTCGTCTGTCCCCACTTGGCCACTTCGCCACTGGTCATCGAGTGCAGTTCCGAGCCCGATAGGGGAACTTGGTACTCGAAGCGTGTAGCCTGGAGCGGGGGTTTGGACTTCGCCTTCGGGATAGCTGATTTTTCCAATCTTGTCTGAATTATGCATGGCGAACCAAAGGCCGCCGGGACCGGCGACGATATTGAGCGGTTCGCTCAAAGTCGGCAGTTCGTATGTAGTGATCGAGCCACTGGTCGTGATCCTTCCGATCTTATTTTTCCCGTGCTCAGTGAACCAAAGATTCCCATCGGAACCGACCCTGGATCCCATATGGCCCGCTCGCAACCGGCAAGGGGGATTCAGTAATCGTACCCGACGTCGTGATCTTCCCGATCTTGTTATCCGGCAAGCCCTCCGTGAACCACAGATTTTTGTCAGGGCCGGCAACGATATTAATTGGATAACTTTCGGCTGGCAGTTCGTATTCAGTGATGGATGCGGCGATCTACAAGTATAGCTTCCTGCTTGAAGCATGGCTCCTGAAGGATGGCGTCTGATGCCGCGCTATCGCTATGACAAGGAAATGGACTGCCTCGTCGAAATCCGCGACGGCTCCAACTTCTTCGACGAGACCAAGGGCCAAAAAGGCCCGGCGCTGATCAAGGACATCGAAGGCTATCGCGCCATGGGCGCCGATATCGCCTGCGGGGGAAAACGTCCGTTCATCACGTCTCGATCAAGACATCGCGAATACCTCAAGCGCAACGGCTACGTCGAGACCGGCAACGAGACGCCGCGGGTCTATGACGATCGCCCGACGCAACGCCAGATGC
>CAWFUX010000063.1:0-10638 GCA_963819085.1 uncultured delta proteobacterium
CGACATCGAGGAATTGAGCATCCTGTCGACATTCCCCCAATTGGTCGAACTCGAAAGCCGTCACGGGAGTTTGATTCGAGCATTATTTTCAGCCGAACGTGCGCGTGCCGTAAAGGCCAATAACAAAAAAGAAGCTCGCACGGGTGCCGCGCTGGACGACCCGCTCTACCCGCCCGACTTGATTGCCTTCGTGAAATGGCTGTATCGGCAGGGGCGCCAACCGGAGAGTCCATTTCAATCACTTCGGGGCGGAATGGGACAATTGGTGGACAAGCTCGTCGCGCGCTTGCCAGAAGAGTGTTTACGCCTGGGTGTTTCGATCGTCCGGCTCGAACGACGCGAGGACGGCCTTTGGCGAGCCCAGTTGTCAAACGGAGTCGTGCAGGACTTTGACGCGGTAATTCTATGTTTGCCTGCGCATGCCGCAGCTGAAGTCGTGCCTGATTCGATACTTGCAGCGGAAGCTGCTGGCTGTTACTTACGTCTCTACCGCAACCGTGTTCTTCGCGCTTTCGACGGCGCAACTTCCGAGATCGCTGGATGCGTCCGGTTACATCGTGCCTCGCACAGAGGGTCGCGCGCTTGCATCGACCTGGGTTTCTACGAAGTGGGTGGGGCGTGTGCCAAGCGGCGGATCACTGATTCGCGTATTCCTGGGAGGCGCACGCGAGCCGGATTTAGTAACCCAATCGAGTGAAGCCGAACTTGCCGAGTTGGCTCGCGAAGAACTCGAACGTATGATTGGACCCATCGGCAAGCCGCAGAATGTTTGGACGTTCAAGCATGTGCGGACGAATCCTCAGCCGATCGTCGGACACAACGCAAGGCTCGAACGCATCGAAAGCCGCTTGGCCGAAATGCCGGGACTTCTGTTTTCGAGTTCTGCATTCGGCGGCGTCGGTATCCCCGACTGTATTCGTCGAGCCCAGGCTGCTGCAGTGAATATCCTGAAGCACCTAGGGAAGTTTTCTTGAGGCAACAAACTCGTCGAAAATGGGCCAACTGACCGATATGGTTCGGAATTACGAGACCAAGCGAGCGAAATCGACAGGATTTGCTATTCTCGCGCCCGCTCTTCCGACGTCGTCTAAAGGCAGGACAAGGGACTTTGAATCCCTGAATCATGGTTCGAATCCATGCGCCGGAACCAATCAAGTGGGGTGTTGTCTGAGCAGGGAAGTGACAGGTCGCGCCCGCGCATAAGGACGAGGCGTAGCTGGGTCATTCGATGTACCCTCCATGGTCGCCATGCCGCTCGACGAAAGTACCGAACGCCGTTTCGTCGAGCGATTGCAAAGGCACGACGAGCGAGCTTTCAACGAGCTCGTCGAAGCCTATAGCCCGCGTGTATATCGCTTGGTCGCCCGAATGCTCGGACGCCGCGAGGACGCCGAGGACATGGCGCAAGAAGTATTCGTGCAGGTCTTTAAGGGAATTGGGCAGTTTCGCGGCGAGTCAAAACTCGGAACTTGGATCTATCGCGTCGCGATAAATCTCTGCAAAAATCGCTCCAAGTACCTGTCGCGGCGCCAAGATGACAAGCAGGACGCCCTCGATGCAGTTGCGGATCGCCAACCTTTGCACCAAGCCAAAGGGGTAACATCCGGACAAGTCAATCGCCCTGATCATATGGTCGAAGGCATGCAAATCGAGGCGATTATGCGAAAGTGCATTGCGGAACTCGACCCGGATTTTCGCGAAGCCCTCATTTTGCGCGACGTAGAAAATCTGAGTTATGAAGAAATCATAGATATCACCGGTGTCGCAGAGGGCACCGTGAAGAGCCGAATTCACCGCGCACGTGCGCTGCTCAAACAGCGCGTTGCCCAGGCACTTGGGGAACCCTTGCCATGACAGATATGCCTAGTTCACGCGACAACAGCCGGCGCGTCACAGACCCCGATATCGATCCGAACGAAGATGCGCAGCTACGCAGTTTGCTGCGCGGAGCTCTCGACGCAACGCACGATGACTCGCCCGACGTTTTACGGGGCGTTCAGCGCAAGATCCGCGAACGCAGTGGCGGCAAGTTCTACGCTGATGGCTGGAGTACCACTCGCTACGCGCCGATTTCTACGTTCTTCGTGACGAGTCTCATGATGTTGTCGTTCATAGTGTTCATTTATTTTGTCATACACCCACTCTCAGGCTCACCTGAGATGGTCAAGAGCGTGCCGACTCCGGTTCAAGTGGTGCCGAATCGATAGTATCGAAACGACGATAGCTGAAGTGCGCTGGCTTTCGGCTAGACTGCTGTCGGCCGTCGGCTGCTCTCGGCAAATCGGCTTTCGGCGGAACTGCAGCGACTGCTAGGTAGGGGAGAAAAATCCCAGCGGGCGGGGAGAAAACTATTGAACCCAGCGCGCGACGACGCACGTAATATTGTCTGGGCCGCCCCGATCATTGGCCGCGCCAATTAGACGTTGGGCAATTTCCGCCAAGTCGGTTGTAGAATGCGCAATATCGAGGATTTGTGGATCGGCAACAGGGCCACACAGGCCGTCACTGCATAGCAACAACAAATCATTAGTTTCCGGTTGTTCGAACCGGGTATCCACCTTCACAGTGTCCTTCATGCCAAGCGCGCGCACGATGACGTTCTTGTGCGGAAAATTGGCGATTTCTTCCTCTGTTAACCGCTTCATCTTCTTGTAGTCATTGAGCAAGGAGTGGTCCTCGGTCAATTGCTCGATGCGGCTGTCTCGTATTCGATAGCAGCGGCTGTCACCCACGTGGGCCACGAAAAACCCGTCTTCGACGGCAAAAAGCGTCGCGACCGTGGTGCCCATTCCTCGCTGCTTGGAATTGCGTTGGGCTTGTTCAAAAATCCGCAAGTTGCAGAGTTTGATTCCCGTAATGAGGCGGTTCTCCTCGTAGCCCTTGGCACGATCCATTTTATACGGCCAGGTACGCTCCGGATCGTCGGACGTGGACGCGAAGAATTCTTGGAGCGTATCGATCGCCATTTTAGACGCGACTTCGCCCGACGCATGCCCTCCCATGCCGTCCGCTACGATATACAAGCCAAACTCCGGAAAAATGGCGAAGTTGTCTTCGTTGTGATTGCGTTTTCGCCCAACGTCGGTCTGGCCAGCAACTTCAATGCGCAAGGGGGAGTTCACGATGGGATCAGCTCGGGGCGGTAGGAGTTACACCGGCTCAGAGATCGTGCAAAGTCTCGACTTTCATCGGGTCTCTTGTCAATCGAACATCGCCTTTAGTGCAGCCAGCGAATGACGTTACGGCGCCGGCCGACCGCTAGGCTCTTTGTCAATAACCCACATCCGTCGTCCGCTTGCCGGAAGTATCTGCCAGATGCTCCGGCTCGCGGCCAAGAACGGCCGTTGCTTCTCGATACCGGCCATCACTGTAAATTAATAAGCGAACCCGCTCTCCTACGGTGCGACGGCGAAGTAATTCCTCGAAGGCGCGAGTCGATGTGACAGCCACGCCGTCGATTGCGACGAGCAAATCCGAGGAGGCCAGGTCCTTGCCAGCACGCAGCCCAAGTGCCGCCACGGGACCTCGCGCATCCACGGCGCTGATTCTTACCGCTTTGATTGCCCCTGCATCCACTTCGGCAACCTGCAGTCCGATCCAGGGTGCAGGCATTGGGGCGCCCTCAGGAACGTTGCGCAAGAACTCCTTCAACATCGAGACGGGAATCGCGTAGGGCACCAGACGGCACTCACCATTGGGGTTGGGTTGACAGGCCTGCGACACCATCGCCAGTACGTCGCCGTTGCCGTCCACCAACACGGACCCGAATTCGAATGGCCGCGGTGTGATGCTCAATGTAAATACATCGCGCAAAGTAAAACCATCGCCACCCGTAAGGGTTTCACGACGCAGTGGTCCCGCCGCGGCAAGCGCTGTCGCATTGGCTTGGTTTCCGCGAAGCCAACGCGCATGGGCTGCAGGATCATCCGCTGCCGTACGCGACGCGCGCAGGCCCTTGTTGAAACGACTGTCCTCGGGGGCGAGCAGCGCAATGTTCAACCCTCGATTCGACGCCGCCATGCGAAGCCGCTTTTCCGCCCCAGTCGAGTAAACCGCCGACAAAGAGTTTCCGTTTCCCAATTGAGAAAGTGTGGTCAAGATTCGCCCATCTCCCGCAAGCACCAGCCCGACAGCAACGGCTCGTTTTGCCTGTTGCACAACAACCAAGCCCTGCCTCAGATTTGCAATGTCTAGCGCCTGGGAATTGGGCGACTTTGCATCAGTAGGGGCGGCTGGTTTGGGGGTCGGACTCGTCGCTGACGGGCGTAATGCAGCAGGACGCGGGTTTGCGGGTGTTGCAGTGTCGTTGGGCTTAGTCGTTTCAGCATGCCCTAGAGGTGGAACACCAAAGGCCAACAACAACCCCATTACAAATGTGCGGGCAATTTGACGGTGGGTCACCAGCCAAGTCTAGCGCCAATTCCGCGCGAAAGACCACTGTGCTCGAGCAAGCCAGGTCAAAGGCTCAGATTTCTCGGACTCTTTGAGGGCATGCCCCGCCCCTGGCTGGCAGATTACGCTAGGTTGCAAGGTAACGTGTCGCTGGCAAAGACCCAACACAGACTATTTATCGCGGTAAGTCCCGGGCTTGAGCCTTGGCTCGCCCTTGAAATGCAAGGGCTGGGTCTCAAGGGGTCGGTCGTAGCCGGTGGCATCGAATTGCGGGCATCTACTGAAAACCTTTGGCGCTTGCACCACCAGTCCCGCCTGGCCGAGAGCATCCGCGTCCGACTGCGATCATTTCGTGCACGTCACTTTGCCGATCTCACTTCGGGCTTGGCTCGACTACCCTGGCACGCATACCTGAGTCCAACCGCAAACCCCAAGGTGCAAGTCACCTGTCATCGCTCTCGATTGTGGCATTCAGGGGCGGTAGCTGAGCGCACGCGTGAGGTTATCGACCGGCGTTTGGGAATTGCTGCGGCCGACTCCGCAGAGACTGCGAATCCACAGACCGTATTCGTGAGAATTGCGGGTGACATCGTGCAGGCCAGCATTGATTGCTCGGGTGAACTCTTACACCGACGCGGACATCGCACCTCCGTTGGAGAAGCACCGCTGCGGGAAACCCTTGCTGCGGCAATGGTTCGCATGCTCAACCAGGAGCACACGGGCCAGGAGATCACGCTGTGGGACCCATTTTGCGGCTCAGGCTGTATGTCAATCGAGTGGGTCGAGCACCAATTGGGATTGGACGCCGGACGGCATCGCCGATTTGCGTTCGAAGCTTGGCCAATCCACGACGCTGCTTCATACCTTCACTGGCTTCAAGATCGCGAACCTGGCACACGTCAACGGGTACGCGCCTACGGCTCTGACATCGATGAGTCAGTACTTAAGGCGGCGCGAGCGAACGCAGGTCGTTCAGAGGTTGAGTCACATTGCGTCTGGCTCCACGGCGACTTCGAAGCAATTGCCGATTCGGTACCACTTGGCGCTGCAATTCTCACCAATCCGCCATACGGAATTCGACTAGGAAGATCGAGCAGTTTCGTAAATGTTCTCGAGCGATTCGAAGCATTGCTGTCACGTCGCGTTGACCTGCGTCCCGTGATTGCACTGCTTCCTGAATCCGTGCGGCCCTGGCAGCCAAAACTACCTTGGCAATGCTTGGCAAAGTTTCACAATGGCGGCTTGCGCGTCCAGGCATTGCGCCTCGACTGACTGCTCCAGGAAATGAGGGCAGCGCTACTTATGTTCCGGCAATGCCTCGGAAGTCCCTTCCCTTGGGAACCTCGCGCAGATCAGCATACTTTGGAATATCTTTGTCCTTCCTGATGTTTTTTGCAAACATTCGGGCAATGCGCGATAGAGTGGTCAAGCGTGATCTACGGATTGGTCCGAAGCATACTCGTAGCGCAGATCGGGTTATCTAGCCTCGGCTGTCGCTTGATACCAGACGATAGAGATAGCAGCTCGAGGAAGACCACAGCCCCAAGTACGCGACCCTTTATAGTTGACGAAGTCCACCGCATACGTCTGGATTGGCCGGGCGAAGGTTGGCAGTTGCTCAACAAGAGCGACAAGAATATTACCTTTTCCGGTGCGCTGCTTTCCGCATACGACTCCGAGCAGGGGCTGACGGGCAACATATTCGTGGCACACGCACCGCCAGCCTCACTCGTGGTCTATGTGGACGATTGGCTTCAGCGCCTGACTTATTTGAACAAGAATGTCTTTTCCCGCGACAAGATCCAGTTTCAAAACTACCCAGCTGAAAGCATTGACGTCAGCGGGATCTATGCAGGTCAGCCAGTGCGACTTCGCGCCGTTATTTTCTTTCATCAAAACTACGTTTTTCGCCTGTTAGTCCGGGGCTCCGGCGAAAAATTCGACCAAACGAGGGCGCAACGCTTTTTCGATAGTTTCACACTGCTCCCTGGCAAAGTTCAGGAAGCGGATGAGGTGAGCGAAATCGGTGCCAGGGTCGGAGTTGGGTGGAGAGCAAGTGGCGGGCATTATGAGAATGCCGTTACGGGACTCAGCGTAGTCGCCCCACCCAGCTGGCAATTGCTGGTCGGTGGCGAACTGCTCGATTTCAGCCCGGACTCGGACCTGGCTCTTGTCCGCGATGATCCGGATGCCTCATTGTCAATCAGAGTCAAGCAGCGACAGAAACGTCGCGTGGGTGAGCGATTGACCGAGCATCAAAGGGCCCACAGTCGGAATCTGCATGTCAGCTTCGTTTCTGAGAGGCTTGAGCTAACGCTGTTCGGTTCGAGGCGCCCGTTTAAATTGGGTCGCTCTGATTTTGGAAACCTTTATGGTTATGGGAGCGTCATCCAAGGCGACCAGGAGATTGAGCTCATTGTGGGCTATTCGGAGTTGTATCGGGCAACTGCGCCTCAACTACTCGATCAAGTTACCTCCCGAATTGAATTCCTATCGCAAGAGGATCGCAAGGCCTTGCGCCAGGCGCTGCTAGGCGTTCAAACCGCCGAGCTGCAAGTGGCACATGACATGTCCCTTCGTAACGGTTGCTTTTACCACTATTCCAAATGCTTCAGCTGGTGCAAACCCGAAGGTTTTTGGGAAATGGTCGTCGGAAACGAGGCGCAGAAGGGCGACGACCGACTAATCATGCGGGCGAGGGATGTGCAATCCGATTCGATAGTTCGGATATACGCGCAACCTAGTCAGCAAGACGGGATAGGTCTGTATCAGCGTCTAGCCAAGGAGTTGCAATTGCAGCTGGGCCCGCCTCAGGAGCAGTCTCTATCCGGCCATGTTGCACACTTCGCTCAGGGCACGGCTCGGCTCGATCAGGGAAATCGTTCTGTAACCCTGGCTACGGTAGAATATCAGAAAAATGAGCTCGGCATCTTAGCTACATGTTCGTCAGAATCGGCTCGATGCCAATCGGATTGGAAATCGGCCTTCGCTTCGTTCAGATTAGACGATTGCAGAAACGCCGTCGAAACAACCGACAACAGTTTCACCGATCTACGCTTCGGATTGTCTCAAAAATTGCCAGGCGACTTTCGATTGAAAGCACACGCTGAGGCCTTCGGTGAGTCGGGTCAACGGATGCTTTGGGCATCCAAAAATGCCAGCCTTACAATTGTAATGTTGGCCCCGCGCGCTTCATCTGCGGACAGCGCCGACTTCTTCGGGGCTATCGACATGGCCGTGCGGTCCAACGTTCCCCCGGCGCTTCTAGGCCAGGGTCGGTCTTCAACGATGACGGTAAAGGGTGAGCGGGCAGAGCGGACTAGCTACGTTGGATTGAACTACCGTTTTGATACGTTGGTCCTCAAACACCGGCAACTGCTACTGGCCTGGATCTTTGCGGGAAGAAACGAAGATAGGTTGGGTGAGTTTGTGTCCGGTCTAGATTGGCTTGACTGATTGGGCGCTCTGCACCCGCCGAACCCCGGATGCGCTGCCAATGATGAGCATGTCCGTGCGCGCCACGAATAGCCCGGTTTCGACGACCCCCGGGATGGCGTGAATGTCGGCATCGAGCCGTTGCGGACTCTCGATCGCGCCGACAGTTATGTCATAGATTACGTTGCCGCCGTCGGTGAGCCAAGGTCTACCCTCGAATTCTCGCAGCCTCACTTGGCCGTACTTGCGAAGCTTGCGACCCGTAGAACAATGACCGAAAACGACCACTTCCACCGGCACCGGCGAGCGGCGTCCCAGCCTCGGACTGAGCTTGGTCTCGTCTATGATAATTATGTTGTAACGCGAGCTCGCATTGACAATCTTTTCGCGCAGATGGCACCCACCGCCGCCCTTTATCAAATCGAGATCCTCGCTGACTTCGTCGGCGCCGTCCACGCATAAGTCGATGTTCCAGGGTCCGCGGTCTTCGAGCAGGGGGATATTCAGCTCGAGCGCTTGCCGGCGACTTTGCTCGCTCGTTGCAACGCAGGTAAACCGTTTACCGGCACGCATCACTTCCGCTACACCGTCGATAAATACGGATGCCGTCGAACCCGATCCGAGCCCCAGGATGGCCTGCTCGGGTAGGTGATCGAGAGCGGCTAAGGCCGCTCTGCGTTTGGCGAGCAGAATATCCATTTCAATCTCTTTTGTATTGCTAACCATTGTGGACCGCGAGCAATCGAGGTCTAATTGGCCTTAACGAAGGCGCTGTAAATTGCGCGCAAGGCGCGTTCGAATTCTTCAGGCACTACGCCAACGATGATGTTGAGCTCGGATGCACCTTGGTTGATTACGCGCACGTTTACGTTGGCGTCACGCAATGCGGCAAAGACCTTTGCGGCAATGCCAATTGAATGCGTCATTCCCTCGCCGACGACTGCGATTAAGGCAAGCTCACCTTCCAGCGTGACGCTATCGGGCTGCAGGACTCGTCGAATCTCATCGAGAACCGACTCTGAGCAATCTTGGAGGTACCTAGATTCGACGATGATGTTGATACCGTCAATGCTGGAGGGGCAGTGTTCGACGCTGATACCACGACCTTCCATGATACCGAGTAGTCGGTAAGCAAAACCGAGCTCCTTATTCATCAAGCTCTTTTCGATGCAGATCATCGAAAAACCCTTTTTTCCAGCGATTCCTGCGATTTCGGTTGTCTTGACGATATCCTCGCTGAGCTTGGGCACGATTCGTGTCCCGGGATGCTGCGGGCTATTCGTGTTCTTTATGCAAATTGGGATACTTGCCTCGATTACTGGCACAATTGCTTCATCGTGAAATACATTAGCTCCCATGTAAGAGAGCTCTCGGATTTCGCGGTATGTGACCTCTTGCATTGGACTTGGATTCGTTACTATCCGTGGATCGGCCATCAGAAAACCTGACACGTCGGTCCAATTTTCATAGAGCTCCGCGTTGATCGCGCGAGCCACGATTGCCCCGGAGATATCGGAGCCGCCGCGCGAGAAGGTCTTTACGTTTCCTTGCCGGTCACGACCGTAAAAGCCAGGCACAACGTAGGTACGATCCAGGTCGGCCAAGCGTGCTCCTAGCGTCGCGTACGTCGTGGGGTCCACGATACCCGTAGGCAATATCGTTATGTATTCCTGGGGATCGATAAATTCGGCGTCCAAGTAGGCAGCAAACAAAAGTCCATTAAAGTATTCCCCGCGCGACGCGGCGTAGTCGCGCGTTGTTCCTCGCTTGAGTTGATCAAAGAGCGCGTCAAATCTCCGGTCGAGGTCCGTCACGAGCGCGAGCTCTCGAGCTATCTCGAGGTAGCGCGTGCGAATTTCCTCGAAGGGTTGGGAGAAATTGGCCTTGACGGCGGCCATGTCGTAACAAACATAGAGAAGATCAGTAATCTTTGCTTCGGCCGTGGCGCGCTTGCCAGGAGCCGACGGCACAAGGACACGCCTGCGGTTATCCTGCTCGAGTATAGCGCGCACCCTACGGAACTGGCCTGCGTCAGCAACACTTGTGCCACCAAACTTGCACACCACACGGGACATTCTTTGCTCCTCGAAGCCGATCTCGGGCGGCTCTGGTCCGGCCACATAGCAGCGTGGGGGCTTGGATTCCAGCCGAACAGGGCAATACTCGGGGCTCATGCAATCCAAGCCTGCTTTTCCAATAATCCCCGTGTAAACTCCGGGACGATGAAAGCAGGCCCAGCGTATTGCATCTTGGTGGCGGCTTTGGCAGCAATTGCGTGCCATCGCGTACAAAGTGGCCCCGCGGTCGTGCCGCCGCAGTCGCTGCCGACGACGGTCGAAGCCGCGCATGTCACCAACGAAGCGTTTGGTAGGGCCGTCCATGCAGTCCTTTACTCCACCCAAGTAAGCGGCAAGCGACTAAGTTTACTTGCCGGTGTGGTCCAGCAGCAGTTGAACCGTGCCGCGAAGCGATTCGAAACGAGCCACCGAGCGGAAGGGTTGGCCTCGGTGCGCGGAGCCTTGCTCCTAGTTCGAGCCGGCGAGTCGCGCGCGAGCATGTGGCAAAATGGAAGCGCCGCTCTGGAAGCCGCCGCCAATGAGATTGCGCGCGGCGGTAACGAGGGGCAAGCGTACGCTCTTTACACGTTATTGTTGAAGTCTCAGGCAAAAAGCAGTTCGCTTGATGAGGCCCGGCGGCACTTGGAGGCCATCCGCGCCTTCGACGGCCATAACCGAAATCACGGGCCTGTTGAAACTGCCGGCAATCTGCAACGCGTATCGACTCATCGAGCGTTGCTAGATCCGTTGACGG
>CAWFUX010000064.1:0-263700 GCA_963819085.1 uncultured delta proteobacterium
ACTGTTTTCGACGGAAACCTTCAATGCCCTATTGCCAAGGCCACTACACGAATTCTACCCGGACTTAGATCCAGCCTTGCGTGTCGGAATTGGAATCGACGGCATGGCGGAAAGGGATCCGCGAGCTGGCCAAGAGGGTTTTGCGGCGGACAAAGTCCTGCTCAGTCCAAACACTATCGGACATGGTGCTGCATCCTCAACGGTCTTTCGGGTGGACCCCGATCATCAGTTGGTCATAGCCGTCGCGCGCCGGCAGGCGGGCAAGAATTACGATCAACATTTGTCGCAGTTTTTGCAGGCCGTTGACGACGCATTGCGGCCACCAACCGCCGCAGAATAGGGCTATAATTCGTAATTTCTGACCGCGAAGCACAAATTGCATCAATTGGACTCGATTACTATCCAGCAAAATGTGCTTCTCACGCAATTGGATTCCGAGTATGTTGCGCTCTGTGACGCCGTCGGCAATGCTGCGTTGGCAAGTGTACGTGCTCATGGTCCTTATGAGTGGCTGCACCGGGGTTCCGAAGGAGCTTCCGCCACGGGTGCCCCCGCCTCGGCAGGTTCCCAGCATTCCAATGCCGCCCAACCCGCCCGCGGCAGGGCTTGCGCGCGTGGTACTTGAAACGACTGATGGCCCGATGCGCGTGGAAGCCCGTGGCGACCTCGAATTCGTGCCGCCGGGGGGCAATTATCGCCCGACACGGTTTGGCGAACTTTGCGTTACACCTTGCGTGGTCGATTTGCCCGCCGGCAAGTACAAGCTCTACCTGACTTCCGAAAACGGCACGTACAATCGGGGCGATGTAGACGTAATCACAATACGCGAGGGCACCAACTATTATTTACGTGCGCCTGGTAAATTCGATCCGCCCCAATGGCTGCACATCTGGCCCAGCGTAATCGTATTGACGGGCATCGCCGTATTCGCGGTGGGCGCTGGCTTCGCGGTGAGCCATGATTCAGGTGCGCAGGCGACGGGGATAGCGTTCATGGCAGGCGGGGTCGCAGTGTCTACAGCGGGGGGAATTTACTTGTACGATGCGTCGCGAGGGAGCACTCAAGAGGGAGCCACAACTTCGTGGTGGGAAAAAGCTCGGTAGATTGGGCATTGAGCTAGAGCTTCGCTGGGGATTCATGGGTATCAGTCTAAAGCAACTGACATCTGAGGGCTGATGGCCAAACGCACCGGCTATTCAATTCGGAAAATTAGGAGATACGTATGATTAAAAATATCGTCATTGGTTCCCTCGCATTATCGGTAGCCGGTTGCGCTACGTCTTTTACCGGAAGTCCTCACGTGGAAAATGGCCGCTCCGGCTGCGAAAGCAAGTGCAAGGGCCAAGGGATGGAAGTCGCCGGCATGGTTTACATGGGCGAATACTCAAGCGCCTGTGTCTGTGAAGTTCCGGGTCAACACGCGAGCCAGCGCAGAATGCTCGTTGGAGCATCAGGCGCGGTCGCCGGTGGCGTCGCGGGCGTCGAGATGCAGCGGCAACAAGCGCAGCGCAATCGACAAGGCTCGTAGCTCGCGCGCACCGATGCTTTTCGTGGTGCTCGAATTCCGCCTAATCCCGCATTCCGTGCACGAATACCCGCCCAGACTCTCGATTGACGTAAGCGAAGGCTTCGAGCTTGCCCACGGCGCCTGCGAGTGACAACCAGAAATAGTCGCGCGACACTGGGCGATCACCCCACCATTCGACGTTCCTGAGCCGGTGGTCGAAGCGCAGCCGTTCAATAGTGTAGATTTCATGCTCGAGAATGAGGTTTGCCCCAATTTTTAGCGGTGATTCTATGCGTATAGGGCGCCTAAGCAAACGGCTGGGAATGCGTGCATGACCACGGGCTTTGCGCAGTCTGGGTAAACTCGACTGCAGCGTGCCGCCATACTTGGGCAGCACGAGTTGAGTCCCTGTGTGCTCGTCTCCGGCGTTATTGGAGAAGGAATTGCCGTTCGCGGCTGCGGTTGCCGTCGAGTGGGTCGCGTCCGTCGAATCGCACTGCCCGGACATGCTTTTGTTCGTGGCGCGATGTTTCCCGGCTGCGCGATTTTGCCGAGCGCGCCGAGCCGGGCCGACGCCGAGGAGTGGTTGGAGAACCACCGCTTGTGTCTCCGTGGTTGTAATACAAACCAAAAGACCCTGTTTTTCCGGCAAAAAGCTATCGTTCAACGACAGGACCCCCACATTGGCTGGGCCCACGTCAGCAGTGAGTTCCGAGAGCAACACATCGAGCCCGAGTTCGGCGGGAGCCTTGCTGCCGAAACCCGAAACGAGCCGCGACAGTTCGAGCTGCTTGCCAATCGCGGCGGTGAAGCTGGTAATCGAGAGTTCGATGCCAACACTCGGCGCGCGCAGCGGCGTGCGCTCGAGGCGCGCCGTGATGACTTTGCGCAGCTCAGCTTCGTGCCAAAGTGGAACGGTCAGTTTGAAATCGAGCTCAGTTACGGGCGCAACGCCGCGATGCCGCGCAATTGCACGATCATGTTTTACAACCACGTGGACATGCTCTGCGGCAACTCCACGCCCACTCAGGCGCGTCTCGAGCCGCACCGTGAGGCGGCGCAGCGCGAAGATCAGCGCCTCGAGAGCGCTCGTCGGTTCCTCCCAGTCGAAGGTTTCCGTCACCACCGGCGCTGGCGGATGCAAAGTGAGCGGCTCCGGATCGATGCCGGAGCCGAGGTCGAGCCAACGCTCGGCGGATGCACCCAGGCGCTCGATCAATTCAGTGCGCGGCAATTGAAGCAAGTCCCCCAAAGTGAGCACGCCGAGGCGCGTGAGCCAAGTGACGGCGTCGCGATCGAGCGGTAAAGCCACCGTAGGCAAATTGGCGAGCTTAGCACGCGCGCTCTCAGCCGGTACCACCAACGTCGATTGGCCGCCAAACGAGGCGGCGCGCGCAAACACCTGCGCCAGGCGCGGCCCCGAGGCAATTGCGACGCGGGCGCGATGCCCGAGCAGCCTCACCCTTTCCACCAATTCGCGAGCGAGAGCCTCTTCACCGCCGAGCAGGTGGGCAACGCCAGTGATGTCAACCCAGATTGTGTTCGGTGCTTCGCAGGCAATCGTGAGATCGAAGTCGCGCAGGCTGTCGATGATGCGCTCGAGCCCGAGCCTCAGCAGCGAATGCGGCAGTTCGCGCACGACGAAAGCCGCATTGATGGCGCGCGCTTCTTCCAGCGTTTGCCCCTCGAAGATCCCGAGGCGGCGCGCCGATTCACTGACGGACATCAGGCGTTGATTGGGATCGACGACGGCGTTCGGCTCGACGAGGACGACGCCGAATGAGACTTGCGACAGAGAGACTTTCGCATCGGGGCGCTTGGCTACCGCCGCTAGTTCGCAGGGGAGTTGCGGGAGGTAGATCGCGGCGATTCTACGAGAGTTCATGTTGGAGTCCCGGATGATCGTCAATACTTCCAGTCGCGTATTTCAGCTCGTTTAACGATTTTCGCTGTGTTCGAGCGAGTGGGCCTTCTGCGCACGCAGCTGGGATGTAGGTGGCTCGTCGCGGGCGAATTGGTCGTGCTCGCAGTCGGGGACCCCGCCAGGGCGCAGTGAACTCGGCCGCAAATGGCTCCTACGGCGCCATTTGCTTCGCCTCAAACATCGGGCCCCACCCCGCCCGTCTGCGCGCGATCCAACCCGCCCACTCCTCGCAACAGTTATATGGAGGCGCCCTTGCGCGTCCAACGCGCAAGGTAAGCAGCCGGAAAGAATAGGCCGGAAGGGCTCACTGCGCTCTTTGAGCGCTCCTCGCTTTCGCGAGGACCGTCTACCTTCGTGGAAAAGTGCAGCACGCTGCACTTTTCCACTACGGTTCCCAGCGCACCCGCGCTTCTCATGTCGCATATTTGACCGCTCGCGTTTCGACGAATGCAGGTTTTTGGGGATGAGAAGGCGCGGGCTCCGGCACGTTGTCGAGCGGGACGCGTTTCCAGCCGGTGATTCTCCCCCAGCGATCTTTGGCGACGCGAAGCTCTAGTTGATTCGGGTGATTGCGCCGTAGCTCGATGCGTTGCGACACGGGTAACGGGAGCGGCGCTTGACTGCTAGCATCCGTTAACAGAAGCACCACCGTATTGTGCCCTTCGAGAGCCAGCGCCATCTGTCGAATGACGCGCACCCAGATGCCGAGCGAGCGCACCGAACCTTCCCCGAGCCCTCCCACTACATCGATAACCACGACGGCAAAAACCCCAGAACGCACGACCCGCAATGCAACGCTCGCCAAGGCCTGCGGCTCCGGATTGACCACCAGCAACCGATCCAACCGCACGCCAAACTGCGCCACGCCTGGCGCATGCAGGGACTTCGACGGATCAATGAAGGCACACCAGGGCTCGTCGGTACCTACAGCATGCCCTTGCTGCTGCGCTTGCATGCAAGCCTTGAGCGCAATTGTTGTGGTCTGCGCGCCCGGATGCAGTGCGGCGAGCTGCACCACATGCCCCCGTGCAAGCCCAGCATCCGGCAAACAAGCCTCGAGCTCTGGCCAACCGAGCGCGAGCCCCGCGGGTAACTGCGCGGAAGTATTGGCCACACCCAGACGAACCTGCCCACCGAGCCTCGATTTTGCACCGAAACCCAGTGAATCTGGGAGGCGTTCAAGCAAGTCCGCCGGGCGAGCCATGATACTGAACACTATATCAGTATTTCGAGCAAATCGCCAGTCCATGGGCCGCACATCGGCCAATCAGAACTGACATAATTTGGCACAGTCAAACGGCCGAACTTACCCGCCGAGTTGCACCGCCTGCCGTAACCACTGCTCAGTCTCAACGGCCTCGAGCAGGAAGTCTGCAACGTCCGCACGCGATATCGAGTTGGGCACCGGCTCGATCGCGCTTTTCTTCTGATATTGCCTGCGAGCGGGACCGTTGGTGAGGCGAGTCGGTCGAGCGATTACCCAATCGAGGCCGCTATCCCGGGTGAGCTGCTCTTGGCGCACGTGATCTTCAAAGGGTACTTTTAGAAGCCACCCAACGACGAGCATCCTCATAAAGGCATTCACCAGTTTGGCGCTCTCGCCGGTGCCGAGCGCACTCAACACAACGAGCCGTTTTACACTATGCTCCTTCATGGCTTCGATGACGTGCCGAGTACCGAGCGAAAAGTAGTTTGGGTTGTCTTTGAATGCACGCAGGCTCGTCGCGGAGGCCGTGATAATGACGGCATCGTGACCCGGTACCGCCGATTTGACCGATTCGAGCTCATGAAAATTTCCCGAGGACCGAGTCAAATTGGGATTGTCCAAGCTCAGCCGCTGGGGATTGCGAGCAAAGGCGGTGACCAGGTGACCGCGTTTCAAGCCTTCTTCGACCGCAAGGGCGCCCGTTCCCTGAGAAGCACCTACCACGAGAATTCGCATCGCCACACCTCGCCTTCACACACTCCATAGCGCCATTTCACCCGAGCGTCACGGAGCCGTGAATTGCGTCACATTTGTCACGTGAAACCGCTTTGAATTGGATGTTCACCACGGGTGCGGCCGATCGGCAAGGCCCACCCGTGGAGGGCTCGCAGGCGCCACGTGCGCTAGCTCGCACGTGGGCTAAGATGGCTCGTGACTCGCGATACCGTGCCGATGAATGTGGACTCGACGGGGCGGCCTTTGACGGCACCCACTGCAAAGAAACGGCCGCTCGGAGCGATTATCTCGCTCACGTTGGTCGTGATCGCCTTGCTCGGCCTAGCCGGTTACGTTGCTTCAGGTCCCTATCGAACGCTCAATGGCCTCGAGGAGGCAATCACGCAAGGTGACACTGCTGCGATATCTCGATACGTCGATTTCCCGACTCTGAGGCAGAACCTCAAGGATCAACTCAAAGCGAGTGCTAATTCCCGAATTAACGATGCTTTTCAAGACGGAATCATATCGCGATTTGCAGGTGGGATAGCCAGCTCGGTGGTAGACACGACGGTCGAATCACTCATAACGCCAGCCGGGCTCAACCGGTTGTTGATGGGTGCCGCACTTATTACCAATAATTCGGATAATTCGGGACTAACCCTTCGGCAGCGCCTCGAAAACGGGCAACGTTCTTTCGAGTCTTTGAGTACATTTACGTTGGCATTTTCATCAGCTGCCGGTAGTAGGCTCGTGGTTGTTTTGACCCGCAGCGGTCTCGATTGGCAGTTAACGAATGTTCGAATGTCGGGCGCCACCACGCCAGCGGCGGCCTTGCCCAATTAGCCGCCCAAGGCACGTTCGTTCGTCACTTGTCGCGCAGCGTTAGCTGACCGATAAAATCCATTTTGCCGACGTTTACACCGTTGTGGCGCAGAATGTCGTAAGCCGTGGTCGTGTGAAAATAGAAGTTCGGTAGGGCTAGTTCGACCAAATAGTCGCTCCCAAGTAATACCTGGTCGGGCAAGTAGGAAAGGCTGACTAGACGCTGATCGGCCCCTTCGAAGCTGGACTCTTTGAATGTCCCCAAATAGTCAACGCAACTCCGAATCCGCGCGCGGATCTCATCGATTGTCTGTTCCGTGTCCGGGTGCTTGGGTGCTTCCTGCCCCGAAAGGCGCGCCGCGGCAAACTTTGCCGTATCGCAGCAACTCTGTACCTGACGAACTAGTGGGTACATGTCTGCAATTAATCTGCAATTGAGCAACACGACCGGTTCGAAGGATCTTTCTTTGGCGTAATTGATCGACTTTTCCAACCAATTATCGAGGGCAACTAACATTTTCTTCATTTGCAGAATCGACGCATACGCAAAATTCATAGGACCTCCAAGGGGTCGCGAGCCTAGTGCCGGCTCATATGATCCGCAAGCCTTCACCGGCCACTTGGCAATGGTGAACAGCGGCCGCAAACTTCGGCAACCATGACAACCCTG
This sequence comes from uncultured delta proteobacterium, assembly GCA_963819085.1. Classification (GTDB taxonomy): domain Bacteria; phylum Myxococcota_A; class Polyangia; order Polyangiales; family Polyangiaceae; genus FEN-1139. The sequence goes on from CAWFUX010000064.1 coordinate 6,848, forward strand.
ACTTGCCGTACCGGCATGAAATCTGCTCCACAGTGGCTCATCGCGTTCTCGTTGTTTACCGCACAACTGGGTTGCACTTGCCGACAGGCGAACACTTCGGCGACACCGGGATCGAATCCGCCACCTTCAGTAGGTGGCAGCTCGGGGTCACCCGCAGCGGCGGCGAGTGTGAATGCCGTGAATGCTCCGCCATCGTACCAGGCCCTCGTCGATGCCACGGATCGTTCCGCCGAGGACCGGGCCCTAGACAATGGGCGCCATCCAGTGGAGTTGTTGAAGTTTCTCGATTTGCGCCCCGGGATGAGAGTCGCCGAAATCTCCTCAGGCGGCGGCTACACAACGGAATTGTTAGCGCGCGCCGTTGCTCCCAATGGAGTCGTATTTGGTCAGAATTCCAAGTTCATTCTGGAACGATTCGCCGAAAAGCCATGGAGTGAACGGCTGACAAAGCCGGCAATGAAAAACGTGGTCCGCGTCGATCGCGAATTCGACGACCCGCTTCCGCCCGAAGTCAAGGAGCTCGATGCTGTCGTCAATGTACTCTTTTATCATGACACAGTGTGGCAAAAGACCGATCGAGCGCGAATGAATCAGTCAATCTACAACGCACTCCGTAAAGGCGGCGCGTACTACATCGTCGACCACAGTGGGCGTTCTGGCACGGGGACTTCGGAAACGCAGACGTTGCATCGAATCGACGAGCAAGTGGTTCGCGATGAAGTGCAAAAGGCGGGCTTTCAATTGGCCGCCGAGGGGGCTTTTCTTCGCAATCCCGCCGATGCTCGCGATTGGAACGCCTCGCCACATGCCGCTGGCGACAAGCGCGGCACCAGCGACCGATTCGTACTGAAATTCGTCAAACCCTAGCCTCGGCCCCGGATGCGCCGCCTGAAACACCATTGTGGTCAAGGGCCCGCAACAAAGAGTGATGTTGGGGTAGCCCGAGCCAGAACATGGCCTGCGCTTTTAGTCGACGAACGTCGGCCACTATCTGCAAAAGGTAAGTAATGGTGCCGCTCTCGCGGTATTTCTGGTACGGCATCAGTTCGTGAACAATCCCGATGGTTTCCTGTGCAATGTCGAAGCCCCGAGAGTGCTTGCTGACAACGCCAGTGCCGATTCACTGGCTGCCGCCGCGCGCAAGTGTCCTTCGGCTACCATATCGACCGGCTCAGCATCGACGTTCAAGCTGTCGCCCAACGGACCAATCATAGTCGAGACTAGCGTCGAGGTTGTCACAGAAACGGGTCAAACCGTACGGCAAATGCAAAAGGCGGCCGTATGTCGCTGCGGCTACTCAAGTAAAATGCCGTTTTGCGACGGAACACACCAACGCGCTGGATTCAGTCCGAAGTAGGTTCGCGCTGCACTGCGCACAAGTGGCACGGCGCGAGCGAGCCAGACGTAACTGGAACTAATCCTCAGGGAACGCAGCCACCGCACGCTTTGGCGCCGAGGCGTGACTGGGCGGAGCTACCGAGGGAGACCGGACTGGTTCCGCGTATTGCACTGGCTTTGCACGTGCAGCCGACACCGGCGCAACCTTGGCATTGCTGTGAGTCAAAAGATCTCCTGTAGCGACTTTTGACACGGCTGGCAGTGCTCTAGATGCTGGACTTACCGGTGAAAAAGCAGCAACTTCCCTTACCACGACGGGCGCGGCATTGACGGGAGCCGTCACGGCGGCAATCGTATTGGATGCGGCGTTAGCGGCCGTCGGCACCGATTGAATCGCGGTGGGTGCAGCGGCGGGCGCTGGTACAGCCTTCGCGTGCTGGGCGAATTGAGTATTGGATTTGGCAAGTGACAAAACGACGGGTTGCGAACTCACTTGCCGCGAATCGACCGGCTGCTTCTCGCTAGCGCCGCCTGCTTTGACGCGCGCCGCTGTGACCAACAAAACAAGACACCCGGCAACGATTGTCCCCACTACCTGCATCATGGCAACGCGGCGAGCCTGTTGCTTTGGGGTCCGAACAATCTGAGCGCGCGTTTCGGGCAAATCCCACGTAGGTATACTTGCAGAACTTCTGTCGGCAGCCCCACCCTCATATAGGCCGCGATCACCGCGCTTGAAGAAATCTCGAATTTCGTCGCCGGGCCGATCCGTGGCGTGCGCATTAGAGCGCGACTGGGCCGGACCGGGGTGACCCTGTGCTGCACGATGTTCTGCTTTGGCGTTATTCATAAGGTTATCCAAGTGGTGATGCCGAACTCGACACGGGCGACGCCGTTGCTTAACCGCGACTCGGCAATGGCAGGCGCCAAGTGTTGATTGGGCTCAATCGCGACATATTTTGCTACCTAAGTGACTACAGTTTAGAGCTAACGCCGGTGTTCGGCAATCGGAACCCGGTCGCTCGGAGGTAGATGGCGCTTGGCTTTCTTTAGGACAAGTTAGCTGAAATGCCCGAGAAAATCGGCTTAGTCTGACCAGCCGGTGGTCAAAAGTCGGATAATGTGCCGACGCTGGGGCGATCGCGGAGCCCAGACATTTCACACTCATCAAAATGTCGAACGACGTGCTGTCGTGTGTTGACGGCGCAAAAGAACCTAATTCACACACTGGCGTGATTGCCGTCATTCACCAGCGCCGACCGCACCTCAAGCCGGCAGGCTGTCACCGGGAAAGCTGCGGCAAACATGAGCCTCGTAAACGAAGATCCCATCCTTTACACCCGGGTCGCTCCGCATCACGCTGTCGATTTCCTCGAGTGTGCCATTGAAGATTCCGATACCGCTGATATCGCTTCCGTCTCTCACTGGGCATACAATCGCGAGCAGACCCTCTGCGCGCAAGCTGAAGTTTCGCCGCCCATGTTCCCAGATAATTCGGTCGCGCTCGGGGGAATCCCAATTGGGTCCGTGCCTTAGAATGACTGCGCAGTAGTCCTTGGACTTGATCATCATCTGTTTCATGAAGTCGTCACTAATGTCAGCCATTGCATTGCCTCGCGGAAGGAACGCGCCGGGATGCCGGCGCTTGGCGGTACTCTTGCTTAGTCGCAAGCCTGCGTCTAGGGATCTTTGAGCCAGGCCAAAACGCGCCTTTTCTGACCAGTTGGCCATCGTGGAAGGGCGGCAAATGTGTAACACCGTTCAATTTGTGGCAGGCGCAGCGCCGATTTGGGCGTATGCTGCACTTATGAGGCGGGTTATCCTTACAGCGTGTGTGCTCACTTTGGGTTGCGGCGGAACCATTGACCTTTCGAACAGCGACGCGGGCACGAATGGTTCGCGCGGTGGCGTTACTCCAACGGCGCCAGCGCCCGAGCAACAGGTCAGCACTTCGCTACCTTCCTGGTGCCCTCAGATCTGCGCCAAGTTACTGCAATGTCAGTCGCCGGGAACGGACTCGAATTGCGTTTCGGATTGCAACAGCACCGTTAGCAAGGAATTTCTCGGTCATGGGAATACCTGCGCACAGTTCGGCCTCAACTTCATGAATTGCTTGAATAGTGCCACTTGCAGCGAGCTCAATAACCCCAATGGTATGTGCAATATCGGCACGACCGCTGAGGAAGTCGCCTGTGGCTATGGCGATCTCGACGCCTCGGTACCCGATGCCAATCCACCTCCTTACCCCGTCGTAACCTGCCAATCCGGCTCAGGCCTAGCGAGCGGCGGCGGCAACGTGCCCATCGGCGCGACCGTGTGCCAAAACAATGTCAACGGTTGCACCGACGGGCATTCGTACAGCATCGATTGCGTATACGAGGGGAACAATCAAAGTACCTGCACCTGTTATCGCGACGGCTCAACGGGCGCTACGTTCAGCACTGGCGGAGCATCTTGCCCGTACGTGGGTCTCATCAACACCTACTGCGGCTGGCAATTGGCGAGTATTTGACTTCGGCAGGCAAGAGCGCCCGCTGCCAAGCAAGTTATCTCACGGCTAACAATGCCGATGTCATTCTTCAACGGACGTGTAAACGTCACGCCGTATCTTCAGTTCCAAAGGGATAATGTTCTCCGTTATTGCAAAGTTGAACCCCGGCGACGAATGATTTGCGCGTTTAAACTGAGACGCGGACTCGATGTCACTAGTACTCACTAATTGGCACGCGTTGACCATTGGCAGCATGACGCCGGCGCATCGTGCCAAAACGTCGGGCTTGACTAGCTCGGACTTCTGCAGGAGGCTTAGTACCGTCAGCTGTTTGGGAGAACAATCATGACAAAGTTGCGCTTCACGCATTGCGGGGCGGTAATGTTGGTTATTCTTGGGCAAAGCGCGGTGGCGCTTGCTGACTGCTACGTGGACAGTCAGGCCGGCGACGACACGAAAGATGCTCAGTCCGAGGCCAACGCCGTAAAGACCCAAGCAAAGATTCCATCGAGTTGCACGGTGGTGCGATACAAGCGCGGCAGCACATTCAATGAAGCGGTTAAGATAAGCGGAAGCGCCAAGACGTTCACTAATTACGGAAACGCGAGTGACCCCTTGCCGCAGTTCGTGGTGCCGCACACGACGAGTAGCGGAAGCATCGTTTCGTCGTTTCAGGGGAATATTACGCTTGACGGCCTGTATTTGGCAGGTTCGCACGGCGACGGAACCATGGCCAACTTGATTCAGGGCGTGTGCGTGATGCTGGGCAGCAACAGCAAGCTTTTAAACTGCGAGATCTCGAACTGCGACATTGGCATCATGCTGTCAGGCACCGGTAGCCTCGTTCAGGGAAATTACGTCCACGATCTGACAATGGCCGTCGACGCCGCGAGCGGAGTCGATCCGAACTCGGTCGGCGGCGCCGAGGGCATTTTCATCAACGGCTCGAACAATGAAGTTGCATACAACTCATTCGTCAACTGCAGCAGCACCGCCGCTTGGACTGGCGGCAACTGCGATGGCGGGGCTACCGAAGTGACCGTCGGTGCGGGCGCGACGTTGAGCGGCGTAAAGGTCCACCACAATTTCTCCTACAACAGCTGCGGCTTTTTCGAGGTTTCGAGCGGTGGCTCTTCCAAGGGAACATTCTCGGATTCCGAATTTTACTACAACGTATCGATCGATAGCGGCTGGCTGATGCTGCTTCAAGTCAACAACACGAATCTCTCGAATATTCGGTGGGAAAACAATACGATCGTCCAGCACAGCGGCTCCTCAAGTGCCGGCATGATTACGACGATATTCACCGGTACTTCATCGGGGCAAACAGGCGGCTCGCTTGCCGCGGGGCTCGTGTCGATGACGAACAATCTGATCGTCTTCGATGGAGTGAACCCGTACGGCACCGTGATTGATGCCAATATCACCCAGACCACGAATCTGATCGTCAACACTTCGAGCCAGAGCCCTGGCATGGTCAACGTCAAGGGCACAACGTCGGCATCGGATTTCGATCTGACTTCGTCCAGTCCGGCTATCGATAAAGGCACAACTATCGCGGCGCTCACCCAAGATTACCTCAATCGAGCAGTGCCCACTGGCAGTGCGACTGACATCGGCGCATTCGAATACGGTGCCCCGGGTGCCGGCGGGTCGAGCGCGACGGGTGGTGCGACTGCGACTAGCGGCAGTGCGGTGCCGACGGGCGGCGCAAAGGCGACAGGCGGAGCCTCATCCGCCACAGGTGGGAAGTCATCTGCAGGTGGTGTGTCTTCGGCAACAACCGGGGGCGTTCCGGTGGCAGTGGGAGGCACCCTAAGCGGTACAGGCGGCGCGGCAATTGTGGCGCCCAGTGGTGGCGTGTCGGCAACGGGCGGAGCCGTTGCAATTACTGGCGGAAATCCCGGGACGGCTACGACGGGCGGAGCCCTCGGCGTAGGCGGCATTGCCAACACGACTGGCGGCATCGCCAACTCTGCGGGAGGCTTTGCAAACGCCACGGGCGGCATCGCCAACACCGTGGGAGGCGTAGCCGGATTGGGCGGGCACACCAGCGCCGGTACGGGCGTCGGCGGCACTTCAAGTGTGGCTTCCGTCACAGCGGGCAGCGGCAACGCGACCAGCGCTGACAACGTCGGCGCCTGCGGTTGCAGAACCGCCGGGCGAAGAACTCAGTGGAGTTCGGCGACTCTACTTGCCCTTTTGGTGCTTGGCCTGCGTCGGCGAAGTCACAGGTTGGGTAAGTCGCACGGCCGCGTCGTGAGTTTCTGACGACTCAGTAATCGTGCATCGAATCTGCCGATGGGTCATGGCACCCCCATCGTTGAATGCAGCTACAGCCCTCCAGCAAACGGGCGAAGTGCGTCGAATGCCGGCTCGCTTAGGGAAAATCGGCTCGTTTTCTGCGACAGTGTAGTCCCGTCTTGGCGCTCAAACTTGTGCGGCGATACAGTGATCCACGCTGATTCGGCACGGAACCAATGATTGACGAACCAACCATCCGGCAATTGTTTGACGACTACATAAGGATGTACGCGTCCCGCGATGAACAACTCACGACGCACTTCAGTGACGACTTTTCCGGCTTTACCGGGGGTGGGGATTTTCTCGTCAAGGACAAGCAGCAATGGGTCACGATCACTCGTCAGGATTTTGCACAGGTAAAGGAACCGATTGGTATCGAAATCAAAGACTTGGCAATCCAGTCTCTTGCCGAGACAATTGCGGTAGCTACCGGTTTTTTTACAATTCACTTGCCAATAAAGGATCACATACTTTCACGCGAAACGGCCCGTCTAGTGCTGATTTTTCGCAAGGAATCCGGCGGCTGGAAAATTTCGCACAGTAGCATCTCAATCCCCTACCATTTGGTCCGGGAGGGCGAAGTTTACCCGCTAACGGAGCTGGCGGAGCGCAATCGTTCACTAGAGCGGCTGATCGCCGAACGGACCAATCAGCTTTGCCGAGCAAATGAGGATTTGCAAAAGACAAATGAAGAGCTAGCAAGAAAAATCGCGGAGTACCGCCAGACCGAAGCGGCGTTACAAGCTAGTGAGGAGCGGTATCGTTCGATCCTTCACGCATCGCCCGACGATATCACGATCACGGATCGGGAAGGTCGGATCCTGATGGTTTCGCCCATGGCCTTGTCGCTCTGGAGAGGTGAACGGGTTGATCAATATCTCGGCCGTCCCTTGACCGACTTTCTAATACCCGAAGATCGATCGCGCGCGCTTTCCCAAATCACACTAAAGCTAAGCGGGGTCATGACGGGCCCGACTGAATACCGGGGACTGCGTCTCGACGGCAGCACGTTCGATATTGAGGTTAACAGCGAATTCATGCGTAGTGCAGAGGGAGTGCCGATAGGCATGGTCGTCATCGTCCGCGACATTACCGAGCGCAAACAGGCGCAAGTAGAGCGGGAAAAGCTCGAAGCCCAGAACCGTCAATTCCAAAAGGCCGAAAGTCTGGGCCGCATGGCGGGAGCAATCGCCCATCACTTCAACAATCAACTGCAAGCCGTGATGTTGAGCCTCGATTTCGCAATGAACGACCTCGCTGCAAATGACGGACCCGGACGAGACGTGACCGAGGCCATGCAAGCAGCGCGCAACGCTGCGGAACTGAGCCGATTGATGCTGACATACCTGGGCCAGACCGTTTCCAAACCGGAGCCACTCGACCTGTCGAGAGTATGCCATGACAACCTGACACTCCTTTACGCCGTCATGCCAGAGGGCGCACGCTTGGTATCCGAATTGCCGTCTCCGGGCCCTGCCATCCACGCCGATGCAAACCAGGTCCAACATATACTAACGAACCTTGTCACCAACGCGTGGGAAGCCTGCGATGACGCTGGCGCCGTTATCAACCTGACCGTCACCCAGGTTTCTGCAACCGCAATAGCCGCAGCCCACCGCTTTCCAATCGATTGCCAACCGAAAGATATTGACTACGCCTGCTTGGAAGTGGCGGACACGGGCTGCGGCATCCAAAGTGAAGACATCGAAAAGATTTTTGATCCATTCTTCTCGACTAAATTTCCCGGGCGAGGCATGGGGCTGGCTGTGGCAATTGGAATTGTACGCTCGCACAAAGGTGCAATTACCGTACAGAGCGCACCCGGCCGAGGCAGCGCATTTCGGGTGTACTTTCCAGTAACCGCCGTCGCTCCCATCAGCCTGCTAATTCCTGAAAACCCGTTGTGAGTTTGATGATTGATGTCACAGCGGCACGGAAAAGCGGGTTTCATGCCGCTCTACCGGCCACGTGCCGACTTCAAATCAAAATCTTATCCGCGACTCTCAAATCTCAGCAGTGGCCGCGGTCACGACGGCGGGGGGCTTCTCAGAACTCCGCACCTGCGACTGCACAGGAGCAGAAACCGCCGGCACCGAATCCAACGCTAAACCCGAGTCAGAAATCTCCGCTGACGCGCGCGGCGCAGATATCACCTCTGACGCAAGCGGCACCGAAATCGGGTTCGACTCGATTGGCACTTCCGCAATCGGCGCCATCGGTGGCGGCGGCCGCGTAGATACCCCAACGCGCCCGAGTATCCGACAAGCCCGCTTAGCCTGCTCGGTCCGCGGCCAATACTCGTCGCGCTCCTGCTGCATAGGCGCGCCGTAGACTTCACCGATGCCCGTGATCACACACTCGAGGTCAGCTAACACTTCGAGCATCGACGCGTATCGGTTTGCCGGATCTTTGCGCATGGCGGCGAGAATCAGCTTCTCTAACCCAGGGTGAATCTCTTCGAGGAGCCAGGAGGGCGGAGGTGGCGTCGATGATATTTGGCGTGCGATCCCTGCAATTTGTCGTATATTTGCCGAGCTTTGCCAACGATCCTGCGTTCGGGGCCATATCGAGTATACTTTCATAGTCATGAACCCAATGAGCCACCGCATGTGCATGTTGACCGGGACGAAAGAACGGCAAAGTTTTGGATTAGTGGCTCGGTCGCTCTAGCCAGCAACTACGGATTCTCGCCGTCCGAATTGACGGCCATCGTCGCAATCATCAAGAAGCATCAGAAGCAGTTTTTGGAGAAATGGTATGAGTACTTCGGAACCTAGACCGGGCGAGCGCATTCTTGACGTGCGAATTACTCATGAAACGCTAACGGTAGATTTAGCTGATGGCCGAACGTTGAGCGTACCCATCGCGTGGTATCCAAGGCTGCTAGATGCCTCGCCCGAACAACGTGCAAATTGGGAATTATCGGGCGCCGGGTTTGGAATACATTGGCCGGATATAGACGAAGATCTTAGCTCGGCGGGATTGCTTCGTGGCGCACCTGCGCCTGCTCGCCGCAAGGGCGCGGCATAGCGGCAAATAACTATTCTGGACCTCAGCTGTGCGTTGGGGGATGTGAGCACGTCGATCTCGCTGTCTCCGCGGTGCTTCAATGCGCGCTGCCGCTTCCTTCGTCACGACCTCCCGCGCCCAGCTCCGGTCCGGGCTTCGCGACGGGTCCCGGTAGGGACGGCTCTTTCGAGCCGCCCCCCGGACAGAACCCGGCGTACGGTTCTCCCGTACCGGGCTCCCACCTTGGGTCAGCGGAGAGAGTGGCGTTCGCGGAAACGAATTCGAGGCCAGGGGTGATAGATACGCGCGTTCGGCAGCGGGAATCTGACGTCCATTGAGTCTCTGCGTGCGGCTGTCCACCGCGCACGTTGACTTCGACGCTGCAAAACCCGATACCATATCATCTTCACGTTAAAGCAGAAGTTCCTCAGTGCTGCACTGTTCGTCGGCACACCGTAGTATCGGTAGTGTCCCTTGAGTACTTTGCACAGCCATGCATACTGTTCTGCAACAGAGTCATGTTGCCGTTTGCTGCATTCCTCCGTGAGACGGGCTAGCTTTGCCTGTCTCTTCTTGCGTGAAGTCCAGCGACAGAGCATGGGTGCACCTCGCCGACTCTTGCCGATGAGGTGCACAAAACCGAGAAATTCGAACGTTTCAGGCTTTGGCAGCCCTCGTCGCTCGCGGTCCCTCGGAACGTGTTGCCCAAACTCCAGCACCCGCGTCTTGTCCGGATGAAGCTCCAGGCCAAACTTCGCCAGGCGCTCGGCTAGGGCCTTGCGCATTGCGAGTGCGTCCTGTTCTCGCTGAAAGGCCATCACTAGATCGTCGGCGTAGCGCACCACGTACATCTCGCCGCGCGCGTACCGCTTTCTCCATTGACAGACCCACAGGTCAAACACGTAGTGCAGGAAGATGTTCGATAAAAGGGGCGAAATAATCGCACCTTGAGGCGACCCTTCGTGTACTTCGTGCAGCTCACCGTCCACAATGACGCCTGCCTTCGCCCACTTCATCAGCAAGCGAACCAGGCGCCTATCCCCAATGCGGTGCTCGAGGAATCGTTGCAGCCATCCGTGATTGATGGTGTCATAGAACGCTCGGATGTCTGCATCGAGCACCCAGTTGACCTTCCTTCCGATTGCCTCCGCAAGCGCGTCGAGTGCATCGTGCGCCGACCTTCGAGGTCGGAATCCGTACGAGAACCCGACGAACTCGGCTTCGTAAATCGGCTCCAGCACCATCCGCACTGCCTGTTGGACGATTTTATCTTCCAGTGCAGGCAAGCCGAGCGGGCGCGTCTTGCCATCACCTTTCGGGATGTACACGCGCAGGACCGGCTGCGGATGATAGCGACCACTGTGAACGCGGTCTTGTAGGTTCAATAGGCGCTCATCGAGACGCTCGCCGTATTGCTCCCACGTGACCTCGTCCACTCCCGGCGCCGCATTCTTGCGGAGGCGTTGGTACGCCTCCTTAAGTAACGGCGCCTTGATGTGGCTCAACAGGTTGGTCCACTTCTCTTTCGATTTCTGCTTTGCTCTCTGTCCGATCCGCTGCATCCACGTGAGCGCGCCAGCCCCGTCCTGTGTCGGGAGCGCGTTTCGTGCAACGGATTTTCCCTTGGCCGTAGCCCTTCCCTCCACCGACTCGACGGGCGTTACCCGCGTCTTCGCCGGCTTCTTCGGTACTATGGCCGCGTCCGACTCCTCGAGGGCTCTGTCTGCGGCTTGCGGCTGTTGGCCTTCCCGCAGTTGCCTGCCGCCCACCACTGGCGGCGAAGCACCCTTGAGGTCTCCCGGCTCCCGTGCAGGAAGCTCTCTGAGCGTGCCGAACTCCACCGACTCCGGCAGGAGTGTAGGCGCCACGTCCACTCTTATCGGCGCCACACCATGGTCTTCCGCAAAGTGCGACTGCGTCGACTCCTGCGACGAGCAGGATTTCGGAGCTCTATCGCCCGGCCCGCTCACACGCCCTCCTACTCTTCGCTGCGTGGGTCGCCCCACGCCGCGCAAGGACTGGGCTTCCTGGGGGTGGACTCCTCCCAGGGTAGGCCTTGCTCAGGTTGTTGATGTTTACTTCCTTTACTCACCTACTTCCTCCTGCCGGTTTTGACCGGCGATTACCGCACGTTTTCCGCCAGGCGACTTCACACAGCGTCAATTGACTGCGGCGCCTGGCATAAAACCTGCGCCCTGGGTTGCTGTGACGCCGAGGAATGGTCGAAGGACCACGCCCGGACCTCCGCCGGGCGCGGGAGGAAGTCATGCAAGCAAAGCTCAGTCAGGCACGTCAGCAACTCATAGCCGAGCGCGCTCGCTCAATGCGGCATGCTCATACGGCTTCGGAATTCGCTTTCTTTCAGGCCATTCGTTGCGAGCGGCTTGGGGTTGCGTTCAAACGTCAGTATCCCATCGGAAACCACATCGCAGATTTCGTTGCGCCCAGCCTCAAATTGGCCATTTGAAATTGATGGAGGCTACCACGTCAATCGCGTTGCGGCAGATGCGCGCAAAGATAGGCACCTTGGGCGCGCTTGGTATCGTGTGTTGCGTATTCCGGCTGAGCTGGTTATGCGAATATCTCCGCTGCGGTTGAGATGGTGCGCGCAGTCCTGGTTGCCCAGCTCGGCATCTGAGCTCCCCCAAGAAGCAAGGTCGGTTTTGACCAATCTCGTCGCAACTGGCAGTATTTCGATGTGAGACGCGTAGACAATTCATTCAATCTGCAATTGCCAGAAGGAGAAGAGCTGTGTCAAAGGCTGTTCTTGATTTGAGCGAGTTTACGGATGAGGAGCAGCGTGCGTTCCTCTTGTTGGCAGATGGGGTGAGACGACGCAACAAGGGTGAATCCCCGCGCGAAGGATTCGCGGAACTCTGGGATAAAATCAGTGCGAATCGAACTTCCATGAATGACGATGAAGTTGATGCGATCGTGGCAGAGGCCGTGGCCTTTGCGCGCGGCCGGCGATGAAGGTCGTTATCGATACCAATGTGTGGGTGAGTGGACTTCTGAAGCCGGGCAGTCCACCGGGGCTTATTCTTCGCGCCATTCGCGACGAGAAAGTTGTTGCTGTCTCTTCCTCGCACCTCTGGGCAGAACTGCAGCGTGCAGTGTCATACCGGAGTCCACGTCACGCCCTCGAACGAGACGGCCTGTGGTCCACTGTGGAGAAGCTGCTGGTGGAACACCCAGACGTCGAATTCGTGGAGTCACTAACTCCTACAAGTCGTTGGGTAGCAGAAAATGCTGACGACGATTGGGTGATTCAATGCGCCATCACCGCAAGGGTTGATTACATCATCTCGGGCGACAAGGCTGTATTGGCTCTCGGTGAAGTCGAAGGAATTCGCATCGTGTCAGCAGCTCGATTTGCGGATGAGATTTTGAAATCGGTGGAATTCTAAATTGGCACCAGCGTGTCTCCGTTGTACCAGAGTACTTGTGCATCGCCGCAAGGACTTGCACTCAGACTCGCGTCCGTAATCGCGAAGAACACTTCCGAGACCGAGTTGCCCCACAATGAGTACACAACAATGTCTCCATTGCACGGGTACTCGGCCAACATCTGCACGTTGCCATTACTCAACAATCCAATGGATGAGTTCGTTATGAAGAACAATGTTCCATCGATACCCCACACCTTACGAATCGCCCGACAATCACCCGCGATAGTGGCAGCAACTGACCAGCCCGAACCGTTGTAATTGAGAAGTTGTCCGTTGCTGTTTCCAAGCCAGAGATTATCCGGAGCGAAGCCCCAGGCTGCGGTGTTATCGAACTGTGGCAACCCAAACTGCGCCGTTGCAACGTTGGAATTTGCCGAGCTATAGATGAAAGCATTTCCCGAATTCGCACCCACCAGAACGGTGTCCGACGACGCCCAAACCGTGAACGCCTTTGTTTGAGGATATGTACCCAGTGAATCGCCCCACTGATTCCAAAACGTGCCATCAAACTTCAGCAAGATTGCATAATACACCGCGTAACTCAGATTTGCTTGGACCGTAGAGACGTCGAGCGCTGCTGAAGCGGAGCTGCAGGTTGCCGAGGCCCCGTTGAGAAATTCTATCCCGCAGGCGTAATTGCCAAAACGGACCAAAGGCCCATCAGTGAATCCGGTAAGACCGACAGTGGTGAAGAAATCGTCCCTATTTCGTTTGTATACTTCCTTCCACCCGGTTCCGTCATTTTGTACAAGAGTCTGTACTTTTTCACCGAGCAGCAAGTTCACCCCCCGCGCGTCACTCCAAACCGATGCGTAAGTTGCAGCCAATATGTACGGTTGTGCATTAGCGCAAAGAGTGCTTGTGCTATTCTTCCAATGTAGGGTTGCCGCGCTGGCTCCTCCAGTTGACGCTGTCCCACCGACCGACGGTGCAAGTCCGGCACCACCGTTCGGTAGCCCACCCATCGCGGTACCAATCAGGGTATCACCTCCGATGTTTGGTGTGGTGTACATCGACGTAGCTCCACCACTCGACTCTATGTGAAGTTCGAAAGTGTCAAGCGCGGATCTGCCGCCGCAAGCCTGCACAGTGAGCAACGCGCAAGTCAGTGAGTAAGTTCGCGATAGGCTAAGCGGTCCCAAGTGAAAGTGTCCCGGTCCATCTGATTTTTAACAACCCAATTCCGGCCATGAACGATCGAAGCCTCAGAACAGATGAGAATTGTTTGCCGTCGAACCAAACTAAACGAAAGTCGCCGCACCGATAATTTATTAGCGAGTAATCGCCTTCTATCGCCAAAAAGACTTCGTCCTTCGAGCGGCCCCAAACCCCCTGAATGGCGAAGCCATTCGGAGCCTGTGCTCTTAGTAGGGTTTCCGCGGTCGTGCCATTCCATCGACCAAAGATCACGTCAGAATAGTAGTAAATTACGCCGTCGGCTCCCCAAAGATTAATGAATCCCTGCGCTTCGGTTTGAATGACCTGCCAGGTGTGGCCGTCAAAATGAACCAGTTGACCCGCGCGGTTACCAAACCAAATGTCGTTGGCCGAGAACCCCCACACGGAATCGTAATCACCGGCTGGTATTCCGGGGAGCAAAGCGATGTCCGACGCCGAGGTGCCTTCGCAAATGTCTTGATTGAATGTCGCGGTTACAAGGGCACCACCTCCTGTCCAGAGCGCGCCTGTGCATGGGCTGGCCAGTTTGCCCAAATTGTTCCAGCTACCGGCACGGTATTCGCGAAGGACAGATGGTATGCTGGCGTCACCGGTAGCCGTTATCAGATACGCGTGGTCCGGCGCGTCGAAGAAGGCCCCTGCAATCTCCTCTTGTGTTGCGTCCCAAGGCAAAGTCTCCAGCGTCGCTGAAGCAAGTCCTGGGCCTCCAAACGTGTCGTTCATACCGCCCACGAATGTCAACGAAGTATAAGTTGAGAGAACAACGGGGCCCATTGGGAAGCCCGACAAGTGCGCCCAATCTGCTGAGTCTCCGTAGATGACTCGCCAGCCGCTGCCATCGTTGAATTGCAGCGCCATTCCAGGCTCACAGGGTGGGTTAGGGCTCTCCATGGTGCCGCCGCCGCAGACGGTTCCAGAGACCACGAACACACCCCGCGCGTCCGCCCATACAGTAAACGCCGAGGGTTGCCCCTGATGTGTGTCGCAGAAAGGAGTGGTACTCGTTTCCCAACCGACCGTTCCGAGCGGAAACGGCTGCCACACCGGTGGTGTGGGTCGATTGTCCGCGGGCATTATTGGCTCGCCAGCATCGTTCAACGCCACGCTGCCGCCAGTCCCAACCGTCACTGAAGTGCTGCCTCCTGTGCCGCTGGACGCGCCGCCTACGGTCGGTGAATCATCACCTACGAGACCACAGCCCGCCATCGCGGTGATTCCATAAGTGCCAGCTACTGCGGTTTGAGCAGACTTTAATAATCTAACCGCCACCGCCAAGCTCATGAACTAAATATCGCAGATCCCGCTCGTTGATGCAAAGGACTCCGCCGGGCGCGGCAGCAATTAATTCAAACCAATTCCCCAGCTCAACCGCGGATTCCGCGACGTTTGTGGCGGATGTGTCTTCGGCAGCTTTAATTTCAGGTCCTCCGGGGAAGCCGCTCAGTGCCATGCGTGCGTTTTGGACAGCCTCGGCACCACATACCCAACGCCAACCCGTCCCATCGTTGAACTGCAGAGAGAAACCTTCCGCGCCGCTGCAGTTCTGCGAATCGCCCGAGCTGCCGCAGTCAACATCAACAAGCACAAAGACCCCTCGCTGATCTGCCCAAACGTCAAAACCAGCTGCCGCTCCTTGGCGAGTGTCGCAAAATAGCACGGTACTTTGCTGCCAACTAGCCGGGCCAAGAGGGATCGCGGGCTGTCAAATTGGTGCTGGGGGCCTTGCATCCGCCGGCATGGTCGATTGTGTTCCACCACCGCCAGACGATGTACCGGCATTTGCACCACTGCCACCCGCAGACGGCCCATCCGACTCAACCAGTCCGCATCCATCAAGTGACCATAACGCTAGAACAATCAGGACCGAACCTACCGCAGCTGACGGTCTTGGCTCGCGTCGAACAGTGTCTAACCCACCCCCCTATCGCTTCCGCGCCATTGCTTAACTATCGTAACCGGTTCGTCTCACGCTAACAACCCGAATGTCTGTCCGACGCGGCGAGTATCGCCGTGTCTCTGAGTGACAGGTATATCGCAAAACGAGGGGACGTAACGCCGGCCAGCGCCAGCCAAGCGTGACCAAATGCCAACCGCCACTGTGAGTGAGGAGGCTTTAGCTATGGAGAATCCCGCAACCGCACCCACCCTCCCACGTGCCGTCACTTCAAATCAAAAATCTAATCCGCGACTCTCAAATCTCCGCAACCACGGCTTTAGTCCACACCCACCGGCATCTCAGAACTCCGCACCTGCGACTGCACAGGAGCAGAAACCGGAGTCGAAGGGGATCAGAAATCACGTCTGACGCAAGAGGCGTCAGAAATCACGTCTGACGCAAGCGGCGCAGAAATCGGGTTCGACTCGACTGGCACTTCCGCCAATCGGCGCCATCGGCGGCGGCGGCCGCGTCGAACACTCCGACGCGCCCGAGTATCCGACAAGCCCGCTTAGCCTGCTCAGTCCTCGGCCAATACTCATCGCGTTCCTGCTGCATCGGCGCGCCGTAGACTTCGCCAATGCCGGTGATCACACACTCGAGATCAGCTATCACTTCGATCATCGACGCATATCGGTTCGCAGGGTCTTTGCGCATGGCGGCGAGAATTAGCTTCTCGAGCCCGGGGTGGATCTCTTCGAGGAGCCACGAGGGCGGCGGGGGTCGGCTCTCCAAGTGGTGTGCGAAGAGTCTGAGCATGGGTCCCGAGTCGAAGGGGAGTTCCGCGGTGAGCCAGCGGAACAACACAATTCCAAATGAGTAGATGTCTGCTCGGGCGTCGATGGGGTCGCTGAGGATTTGCTCGGGCGACATGTATTCGAGGGTGCCGGCGACCATGGTGTCTTCGGTGGGGGTGTCCGCGCTTGAGAGTTGGGCGAAGCCGAAGTCGATGAGTTTGATGGAGTCTGGGTGGTCGAGGGGGCCGCAGAGGAATATGTTGTGCGGTTTGACGTCGCCGTGGACGAGGCCTGCTCGGTGTACGGCGTCGAGGGCTTCTGCGACTTGTAGCGCGAGCGGCAGGGCTTGCTCGACGGGCATGGCGCCGCGGCGGGCGATGTATTCGTGTAGGGTTTCCCCGGTTAGGGCCTCGAGGACTATGTAGGGGGAGCCGTCGCTGGCGACCCCGTAGTCGAAGAGTTTGACTACGTTGGGGTGCTCTACGCGTGCGAGGAGCTCGGCTTCGATGCGCATTTTCTCGTGGAAGGCGGTTTCCGAGCGGCGGGAGCGGGCTAACCATTTGACGGCTACCAGATGGCCGTCACGCTGGTCTCGGGCGAGGTGGACGTCTGCCATGCCGCCCTGGCCGATGGAGTCTAGGAGTAGATAGCGGTCCCCGACGATGCGACCGAGGTCCGATTCGCTTTCCATAAAGTTCCGTTGTTTTGATGCTGAATACGACAACGGTCAACTTTGTGTCAGGATTGAGCCCCATGTGCCCCCCCGACGATTTTGCCTCACTGATGCAAGCCTCTAGCCAGAAATCCAAGGACGGCGGGTTCAAGAAGTTGCGGCGCGGGGAAATTATTGAAGGCACGGTCGTACAAGTGGGGCAGGATGCCGTGTATGTGGATGTCGGTACTCCCACCGAAGCCCGCGTTGACCGCGTCGGGCTTCTCGACGACGAGGGGAATTTGAGGGTCGCCGTGGGTGACCGCCTCAAGGGCACTGTTATCGATGCTCGGATCGATGCGCCGGTGCTGGCGGTTAGTTTTGGCAAGAATAGCCCGGTTGACCGCGAGGCGCTGCAGCTTGCCTTCGAGACCAAGACCCCGATTTTTGGCAAGGTGACGAAGGTCAATAAGGGGGGACTCGAGGTGGATATCGCGGGTACGCGCGCGTTTTGCCCAGCCTCGCACGTCGAGCTTTCGCATGTCGAGGATCTGTCGGTTTACGAGGGTCAGGAATTCGAGTTTCAAATCATGGAGATTCGTGAGCAGGGGCGCAATGTGGTGGTGTCACGGCGCGCGTTGCTCGAGGCTCGTCGCGAAGAGACGACGGCTGAGGCCCGCGGAAAGATTACGCCCGGTGCCGAGATGGAGGGCACGGTTACTAGCATCACGAAGCACGGCGCCGTCGTTGACCTGCAGGGTGTCAGTGGCTTCATTCATGTGTCTGAGTTGGCATCTCACCGTGTGGATCGCGTCGAGGATGTGGTTCAGAAGGGTCAGACGGTCACAGTTAAAGTGCTCGGGATCGAACCGGGCGATCGCGGTGAGCGGATTCGTCTGTCGATGAAGCAGCTTTCAGGCGCCGTTCCCGAGGCAAAGCCTGCTGCGGATGAAGTTCTCGAAGGCACCGTGGCGCGCGCTGTGGGCGGTGGTTTGGTGGTGCGCACGTCGAAGGGCGAGGGCTTCGTGCCCGTTCGTGAGCTCGAGTTGGCACCGGGGGCCAATCATCGTAAGGCCTTTCCGGTGGGTAAGACGCTGCGGGTCGTAATGGTCTCACACGACTCCAACTCGGGGCGAATGACGTTCAGCGTCAAGGGCGTCGCCGATGTCGAAGAGCGAGCGAACTTTCGCTCGTTTGCATCCACGCCCAAGACTGAATCGAGCAGCGCGTCGTTTGGCAGCTTGGGTGATTTACTCAAGGAAAAGTTCAGCTCGCCGGGTAAGAAGAAGCCCGCCGGCAAGAGTAGATAAGTGTGCTGTTTCAGTCCAACCCTTGAAAGCGCACGACGTCGTCGAAAATGCATCCGTCGGGGCCTGGCCGCGAGACTTTCACTGACACTACGCATCAATTGAAACTTCTGCGAACCGGTGAGTAAGAACAGGCCCGATTCGTCCCGATGTTCATCAATGTAGGCCTTGAGATATCGAAACAACTGAGGCGCGTATTGCACCTCATCAATGAGTACCGGTGGTGGATGCTTTCTGAGAAACTCTTCACCGGCCTTATCAATTACTTAATTGGCCTCTGGGCCGCCTTAGCGCCCGATCTCTGCGCAGAACCATAGGGACATGGCCTTTCTTGTTTGTCGCGGCACTTGGACAAGGGGCGCGCTGCCACCATCATTGTTCAGCTCAAGGTGACTTGATAGCAACGCCCGTGAACGTCTGATTGATGTGAAGACCATTGTATTGCTCGCCGTAAGTGCAAAAGCCGATGACGTTATGTTCGGCCATGAATTTCCCCACCGCTGAGTCTATCCGGCGCTGTTCGAATTCCAGGCGGCGCAGCACACAGTCAAAACCGATGACCAACGCGGGCTCACGAGTATTTTCTGGTAGCCCGTTGAAGGCCTCGCCGAGGACGCTCAACGGATCGCGGGGTTCGGCGATCCATGGTTTTTGCCCTGCCTCGATGGCGCTGTACATAATCAGAGATCCGTCACTGTTGGCCCTTTGGATCGAGCGAACGTAGTACTTACCGTCCCGTTCGAGTAGCAGGGGATGTTTCGAAAACACGTTCGAATTGAGATCGGACAGGGAAACATCGACTAGCTCAGCGTACGCAAGGGCCGCCGCTTCGCCGTTGATCTGAAATATCGTTCGGTTCTTGGGATCGGCAGAGGTAATTTCGAGCGTCCGTTTGCCGGGTATGAAGTGGTGCACTTGCAACGGGTAAAAGGGCAGATCGGTGGTAACAATTGCTAGTATTGCGGCGTCCGAGTGAAATGCATCCTTGTACCAAACGTGGGTTTCACGCAGGCGCAGGTCGTCGCCTGCCGAACCGCCTACAATCGGGATATCTGGCAGCTGCGAGCCGAGTTCTGCTGCCAGGGCCTCTTCCATTTTCGACAGACCGTCAACGAGCAATATTCCAAATTTCTTGCTGGCGCCGGGTGCAGAGGAATTGCGCGAATTTACGGCTCGCGCAATCGACTTGATTTGAGTTTTGCACTCCGACAAGGGGCTTAGCAAAAAGGTTTCAATGCGAAATGCCGATTTGGACAGACTCACGGCGGTAATTCCCCCGCGCTGAAAGCCACGTGGACCGACGAGCCCGGCGCTGGTACAGCCGATTACATTCCCTTCGAACCGTTGATTGAGCGCGTCCTTGAGCCGAGAAAGATTGTACCGTGAAGAACAAAACAAAAATACGTTATGCTCGCTGACTGACCGCAGTTGTTCGGCGATCTCGGCCACGGCCAGGTGCTCATCCTGCTCCTGCGTGCTGGCCGTGCTCGAAAGGTTCTTATTGATGTGACCCAATTGTGATCTCCTGTCGTCTGCCTGAATTCGAGAACCACCCCCGCGTCTCTCGCACCCAAGATACAAGGATTGGTACCGCGCATTCAATCCCAGTTAAGTTGAGCATGAGTCTTAGCCAGTTAGAACCGATCTCAATGACATCAGGTGGGCATCCGTCACGTCACCGAACAGCCCCACTCGAATCGAAACAGTGACGTCATCGGCCCAGGGAGCCCACCAGGCCCAGGCACGTACGCCTTCCATGGGTTCGGTTGCCGCAACGAATTGACCATCCCGAAAGCCTCCAAAGTGGTCAACGATGGGAGATATGTCGACGGGCAAGTCCTCCGAATCGCGGCGTGACCACAATTCGGGAAATATCTCACGCAATTGCAGCAGCGCGTCCTCCGCCAGGGCGGCGTTCATGAGGTGAACTACACAATTGGCTTTCGAATCCCAGGAGGACTCGGTGATGTGACACACATCGGCACATTGGGCCCAGCGCTTCAAAATTCGTCGAGAACGGCCATGGTTATTCGAGGGGGTGACGCTGGTATGTGCGGCAAATGAGAGCCAATCCATAAGGCCGCCCCCTCCCGCAAAAACGTCCGGAAGCGGAAGCACATTTCCGTACACCTGGTATGCTCGGAAGCGGTGTTCGCTACGCAATTTCGATGGCTTCGTTGGGTGACTCTTGGTTTTTTTATTGCGATTTCAGGTACTACGGCCTGGGCTGCCCCCAGTGGGGAACATCAGACTCAGACCGAACACCGTCGGCGAACGCCTAAATCCCACAAGAATCCGGCCCAACACGCAAAGGTCGCCCCCAAGAAAAAACGGCCGACCGTGTCGCGCAAGCCTGCCGTGAAGCGATCCCCCAACCATTCCTCGGCGTCGCCGCACAAGGTCGCGACTCGGAAGAGGCGAGCACATGCCGCGAATCAAGCCGCGTCTTCGCCTCATCCGCTTGCTGCCCCAGGGGCCCACAGAACCGAACCCGTCCGAGATTTTCGAAATCCCGCGGACCCAAAGACGCATCGAACTGAACCCGTTCGAGACTTTCGAGATCCGAGCCCGGCTCCTGTCGAGAAACCTCGAGCCGTAAATGCGCCTGAGAGTGAGACCAAGACAAAAGAAGCTGCATCCCGAGCAGCAGTGGTACCACCGACGCCGCCCAAGCAGCCCGAAGTGCCAACCGTTCGAGCGCCGAGCGTCCCGAACGCACCGAGTTCCGAAAAAGCCGCGGACTGACGCGCGCAGGCCAGGACGCCTTCAGCAATCAGCAATAGGCCCTACCGACCCAGCCAAAACACAGTGAACGCGTCGCCGCCGTCCTCTTGAGCCGCCGCTGCTGAATCCGAGACGTGTGAACTTAGGCGCAAGTGCTCGCGCACGGCTTGCTTTAGTGCGCCTGTTCCGTGACCGTGCAAGACGAAGGCGGCGCGTTCAGCCCCGCGGAGCATTTTATCTATGAATGCGTCAACTTGATCGAGGGCTTCATCGACGCGCTGCCCCCTCAAATCCAATGTATTCGAATCGACGCGCACGGGCGTCACCCGCGGCGAAACCGCTGCCGGAGCATTCCCCAACTTAGGTTTGGGTGCCTTCGGGCCAGCCTCATTGTGTCGAGCCCAGGAACCATCGGCAGCAATTCGCAGCTCTTGCAATGGGAACCAGGCACGCAAAGCCCCTGCGACTACCCTCACCTCGCCCCTTGGCGCCACCTCAACGACTTCGGCCTTTACGCCCCACTTCGGCACCATGACTTTGGAGCCCGCGCTCAGCTCCTCGAGACGCGGCTGACGCGATTTCGGTTGCCCCGCGTTCTTCGGCTGCGCAACGTTCGAAACTGGGCTCCCCATCGCGATCACATGGGCTGCGGCATCTATTGATTCTTCTGCGTCGCGGAGCATCGCGGCGCTCAAGTTTTCGCGTTTGAGTTGCTTTTCGAGCTGTGCTAGCTCGGCGCGCGCTCGCACCACCGCGCCCAGCAGGTCCCGATACTTTGCCTGCAATTCACGGCTTTCTCGGGCCTCGAATTCGTCGCGCTGTTCTTCCATTTCAAGTCGCGCTGCGCGCTGCTTGACCAGTTCTACTTCGATTGCAAGGCGATGCTCCTCGGCTGCGGAGCGCTCGGCGTGAAGCTCTCGCAAGAGCCGCTCGCGGTCGCGACTCGCTTCGGGGATGAAGGACTGCGCGCGTGCAACCACTTCGGCAGGCATGCCGAAGCGCGATGCCACGGCGAGCGCCGTCGAAGGCCCCGCCAAATCCGGTAGCAGCCGGAACGTGGGAAGCATTGTCTGCAAATCGAAGCCGACCGCCGCGCTGCGCAATTGGGGGTGACGCGTCGCGAGTTCCTTCAAGGGTTCGTGATGCGTCGTCGCGAGCACGGCGGCGCCTTGCAGCGCGAGGGACTCAAGAACGGCGGCCGCAAGTGCTGCGCCTTCCTCTGGATCTGTCCCCGCGGCGACCTCGTCGAGCAGCACCATCGTGGTTGGCCCGGCTGCCTTCAATATCGCGGCAAGGTCGGCGACGTGCCCACTGAAGGTCGAAAGGCTGGACGTGATCGACTGCGCGTCACCCAAATTGCAGAGCACAGGATCGAACCAGCCCATTTCGAGAATCTGCCGCAACCGGCAGCGGAATGCCCGAGCGAACCATCCATGCCGCGAGCCCAACCATCTTCAGAATGACGGTCTTTCCGCCGGCATTCGGCCCGGAGATCACGAGGGCGGTCGCCGCTGGCAGAATTACGTCGTTCTGTACAACGCCTGCACGATCGGCGAGCAGTGGATGGCGCGCGCCGCGCAATTCGATGCGCGACTCCGCGGTTGGAATTATTGCAACGCCGCGAACGCGTCCGCTGTATCGGGCAATCGCGTGCAGTTCATCCGCGCCGATGCAGGCCGATTCCGCCAAGCGCACGGCAAATAGACTGCGTGCGATCAGGTCACTCAATTGGCGTAAAATCTTCTGCTCTTCGTGGTAGACGTCAGCCTCGCAGCAGCGCAGTCGATTGTTGTAGGGCAATAGTTCCCGAGGCTCGACGTACAGCGTGCCGCCAGAGCCACTGCTGTCGAGAACCGCGCCATCCAGGGCGCGGTGCGCGTCCGATCGCAGTGGCAACACGTAACGGCCG
The DNA here is from genome assembly GCA_963819085.1 of uncultured delta proteobacterium. GTDB lineage: Bacteria > Myxococcota_A > Polyangia > Polyangiales > Polyangiaceae > FEN-1139. The sequence continues at coordinate 29,883 of CAWFUX010000064.1, forward strand.
TCGCGCTCGGCCCAAAAACTCTCGCGCAGGATGTCCGAGTACTCACTGAGCATCCGTTTGAGTTGCGCCGTCAGCTCGCGACGCACCTCGGCCAATTTGCGCCGCAGCCGCGATAGATCGGGCGAAGCCGAGTCCGACAATGTGCCGTCGGGTTCGAGGCTCGCCTCGAGCCGTTCGGCAATGCGCTCAAGGGACTTATCGGTATCGAGCGCCGCTGCAAGTATCGGGCGTCGCAGCCGCTGCACTTGCGCCACTGCGCGCAGTCGGCGCGCTTGCGCGAGTAGGCCCGCAATGTCTCGAAGCTCGAGCCCCGTCGCGATTGTACCGCGTTCGACCCGCGCCAGAATCTCGACGGTGTCCGGAAAATTTTCGATCGGGAGCGTTTCACCACTTTCGTAGAGGTCGAGTGTCTCCTCAGTTAGGTGCATCCGCTCGCAAGCAGCAGCGTGAGTCAACTCGGGACGGCGCTCACCCATTGAACGAACTGCAGCCGCGCTGACGGCATGTTGTGCAATCTGCTCGAGAAGCAAAGGCCAATCGAGCTCGAGTTCGGTTCTGCGAGCGAGATCGTCGAGCGTCGGTAAACTGGGGGGATTCACGCTGCGCGCCTGAGCGCGCCGATACTACGGAAAAAGGCCCATGGCGAGGCGGGGGCCGAAATCCGACAAGACTGCACAGGACGGCCCATAAACCTGGCACGCGCTCGACCCATTGCTTCCCATCGCGTCGCTGCTTATCGCGCAATTCCATCGAACGTTGGGTCATTTGAAATGGCCGATTCGAGGCTATCGCGCCACTAACTTCAATGTCTTGGCATTTGAACCAGGACCTTAGTCCTAGCGAGTCGTGCTCAATGGCCAAGCCCGCTTATAAGGACAGGAACACTGCTCTCGGGCATAAGGGTCGGATCCACACCGAGTTGGCCCGAAGAATTGTCTCCCCAGCAATAGAAGTTGCCGTCGATGGTCGCCGCGCAACTTGTACCAACGCCAACATTGATGGATGTCACGTTCGAGAGGTTGACGACTGTGACAGGATCGCTCCGGTCCGTGGTCGTGCCGTCCCCCAGCTGGCCAACTGCGTTGGAGCCCCAGCACTTTACCAACGCATCCTGAGTAAGTGCACAGCTATTGTTGTAGCCAACGGAGATTGCTTTGATGTTGGACATATTGGGGATCGATGTGGTGGCAATACCCAAGTTATCCCAACAGTAGAACAATCCCTGGCTTGTGAGTGCACAGGGGGAAGAGATAGTGACCACGTCGGCTAAACCGCTCGTTACGATGGGTGTCCAATCTGCATCGCCCCAGCATTGCACAGTGCCCGGTTGCGTAATCGCACAAGTTAGATCCTGGCTTGCGCTGATGGCCGTAGCATTCGAGATGGTTACTACTGTGGAGGGCACGACGCTGCCGGTTAGTGATTGGCCGTCGCCATTCCCAAGTTGACCAACGTTATCTGGGCCCCAGCATTGCACGGTTCCCGTCTGAGTGAGGGCACAACTGTGCGAATCGCCTGCGGCAATCGAAACTGCGTTGGTCAGGTCAGGCACTAGTATTGGAGTGCGGTATACCGACATGTCACCATTGGGTCCGGTGTTGCCGTCCCACAGCCAGCCCCAGCAATACACATTGCCCGGTTGGACGATGGCACAGACATGCTGACAACCATTCGTCGAACCAACCGCAATTGAAGTGACATCCACCAGATTGGACACACTGACAGCCGTACTGCTGTTATAGACTGAACTGCCGTTGCCGAGTTGGCCACAATCATTGCCGCCCCAACATTGCACCGTACCATCGGACAGCGCGACGCAGCCATTGATGCCATCGAAGTCCCAGATTGGTACGCAGGGGCTCAAAACGCCTGTGCTGCACGTTTGATTACCCCGGAACCTGGAGAGAGTACAGAGTTGTTGCGATCCCTCGACAGTACATTGGCGCGGCATGCCTCCGTCTATCTCGCCACTGAATGCGGCCGAACCTGCGTTATTGAGATTACCACCCGTGTTCCGTGACCCGCCCGCCTGGCTGATCGGAAAGTCCGAATCGCCGGTGCGGCCACCGCAGCTGACCAAAGCCGGTGCACAGGCAAATCGGGCCAACACTACGATACTGTGATTTATTTCAGTGAAATACACGCTGGCCATCGATTTCCGTCTCGCCTTGATTATGGTCCGAAAGCGCCTGCTCGCAAGAGTCACCGGTGCGACCCTTACATTACTCAGAGCCATTTGAACTTTCTGTTGACGTAAACAAGGGGACCAAATACGTTGCACGTATAGTCCGCTTCGGACAAATGACGATTTCGTGTGCGGGGGAGGTATATAGAATATGCGACGATTTGCTGTATTTTTAGGGGCTTATGTGTTTGCCACGTGTGCCTTACCCGCAATGGCACAACAAACTTCCGGGATACCTGTGCAGCTTAGACTGCACCCGAGCAAAGAAACGGAGGTGCGTGTTCAAACCTTACCGTATGCCAGCTGCCTTCTGAGTCCTCAGAGCGGGGGGGACAAGGACAACTCTATCGACGTTGTTTCGGACGACATCGGGGTAGCCAGCTTTACTATTCAGGCGATGGCGGATCACGTCACTGAATTCTGGAAGCTCGACTGTCTGAGCACCGACACTGGACAGTCAAGCATACAATCGATCGTAATCAAAGTAGATTCGAATTCTCCTGAGAAAGTGTCTAACGTAAGCACGACGACAGTCCCACTGCCGGCTAGCAGAATCGCTTGTCCGGCACTGAGTGGGGCTACCTTAACCCCTTCGGAACAAAGCCTGGTCGGTATCTGCTACCTTCCACGGCCCGATCCGATTGCGAACCCGGAGATTTACCGACATTGGCGAGGGTTGGTTTCGGAACCCACAGTGGCTGTATTGCCAAGATCGATTCGATTTCGCCAACAAGCGGACCTTACTAACCTTCAAGGTCCCAGTGATACCAAGGCTGGATATTTAATTACTTCTTATAGTTCATTTTTCGCGTATGTGACTGGAATTTGGACGATTCCGAGCGTGTCGGGACCGTTCAGTCCGAGTGCCAAATTCTATTCAGGCCTGTGGGTAGGGATGGGCGGGGGTCCAGGCAGCGACCCGATGCCTCAAGCGGGAACACAGCATGCTTTTACATGCGGACCGACGTCTTGTGGCAGTGCCTACACCTCATTTTATGAAGTAGCAGCACCCAATGGTAGTGGGGCATCACCAATGGGCCTTCCCGTGAGTTCCCGGGACACGGTCAATGTCATCGTAGTCATGGGCGACAGCAACGGCGCCTATGTGCCGCACGGTAACGTCGCATGGTTCTATATGCAGTCTCGCCATCCGAACGGAACGTACTCAAATGTTGCAATTAATCACCAGGGCATGCCAGCAAGCGCGCCAAACTTCTTAGGGGACAGCGCCTCATGGATCCTTGAAAGGCCCACCGTAACGCCCCAGGGCGGTGTCCCAACTATTTATCCTTTGGCATTTATGAGCCCCGTCACAATGTCGAATGCATTCACAATAGACTACGGTACCTACCAGACCATAAACATCGCCAACGCTGGCTCGGCCGGCGTGACTCAATTGACATTGACAGATGACGGCAGCTTTACCGGAACAAAGCTAGCGGACGCAGTCGATATGGGGCCGAACGGCGACGGACGTAATATTCAATTTACTTGGTACAACTATGGTACGGTAAGGTATCCCTGAGTCGAAACGAACATGCACGGACTACCACCCCAAGAAAACTGCCATTGGCGAGCCAGATCCGCTCAACTTTTGCAACTTGCACTTACGAACGCAATCTGCCGTGCAGCCCTAGCGAGTACAACTCGATCATGCCTTGGCACGTCGGCACGTGGCTACACGTGCCGACTATGACAAAAATGAGGTTGCGACATTAGTTCGGCGGCTTCCGTTGTTTGCGGCAGCCGCGCTCACGGCATGGCCGGCGACCGCTCTTTGCACATCGGGTCGCGTGGCTGACGGGTTCGTGGTAATGTCAACGGCGCTTTGCAACCTGCCAATCCCGCCATTCAGCGCCTGCTCGCCGACTACCGTAGGCTGCTCGTGGAGCATTTAGGCGAGCGCGTTGTTCGGCTGACGTTGTTTGGCTCTTACGCCCGAGGCGAAGCTCGGACCGACTCGGACGTAGACGTGGCGGTCGTGCTCGACAGAATCGACCGGCATGCGGATCGGACGCTCCCGATGGAGCTTGCGGCAGATCTCATCCTCGAACATGGCCTGGTCATCACACCACTCGTGCTTTCCGTGAGTGAATTGGAACTTTTACACAAGCGCGAGGATCTCTTGGCAGAAAATCTCGATCGCGAGGGAATTGCCATATGACGCGCGACAACGCGCAGGAGAATGCCCGGGCTGAATTGTCAAAGGCACGTGCCGCGCTGCGATCCGCGCGTGCCCTCGCCGATCTCAAGCTCTTCGATGACGCTGCGAGTCAACTCTACTACGCGGTGTTTCACTTGGTTGGCGCTGCGCTCGTAATTCTAGGCGTCCAAGCCCAATCTCACGGAGGCATGGCAAATCTACTCGGGCAACACCTAATCAAGCCGGGCTTGGTTCCAGCCCTAGTCGGACGCAATTTTGCCATGCTGATGAGCCTGCGAACGCAAGCTGACTATAATCGCCATTTCGTAATGGACGCAGAGGGTTTTGCCGAGGAAATGCAACGCGCCGAGGCGCTATTTGCATTGCTCGAGGAATTCCTCGCGCAACGTGGGGTCGTCAGTTAGCCGCGGGTTCCCCAACGATGATACCGCGCCCCGGCGTGCCTAAGTACACTCGACCATAAACGCGCGGGTCGCCTTCGATGATGTTGCAGGAGCCATATTGGTGTTGGTCGTCGTTGATGCGGAGCCAATTGTTACCGCTGTCTTCGGAGCGAAAATAGCCTTTTTTGCCCTCGACTTTGCCCGCTAGATAGACTGTGGGAAAGGTCTTGCCAGGGGCGGGTTTGCCGAAGCCGAGGCCATAGCTTTCTTGGACGGAGTCGATGGTGTCGAAGTCTTTGCCGCCGTCCTTCGAGACGTAGAGACCCTTTCCGGTGGTGAGCCACACGTTGCCGCGGAGTCCCGGAAGCGGGTGGATTGAGCCGAGTAGCAGTTGGTATTCCGGGATTTCGGGCAGCTTACTGAAGGCTTTGGTGAAGCTTTCACCAGCGTCGGCGCTGACGTAAATCGCTCCGCGCGAGACGTCGTAGAGGTAGACGAGATTCGGGTCTACGCGATCGGCGGCGGGTTGAATATTGAAGTTGGCCCAGTCCGCGACCTTGCTCGCGATCGGGGCACCCTTTACGCTGGTCCAACTGCGGCTGCGATCTTTCGTAAAGTAAACGGGAGCGCCTTTCGTGCTCCAAATCCAAGACTTGCCGTCTGCGGTGACTGCGACTAGTCCGCCTGTTTCAGGGCCTTGACTCGGCTCGGAGAGAAACGGTGACCAGCGGCGGCCGCCGTCGGTCGAAAAGGCGCCGTGTTTCATCTTGTCCCAGACTCGACCGACGCGAACGAAGAGATTGGGATCGCTTGCCGCATAGTCGAGGCCTGTCGTGCCATTGCAGCTTGGGTTTTGGTAGAAGCCGGTGGGTGGCGCTTTGTCGAGGTCATCGTGGCGAAAGCCGCAAATGTCGCCCACTCCGCTTAGCAATGGTGCACCCTTCGGCGGGCTGACGAGAATGCCAACCGAGGTTTCCTCGAGACCATTGTCGACGAATTTCCATGTAACCGGCTGACCCTTGTCGGCTGCCGTGATGTTCTCACTGATCCAGAGCCCTGCTCCAGTTACGAATATGGCACGACTTGGATTGAAGGGATCGATATCGATATCGCCCATCCAGTGTGGGGTTTTGAGTGGTTCGGGCCTGCCCCAATAGAGGTACTGTGCGGTGTTCTCGTCGTATTTGGCGGTTGACCCGATGGGCTTCCACGATTTACCCGCGTCGGTCGTGCGAAAGATCTCGTGCCCCTTTGTCCAGCGATCGATGGTTGTCGCGAGCAGAGTACCGGGGTGCTGCCGGTCAACCGACACGGCGCCGTAACCAAACGTGTCTTCTTTGCTCGGCTTGAGCGGAGTGATGTCCGTGAATGTTCCGGTGCCGGGCTCGTATTTGTAGACGGCACCCGTCATAACGTCGTTCGGGCCCGGTTTGTCGCCGAACGATACGTAAAGCGTGCCCGTCGAGTCGAACTCGAGGTGACTTGCCAGAAGCCCTTGAGGTTGATTTGGAATGGCGGACCAGCTGCTGCCAGCGTCTTTGGTCACGTAAAGTGACGCCTTCGGATTCGCGGCAGCGGCGTAAATGATTGGCGTTGGGCTTCCCACTTTACCGCTCGATTTATCGAAGAGCACGGCCACGATGCCGTAGTCATTGGGTTCGAGTGCCGGAAAGCTGCCGACGGAACTCCAGCTTCGCGCGCGATCGGTGCTGCGCATCAAGCCGCTTTTCCGTGAGCCAAAAAACAAAATATTCGGCGAATTGGGATCGACCGCCAATCGCTCGCCGTTGGAGCGGCCGTCTTCGTTGCCGCCCATGCGAAACAACGTTTTGTGAATCTTCCAAGTGGCGCCGCGATCGTTTGAGCTGAGCATCGCCGGATCGCCCGCCCAAGGTTGCGTGTACGTGCCGGCAGCCATGTAGATTGTGTTCGCGTCCGTTGGATCGAGTGCAATGCTTTCGATGCCCCAGAAATTGGCGTCGTCGCGACCAAACATGTCCGACAACGATACCCACGAGTGCGTTTGGGGGACGTACCGGTAGGCACCCCCGATGTCCGTTCGCGCGTAGATGAGATCGCGCTCGAGCGGGCTGAATATGACGCCGGTGACAAAGCCACCGCCGAGGATCGTTACGTTGCGCCACTTGTACGGCACGGCATCCGGGCCTTTCGGACCCGTTTGTCGCGCGGTCGAAGGTTCGTCTACCGTCTTTGCGGTGCGCGGCGGTGGCGATAGGCACGCGCAGAGTGAGAGAGCAACGAGAAGCGAGAGTTGAACGGCGAAGGGAGTTGAACGGCGCACGGTGGGTTCTCTGCCGCGGTGGCGACGCAGCAAGTGGGTGCACGGCGCTGAGTATTCGCGCCGCGCAACTGAGCGTTTAAGCGCCGCATTCACGCCATGTAACAGAGCGCGGCAAGGCTTCCGAATAGCGGCGGCGACGCTCCCAGCCTTAGGCCAATCTTCACGCCGGCGCGGGCTGCATCTGACTCCAAGGTGGCTACGAGTGCCGTAAAGGCCATAGCAGCAGGTTCGCGGATCTCGTCATTGGACAGCATCAACTGAGCACCTTTGACATATCCGAGTGGCCCGAAAAGTCCGCGCACCACGCTGGCGCGAGCGGACCTAGCCGCGGGATCATTGTGATCGTTGCATACGTACACCAGCGTTTTTACCTGCGCACCCTCGTGTTGCAGCCGCTCGATTCGCGTCTTGATTTGTGTGAGCAGCGCGGCAGGTTTACCTTCATAGTGTTGCGCGACGACGACCAAATTTACGTTCGGTGTCGTATCCAGCCAGCGAGGCCAGCTCGCTCCATATTCGATGACGACGATTGTCGTTTCTCGTTGGGGTTGCGCCATTGGACCTCTCCTTGCTTTTGACAGTCGCGCAACCGTGATAGAGGGCCCGCTCACAAAGGGCCAAGATTCCGGCCTTGGCGCTGTGCCAAAGACGCAGTTTGGCCGAGAAATGCGGGCATATTCGCGGACGACGGGCGCCAAAATCCTTGGCACAAGAAGTTCGCGAATGCTTGGCCAAGGGGCCGCTCTTGTGATCTCTCGATGACAAATTCGTGAAATCTCGAATATCCTCGGGTAGTTACCGCACGCCGGGCCGCAACCTTTGAGTTTGACTGCGCCGAAAATACTCCCCACGCAAAGCCAAGAAGTGCGCGCCCTTTTGATGCAATCGACGCAAAAGCAACACGAAATGAGACCCAAAGGTTGTATCGACGAGCGGGGTCTAGTATTCGAGTAAATCTATGAAATCACGATCGCCTGCGAGCATTGCGGTTTTGGGATTTTTGGGTATTGCCGTCGCGTGCAGCCAAAAGAACGAGGAAAACTGCACGCGCGCGCAAGCGGTAATTCGGCAAGCATTGGCGGCAAAGAATTTCGCGGGAATAACCCAATGGCGCGACTACGCGTACAAGCAATGCGCGGACCAGAGCGTGCTCTCTAAAGTCGATCAAGAAATTGTCTCGACGCAAGCCAAGGACGCAGCCGAAAAGCTGCAGGCACAACAAGCCGAACAACAGAAGCAACAACTGCTGAACCTGTTTCAACAATGGGTAGCCGGTGGCCGCAACGCACCGGAACATTCAGTGCAAGGTCCACTTTGCGAGGGCGACGCGAACTCGGAGGCCGCCAAGACGAAGGAACGGTACTGCAACGGCAACCGTCCCCTGTCGGGTGTGCCGGGAGCCGCATTCATGGTTCGCTATTGGGAAAAAGAACCCGCTGAATCCGCGAGGTACGCCGTACGTCTGCCCACGCCCACCAAATGCGATGCGCTCGGGCCCAATCGAATACTCAAGGTAATTGCGGCGCCCGCAACGAATGGGTCGACTGTAAATCGATATTACTGCGAGTTCATGGGGGGCGCTCTAAACGGGTTGCAGGGCCTGGCATCCGAAGCCAACAACGCCGATCTATTCGTGTTTACGCCGAAGTACCTGGCGCATGATCCGGCCTTTTCGGCGATACTCAAGTAGACTCACGGCGCCCTTCACTAAGCGCGCTGCATGTAAGTAAAAGGGCTATTTGCCTGCCCGCGTAGACTGCGGACGCAGTCCTTGTATTATCGATAGCGCGCTGGTACCGTTGAGTTAATCGGGGTTCCCCATGGCCATTCGGCGCAAACCATCGAAGATACCTAAACCCAAGTCGCGAGTCACTCGAACTGCACGAAGCGATTCGGAAGCAGTCCCCGAGATGACACGCGCTGAAGTCCGCGAGCTCGAGCGCCGCGTCAAGGACCTCGAGGACCGCACTCGGTATCTGTTAGTTAGTCAGATTGGGACCAAAGTAGTCCTTTACTACAATGTCTCAGAAGACACTTACAGTTGGGACGACCCGAAGGATGCAACCTTGTTCAAGCGAAGAGAAGCCGCACTCAAGATTCAATCCATGCTCGGGACCAAGATCAAAATTGTTAAGTGCCGTGTAAACAAGCGGGGCCAGCTGGTAAGCAAGTCCGTGATGCTCGGCGCAGGGACCAAGCGATCGGCAAAGACGTAATTGCTTCGGGGATCGTCAGCTAGCGGCGCTAGCCGGCTATCGACACACAGTGGGCATTCCAACCCTTCGCGATTGGGTTGAAGCGCGCCGATTTCGGCTCATTTACCAGCGGATTGCAGGATGTTGTGGCGCAGCCCCAAATGCGAGACAATGAGCCACTTCCATGGCGAAATTACGTCTAGCTTGGCTTCGAATTTCGGCGCTGCTGGCCTCACTCGAGCTGCTCAACTGCCAATTGTACAAAGTACACACTCCCGTCGAATCATCTGCCACGGCAACCCAGCAATCCGACGAGACGCACAAACGGCCGGCTCAGCTCGGCCTTGACTATAGCGTCGCAGGCCAGTTGTTGGCGATGCCCGCGCAGTACCAACGGTCCGTTTGGCAAACAACTGCAACGGATACTTCGAACGAGGCACTTCAAGAGCAGGCCATCCGGAACTTGAGTCAACACGGCGACCGCGCTGGTATCGGCATTTTCTTCCAGGGTCTTCTCAACGGCAATCGCCGGTTACGGATTCTATCGAGCCGCGCCTTGATGGAAATTGGTCCAGGCCTAAGTGCCGAGGGCAAGAATTCATTGATGATAATGTTGGCGCGTGAGCCCGACGACTCCGCGGGTGCCCTTGCCTGGACATTGGTTTTGGCGCAAGACGCTCGAGTCTATGAGCGTGCCATCGACTTATTTCGAAAGCGCCAGTTTTCGCACGTGCAGTACTTCGACGGCCGACCCGCGTTTGACCCTGCGCTGCTCGGAGCTCTCAATCTTTCACGAACCTTGTCGTTGGCGCGGGACTCGGATCCGGAAGTGCGTCGATTGGTCGCAGCCACCTGTTCGCGAGTGGCACAACCAGAATGCGCTCCCTGGCTTCTCCAATTCATGAAGGACGTCTACCCTGCGGTCAGGATTCAGGCTATTCCGGGGCTCGCAAAGCTTGGCACACGCGAAACGATCGACGCTCTCAATTCAGCGTTGCGGCTCGCCGCGAGCGACTGGCGCAGCAAGTATCTCGATTCACTGCGCGACGAAGCGGGACTGCTCGGACTAGTCGCAGCGTTACACACCGTAAGCGACAATACCGAGGTAGCCTCAGCACAAATCTCACAAATATTCGAATTGATCGACTCGCACATGGCCACGCCCAGGCGTTCGATGTTGGACCCGACCGGGGCGAACGCCATGGCGGACTATATGGAACATGCCCCCACCGGACAGTGGCGGTACTGGGCAGCTCAAGTGCTCGCGACAATGGGAGATCTACGCGCGCTGCCTGTGTTAGGCGAACGACTCCGACCGTTACCGCCGCAGTCTAAGCGCGAAAGTGCCAGTCACAATCCGCCAACCGCGCCAACCGAAGAGGATTTCACGGCGCCCGCTAGTCTCATTGCGGATTTGGCTGATTTACACACGGAAAGCCTAGGCGAGATTCGGAAGTGGACTGAAGCTGCGCTGCTTGCTGGGCAAACGCAGGTGACTGTTCCACGCGCGGAGGGCATGCGAGCCCTGGTCAAAATGGATTCGAGAAGAGGAATAGACTTACTCTACAAATGGGCCAGGCCCACCACTGCGCTCCCGGCAATTCACCAATACCCTCCCTTGCCTGCGCAATGGCTCGTCGCGCAACCGGCGCTCCGATATCTGGGGCGCGTGCATAGCGTAGCCGCCCGGCGTTTGCTCCAAGAGTCTCTTCAGAGACGACCCCAAGGCGTCAACGTTTCGGGATCGGCTCCCTCAGGGCGGGACTACGCAATCCTGGCTGCGGCACTTAATTCACTCGGAATGGGCGCAGCGCAAGGCCTGTCCGAGGCGGGCAGTGAAAGCTTCAGTGACTCGCTCTTGCACTTTGCAATGGACCCGTCAGAGAACGAGCAAAGTCGGCTAGAGGCGTGCCGAGCGCTGGCCTGGACTAGCAATACCGTAGACACCAAGCAACGAATATTAGCCCGAGCTCGCGGCATCGCAAGAGTGCCTGGGGCAGACAATTTCAGCCTAAATTGCCTGCTCGAAGCATTGTCCACGCGAGCAAACCCCGAGCTCCGAGACGAGATGGTCCCATTCCTTTTGGAACTCATTTCAATCTCGGACATGAAGTCCGCCATTGCCGTAGCGCGCGCTCTCGGACGCTCCGAGATCTCCGAGGCAAGCGAGCCGATACTCTTGGCATTGCTTCAACAAGCCGATATCGCCGCAATACCGGCTTCATTGGCGTTGCTGCTAGGAGGCAGGTCGGAACTGGCAACGCTAGCCGCACTGCGAATGCTAGGGCGCGCGCCGCAAGCCCAGGCGGAACTGCAACAAGCCTACTACCACACCTTTGACACACTCTACGACGAAGACGTCGAGCGCGACACGATTAACCGCTGGGTCAGAAACGCCCGCGCGATCGAGCAATTCTCGCCGCGAGGGATCCGGCTCAAGTGGGTATGGGACCTCTTGGGACAGCAACTTCGCAATCTAGAATATGATACAGGCCCCCATTCACTGACACGCACCGTGTTCCGCAATAGACTGTACCAGCAAGCACTCACCGGCAACCGCCTCGCCATCGACACACTGCTCCTGGCGGGTGAGCGCGGCATGTTGTTCGCTCTGCGCAATAACCCGGGTGACCTAAGCTTTGCGGCCTACCGAGCCTACTTCAGATTCCTACCACCCACGCAAATTCTGGGGCGAAGCAACCCGACTGAGGCGGCTGGGCAAACTTCCGGAAGCCAACGAAATTAGCCGGGTTCAGAGTCGTTGTGCCATCGCTACCGGTTGAGGTACAGCTTCAAACGGACGAACAGAAGCGCTTTAGTTGGCCAGCCTATGTCTGACGCTCGTATCGTCGCCGCGCTGTCTGTCGCAACCTGAATCGTTCGGGTCCAACAGGAGCGTTGCAGCTGACGGGCTCCCCCCGCAGCTGAACGCCGCTTGTTGGACTTGGCGCGTCGCCTGCATCGCAATAGAGTTTGCCTTCGTACTGTCGTCCTCACGGTTCGCTGTACACCCTCCAGTCGTACCCGGGCCCAACAAGTAACGCCTCCTGTCCGTGCCACAGCTCCCAATTTTGTTCGATGCTTGCGTCTCCTGGTAGGTGATCGCAGAACACTGACAATCGAATATCGCCCGAAAATCGCAAGCACAAATCCCACGCGGGCGGTTGAACTGTTGCTTCGAGCAGGTCTTTCCCTCGCAGAATCTCAAGCCCCCGAGCTATGTCTTCTAGCTCCCGATCGCTGCTTGACAATGGTCCTCGCTCGCCTTCCAGGCGCCAGGTACACCACACAAGGAACCGGAATTCGCCTTCGAAGTACTTAGACTCGTCCGCTTCATCGGCATTTCGGAGCGGTCTCTCTCGCCGCACTTTGGTTCCTAAGGCCAATCAACGCGCCTGTTGCTCATACTGCCGTGTATGCGGTGGGCGGCAACGGCCCGTTCATGGAGTGACCGCGCCGCCCCTGGGGCGAGTCAACCCGACCGAGGTGTCCGGTCGGTCCCCGAAGCAGCCGAGGAATTAGCCAAGCTGTTCATTTCTCAAATTATTCTGAGATCAGGATCCGGATCCTTCGGTTATATCAGCCCTCGATTATTGTTCCCCAAGGTTTGGTCGCCAGAAGGAGCCAGGTGCGTTAAGCTCCCCAGCGATGCAAATCGAGTTGATTGCTCCGGCAAGCGAAGATTCCGCGTTGCTGCCAAGGCTTGGGCTTGGACTGCTCGCGGCACAAACCCCGTCGGATATCGAAGTCATTTATACGGATGACATCGTAAAGCCCTTCGATCTCGAGCGAGATGTCAAGGACGTCGATTTGGTCGGCATTAGTGTCGACAGCAAGACGGCAAGGCGCGCCTATGACATTGCGGCGCGCTACCGGCAGCGCGGAGTCAAAGTCGTTCTCGGGGGTATTCATCCGACCGCGCTGCCCGACGAGGCGCTTCGGCATGCGGATAGCGTCGTGATGGGTGAAGCTGACAACATCTGGGGCAAGGTGATAGCCGACTTTCAAGCGGGGCAATTGCAGCCGCGCTATGCCGGCGGTTTTCCGGAAATGGTGGGGATGCCGTGGGCGCGCCGCGACTTATTCAAATCGCGCAAATACATCCCGTTTCAAGTGATTCAGTCGATGCGAGGCTGCCCCTACCCGTGCGAGTTTTGCAGCGTCTCTACGGCCAACGGCAAGTCTCTGCGCATGCGGCCGGTAGGAGATGTCATTGGTGAGGTCAAGACGCTGGGGAATCGGTTGCTGTTCGCCGACGACAACGTGATGATTCATCGAAAGTACGCCGACGAATTGTTCAACCGGCTTGCTGATCTCGGCAAGAGTTGGGTCGGGCAATGTTCGCTGGCCGCCATCCAACACGAACCCAACATCGCACTTATGGCGAAGAGTGGGTGCAAGGCATTGTTCGTCGGGCTCGAGAGCATCGACGAGGCCGCACTAGCTCTGACCGGGAAGCGACAGAATAAGCCCAGACGCTACAAGGAAATCATTGGTCGCTTGCACGACTATGGCATTAGCACCTGGGCTAGCTTCGTCTTTGGTTTCGACACGGACGACACCGACGTATTCGATCGGACCGTCGAATTCGGTATCGAAGCCAAATTGACGATGGCGCTCTTCGCCATCCTCACACCGTACCCTGGTACGCGTCTCTACCAACGGCTGCTAGAAGAAGGCCGACTGACGGATAAGCATTGGTGGCTGCGAGCCAATCACGACGCAGGCTCGCCGTACTACATTCCGAAGCGCATGACTCGCGAGCAACTGCGTGAAGGCTGGATGCGCGCCTGGCAACGCTTCTACTCTTGGCCGTCAATATTCAAGCGCTGGACAATGCGGCCGCAATCGAGCCTAATTCAAAGTGTTGGGTACCTGCCACTCAACGCAATGCAACGGCGGTTAGCGGTCCGCAAGATCGTAGGCGGCCATCAGCGGTTTTTGACGGAGAACGGGGCCTGGGAGAAAGCGATTAGCTCGGAGCTCTCGCCAGAGGATTCGCTTCAAGATGTGCGGGGCATTCCTGAACGAAATCCGGGGCAACTCGTGGAATTGCGGCGCGCCAGCGGGCGACCATTTTGACCGACGCAAAATAGCCCCGGATACCACCTGCACGATTTCGTTACTGGATTACCGAACGCTGCCACCGCCACCGCTTGCAGTGGCGCCACCCGTCGAGGGTGCTCCTCCCGAGCCTACGGTTACACTAACGCAGAGATTCGAGAAGCAGGTCAGCGCGGTATTGCATGTCTGGTTGCCGTAGCAGTTGCAACCGACTGTACCTGAACAATTGGTGTTTACGCCGCCACCCGTTCCGGAAAATGTTGGCGAACTGGTGTCTACACAGAGCTTCGAATAACAAGTGAGGCCAGCGTTGCAGGTATCATTTCCGTAGCAAACGCATTGTTCATGTCCGTCGCAGGCTGCGCTCGTAGCACCGCCTGTGGCCAGTGAACCACCGCTTGCGGCACCGCCAGTCGAAAGTGCGCCGCCAGTTCCAGTCGGAATGGCGCAGCTAGTAGAAGAACAACAAACATTCGATACCGTGTCGCACGCAAGAGCCCCCGAGCAACGCGGATTTGTATCGAGGCACGTGCATCCCTGGTCACCTCTCGCACAATTGGCGCCAGTGCCGCCGGTTGCCGCAGTGCCGCCGGTTCGAGCACCTCCGCTAGCCGTAACACCGCCAGTGGCCACGGTTCCGCCCACTGAACTTGCGCCCCCGGTTGCCGCCGAACCACCGTCAGTCGTCGCGCCGCCGGTGGAAGTATCACCGCCGAGCGAAGTATCTCCGCCAACTGATGTATCCCCACCGAGCGAAGTATCGCCGCCAACGGACGTATCGCCACCATTCGTCGAGGTAGTGCCGCCGGACTTAGCACCGCCGCCCGCGACCGCACTCGATCCACCGTTGCTCTTGGAGCCACCGGTGCCAGCCTTGCCACCGGTGCCCGTCAGCGGCGCACAACCCGTGGTCCCACAACAGACATTCACTATCGTGTCGCAGGTAAGCGTCCCGGAACAACGAGGAGTCGTGTCGAGGCACGAGCAACCCTGCTCGCCTCTCGTGCAAATAATCGACGAAACCCCTCCGGTCGCTTTGGCTCCGCCTGTGCTGGCGCGTCCGCCAGTGGGGCGCCCACCAGTGGCGCGTCCGCCTGTGTTTGCGGCACCAGCGGTTCCCCCAGCGCCCGCTGTCGAAGCTGACGTTGTTCCGCCTATGTCGGTCACGCCGTCGTCCTTCGAGCTACTTCCGCAACCGGCAATCGGTAAGACCGCAAAACCAACTAGTGTTGCCCAGCCACCAAAGTTACGGCGCCTGTGAGAACCATCAACTCGTGACATCGTGGTGCGTCCTTTCCCGTTAAACGATCGGAGCCGCGTTACCGAGCCCCTACCTTTCATATGGTACCTGATTCAAATGTTTTGGGTGCTGGCGTTACGGCACGTGAACCACCTATTGCAACAAAGATTTCGGTCCGTCGTCTTGGTCGGCGAAGGCTCGAGGGCTGACGAACGAGGCATCTTTCTCGAGCCACCGGAAGATACCGTTCCGAACATACAAGTAAGGTATAAATTCAGTATTATCAGATAGTTACAGGAAATTTCAAGTGGGTGCACTCAAGGGATTGACGTTCTGTCAGTGGGTTCCTAGATAGTAATCATTCTGATTTAGGAACTTCACCCCGTGGCCGCGCCTTCATTCGAATCCAAACTAATCAAGTTTCGTGAAGCTTGTCGCGATCTCGGAATCAAGGCAACGCATCAACGTTTGGAGATCTTTCGCGAAGTGGCGCATAGTTGCGAGCACCCGGATGCTGAGGCGGTCTTTCGGGGGGTACAAAAACGGCTACCGACTGTATCGTTAGACACCGTCTACCGCACGCTCAAATTGTTGACTGAGCTTGGCTTTATTTCAACTTTGGGACACAGGCAAGATTCGCTTAGGTTTGACGCCAACCAGACGCCGCACCATCATCACATCTGTGTTCGCTGTGGCAAGATCCAAGATGTGTCAAGTCCGTTAGTTGACCTGGAAAACGTAGGTCGTAACGTAAGAAACGTGGGTACTGTGCAAAGTGCGCAGATTGAAGTAAGAGGGTTGTGCACTTCTTGCGCGGGCCGTGAGAATATTTCCATGCGCGCCTAGGGCGATGCTTTCACTTTCCAAATTCTGCTCGCAGGGTCGGGTCCCTGCGCACGCTACAAGATTCACAATTAGAAAACAACAATTGGAGATACAACAATGTCAATCATCAATTCGCACCTTCCCGAGTTTTCAGTTCAGGCCTATCACAACGATCAATTCAAGACCGTCGCCAGCAAGGATCTGAAGGGTAAGTGGGCCATATTCTTCTTTTATCCTGCGGACTTCACATTCGTGTGCCCAACGGAACTGGGCGATTTGGCAGATAAATACGAACAACTCAAGGGGATGGGCGTCGAGGTTTATTCGGTCAGCACCGACACGCACTTCGTCCACAAGGCTTGGCACGACGCTTCGGCAACAATCAAGAAGATCAACTACCCGATGTTGGCGGATCCAACTGGCGCGATCAGCAAAGCGTTTGGAGTCTACATCGAGGGCGATGGCATGGCCTATCGAGGCACCTTCCTGGTCGACCCGGAGGGCAAGATCAAACTCGCTGAAATTCAGGACAACAGCATCGGCCGCAATGCCGATGAACTAGTCCGCAAGGTACAGGCCGCACAGTTCGTCGCGTCACACCCAGGCGAAGTCTGCCCAGCAAAGTGGACTCCGGGCGCCTCGACATTGAAACCAGGACTAGACCTCGTCGGAAAGATCTGATCTTTCTCCCACTCTGAAATCCCTCCCCGCTGGGGAGGGACTTCCCCCTCCAAATTCCCCCCGCTGGGGGGGATATCTAGACGGGGCTACTGAGCATTACATTCTTGAGCTCACTCGAGAAGTTCTCCTCGTGATACCTCTCGCGTTACATGCTTGAGTTCACTCGAGAAGCCGAACCCGCGATACCTCGCCTAACACCAAGAGCGAGTAGGTCCTGCCGCGCACGGAGCTGGGATGTAGGAGTCTCGTCGCGGGCAGACTGAACGCGCTCGCGGGCGGGACCCCTCCAGAACCGGAGTGGAATCTTCCATGAAGTGGAAGATTCAACGGAGGTAGACGGTCCTCGCGAAGCGAGGATCGCCCGCAGGGCGAAGTGAAGTCGCCGGTGGCGACATTTGAACCGCCGTCGTTCAACTGACAACTCCCCACCCGACTCCGCGCGGTAAGGCAGCCCACTCCTCGTTGCGCAATTTATCGACGCGCAAGGTAAGCAGCCGGAAAGAATAGGCCGGAAGGGTTCCCAGCGCAGTTTGCGGCAAGGCTGCTCGCTCTACCCGAAACGCCAACACCTAGGGGCAAGCAGGTCTGCCGCGCACGGAGCTGGGATGTAGGCCACCTGACAGTCTTGCAACAACGCAATTTATATCAATAGTGACCAAGACATAGGCGCCCTTGCGCGTCCGACGCGCAAGGTAAGCAGCCGGAAAGAAATGGCCGGAAGGGTTCCCAGCGCAGTCCGCGGCAAGCCTGCTCGCTCTACCCGAAACGCCAACACCTAGGAGCGAGCAGGTCTGCCGCGCACGGAGCTGGGATGTAGGCCACCTGACAGTCTTGCAACAACGCAATTTATATCAATAGTGACCAAGACATAGGCGCCCTTGCGCGTCCGACGCGCAAGGTAAGCAGCCGGAAAGAAATGGCCGGAAGGGTTCCCAGCGCAGTCCGCGGCAGACCTGCTCGCTCTCGCTCCCCTCGAAGCAAAGATCGGATTCGGATGCCGAGATCCGAGAACAGGGGTAGCATCTAAACTGCGGCAAAAGGGCAAACACGATGTTAGACAATGAAATCCTCGAACAACTGAAATCTCACTTCTCCGGGCTTGCGAGCGAATACGTCTTTTCCGTGTTTCCAAGCCAGCATGCAAGCCAAGCCGAACTAATTGAGATGCTGGACTCACTGGCGACGACGAGCCCGAAGCTCCGCGTCGTGCAGCAGGGGCCCGAGGTGCCGGAAGTTCAGTTTGATCTGCTCAAAGACGGTGCCCCGACGGGTATCCGGTTCCACGCTGTCCCTGGCGGACACGAATTCACGTCGCTCATACTAGCAATCCTCAATGCGGACGGCAAAGGCAAGCTACCAGACGAAGGTATCGTCCGTCGGGTGAAGGCCCTCAAGGGTCCGATTGAACTTCGCACGTACATCTCACTGTCTTGCACGAATTGTCCGGATGTCGTTCAGGCGCTCAACGTCATGGCTCTGTTGCACGGAGACATTCGACACACTACCGTTGACGGCGGGATTGCCACGGATGAAGTCACCCGCCTCGGGATCCAGGCTGTGCCAACGGTTTACTCGGGCGACAAGTTGTTGCATGTCGGCAAGAGCACGTTTGCCGAGCTACTGGACGTCATCGAAGAGAACTTTGGAACAGGTGACGCCGAAGCGACACCTGCCACCGAAAAGAAAGCCTACGATGTCATCGTCGTCGGCGGAGGGCCGGCGGGCATTTCCGCTGCGATCTACAGCGCACGCAAGGGCCTAAAGACCGCTCTAGTCGCACAGAAGGTCGGCGGCCAAGTGCAGGAAACACTGGGCATCGAGAACATGGTTTCGGTGACGTATACGGAGGGGCCGCGCCTGGCCGCGGATCTCGAAAAGCACTTGCGCTCGTACCCAGTTGACTTGCTCGAACACCGTCGGGTAGATCGAATCATCAACGGCGAAGTCAAGGAACTTCGACTCAAGGGCGGCGAGGTTCTGACGGCTGAATCGTTGATTTTGGCCACGGGCGCCAAGTGGCGCGAGCTTGGCATACCCGGTGAAAAGGAATACCTCGGGCGCGGGGTGGCGTTCTGCCCTCATTGCGACGGACCCTTTTACAAGGGCAAACGCGTGGCAGTGATTGGCGGAGGCAACTCGGGCGTGGAAGCGGGTATTGATCTTGCGGGGATCTGCTCGCACGTCACGTTGGTTGAATTCTTGGACGTGCTCAAGGCGGACGCCATTCTCGTGAAGAAGCTCCAATCGTTGCCCAACGTCAACATTGTCACCAATGTTCGCGCGACGGAAATCGTCGGGACCGGTGATGCAGTCACTGGGCTAAAGATCCGTAACCGGTCGAACGATGAAGAGCGCGAAGTTTCCTTGGACGGTGTCTTCGTTCAAATCGGCCTCGTCCCGAATAGCGCCATTGCCAAGGATCTGTTGGACGTCAATCGATACGGCGAAATCGTGGTGGACGCTCGGTGCCGGACCAACGTGCCCGGCATTTATGCCGCCGGAGATGTCACGACCGTGCCATTCAAGCAAATTGTCATTGCCATGGGGGAAGGCGCCAAGGCCGCCCTGAGTGCCTTCGAGGATCGAATGCGCGCCGCTTAGCATTGGCGGTTTCCGGCAACCTCGGGCTGCAACTCGGCTGCATCTGGCCGCATTATTGGGTCCGATTCAGGCCGGAAGGCCGCAGCGGCTGAGTGTGAAACACAAAATGGCGGATTCTGCCGAGACCCGTCGATACGATTTATGTTACGCGTAGCTTCTTGATGTGAATACTAATTCACCGCCTTGGACGCGCCAGGTTCCGCTTTAGCGCGGGAAGACGACTCACATGCCACAGACGGCTGATTGTAAAACGCTAGCAATCTCAGTAGCCCTGCTCATTGGACTTTGCTGCCCGCGAGCGCAAGCACATGCGCCCGTCGCGTTTGCAGCCCGCTCATCGAAGGCCGCTGCAACTAGCGAAGCGGAACAATGCTTACCCCATTGCCGAAGCGACTACACGTGCATAAAGGGTCAATGCGTCAGCGAATGCAACCCTCCCTGCGCTGACAACGAATCCTGCAAGCAGGGTGAATGCGTTGCCAAGAGCCGTGCCAAAAAGTCAGCCGGCAAGGACGCTGCAGCCGCGTCATCCAGTGACGAGCAGCAAACAACGGAGTCACCGCGAGCGGAGGGCGAGGGACCCGCCGACAAACATTCTCGCACCGAGTCATCGGCACCACCATTGGCTAAAGCGGGCGTGCGAATACACAATGGTTTCTACCTGAGAATGAGCTTTGGATTTGGGGCGCTCGTGGGTAGTTGGTCGCCATCTTCATTATCCTATTCCCCGAGTCTCGTCGGCTTTGCGGAGCACTATGAGCTTGCTTTGGGCGGCACACCGTTTCCTGGCCTTGTAATTGGTGGTGGCCTATTTGGGGCGATCGCGGGCTCACCCATGTACAGTTGGACAACCCGCGGCTCTGACATCAAAATTCCGGGTGGGTCGATTATCTCTGAAATTATCGGTCCCTTCGTCAACGTCTATCCAAAGCCCGCCGGTGGCTTCCATTTTATGGCAGCGCTTGGTCCAGCTGGAATCAACCAATCAAGCGGTGGCGCCCAAAAGCTCTGCTACACACTTCCCACTGCAAGTTGCCAAGTCGTGGGCACACCGCCCACACCGTACAGCGGAGTCGGGGTTGGGTTTGTTGCGGGAGCGGGCTACGAAGTTTTCGTTGCGGATCACTGGAGTATCGGCGGGCTCGTGCGCATCATGTACACGTACGGCAACTTGTCACCCAACGATCGAATCCAGCCGGACGCAAAACTTTCCACCTTTACGCCGGGGCTAATGTTCGCTGCCACCTTTCAGTGACTTTCTTGTCGTGACGTCACGGAAACGCGAGCCACGTGCCGCAGCGGCCACAAATTAAGCCTGATTAGAAGGAATACCCAACGATGGCTTTGGCAATCCATTGCTGTGGGGTCGCCTCAGTCAGGGCTCTTCCAAAACCGATATTGAGCTCCCAGGGCTGCTCCGTTGTTTCGTCAGCGGGCTGCGCCAGGTCGAATGTGAGAAACATCAAGTGATCTTGCTGACCCAATGGCGAGGGCGACGTCAAAAGGCCGAGGCCCGCGTAGTACTCCGCGCCGACCATGAAACCCTTTTGAGTGTTGAATCCGATTTTACCGGCGGGCTCGAAATCGGGTTTGAATTTGTCGGGTCCGGAGAGGGCATAGCCAACAATCGGGTTGATGTCGAAAAGCCAGTGCCCGTTGTAATAGCCAGCAATGGGTCGAAACTCGTTTGCCCAACCTTCTTTTTCGACGGCGCGCGGCACACGACCCACTTCGACATTGATACCGAAGAAAAACTTGCCGGTGTAGCGCGAGGGTAAAACGAATTTGGTGCGAAGTTTGACGCCAGAGAATTTGTATTGGCCGTCCCCATTGATCATGTTTTGAAGGTAACCACCGAGTTCCAGAAATTCCGTGATTCCGAGAGCCGGCTCAAGCGTAAGGCGCCCTACATGATTGGGAGCTTGTTCGCCGGGATAGCTGGGTGCGCGGTGCCCGTCGATTGTGTAGTTGATGTGTGTTTCGAGGCCAAAGTGACCGGGTGCATTCAGGTCATCTTGGTAGACCTGAATCTCGAACTGGTCCATGGCCTGAGCGGGTGGAGCTGACACCAATATCGTCGCCACAACGGTTGGCCCAACAAATCCATTAGCGCATCTCATGAGGGACTTCTACCCCGACTCGCCGGGCCCCGCATCTATTGGTCCTGTTAACAGAAAGAGAAAGCCGTCGCCCCGGAAATCGGACAGCGTCTCAATTACTCTGCTGCAGCAGCGGCGTCGCTTCGCAAGAAGGTGAGAATCGCGTCAACGTTTTTCTTCGCATCTCCGAAGAGCATGCGTGTGTTCTCTTTGTAAAAGAGTGGGTTCTCGACGCCCGCGTAACCGGCCGCCATACTGCGCTTCATGACGATGGTGGTCTTGGCTTTCCACACTTCAAGGACGGGCATGCCGTAAATGGGGCTCGAGGGATCGTCCAGCGCACCTGGATTGACGATGTCATTGGCGCCAATCACCATCGCAACATCAGTCTCCGGAAAGTCCTCGTTGATCTCTTCCATCTCGATGACGATGTCGTAAGGCACCTTGGCTTCTGCCAGCAGCACATTCATGTGACCTGGCAGACGCCCCGCAACCGGGTGAATCGCGAAGCGAACGTTCTTGCCACGCTTTCTGAGCCATTCGGCAATCTCGTAGACGGGATATTGCGCGTGCGCAACGGCCATCCCGTAGCCCGGAATGATGATCACGTTCTTGGCATCGCGCAGAAGGTCCGCCGTCTCCGTTGCCTGAATCGGGACGACTTCGCCCTCGGGTTCACCGGCGGCGCGCGCTGGCTTCTTGCCCTCTTCGGCACCAAAGCCGCCAAGGATCACACTGATGAACGAGCGATTCATCGCGCGGCACATGATGTAACTCAGGATTGCGCCGCTCGAGCCGACGAGTGCGCCCGTGATAATCAGCAGATCATTCGAGAGCATGAAGCCGGCTGCGGCCGCAGCCCAACCCGAGTAACTATTCAGCATCGACACGACGACAGGCATATCCGCGCCGCCGATGCCCATCACCAGGTGGATACCGAGTAAGCCCGCGATACCCGCCTGAATCTCGAGTGATCTGAAGTCCATCAGCCTGCTCTGCCCCGACGAAGCGCCACCCCAGGTAAATGCATGCGATGACTAGTAATGAATTCAGCCAATGTCGGGCCGGAAGCAAAAGCGGCTTGCTGCCGACGATTCCGCGCAGCTTGCCAAATGCGATTACCGAACCCGTGAATGTAACGGCACCGATAAATACGCCAACGAAGACTTCCACCTCGTGAATTACTTGCTCGGTTCCACCCTCTGCTCCCGGCATCAAGTAACTACCAAAGCCCACGAGCACCGCTGAAAGACCTACGAAACTGTGCAGAGCCGCTACGAGCTCGGGCATTGACGTCATCTGCACGCGCAAAGCGAGCGTGACGCCAATGATGCCGCCGACGCCAACAGCGATGGCTAGTATGCCGTAGTGCATGCCCTGGCTGAGCACGGTGACTGCCACCGCTAACAGCATGCCGACGATGCCGTACAGATTGCCGCGGCGCGACGACTCTTGAGCGCTCAACCCGGCAAGGCTGAGAATGAAGAGGATGCCAGCGATTAGGTACGCAACTATTGAAAGGCTTTCAGGCATGTCTTTTCCCTTATCGATGGAACATTCGCAACATGCGCTGCGTCACGAGGAAGCCGCCGGCAATGTTTATTGAAGCCAACAGGACTGCTACCGCGCCAATGATTATCACTGGGCCCGTAAAATCCGAACTCAACTGAAGCAGGCCGCCAACCACGATGATGCCACTGATAGCGTTAGTGACGCTCATCAGTGGAGTGTGAAGGGCCGGCGTCACATTCCAAATCACTTGCCAGCCGACGAAACAAGCGAGAATAAACACCGTAAAGTGTGACAAAAATTCCTTGGGGGCCACGGTTCCAAGCGCCGCCAGAAGCAGCATACCGATGACCAGGCCCAGGGTGCCGCTCGACTTCTTTTGCTTGGGCTTTGCGACGACGGCCGGCGTCGCGCCCGCCACTGCACCAGGTTTGGCGACTGCAACCGGCGCCTCAATCTTCGGCGGGGGCCACATCAACTCCCCCTCCTTGAGCACCAGAGCCGCGCGCACCACTTGGTCTTCGAGATCGACCCGCCACTTTTCTGCGCCGCCCATGTCGTTCAGCAAGTGCCCGAGGTTCGACCCGTACATGTGACTTGCGAGCGGCGCCAGACGGCTCGGCAAGTCTACGTAGCCAACGATGGTCACCCCATGATGCACGACGACTTCACCGGGATGCGTCAACGCACAGTTGCCGCCATTTTCTGCCGCCAGATCGACGATTACCGAACCGGGCCGCATTGCGTTGACCATCTCTTCGGTGATCAACGTCGGAGCGGGTCTACCGGGAATCAGGGCGGTCGTGATGATGATATCGACGTCCTTGGCCTGTCGCATGAACAGGGCCATTTCCTCGGCGATGAATGCGGCACTCATTACTTTGCCGTAGCCGCCCGCGCCCGCTCCATCTTCTTCGAGCGACACTTCCAAGAATTCCGCGCCCATGCTCTGCACTTGTTCGCGGGCATCCGAACGCGTATCGAAGGCGCGCACGATTGCTCCGAGGCCGCGTGCCGCGCCGACCGCTGAAAGGCCTGCGACACCTGCGCCAATCACTAAAACCTTGGCGGGCGGGATCTTGCCCGCCGCAGTCATCTGTCCCGTGAAGAAACGACCAAAAAAACTTGCGGCCTCGATGACGGCCCGATACCCCGCAATATTTGCCATCGAACTGAGCGCGTCGAACTTTTGTGCGCGCGTGATGCGCGGGATCTGGTCCATCGCAAGCACGGTGGCTTTGCGCTTGGCCAACTTGTCGATGAGCTCCTTGTTCTTCGCGGGCCAGAGGAAGCTTACGAGCGTACCACCCTCGCGCAGCAGGTCCGCCTCATGCACGCCATTCGTGCGTTTTTCAGGGGGTTGCACCTTCAGCACGACGTCGCTCACCGACCAGAGCGTCGCGGCATCAGGGACGATACCGACGCCGGCAGCCGCGTAAGCCGAGTCCTCGAAGGACGCGCCCAGGCCCGCGCCCGATTCGATAACAACCTCGAACCCAAGCTTGAGCAGCCGACCGACCGTCTCCGGTGTGATCGCAACGCGTCGCTCGCCGGGGCGAACTTCTTTTGGAATGCCTATTTTCATTGGAGTTTGCGCCAGGCGGCAACTCTAGCTCGCCTGTGCAGGTTGTGCACTTGACGCAGCGGTCACAGCGGCGCTCATCGCCGCGCGAAACGCAGGTTTTGCAGGCTTATGAGCGGCGCGAATGACGTTCAAGGCCGCGGGTTGCACAATGAATGTGCACCGAAGCCACCGTGAGTCACCTTTGATGATTGTTCTTTTGTCGTGGCGGCACGTGGACACACTTCACGGTTACAATGGCATGGAAGTAAACTCCGTTTCAAAGCGGCATCCCTCCGAATTGCGTGACTCAATGACGGATTTCTGTATTCTGATCTGGCCATTCATCGGCGGACTCTTATGGACAATTTGACTTCACCAGGGCCGCTGGCGCACGGGGCATCCCATACGCTCGTCGCATTGGCATTGGCAGCATTCATTCCCTGCGCTTGCGCACTTAAACAACCCAAAGTGCCGATCGTGTGGACAGGAACCGGCAATGGCCACCTGGGCACGCCGGTGGCGCGCTTTCCGTCGAAGCAGTTGCAACAGTTGAACTTGAATGCGCGCCATCCCGCGTCAGTTTATGTGGTCGAAACGAATAGCCTTTTTCACTTCACTGCGCCAGACACACTCTTCAAAGAATCACTCACTCTGGAAGTCGGCGTAACGCACTACAAGGCTCCGAGCGGTGCCTGGGGCCAATACGTTCTATATTTCATTTTGCATGACGCGCGCGATTCGCAACCGCGCGTTGCACTCGGCATGCAGCAGCATCCCGTGCTTCCAAACTAAGGAATTGAGATGAACCTCAGGCCATATTACTTGGGTCTTGCTACCTATTCGGCAATTGTAGGTTGGCTCTTCACGGTTGCATTTCGGGCAACCGGAACCAGGCTTACCCGCTGTACCCGCACCCGGAACAAGTTCTGCCCGGTGAGCAGTTGGCCCACTTGTCAGGCTATGTCCAGATCGTTGACGGCCGCGACGTTTCGACCTTTGGAAAGTATTTCGATCTCGAGCCGGGTTGTCACGTAGTGGTCACCCCTACGCAATGGGGGCGCTCCGAGCTCAACGCAGGCGCAATGTGGTTGAATACGGGGCACCTCACCTATGCTATTCCAATGAAAGCCGGCTACTCCTACGCGATAAAGGTTGAAATGGAGAAGAAGACCGGAACAGTACTGGGGGGCAGCGTTGAAGCTCACGAACTCGATGCCGCGGGTGTCGTGACCCGCAAATTCGATCTCGTGGCGAGCACCAATACGAAATGTGAAATGTAAGCGGCGCCCCTTGAAGGACGCGCCACTCTTACTCCCCAATCAGCAACGACATCCGCAACAGTCCGTAAAACGACTGGGTATTGGCGCTTCCAGTTGCGCTCTGACCATTCGATTTCAAGGCCTGATATGAACATCAGCTGCACGCCAGCTTCGGCTCCAATACCGAAATGGCGACTGAGGTAATGGTCACCGCCAAACCCAATTTGAACCGGAATCAACGTCGCGCTGGATTTGGACTCGGACAGCGAAGTCGAACAAGTCTGATTTCCGAGGGCGTCAATCGTGCAGACGCTACTAGACGACGTGGACGAAACCGAAGCTTTTCCGTAGCCAACACTGCCGACCAAGTTGGCGCGTGTGCGCTGGTCTCGCGATTGCCACACATCGACCAAGATGACTGGCGCCACTTGAAAAAGCGATGCGCTGATCTTATCACCGCTACTGTCGATCGTGGCTCCGACCCGATTGAATCCAACGCCCAAGCCAATTGCGACACTCTTCAATTGAACGCCCACGAGAAAGCCAGGGGAAGCCCCAACGGCTGACAGAAGACTTTGCTGGGTCTGCATTCTGGCTTGCAGTAAGAATGCCGTTTCAGGGGGTGCGTCCGAAACTTCAGCCGGCGCAGGAGGCGGAGGCGGAGGGCTCGCGATCTGTGCCAATGCGCCCGAGGACACGAGCGATACGAAGAGGCCTCCAAACAACGCCGACATCAATCTATTATTCATAATTGCACCCATCCTTTGCTCATTTACTCTTGCTAATTCGCTATCGGGGCTTCCCGCATCCCACGGCTCTATCGAAGTGCCTTCGACCCCGTTGCCACCGCAATTAATTAAGAAGACGTACTGGAGTTCGGGACTCCTGTCAAAAAATTGAGGCACCGACCCCTGCGCGGCGGGCTTTCGAGGCTTCGTATCAAGATCTTTAGCGAAAGAGCTAGCGCTTCAGACGATCCACAGCCTTCGAATATTCATCCAAGGGCCTAGGACATTCCGAGCGCAATTGACAGGATCCGCAGTGCTTTCCGGTCCAGATGGCATCGAATGTTCCCTGCATCTCGTCGAGCAACCATTCGTCGTCGGTAACGATTCCCGCTTCGAAATTGCGCCGATGCTCCCCCTTGGCGCCCAGGCCCGCTCCGGTAAAATTTGCCGATCCGAGGTAAAGGGTTGCCCCATCGACGGCGATCATCTTGAGATGTACGCGAGGGCAGCGGCGAAGTAATGGCGACGACTTTGATTTGAGGCGTTGCGAAAGTACGCGCGACGGCGGCCCCGCGTGTAGGATCCGCACGTCGATGCCCCGCTCGGCGGCCTGCACCAACTCTTCGAACAGGCTGATGAAGCGCCCACGCGCACGCGCGCTCGTTCCGACCGGGGCCTTCACGTGCACATCCTTGAGGTTTGCCGTCGCGATCCAGACACTCGTCTTCACAGCTCGAATCCCTAGATCGATAACCTCATCGACATGCTCCGCATCCCGCAACAATCGAATCGCGGCGGTTCGGCGATTCGGACGCGGCTTTGGAATGCGAGGCAATGGCATGCGATATTAGTACCGCGCTATCAATAATGGCACAGGAAGATCGGAAGGTCGGAAGATTTTCTTCCGCGCTTCCGTCCTTCCTGTGCCATCCAAAAAGGCTAATCGCTCGGGAGAAGTTCGGGACACTCCTAGTCCGTCATTGAGATCGCGGCGGGGCGTTGGCTATTGCGCTTTTTCGGTGGGTTGCTGCCGCCATTATTGCCGCTACGCGTGGGCTCGTTGCTGCCATGGCGCTCGAGATAGTCGTCATAGTTGCCTTGCCAATCGACCAGGCCGTCGTCCGTGAACGCGAAGATTCGAGTCGCAAACGTGGCGACCAAATCGCGGTCATGCGTCGCCACGAAAGCTGTCCCCTCGTATTTCGTAAGCCCATCGCCAAGCGCAATTATTGACTCGAGATCGAGATGATTCGTGGGCTCGTCGAGGATGAGAACATTGTCCTTCATCAGCATCAGCTTGGAGAATATAAGCCGCACGGCTTCACCACCGGAGAGGGCTTCGGTCGGTTTCATACCTTCTTCACCCTTGAACAGCATACGCCCGAGTAGGCCACGCACCTCTTGCAGGTTCGCATTCGGATCGAAGGAATGCAGCCATTCCGTCACGGTAACGCCGTCCTTGATTCCGTCACGGTGATCTTGTGCCAGGTACCCAAGGCTCGTCTGGGTGCCCCAATCGATGCGTCCCGCGTCGGGCTTGAGCTCTTCCATGAGCATTTTGCAGAGTGTCGTCTTACCAACGCCGCTCTTACCAATGATCGCGATCTTTTCGCCTTTGGTTATGACGGCACGGAAACGCTCGCAGACAGTAACGTCAGGCCAACGCTTGGTCAGCCCGTCGATAATCAGCGTCTGTTTGCTCGAAGGCCTCTTTACCTGAAATTGAATCCAAGGGCGCTCGATGTTGGAGCGCTTCAGGTCATTCAACGTCAACCGGTGAATCTGCTTTTTGCGACTCTGCACCTGCGAGGCGCGCGTGCCCGCGCCGAAGCGCGCCACGAAGTCTTGCAACTGCTCGATCTTCTTTTGCCGATCGGCGTTCTCCGACTCAATCTTGTTACGGACTTCGCCCTTGGCAGCGACCATGTCGTCGTAGCCGCCCGTGTACGTGATAATCGTCTCGTAATCGATATCCGCAATATGCGTGCAGATCTCGTTGAGGAAGTGCCGATCATGCGAAACCGTCAAGAGCACGCCGCGATACGCCTGCAAAAAGCGCTCGAGCCAGCGGATGCTATCGATGTCCAGGTTGTTCGTCGGCTCATCGAGCAGCAGTGCGTCCGGATTGCCGAATAGCGCTTGCGCCAAGAGGACGCGCATCTTGCGCCCGCCAGGCAGTTCGCTCATGCACTTTTCGTGGTCGGATTCCGGAACCCCAAGACCCGAGAGGAGCTCGGCTGCGTCGGCTTCCGCGCTATAGCCATTCTCCTCCGAGATAACGCATTCAATTTCACCGAGGCGTACGCCGTCAGCATCGCTATGCTCGGGCTTTGCGCTGATTGTCTGTTTCTCTTCGAGCGCTTCCCAGAGGTTTGCGTTGCCTGAGATCACAACATCCAGGACCCGCCAAGCCTCATAACCGAACTGGTCTTGCTTGAGCACACTGGTGTTCTTGGGGCGGTGCACCGAACCCGAGTCTGCTTCCAGCTCACCGGACAGAATCTTGAGAAACGTCGTTTTGCCCGCACCATTTGGTCCGGTAATGCCGTAACGGCGCCCGGCACCGAAATTGACAGTGACGTCAATAAACAGTTTCTTGAGGCCGTAGATTTTGGTGACTTCCTGAACCTGTATCGATGCCATCGGGCGCGCCTATTAGCAGCTTTGAGCGAACTGACCGCTCAAGAACTTGCAATTACAGGGAATCTCAGCGGATTTTAATCAATCCTGGTGGGGCCAGACCTTAGAATCCGCGCTGCCCGGCCGTTGTACCGACAGCGGACAGGCGTAGCTTGCAACATAGTTACGGTTTTTCCGAACCGCAACATTAGGAAATTTTTCTCCCACTCTAAATCCCGCCCGCTGGGCGGGACTTCAACCCCCCCAAATCTCCCCATCCTTGGGGGGATTTCTAGGCGGGGTACAGTGCGTTGCAATTTAGCGAGGGCCTTATGCACGAATACTTTGCTCCCGCTAGAAGGCTGCGAATCGCTAATGTATGCGGACAATCCGACCGAGTTTCGGCGGCGCTAGCGGGCCTGATTGCGACTTGAAGTAGTTTACTAGCGCTTCAAGGTCCCCAAGGCCCTCGACTCGCTCCTGAGCAGCAACGAGTATTGCCTCGGGGCCGCCGCGACTTGCCATGTAGCTATTCACGGTCACCGTATAGTGCTGCTTCGGATCCAGTGGATTTTTGCCGACAAGGGTATGAGTAACTCGATTGCCAGCCGGCAACTTGGAGTCGTACGCATAACTCAGACCCGAGACTTGATCGACGCCGTGGCGGCCCCCCGAGTGTTGCTGCTCGAGGTAGCGCTTCAAATCCCCGCCAGTGAGCGTGATGCAAACCAGGTAATTTCCGAACGGCTGAACCGCATAGGCCTGACCCCAAGTGATCTCGCCCATGGGCAGGTCGGCTCTGATGCCTCCGGAGTTGGTCATTGCAACGTCGGAGTTCATCGCGGCGCGCTGCGCGTCGGCGATCAAGTCACCTAGTGCCGATTCGCCCGATTCATTAGCGCGAGCGAGCATAGGTTCCGTCGTCCTTCCAATTACAACGTCTACTCGGGGCGCCACTTTCTCTCGCGCTGCCGCGACTAGCTTCGCAATTGCTGCATCTGGCTCAGTCCCAGGCGCTTGATCGGCGTACGTTGGGATGATCCTAGCCACCTTCTTCGTAATTTCACCTTGCTCGTCGATATCGAGGTCTATATCGGCGAAAGCCATGCCGCGCGAAAGGGCTTGTGTGACGAGCACGCTTCGATTGCCCCGATTCTGCGCCCAAGCATTGGCAAAGCTATGACTATGGCCCGTGATAACGACGTCAACTTCCTCGTCCAGACGATGCACAATGCCGGCAATCGGCTCACCAACTTTGGCGTCGGCTCGAGTTTCGCCCTCGTAGGGCTTTGACTCGTAACCTTCGTGGATCACGACTATGATGGCTCTCGCTCCCTGCTGCTTCAGTGCCCGCGCAGCGGTATTGATTGAATTGGCCTCATCCTCGAAGCGCAGGCCCCTCACCGCTGCCGGGATCACAATGTGAGGCGTCTCCCGTGTCACGGCTCCGATCACGCCCATTTTGACGCCACCGACATCGCGCACGACATAAGCAGGCCGCAGCAGTTGTCCCGAAGCCTCCACAATCACATTCGAGCACACAACGGGGAATTTCAAACCGGGATAGCCCGGAACAAAAGCTGGGCCCTTGGGATAGTCGCCCCCATTGATGAGACGCTGCAACTCCGGTACACCCTCGTCGAACTCATGATTGCCCAGTGTGGCGACGATGTTGCAGCGAACGTCATCTGACTTTGGACCGGTGCAATGCTCGTTAGCGACCAGGTTCAAAAACAGCAACGATGGCTCGTCCTGTAGGAGTCCCGAAATAGGCGGCGAGGCACCGACGTGATCGCCGGCTACGAGGATGAGTGACTGTCCCTCAATGCCCGTCACCGCGTGACGCAGGTAAGCCCCTAGGACCGCCGCACCACCCACGGGTCGACCCTCGTAAGTCAACCCGGTTTCGAGCTGGCCGTGGAAGTCGTTGAATGCGAGGAACTTTACGCGATGCGGTAAATGAATTGCCGGCCCAATTGCGCTCGCAACGGGCGGCGTTGGCGAACCGTGAGTTGAGAGCGGTGGTTGCGCTACCGAGGGTGCTCTGTTGCAACTCGACGCACTGAGGCCGATGCAGAGTGCCGCGGCTAGTAGGCGCATTGCCATGTCGCTCCAACTCTACGTCAATTCCTCGCTCCCCGGGCGAGAGATTTGCATTTCCGAGCCGCAAGAACCAAAACATGGTGCCCGAGGCCGATTAGCGCGACGTTCGGCGGAACCGCGTCAGATGCAACCGCTCAAGCTACGGCGATGCGGACCGATGAATCAACCGTCGTGGTGCCGTGGACTGTAATTGTGCCGTCAGCTGCGATATCGACTTTAAAATGCTCGAGTGGACTAGAAGCTGGACCCGATCTTAACGTCGCCGTTGAATGAGAATACGCTGCCGTGACACGAGCAGCCGATGGTCTGGTTCGTACTGGAAATGCCCGATGCCATGTCACATCCTTGATGCGTGCACGTGGTAGTCATGGCATAAACGCCGCCCGAATCGCGCCCGATGAAAACAGGGGCTCCAGGTACGGACTTAACTTGACCAACGGCGAGGGCTGAAACATTGCCTGCAGTGACATCACCGAATGCTTCGGCTTGCCCACCAGTGTTGGCGCCGGAACATGCTGAAAGCGCGCCCGCCGACGTGGCAGCCCCGGCAGCCAAAACCTTGAGGAAATATCGACGGGAAAAATCGCTGTTCATAGTCTTAACTCCTTGAACCGTGACAAGCTGTGTAAAGTGCATTGTGGTGAAATACTGAGGCCGCTGAATTGGCACAAGGGCTAGCCCGGCATTGGCGGAAATTGCTCGCTAGTTGGGTGACTGTTACTCCAAAGAATCAGGTTGTAAGGCTTAGCATTCGGCCGTTTAGGCAAAGTAACTTCCGAATAAGTAACGTACGCTGGTTGAAATTTGTTTCAATTTCTTGGGCTTCAACACAACATTTGCATCTACTCAGGACGAAGTTGCGTTAGTGTTTCGTCGGATCTCGACGATATCCAATTGCGGGATGTCATTCTCCCTTGTCGCAGCCCTGTCCTTCGGGCACGGGTGGAGCGCAGGCTTCGAACCAGTCGCGCAGCGTTTTCAATTCGTCAGGGCTCAGCTGACCGGCGTCCGCGTAGGGCATATGCGGAATCGAGTCGGGCTCAATAACATAGGCCATGCGCTGTAATCGCCGTCGGACTTCGGGGTTGAGCTACACAGGAACCTGCGGGTCCAGGGCCTGATGTACTGCAGGCGAAGGCCAGAGTAACCCCGAGTCCTACTGCCACGTCAGACCTGATTTTTTGCATAAATGTGTTTCGCGCAATTTGCGTGCGGGAACAATGTCCCGCACGCGAATGGGTCGTGTTTGCAATTAGTGACAAGTCACAGAACCACCGGTGCCAGCATCACCACCCGTCTGTTTTGAGAGATCATCCGTACAACGCGTCGGATCGAACGAAGCTTCTTGGGCGTGATAGAGCAGGCAGGCCTTCTGATCGCTGTCTTGGATTGCAGTAGAAATTGTGAAGTGAGCAACCTCGGGCGTGTTGTTGCATGTTGCCAAGCAGTCAGCATGGTTTGCGTAGACTTTGTACGTTCCAACACAGAACTTGTCTGTCAGTTGGCAATAATTCTCACAGATATCGCCGCACGTTCCGTCTCCTCCGGGTCCGGCGTGCGGACAATGAAGTAGGGCGTTGGCGGCACTACCGGCCGCTAAATTCGCGTGGTACGTTCGGCACCCGAGAGAGTTTCCAGACTGGTCACTGCTCGAACCGACTGGAAATGCCGCACACGAGGCCATGCACTGATCCATGCCTCCGTACTGTTGATTCGTGCCCGGGTCTGTGCCGCCTTTGCAGTTCGCGATGATTGCCGTGCAATACGTCTGGCAACCCGCGGTGCTGGTTCCCGAATCCGCAGTATTGCCAGTGGCCTTAGTCGAGGATGAACACCCGACGAACGAGAATGCAGCGACGAACAGTCCACTTTTGGTTAGTAAAGAGCTGAATTTCATGATTTCCTCACCACAGCAAACCTACAACAAAGTACCAGTCTCAAAGCATTGATACGAGCCTGACACTCTCCTCAACCTTTGCTTGAAAGATTAGAATCGACGAAGTTTGGCTTTCATGCTTCTTGATCCATTTAGCGTCAATAGTGGGTGGATTACTGGGGTAGTTGGCCTGCAGTGCCCACGCACCTCCGCGCCGGCTTCGTGCGTGTTTCCGGTGCAGTGCATTTGCACTCGACTTCACGCTGAAAATCGTTCTTACGCGACAAAACCGGTACATGTTCAAATTGGAAAATCCGGCGTGGGTTGCGCAATTACATTCGCCGCCGTTGCCTTATGAGTGACCTTGTCGTCGGATTATCAGGCTGAGGTCTGAGAATTATTTTTAGTCAAGAAATGTCGGATGCGTCCGGGTCGAGTCGCGAATTCCTTCTCTTGTCGCCCCCATCAGCGCCCCTGTTTTAGATGCAGACAGGCTTTCCGTAACGTAACGCCATCCCCAAAAAAACTTTCAGTTATCAGGGGCGCCGCAGACCAGCCAAGCTTCGATGGCTGTTCGCTCGGCTTGACTAAGTGTCACTCGAGAGGCGGGAGGCGGCTGTTTGCAGGCACGTATGTCTTGGAGAATGCTGAATTGCCAGTCGGATAGACTCTGCCAATCGCTGAGCGTCCACAGGCCTGCATCGTTGTTTTCCGAATGGCAGACCGCGCACCGATTTTGTATGATTGTCGTCACTTGGCCAGAGAAACTGGGGACGGTTGCTGGGCAGCTAGCCACGGTTGTTCCGGGGCATACGCCGACTTGCGCACCAGCATCTGACGCATCTGGTTGCTCGTTGTCCGCACCAGACGTACCACCGCTTGCGCTGTCCACGGGTGACAAATTTGTGCCGGATTTGCTGCCCTGACTGCAGGCCGCAGCAAGAACTACACCAAACCAGACAGGGATACCTAAGAGGCGCTTTGATATTTGCATGAGAAGAATATTGCTATGGGGCACTCCGAGGAGAGCCGCAACGCCTTTGAAAAATGTCCGGTTCAAGAAACGTGATAGTCAATTCGAGATGTCTGAGACTCGAATTGGCGACAGCTCGGGTGACTGCCGCGAATGGAGCTGGCCTGGCGCGGGCAATTGCCCACATATTGTTGGAGCACCGGTTCCGGTCCCACCCAATCCATGCTTGTCGTCTGCGCTGCGGTGCTGTTACTCACCGCAATCTAGATTAAGTTTCATTCGAGACCGATCTACGACGCCACTGAGCGCGTCGCAAACAAAACAGAGGAGTGGAAAATGGCAACACAAAAATGGGATTTGGATCCAGTGCATTCAAGCATCAACTTCTCGGTTCGACATTTAATGGTGTCTAAAGTACGCGGGCATTTTTCAAGCTGGTCGGGCTCGCTCGAGTTCGACCCGAGCAGTCCGCTGACCGCCAAAGCGGATATTAAGATCGACGCGAAGAGTATCGACACCAAGGATGCGCAGCGTGACGGTCACCTGAAGTCTGCCGACTTTCTTGAAACGGAAGCCCACCCACACATCACGTTCAAGAGTAAGTCCGTCGAAAAAAAGAGTGGTGATGAATACAAATTACACGGGGATCTGACGATTCGCGGCACTACCCTGCCGGTTACCTTGGACGTCGAGTATTCGGGGCAAGCTAAGGATCCGTGGGGCGGCGAGCGTGTTGGGTTTTCGGCTCAAACATCGATAAATCGTAAGGATTTCGGCCTGGCCTGGAACCAAGCACTGGAAACCGGTGGCCTACTAGTGGGCGAAAAGGTCGATATCCAAATCGAACTCGAGGCGGTTAAGCCCAAGGCTTAGGCGCATTTCGGCCATCTGATTCATCATTCGGGCTTGCGGCCCCCGTATGCACCGGGGATGATCAGGGCATGACCAAGCTCACATTGGTGTTCACGGTCGTCATCGGCGGCCTATTGGGTTGCGCGGGCGAGAGTGCCAACTCGAGCCCGCCATCATCGGCGCCTTCCGATGACGTTGATTTCAAATACAACGCGCCGGAACAAAGCGATACCCCTGCCAAAAAAGATGATTCCGCGGCTTCCGAAACCAAGAAAGAGGAATCGAGGCCGCCCGAGCCCAAGAAGCACGTGTTCGAAGACTCGAGCGTCCCGGCAAAGAGTTGCAAGGGCCTCAGCAAGAGTAGCTGCCAGGTGACTCTTGGGTGCGCGTGGAGCACGGATAAGACTTGCGTGCCGCAATAGTGCGGCTCGACACCAATCCCCGGAAATGGCCCGAACCACGCGCAGCCTCAGCGCATTGGCAAGCGCAATGTCCTAAATAACTTCTGCTTGAGCGTCGAGTCCAATTGGCCGCGCTGCACCAATTGTCATGCGGGGTACGGTTGGGTCAACGCAAGCTATGACTTCTCGCAATCATCGAATGTCGATTGTCTGATGTGTTCATGACGGCTCGGGAAGCTACGTTAAGGCATCGGGTGGACAGCCCGCCGCGAATTACGGCGACAGCCGCCGTTGGCGCCGTCGATTACGAAAAACTCTGGGTCAATCCCACATTCTTAGCCTCTGGGATCGTTGGGGGCTGATTTTTGGTGAGGGCTTCGCATAGGCAAGGTTGTCTCCGTGCCTGAAAAGACCATAAAGATGCCGGCCGCTCTCGTTCCATCTTCACTGAATTTGTCGTACTCGGCGCACTCCGGATTTGAGTAGTTTAGATTTGAGGAACCCGCCGAAATAGGCTGAAATATGCAATATTGGTCCGTGCAGGAGGGCAATCGCGCTACCTGGCCCTAATCGTAACGCTCACCTGTGCCGTAGGTATTCTGAGTCCCCCATCGAGGCCACGCATGAACTCCACGCCGCGCCCGACACCGCTAGTCCCGCCACCCCGGAATCCCTCGACCACAATAGAGACGAAGCCCCACTTTCCACTGAAGTCACCGATTGTGGTCGTCGCCGCGGGCAAGGAGTGGGAACACGAAACTGGAGTTTTGACGATTGGGCGCGACCCGCACGCCAATGTCACACTCGATGATCCGCTGGTCTCGCGTGTGCACGCCCGCCTTTATGTGCAAAACGATGGGACCGTGGCAATCGAAGATCTGCATAGCTCCAACGGTATCTTCGTCAACGGCTGCAAGATATCACGACCGATAGTGGCCCTGAACGAAGGCGACCGTATGCTGCTCGGTACTACAGAGATCAGCGTTTTCAGCCTGCGCGGGTCCGCCACGATCCCGATCGAACGCTCGACGGACCCTGCGCCGGAACACTCGACCCTTCCTTCCGCTGAAGCACCCGCAAGTTTGCAGCAAGGGTCCCAACCGCTGCGAAAACGTGTGGCAGTGACAACCGAGCGCAACGATACCGTCGACATGATGGGGCAATTCGCCGAAAAATTGATGGAATCTGGACGCCCGCTCGAAGCCGTCCGCACACTTTCTGATCACTTGCAGAATCTCTTGAAGGGGGCAACGGCGGGGTTGACCGTGTCGCCGCACATTCTCGAAAGTGCTACGCGCTACGCATTGCTTTTGCACAGTTGGACACAACGAGACAACTGGGTTGAATATGTCCTCGAATTGCATTTAGCGAGCCAATGTGTTCCTTCCGAGCTCAGCCTAGCTGCGATAGAATGCGCATGGAAGACTTTGAAAGCGCTCGATGGGTCGTTAGTGGAATACCTAATCAAGACGATTGAAGGCCGCAGTCCACCGCCAAGCGCGACCGAGCAACTGCGCCTGCAGCGGATTGCTCGCCTCGGTCACTAGTAGCTCACCGAAGGCTGTGCCCCGAAACTTCGACCTTCAGTGAGTTTTTCGGCACCTTGGCGGATGGCACTTCGGTGACCTTTGGGACAGATCTACGACTTGTACAAGAACGATGCAACGAGCGCCGAACGGGCCTATATCGATTCACTCATTCTTTCACAGCAGAAAGTTCGCAACACTAATCAGAGTCTACTCAATTCTCTGACTTCGCTTAAAGACAACTCGGCAGCCTAACAGATCCTAGCGGCGATCACGCTGATACAAATGAATGTGACGCTCGCTTCGGGCCAGGTCATAGCGGCCGCGCTAACATAAAGGTTTGCCGCGACGTGCGGGACTTCGACCGCCACCTATCACGACCTTGCAAACCATAACCTGCTCTGATTTTGTCGTGACGGCACGGGAAAGCCGCTCCTAGTGCACGCCTCACTGGACAGATTTGCTCGAGCGCGGGCCATCTTGTCTAACGGCTACGAGCGTATCGTCGCGCAGGGATGCTTCGGACAAATCGAGAACCGAATCAGGCAACGGCTCTGCGCGGCGAGATTCAGTGAGTGCCGCACCAGCTTGAGGCAAGGTCAACTTCAGATCCGAATCAGTCGAAAATTGCAGCGACCGCGACAGCAGTGATGCTCCGTCCGCACTTTCGGGAGTATCGGCCGAGATATAGCCGAGCCGACGCAACTGGTAGCTATTGCCGAGTTCGTTCAGTAGCTGGCTGCACTCAAGACGACATCGCTCCGCGTACAGCGCGTCGTCGCCCTTTGCGGATAAAGCCTGCGCGAGGAAATGATACGACCGCGCCCGCTCCAATTTGTCGTCCATCTCGGACGCGAGCGACACGGCCGTCTCCAGGCGGAGGATGGCCTCTTCGGTGGATCCCCCGGCTAGCGCAACCCTGCCGAGAATCCGATTCGCACGACAACAGTGCAGGTCATGTCTGAGCCTCAATGACGCATTCCTCGCTTCCACGAAACTGGCAAGGTATTTGGCGCGATTGACGTTTCCGCGGTCTAGCATCAATAGCCCCAGGCTCAGAAGGATTGAGTGATAGAGTTCCCAGCTCGCGACATCGGCCTTTTGGGTCAACTGCGCTGCCTGTTCAAGGCAACTTTCGGCGTCATCCAATTGCTCCCAAGCGTGAAGCGCCATTGCCCTCAGCTGGAGCCCGAGTGCCAAGATAAATGGGTTTTGCGGCGAACTGGCGACGCGAATCACATCGTCCGCCATATCTTGAGCCTCACTGGTGCGGCCGACGTCGAGATAGGCCATGCCGACCCAGACTTTGGTCTTGTTCTGAACGAACATGACCTCGGCTTGTGACGCCTTATCGCCGAATTTCTTCCAAGCAGCCTCGGTCTCCGCGAGATTACCCTGGCGATAGGCCAAAAAGACTTGCACTTCCATCAACCAAGATTCGAGCAATGCCGTCGGGTGCTCCGTGACGTACCGCTCGAACGGTTGCCACCAGCGAGAGCGTCCCGCATAGCCCCGAACCAAATCGATCCAGAGCAGAGTAATCAGGGCGCCGCCCGTTGCGTGCACGCGGTCATGTTCGGATACGGGCGTTATTTTGTCGTACTTGACGACCGCAAGCGCTTCCTCGCAGCCGGCAGCTGACTCGTCGAATCTATTCATCAAGAACAGCGCATACACGCGCGCCATCAGATAACCGACGCGCGGCATGCGGCGGCGCGAATAGACGAAGGGAACTAACCGCTCGGCGGCCCGCAGTGCAGACTGCGAATGCCCCGAGTAATTGTAGCAATTCGCAAGATAGGTAGTCGTCGCAAAGGAATCTAGCAGCCGTTCAAGTGTGAGATGCAGGGGACGGCGCCGCAGCCGCAGCACATTAATAAGCACCGTAGCTGCGACCGCAATCGACACTGCAACGGTGGCACCGAGCAGACGGCTCATCGGTCCGATCGCCCAGAGCAGGCCGTATCGAAGGTGGTAAAGTTGTGCTCGTTCGAGATATTGGGGCCCCTGTCGGTGATCGTGGTAAAAGCAGATGCGTCCTAGGCGGTCGTTGAGCTTTCGCTCGAGTTCTCGACGACTCCACCACGCAGCCGCCGGCAGCAGGTCAAGGGCTCTTTGGTAGGCCTCGCGCGCGTCGTAGTACGCAAAACCCTGGTAGCGCGCGTCACCGGCTCTGACTAGGTAATCTAAGGCTCGAACCTCGTCGCCTGCTTCTGCAAAGTGATAGCCAAGCTCAGCTGCGCGATCACGCCCGTCGTCAAATTGATACGTCTGAATATGCTCGGCGACGGCTCGATGCAGTGCCTTGCGTTCTTCGGCGCTCAGGCCTTGATACAAGACCTCGCGTAGTCTCGGGTGATGAATGCACAATCGCCGATCTTGAACTTGGACTAGTTCTTCGCGCCGGAGGTCGTCGATTGCGTCTAAGAACTCGAGATCCGTCGATTTTACGAGGATTCGCCCGAACTCGAGATCAATCGCGCGCCCCACTACCGCGACGACACGCAAAAGGGCTAGCGCAAGCGGGGACAACGTCGCCAAACGACGATCGAGAGCCTCCGAGAGACTAAGCGGTAACCCCACGGCATCCAGGGAATCCGGCAGCGAGATGCGCGTGCGCTTTCGTTCAATCAGGCGACGCGCTGCGAGGCTCCGCAGAATCTCCAGAACGAAGTAGACGTTGCCCGAGCTGGCACGTTCGAGGTCCTGGACGAGTGTTAGGCTAGGCGTTGCAGGGCCGAGCGCGGCGACTATT
This sequence comes from uncultured delta proteobacterium, assembly GCA_963819085.1. Lineage (GTDB taxonomy): Bacteria > Myxococcota_A > Polyangia > Polyangiales > Polyangiaceae > FEN-1139. The sequence continues at coordinate 69,787 of CAWFUX010000064.1, forward strand.
AGTTCGCCTATCTGCGCGCTGGTCATGCGATCCAGTTCGAGTAAGTGAGCATTCGCTCGCAGATGCAATAGCGAAGGCGAAATAGGTTCTCCGGCGCGCTCTGTAGCTACAATCGCGATATTGCCGTAGATGCCTTCACCCATCAAACCCGAGAGCACATCGAGGCTCGCCGCATCCGCCCAGTGAATATCGTCAATCGCGAGGATCACCCGCCGATGCTTCGATATACCGTCGATGAACGTGGCAAAGGATTGTTGCAGGGTTCGGCGAGCTGCGACTGGGTCTGCGTGCCGATCGGCTTCATCTGCAGCTGAACCGTCACTCGTAGGCACGAGGGCCCGCTTGCCTCCAATGCGTGACAGAACTGCATCCGCTGCCGGCAAGTGTAGGAGCGGCGCAATTAGCTCCTGCAGGACTTCATAGGGTCGGCCCGCAAAACCGCGGCCGGTGGCGCGCGCGATTACGGCGCCCTTGAGACCCATCTCGAGCAACACTTCGTCCAATAGCCGCGTCTTACCCGCGCCAGCCGGCCCGACGACAATTGTGGGGTTGGGTTTCCCCGAGTAGGCTTCGTTGATTGCATCACGCAGTTCGTCAAGCTCACGGCTTCGCCCCACCAGTGCAGGCGTGTGCAGGTAAATTGTGGGATCAGGATGAAAGTCGATATCGGCAAATTCCGACAGTCGCGCCGCGACTTCGATGGCGCTCGCGGGTCGGTTTGCGGGCTCTGGCATGAGCAAGTCTCGAACGAGACGCGCGTACTCTGCGGGCACATCGGCGCGTAGATCCCGCAAATCCCGGGGTCGTTCGGTCTTGGCCCGAAGTAATCGGACACCCGTCGAGGTGTCGAACGGCAATTGCCCGGCGGTTATCTCGTATGCCAAGACGCCGAGCGCGTAAAGGTCACCGCGTACTCCCATGCGTGTGCCGAGCCACGCCTCGGGTGCCAAGTACGCCAGTGTACCTGCGACGTTGTTGGGTTCGCGCTCAAGCCTTTCGGTTAGGCCACAGTCCATCAATTTTACTTCAAGGGGTCGATCGGGCGGCGTCGGCAGGACGCGAACATTCGAAGGTTTGACGTCTCGATGCACATAGCCACGTGCGTGCATGAAACCAAGCACATCTGCAAGCGACAACAGGACCTGAAAGATCGACACGAGCGGCAATTGGCGAAAGCTCGAGAGATCGGCGCCCGACAGTAGCTCCATGGTAAAATAGGAAGCTCCCGTCTCGAGCACCCCATAGTCGAATACCTGCACCAACCTTGGGTGTTGCAGACGCGCCATTGCGCGAAATTCCTGTTGTAAGTAAAGCAGATTGCGCGGGTCTTCTTCCGAGAGTCTGAGGAGCTTTAGAGCAATGTCTTGATTGAGTAGGCAATCCTTGGCCCGGTAAACCACACTCATCCCACCACGGCCCAGCTCCGCAACAACGCGGTACCGCCCGCCGACGATTTCGTCCGGGACTATCTGGGGTGGGCGGCTCGTTTGCACGACGGTCAAGACTACCTGCTGCTACGGCACATGCAGTACTTCAAATGTAGGGCCCGGGAGACCATTTCCGTCATTTGCCAATATCGTATGAATAAATGTGCGGTTTGCGTCGTCATAGTCCAATTTATGAGAGGTTCCGGAGCATTAGCCCTTTGCGCAACCGCAGTGACTTTAGGCCCGAGCTTTCGGGTATTGAAAGGACAGCAAAAGGCCGCTTATAATGCAGCTAGGTTCTTACTCGGGGTAGAGTGAATGGCTTATCGAAAGAGTTCATCGTCAAATTCATGTGCGCGTTTCCGGTTCACCACCACGGTGTTGGCGGGCATCGTTGCCGCCTGTAGCGGGCAGCCGCCCGGCAACGTCTGCGATAGCAATAGTGTTGCGGGGGTTAGTAGTCCGGATTGCGGCACTGGAGGCAGCTTGTCCTCGGGTGGTGCGTTGTCTGCGGGTGGCAACAGCGCCGGGGGGACGTCGGCAATTGGAGGTTCGACGAGCACGAGAGGCTCGCTGATACTCGGAGGTACTACTTCAACTGCAGGCCAGGCGTTGACGGGTGGCGCGTCAATCAGTACCGGGGGCAATGCGGCTACGGGTGGCAATGCGGCTACGGGTGGCAATGCGAGTACCGGTGGCAGCGTGGGCACAGGTGGCACGCTGACGACCGGTGGCAGCTCGAACACCGGTGGCACGCTGTTGACGGGTGGATCAGGAGCAATCGGGGGGGCCTCAGTTGCCGGTGGTGTGGCGAGCACTGGGGGCAGCAAGTCCACCGGTGGCAATCCGAGTACAGGCGGGAGCGTTGGCACAGGCGGCTCGAGAACAACAGGCGGCAACACGAGCACAGGCGGCACTGGCTCAAACACGGGCGGAACCTCGAGCAAGGGCGGTTCGAGCGCCAACGGCGGCGCCGCGGGTGCACAGGCGACTGGAGGTACCGGCGCTGGCGGCGGCACAACGGGCACGTGCGGCGCGCCTCTCGCCGGACAAGACCCCTCGAATCCCCTCAATCCGACCTATTTCTTGGTCGATGAATCATGCCTACCCACACCGACGACCGCTGCGGGTTTTATCGATCTGGAACCCGTCGCATACACTTATACGAGCCCGATTTCCCCCTATCCACGCGTTACCGCAACGTCGGCACCCGGTAGGATATTCTATTCGTTTATTCCTGCCATCACTAATCCGAAAGACAGCCCTGTATTCGTAATCTTCAATGGGGGGCCCGCCGGAAGCACGACAGGCGTGCTATTTTCGTTCGGCACGGGACCCATGACATTGCATGTAGATCCCACCACTCAAGATAGCTCCCCGAAGCCCAACCCCTACAATTGGGCGCAGCTTGCGAATCTACTTTATATCGACTCACGGCAGGCGGGTTTCTCTTATGGGACGGCTGTCGACCCTACCGATCAAAGCCAGCGTTCCGCGGGCTATTCACAGGACACCTTCAACTACTTCGGTGATGCGGCTGACTTTGCACGCGTGATCTTGCGCGTCCTCAAGTCTCAACCCGCCTTGCAAAATAATCCAGTCGTCATCGTGGGCGAGAGTTATGGTGGTATGCGAACATCGACGCTGCTCCCGATGTTGCTCGATCCAGCTTCGATTGGGCAATCAACTCAAACCTATTTCGTGGACACAGCCCTATCTCAAGAGATTCAGACTCACTTTGCCACCGTGTTCAAGAACGAAGGCAGCGTGCCGCTAACTCGTGCGCGTATCGCTCGCCAATTCGGTTGGCAGATACTGATACAACCAGCTTTCGATTTCTCCGATCAGTACGCGATTCAAAATAGCACCCAGTGTGATCCCAGTTACTTGAGCACGCAACGCCTTCAGGCGATGGGCATCAGCTGCCCCCCAACCGCGGCTGGTCAGACGCAAGCTGGAATTTTAACCAATGCACGCATTGATGGCACCTCGACTTCAGCCCTGATGACACCAGCGTCATTTCAGCAACTGCTCGGTGGTATCGATCCGGCTACAATCTCGGGTCTGAGCAGTTCGACTCGACCCGGCGCCTATCGATTGGTAACTGATGACTCGACTACTTACCCGTATGCACCCAGCAGTTGGACAACGACTCAGGGTACCTTGCCAACCTATGATCGGTATTACATCGATCAGAACAATATCGCGTACACGTATTTTCAAATAACCTCCCCGCTTACGCAAATTATCGGCTGGTACTTTCTGCAAAACCTGCTCGACGTACATACGTTTATCACCAGAGCGGCCCTTGATTTCGTGATCATTCCGGAAGTCATCCCAAAGTCATTCATGGCGGTTGACGCCGCAAATCCCGTCGTTTCTTCCGTGACAATCGACGGCAGTCAACCCGCGGGAGTAGACCGCCCCGGTCAGATGATCTTCACGTATCGCGATGTACCATCCTTTGGCGTTACGGCAGGGACGCAGCGAACGGTGCGCTTTCCCACGTACATCAATTCAGCTCACCCCGTAACGGTGTACCAACCTGCGGAACTCTTCGCAGATATGAGCGCGTTCCTCGCCGAGACACTACCAAAAACTCAATAGTTGCATCTTGATGGCGTGACGGCACGTGGACAAAAGCGCCGCCTCGGATTGCACGGCCCGCGTTACTATTGACGCGCTAGGTACTCTTGCAAGAAGTAACGTAGCGCCACCGGCACCAGGGCCTCGTGAGCGGACTCACCCTGCCCCGTATTTACAACCAGCGCGAGCGTAGTGCCGGCTTCATTGGCCGCACAGCGAAAGTCCAAGTCTCGCAGTGGCGCCTGAGGCAAGTGCTGCGGACAGGGCGCCCGATGCAGTCCAATCGTGGAATAGACTTTGCCAAAATCGAAATGCGCGTCGTACTCGACGGGCTGGTGCGGCGTAAAACCTGCAGTTTCGACACTGTGAATGATAAGCGTCGGGGTTCGATTTTCTTCAAGCGCTTTGATTGCCTGCGAGAACCCTACGCCCACGCAAGTATCAAAGAAGCCAACCGCATTGAGCGCGGCTTGCGAGGCTTGATTGAGGCCTCCACCACCGCAGCCCGCCGCTCCGGAATGACCGACCGCGTAGGTCCCTTTGATGGCAAATCCGAGGTTCGACAGGACCCGTCGCACCTCATGCATGAACTCCGAAAGCGCGAAGTTGGGCCAATTTTGCCCCTCGAAACGAAACACGGGTGTCACCAAAATGAGTGGCTCGATACGATTGGATTGCACCAGTTGGCGCGTCACTTCTGCAACGACACGCGGGAACGCGTAACTTCGCGGCGATTGACCGCGGCGCGGCTGACCGTGAAGTGCCACGATAACCGAGTAGCTCTTGCCCTTTTCGACGCCACGCGTCAGCAAGATCCGATGCTGATCCTCAGGGTCGCTCATTGCATATTCTCGAGCGCTGCCTTTGTTGGGTTTCCACGAAAACGTGACGGTTCGCTCCGCGGAAGCAACAGCGGAGTTTGCGACTTCGTCCGCTAAGCGTGAACCCGCCGCGTCTGGTTCGCGGTCGGATTCGGCGCTAGGGACCGAAGCGTCACTTGCGTGGCTCTGAGGTTTGGGTTCTTCGTTAGCGACAGCGGCCTGCGACGCTCGCCGCTCGGATCGCGAACATGATTGCATGAGGGCCGCCACTATTAGGCAACTGAAGAATCCCGGCACTCCCAATAGAGGTAGCTTCACTGAGTACCTCTACCCCGAGCGATGCCTCGCGTTCAACCCTCAACTCCTACTGTTGCAGCGAGCGCGGGCGTGCTTTGATGAACTCGTATGTTGAGTGATTTGGGTCGTGGCGGCACGGAAAACGCGGGGTAACCCATCGTCATACGGTGACCCGCATGCGATTGGGCGGGCGTTTTCGGCGCGCACAGCCCAACTCATTTACTGGACGAACCTTCACCCAATTGTGAGGCGCAAGTGGCTCGCAGCATTCAGCCATGCTTTCTTGGCGCACTAGGTGTATCGTGACCTGCGTTGATCGAGAACAAAGCGGCCGTAATTGATATCCGATGGCGTGCCATCCGAAACCGCATCATGTGGGTCGTGGCACTTGTGCTAGTGCATTCGCGGGCCTGGTGCTTCCCGGGCGTAGTAGTGGGCAAAGACGACAGCGTGCGAACTTTGCACACGACGCATGAAGTCGTAATGCTGAAGGGCAATATTTCGGTAGTCACAGTCATGGTCGACTACGACGGACCCCTTGAATCGCTGGCACTGCTATTGCCGGTACCGGCAGATGTCACGTTCGACCGAGTGCAAGCGGTCAAACGCGAATTTCTCTCCCGGCTCGAGCAACTGTCGGCGCCACGCTATCACGCATTTTACGAGAAGGATCCGTGTGAGCCAGGCGAATTGGAACAGGACTGGGAAGTAAGATACATGGCCAATGAATCCGGGTTTTTGGCCCCGCCATTCATGCCCCCGCCGGAGCGCAATTGGACGGTGCCCAATGAGATTAGCATCGCAACCAAGCCTGTGTTCAAGCGAAGTGAAAGCGAATTCGGTTTCGAGTTGTTGCGACACCAGGAACCTAACGCGGTGCAGGCTTGGTTAGTGGAAAAGGGCTACCACATAGCACCCGGCGTACTCAGTGCGTTGGCGCACGGGCTCGAACCAGAAAAGAAGTTGCTCGTGGCCGAAGTAAACGCACAGCGTGCCGAACTACTCGGCAATGGAGGACTGCAGCTTGGCGGTATTCGTTATTGGACCCGAGAAACCGCCAGCAAAATTGACACTACCTTGGGGCTGCAAAACGCCGCCGGCGCGCAGGATCTTTTCCTTTACGTTTTGCATCCGAATCAACGCTATCAAGCAAGGAACTATCCGAACGTGTTGCTGCCAAGCAATGTCTCGGTAGAGCCGACCGCAGAGGAGCATCTCGCTTCACTCTACAATGCGCTATTCGACGCTAAGGTTGCAAAGGGCCCAGCCAGCGTCGTCACCGAGTTCGTCTGGCCCACGTACGGCTGTGGCGAACCGTGCCCCAACGCGCCGCTCACGCTGTACGAGTTGATGTCACTCGGCGGTGACGTGATGGAGGCAGAATTCGCACCGAGGCGCCCCCGCTCGCCGGATCCTGGCCCAGAAACGAACGAAGAAAGGCAGGAATTCGAACTACAATTGCAGGACAAGTCGCCGCTCGAACGCGCAAAGGCTCGACTCGAGCACCAACAGGACCGTAAGGAGCTCGCGAAGCGCCGCGCCTTGATTGCGCGACAGAGGTACCTATTGACTCGTCTGCACCTTCGATATGATCGCAACACGCTGCCAAGTGACATCGAGCTTACAGCGGCAGAACCCATTGAGGGCGGGATTGGCATACCCAAAGGTTCACAGGGTGCGCTCTTCACAAGCACCAAGCCCGCGAAGGAAAATCGCTTTCAGATGCGCTTCGTCAGCCTGTTTGCTTGGACCAAAGGATTTCAATGTCCAGCGCCCGCCCGCTGGCGCTGGGGCAGGCGGTGGAAATCGCTGGACTCGGTGCGGCGCAAGGTATGGCTGGCTGAAGATCTCCCCCACCACGAACGCGACAGTAGGGGTCTTTCTCAATTCATCCGGACACCGCTGGTCGAACTTGGTCTTGCAAAAGCGCCGAGTGCACCGCAAGTCGCCCCAGCAATCCACCCGCAAACATCGAGCAAACGCGCCGGTTGCTCTACGAACGTACGAGAAAGCCAGTCGAAGCAACTCACGCTCTTGGCTCTGCTAGTTGCTCTTAGCGGCATGGCACTCAGGAAAAAGTCAGGATTCTGAGGTTCATAAAGGAGGATCTACGTCTAGATTGAAATCCATTCATTTGTTTGCGCGGCACGAATAAGGGGTAAAACGCGTTAGCGGACCGACGTTCGGCTTGCATTGAACAAGTCGCGAAAAAACCGCGTCGCATCTGGAGCACTTGTGCCGAGCCGAGCGCCCGCTGTATCTTGGAAGGTGGTTGCTGAATTATCGATGGTTTGACGGTGAGTCAAGCCCCCTAAACTTCTTCCAGTCGGGCAGTTGATTCATCGGGGGATTCATAACGACAAAGCGTTTTCGCGGCGGCGGAGCGCGGTAATCCGCGCGGAGACCGGTGCTAAAGCGCGTGTTGAACAAACCCGCATGCGACGACGTTGACTGGGTTTTTCAGTCTGAGGTGGCAGTCCTAGCGCGGTCAGCTGGTGTCGGCTCGGTGGTGTTGCACGCTGTCGAAAAATGCGCATTTATGCCACCCCCCCACCGATGTTGTGCCAAATAGCTCCCCGCCACTCCCATTCCCAGTGAGATCAGAACCATCTACGCGGAAAGTTGCCGTAACGTTCGCAGTAGGTATCGTGCCTCGACTCGATGAGATTCTACCGGAGATCGCCATCGTCGTTTCTCCTCCGCCCGACCCGCTGCAGCCCCCCAAGAAACTGCGCGAACCGCCACATTGAAGTCGGCGGCCGAACATTGATTGTGGGGTACTTGACGACGAGCCAGCGTCAGATTGATTGATGTATGAGGCACTATCATCGAGGACCAACGTTGCGATTTCGTCGGTGGACGGAGACTGATTTGAAAGCCCGTCCGCACGGTAATTGCTGGGAGGGGTCTTGCGCGCATGATTGCCGAGCTGACCAAAGATATTGCTGCCCGAGCACGGAGTGCCCTAAATGTTGCGCCGATGTGCTCAGCGCTAGTACCAACCGCGACGCCGGTACTGATGCCGCAGCAATCTTCGGGCTTGAGAGTGTACTGAACCTTGAGTCGAGCGGGGCCTTTCGAGCTCAACGTTCGTTTGCAGCCAGCACACGAAGGACATTTTCGCCGAGGATTTTCTTGACGTCACTGTCGCCAAAGCCGCGTCGCACGAGCTCTTCGGTGACGAACGGCAGCTTCGAGACGTCGTCGAGTCCCTCGGGTCCAATCGGGATGCCGTCGTAGTCACTGCCGAGGCACACGTGTTCGACGCCAGCGACGCGGGCGATGTGCTCGATATTGTCGATGACTAGGCTCGCGGGCACCCGTGGCAGAGTTGCGCCCAGCTGCTGGTAAAGCTTCGTAAACGCTATCTGCGCGGCCTTCGGATCGGCACTGGCCTTCTCGAAGATGGCCTTGAACCTGGGCGCCGCCGCTGCAATGGCTGCGTTGTGTTGCTTGTTCCAATTGGCATCGAGGAACTGCGGCCCGAAGTTGACGCAAACTGCTCCACCGTTGTCACGCACCGCGCGCAGCATGTCGTCCGTCATATTACGCGGATGGTCGGACAAGGCCCGCGCAGACGAATGTGACGCGAGCACCGGGCGTTTCGTAGCGTGAACTGCGTCGAAGAACGTCGCGTCCGAGACATGTGAGATATCGACGATCATCCCGAGGTCGTTCATCGTGGCAACGACCCGTTTGCCGAAGGGCGAAAGACCGCGGGTTTTGCCTTTGTCTCCCGAGCTGCCGCCGATCCGGTTCGAGTTTGACCAGGTGAGCGTCATGTAGCGAGCGCCCCTGTCATAAAACTGCCGAAGTCTGCGTAGCTGTTCGGCTTCGGGAGCGTCGCCGAGCGCGTGCCCCCCCTCGACACCGATCAGGAACGCAGTCTTGCCATCGGCCGCAGCCTTTCGTACTTCGGCTGCGGTTCGTGCAAGTGTTGCCGAACTCGCATTCGCTGCAATCATTCGGTCGATAGCATCGAACTGCGCGAGCGCCTGCGCGTAGGCGCTCTCTTTTGGATAGAGCTCAGGGGGGACCCACACCGACAAGAATTCGGCATCGAGACCGCCCTCGCGCATGCGCGGCAAATCGGTCTGTCCATCAGGCAATCGCTTGGAAAGGTCGATGCCTTCGACCACCAGGCGCTGCGTGACGTCATTGTGTGTGTCAATCACAATTGCCGCTCGATGAAGAGCCATTGCCGCGGATTCCGGGGGCGCCTTTGGGCTTTCGGCGACGGGGAGCGCAGGCGCCGCAGCGGCAGTGGCACTTGGGACGAGAGCGGGCGCCGCAGCGGCGGGCGCTTGAGCTTCTTGCGGGCGGCTGCAGCCGGCAATCGTGAGCAACATGACGAGGGTACCGATGACGCGCGAGCGGAACATGGCTATAGGCTTAGCCGAAATGGCCTCCAACGCCGAGCCCCTCGCTGACAACTCACTGGTTTCCAACAAAACCGGGGGCGCTCGCCTCGCTGCACTCGACTGGTTGCGCGGCATCGTCATGCTGTTGATGGCAGTAGACCACTCCTCGGGCGAGTTCAATGCCGGGCGCCTGATTACCGACAGTGCAATGTTCTATAAGCCACACACACCGCTCCCAGCGCTGCAGTTCATGACGCGCTGGATCACACATTTATGTGCACCAACCTTCGTGTTTCTAGCGGGTGCATCGCTCGCGCTGAGCCTCGGGCGCCGCATAGAACGCGGAGAAAGCGCCGCCTCGATTGACAGGCACTTGCTGATTCGAGGGCTAATCATCGTAGCGGCGGAAATAGTGCCTTCATACTTCTGGATGCCGCCCGGGAAGTATATACTGCAGGTCCTGTACGGGATTGGCACGGCTTACATTTTCATGATCCCACTCAGAAGGCTTCCGGTCTCGGTGCTCACAGCGCTCGCTATCGCCATATTGATTTTCGGGGAAGCGGTGATTGGACTCGCAGGTTGGGGCCCACCCGAGAAGACTCCGCTACTTGCGACGCTACTGCTCACGGCGGGTGTCAGGGGTCGCGTTATTGTCGCCTATCCGACGCTACCGTGGCTTGCGTTTATGCTTCTCGGTTGGGGCTTCGGTCATGCGCTTCGTAATCGGCCGCGCGCAGACCAACTTCGTCCGCAAAGGCTCGCCACCTCGGGCGTCGCGCTGCTTGCGATCTTTTTTGTCGTTCGCGGCGCGAACAGCTATGGCAACATGAGGCTGCTCCGCGAAAGCGGCTCACTCGTGCAGTGGCTGCACGTGAGCAAATATCCACCGAGCTTGACATTCGCTGCGCTCGAACTCGGCATCATGGCGCTTCTGCTCGCGCTACTCGCTTTGGTCGCGCGCTCTGCTCACAATGGCGCACCCTCGAGAAACAACCCGCTCATCGTGTTCGGTCAAACACCGATGTTCTTCTACCTACTGCACATTCCGCTGCTTGCGCTGCTCGCGCACGTGCTGCACCTCGAGCATAAGCTCGGGGTCGGGTCTGCGTACGGCTTTGCTGCACTCGCGGCGTTGCTCCTTTATCCCCTCTGCGTCTGGTACCGCCGCTACAAAGCCGCACATCCGACTGGGTTCGCTCGATATTTCTGACTCGTGTTTCCGTGCCGTCATGCCAGAAACAGTCAGGCCAGAACCCACCCCCACCCGCGGGACACAAGAACTTGGCGCCTGACAACTCTATTTTGCTCGAGCAGCAGGCGCCCTCTTTCAATATGGCCGCTCGCTCAGAAAACGAAACCAATCGTCAAGTCGAGAAGGGGCCCGGTGCCGCGCAACGAGATATCAATACCTGTGCTGGACGCCCCACCCGAATAGTTCATGACGCCACCGCCCACGCGGAATGCGAAAGGTTGCCAATTCCACTGGTAGCCAACGGTTCCACCAATACCAATAAGGCTCGCTTCTGCGGTCTCCGACATGAATGAGGCTTTGGCTTTCGCGTAGGCAATTCGCGGATAGACATACAGGCCGTACATAGGTTTCTGCCCCGTCAGGAAGAACTGAACGCCAATATCGCCACCATAGGCCGATGTTTTCACGCCGAGGAGCTCATGGCTGTAATACTCCCCACTCACGTTGATTGACAGCAGGTGCATGGGGGAAAAGTCCAATTCCAGCCCGTAGAAGCCGAACGCTATCGAAAGCGGGTTGAAGAAGATGCCCATGGCAAACTTGTCTTCCTGCTTGGCCGGCATCGGGACAACCTCGACTGGCTGCGCAGGGGCGGGCTGTGCTGCCGCCGCAGGAACGGCGGGCTCTGCTGCGGCCGGAGATGCGGCGGGTTCTGCCGCGGGCTCTGCGGACTGAGCAAAGGCCGTGGATCCGGTAGCAACGACCGCCAAGAAACCTAGACAAGATAGCGAACGAATATTCCTAACTAAAAACATGGATGCACCCTTCCTCAATTGGTCCCAACGACATTCCGAAAACAAAACTTAACCCATTACGGTACCCGAAAATCCGGAATTATCTGCCGGGAACCCGTTTTGCACACGAGCAGGCTTTGAATAAGAACCTACCAGTCAACGACGCTACAGGAATCAAATCGGTGTGTCAACATCACGTCCACCGGTTAATACCTGGATCACGTCGGGCATTCGACGCCTTAGCCTTACCCACGCTTGGACGTTGCAGCTCGGCTATTGCTCCCCGATAACACCAAATTGGTGCGCGTATTGGCAGGAAAATGCCAGGATCATTACAGGTGGTCAGCCTTGATTGCAAGAGCAACGAGACGCGGACGGGACTATTCGGCATTTTTGCTTTGTGCCCACTTGAACCCACAAGTTCGACGAGATGGGAAAAACGAAGATGCGCTCGAGAAGATGCGCTCGAAACGATACCTGAACGTGCTCATCAGGCATTGCGCGGCGCCGCGTGGACGTGCTTACGGGCGGAGCTCGGGATGGCCCCGCGCGCCGAGCTCTGAAGGTACACAGCCGCCATGGATGCGCAACTTGCGCCCGCGAGCTCGTGGCTCGACGTCGATGCGCGCGCACTAAGACTCGGGAGCATCAGGGTGCCGCTCACAAAGCTCGAGTTCGGCGTGACGCACCACTGGATTCCGGGCACTGAAATGCGTCTGGGCCGTCAGGCGAGCGGTGCTCTGGAGGTTTTCTGGGGGCATCATAGTCGGCACGTGGCTGCGGTTTACAGGTCGGGTCGCATGATTTGGTCATGCCGTCACGTGGACACGCGTTACCTAAGCTACCTGTTGCAACCCGTGATCAGTGACGCAACTGTTACTTTGTGTAACCTCAGCCGCTTTGTCAGATGCCTTTTCACGGTTCGCGCAGCAATGTTTGTATTTCTTCTGGCTGCCGCAGGAACAAGGGATGTTTCGACCTGGACTCTTCACGCCTTTTTGTGCAGCCGCTACAATTGCGCCAAAGCGCCTGTCATACTGCAAGCGAGGCTCGAGTAGTTTCATCGAACCTTCCACACTCCAAGTCCGGTGCGAGCGCTTCAAATTCCGTCGCGGGACGTAAAAGTCCTCCGCTTTGAGGCGCACGAACCCGGGCAGCCAAATCAACACATCCGAGAGTGTGCGAAAACCCTCGCCGATGATGGGAAAGGGAGCCTGCAACAATAGCGCGACACCCAGGTCGCGAGCTGCCGGACTCAATGCGGCCGCAATCCGTTCGCTGCTCGCGGGGCCACCATATCGTTTTGCCAATTCTTGCATTACCTGCTGCGCAGCGTGTGCCAGATACGCTTCACCCATCTTTGGTTTATCAATCCCAAACTGGTAGTGAGCCGAAAAGTCACGGTGCATCACACGAATGAATTCGCCGAATTTGCCTTCGGGAAGCTGTTCGGTCTGCCCGAGTAGCTTGCCAATTTCAGATTGGAGCTTCCGGTGGGCGTGACCAATGGCGGACAATGCCAAGCCGGCATCAATCATCTGCAGATCCGACGACGGCGCGTTGTACGCTTGTTTCATCAGCGATACGAGCGGTTTGCCCACCTTGGCGGCTAACCAAGTGCCCCTGATTCCGTGTGAAGTCACGTTGAGCTTCGTCGTTGGCCACGACAGCACTTTGCCGATCCGGGCAAATTCGGGTGCTTCGGAGAGGCACCGCAAGTAATGCCCACCATCGACGCCCAGCAACAGCGTAAAGTGCGCGACAGCCCAGGAATCAGACCAGTACCGATGCAATGCATCCTCATCCTTATGCTTGAATCGGTTCCGACGTCCTATGAATTCACGGTGGGTTCGGGTGAGCTGGTCGTGGCTCCTGGCAAACGCGTGTAGAAATGTGGGGGCGAGCAGAGGCTGCCACGCTGCAACGGCCTGGAATTCTTCCCGGCTGATGTCGTTGCCACACCTCAGCAGTCGAGTTAGAACCCGTTCAACCTCGCGCCTGGGATGTTGCGCAATTTCGGCCATCATGTCACGCGTTCGCTGAACACTGCGCGAGACTCGCTGGAATTGCTCCTGCGTGACGACTGGCATATTGCCGACGCGCATGCCGTCCCCGAGACAAGTAACGAAATGCCCATCGCGACTTACCACCATGAAAGGCCCACGAACCGGGTCCTTGATTGAAATGGCGACTCGTTGAACCGTGTCACCGATTCGGAGCCCATTGAGCAATACTTTGACGAGTTCGTGATCGCGATAAAGCGCGAGCGCCAAGTCAACTTGCGCCGGCGATAACCGATCGAGACGCCGCAGAAAGTGCTCGTCGTGTCTGCCGGTGATTGGCTGATAGTCGGAGTCTTGGTTTGGAGCCCAACCGAGTCGGCTAGTGTATATTTCCGTGTTCATAGCGCACCTCGATTCACAAACAATGGCGTTCGAAAACCACTAGGAACGCGTAGCGTCGTTGGTAGAACTGACGGTTGACCCCGCTCCGGTGGGGCCGCTCGCGCTCGAGGCAACCGGTGTGTTATTCTTGCTTTTGTCGCTAGCCTTGCGCAGGCTGCGACGGCGGCGCTCGAATGCACTGCTGGATTCACGTGCAATCTCCGGGTAATTGCGGAACACGAAACGCGCTGCGGCGCGGACTTGACCCATGCGATCGAGGAGCAGGGTGGCTACGCGGTTGCGTATATCCAAAGTGCGGCGCGTATTTTCGGGTGAAGTGGGCGATGTCGGGCGTTCGCGCAGTTGGCGCGCGAGTGATTCGGCTTCGTCAATCAAAGCAAATTCGAAACCGCCGAGCCCTTCGAGGCCTGCCGCTTCTTGCCTTGCGAGTGCCGTATAGTCAGAAAGCTCGGCAGCCAGGGAATCCGCACTGGTCGAGCCGCGTGCGTATTCGGCCTTCACAGCCGCCAGTTGCTTGTCGCGATCGTCCTGTACCCCGTCGTTGAGCCACCATCCGAGTGCCGCAATGATCTCACCGAGGACGAATTGGGCGCGCGCGCGAACATTCGGCTGTGCGGGCGCGACGGTGAGCAGATAATTTGTGTTCGCAGCCTGCAGCGCGTCCTGCAACTCGAGAATTTCGCTGCCAATCGTAGCCGAAAGCTTGGGCCCGGCCTGGGCGAGCCCGGGCCTCAGGATTTTGCCCGCGGCGTCCTTGACGGGTTCCCAGTAGGCGCTCGTGAAACGCGCGAGATCTACGGCTTCTCCCAGCAGAACACGGATCGGGGTACTAAATGCGGTCTTGACCCGCGCGAGCGCGGTGGCTTGTTCCATCCATTTTTCCAATATCGACTGTGACAATGCACTAACGTTCCTTCTACAGATTCGGCACCGCACAACGCGAATGCGCGCCTGTGCTAGTGATGTCGGTCACCGGCGCGAACCAGTTTCCGCAATTCGCAGCGAGGGCTGTCGATTCTCACGAAACTCGCAGGTTTTAGCTGGATCCCTGCCCAATTGCCCAAGGCTCCCGACTCGTTTGGTCAAGACCCATGACCCTACAATGGGACCAATCGGAACTCACCGACGCCAAACGCCGTGTCCGGGGCGCCAAGCACGGTGTGCACTAAGCCAAACGCCGTGTCCGCGGCGCCAAGCGCGGTGTGCACTGGCCAAACCGCGTGTCCGCGGCGCCGAGGGCGTTCTAGTCCGCGACCAAAGACTCTAGCTGGCCTAGCCATGTTCTGATTTTGTTCTGTGCGCCACTCGCACGGTCGGGTGGCGGCATGGTCCCCGTAACGATGAATCGCCGCTCCCGAATCGCGCCGGAGCCGACTTGGTACCCCGGCGCAGGGCGCAGTGTCGCTGTCGGCCTTGGAGCACGCCGAGCTTGTTGCATGTCGCCTAACTCCCGCACCAGGCACACCGATAAGGGGGCCAAGGTCTACATAGGGGTATCTTGGGGTTGTCCCCCCGTGATAGCTTCAGGCTCAATCAGAACTGCGAGATTTTCGCCTGAGAGTGACTGGGGCGCAGCGCGGAACTGATCAGCTTGGAGATCTGATGAAAGAGTTTTGTACGTTCCCCGTCGTCGTGGTCAATCTGGCCCTGTGTATCGCCGTGCCTCTCGGGTGTAGCAGCTCGCCGGCCCACCAGACGGCTCCGGAGGTTGATTCAGGCAGCACTCCCGACGCAGCTTCGCCTGCCTGCACGGCCCCGCGCAGCGTAGAGCACGTCACATCTGGCATCGCGACGCCCACGACGTGGTCCGCTGACAACCTTTATGTGATTGACAGCACGATCCAAATCACGGCCGCTCTGACCATTGAGCCCTGTACCATCGTGAAGTTCGCTGACGGCAAGTCGATCAGCGTCGAGACCAATGGTTCGATCATCGCGGATGGCGGCGCCGCGACACCCTGCATCTTCACGTCGCTCAAAGACGATACCAACGGCGGCGACACCAACGCGGACGGAACCACGAGCGCGCCTGCACGAGGGGATTGGGGTTACGTCACCGTAAAGGCGGACGGCTCGACCTTCAACTACTGCAAGTTCCTGTACGGCGGCAGCAATGTGCCTTATGACGGAACACTCGAGTTCGTGAACGATTGTTCGGGAACCGTTACGAATAGTACCTTCGCGCACAATCAGGGCGGCACGCTGACGGATCTACGCGCTGCAGCACTGAATGCGAGCGGCGCTGCGGCGCTGGTTCTCACGGGGAACAAGTTCTTCGACAATGACGTCCCGCTCGTGATCGGCTCGTTTAGTGTCGACGATTCGAACCTTTTCCGTGAGTCCGAGACAAAAGATGCAGTCGCCAATAAGTACAACGGTATCTTCTGGGGCGGCAACTACGAGGTGACCGGCAGCGTCACGTGGTCGAACACGCACGTGCCTTTCGTCATTGCAAGCGGCCCGCTTGGCGTTGCCGTTGGCGCTTCGCTCACGCTCGGAGACGGCGTTGTCATGAAGTTCGATGCAGGACAACGCATCGACGTTTCAGGGACGTTGACCGCCAATGCAACCAGCGAGATCCTCTTCACGTCGCTCAAAGACGATAATGCAGACGGGGATACGAATGCAGACGGCGCCGCGAGCGCAGCCGCAGCTGGCGATTGGGGTTGGATCAACGTCACCGGAGACGCGACACTGTTCCATCGCAGCCGTTTCTCGTACGGAGGTAGTGGCCTACCGTATCACGGCACACTCGAGGTGACTGGCGACCACGCGGTAACTGTCACGGACTGCACGTTCTCGCATAACGCTGGCGGCACGCTCGCCGACAATCGCGCAGCGGCACTCAATCTTGGCAGCGCGGCAGCGAGCAGCGTTATCACGGGCAACACATTCTATGACAACCAGATGCCGCTCGTCATCAATGGCCTGGTCAACATCGACAACTCCAACGTGTTTCACTTCCTCGCGAGCGGAGCTACGGCACCGCTCACGAATATGTTCAACGGGATCTTCATGGATGGCACCGATCACGCGGTTACGGGGAGCACCACTTGGTCCAACACGGAAGTCGCCTACGTGATGTACGATACGGTCTTAAGTATCGAGACGACGGGGGCGCTGACGCTCGGAGACGGCGTTGTGGTCAAGTTCGGTTCCGGTCGAATCGACCTAATGGGAAGCATCACGCAGGGTACGGGAGACACATTCACATCACTCGCGGATGACACATTACTCGGTGATACCAACGGTGACGGCGCCGCTTCCACGGCGGTCAAAGGAGATTGGCCGGGTGTTGACATTTGCACGGCCAGCCCCTGCTACTATGCCACCTGGGGAAACATCCTGTACGCCGCGAATCCGTAAGGCTCAAAATCGCAGCAAATATCCGGGATTGAACGTACTGAGGCATTGACTCGAGTGGCGTCTTCGAGCTGTTATTCTCTGGTATGACGACGCCCACCGGCTCAAGGCCCAAGCCCGGACGCAACAAGCGCCACAGCAGGGGGCCGGCTCCAATGCCATCGCCACGGCAAGTAGTTGCGCAAGCGCTGGCCGCTCCGCAAGCAACACCGACCGTCGAGGAGCCCCTGACCGCACACGAGATTGCACGTTTGAAAGTGCATTTTCGATTCTTGAAGGAGCATCGAAATCTACTCAAGCTCCGCGTCAACGCGGCTGAGGATCTCTTACTCAACGGTGTGCGAGAGCCGTCACACCGCGGGCTATGCAATCACTTGCTCGCCAAAGTCGAGCGCAGCCGAGTGCTTACGGTTTCGCAGACGATGCCACCGGCGGAAGCAGTGCGCTTGCTCGGGGGCGTCATCCGTTTCGCACCAGAGATTGGTTACATACTTCGCTACCTCGAATGCGTGAAGCTGACTTCGTCGCAGGCGCAGGCGGGCGCGGCCGTTACCGAGGCGCTCAAGCAAATCGACTTTTCTGCACTTTCCGCAGCTCAGATGCGGCAACTCGTCGCGCTCATCGCGGACGTATTTGCCGAGCGCGACTTGCCCATTTTTCTATTCTCCTTGCTTTACGATGAACCGTTTAGAACCGCCCTGGACCGATCGCTCGACGGCTTTCCCGAGGTGCTCGGTCGCATGGTGCGGCCGCTGCGCGCTCTACATGAGGTCATAGCTAACACTTCTTCGAAGAACGCCCGAAATCGCGAGCGTCGCGACCCGAAGAATGTAGATTTACAAGATTTGAAAGCGGGGGTGGCGTTGATGCTCGACGTCAATCCCATGAGCTTGGTCGAGCTATCCGAAGGCACGCGAAAGCGCCTATTTTATCTCGGTTGCGAGACACTGCGCACGCAGGCCAGAAATTCGCGGCGAGACCCTGTTGCAACTATTGAACAGCTTGAACTTTGCTCAAATTTCGGAACAAACGAGTGCAACGGTCTCGTTGGTGGGCGCAATGCTGGCCGCCGGCGAGGAGTCAGCCGCGAAAAAGCTGCTCGATCGCGCGCAGAGGCCCGATGACACAGGCTCGGTCCTTGCTCGGTGGCGTAGCGCCCTGGACGCTCCTCGCGTGGGACCGGTGGCGATTGACTCGCCGCGTTCGAATCGTGAATTGCCTCAGGCGGGGCGCTGGTATCGCGGGTGGCACGTTACCACTCAAATGATTGTGCTCGCTCGCTACGGCGAACCCGCACAGCAATCCGTGTTTGCCGAGCAGATTGAAATTTGGCAGCATCTGCTGGTTCCGGGCACTTCTCGAATCGTGACCGCGAGCGCGGAGCCGCATAAACGTCCGTATCTTGCGGTTGAGTTACTCGGTTATCCATTGAACCGCGAGGCACAAAAGGGTGGCCGCATCGAGGAGCGCCTCCGGCTGCGCTGGGCCGTAGAACTCTGCGCTTTGCTCACCGCGCTCGCCCAGCAGGGTGCCGTCCTGCCCGACGCGGAACTCAACCGGTTCAACACCGATCAAGAAGGCCGCCTCTGGTTAGTCGATCTGTGGGGGCTGCGGCGTGACGAGCCTGCCGCTGCGTTACTCGCGAATTGCATCTGTGCACGCAAGAGCTGTCAACAACTGGTGATGTTAGCGCCGTGTTACTCCTTGCCGGTCGCAGCTCATGAGCGTCTCGAGAATGAAACGGATCTCACACAGCTTGCCCGAATCTTCGATTCTTGACCGTATCCCGCTGAATTTGCCGATTTTTTGTTGTCACAGCGGCACGTTGAAGTCCTATTGCGCAGACTTCGTCGTGGTCGGAGTCAACTGCGCTCATTTTGTCGAGGTTCGCGGGTATTGATACCTCGAAATACATCCGTTTTTCGCAGTCTTGACTATCCAGTCAGGGGAAACTAAAGCAGCGCGTTGCTTCGCCACGCGAAAGTTCGCGATGGATTTTCGAGGCCACAACCCTTTCTATCGTGACGTGAGGATCCAATTGTGTGAAATTCCTTGGCTTTTTGAGCAGCAAGTGTCTACGCTTGAACAATGGTGGGCCGCGGGAAAAACGGCGAGACGCGCGAGGTCGAAGATGCGAATACCTGGCGCGAACATCTGTCTCTGAGATTGGCGCGGGTGCTGACGGTCCTTTATTTTTTCGCGATGGTTCTGGTCGCGATAACCATGCACGGCACTTGGCAAGGCAACGCCATTGTCGGTGTTGGCTGCCTAGGCGTCATAGTGGCAGGCGTTCCGGCCGTGACCGGCAAACCCAAGGGCACACTGCGAGCTTGGCTCCTAATTGGCCCCTCCTTGTCAGTGGCGCTACTCGGATTTGCGCTCGTCGGGTTCCTTTCCGGTCCGGCGGTTGTCTTGACCTTCACACTGATGATGGCGGGGCTGTTACTGGGCAATCGCGTGATGTTGGTGCTGTCGGTAATCGTGGCTCTGGGACTATGCGTCATCGCGTGGGCCATGATTTATTCAGTAATTCCGGCGCCCAATGCACGCGATATTTCAATGACGCATGCCGTTCCGTGGCTAAGGACCATCTTGGTAACGTTTCTGGCGGTTGCTTTCCTAGGCAACCTGTTGATCGAGATTGTGGCGCGTATGGAACGGTCCCTAGCCCAGGCGCACAAAGAAACGCGGCTGCGCGAACAGGCCGACCGAGCCAAGGCCGAAGCGGAAATTAGGTCTCTAGAAGCCAAACAGCTCGAGACAATTGGGCGGCTCGCTGCCGGTGTCGCTCACGACTTCAACAACAATCTGACCGCGATCATTGGTTGCGCGGAATTGCTAAGGGAAGATTGTTCCACGGACGCCTCAAAGAGGGAACTGGTAGATGATATACTGAAGTCATCTAGGCGAGCAGCAGAACTTACAGGCCAGTTATTGGCTTACGCCAGAAAAGCAAAGATCGAGCTCGTGCCCACCGACATTCATCAATTGCTGGAGGCCGCCGTTGCATTGCTCCGCCGCTCGATCGATCCCCGTGTTCAGGTCATAGCTCAACTGCAGGCCGAAAACTCCGTTGTGTTGGCGGACGCGACTTTGCTCGAAAACGCGCTGCTGAATCTACTGGTCAACGCCCGCGACGCTATGCCAAATGGGGGGCAGCTAACACTCGCTACGACCACTTACAACGTCGCCGAAGGGACGCCCGAGGCCGCGCGTGGGCTGAGCGTTGGAACCCATATACTGATCGAGGTATTGGATACGGGACAAGGCATTGGTCAGGAGCATTTACCCAAGGTATTTGAGCCATTTTTCACCACGAAGCCTGTCGGCAAGGGCACGGGGCTCGGGCTGTCCGCCGTCTACGGCACCATAAAGACGCTGAGCGGTTCAATCGAAGTTGAAAGCGAGCCCGGTTGTGGCACCGCGTTTCGAATCATGCTGCCTTGCGTGGCCGCCAACCTTGTCAGTCTCAAGGTGGAAACGGCATTTCCAGTCACTGGCTCGGGACAAATCCTATTGGTCGACGACGATGTTGCGGTTAGAAAGACTGCGGTCTTGACGTTGCAGAGCCTCGGTTACGAGGTAACGATGGCCTCCGATGGTACCGTTGCGCTCGAATTGCTGAGGGCATCTCCTGGGCGGTTCGACTTGGTGTTGTTGGACCTTCGAATGCCCAAGCTAAGCGGAGAAGCGACTTTCGACGAACTGCGCAAACTCGCCCCCACACTCCCGGTCTTAGTGTGGTCAGGGTACGGTGACGAACAAGCGGTTGCCGCAATGCTCCGCAAGGGGGCCGTCGGCTTCATCCAAAAGCCGTACCGTATCCCGGAACTAAGTCGCCTCGTCGAGCAAGCGATTCACCGAAAGGCTGAGTCGAAGTGGGCTAGCAATAATGGGTAGAGAAATCGCTTCGACCGTAGCGCACCGACTTGTCGGCACGGGACCGCTAGCAAACGCTGCAGCTAACGCCATCTTTTGACACTTTTGGTCTTGCCGGCACGGGACAGCTGGCAAACCGCGGGGGTTCGTCACCGAGTTTCGGCGCAGGGCTAGTTTCCGTGTTCCATCGGCGCGTAGGCGCTCACAATCCATGAACTTGAGCGACCCTTCACTCCCTGTGGCGTTGCCCATTCACCACAAAGCTTCCGTAAGGTTCGAATCACATCGGCGCGGTAGCGATCCGCATCGGCACCGGCGAGTCGCAGAATCTCGCCCGCTGGACCAACCTCCATCCCCAGTCCCACGGCTTCATCCACCGTTTGGCCGATGCTAATATCGGCGTCAAATCTCTCGAAGCAAGGCCGTTGAAAACCCGCCTTCAGTAGCTGGGCGCTGACCAAATCGGGGCTTGCCATTGAGAAAGGGCCGGGACCACACGTGACTTGGTCGCCCTTTTCCGGATGTGGAACGATTTCCAAAACCCTCTGCTCGGGAGCGCGACGCACGTTTCGGAATGCCGCACGGGAGCACGTTCTCCGCTGACGGTGCGAAGAGTGTATGTCGGTCCGAAGCTGCTGATGCCGAATCCGTCCGACAAGCAAATCGAGAAGCGGGCTGCCCCTTTGAACACATTTGGCCCGCGCGAGAACTGACGCCGTAATCAAAATCTCGCACCGTCCAAGCGGCACCCGACTCGACTTCGTCCAGGATAACGATTCTTTGCTGGTCACAGCGGCACAGAAAAGGTTAAAAATAGGCCATTTCACGCGGCCCAATCGGCAAGGTTGTTGCGGCGTCGCACACCCTGCCGAGCTGCGCTAGACACGGGCAGCATGACAATGGCAACGGATGCTCCCCAGGCCGTCGAAGTCGAATTCGAGTTACAGTTGGCAGACGTGGAACAAGGGCTAGCGCTATTACCACGTGCCCGACTGTCGAAGGTTTTTGGCTGGTTCGGGGTAATTGCCGTCGTTCTAATCATAGCTTGGCGCTGGCATGAGGGGCGAGATCCAAGTCTTCTTGCAATAGTGGGCGTATTGCTGATCGCTACTTTGGTCTTCAGACGCGATCCGACCAAGCGTATTGCAGGGCGGATCTTCGATGCATTGCCGGTTGATGCACGCCAAGTATCCTTGAAATGTGATGAGGTGGGCGTTCAGTTGATGTCCAGCGAGTCGAGCACGCTCGTAAACTGGAATGAGGTCGTACGCGTGCTCGACACCCGGGCTAGCTTTTTGATCTTCACCTCGCGCACCAACGCTCAAATCGTTCCGAAACGAGCCTTAGCGGCAGCGCAAATCAAGGACCTGCGGCAGCTGGTCGCTCGTCACGTAGTTCCACGGCGCGAACCTTGGCTGACGCCCGCAATCGTCCGTCAACTTATAGTGTACGCTGCGCTTTTCGCCGCGGTCTGGGCAATCTATTACTTTGGGCGCAATCGGTAGTCCCAAGGGACCTCGCAGCTAACCGCAAGGTTACGCCTTCGCTCAGCGGCTCGCCGGCTGCGTGCCGAGAGTGGCTCAGGCTTTTGCGTGCCGCTGCGACAAAAAAATCCCCAGATCCCCCTACCGATTGTGGCGACCAGCGCCACCGACGCAAGAGTGACGACCCGACCTGAAACATTTCGCGGCATTTTCGGTAGCACTTCAATCGCGTGGCGTGCGGCTCTGCCCGTGTCAAGGGTGGCCAGAAGTTTGGTTGCAAGCTGGCCGTGTCACTTCGAAGGGCAGTCAGAAGCAAGATGCGACTGGATATCGCCACATGACCTGCGTTTGGCGGATCACGGATGGCGCAATTGAAGGAGTCTGCCCTGCCAATATTGTCATGGCGGTGACCAATTTGGGCGCTAAGCGTTGTCGATCACGGCTAGCTGTCGCTGAGTCGCCAAGGGTTTGACGCGCGTTGGAATTAGCAGTCGGGGGCTTGGGTGGCTAAGATTCGGTAAGCCCTTGCTTGCCAAGTAGCGCTCTTTGCAGCACGAATTATGCAGGACTTTCGTAGTATGGATTTTGGCAATGCTCGCAGTGGCTCTCGGCGGCGGAACCGTCGACGGCACATTCAATGCAAGGAGGAAAGCTAGCCCGCGGGCAAGCCAAGTTGGAAAGGAGCGCTCGCATGGACCCAAAATCAAATAGCAACGGCACCCCGATCGACATTTGCGGAGACCTGAACCAGTTCTTTCGCGACGTAGTTGGATCTGTGCGGCAGCGGCGCGCGTATGTGACGACGAGTACTGCCGAGTCCTACATAGCCGGGCTACTCGCGGACCACGCGCACCCAGGCGAGGATTTCCGAGAATTCGATAAGCCGCTCACCGTACAACTCGCACAGGCCCTAAGCGCTGTCGGCACCGAACGTTTTCAGCGCCTGCGCCGAGTAGGCGACGGAGTCCTGTACACTACAGGCTTTTTCGGGGAATACCTCGATAGTAGGGGCATCGATCAGTCTTACTTCGAAGAATTGGGCGCAAGAGCATATGCAACGGCCGGGCGGATGCTAGTGCTTGACCGAGCCGAGCAAAACGGGCTTTTCGTGGAGCTGGCAGAGCAGTTTCACATGTTCGTGGCTCTCGTTCACGATGTTGCAGAGTCTTTGAGAGTCGTAGCCGCCCGTACGGAGCGTGCCCTGGTTCAACTGTACGAACGTTGGTTGAACAGCGGCAGCGAAGCCCTGGCAGCCGCCCTGGCCACCCATGGGCTGGTTCCACTTCGAGGGACGAGGACGCTGCAATAGAAATCCAGCCATCAGCTGTCGGCACCAGTCTTCTGATTTTGAGCTGACTGCGGATTGGTTAGATTGGACTCAGCCCGATACGCCAGTCTTAGAGGTGATCTGGGACGGACAAGTAACTTGCTTATAGATTACTTTGGGGTTGTCCGCCGAGCTATACCAACCTGTGAACCAATTGCAGCCCGCCAAGAGACTCGGAAACTTACCGAAGACGCTTTGACATTTGTTCTGCATGCACGTGGGGTCATCATTGCATTCAGAGAGCAGGCCTCCGTATGTCGAACCAAAGTCGGTGCCCGAGCCCCACTGAGCTGTGCACCCATTGGTCATAGCGCCGACTCCTCCACCGGGAATTAGCAAGTCAAATTGATCAGCGGCGAGGCCGCCGATATTGATAACCTGGACAATCATTTGCTTGCCCTTAATGGCTGCCGCACCAGGATTGGCGCCAGAATTTCCGTCTCCGGTGAACTGCAATTCAAAGCAGGCGCCACAAGCAACGCTATTATGCGCGGCGAAACCATAGGCCATATTGGTGCTGGAGTCATACCACGGCGAGAAGTCATAACACTCGAATGCCGTTCCTCCGCTGTCACATCCGCTCGTGGCGTTCTTATCCGTTATTTTTGTGCTTCCGTCCTTGGCGCAGCTTGGAACGTTAGTCGTCCATGAGCAGGATGGCTTGCAACAATCCCAATAACGTGTCGCATAGCCGTTACTGCCAGTGATGGGCGGGTTGGTGCCAGTCGAACTCGTTGTCGTGCCGCCAGTTGCTGGAAGCCCGCCCGTCGTTGGTCTGCCACCGGAAGCAGCGGGAGAGCCGCCTGTCGTAGGCATGCCACCGGTCGAGGGGGAGCCGCCGTTGCCAGCCTTGCCTCCCGTATTTGCCCCACCACCCGTACTGACCGCACCCCCGACGCCACTTCCACAAGTTCCGCAGGATAGTGCGCAGGTGCCGTTCATCCAGGGCTGACCACACCAACTATATTGGACCGCGTGCGCGCAGGTGTCGCCGTTCGGCGGTGGAGCGTCGGTGCAGTTACCCACGCTGCCACCAGTACCAATGGCAACAACCGAGCCGCCCGTCGCACTGTTGGCTCCGCCAGTGACCGAAATCATGCCACCATTAGAAGGTGGGTTGCCTCCCAACCCAGAGATGAAACCACCAGTGGCTCCATTGCCGCCCGTCGAAACAAGACCGCCCTGACCCTGCAAGGCCCCACCAGTGGATAGTACACCGCCAGCGCCAGGTGACTGTCCACCCGTCGATATTGCACCACCCACAGAAGCGTGGCCGCCGGTCGCTGGCGCGGCACCGTTCGAATTGGCTCCGCCGTTGGCGTTGTCACCACCGCTTGTGTTACCGCCCACATCGGAACTGCCTCCAATTGACGCCTCGTTAGAGCCGCCTTCGCCAATGGGTGGCAAAGTGGCACCGGAGCCTGAACAGGCAACTGCACCAAGTGTAACAAGCATGGTGATAGTGGACGTGCTGCTAAGTCGCATGGGTAGGCTCCTAAACAACATAATCGTGAATGGACAAGTTTGTCTCGTCCAGCGCAAAGCCTCGTCAAGGAATTTCAATGGCCAGCGTTAGACTTAGGGAAGCGTTTCCCACGGAATTTCGATTTTTCTTGAACCGATACTTTGGTGACTGGCAACGCGCCAATTCACCAGACATGCGTTGGCCATCTCGTAGTAATTTTCTCCCCCCAAACGTCAACATCTTCGCCGTAACGAGAATTTTGCAGAATTATTTCCGTCGCGCGTAAACTGCTACGGCTTCACTGTAGGATCACTACTTCAGGTGAGATTTGCTTACACCGACGTCACGACCTCCGATTGCAGAGTCCGCGTCATCCCCAGCGCGATTTGGCTGCTCGGTATATTTTGCCCGGTTAGGAGCACCCAGTAGTAAGTACGGATCTTGGCGCCTGAAATCCTAGCCTGCGATCAACTTGCTCACGGCCGTGCGCAAGTCGGAAAATGAGTAGGGCTTGGACAACACCTGTCGCACGCCGCGGCTCTTAAGAGTTGCGGCGTCCACGGTCTCGCCGATGCCGGATACCATCATGACGGGAACATCAGGACGGATCTTCATGATCTCATCGATGAGATCAAGACCGGTCAAATGTGGCATGTTGTTGTCTGTGATTATCAAATCGAACCGATTGGGTCGTGAGCGGAAGTCAGTCAAAGCCTGTAGGCTCGAAGTGTGAGATACCACGTCGTAGCCGGCACCTTCGAGCAAACGTCGCCCCAGTTGAGCAAGGCGCTCCTCGTCGTCGACGTACAGAATGTGGCGTCGAGAATCGCTAGGCTCTGCCGATTCAGTGTGATTTTCGACGCCGTCCGCCACTGGAATGTAAACGTCGAAGCGTGTGCCGTGACCAACACGGCTGTGCACTTCGACAGTACCACCCAGGCTCTTGGCAATTTGTTGAATCATGGAAAGCCCGAGCCCGGTACCCTCGCCCACGGCTTTGGTCGTAAAAAAGGGCTCGAAAATTCGCTCGATGATTTCGGAAGGAATTCCGCAACCGGTATCAATAACGCTGAGACAAGTATACATTCCGGTGCGCAGTGCCGGGAACGCTGCCGCCATTTTCTCGTCAACGAGAATGGGGCCTGCCTGAATGTCGATTAGGCCACCCATCTCGCCCATGGAATGGGCGGCATTGTTCGCAAGGTTCATCACGATTTGATGAATTTCCGTGCTGTCGGCAACGACGTCCGGAGTCGTCGGATCAATGTGGGACCGAATGTCAATCTTATGCGGAAGTGTGGCACGCAGCAATTGGGCCGCCTCGCGCAGTACTGGTTCGAGGTGCGTCTTTTTTCGATTGGGGTCGCCTTTGCGCGCAAATAGCAGAATGCGCGTGACTAGGTCGCGGCCGCGCGCCGCAGAATCGATGATTACGTCTAGATCGGCGCTTATATCGGGCTGGTCTTGAATCGCCTCCTTGATGAGCTCAGCGTAGCCCAAGATGCCGTGCAAAATATTGTTGAATTCATGGGCGATGCCGCTGGCTAAGTTGCCAATCGCCTCTAGTTTCTGTGTTTGGCGCAGGCGGTTCTCGAATTGCCGGCGTTCGGTGATGTCCACAATCGTGCTCAGTACATAGGGCTGCCCGTTGACCACCACGGGACTTAGACCAATTTCTACGGGAACGTCGTGTCCGTCACGGTGTTTGGCGAATAACTCCCGACCCGCACCCATCGGACGCGCTTCAGGGCTACGCGCAAAGGCACTGCGCAGGTCGGGATGGGCCTTCACGTGGCGATTGGGGACCAGTGTCTCCACGGCGCGACCAATCAGCTCGCGCCGATCGTAACCGAGCATACGTTCCACTTCACGATTCACGGCGACAATTTTACCTTCCGCGTCAACCGCAATCATTCCTGACGGCGAACGTTCGAAGGACGCTATGGCGAATTCCTGTTTCATAGCCAGGTTGTCGATAGGCATTGGCGTTCTCAGGCAGCGCAAAGCTAGCACCTCACTACGAGCATTATGAAGGCAAACAATTATCTAGTTAAACATTGGGGACTCGATTCGGGTGGTCTGTTCACCCCATTTAATGTGCGTCGTGACATCAACGTCTTTCGAGCGATCGCATCTACCACAAGCTGATCGATTTCATCGAGTCGCCGCTGACCGTCGGGGGAAGTCGAAATCATTCTGTTTTCATTGACACGTCGATCAAGTTGCGGCCCAGAAACATTGACGCATCTTCCAACGTCAGAACTCGATGTTCCCCAATGGTGCGTGCAGGAGTTGGGGCCCAGCGACGGCAGACAGAGTATGTGAAAAGATAGGGCGCCCTCTGAGTTGCAGTCGGGATGATGCAACTAACAGGAACAACTGGACCATAACGTCAAGCGCGTCACCAATCGAGACTCAAATGTCCATGTAAAGCGGCGGTCTTTCGGAGCAAAATCGGTGAATCGCAAGGATTGCGTCCTCTGACAGCTCCGAGAATGCCACACCCATCCCCGGGCGTTCACCACTGCAGGCGCTCTCTCGCAACCACTTGACTTCGCCACTAGCCCTGATTTCGGTACCGCCCGGTAAAACAAATGAAAGGGCAAGCCGGCTTCCCACGGGAAGCAACCGGTACGTTGCAACGAATACTCCGCCCTGCGAAATGTCTTGGGTCAGGCCTGCGTAGAAGTGCGTATCTTCGGTAAACTCAAGCTCCAGCTCGCAACTTCGACGCGGTGATCGACGTTGTGACGGAGGAGCTGAGCCGCGCACACTGGGAGGAGGAAGGCTGCTCGATGTATACGCAAAAGCGACGCGCTGCAATGTAGGATACGCTGCACTGAGGACGGCAACTTCGGGCGCCTCAAGCGCCTGCACGTGGTGCCGTTCGCCGGCATCACCTTGGGCGATTGTATCGACTGTCTCCTCGCGGGGCGAGCCAGGAGCTGGCGCTGCTGCAACCCCCTCCAGGTGCATTAGGCGTTCCCTCAATTGGGCAATTTCTCGATCGCGCTCGAGAATTGCTGCTCGTAACTGAACTAGCTCCGCCGTCACTGCATCCAGATCGAAGGAATCGAGACCGATTTCCTGACTGTGAAAATCTCGTTCCCGACGGAGCCCGACGGAGGTGACCAGGGAATGGGCGCCACTGTGCTCATTCACGGGCGCCGTTTGCCTGTGACGGGGCGGAGGATCGCTGCGCTTGTCCGCTGACTTTTGCATTTCACTAGCCTGTAATCGAGATGCGGGAACGTACAATAGTGGCAGTTTCTCAAACGCGAGTCACGCAAAACGGGCGTACACCGCCAAGAGAAACCGTAACCTTGTGGGTCGAGTTATTCCGTTAGCCTACATTTATTACCAGGCACTGAGGAGAACAGCCAACTTGCCCATCACATTGTTCAGTACCGTTGACTCGACCGTCACCACAGTACGGAGCAACAGTGCAAAGATTTGTGCACTGTCCTTCACCGTAAGCATTGGCATTGTTTCCGGCACCCAAATCGCATTGCTCTGGCCCGTTTTTTACGCCATCACCACAATAATTGGCTAGCGTGCAGTTTGAATTGCACGTGCCGTAGCTTCCATTATTGATGCCGTCATCGCACTGCTCGCCCGAGTCCTTGAAACCATTGCCACATTTGAAGTGACAACGGGCATCGCACAGACTGCTCGAGACGCCATTGTTGGCACCGTCGTCACATTGTTCACCGGTATCGATCTTGCTGTTGCCGCAAGTGGGTGGAGGTGGGTTACCGCCGGTACAATTGGTCCGGCAAGCACCAGCGACGGTGTCACTGTTGCCAGAACCGTCGTCACATACTTCCCCGGCACTCGTGTTGACTGCGTGATCACCGCAATACGGCGCATTGCGGCATGCGGTCGTGCAAAGACCGGGGCCATATGGGTTCACTTGATTCAGCGACCCTTGATCGCACTGTTCGCCCGAGCTTGTGTCCACATTGCCGTCACCACAGTGCGGGGCAAGTTGGCAGCTGGGTAGGCAAGTCCCGTAGCTTCCGTCATTCTTTCCATCGTCGCAGGCCTCGCCCGCCGCAGTGTCCTTGATACCGTCGCCGCAATACGGTGAGAGTCGGCAGTTAGCGCGACACCCACCATAGGCACCTGTATTGTTGTTCGCGCCCAAGTCGCATTGCTCCCCGGGGTCTAGCTGCGCGTTACCGCACTTGACGTGACAGGTGGCGTCGCAGGAACTCGTGGGGCCACCATTGTTTTGACCATCGTCGCACTGTTCACGGGGGTCGAGGAAGCCGTCACCGCAGAAGGGTGCCGTTTGACAGGTATTCGTACATCCTGTGACCCCATAAGCGGAGGATGAGTTCGACGTTCCTTGATCGCAAGTCTCGCCATAGGCTGCGTCCAATTTGCCGTCGCCACAAAACGGCGCAATCACACAACCACGAGCGCAACCACTCTGATTGCCGTAGGGGGTGGCGTTGGAACCGTCGTCGCATTGCTCCCCAAACTGAGTTTGAAGAATACCATCGCCACAGAAGGGCGAAAGTTGACAGTCAGGGGTACAACCACCATAGGTTCCCGTGTTGAGACTCGCGCCACTGGCGTCTTTTCCTAGGTCGCAGGCCTCATTTCCCGTTAGCACGCCATCGCCACACGTCGGAGTGCAAGTGCTCTTGCCGGCCAAGAAATTGGCCAACGTCAACATGTAATTAGAGCCGCAGCACCAGCGTTCCGCTTGAAATACCACTGCTTCGTACACACTTCCAATGGCTAACTTGAAGTCAATCGAAGTGTACGACGACGGCGTGTCGCCGTACCCAACTTGACCGGTGCCGTTACTGGCATTCAAAATGACGCTGGCTACAGCCCGATCGTGTACTCCACCGAGGTCCACAGCGAGCGTACCATTGATGAACACCCAAACATCATCGTCTCCCGTGAATTTCAGGTTTTCGCCACCCTGATACTCGAACCAGTACCTGAGTTCACTGGTAAAACCATAGTTGTGATTCAAATACTCGTCACCATACCCGACGCTGTCATATGCTGTACAGGTTCGGCCAGGAAACGCCCCATCTGTATACGTGGAAACAAGACCCGTGTTGGTGTCAATTTTGGGCGTCGTGTCCAGAGGATAGAAGCCGCACATCGGGACCCACGGTTGGTCGGTATCGCTGTTCATCGCATATGCGCTGGTGGTCCCGTTGCGGAGCAGAATTAGATTCTTGTAAAAGGTATAGTTGACACCAGAAACATCTCGATACCATTGATCGAATGCGGTTTTGCCGGTTGTCATTGCAATCGGCGCAGCGTCTGTTCCCGCGTAGACGGGTTTGCGATTGGGGTCGAGCAGCGTCGTAACGATGCCCTTCGATTCGTTACAACAGTAATGTCCGAAGTCTGGATGTCCACCGCTGCCGTCACTGCGATAACCCTGGAAATCTCTTACGACTATGGGAATATTGAGGTTGGGCGGTGGGTTATCGTATGAAGATACACAGCTGTAGCCAGCCTCCTGCTTGCAATCGTGTGAGCAGCCATCGCCGTCGGTCGTATTTCCGTCATCGCATTGTTCACCCGCGCCACGAATCAGGATGCCGTCGCCACAGACGGATTTGCACGCGCCAACTGCACTAGTTGGCGTTCCCGCAGTGTTGTACGTTCCACATCGAGGTTCGGTTTGGCACGTGGGTGAACAACCATCATAGGGAACCACGTTTCCGTCATCGCAACTTTCGCCAGGCTCGACGACTTTGTTGCCGCACACGGTGGGCTTGCACGGCAGAGGATTGCAGACCCAGCCAGCTTCGGCCTGGCAATTCGCGGAGCAACCGTCGCCAGACGTGGTGTTGCCGTCATCGCATTGCTCGGGGGCTATGATTCTGCCATCACCGCATTTGGGATCGCATTTTGCGCCGACGATGGGGCAAGCGTAGCCCGATTCCAATTGACACGTTGCGGAGCAACCATCGCCTGAAACTGTGTTTCCGTCGTCACAAGTCTCCGGTCCCGTAATCCGCTTATCGCCGCATTTGACGTCGTAAGTGCAGGGTGAACCCGCGGTGGGGCAGGCCCAGTACTGTTCGATCTTGCAGGTGGACGAGCAACCATCGCCAGAAGTTGCATTGCCATCGTCACAGGTCTCGCCGTAGGCGTAGCTGACGATTGCATCGCCGCAATAGGCCTTGAGTTTGCACTTTTGTCCAGGTGTCGGACAAACATAACCGTTTTCAATTTTGCAATTGGCAGAGCATCCATTGCCGGATTGCGTGTCGCCGTCATCGCACTCTTCGCCCGGATCGATCTTGGCATTTCCGCACGAGTTGACGGCGAGCGTGCACGCCCCACCCGCTGCTGGGCACGTGTAGCCAGTTTCGATGTTGCAGTTCTGATCGCAACCATCCCCGCTCGTCTTGTTGGCGTCGTCGCAAGCCTCGTTACCTTCGACTTTGCCATTGCCGCAGGATATTGTGGATTGGCAAACTTGATGCGGCGGCGACAATGGCGGAACTGGAGAAGTGCAGGCGCAATTGGACTCCAATTTGCACGTGGCATCGCAACAATCACCGGGAATCGTGTTGCCATCGTCGCATTGTTCGCCTTGGTCCAGTGCGCCGTTGCCGCACACCACTTGTCGCTGGCAGGGCGAACCAGGTTGAGAGCAAATCCAGCCTGTTTCCGTGGCACAACTGGCAGAACAGCCGTCCCCACTCGAGGTATTGCCGTCGTCGCAACTTTCGCCGGCTTCAACCGCTGCGTTGCCGCACACGGGAGGGGCAATTGCCACCGTGCAAGGTTGCCCAAATTGTGAACAAGAAAAGCCCGCCTCGACCGTGCAGCTTGCAGAACAGCCGTCCCCACTCACTTTGTTCCCGTCGTCGCAGGCTTCATTCGGGCCCGCCAAGCCGTCGCCACACACGAGCGTGCTCACACAGATTTGTCCCGGGGTTGGGCAAGCGTATCCGGGTTCAACCTGGCAAGCGCCGCTGCAACCGTCCCCACTGAGTGAATTGCCGTCATCACAATTCTCGCCGGTGTCGATGATGGCGTTACCGCACTTTACTCCAACCGCGTTGGTTGTTCCGGTTGCGCCCGCGACCCCACCGCGGCCACCGGACGACGAAATATTGAAAGCGGCTCCGCCGTTCCCGCCATTGGCAACGATGGTAGAATTCGAAGGGGGCGCACCGGTGCCCCCAGACGAGCCGCAACCGCTCGCAGCAATGCCGGTACAGATCGTTAGCCCAGCTATAAGCCAGCCTATTGTTGAATGCATTCTGGGCCTCCCGATCGCGGCGCGTTGTTGGCGCATAAGTAGGGTCGATTTGAACTTTCCGCTGCCGACCAGGGACTGTCAATCGCTAAAAAAACGATTTCTTCGGTCACAAGCCAAGAGAGAAGTAGTCGGAAAACCTACAAAGAACCGCGTCCTTGTCAGAGCCGCAGCACGCGGCCTGCACTGAAAAGGAATCGATTGCTGAAAGGGCTGGATTTGCGCCGTAGCCGCGCTTGTTCGAGGTCAACCGCCGCATAGCGAGAAGCCGAAAGTGCCTGCAGCCAATTTCGCTGAAAGTGCAGTGTTTCGACTTGCCACGAATGATCGCCTTCCGGCCACCAGTGATTGCCGCCCTCAGCTGGGAACTTCGCAACTCGAAACGCGCGGCGCCCGGCAACTGGCGCAGCTCGCGCCAAAGCTCAGCCGATCAGAACGGGCGGGGCTCATAGTGTTCGCGTGCCTCGGCGATCGGGTCGCTCGGCTTGCTCGGCGGCGACATTGCGCTTGAACTATACGGCAAACCTAAAGTTCACGATGTCGCCATCCTTCATGATGTACTCTTTGCCTTCGACTCGGAGCTTGCCAATTTCGCGCATTTTGGCCTCGTTGGCCACGGGAAGGAATTCATCATACGCCATCACTTCGGCACGAATGAAACCGCGTTCGATGTCGGAGTGTACTCGACCCGCAGCTTTGGGGGCCTTGCTCCCGCGATAAACCTGCCAGGCACGCACCTCATCCTCGCCGACTGTGAAGAACGAAATATAGTCGAGCAGAGCATAGGCCGCGCGAATCAGCAAGGCAGAAGCGGGCTCGGCAATTCCGAGTCCAGCCAGAAATTCTGCCTGTTCCTCGGGTGCCAATGCGGCGATTTCAGCTTCTAGCGAGGCACAAACACTGATTACTTCAAGGTGCCGGCTATGACAGGCTGCAACCAGATCTTCGGGAATGGGAGTCACAACGTTTGCCTCAGTCGTATTTAAAACGGCTAATAGTGGCTTACGCGACAAAAAAGAAAATGATGAAATCTCTCGTTCGTCTTCGACAGAAAGTTCGAGGTGTCGAAGCGGCCGCTCGGCATTCAAATGCTCGAGGCACTGAGTCAAGACTGTCTTCTGACGATCATTACTGCGCTCCTTGATGAGTCGTTCGACGCGTCGCTCGACCATTGCCAGATCGTTGAGGATCAACTCAGCTTCAAAATCCGCGAGTTCGCGAATCGGCTGGGCCGCGGCGCCGTCGAGCGCGGGAAATCCACGCAACACGACTGCCAGCGCATCCATCTCTTGAAGAGCCTGAATCGTGACGCCGTCAATCCCGCTGCCTTTGGTGCGAGGACCCGGCACATCGACGAAAAGAATCTCAGCCGGAACCGTGCGCTTCGGTTTGTAGATCGCCGTAAGCCGAGTGAGCCGCTCATCGGGAACCTTGATCACACCCAAGTTGGATTTGGCCTTGCCAGCACCGCCGGTTTGAACATTCTGTCCCGTAAGCGCGTTGAACAACGTAGTTTTTCCGGTCTGCGCGTAACCGACGAGCCCTGCCTTCATTGGTTCTGCTTCCTTCCAATTGCCGCGCAGGCCTAGCACAGGCAATTGCTTCGGTCCGACAACGCATCCAAATGCCGAATAGGTTGCCCCAAATAGCCGGGTCTTGCCGCTATTTGGGGCACATCGGCACGTGGCCACGAGGCACGTAGGTTCTCAGCGCTACGGCGAAACGGTAGTGCTGCACCAGAGTCGATCGTCACAGAACGGGACATTGCCGTCACTGCTTCCTTGGCAAGTCGTCGGTCCGGTGAGGGTCGCTAGGTAAAAGATCAGTTGCCCATCGCGCAGGTCATCCACGCTGCTATAATTCGAATCTGCGCTATTGAGCGCCATGTCGAAGCGCACCGTAGTGCCAGCGGCTGGCGCACTGCCGGGCCACGGCAGACGCAGTTCGATCGCGTAACCCGTGGCCGTCATTTTCTGAGCGTATTGATTGGTCGGTAGAGCCGTGTACGCGCCTTGGCTGGCCCCGTTTGAATCCGTAGTCTTGACGGATACTGCGGGGCCCGCGGCAGGAACCGTGACGTGCAATGTGTTGTTGTCGGTGCCAGTGAGTCCGGTTACTGTATTGCTAGATGAAATCATAAGTTCGATGAAATCACCCTGGTAAATCTTGCTAATTTGCTGTGTAGCGTCAACCATACTTACCGTTTCAACACTCGCGTCTAAAACGTCGATGAACGCGATCAGACCAGCTGACGACCAAGCGACACGCACCGTGGCAATTTCCGGCGGTGCAACCCCGTGATACTTGATAACATCAGCCGCATTTGCAGCGCCAAATTGCACACTGGGAACGCTGCAGAGATCGTCGCCTACTCCGTCAACAGTCTGTGTTCCGGTAAAACTCGGGATTTGCTGGCAGGGACTGCCACCGACTGCACAATTGTCAACCATGCCACCATCGCCACCGTCGCCATAACAAGCGACAGCGCCAGCGGAAGCCTTGCACGATGAGTTGGCTGGGCACGGGAGCGGCGTGCCGAAACCGCTACCGTCGGGCTTGCAAGATGCCACTCCGTTGTTCGAACAAATCTTGTCGCCGGCATTGCATACGGGCGGGCCGCAAACACCGGTCGGATCGCACACAAGGCCCCCTGTACAGGTCAACCCAGCGGCGGCGCACAGTGTGCAACCACATTTCACGCAGATTCCGAGTGTCGTATTGCAAAGCATACCCGACGGCGTGCAAGCGTTGTCGGCGAGGCAACCGGTTCGGCAAGTCTGCGATACGCACTTTTGTCCCGTTGCACAGTCCGTATCGCCCGCGCACTCCACGCAGCGACCTTTGACGGTGTCACAGGCTCTTCCATTGGAGCAGTCCGCGGAAGTCGTGCAGGGATCGTAGCTGACACATTTCTTCGCAATGCAGTCATTATTGGCGCCGAAACTGGCGACGCAATCCGTCGCGTTTACGCATTGAACGCAGGTTCCGGTGCTCGAATCGCACGTGGACTGATTGTTGGGCGCGCTGACGCAATTCAGGGCTGTCATACAAGATAGACCCGGGGCGCCACCGGTTGCCGGAGCACCACCGGTCGAGCTTGACCCACCTGTGGCGGTGTTAGAACCGCCGGTATCGTCCGAAGCGGGTTGTCCGCCAGTAGCGGCACCACCATCGCTCGCGCCACCCGTGTCTTGGGGCTGACCTCCCGTGCTCGAACTTCCGCCGTCACTGACGCCGCCCGTACCGTTGTTTGCGCCACCCTGAGCATCACCACCGGTTGCGCCAACATTTGACCCGCCGTTGTTACCCGTTCCACCCTGGCTCGGCGCTCCTCCAGAACTTTGGGCGCCGGCCTGACTCGTACCAGCTCCACCGGAAGCGGCGACTTCTGTCCCACTTTCGTGGGTCTTGCCATTGGCGCAGGCCTGGCTGCAAGTAAGTGCAAGTCCACTGATTCCAACCAGCAGCCAAGGTCCGACTCCAACGTGATCGTAAAGACGCATATTGTTCTCCAACTAGACTGATCCGAAGCTGCGGAATTGTACTTCTCGCGGTGTGGTGTTGTCGAACCACAACTGAGGCAGTATTTGCGGGATCCCGCGCTGATTGACCTGGCAACGATTGCGGGTGATGGCCCGAATGGAGGCGTCCTTCGCCTTTTTCGCGCCGCGAGCGACCCCAAAAAAAGCCGATGCCCACGTCGAGCCAATCCCTCAACGGCGCTGAGACCCAGGATCCGATTAGCCCCTGTGATTGAGGCGACTGCCTGTTGACGGGTCAACGATAACCCACCGTGGGTGGCTATTGACCCCATCCAGTGGCTGCGCCTGCTGCTTGGGGCCAGACCGGGCCCTGAAATCGTTGAACTTATTCATCAGCCGGTTCTTGATCAGTATCACCCTCGATTGGCCTGCGTTTTGCAGTGTTGGGAATTCGTGTCCAGCCGTGATTCCGAAATAGGCCAAGGCCTTTTGACTCTGACCCCGGGCAGCTCGCTCTCGGGGCAGGTTAGGGCCGAGCCTCCCGAGGAAATCCACATCCTGAGTATCAAGATCAGTTCGGTACCGGAAGGCGTTCGCGACGCACTGAATATCACGCGCGATGAACACATTAATTGGCTAACCGCTGCCGCCGAACGAGGCCGCTCGCTGCTGGTGTTGCGAACGGATGACAGTGTGGAGTTTTACACCACGAACCACGATCGCTTTGTCGCACTTCGACCTGTTATCGAGTCGCTGGCTGCCCGCGTACAAATTCTCCCGGCACTTGGAAAGGCTCGAGCCGTTGAGCGGCGCGGCACCGACGCTGCGAGGCAATTGATGGTCCACGCCGCAAAGCAAAGCGCGTGCGGTTCGACCCACCCTGGGTCATCCATTCACGGCGCGGCGGCTCTTTCCGCTGCATCGACCGCACTTGGCCCCACGTTAGGCTCCTTATTCCGCGCAGCTGCAAACGTGGGTCGTCGAGTACGTCAAGAAACAGTGCTGCATGACTCAAATATCGACGCAACACTGCAGGAAATGGCAGAACTAGCCGCGGACCGCATTGTCGAAGAAGAGCTCGCAACCTGGCAGGCGCAAGAAGCCGAGATCCAGCGGGCCACGAGTGAAATACCCAGGGTCGGCGCACCGCGACATGCGACCTTTGACAGACCAGAGCCCGTTAGTGAAGTAAAGTTGCGTGTTGGCACCACGATCAGACCACGCATTTCGTATTTGCTGGAGCCGAAGAGCGTATCTTCATAAACGGTTCCTCGTTGCCTTCGCATTGTCGGACTATCTGCGTTTGGCAGGGGCCCCTGCCCTGCGGCTGGCAATGACCGAATTGGGGCAAGTGACGCGGTCTTCATCTGTGGTCCCGAGTACACCCTTGGCAGCTGTCAGGCTTTGCCCCAGGATTGCGACCGATGTCTATCCCCAAGTTTGCCTTGTCATTTTCATTATTGTTGATTTCCTGCGAGAAAGGCGCGACGCCACCAGCGGCGAGTCCAGCGGCTCCCGCAGTATCGGCGCCGTCTAGCTCGATCGACGCCAAGCTGACTAGCGTGCTTGCTGGTGCACAAAGAACCGAACAAGAACGGGCAAGAGACATTTACCGGCACCCTCGCGAGACACTGGAATTCCTCGGGCTCGCGGAGAATATGACAGTCGTTGAATTGAGCGCGGGTCAAGGTTGGTACACGGCCATTTTGGCTCCGCTGCTCGCGGCCCAAGGAAAGCTCATGACAACCGGGGCGGACCCGAATGGGCCGCCAGATTCCGAGGGCACCAAGAACGCAAAGAAATTCGCCGAACGGTTGAGCCGCGACCCGGCAAGTTTTGGCAAAGTGACAACGCTCGTAGTCGATTGGAAGAAAAGTGATGCGTCGCTCGGTCCAGACGCATCGGCGGACATGGTGGTCACGTTCCGCAACATGCACGGCTGGATTCGAGACGGCGTCATGGACAATGTTCTAAGCGCCTGTT
The DNA here is from genome assembly GCA_963819085.1 of uncultured delta proteobacterium. Classification (GTDB taxonomy): domain Bacteria; phylum Myxococcota_A; class Polyangia; order Polyangiales; family Polyangiaceae; genus FEN-1139. Next base: position 107,908 of record CAWFUX010000064.1, read on the forward strand.
TTCGCGTTCTAAAACCCGGTGGCACCTTGGGCGTTGAAGAGCACCGGGCCAACGTCAGCAGTACGCCGGCCGATCCCAAGGTCATCGGTGACACGGGTTACGTACCCGAACAGTACGCGATACAACTGATCGAGAGAGCTGGATTCAAGCTCGCCGGCAAATCCGAGATCAACGCCAATCCAAAGGATACCAAGGATTACCCGAAGGGCGTGTGGACCCTGCCGCCCACGCTACGGCTGGGTGACGTCGATCGCGACAAATACCTGGCGATCGGCGAAAGCGACCGGATGACGCTCAAATTCACCAAGCCATAACGACGGCTGCGGGTTGCTGGTCGCTCGCAACGCGCCGTTTGCAAGATTCAAAAGTCCAAGACTAACTCATCATGTTGCCGCATTTGGGGCCGGGGCCCCAAATGCCACGCAAACAAAAGCCGGAACGGCCCTCACAACGTGTAAGCAAGGAATGGAAAGCGTAACGCTTACGGGTTGAAGAGTCTCGCGAAACAATCGGCCCCAATTGCCCCTCCGCGCCGACACAAGAATAATCAACGCCAAAAAGTATAATAAAGCGCCAAAGCTAAGATCAAACAAGAAATCAGCAACAGCCACGGGGCGCTCGGCAAGCGTGACTTAGCGGCGATCGGCGTTGCCGTATTCGAATGCGCCGCGTTCGAAGGCGCCATGCTAGTCCGTTTTGATCCTGGCTTGGTACTGATCAGCGGTAACACGGGCGTAGCGTCCGCCATTGCTCCCTCGGCCGAGAAATTGGCGTCCGCAGCGAACGGATTCGAGTTGAGCGCAAGCACGGGACCGGCATTCCAATTCTCGACTTGCGCAATCATCCTCGCGCGCTCTGAAAGCGTCTTCGCGGCAAGATCTGTTACCCAGTCGGCCACTCGCCGGGCTGATGCCCGTGCGGACGCTAGCTCGAGCGCATCGGCAAACTCCCGTGAATTCGCGAACCGCTTCGCGGGATCGACATCCAGAGCGCGCGTCGTAACTTGCTCGAGTTGGCGGGCAAGACCCGGGCGAAACCGACTGAGACGCGGATAGTTGCCGCCAACGATTTCCTTCATTCGCTCCGATTCGACACCGGACGAAAACAGTCGCCGCGTGGCTAGGAGTTCCCACAAGATGACACCGGCTGAAAACACGTCGGATCGTTGCGTAACGCCTTCGCCCCGAATTTGCTCGGGGGACATATACCCAATCTTGCCTTTGAGGCGACTCGGCATCGATTCTTCGATATGTTCGAGCGCCTTAGCGATGCCGAAGTCGAGCACGCGTGAATAACCGTCCGCACCGACTACAACGTTGGGCGGCGATATGTCCCGGTGAACGAGCCCGAGCAACCGGCCCTTCTCGTCGGTGGCCTCGTGCACGGCACACAGACCCGAGAGCACGTCATGCATCACAGCGACCGCAATATCTACCGGAATGTGATCCTTACGCTCCTTGGCCTGGGTGCGACAAAGCGCGCTCAATGATTCTCCATGCACGTATTCAAGGACCAGCAAGACGTCTCCCTTGGACGCAACGACATCCAACGTCGGTACGACATTTGGGTGGCGCACCCGAGCCGCCAGGCGCGCTTCCTTGAGGAGCATTTCCGTAAATTCTTCGTTCTCGACGAGGTGAGGGAGCAGCCGCTTGATGGCGACGACTCGCGAGAAACCGCCGGCGCCATCGATCCGGCCGAAATGCACTGTTGCGATGCCCCCTTCGGCGAATTGATCAAACAGCGCATAGCGACCAATGCGTGCGCTCGGCAACCTGACGGGAATCGGCCCATCCACGTGGCTAAACCGGTTGGAATCCTCCTCGTCAGGCGCAGCACCCCACGCTGCCTGTACCTCGAACGGATCGTCCCCTGGCTCGTCTGCGATAGCGTGTTCGCGCATCAGCTCTTCGATCACGGCGGTCTCGAGCACCGGTAAAGAGGTGGGCTTGGCGAACTCGGGTTCGATCGAGCCCGAACTTGCATGAACCGACTTTTCAGCTGGAGCTCTATCTTCAACGGGCTTGATGTCGGCAGCCTTCTTGAGCTCCGGCTTGCGTATGATACCCTTTTCGCGGTCCAGCCTGCGCGGAGCTGCCTCGTCTGGCTTGCGTACGGTTCGCTCTGGCTTACGTATGATGCCCTTTTCGCGCACGGGCTTGTTGCCAGTTCGTTGGTCCTGGATTGAATTTCTCGACGAAGCCTTGCCCACGCTCGGCTCGTCCGTTACGGGGCGGTCGCTAGTCGGCGCTGCCAATAGCGACGGCGGCTCGGCGTAACTTTTCGCTTCACGTTCGGAGAGGACAGCGACACTCGGTTGCGAGGCCACGTCAGGTTTGCCGTTCGCGTCGTGTTCGGGCAGGGCGACACTCGGTTGTGAGACCGCTTCCGCGGGCGGCGGTGGCAACGTGCCGTCGATGCCAACGGGCGCCCCACAGCCTTTGCACTTCACAGTGACTGTGCGACCGCGAATTTTGTTTGCAAAGAGCTCCTCTGGAACCGTGAGGCGTCTACCACACGCCTGGCACACGAATTGAAAGCTCATTGCCGGAAATCAGCCTAGTGCGATTCTCCCAAATACGCGAGGTTTCATTGCCGCAGCGCGTCAATGGCCATGGCGCCTAGCAAAGAAATGGCATTTCCCCGCGTGCAAATGGCCTGCTAACGACTGGTTGGTCAGGGCACATCGGCCGGGTGAGCTAGAAACTGGCCCTGCGTGTAATTCTAAATCGGCTCTTCGACGCCGAGCAAGCAAATGCCATTAGCAGGAAGGTACTGAATGTAGACACCGCTAAACCCGCCCTGCGTGCATTTATTCGTCCCTGGTGACGGATCGACGACATAGCCGTCGCGGAAAAACCACGGCAAATTCGGGCCTCGCGCCGCGAGTATTGTGACGGGTGCAGAGGCAAGCTAGGCTCGGGAGTTCTCGATGCTCTCAACTAGGACAACGGACGCGCTCGGGTCAATCGCTATGACCCTTGGGCGAAACCCCTCGCTCGAGGACGCATTGCGGCATCGCTTTGGTCATCGCGTCCAGGTCTCGAAAGCCGAGTCGATTGATCTGGAAATCCCAGAGGAACTGGGCAAAATTGTTGATCATGTGTCGGGCGAACTGCAGACGCTCGCTCGGTCTACCGAGGGCATTGCCGAGCTCGAACGGATAATTGAAGGTTCGCTAGGTGAAACGTTACTCGTTTGGTGCCACGCCAACACGACGAATCGGAACATCACGCTGTCGCGGCTCCTCGAATCGGCTGCAAAGCAACCCAACCTGCGCGAGCGCGCGATTGCCGTGGCGCGCGAGCGCGTCATTCGGGGGCCCTTAGTTGATGCACTCTACTGTGCCCCACTGCTCGGCGACGGGGCGCAGCTACGGTTGCCCGAGAATTTACAAGCGCGCGCTCGACTTGAGATACTGATCTGGGAAGCAGGAGCACGTGCGCTCGAGTTGCCTGAACTCGGCAGCTGGCTCTGGGGTTCACCGGACACCTTCGAGACGATGATTCATGGACCAGCGCGTGGGGCATTGCGCGGTCGTGTTCTTGCCGCGCGGTGTCTCGAAGTGAGCGTGTGTGGCCTGCCGGCGTGGGCTGACGCGGAGCTCGTGGGCCGCACACTTCAAATTCTGCAGCCGCTACTTTTGCATCCCGAGCCGCTCGTGTGGATTCATGCGGCTCGCGCCCTCGGGCGCCTGACAGGCAAATTGGAGCAGCTCGAGGGAACGTTGCTTGACTGGGTGCTCGGTGAATCCCCAGTGCTGCGCCAACGCGCCATGACAGCTTTCGCATCGCTACCCGCGGCGCGGCTCAACTTTCTCGCGAGTCAGCTAGTGGCAATTCTCGATTCGCCGGACGAGCAAGATTGGGCGCTCGCCGCAGTTGCCGCGGCAACCCCGTATCTGTTTTTCGAGCGAAGGGCACTCTGGGATCGTCTGAGCGCACGCATTCTGGCCGGTGACGGCGGGGCGTTTGCCGCACGTGCCCTGGCACGCGGCCTTGCATCACTTTGGCGACGAGGTCATCAGCCGCATGAAGTCGAGATGCAATTGCTGGCGCTGCGTGAATTGGCGCGGAGCGCGCGCCCACAATCCCTGGATGAGGCTCGACGCTGGATTGATGTGACTGCAGCGACGGATCCCGTGGACGGCGCGGAGCGCGATCCACTCGATCTGGAGTTCGGGCTCGAGAATCTGATGCGCGTCGCAGCGATGTATGACGACGAGGAAGCCGACGCGCGGGCAGCTCGATTTGCCGTCTCGATGACACCGGCATTTCGCGAGGCGCATCGGACCGCATTGCGCAGTGGCAGACTGCGGCAGCGGGCAGCGGCGGTCAATGCGCTCGAGTGTTGTGCGCGCGCCTTCGCGCTGCGGCTGTGGGTTCCGATGCTGGCAACGCATCCCAATGGAGTAACCTTCGAAGAGCCGGACCTCGATGAGACCTGGGACCTCATTGCACGCGCACCGGCTGAGATTCTCGATTGGGTCAAAGAACGTCGGAGCGCCGAAGGAACTGCAACTGACGCGGATCACTCGCTCGAGGTTCTCGCCGTGCGCCTCGGAGGCTACGCGCTCGATGCCTGCGGAGAGGATACGGATCTCGGCCCCGGCCGCGGTCCAACGGCACACGAAACGTGCCGTTGGCTGCGCAAAATCGAAGGCCTGGCCGATGGCTCAAGGGAGCTACCCGCTCAGCTACGCGGTGCGTTGAGTACTTTATTCTGGCGATTGGTTGACACCACGCGCGGCACGGCTCTCGGCGAGGTGGATGACGTACAGTGGCTGGGCCCGTTTGCCGCCTGGTGGGCCCTCGTCATTGACCGACCCGCGATGCTACTTCAATTGGCGAACGCCTTGCCAATGATGTCCGAGAGCGCGCTCACGCAATGTTGCGACTGGGCCGAAACGCTGCGGCGGGCCGTGTCATCGCCGATGCCCGATGGGGACTGGCTGCCATCCGCGGCGCAGGCGCTCGATGCATTACACGCAGGCACCACCGAACTCGCCCAAGCGTTATCGGGGCTTGCCAAGTCCCTTGACCTATTCCGGGCCGTTTCCGGGACGAAACCGCAACTGGAACAACAATGCCTCGAACTGGTGCTCGCGGGTGATCGCCTGCACAGCGCACTGGCCGACCCCGTAAGGGCGCTGCACCCAGCCAGCGAACAAGGCGCGGACGACTCCCTTTCGCGTCGAGCGACGGAAAACGCGCCACGCGTGGCCACTCTCGTGGCTCGTTCGATTCGCGCCAGAGACTTGTCGATGCTCGACGTGTGGTTCGCATCGCTCGGCCCAGTCGCTTCCGCACTCTTGGAAGAAGCGGTGAGCGGTGCAATGCGCAGAACGCCGCCGCCGCCGCCAACCGCGAGAAAGAAGGCGCCGAAGGTCATCGAGGGTTACGAATTGGTAAGACCGCTCGGCGAGGGTGGGATCGGCTCGGTGTGGCTCGTTCGAAAGCCCGGGGCCGATCGGCTTTTCGTGCTGAAAATCCCCAAAGCTGAAGCTCTGCTCAGCGCCAATGACGTCGAGCGCGCCGGAATTCTCGCATCATTCGTAAAGGAAGCCGAAGCGCTGGCAGGGCTATATCATCCCAACGTCGCCAATATCATCGATCGCGGCGTCTCGGATGACATGCCGTTTCTAGTGCTCGAATACTTGATTGGCGCCGATCTGAAGGCCTATGCAGCCGCGCACCCGATGTCACTCTTCGAATTGAGACAAGTCGTGCTCGACACCTGCGCGGGGCTTGCGGCGTTGCATAGCGCTGAGTTAGTTCATCGAGACATAAAACCTGCCAATATCTGGCTCCGGCTTCCGCTTTCCGGCGGTGAGAAATTCGACCCGAGTCGGCATCGCGATCCCGCTAGAGTTCAGCCGCTCGCCGCAGTTGTCATCGATTTCGGAATGGTGCGCGCGGTGCGCGTAGCCGCCGACGCCGGTGGCCGCTTTGTGGCGGGCACAGCCGGCTACATTGCGCCCGAACAAGTGTTGGATCCGGTGGAGCTCGACCCGCGCTCGGATGTTTACGCTCTCGCCGGCACCATCTACAACGTGACCACGGGGCGCGCCTTCTTCGACGAACTACAGAATCAACGCGACCGAATTATCGCGCACATGCAGCGCGACCCCTTCGAAGACGCCGAGCGACTTCGCAGTTTTCCTGTCGCTATGGCAAAACTGCTGCGAGCGGCTACCACGCAAGATCCCAGAGAGCGCCCATCGCCACTCGAGTTTGGCAGGGAATTTGCGGCAGCATTATAGAGCGCCGCCAACCGCGTTCGAGAACAGAGAGCTTCCCGAAGTCCAATTGCACGCGCGCGAGCCCATTCTTTTTTTGTAGTGACGGCACGTACAAGTACCTTTGTCCCGGCTCTAACTCTTCGAGCCGCGCTGCCGAGCCCACTGCGCAAACACCCGATCGCGATGCGGCACCGATTTCGGCGCGAACCGCTCCTGCCAATTACCGTGCCCCAGGCGTCGCTTGCCGCGCACTTGGTCCAACCTCATGAAATGAGCCTCAGCAACGCTTGCGTCCGACAGAGTGACGCTGTGACGCTGGAATAGATGTGGCACTTGTCGCAGATTGTCAACCCTCGCCAAATGCATGTGATCGATGAGGTAAAGCTCGCCCTGCACGGCGACCTTCCCATCATCGACCAGAACCGCGTAGATATCGATATCGACCAGCGTGTAACGAGCCTCAGTCTGCGCTCGACCGAGGAGCTCAGCGCCCTGCAAAATGGAATGGTCCCGATGCCCGCTCATCAAGTTACCATAAACAAACAGGCGAACCTTGCTCGGTACCGTCATGCGTCTCCTGCGTTGCCGCCCAACCGGCGGGCTGGCGCTCGATAATACTCTGGAAATAGGTAGTCGGGCATCAATCTATTCGATATTCGCGGCGAGAGTCCGCAGGCTAACTCCCACAATGCTTGTTGACGCCAGCGTCAACACCCCGTATTTCGTCCGAATGGAGTCGATTAACTCACTCACTACAGGCTTATGCATGGGCGTGAATTGGACCCACGCAGACTTATTGGAGATTTGCTGTGTCGCGCAATAGTCCAATTGTTAGGACAATGGCAGCATACGCGGGTGCGATTGGCGCCTCGATAATCTGCCTTTGGGTGCTCTGGGATCTTTGGAAGGCAGACTTGAGATTTCCCATAATCTCAATGGATGGCGACGCCATATTTGCCGAAGCGGTCTTCTTCAAAGGCATGGTCGACAACCCGTGGTACCTGGACAATAAGTGGCTGGGCGCGCCATTTGGTCTCAACATGCGGGATTTTCCAATTCCCGAACTGTTAGTACTAGGTGTTGCAAAGTTGCTTTCGTTTTTCACGAAGAACCACAATCTAATTCGGAACCTCATCGCAATCGGGAGTTTCCCACTCATAACGGCAACGTCGCTCCATGTAATGCGACGCCTTGGGATTCGGTATACGATTGCACTTTGCGGGAGTCTGTTGTTCGCATTCTTGACCTTTCATCACGTGCGAATCAGCGCGCACATCATGTATGGCATTGGCTACTTTACAGTGCCTTTCGCGACACTTCTGAGTCTCGAGTTGTTCGATAACGCTTCCGTGTTCATCGAAGCAAAACGTGGAAGGTGGTTCACCTACGTCGGCGGGGGACAAACCTGGAGGACGGCAGCATGGTGTGTCGTTATGGGACTGACCGGCAGCGCCTATTATCCACTTTTTTCTTGCTATGTACTGATGGTAGCTGGCGTGTTCGCGGCGTTTCACCACCAATCAATCTGGCCTTGGTTGAGAAGCCTGTGTATGCAAGCCTTCGTGGGGGTGGGGCTGTTTGTCGCTCTTTTGCCTACGATTGTGCACGAGCAAGTGCACGGGCATTCAGCTACGATTGTACGCGATCCTCGGGCTGCGGAGGAATATGGTCTAAAGATAGTTCAACTGATCATTCCGGGGGCCGGTCATCGGTTGCAAGCATTGCGACACCTCGGCGACTTTTACAACCGCGTGGCTCCGCTGGTCACGGAGAACCGCACTGCTTATTTGGGCTTCATTGGCATAGCGGGTTTTTTCTATCTGATATTCGCATTGCTGCGGGGCAAAACGCGTGACTCGCGGCTGCACACGCTCGGCGTCTTTAACATGGCAGTTCTGCTCTTGGGTACCATCGGCGGCTTTTCCTCGCTCATCGCGTTCCTGGTGTCGGACAAGATCCGGAGTTACAATCGCATCAGTGTATACGTAGCGTTTTTCGGACTGCTCGCTTTGGCACTACTCGCGGAACGTGGTGCAGCAATGTGGGCCAATACCGTGCGCAGGCGGACCTTGTGCGGGATTGCTCTCTTCGGACTGTTATGCCTGGGTCTTTGGGATCAATGCGCAGTCGAAATGGACTACGGCGCCCTGAAGCAGGATTACCTGGCGGAGGAAGCATTCGTCGCGCGTATAGAGGGCCAACTAGCCCCTAACAGCGCCATTTTTCAGTATCCATATTTCCCATTCCCGGAACACGGTCCGGTGGCGCAACTTCCCGAATATGCGCCCTTGATTCCGTACTTACATTCTAAGTCCCTGCGCTGGAGTTATGGCGCCATCAAGGGTCGCCGCGGTGATGCCTGGATCGCCAGCGTTGCCGGGTTGCCAACCGCGGAGGCAGTCGACAAGTTGGCGCTCGCGGGGTTTTCCGGAATCTACGTGAGCCGCAAAGGCTACGGGGATCGCGGCGCCAGTCTCGAGGCGTCCCTAGTACCGCTCCTAGGCAAGCCCTCAGTCATTAGTCCAAGCGGCGAACATTCCTTCTTTTCACTCTTAGCTCGGGTCGCAACGTTGCGTTCAAAGCTCGGGCCCGAGGAATTTGGACAGCGCCAGCTTGATATACTCTCTCCCATGTACTTAGCGTGGCGGGACGGGTTTTACCCACCGGAGAACGCTGGGCAGACCGAGCGCGCCTGGTGCAAGAGCAAGGGTCGTTTCGTCATCGAAAACCCATCTTCGCGAGCAAAGCATGTGGTGCTCGACGCAGACCTCTCAGTCGCGCTACCTCCCGCAACGATTCGACTTCGAAGTGAACTGTTCACTCGGGAAATCCATTTGACGCATAAGTCGTATCACCTATCTGACGGGTTCGATGTTCCCCCCGGGGAACACTTCGTGACCGTGGAGACGGATTCGCCCGCCAGCAAACACGACGACATGATGCGAGATCGACGCGTCGCTATCACTGGAGCCAGAATGGAAGTGGCCAGTCACTAGATAGCCGCACATCGATCACGGTCAGCAACAAATTTGATTGTGTGTTGAGCGTCCGGCCGGCGACTTTGTCAAATGCTTCGCCCCCTATGAGGTAACTTAAGCCTGCAGGAAGGGGATTCAGCGACTATCGAGTATCGGAGTTACGAATTGACTCGGTCAACCAGGTTGGGGATGACTCCAATTGGAACGCTTCGCCGTTAGTTTTGCAGACCAAGTTCGTCGGGAGCTGATAAGGAATCGCCTACGGCGTAACATTATGAAGGGACTAGGATTTTGAAGGATATCCTGCGCCGGGCCCGCTTGCGCCTCCTTCAGATGCACTATGAGAGCGGTGTAGGGCATATTGGCGGCAATCTGTCTTGTCTCGACCTGATGCTCACCTTGCATCACCGAGTCATGCAGAGCGACGATTGTTTTGTTCTCTCCAAGGGGCATGCCGCTGGCGCACTGTATATTACCCTATGGTCGCTAGGACAGCTCACGGACAATGATCTGAAGTCATTTCATAAGGACTCGACCTACCTGGCCGGTCATCCACCACCGGAGGGAATTCCGAATGCCTTGTTCGCCACCGGCAGTCTCGGTCACGGGCTTGGGCTTGCTGCTGGAGTCGCACTCGGAAAGCAACTGCGAAAGGATCGTGGCCGTGTCTTCTGTTTGATGTCTGACGGTGAGTGGAATGAAGGGTCGAATTGGGAAGCGCTCGCGTTCATATCTCATCATCGACTCAACAATATTTCTATCATAGTCGATTTGAACGGGCTCCAGGGATTTGGAAGCACAGTGGAGGTTGCGGATATCGGTCTGCTCGCAGATAGATTTCGCGGTCTCGCATTGGATGTCGTAAATATCGACGGTCACAATCCGGAATCCATCGAAGCGGCGCTGCGATCCGTTTCCGAGAAACGAGCCGTCGCAGTCATCGCAACAACCATCAAGGGGCACGGCGTATCGTTCATGGAAAGCCAAGTGGCTTGGCATTACCTGCCGATGAACGCTGAACAATATTTGCAAGCGACCGAGGAGATGGGGCGTCAATGAGGGCCATCCTTTCCAGCACTTTGGTCAACTACGCCAGGAGGCCAGAGTTTATCTTCTTAACTGGTGATCTCGGATTCATGGCGCTCGAGCCCATCAGGCAAGCCGCTGGTCCACGATTCATCAACGCTGGCGTCGCCGAACAGAACATGGTCTCGGTGGCAGCCGGTTTGGCCCGTACTGGATTTAGGCCTTGGGTTTATAGCATTGCGCCATTTATCTACGCTCGTCCCTTCGAGCAAATCCGCAATGACATTTGCCACCACAAGCTGTCCGTTTGCCTCGTGGGCAATGGAGGTGGCTACGCCTATGGAGTCATGGGCGGCACTCACCATGCCATTGAAGACTACGGGGCCCTATTGGCGTTGCCACACCTGACAGCTTACATCCCTGCGTTTGCGGAAGACGTCCCTGCCGCAATTGCTCGCATAGATGCGGCTAGTCGCCCCGCGTACCTTCGATTGGGACGTGACGAGAAGCCTCAAGGCTATCAACCGCCAGCATACGCACCCTGGCGTAAGTTACTAAACGGCGCAGGTCCAACACTATTGATCGTGGGACCCTTGGCAGGTGGAATTCTCGGTGCCCTCCAGCAAATGCCTGAAGCGAAGCGACCCGCCACCTGGCTCTTGACGGAGCTCCCCATCGACGTTGTCGCCATCCCACAAAGCTTTTACGCTGATCTCAGGGTTAGTGATCACCTTATTGTAGTGGAGGAACATGTGGCCCACGGTGGAGTTGGACAGATGATAGCCCTGGTTCTATTGGCCGGGGGAACTGTCCCTAGGCGTTTTACACATCGCCACGCGCAAGGCTACCCCTCGGGATTGCTGGGCTCTCAGGCATTTCATCGCATGGAGTCTGGCTTGGATCCCCGCTCGATTATTGCAGCTCTCGAAGGCTAAATCCGATGAGCAGTGAACTTGAATCTAAGATTCGAAAGCTTCAAGGCCCCATTCTCGTCTTGGGGGCAAGCGGTTTCGTTGGTGCCAACTTGCTGCGGACGCTTGCCCACTATCGAAGTGATGTTTTTGGTACGTACTTCCATAGTCCCGCCTGGCGACTCACTGATATCCGCGAGGAAAACTTACTTCAAGCCGACCTTCTCGTTGATGCGAATCTTGATTCGGTTCTCGAAAGAGTACAGCCGAGGACCGTGTTCAATTGCATCGCTTATGGCGCATACTCTTTCGAGATTGATGCCGAGCTGATATACGAAACCAATTTCAACTTGACCGTCCGTATCTTGCGACGGCTCGAAAAGCTAACACTTGCATGCTATGTTCATTCCGGGAGTTCCTCCGAATACGGGGACCGCGCCGCCGGTCCCAAGGAAGTCGACCTACCCCAGCCAAACAGTGACTATGCCGTATCGAAGGTTGCTTGCGCCAATCTGATCCGCTTTTACGGCAAGAAGAAGAAACTTCCTTGTGTCAATCTTCGGCTGTTTTCCGCCTATGGACCTCTCGAGGATGCCTCACGCTTGGTCCCCACCGTTGTGAGGTTGGGTCTGCAGGGTAACTACCCGCCCTTTGTGAACCGCGACATTTCGCGAGATTTCGTATTTATTGACGATGTTGTCGAGGCGTACATTGATGTTTCTCTCAATTTGCCGCAGGAACACTATGGGGAATCGTTTAATATCGGGAGTGGCCAAAGGACGACAATTGCCGACGTTGCCGCGGTTGCAGGGCAAGTCTTCTCAATTGCAAGTGCGCCCGAGTACAGCGCAATGGCTAGCAGAAGCTGGGATGTCCTAGATTGGTATTCAGATCAATTATCGACGACGAAAACCATCGGTTGGATTGCCCATACTGATTTCGTTACCGGTCTTCGGCTCACCGCCGAATGGTATCGGACAATTGAAGATAAGCAGGCGTACGAGAAAGCATCAAAGCAGTTTGGCCTGGACTCCAAACGCAGCGTCTCGGCGATCATAGCTTGTTACAAGGATGCGCAGGCTATTCCGATTATGTACGCGCGCCTGAAGGCGACTTTCGAGGAATTGAAGATTGACCACGAAATCATCTTCATCAACGACAATAGTCCCGACGATAGTGAAGAAATAATTCGGGGGATCAGCGCACGCGATCGGCGTGTGGTCGGCATCTCGCATTCGCGGAATTTTGGTTCGCAGTCAGGCTTTCGCAGCGGCATGGAAATCGCCACTAAGAACGCTTGTGTGCTGCTAGATGGTGATCTCCAGGACCCTCCAGAGGTCATCAAGGAATTCGTCGCCAAGTGGAGGGAGGGTTACGACATAGTATACGGGCGCCGCGTGGCCCGAGTGGCCCCATTCTTCATGCAGCTCTCCTATAAGTTATTTTACAGGATTTTTGATGCGTTTTCTTTTGTATCGATCCCACGCGATGCCGGAGATTTTTCCCTGATCGATGCTAAAGCCGTCAGTGCGATTCTCCAATATCCTGAGCGGGATTTATTCTTACGGGGAATCCGTGCGTGCGTCGGGTTCAAGCAAACAGGCGTGGACTACATTCGACCGGAACGCATGTTTGGGCGCACCACCAATAGTTTAGTGAAGAATCTAGGTTGGGCCAAGAAAGGGATCTTGTCGTTTAGTTACACGCCGCTGTCTCTATTGAGCTTCTTTGGCACGGTGTTGTTCTTATTGAGCATTCTTCTGGGGAGCATTCAAGTCACGCTTCGTTTAGCGTTTCCCCTGTTGGCGCCCAAGGGTGCGACTACAATCCTCCTTCTGATTTTGTTCTTCGGCGCCATCAATCTGCTCGGTATTGCGACGGTTGGCGAATATGTCGCCAAGATACTCGAAGAAACGAAGCGGAGGCCGCACTTCATCCGGCGAGCCATAATTCGGGGAGGAGGAAATTCGCTCTGCATCCAAGCCCGCCAAGTAACTTCATCCGCTACTCGAACTGTCCAAGTTTAGCCTCCGACTTGAAAAACCTCGAAACGTCGCTTGATTGGTACAAGTATGATCACGCCCGGAAATGTCACAAGTGAAGAATCAAGCTTGAATCTGGAGCTCTTCGCTCGCAACTGTCCAATATGTGAAACCAGCAATGCGGTCGAATTTGCGCCGGCGAAGTTCGATCTAGCCCAGCTCGACGCTTTCGCCTTTGCTTCGCGCAAGCGCCCTGAGTTCATGCATTTCCGATTGGTCGAATGCCAGTCTTGCGACGTTCTATATGCCAATCCAGACTCCCAGCCCCGACGCCCTCGTGCAAGCTTATGCGGAAGCCGCGTTCAACGCGTCAAGTGAGTCCGCGTATGCGGCAGAAACGTACAGCAATTACCTCAAGCGATACGTTGCAGATTTACCCGATCGTGACGGGGCCCTCGATATTGGCACGGGCGACGGTGCGTTTTTGGAGCAACTGCAGGCAATCGGCTTCAAGAATATCATCGGTGTGGAACCATCCGCAGCGCCCGCACAGTCGGCGAAGCCAAACATACGACCGCTCATTCGGCAAACTCCATTTCGAGCGTCTGATTTCGCTTCCGAGACATTTCGACTGGTATCATGCTTTCAAACCATCGAACACGTGCACGACCCAATACAGCTTTGTCGCGATGCGCTGCGCATCACGAAACCGGGCGGCGCCTTCTTCATGGTCTGTCACAATCGAAGAGCGTTGTTAGCTCGAGTTCTGGGTCAGAAATCGCCTATTTTCGACATTGAGCATCTTCAACTGTTCTCACCTGCGAGCCTGCAGGCGCTACTCCGCGCAGCCGGCTTCAAGCGTGTCGAGGTACGACCCATCGTCAATTGCTATCCGGTTAGCTACTGGGCAAACCTGCTTCCCGCGCCGCATCGAGTTAAAGACGCCCTTTCAAGGGTGTTATCGTCAACGAAGATCGGCAAGCTCACGCTTGCGGCACCCGTCGGCAACCTGGCGGCGTTTGCCTTCCGTTAGTTCGAATTTGTCGAGTGCCCGTCGGACGCGAACAAGATCTACGCTAGCTACCAAATCTTTCATACACGACGAGTAACGCCACACAAGCGATCACAGCAAGTACCACCGAATGGGCAAGAATTCGCTTCCACGCGGCAGAATTGATTTGGCCAATGGCGATGCCAAGACACGCCGCCATTGGAACCGATATTGGCAGCAGGTATCGAGGGTTGAGCACAGCCGCATGGTCGTAAGGGTAAGCAATTGCAAACAGGGCGGGGAAAACCGTACCGAGCACGATTATCGTCGGCAGCACGAGGGAACCCTTTCGGCCACTGGTCATGAGGTGAGCTCTCAATGTGTGAGCAACCGCAACCACCGCGACGATCGACATGAGGATGCCCAACCAAAGCAGCTTTACGTAAACACCAACGCAGCGCACTGTCACGGGCCAACCACCCCAAACATCGGTCGTGGCTACGCCGCCCGGGAGTCGGCAAAAGCCGCGGTTGTACCAATCTGTGTACGTGCCCGCTACAGATGTCGCCCAGAAATTGGGCCTCGGACGTTTACCGTCTCGATTGATGGGGAGCTCGATATATTCCTTCCATTCGAAGGGAAGCGCCCAACCCAAGGGTCGCCGGTAGAAAAATGGTAGCGCGAGAGTCGGTTCTTGTTTGGGGGTGTCTGTGTCCCAAGTATGCGGAAACGGATGATGGAATCTGACGATATTGGGCCAGATCCACCAGCCCGAGACAACGCACCATACGACCGCCGCTATCGCAGCCGGAGCCAGCAGGCGCCGCCGCACGATTGCCCAGCTGTATTGCGATCGAATCCTGCGCGCTTGCCAGACTAGGACGATAGCGGCAGCCATCAAAAGGACACTGGCTGTGCCTTTGGTAAGTATCGACAGCCCCGCAAAGAGCCCGAAAAGCCCCGCCGTTACCAGCGATACGCCGGAAGTACTCAATGTCTGACGTTCCATGCGCCAGAGAAAGTAGACGGCGACCGTGAACAGCGTCGTATGATAGTTCTCGGGGTTTACCTTGCCGTCGGTAAGTACGCTGATAGGCAACACGGCATTGATTGACAATGCGACGACCGCACTCCAGTCACGGTGCGGTGCCATCAGTTTCATGATTCGTGCAAGCAGCCACTGTCGAATCGTCCACCCGAACACAGCCACATAGGCAATGGCCCGTTCTGAATTCGTGAGCTTCAAGACGAGGGCGCCCACTGCAGACCAAAGTGGCGGCTGATACTTTACGGACCAGCCTACCTCATTGGTGAAGTTGAACGGGCGCATGTTCTTGAGCATCCAGCGGACGCCCTGCATGTTGGACGCGTAATCCGAGCCTCGATCGGGCCCGTTGAATGAGTGAGCGTGCTCGAGACGCAGTATGAGTCCAAGTAACGTAACGGACAAAGCAACCCAACCAGCTGGGCTGATTTTCGACACAGCGGTGCGGAACCGGTCTATCCAAGATGTTTTCACACTTGCTCCCTCAAATTGCGAGTGTTCGAAACGTTGATCGGACTGTGATCACGAAATCAAGCTTAAGCGTAATGAACATCATGCGTGTAACCTTCCAATTAGTGGGAGCAACGGTGCTTGAGATCCTGGGAGAAGAGTCGGCAAGCCGTGTAATAGGCATACTGGCCTCGAAATGCAATGGCGTTCATTAGCGACGGGCCTCTGATGGCCGTCAATTTTGCAGTAACCCACACGCCAATGGCAAAAGTCTAATCTTTTCGAAGCCAATTGTGCGCAGATGAAGACGCAGTAGCCGTGGAAAAGCACTCGGTAACTGCCACACGTGGCGCAATCGCGAGTCGGCTCGACGCAGTTGCCTGTCCGCCGATTCGAGTGACATACTTCGACGCGACGCAGGCTCCAATGCAGAGCGACTAACGCCGGTCTCACGAATCCTTTGCGTCATTGGGACATCGATTCGTGTTCAGTAACACCGGCGTGTTACACACTCTCAAATAGTCGAACGTGAACGGAAACGAAACGGTGATGGGATATGGAATTGGCGGAAAGACAATTCACCCGATTGCCGGCGCAAGTCTCCCCTGAGTCGAGCTCGACATTCGCCATTCGACCTGAGTAGTGTGGCAAACAAGCAATTGTGCGAATCCGGTTACCGGCTGACCAACACGGGTTGGGGTCGTTGTCAGCATACTTGTGCAGTTCAAAGTCGTTCGGCGTCCGACTGGGTTCAAACGATACTCGGGCGTGCGCCGGGCGACCCCAGTAGGCGCCGGCAAATCTTTGAGCTCCCAGAGCCGTTTCCGTCGTCTTGGAGGTGTCGCGCCAAAATAGGTGTCAGCGCGGGTGTTGCAGCGAAAGTAGGACATTTTATGGCATTTCAAGTACGTCAGGCTCGGATCATAGGTGGCTGGCTGGCTGCTCTGGGCCTCGCAGCTTGCAGTGGCACGCCCAGCGACGTTTGTCAGACCAATAGTGCTGCTGGTGCAACAGGAACGGATCTGTGCACCGGCGGCGCAAGCAGCGCAGGTGGCTCACAGACATCCGGCGGCATTTCGGGGACGGGTGGAGCGGCAACGGGAGGCGTTCAAACCGGTGGCGGCTCGACTCCGATAGGCGGAGCTTCCGCAACCGGAGGCTCGCTTGCCAGCGGTGGAACCCTGTCCACTGGCGGAACCGTAGCGACGGGGGGTTTACCCGCAATCGGCGGGTCCGAAGCGACAGGTGGTACGCCACCCACCGGCGGCACGCCTGCAACAGGAGGACTATCCGCAACTGGAGGTGCTGACGCGACCGGTGGCACTCCAGCAACTGGCGGCACAGATGCGACGGGAGGGGTCCCGGCAACTGGTGGCACTCCGGCGACCGGCGGAGACTCGTCCACTGGCGGAGACTCGTCCACTGGCGGAGACTCGTCTACCGGTGGAGCTCCCGCGACCGGTGGAGACTCGTCCACTGGCGGAGACTCGTCCACCGGTGGAGCTCCCGCGACCGGTGGAGACTCGTCAACCGGTGGCGATCCTGCAACTGGCGGAGACTCGTCAACCGGCGGCACGCCTGCAACCGGAGGAGCGGCGGCGACCGGCGGAGACTCGTCAACCGGCGGAAGCAGCGCCGTCTCGGGGCCGTTCTGCTCACAAGGCAGTTACGCGTTCTGCGATGATTTCGAGGATGGCGATACGAGCGGTTGGACGAAGCAAGAGCAAACCTCGACCGCCCCTGGTACTTGGGTCGTCGGAAGCGAAGTGGGTTACGATACAGCCACAACGTTCGACTTCCAGCAAACTGACACGGCGAACACTGGCTATCACTACGAACTTGCCGACAGTTTCGGTAAGGGTCCATGGACCGATCAGACAGTCTCGGCCTGGGTTAAGCCTAATTCCGCGCTAGCGCAGGACAACACGAAGTTCGGGATATGCGCGCGTTTCTCCGGCACCAGTACGACCACAACGGCGGGATACTGCTTCTTCTTGGAAACGGACCTCACGGGGCCTGCCCGCCTGCAATTAGCCAAGAAAGTGAGCGCGGTCTCAATGGCCAGCCTGAAAGCGAGCACATCCGCACTTCCGGCCTTCGTCGTGGGCACCTGGTATAATATCGCAATTCAAGTCTCCGGCACGACCACGACTACCATCAACGGCTACGTCAACGGTGTTCTGCAAATTACATTTGTCAACGATGGCACGGGCACTACCGGTGCGGCCATGACAACCCCAGGTTTCCCAACCCTCGTTACTCGGAAAGGCAGCGCGTCGGGGCCCGCAGCTACCGCCAGCTTCGACAACGTAACCCTGGTCGTGCCAGCCGGCGGCTAGATCGTAGGCCCGTTGCGCCGTTCGTTCCCTTGGGCAGCGGATTCAGCCTCTGCCCGAGGGAGCTTTTCATGTCGCTGCGTCACGTGGCCGCGCTGCTACTCGTGCGTCGCCGGCGCCTCGCTGGGCGGCTATTGTTGTCGTGTATTTCCCGCAACACGCGTACGCCCTGCTGCTCACCTTTCGTCAACGTTATAACCGTCCGTGCGCCACGAGTGGGGCTACTCGGCCTTCATCGCCTGGGCCTGCCACAAGTCGCGCGCCGGCTTACCTTGACCTCGCTCGTCAACCCACGCAGCGAGCCAAGCTAGTGGCGCGTTCCAGTTGATGGCAACCTCATTGACGCCGTAGGCCTCGACGTCGTCGGTGTAGCAGCGCTCGGGAGCACAACCGGATATTCGATGTTGACTCTTGGGATCGACGAGCTTCGAGTTGGGACCCCCGGCGAGAGCCCCGGGCGGAGGAGTTGGACACCTGCCACTCTTTTGATGCGCCCAAAACCGGTGATGCGGGTTCTGCAGATAGCGAGTGCCATATCCAGAGATGTAAGAGAAGCCAAGTGGATTCACGCCCAGCAAATAGTCAATCGCCTGAATGGCACCCTGCGCGTATCTTGCATTCTTCGAGATGTCAGCTGCAAGGGCCAGAATAATGCCGTTGTTGGCGACAAATGAATTCGAACCCCAGGGATAGTTGGAATCTGCACCGACCTGCATCGGGACGCGATAGCCGCGCCGTTCGGCGAGGCGCAGGTAATCATCCGCCGCCTTCACGATGCCGGCGCGGATCGCATTAAACTCAGATGCTGGAAGATTATTCGGAACGATCGCCAGTGAGATTGCTCCGAGTGCCTGCGTCGATTGCCAGGTCATCGAGGTGTGTTGGCTGACTCGTTCTTGGCCCACTTGTGAGGGGAATTTGCCGTGAAACGGGCTCCGCTGCAAATAGTGAAGGAGCTTCGGATCGCCAAGCGTAATAAATAGCTCGGCTGCCGCCCAATAGAATTCGTCCGTCACGTTCGAGTCCTCGTAAGGGCCACCACCGTTGCTGCTCATGGGCGATGCGTAGATGCGGGGGTATTCTTGGGCAGCGTTCCAACCCCGGACCGCAGCCACTCGGCATCGCTGGGAAAATGCTGGATCAATGGCACGCCAAATTCTCGCGCATTGGGCCGCCGTAGCCACCAAGTTTAACGTGGCCGCCGTGCTCGGTGGGTATAAAAAACGCGTGCGCGATTGTTGCGGCGGCACTTGCCCGAGCGGCGTCCAGTAATTGTCGTGGATCTTGTGAAACGCCATGCCGGCTTTCGGTCGCCCCTGCGGTATCTGCATTTTCAGCAAGAACTCCATTTCCCAGCGGGCTTCGTCGAGCAAGTCGGGGACCTTGTTGCTGCTTTCGGGAATACTGAGTTTACCATCGGCAAAGTCATCGAGTGTCGTGCCAACGGCCTCCTCGCGTTCATAAAGGTTCAATAACGTCCAGAGCGCAATGCCGCCATTCACGACGTATTTTCCGAAGTCCCCCGCGTCGTACCAACCGCCCTGCACGTCGAGTTGATACGGGCAAAAGTGCGCCACGCAGGGTACCTGCGCATCGCTCAGGTGCCCCGCCGGGCGCGACCACTTGGCGTCTTTCACCCAGGGCATAGCGATGGGTGTGCCACTTCGATTGTGGTAAAAGTAGGACAGCGCGTCGTACTTTAGTTGATGGTAAAGGTCGGGACGAATCGAAAATATTGGGCTTACGTCGTCACCTACGCGCAGTGACAGGCCCTGAGCGGGGCTCGTCAACGCGCCAAGGCGCGCCCAGTGCAGCGACTCGCCCGCTTCAGTGTCCTGCCCTTTAACCTCGGTGACTCCGCGCGCCACCACTTTGCCGGATGCTTCCAGGATTTCCCAATTCTCCGGAGTCTTCGAGGAACTCTCGACAACTGCCACCTTCTCGCCCTGCGGCAAGTACCCCAATTGATTGACGTGAACTCGCGAAGTCAACGTTAGGCCGCAACCTTGCGAAAAAACCACGAGCAGGGGAAAAAGAAAACGAACACTGACTTGCACGGGCTTGATTGGTAACACCTGTTACCCGTGCCTCAGTTGAACTCAATTATCAAATACTCTGACGAATTTGCCCTCTAGCCGGTACTGAATTTTCATTCTTGACGCGCCTGAGACCCCTGTGCAGCGGGTTGACCGCAATGTGCAGTATCCGGCGGGCAGCCCCAGCGTAATCGCGCAGGGCTTTGCCGGGTGCCAGACTAGCTAATTAGCGCCGGTTCCGTGCCGTCGTGACATCAAAAAAATCTGAGCTGAGAGCGACCCGGCGATTTCCTCTCGGCTGCAATCGCTTGGCCCTTGCATCCGAAAAGCAGGCCAATTTTCATGTGCGATTTCCGCACTGAACCGGCCTTTTCGATGAACTACAGAACAGAAGCCGCTCTACCAATGTCGCGTGCTATGCTTGTGCGCATGTCTTCGACGAATCGCTGGTTGTTGTTGGCAGCTTCATATGCCGGAGTTTCGGGGTGCGGACGAACGAACCTGGATGGCGATGTGAACCTTTCGGAACTTGGCGGCTCATTGAGCACGGGCGGGACAATCGAGTTTGACACATCAACCGGCGGCATCGGCACCAATACCGGTGGCGTGCGGGCAACGGGCGGGTTCATTGGAACCGGCGGAGTTAAGCTCGGCACCGGCACAGGTGGCAGTCCAAGTGTTGGTGGCGCCAAGGCCATCCCGACAGGTGGATTCAGGAGCACGGGTGGCAGCTCGGCATTCTTCCCAACGGGCGGAACCAAAGGCACGGGCGGGGCGAAATCAACGTTGGGCGGCTCAGTGGCAACGGGCGGTAGTACTGGGACGGGCGGAAAATCGGGATTCGGCGGTTCGACGTTTACAGGTGGAACAGCGGGATTTGGCGGCTCTAATGTTATCGGCGGCACCGCGGGCATCGGAGCAAGTGGCGGCACCGGTGGCACTTTCGGAGGCAGCAGCGCTACCGGGGGAATCTCGTCAATCACGGGCGGAACGCCTGCAAGTGGAGGTACGCCGGGAACGGGTGGCTCAAGCTCGTGCCCCACATATTTGCTCGCCAATGAAGAACTCATTGATGATCTAAACGACGGCAACGCCGCCATTCCGGAGGTTAGCGGCCGCCGCGGCGCCTGGTCTGATGCTCTCATCGACACCTCGGGCGCGTCGATGTATCCCGATCCCTCAACGCCCTTCGTCGTAACCGACACGGGGGATGCTTGTCGTAAATTTGCCGTATACGTCAAGGGTCAAACCTCGATTGATCCGGGCTCGGGCGCAAACTTTGGCTTTAGCCTGGGCAGCCCCTACGATGCCTCGGCTTATTCGGGCCTGAGCTTTTGGGCAAGAATCGACGCTGGCACCGATACACCTATCCGAGTGGCATTTCCTGATGGCGATACCGATCCGCGTGGCGCAATCTGCAGTACGAGTAGCACTGACTTAACAATGACATGTTGGGATCATTACGGACGTCGGCTGAGCCTCACCAGCACCTGGACCAAATACACGATTCCGTTTAGCAGTCTATCGCAGGACACCTGGGGCTATTTGGCTCAAAGCTTCGACCCGTCTACTCTCTACTCGGTCACGTTTCAGATCGGGGATACCTCGACCTTTAGCATTTGGATCGATAGCGTAGCATTCACGAAGTGATTTCTCGTAATATCTGGCCGCTCTAACTGGGCCACACCTAAATCTTGCTCGCCAACTCGTAAGCCATTTTCACCCGGGGCCACGACCCCGGCAACGGCAGGCGAAAGTCATTTCTTGAACAGAGACTGGAATACCTAGTCGCGAGACACTCCCTAGCGCCCAAGAACAAATTGGACCTGCGAACTCGAGTAAAAGTGCGTTAGGTTTGTGCAGGCATGTTCCCCCGATTGATTATTTCGCTCACGAGTCTCGTTATTTTTTTGGGTTGTGGCGGCACGAATGCCCCACCTGCACCCGCTCCAGCAGCGATCGCGCCGTCACCTGCTTACGTCGCGCCGCCACTCGCGCCTTCGGTTACTCAAGCGGCCACGCCCGCAATGCGCTTGCCACCAAACTGGCCGTATCAGACGCCAGTGGTGGTCAAGAGTCCGAAGGGCATGGTGGTTACGGACAATGCAATCGGGTCGCAAGTGGGGCGCGACATGCTCGTCGCGGGGGGCAATGCGGTGGACGCCGCAGTCGCAACTGCCTTCGCGTTGGCGGTGGCTTACCCGACGGCAGGAAACATCGGGGGTGGCGGCTTCGCGGTTGCGCTCGTCAACGGCGAGCCGAGAGCCCTCGATTTCCGCGAGACGGCGCCCGCTGCGGCCAAGCGCGACATGTACGTCGATGCCAGCGGCAAATCGACGAATGACGCTCGCATGGGCATCAAAGCTTCGGGAGTACCGGGCAGCGTCGCGGGCCTGTGGGAACTGCATCGAACGCTCGGTTCCAAGAAGAAGTCCTGGGCTGAGGTGATCGCGCCCGCTATTCAATTAGCCGAGCAGGGCTTCATTGTCGATGAGGCATTTCAGCAGGGCATCGCCGAACACGCCGAACGCATGAAGAAATTCCCCGCGTCGGTCGCGCTGTTTTTCCCGCAGGGGTCGGCGCCCGAAAAAGGTTCGACTTGGAAGAATCCCGAGCTCGCCGCGGTGCTCAAGCGCATCGCTGCGAAGGGTCCCGAGGGGTTTTACCAGGGCGAGACAGCAAAGGCTCTGATCGCGCAGATGAGGCGCGATCACGGCCTGATCACTCAAGCTGATCTCAAAGCTTACCAAGCGAAATGGCGTCAGCCTCTCGAGTTTACGTATCACGGCGTCAAGATCACGGCGATGCCGCCGCCTTCGTCGGGCGGCGTCACCCTTGCAATGATTTGCCATATCCTCGAGGGCATGGACTTGAAAAGGCTAGGGTTTCAGACACCCGAGGAGCTTCACACCATTTTCGAAGCGATGCGGCGCTCGTTTGCCGCGCGCAACGCCAAACTCGGTGATCCGGATTTCGTGAGGATGCCGCTCGATGAGCTGCTGAGTGTAAGCTGGGCCAATGATCAACGCGCCACCATCCAGCCCGATCGCGCTACACCATCAGCTGACATTGCGAGCGCCGGGGTGCCGAGCGGTAACGGGCCTCACACGACTCATTTCTCAATCGTAGACGCCGATGGCAATGCGGTCGCCCTCACGACGACGCTCAATTGGTGGTATGGTTCGGGGGTCACCGTAAAAGGCGCAGGTTTCGTTCTGAACAATGAAATGGACGATTTTGCCGCGGTTCCGGGGACGGCAAACGGCTACGGCCTCGTGCAGGGTGAAGCCAATGCCATCGCTGCGGGCAAGCGCATGCTTTCCTCCATGTCCCCCACCATTGTCACCGGGCCTGATGGCAAAGTCATGCTCGTCACGGGAGCGGCGGGCGGCCCCACGATTATCACCTCCGTCTTCGAGGAACTCTCGAACATCCTCGACTTCGGACTCGACCCGGGCGCCGCCGTCAGCGTGCCGCGCTTTCACATGCAACACCTACCCGACATCGTTACCACCGAAAAGAACGGCATTATCGACGACGTTCAAAAGCGACTCGAGACTATGGGCTACGCCTTCAAGGAGCGCGGCCACATCGCGGACGCGCCGTTGATTGCACGCGTGGGAGCCGAATGGGTGGGAGTAGCCGAGCCGCGGCGGCTGGGCGGCCTTGCCGCGGCCCCGTGAGTTGCGCGGCTCAGTCGTGTTGCCGATCTACGGCGCGCACTACGATTCGCTCAAGGGTCTTCAGCGCCCGATTGGCCGCCACGAAGTAGTTCTCTGCGTTCGCGCTGGCCACGGCGGGCGCAAATTGGCCCAATGCTTCCACTGTGCAACGTTTGTCCACGCCGCCCCGGGGACCGTTAACGTCCTCGAAACGCAGGGAAACATTGCGAATCCTCTCGGCAAACCGATCGAGTGCAAAACCGGCGCGCCGACGCGCGTGGGCTTCGATATTTTTAGACCTTCGAGCGCGTATCCAACGGATGTCGATGTTCATGGCTGTATCACCAACCATCGACATAAGGCGGGTCTTCCCTCTTTCGCAATGCCCCCACAACATTTTGCGGCATGTTCAACCGCCGAGGACTCAGATTCCCTCTCGAACCGGTTACAGCTGTTCAGCTGCGGGGTATTTGAGTGGGTTGCCCGGCGCTCTTCCAGCCGCGTATTCCCGCGCGCATCACGTTTACATCCGTATAGCCCGCCTGCGCCGCGCGAGCCGCGGCAGCATCGGATGACCTGCACATCTCGCCGCCGCAATAAAATACGAGCTTAGTACCCTTGGCTGGAGGCAGTTCCGTCAGCGCATAGTCGTGTGAGCTCGACAGCAAAAGCGCACCGGGCACGACCCCCATGGCTTGGCGAGTGTCAGGACCATTGGCGTCGAGCACAGTCGCAGCATGATGTTGCACCCAATCCGTAACCTCGGTAACGAGCGCCAACTTGGGCGCGCCAACTGACGGCGCCGACTGATTGTCGTGCGCCACAGGCGCTGCTTCTGGAGAAGGCTTGCAACCGAAAATGGAGATCGCGATGGCAGACGCGATGATTATCTTTGACATGAGTTCTCCTTCGCAAAGCAGCAGCGAGCTGTAGCGTAAGGATAGGACTTGGGCACGATTGTGCCAGTGAGGCCCGTGAACCTCAAACCAGTTTTGGCGCCGCGCGATGCACTAGGGATGCAGCGAATAATCGAACAAATTCCCAGACATCATCAGCAGCGAAAAGACCTTCCACGACAAATTGAAGTAGTAGCTCTTCGGTAGCATCAGAGTGTCCGGTTGCGTCACTAACCGCGTGTAGACTGCATTGACGAAGGGCTGGTACGTCGCATCACTCATTGCGCCAACGCCCGCGGCACCCACGAATAGTGCAGACTGGACACCGGCCGGCGATGTGTTTTCCGGTGTAGGCGTCCCAGTGAGACTATAGCCATCCACGATGGCACTGGCACCCAAGTTCGAGAAAAAGCTGCTCGTTTTCGCGAGCAAAGTCTTGGCACGTGAATCGCCGTTATCGCAAAAGTCGAGACCGATTCTGAACGGCACGCGCGCCGCATCGTACTGGTAATTGGTGGGCGCCCCTGCCCAGGGTGCGCTCGGTGTTCCCGCCGCATTCGTCCACGCAGGAAATAGTCCGGTCGAAGTATTTTGGGACGCCGCGAGCACGGTGTATCCCTTATCGATGATTCGTGTCCAAGCTGCCGTATTGGCCGTGTCAAGCTTGGCAAAGAGGCGGTATTCATTGGGCGCGAAATACGAGGGGTTCCACGCAAAAGTAACGCCCCAAGAGTCCCCAGCGTTAATCTGGTCGATCCCAGAATGGTCAACTTCACAATTCCAGATTCGAGTAATTTGGGCCTTTGCCAAGGTCAGATAGTCCGTTGTCAAGCTCCCGTGTCCGCCCCATTTTTGCGAGGCTAGTGCCAATGCCCAGGCGGTGTCCTCGTCGGCATCCGTCGCCGAGCCGCTGGCGAGGACGGGTGGATTCGTGGTGCTGTCTTCGACTCCAGGGTTTCCGCTTGAATCAATCAGCCAAATCATGAGGCCATTGGCGTCGACGTGAAGCTGCGAATACTTCCAAAGATTGTCGAAGAGGGCCTGGTCGTCCATGACCACCGCTAGAATCATCCCATAACCGATACCCTCGGATACGGTCGTATTGGTCGCGTTGTTCTCGTTGTCGGGCCGCAGCACGCGCTGAAATCCACCGGCACCGTCGCTTGCAACTAGTTTGGTCTTCCAAGTACCGTAAGTAGTTCTTGCATCTTGCGACTGCGCGGTACTTGGATAAATACAATTCGCGCTGCGGTTATTCTGCGGGAACAAATAGGGAGGGCCTGCGTGGCCTACTACCTCGGCACCGCCCGTAGCTATGGGTGAGCCCCCGCCCGTCGAGCGCGAACCGCCGGTATTCGATGCGCCACCGGTGGTGACATTGTTACCGCCCGCTCCAGCCGTACCGCCCACTGAGCTGCCATTGCTCGTAGATCCGCCCGCGGTTGCTCCCGCGACGCCATTGCCTCCGCCACCACTCACAGTGGTTCCCGCTCCAGCCGCACCCGAGCCGCCGGTACCGGACGCGACGCCCACTGCGCCACCCGTGTCAGCAGCCGTTGTTCGCGTCGGAGCGCTCGAGCATGCGCACCAAGTAAGGACAGAAGCAATTGCGAACCAGCGTCGTGCCATTGGCGGTTTATGCCATAGTCCTTCAAGGCTGTCACATCCGAAGGCACGCCAAAGTCCGTGCTGTCGCTAGGGCCAAACCGATTCATCTCCTCGCCGAGCGGAGCGGCAGCCTCGAGAAATTGATTCCTTACGTCGAGGAAAGTTGCCTCTGAAATGGGTGCATTTTTATGTCGCAGCGGCACTTGTCAGTGCGGGCGCACCGGGCCGACTCCACGCAGCCGGTAAAGCCATTCCTGCCAGCGCAACTGGGAAGTCGGTGACTCAGGCGCTAACGGGAAAACCGGACGTTGATGCGCGTGGCGGTTGCCGCCGGAAGTCCAGCGCGGTCGAGCGCGACCGTGAATTGCTTGGTCAATATGCAAGCTCTGGCTGCGGCTGCGAAGCCCTGCGACACGGGAGTTTCAGAAAGCAATGTCGCGGACGAGACGCGGCCTGTCTTGCCGACGATGATTCGCAACGAGACTTGCGCGACGTCATCGAGCGCACTACTCGGAAAGTAACCACGACAAGGGTCCGGTTCTTCGAGGCGCGGCTTTTGACTCAAGTCACTGAGCGGAGTCAAACCGTCGCCCGAGTTCGCTGAATTTTGCGCGTGGCTCTCGGAAGAGCCTGTGCCCTTGACTTGTCAGCACAGTTCGTGCCGAGCTCAGACTTCGCCGAGGCTGCCGCCAAAGCCCGATATTTCCTGGGATTGGCTGGCTTTTCAGGGGGCCATCGGCCTCCGGGATGCGGCCGTCATGGAAGTCTGTCCGTTACCCGCCGTACTGATGTCCGTGCCTTGACCACAATTACTGTGGCCAACGTTTACCCGGATTCGCGGGTACCATTGGTGTCCCCCAACGCCGCCTCTAGAGCTGCGCTGCCGAATTGTGGGGCACGGAGACAGCCGTCTTAGGCGGTGTGGATTGCGACCTCAAAACTCAAACGACCGCTTGCGCTTTGTCCAAACTCCGGCGATGCTAGGCGCCGGTCGGCAACTAAACACTGGAGCAAAAAACCATGGGCGACAAATCACCAAAATCCAAGGACAAGAACAAGAAGCAGAAGGATTCCGTGAAGGAACAATCCAAGAAGAGCAAAGACGCACAGACTGCTGCCAAGGCAAAAAAGTAGAATTACGGCCTAAGTAGCACTCGTGCTAAGGGCGGGTCTCTGGGCGCAATCATCAATGCTCGCATCTGGCGCGCGACGGCAGTCGCCGAGCGAAACCACATAACTACGAGACTCAGTTAGATGGGGGCTTGGGTTCTCCGCCGAGGTTCACTGTGATCTCGGGCTTCTCGCCATCCACCGAGATACGCTTGGAACCCGAGCTAGCCCAGCCCACCTCGAATATCCGGTGTTCGCCACGCCCGATTTGAATCGTGAGAGGCGTTTTCCCAATTTCTTTGCCTCGCCGATAGACTTTGGCTCCGGTTGGCCTGGACTTTACCAGTACTCCGACGCGGTCCGCCGAGTCGGTCTCGACAACAACAGATGCCGAGGACAACGGACTTGCGGGGGACGCGGCAGCAGTTGCACTCTGGGCGGGCGGAGCTTGGGGTTCCGGCGCGGTTGACGGCACTTGGGCTACTGGAGCTGCTGGTTCGACCGCAGGCGGAGCCGCTTGGGGTGGAGGCTCAACGGGCGCTGGCTTCGCCGCGGGCCCTTGAGGGATTGAGGGCGAGGCCGCAAGGCGACTCTCGATCTTCGGTATGGTGTATTCGACGGATTGCGTTGGGTTTGGTGCGCGCATCACCAACCAAACCACTACAGCGGGGACCGCAGCCGTGACGACCCAAAGTGATCCAAGCAATAAGGGAGGCCGTCTTCTGAATTCCGGTGCCGGCCATGATGACACAGTACTCGGCGGCACTTGCGACGAAGCAACGGACACCGCTGCTGCAGGAGCCATCGAAACCGGAGGTTTTGGTTCC
The DNA here is from genome assembly GCA_963819085.1 of uncultured delta proteobacterium. Classification (GTDB taxonomy): domain Bacteria; phylum Myxococcota_A; class Polyangia; order Polyangiales; family Polyangiaceae; genus FEN-1139. The sequence continues at coordinate 136,007 of CAWFUX010000064.1, forward strand.
GTGACGATTCCTGCAACGGCCGCAGGCGGCTCGATTGCGAGTGCACCAGCGGCGGGCCGGGTTGGATCGGGTGGAACTGCCTTCGGTTTGGAATCCGTTGGTTGCGCTGCGCTCGGGGACGCGACAGCTTCGTTCGGTGCCACCTCTTTTTGATCAGCACTTTGCAGATCAGCGGCCAGCGATTGAAACTTAGTGGCAGGCGTGCTGGGGCGCGTTGCGGGCGTGCCAGCATCCGGAGTGAGAATGCGAGGCGCCGCACTCGGTCGCGAGGGCTTGTCAACCGATTCACCGGGAAATAGTTGGTCGTGAGGTAGTACTTGCGCGGGGGGCAGTGGGGAAGCTACTCGATCGCGGAACAGTACTTGCGCGAGGACTGCTGCTTGTTCGTATTGCAGATTGGGGAACGCTGCTCGGCCGCCCCTCGGGACTTTGACTCGGGCGCACTGCAGGCATTGCGGCCGTTGGTGTAAGCGAACGCGGCGGCGGAGTGCTTGCCCTAGTTGCCGGCATTGCTGCCGCGGGCGTCAAGGATCTTGGCGGAGCCGTACTCGGTCTCACTGCCGACATTCCAGCGGCTGGGGTCATGGCTCTGGGAGCCGCGCTCGGGCGCGAGGGTGCATCGACCACTGCCGCCATACCGCCCGCGGGCGTCCGCGAACGCGAAGACGGCGGCGGCGGCCGCGTCGAGGGAACACCACTCGCGGGCGAAAGCGACCGCTGCATCGGCGCAGCTACTTCGCTTACAGCGAACGGAGTCCCGCGGGCGGGCGTAAGTTTGGGCGAAGGGGGAATGCTCGGACGCGTAACCGCGGGCGGCAGGTTACTGGATTGTGCGGCTAACAGGCCACCTGCCGGCGTGAATGATCGGGGCGGCGGTGTTGACGGCCTCGACTCGACGGGTGCAACGGCCCTGGGTTGAGATTCGCTCGAGACTTTGTCGGAAGCGGGTTTTGCGAGTTCGGACTTTGCAGGCTCGGAAATGGTCGGCTGCGCAGGCACTGAACTCGATGTCAGGACTGGCCCAGGACCCTCCTCGTCTTCGTCGCCGTCATCTGATTCGCCCCAGTCATCGTCGATGTCATCCGTCGGCGGAATCATCGATTGAAGGGCAGCGGCAGCAGCATCAGCGGGCACAGATGCTGAGTTACCCGTTGTCACCGCAGGGACGTCCGATGGCGTCTTTGCCCCTGCACTCGCCTTCGCTTTATCCCCGGGATGCGAGCGCCTGTTCGTTCTTGGCCTTGAAAGTTTTTTGCTCATCGCGTTGGGCACGCCCATCCTACCCCGAATACGGGCACAATGACCACGCCGGAGCACCAAACTTCAATCCGCAACCAAGTCCACGACATCTAGGCGCTGGCCTCGGTGGACAAGGGTACAGTGGTCAATGCTCCAATTAAGCATTTGATACGTAGAAATTTGCCGCGAATTAACACCGTGCCGGTTCAAATTGCAGAGAACACAGCAATTGCGCACAGACCTCAAGGTTCTAATCCTAGATGCGATGCCCACGTGGTGAGCTCTTTTGAGCCCAAACGACACTGTAGCGCCCCGCGTCGTGACGCCGTGGCTTCGGCCGCTTGCCCTCATAGCCGCCGATAAAGCGCAACATCTGCGGCAAACTGGGCTCGGCTGCTCGGCATGTCCAATCATAGAAACAGCCCGAGTCACTTTGTCGTGCACCATTTTGCACCATGATTGGGACTCGAGGGAATTGCCGCGATTGAAGCGCACATCAATGCGAGTCGCTTTGGCCCAGGCTGAAACGATTGCGCAGCCCAACCTGAATCAGCGGTTCCGAAATGATGTCGTGACGGCACGGAATATTCGGTACGCGGTTCTGCTAGCGTGCCGCGGTGACCAAAACGACGGCGCAAGCTCTAGGCGCAGTTGCCGGTGCCATTACGGCAATTAGCTGGCTGCTCTGGTCGCGCATGGCTCCGCCCGCTTGCACCGGAGGCGTGTTCATGGAGTTCAGACCGCCGCTCGCGCACCCGGGGCCCTACCACTTCGCGCTCGGGCTCGACGACTCGCCACCGCGTTGCGAATTCGACGTCGCTTTGCCCGCCGACAAACCGGTAAACACGTCACGCTGCGGCATGCGACTCGAGCTTCAAACGCGCGGAGCGGCGTCGGACGCGAGCATTGTCGGCTTGACCGTGGGAGAAAGCCCCAAAAAGCTGCACGTGATTGTAAGGCGAGGCGCCGAGGCCATCTACGATAGTTTCATCGAACCCGTTTACGCAGCGCAACGCACGACACGCAAAGAGAGCAAGCACTTCTGCGGACAGCGAGCGTCGGTATCGCCGACTTGCATCCGGGGAACCTCGCAATGCACGCCGTTCCCCGCGGCTTGCGACGGACCCGAGGATTGTCCAGCGCCAAGGATCTGCTGCATCAGTCCAGAATCCGGGCACGAATACGGTTACAAATCAGCGAGTCAATGTGCATCGCGTGCCTATTGCATAGCAAGGCTCGCGCACATCGCGTGCCACACCGACGAGGATTGCCCCAAGGATATGAAGTGCACTGATAATTCGTTGGAGGCTGAGTTCAAACCGGCGATTCGAGTGTGCCGAGGCAAGTGAGCTGCTTGCAAATTGCCGCTTCGGGACGCAGAAGCCAAAGCGTTCGACTATCGCCTGAGCATGCACGCGCTCAAGTAGCAGAAAACTACTGTACGAACAGCTCTTCCACGTCGACGAGCGTCGCAGCCTTGCGCACCCAAATAGTGAGCTGGCCCAGGTCGGCGCACGCGACAATACGCTGCCGCTGATCATCATTTGGCACAAGGCCCCGGGCTTCCAAAAAGGCAAGCAACGCTTTCGCCTCACCTCGAGCCTCACCTTCAGCCTTTCCCCTCAAATAGCTCGGTCCGCTGAATTGGTACGTTTCGGGTAGCATTGCGAAAGCCTTTCTTGCTGCCTCACCGAGGGCTGTCTCGATGAGGTCTAAGTATAGCGCTTGCATGTCGGAATCCAAGGACTCCGTGGATTGAGCGGCTTGGGCGGCCAGAGTGGCCAATTTGACCGCCGTTGGCACATCGCCGTGGCCGTGGGCCATGACGGACATCACCGCCAATTCTGGGAAGCGCTGAGCCTTTTGTAGGTCGGTGACGATGGGCACTCCCTCCGGTCCCAAGACGAGCGGACGCAGCGTACCTCCTGGCCCCAGGTCGATTTCATGCGAAGCCCAGCGTGCAGTCCGATTGTCGGCAGTGACCACCAGCAAACAACAAGGACAATGAAATCTAGCTCGCAGACCAGCGACATACATGGGCCAGCTGAACCGCTTTTGTTCCTTGGGCTCCAATTGCACTTCGACGACAATGCCGAGTACCGGCTCACCGTCAACGAGCAGAACGACAACATCGGCACGATATTCCGCGGGCAAGACGTCGGTCAAATCGGAAGATTCGATTCGTGCTTCGGTATACCGAGGGACTTCGACGCCGAGCGCCTCACTGAGCAGTGTCGGTGCTAATTCCGGCCGATTGCGAAAGAAGCGCACGAGTACTTCGTGAAACTGCGAAGGCACGGCGCACCGTATCAGTGTGTGCTGTGATTTGCAACATGGCGCCGCACCAATTCCGCCGGAATCCGCAGCCCAACCTGAATCAGGCGTTCCGAAATGATGTCGTGACGGCACGGAATCTTCGGTACGCGGTTCTGCTAGCGTGCCGCGGTGACCAAGACGACGGCGCAAGCTCTAGGCGCAGTTGCCGGTGCCATTGCGGCAATTAGCTGGCTGCTCTGGTCGCGCATGGCTCCGCCCGCTTGCACCGGAGGCGTGTTCATGGAGTTCAGACCGCCGCTCACACACCCAGGACCCTATCACTTCGCGCTCGGGTTTGAAGACTCGCCAGGATTGCCCCAAGGATATGAAGTGCACTGATAATTCGTTGGAGGCTGAGTTCAAACCGGCGATTCGAGTGTGCCGAGGCAAGTGAGCTTGTGTCGTCTTTCATTCCTTACCGGCACGTTGTGAGAGCCGTTCCGGCTTTTACGTGCTCGATTGCCGCTCCGAGGGCGTTGACGGCCTGGGGCCGGGTTTGTATTTCACCGCGATGCCAGGTGACGGATCTCTTGTTCAGTTGAGAAAGCCGCCGGGCAGCGTCGAAATCAAGTGGGGCGGCACCGAAACCGAGTGGGGCAACGTCGAAATCAAGTGCGGCGGCACCGAAACCAAGTGGGGCAAGGCCTGACAGGAGTCGGTTTCAACTACAGCAGAATGGGGCAAGCCACGAAGCGACCGGCACAAGAAATTTGGCAAGGCGTGCGGCACTTCGACCAACCGGGGTAGAGCATCCGCGAACGCATGCCGCACTTCGGGCAACCGGGGCAGGAAGTTGGGCAAGGCATGCGACGCTGCGAATGACCGGGGCAGGAAATTTCGCAAGGCATGCGACACCTCGACCAACCGGGGCAGAATGTCCGCCAAGGCATGCTGCGCTTCGAGCGCCTCGAGCAAGCCGTCCGCCCAGGTGTGCGCCACCGTGGATAGCGGGGCAAGCTGTTCCGCTTGCGGGACGCTTACGCCTGCGGGGGTTGCGGTGCCGGCTGGGGCTCTGGTGCGGGCGGCGTGGGGTTGCCGGAACGCTTGAGGTGGTGAAACACATACTCATGCAGCCCGGCGTTTAGGTTGCCGTTGCGAATGGCTCGGCGCGCCGCCTTATTCAGATCGCGAATCCATACGTAGAGCTTGCCGTCACACAGATCGATTTGCACAGTGTCTGCCACGGTCTGGCCTTTGCTCGTGTGCACAGTGCCGGGCAGGCTCTGAAGAGCCGCACACAGTTCCTGCACCTCTGCCAGGCGTTTGTCTGCCTGCGCCTCTGCCGGCAATTTGCCCTGGGCGCTGCTCAGCACCTTGCTCAGGGCTTGGATGCCCGCTTCCAGGCTCGCATCATCGGTAGGGGTCGCGGCTAAAAGCGCGGTCGCGAGTGGCTCGTCGTTGCGCGCGAGCATGCCGAGCGCCGAGGTAACGCGATCGACCCACGCCCAACCCATCGACACCTGTTTGTAGCGGCGTAAGTTGGCTTTTCGATATTAATACCGACTCAAATACGTTCGGGCTCTATCGAGAGTACGGTACCGGTCTTGGAAAAATCTATGACGACAGTTCGTCTGGTGGTGTCTGCCATGAAATTCCGGACGTTGACGAAGATTGCGTAAATAACTACGCGCTTTACAATGCGTCGTGGGGAAGCTATGGCTGGACCAACAATTGTGGAACCTTTGTTGCTGATGTTCTCAACAGGTGCCGCGTTGCGTCGAGCGCTACGCCGTACCCGTCAGGTGGCTTCTGATGCGTAACATCGCCCGGCTTGTCATTGCCATTGGCATGATTGTGTTGGGAGTCTGGCTCTTGAACGGGGCACTTTGGGGATCATTCTCATACACGACCCAGGGCGATATTTGCTCAAAGCTGGAAAGGCGGATTTCAAAGCAGCTGAGTCCAATCGAAGTTGGTCCTCTAGAGGCAAGCTGCGGTCGAGAGTCGCTGGTGTACCGAGCACTTTTCGTTGAGATCGTCGCATCGAGCGTGCTCGTGGCACTTGGGCTTAGAATTCTTTGGACGACGCTGAGAAAGCGCAAAGTCGCTAAAGAGCCATTCTCTGCACCAGCGAGCACCGTCATTGAAAGTCCAGTCGAAGGCCATGAGTTGGAGTCGTAGAAAGCGGAGCGCAATCGGCTTGGCAATTGCTGTATTGCGACACTTTTGTATCAGATGTCATTCGAATTTGGTCCGCCGGGTCCATGAATGCGGGTGCTGAAGGAAGCGGTGCGATTTGACAAGAGGGCGTCGCGTTTGGCCTCTGTTTGTTGGAGCAACGATCGCATTCGTGTTTGGTTGGTGGACATTCGGCGCCGCCACGATGGCGGACTTTCGATGCTACAAGTTTCACGAGGTATCAGGATGCACCGAGCTACGGTGGCTGATAGCGATCGGGCTCACTTGCTGGGCAGTGGGTATACTTGCCGGGGTGATCGGCGTGGTCCGGTGATGGAAGACGCGATAGTCTGTCAGTTGCATGCGCAGCGGCACCCCAAGAGGAGACTCGCGTCCAACAACGGGTTTAAGCTGCGGGCGGCGCAAGACGTGTTGGGCTGTGAATCACCGGCGCCGACCGTCAGATTCAAACCTCAGTTGGACCCCAGGCGCTTCAGGTAGCGATATGCAACCAAGCCACAAGAATCCCCACCGCCAAAGGAGTTGACGGTGGGGGATACGGATTTCTCAGCGACGGTTGAATGTCGCTGAAAGCAGAATGCCAATAAGCATTCCGGTCAGCAGCAAGTCCATGACGGCCTCCGGGTGAGAGGTTTCAGGTCATGAGAGCCGAGCAGCATTGCTCGCCCCCGCCGGAACGGTTTGCTTCAGACTCAGCATTCAGCGGTTTCAATGGGGCCACGGCTCAGGACGCGCAATGGGCCCAACATTAGCGCATTGCTGAGCGGACGCTAGCGTGCGTTGAAACTGTTGAGTGCAGAATTTACGTCTGGCCCCGCGGGCCCCTGGCCCTCCCACGGAGCCTTGTTGCGTTAAGTGCCTTACTCGAACAGCTCGTCCACAGAAGCGATGGTGGCAGAGCGTCGAACCCAGCGGCTCAAAATTTCTAAGTCTCTGCAATTGACGATGCGCTCGCGTTGGGCATCAGAGACAGCAAGTCCGCGTGCATCGAGAAAGTCGAGCACATCAGCAGCTCGGCCTTCGATGTGACCGCGATTGAACGATTGTTGGAGCGACTCATCGAAAAACTGAACACCTTGCGGATCCATCGAAAACGCCTTTCTGCCAGCTTCACTGAGCGCTGCTCGAATCAAGCCAAAGTATAGCAAGAAGCGGTCGCGATCCAAATCGTGTACCGCTCCGAGGGCCGTAAGCGCGACTTTGACCGCGGTTTCGACGTGGCCCCCGCCATGCACCATGGCCGAAAGCACGGCAAGCTCCGGAGCCTTTTGAGCATCCTCAGCCTCGTCGATGACCGGGACGACACTGGGGCGCAGCACCAACGGTTGCAGGGAGGCGCCCGGGCCTAACCGAATCAGACGTGCCGCCCAATTGGCAACACGCTCGCTTTGGGTCACGACCAGAAGGCACACCTCGCAACGCAAGCGGTGCCGAAGCGACGCAACATAGGCCGGCCACGAAAAGCATTTGTCCGGGTCAACCCCACGTTGCGCTTCGACGACGATGGCGAGCACGGCATGCGTGTCATCGTTGAGTGAAACGACTAAATCAGCGTGCAGCTCTGCCGGATTGAGCTGAGTCACTGCGCCCGATTCCACGCTAGCTTCCACGAATGTCGGCAAGTCTAAGCCGAGTGGTCCCTGCAAAAGCTCCGCTGCCAGCCGCGGGTCACTGCGGAAAAGCTCGACGATGCCCTCATGGTCCCAGGATGCCATCGCGAGAAACCTACACCAAAACGAGCCAGCAATCTTCTTTTTAGCCGCAAAAGCGAAATGCGGCTAAACTCGGGTGCGTGATCTCCTGTGGGGGCGAGCATTGTTGCGCTATAGCGCAAGATGGCAGCGTTAGGTGTTGGGGCAACAATTCATACGGACAATTGGGCAACGGCACCAACTACGCTAACGTACCGCCGCGCCCGGTCTTGAACTTACCTTAACTGTTGCAACGGCACGCATTTGACCTGATTCAAATCGACGGCGCGGGTGCGGTCGCGCACGGCCGGCGTCGGACGCGAGCATTGTTGGCTTGACCGTGAGTGCAAGCCCCAAAAATTGCCCACGCGTTGTGAGAGACGTTGCGGATTTTGTTTTATTCAGTCTGAAATCGCGCGGGTGGCATCGGCGGGTAGTAGGTTCAGCGCGCGCAGCACTCGTTCTGTCACCTTGCGGCGGGCAGGCTTAACGTCGACGCCTTTTGCGTGGGCGTTGATTATTGTGGCGAAAAAGACGCGTCGCTCGCCTAGCTCGAGCCAACCGACGAACCAGGCCGCTAGCTCGGGATATTCCGGGGGTTGATCGAGGCCGGTCTTGCCGCGCAGGATATGGCTCTGACCGACATCCAAAGTGATGATGTCGCGCACCGTCTCTGCCGTGCGCTTCGAGATAGGCAGCCTACCGCCGTCGAATCGGCGTAGAAAGTCGATTTGCTGAAGCGGTGAAATGCGGAGCCCTCCGCTCAACCAGAATTGGTTGACCGGGCCAGAAGTGTCGTGGTTTCCGTAGTCGAGCTTCGTTACCCATTCCTTCATTCGCTCGGGGCCAACCTTCCTCGCTAGGGCCTGATAGCAGGGTACACAAGAGACTCGAATTGCCGAGCGCAAGGTATTGTCGCGGTTCCACTCCTCGACTGGATACCGCGTTCCGTCCCAGGGAAGTACCGTCTCGGCATCTTCGACTACACCGGTCTCGAGCGCAATCATACTATTGGCGATCTTGAATGTGGAGGCGGGGATCGTTGCCTTATTGCACAGTGCTGCATCGCTGCAACTCAGGCTGTTGTCTGCGCTATCGAAGAGCGCGATTGTGCCAGACACCTGCTCGGCCTTGAAATGTTCGTTCAGTTCCGGGCGCTCACGAGGCCCCGGGAGGACGGGGGTAACCGGTCCCGCCGCCGTGGCACTCGGAATAGCGGGGCTCACCGGTGTTGCGGCGGCCGGCGGTGCCGCTTGCGAAGGAGTGCACCCGATTGCGGCGGCCAACGTTATTATCCGCAACCAATTTTTCTCCGACCCGCTCACTCGATCCGTCATTGCCGAAGCGTTGCACGCGGCAGGCAAGGCGCCAAGTAATTGCTAAGGAGCACCGACAGCGCTTGCGCAATGGCAACACGTCCAGATTCCAAACACGCGGATTCATTGCGTCGCCTCCAGAGCAGGCGGTACCGCCGTGCACCTGGAGGCATCAACATGACATACGGGTCAACTTTGAATTGCGGTCTACCCAACGGGACGCAACGCCGGACGCCTAGAGCACCGGACGCGCATTTTTGACAAGCTCGCGGAAGTAGGCCGAGAACCATTGCCCTGCTTGCGGGGCGTTGGGTGAACTGTCAGTTGTTGCGCAGGCCTGGTCAAATCTAGGTTGACTCGAATCGGCAACACCGTCGGATTCACCGGGCGGTTTAATCCAATAGTAGGCGTCAACGAGGGGAGCGGGCGCCGCCTGTGGACGTTCACCCATTCCGGCACCTTTGATGTTGCACCAATTGCCCCAGCTCGAACGAACGGCAAGGCCGTTACGCGCCGTATCGATGATGAATTGCTTACCGTCGATACCGACTCGGTGCAGGTTTTCGCTAAGCCGTTTTATGTAGGTTAGTTCGTCCGGGCAGGGGTTCGAAGGACCGAGTCGCTTGCCTTCCGCGCCCGATAAAGTATTGAAGTTTGACACATTGGTCGAAAAACCGCGGATTTTGTTGACTCCACCGGCCATTACCAAGACGTCCTTGAATATCTGAGCAATCTTCATTCGATTGCCGTCCCAACCGAGCCAACCGGCATGCGCCGCATCCATGTACAGTGACACGTGAGGCATCGCGAGTTTGGTTATCGCATAGGCAATCGATCGGCGATAGACTAGATCTGACTGCGCGCACCTCGGCACATTCAAGTTGGTGGCCAAATTCGGCAAGGAATCCGGTTCAAGCACTGCTACCAGGCGTTGCTGAGGGAATTTCGCGAACTGTTCGGCAATCTTGTCGATGAATTCACGTCGATACCGTTCTTCTCCGCCATTTTCGATGGCTAACTCACCGGCGGAAGCCTTGGCTGAGCAATCTCTGTTCGGCAAGTTGTAAATGACGAACACGGTCAATGTAGGTTTGCCCCCGTCAGCAGTCTGTTCTGCGGTCTGCAAGACACTGGATACCGATTGTGCGCTGTTCACACTGTCGAGCCAGATTGCCGTAGGAACCGCAGCCACTTTGCGAATCGCGGATGCTTCAGCTGGGTACTCTAGGGCCGTCGCTTCCACCTTTCTAGAATATTCTGGATTGACGAAGAAGCTGGCACCGACAAACGGGTTGCCAACTGCCGACTGCTCGGCGCCGGCAACCTCCGAGCTGACTCGCATCTCGTCGCGGGGCGTAACCTTTGCCAAGTGATTTTTGGACATACCGCCGCAGGCGCAAGTCCACAGTGCCGCCAGCAAAAATAACCGACCCGACATAGCTCTCTCGCCAAAAGTCACCAATCGCTGTTCCATGAGTCCTCCTAGGTTGGGGAATTGTGTATTCCCGACCTATCAATGGCGCGTGCAACCCACCTGGATCGAAGAATCGTTGCCCCCGATATGTTCCGATTCAACCGGCGGTGGTCCAGGTCCCAAGGATCGCTGGCTTGATGAAGCCCGGCACACCTCGAAGCTCGCGTTCAGCCACTTGAACGGGGCAAAATCCGGTCGCTTCTATGGCTGGGCGCGGGTCACGCAACAAATGGCACCCACCCGAGAGTCGCGACCAGACCGGCTCGAGATAATTCTGCCAACTTCTGCGCGAGGTTCCCACCGGCGCAGCAACGTGCTCGATCAGCACGAGCTTCCCGTTGGGCCGAAGCACTCGTTTTGCTTCCTCCAGCACCAATAATACATTTTTCACCGAGCATAGTACGAGTGTCGCCACCACCGCATCGACGCTTGCGTCGTCCATGTCGAGCGCTTCTGCGGGAGTTTCGAGCAACCTTACCGGCTGCCTTCGGTTTCGATTCTTGAGCTTTCGAGCGAGCTTTTGCCGCATGAAGGGGTCGGGTTCGACCAGCGTCAGATTCTGCACCTGATTCTGATAGTAATCTAGGTTGACACCAGTGCCGGCTCCAAGCTCCAACACGTCGCCTTGTAACACCGACAACAGTTCGGTTCGCCAACTCGCCAGACAGTAACGCTCCAACCAAAATACCGCGCAGTTATAAGTCGTCGCCGCACACAGGGACACGGCACGAACATAGCCGACACTGCGGGCTCAAGCACGCAGCAGACTGTCAAGGCCTCTCATCCGGTTGCGCGGATTCAGCTACGGTATCTTCCCTTTTGACCGTTCGATTGTTTTTAAAACCGCTCCAAAGCGGCTCAAGTGGGTCGCGGCTGGCAAAGTGCGTCAATTGGCCCTATCTACGGTTACCTGAGCCGACTATCGACCGATGAAACCTTATAAACCGCCCTGTTCCGACACCGTGCCGACCGGACTCTGGGGGCAACTCCTGAGACGACTACCCCGTTACGGCACGGGGTTCTTGCTGATACTCGTTTATCAAAGCGCCCAGTACGTATTCGATACTCGCCTGATTCGCGCCGTCAACGCCGCCGTGCAAGGACGCACGCAAACGGCGCTGCATTGGGCTACGGTGCTAATCGCGCTGGCGCTCGGGGCGTTCGTCGTGAGGGTGTTCTCGCGTGTCGCCGTATTCAATGCGGGTCGAGACGCCGAATACGAACTGCGCGGTGCCTTCTTCGATAAACTGCTCAAACTGGGTCCCAAGCACGTTCAGCAGTACGGCACCGGGGACTTGATGAGCCGGGCCACCAATGATTTGACCCAGGTGCGAATGCTGCTCGGGTTCGGCGTGCTCAATGTCTTCAATACGGTCCTGGCGCTTTCGAGTGCGCTTGCCGTCACTTTGAGCATATCGGTCCGCCTGACGCTTGCCTCGCTGGTCTCGCTGCCGACATTGGTATGGATAACGCGCAGCTTTAGTCGCAGGGTCTTCAAGCGCACGCGAGAAAACCAAGCGGCGATCGGGGAGATGAGCGACACGGTACAAGTGAGCCTGTCCGGGGTACGACTGGTTCGCGCCTACGGGCTCGAAGAGAGTCAAAATGGCCTGTTTGCACGGGTCAATGCGGTATTGCTCGAAAAGAGCCTTTCGCTGGCACGCCTGCGCGGCGCGATGGGCCCCATTATGCAGGCGGTTAGTGCAGTCGGACTGGTCGTCGTGTTTTGGTACGGCGGCTATCTGAGAATGCACGGTGAGTTGACGGATGGCCAGCTACTCGCCTTCTTTCGTGCGATAACCAGGCTCACCTGGCCTCTAATCGCGCTGGGCTTCCTAGTGAGTTTGGTGCAGCGCGGTCGTGCTGCCTACGAAAGAATCACTGAGATATTCAAGGCGCGCCCGAGCATTCAAAGCGGGCCCATCGTTGCGCCCTTTGGCCACGTTCCGACGCTGAGCGTGGCCGGACTGAGCCACTACTATGGTGATCGCAAAATCCTGGATAATGTGTCGTTTCAGGTCAAACCCGGGGAACGAGTCGCGATCGTAGGCAGGACGGGAAGCGGGAAGTCTACGCTGGCGCTGCTCCTTTCGCGGGCACTGGAAACCGAACACGGTTGCGTGAAGCTCGACGACATCGATGTGTGTGATCTCGACTTGGCGGTCCTACGCTCGACGATCCGCCATTGTCAGCAGACTCCATTCTTGTTCTCGACGAGCATAACCCGCAATCTCGCCTATGCCTTCGACGAACCCGAGGCGGAGGAGGCGAGACTTCAAGCGCGAACGGTCGCGCGGCAACTGCGGCTCGAACAAGATATCGAGCACTTACCCGCCGGCTACGACACATTCGTAGGCGAGCGCGGTATTCAGCTTTCGGGGGGTCAACGTCAACGCGTAGCGCTCGGCCGTACCCTGCTCGCAGACTCGCGCATTTTAGTCTTGGACGACCCGACTAGCTCGGTCGATACGGCAACCGAGCAATCATTGCTCGAAGCCATCGAACAGCAACAGCGAGGTCGTAGCCTGGTTGTCATCACGCACCGAGTTTCGCTGGCTTCGCGTTGCCAAAAAGTCCTGGTTTTAGACGAGGGCCGCGTCATTGAATGGGGCGCGCCTGAAACGCTGCGGGCCAGCGACGGCCTCTACGCGCGCTTCGTGGAGGAACAGCGCCTCGAGCATGAGGTAGACGAGCTCGAAGAATCGGGGCCGCAATTGGCTGCGCATGAACTCTCGGTAGTTCCAAGCCGTCCCGAAGCGGCCGCCGCCAGCAAACCCTCGGCGTCACCGGGCTCGACGTCACCCGCCGACAACGTGTACGCCTCGCGCGGGTTCGATTGGCAGCTGCTACGGCGCTTATGGCCGTACTTGGCTAAAGAACAAAAGCTTTTACTCGGCTCGATGGTAATCGTTCTGGTAATTGCGGGCCTCGCACTAATTCGCCCCTTGGTCATGCGTCACGCGATGGATGCGGGTGTACTTCGACACGACTCGCGTTTGTTGTTTTTTGGGGGTTTGACCGTCGCGGTGCTCGTCGTTGTGGAGCAAGCGCTCGGCTTTACACACGTCTACGCGACACAATTGGCAGGGGCCCGCTCGATGGCCCGCCTGCGCGAGTCGCTGTTTTCGTTTTTGCACCGGCTGCCGATGACGTTCTTCGACCGTCAACCGGTGGGGCGCCTAGTGGCGCGGGTCACCAATGACGTGGACGCAATCCAGGAATTGTTCGCGTCCGGCGTATTGGCGACACTCGGAGATTTGGTGCGCCTCGGCGGAATCGTCGCGCTCATGGTCGCTGTGAGTTTGAGGATGAGCCTTTACACCTTTGCGGCCGCACCGCTAGCGGGGCTGCTTGTTTTGTTTCTTCGACGACGCATGCGGGATGCGTACCGGTCGATTCGCACTGAATCGGCACGCTTGAACGCGACGTTAAACGAACAGCTGCTCGGCATGGGCGTCGTTCACGCCTTCGACCGCGCCGAGCGTGAGGCCCACGACTTCGATATCGTCAATCGGGCTAACCGCGACGCCAATCTACGGTCAATACGCTATGAATCCGTACAAGACGCGGCGCTTGAAACTATCGCTTCGCTGTGTCTCGCCTCGATGCTTTTGGCGATTGCAAGTTCGCCCGTCAGTTTTGGAACTGTAATCGCATTCAACACCTATTTGATGCAATTCTTCGAGCCGATTGCGATGCTGGCGCAACGCTATACGCTTTTGCAGAGTGCCTTGACCGGCGCAGAACGCGTATTCGGGTTGCTCGACGTACCCGAGCGTGATGCGCCGCGGCTGGCGGCGGTGGCGTCAATCGAACCCAAACGCGACGTGACGGAGTCCAGAACCGAGGCCGCGATAGAATTCGATCATGTAAACTTCGAGTATCGCGCTGGGGTGCGTGTCCTCACCGACGTCAGTTTTCGCGTGAAAACTGGGGAGCGCATCGCAATCGTGGGACCGACGGGCTCGGGAAAAACGACGGTTACGGGTCTATTACTGCGCCTGTACGATCTTCTATCGGGACACGCGTACGTCGAGGGGGTCGAGGTGCGCAATTGGGACCCGGTAATGCTTCGATCTCGGTTTGCCGTTGTCCCGCAGGAGCCCTATTTGTTCCCAGGCACGGTGGCGACGAATATTGCTTCGCAGGCCGAGCCGAGATCGAGCTCGTGTCGTAGAAGTGTTGGAGCGAATCGGCGCACTCGACCTGTTCATGAATCGAACAGGCGGTCTCGATGCGCCCGTGCTCCGTCAAGGCGATGGGCTATCCGTCGGCGAGCGGCAACTAGTGGCTTTTGCCCGGGCGCTTTACCGCAATGCACCGTTTCTAATCTTGGACGAGGCCACGGCGAGCATCGATAGTGATACCGAGGCCCGGCTGCATCGAGCATTGGAAACGCTACTCGTCAACCGGACGGCAATTGTCGTCGCACATCGTTTGGCGACTATTCGCCACGCAGATCGAATTTTGGTGATGCAGCGCGGTCGGTTGGCAGAGGAGGGCACACATATGCAACTGGTAGCCCAGGGCGGCCTCTATGCACGATTGGTGGCCCTATCCTCCGTTCGGGAAGTTGCTTAGTTACCGCTGCGATTCCGCCGCGAGCGCAGACGTGTCAGAGCCCAGAGCGCCCCGATTGAGAGTGCTCCCCAGGGGCTGCGACTCGATCCAATCGGAACAGTGCAACTACAACTTCCCGCGTTGTCTGAAGCGGAGGTTCCGGCATTAATGTTGGTAAGGCCACCTGAAGCCAGCGCACCTCCCGAAGCGGTGAGGCCAGTGTTGCCTCCTAGCGCTGGCATCCCACCCGCATGAGATGCGCCGAGGCCCTGAACTCCACCCGTGGCGTTGACACCGCCAACGCCCTGATTTCCACCGGCGCCTATGTTGCCGCCCGCAGCACCGGCACCACCCGTTCCCGCACCGCCGCCCGCAGCTTGAATCGAGATATCGGCACAGTGGTGGTAAAAACAACCCCCGGGGTTATTCAGCGGGTGATCAGACATGAACTCAATGACCTGCAGCGTGCACTTGGTACAAGTCACGTTCGACGGCAGCGTCACTTGAATTGACTGCGGCATCGTGAAAGGCGAAGTATGCTGAAAGACTCCATCTGCCAAGACGGGAACGACCGGCGAGGATTGTATCGGTACGCTGCCGCAGGGTGTGCTCGATGTCGCTGTCACAGTCGGTTCAGCCGGCAATTCACTACGCGAGTTGACCGAGAGTGCGAACCGGTAATGGCCTGGGTGATACACTACTTCGTCAACCGTCACCGTTATCATCTGCCCCGGCTGAAATGCGGTTACCGTTCCGGTCGCCGTGCCGCCGCCCTCGTTACCGCAGGGTCCCAGTTTTTCGGGTAAGCCCGATGCATCCTGCGACATCCACGACGGCGGCGCCTGGAGAATAAAGTGAGCGCGCGCGGGTGCCGTTAGAGATGTTACACAGGCCGCTCCAAAGACCGCCGGTGAAATACGGCGCAGTCCTCGACTGGCCGTCGCGGTTAATATGGACATGGGGAAAGCTCCCTTCGGTCCTAATAATAGTGCCGTACTTTGCAAGCGGCACCGCTATCCGGAATTTACTACGCGCCCACAAGTTCCTACTCATAGTGCATCGTTCAGCAAGCTCATCGTAGGGACCAGGCCGCTTGTGAAGTGGGTGGGCCCCACGACATGTGCGCGAGGCTCGCTCCCCGCACGTTGGACGCCCAATGGCGGAGGGACTAATTAGCCCCGGCGTCGACGTCAATGCCAGCGGTAAGCTTGACGTACAAGTACTGCTCGGAACACGTGTCATTTCGAATGATCATCGAATTGTCACCGATTTTTTCAATAACGGCGACATCACCCGATGCAATCGCTACATCATCGGATGCGTCGCTAATAGAAGCAACCGGGTGACTGCTGAAAGCAATGAGAATGAACGGCGTATAGGCAGTCGTTTTCAGGTTATGTTCCAACTTGAAGCGTCGATACGATGGAAAGTGCAGCCACTCACCATCACGAGGCGTGGTTTCGTAGATGCGCAACCCATCCTCAGTATGCGTTTTGCCGTCGGCGTAGTTGATGGGTTGCTGATTGGCGTCGCCGCAACTGGTCTGACACGCGGTTGTAAGCCAAAAAAGCGAAAAGCTGCCGCAGACGGCAGCCAACATTCGTACGCTTCGCGACTTTTTCCAACTAACCGTGGTTTCGCAACGAGCCATTCGAGTCGAGCAGTAGCACAAGGCCGGCAACGGGACACTCGGCTAGCTGCGATCGTTAATCAGGTATCAGCTTTCAGCCGAAAATCAGAAAATCCTGATTGCTGACGGCTAATCACTGACTGCTAAACGGGCAATTCGAACCAACCGTTGACGACCAATCGCTCGGCTAGCACGTCCGCAACATCCTCGATGCGGGAGACTTCGCGTGCCGTGAAGGCTCTTGCGATTTGACCCACTTCGAGCGTCGCCAGCAGTTTGTCGAAGAGGCGAATCGGTATCATTGCAACGCCAATCGGCGAGACCCCCGCCAAATTGAAGCGAGCGGCAATGTAGCGCCCCGCTTCACCCAGATTGGGCTCGCCAATTATCGTGGTGCCTGACTGAGCGGCGGCGAGCACGGGGTCGGTCATCGGTATTCGAGCACCGAGAAGTCGTTCCATACCCGAACCCTGAGCACATGATGTGACGGCCGTACCGAGATTATCATTGTATCGATGCAGCAAGCCAACGTGCGCCGCGGCCGCTGCAACGGCAGTCGATAGCGTTAAGAGAAACGCCTCGTCCATGTCGCGCGCTTGGCCAAGAACTCCCACTGGATCGACCGAGACCGGCCGTATCGAGCTACGCGTGACGCGTTGCGACCGCGCCGAACTCGGCGCCTCTTCGATTGAAGGCACAGGTGTCTTGTCGCTACCGGATTGGTTCGAGCCTTCCTCGATGCCGGCGCTCGCACGCCCCAGCCGATCGACGAGGCGCCCCAGCGCAAAAGTGTCGAGCTCTTCGATATCTTCGTATCGCTGCCAAACATTCCAACTGGCGTGGCGAACGAATACGCTGCGCGAGACGCGGCCTTCGGCAACACTGCGCGCCACATTGTCGAAGGGTGTGGGACCGGCGGCGATGACGCCGTTCGTAAGAAACCAAGAATCGCGAGGGGGCGGGACTGATGGTAAGCGGGAATGTGCCTGCACTATGCCTGCCTTCGTGCGGTGTGGGGAGTACAAAGACCCACAACCGTGTATGATTGTCTCCAATATCTTACCTCTGTCAACTCTTGTCTCCATCTCGACCAAACTGAGTGCAATTTTCTGGAATTTGCCGAATGATTTTTGGGATTTGAATTGACGGCCCAAATCCCCCGAATCATTCCCGGTTGACGAGCCAACGCATTTACCGCTAACGGTCGCGATTCGTGACACGTACTTTATGCACCGTGGTTCCTATCCCATTTGGCAAATGTGAGACCCGGCCCGGCCGGCTGGAGCAGGCACCTTGAAACCCGGTAAAGTTTGGTACGTCGGGGCAGGCCCCGGGAATCCCGAGCTGATTACGCGGCGGGGGCACGATTTGCTCAAGCAAGCAGACGTAGTCATTCATGACGCCGACCTAGCTCCGGAGTTCTTCTATGAATGTCCGGCTACAACCCGAATCGTTGAATCCCCACTACGCCATTTTGCATCGCCCGAACAATTGCACGCACTTGTAACGCAGATAATCAGCGAAGCTAGAAATGGCTGCCGCGTCGTGCGACTCAAGTCCGGCGATCCATTGCTGTATTCACGCTCGCTCGATGAAATCTCCGAGATTCACGCCGCAGGCATTGCTCTCGAGATTGTCCCGGGCATCGCAGCGCCGCTCGCCGCATCGGCCTATGCCGGCGTACCTCTGACCGGCACAAGCGGCCTCGCTGGGGTGGCCTTGGTGGCAGCCACGGACCTGTTAGGCAAATCGCACAACTTAGAGTCACTGGCGCGCCTCGCCAGTAGC
Source organism: uncultured delta proteobacterium (assembly GCA_963819085.1). Lineage (GTDB taxonomy): Bacteria > Myxococcota_A > Polyangia > Polyangiales > Polyangiaceae > FEN-1139. Next base: position 154,160 of record CAWFUX010000064.1, read on the forward strand.
GCGGAGATGCTTTGTGTAATGCACGTCGCGGATCAGCTGCGCCCCGTCGTCGAGCGATTGCTCCAATTGGAAGGATTCAAAGACAAGCCATCACTGCTCGCGCACAAAGTGAGCTCACCCGAGCAGCGCGTTATTGCTGCCCCACTCAACAAATTATTAAGCTTACCGGAATCGGCTTTCATGCCCGAACCGACGCTGCTCTTGGTGGGTAAGTCAGTTGAGTGGCAAAAGAAGCTGAATTGGTTCGAGTCGCTTCCGCTTTTTGGCAGGCGATTGCTTCTATGCCGTCCGCGCCACCAGTCGCATGACACCGAGCAAGCGATTCGACGTCGTGGTGCATGTGCTGAATTGCTACCCCTCATAGAAATTGAGCCGATCAACGACAATTCAGCCTTGAGCGACTGCCTCTTACATTTGAATCAATACGATTGGGCAATATTCACGAGCGCCAACGGGGTCGAACAATTCCAAAAGGCGGCAACTGAATCAGGTCGAGACGCGCGCGTCTTTGGGCGAGCTAGGATTGCCGTAATTGGGCCCGGCACGGCTAAGCCTTTCCAGAAGTGGGGCATTACACCCGACCTAGTTGCCGAGGAGCACGTAGCGGAGGGTTTGGCGCGCCAGATCTTGGCGGCTGGCCCCGCGAGCACCGCGTTGTTGATTCGCGCACTCGAAGCGCGCGATACATTGCCCAATTGCCTCAGGGAAGCTGGGTTCGTCGTCAACGTCGTTGCCGCCTACACGACGAGGAAATTGGCGGCTCAACAACGCGAGATATTGAAGTCAAAATTGGAGACAGGCACTATCGATGCGGTCCTGCTGACTTCGAGTTCAATGGCACAGGCACTGGCCGATGCGTTGTCTCCAGATATCGAGGCCGCGCTATCCAAGGTATGCGTCGCTAGCATTGGTCCGATCACCACTGCAACATTGGCAAGGCTTGGGGTAGTCCCTAATTTAACTGCCACAACGTATACCGTGGAAGGGCTGCTGGATGCCCTCGAGATCTATTTCCAATCATGAATCTTTTGGGCTCTGTTTCCGCTGGTCTGAGTGCGCTGGAACCAATCTGGATATCAAATTTCCGACCGCCAAGGGTGAACGGTAATGTTGCGTGCCGAGGATAATACTTCATGGTCAGTAGCCTGATAGGTCCGCGAAGTTGGCTGAGTCTGGCCCTGGCGATGGTTGCCGCGGGGGTGACCTCGCTGTTGGCTACATCGGCACTCGCACGGGTTGGTCTACGTCCGATATTCGAGCCCACCGATATGGAACTCGAGGAGCCAGGAGTGGTGGACTTCGATTTTCAACTGGGAATCATTCGGGGACGCGATCCATGGCGAGTGGTCGTACCCGATTTCGAACTGGACTTCGGCTTTCTGCCAAATGTCGAATTGGACTTGGACGGCACCTATGCTCTTGAAGGAAATAACAGCAGTCCGTTCGCTCAATCCCACGCGGTTCCGGACGCTTTGTGGACTTCGATCAAAGTCGGGCTATTTGACTGGTACGATGACGAAGCGTCACGCGCCTGGGCGATTGGCTTTCAGGTTGGGCCCAAATTACCAGTAGCGAAGGGTAGCTACGGGATTGGCATCGAGGGACTGGCACTGCTTGGATTGCTCTTTCACGGGTCACACTTTGTCCTAAATGCGGGCATGCTCGCCGACCCCCACCCTTCACCGGTGGATTCGCGACCGTTCGGCATCGAGCTAGGCTTGGACGTCCATGCTCCGTTTGATAAGGATGACACTTACGCGTTCATCGGTGAACTCGCGGCCGTGCATTTCTTCTCTCCGGACCCTCGCCAACTGCTAACGACAGCTGGGCTCAACTATTCGCCCTTCAGTTACCTAGACCTTTCCGCCGTGGGTCTGGTGGGGTGGCTCTATGGCAGCGATCGCTACGGAATATTGCTTGGGGTATCGCCTAAAGTCCGCTGGCTCGGCACCGCGAAGAAATAGGCTAGGCACCATTCGCGAGAGCCACCGGTTCGGGGCAAAGCCGGGCCCCGATTGGCATCACGAAAGCAAACCTGGTCTGGCGAGGGCTTTTTAGGGTTGCACGACCTTGCGCCGCGGGCCGTGTCACTGCCAATTTAGTCCAAGTTGGTTGCCGTGAGCATGTGTTCTTCGAACAGAACAATTCTATTGCGCCCGGCCCGCTTAGCCTCGTAAAGTGCAATATCCGAGGCTTTTACCAAATTTTCAGCGCTCGGCTCACTCAGATCTGCAACGTCAGCAATACCTAGACTCGCCGTCAAGGAGACCTTTTCACCTTGAAACTCGTGAACCAATGAACCAATTTGTGCGGCGATTCGTCTCGCGACAATCTCAGCGTTGGCCTTGGTGGTGTGCGGCATAATGATCGCAAACTCCTCGCCGCCATAACGTGCAGCCAAGTCTACCTCGCGCAATCCGCTGCTTAGCGCAGCTGCGATCGCTCGCAGTACTTCGTCTCCGGCATCGTGACCAAATCGGTCATTGATGACCTTGAAATGGTCGAGATCAATCATCAATAGCGCAAGAGAATTCTTGTATCGTCGAGTAACGGCGACTTCCCTGCGTAGTACGTCGGCGAAGCGTCGGCGATTGAATAGTCCCGTCAGTGGGTCGGTAATTGCCAACGATTCGACGTGGTGCAACATCGATTCCAATTGCCGGTTTCGCTCGACTAACTCCGCTTGGGTTGTCTTGGAGCGTAACGCCGCAAAAATCCGGGCTTCTAGTTCTCGCTGCGAAAAGGGCTTCGGCAAATAGTCGTCTGCCCCGACTTGCAGTCCGTGCACCCTGTCATCGATTTCATCGCGGACGGTCAGCATGATTACCGGGATATCGCGTGTGCCGTTGTGTAACTTCAACCAGCGGCAGACCGCGAAGCCATCAATGTCGTCCATGACTACATCGAGAACAATCAAGTCTGGAGGATCTTGCCGCGCCCACTTGAGGGCCTCGATCCCTGATTTGACCCACCGAACGTCGTAACCCAGGTGTTCCAATTCCAATTTGGTTTGACTGCCCTGAGTTGCGCTGTCTTCCACGAGCAAAAGCCTTGCTTTCACTGGACCTTCTCTCCGACGTTGGGGTCGTACTCACTATCTATGGACGGCCGGTCCGGTAACTTGTTGACGTAACTGGGTTGCTATTTCAAATGATCCCTTGAATTGAGCCCACTTCGGGTGCAAACCGGTCGCTCAAACCTGAACGGATATTCCACTCTCCCGGGAGGCAGCAGGGACCCATCCGGAGCCCTCGCCATGCGGCCAGCATGCTAACAGGACTGCTATGCGAGTTCTCTGTCTTACGCACGTCTCGTTCGAGGGTCCAAGCCGAATTGCAGCCTGGGTCAACGCGCGAGGACACCAGCTAAACGTCATGCGAGCTGACCTCGCCGGTTCATTTCCGAACCTGGAGGTTACTGACATGGTGGTGGCAATGGGTGGGCCCATGAGCGCCAATGATTCCCTCCCTTGGTTGAAGGAAGAAATCGCATTTCTCGAAAGGGCATTGCGTGCAAATAGGCCGATACTTGGTGTCTGTTTGGGCGCTCAGCTGCTCGCAAAAATGTTCGGAGCACGCGTTTACTCGACCGGCATGAAGGAAATCGGTTGGTGGCCCGTGCGAAGTGTGAAACTCGAGGCTGAAACAACGCCGCCACTGCCGCCACTTTTCCAGCCATTGCACTGGCACGGCGAAACATTCGATCTTCCAAAAGGCGCGATTCGCCTGGCAGAGTCTGACGCAATCGCCAATCAGGCGTTCGCCATAGATCGGCAAGTCATGGGCCTGCAATTTCACGTCGAAGCCACACCCGAGAGCGTCGCTGACATAGTGGAGGCTGCAGGGGCCGACATCGACGGAGGTACCTGGCAACAGCCGGCCGAGCAAATCCTCCGTGAAAGCGCGGCGCGTTGTAGCGCCCTAGAAATGGCTTGCTACGCGGCACTCGATTGGTTAGTAGCGAAGGCTCCGGAGTAGCATTTATGTCCCACCCCACTCGTTTTGATTCAGTGTCAGTTGTAACCAAAGCCAATGTCTATTTCGATGGCAAAGTCATCAGCCACACCGTTCTCTTCAACGATCAGACGAAAAAAACGCTCGGCCTCATTTACCCTGGCAGCTATCACTTTGGAACCAATGAACCCGAACGGATGGACATAGTCGCGGGCCAATGCGCAGTCGTGCTCGACGGTGAGACGAGCAGCGCGGCATACGAAGCAGGCGGCTCATTCAGTGTTCCAGGGAACAATGGGTTCACGATCAACGTCGCCGAAGGGATCGTTGAGTACATTTGTTCCTTCTCGTAAGAACCGCTCCGGGGGGGCGCTGACCGACGCAGGGTTGCCTCACGATTCGTTCCTGTTAGCCGTGCTCTCATTCAATGGGGGGTCGAGCTTGAGCTGCTCGTGACCGTGCTCGAACTTTGCCTGATGCACTCATCGCTACGTCATCGCACGGCGGTATCACGCGACGCACTTAGGCCGGGTTCAGCGGTGATTGCGGCCTTTTGTTGAGGCCCAACCGCATCTTCAGTTGACCGTTGCACATTCGAAAGTTCGACTACATCGAAGATTCGAAAGCTCAAACCGATTCCAGCGCGCCGCGAAAAACCCCCAAAATCCCGCTGGAACACATCAGAACACACTCGTCAGAACCGGCTTAGCTCGCCCCTGCTGTTGTCCGATTCGAACCAACGGTCAAGTCTCGCGCAGAACACATCGGAACACATACGCCGAAACCGTTCAGCCACGAATCACGTCAAATTCAGCGTACTCCCATCAAATTGCCGTGGTTTGGGCCGGGCCTCAGACAACCAACGATCAGCATAATCCCATCAAATTGCCGTGGTTTGGGCCGGGCCCCAAACCACCAACATAGTAAGGCACGTGGTTCCTCTGCACCTGCATATGTCTACCAATTTGTGAGGTAATCGCTAAATCGCCTTTACGTAGCTGACGCAATATGTCGTTATTAGAAGTTGGAGTCTTGTGCATGATTCGGACTTTTGATCTCGCGCGGCTGGTGTTGGTGCTTGCTGCTGTAGCGCCCATGCTAGGCGCGTGCGGTAGCGAGGAATCCCCGCCTCCCGCTCCGGCCCCAGCGAGTTCGGCCTTGGCGGGTGCGGCATCTACATCCCCCGACAACAAGGCGACCTCGAATTCCGTAGCTCCTTGCACGGACAAGCAAGTCCGTGAATGCCGTGTAGAATTGGGCCAGCAAGGAACCGTCCAGAATTGCTTCGTTGGCCTAGAGTTGTGTTCGAACGGCGCCTGGGGGTCCTGCCTGAGCGCCGCAGAAATTGAAGCACAGCTGAACTCTCAATAGACCTAGCCCCGGAAACAGAAGCCCCAGTACACGCACGACAACGGCCTCCTGGATTGCTCCAGGGGGTCGTTGCGTTTGCGGTTTCAGCGGTTAGTGATGGGGACTCGCCAGATTTCCGTGGCGTAGTTCTCGATCGACTTATCGCTCGAGAACCGACCCATGTGGGCAACATTCAAGATGCACCTTCGCGTCCACTCGTTGGTGTCTCGGTAAGCCTTTTCGATGGTGCGCTGACAGGATGTGTAGCTGCGAAAGTCCGCCAGAACCAGGAATGGGTCGTGGTGCATCAAGTTATCGACGATGGAGCGAAATCGATTCGGATCCTCGGGGGAGAAGAGGCCGCTTCCTATTGCATCGAGCGCTGCTCGAACATCTCGATCCGCGTAATAGATGCCGAGTGGGTCGTAGCCAGTCTTGCGGAGTTGTTCGACGTTTTCCGCAGTAAGGCCGAATATGAACATGTTCTCGTTACCCACGGCCTCGAGGATTTCGATGTTCGCGCCGTCCAGTGTTCCAACCGTCAGTGCCCCGTTCATGGCAAACTTCATATTGCCTGTGCCGGAAGCCTCTGTCCCTGCAGTCGAAATCTGTTCGGAGATGTCGGTGGCAGGAATAATGCGCTCAGCGACGGATACACTGTAGTTGGGGATGAATTGGCACTGTAGGACATGCCTCGTGACGGGGTCTTGATTGATGACGTGACCGACCGCGTTGATAAGATGGATGAGGCGTTTTGCCATTTCATACCCGGGCGCGGCCTTTCCAGCGAAAATGAAGGTGCGCGGCAATGGGTTGTCCGGTAGTTTTTGCTTGTACTGCAGATACAGCGCGATCACGTGCAAGATATTGAGCGTTTGCCTCTTGTATTCGTGAATTCGCTTTATGTGAATATCCAGCACATGCTCGGGGTCAATGGTAATATCCGATCTTTCCTTGAGGAATTGTGCCAGTCGAACCTTGTTTTGCTGCTTGATCGCGCGCCATTCCTTTTGAAACCCCGGATCCACTGCAAGCGGGACAAGCCGCTCTAGACGCTCGAGGTCTCGCTCCCAGCCCGGGCCAATCGACTTGGTAATTAGACTAGCCAAGCCCGGATTACATTTGAGTAGCCAGCGGCGCGGAGTCACTCCATTGGTGACGTTGATGACCTTGCCAGGCGCCAATTCCTCGAAGTCTTTGAAAACCTGGTTCTTCAGGATTTGACTATGAAGCTTGGATACTCCATTGACTCGAGAGCTGCCGACTATCGCCAAGTTGGCCATTCGCAGTTTTTTGACGGGGCCTTCCTCTACGATGCTCATTCTGCGAATTCTGTCTTCATCACCCGGAAACTTCGTGGCGACCTCTACCAGGAACTGGTGATTGATCTGGTAGATGATCTCCAGGTGGCGCGGTAAGAGTCGCTCCATTAGGTAAACGGGCCAATGCTCTAAAGCCTCAGGCAATATCGTATGATTGGTGTAGTTCATGCACCGCTGGCAGATCGCCCACGCGCTCTCCCAAAGCATCCCGTGTTCGTCCACGAGTAGTCTCATCAGCTCGGCAACTGCCAACGCTGGATGTGTGTCGTTGAGCTGAAATACTGCCTGATCAGCGAGATTATACAGGTCCGGATGCGACTCTAAGTGACGCCGAACGGCATCCTGAAGAGTCGCCGAGACTAAGAAATATTCCTGCTTCAATCGCAGCTCTTGCCCGGCCGGAGTGGAATCATTGGGGTAAAGCACGCGGGAAATGTTTTCCGAGTAGCAACGTTCCTCGACGGATTGCAAGTAGTGACCGCGATTGAAAACGTGAATATCAAAGTCGCGGGCGGCCTTAGCCGACCAAAGCCGCAACGTGTTGACTACTCCGTTCTTGTAACCAGGGACTGGAACGTCATAGGCCATTGCCAGAACTTCGTCGGTATCTACCCACTCACTAACAATCTGGCCTCCCTCGCCGGTGTAGCGAATGACTCGACCGTTAAAGTGCACTTTGAAGGAGCGTTCAGGACGGGCCACCTCCCAGGGATTGATGCGGCGCAGCCAGTTGTCGGGGGTTTCGACTTGGGCCCCATCAACGATATCTTGCCTGAATATTCCGAATTCGTAGCGAATGCCGTAGCCTGTGCCGGCGATGCCAAGCGTCGCCATCGAGTCGAGAAAACACGCGGCAAGGCGCCCGAGGCCACCGTTACCCAACCCGGGATCGAGTTCATGAGTTGCCACTTCTTCCAGATCCAACCCGACGTCTGCCAGAGCCTGATGCATGGGTTCGTGGATGCCAAGATTGTGAAGCCCGTCTTCCAGCAATCGCCCCAGCAAGTATTCCATGGATAGATAGTAAACACGCTTCGGCTGCTTCACGACTACCTGGTGCCAGGTTCGCGTCCAGCGGTCAGCCATACGATCACGTGCAGTTCGCGCGGCACCAATGTATTGGTCAAAGTCCGTCGCTGCACTGGGGTGTCGCCCCTGTGTGTGAAGTATGTGGTCGATGAAGCTGCGCTTTAGCGCTGCTCGATCAACGGGAAGTTCCTCATTGGGAATGGCTACAAACTTTTCTCGATTGGCCATACGAATATTCCTTCAGAGCGATACTAACGGGACTCCTCCCAACCGGTGAAGCCATGTCAGCCATCGCAACCCGGGAAGTCGGTGACCTGTACCTTAGATCTCCCCGCGCTACCTGTACATTCGTCGCGACGTCTTTATTATGTTGGGGACGCTGAGGAATGGTCGAAGGACCATGGTTTGGGCCCCGGCCCAAACCACGGCAACTGGAAAAGTTGACTCAAAATCAATGACTTCTTCGCCTCAAGAAAACTAGTTGTTGTACGCCGAACGGGCGATTCTCGTTTAGCGCGTTACGAGTTTTGGGCCACCGGTCCGTGTCGACCAGTGAGATGCGGATGCCCCATGTTTCACTAATGCTACGAACTACTCAGCCTTGGAAATCCAACTTCTGATTTCCTCTTCAATAACGGCAAGGGCCTTACCCCTGAACGGTTTTAGAATAAACGGGACGTCGAGATCCAGGGCGAAGTTATCCGCAAAAACCTCGATTGCCCCGCTGAGCTTGAGGCCCTTTACACTGAAGCCGATATTGGCGTGGGAATCACTAATCCAATCGACGCGGGGGTCATACTCAGCAAACTTTTTTTGGTAGCTTGTCAGAGCTTGAATAGCTACTTGCTTTGCCTTCGCCTGACCAAGGGCATGGGGGACCTGGTGTTTCATATAGTGTTGCCTGTGCCGTATATCGTCTAAGCTGGCATTAGCGTATATGGCGAGCCGTCGCAAATTCTGCTGTGTTTGACGCATTAAACGGAACAGTCAAAGTGTTCGACATGTAGCCGACGTGCCGGCCACCGGACCTTTTCGTCGCACGTCGCCCTTGAATAGTACTCGGTCGCAGTGTACGACCCGTTCGCCGGTGGGTGCTAACCGAGCACAGGATACAGACAAATGATTGGTGTAGACTTAGGTGGAACACGCATCAAGGCTGGCGTCGTAACCGACGGGAACCTCGTTAACTCAATTGCGGTAAATACGCAGTCAGAAATTGGCCCCGCGCATGTGCTTGACGTAATTGCACAAACCGTCAAGAGCTTGGACGCAAACCCCACGGCCGTGGGCCTTGCAATACCCGGCGGTGTAAATCCGGAAGGCGTTTGCTGGAGAATGCCCAATGTACCTGGATTTGAAGGTATTAACGTCAGCGCAGAGTTGAAGGCGCGCCTTGGGTGTCGGGTCGTCGTCGAGAATGACGCCACTACAGCAGCCCTTGCCGAACAGCGGTTGGGGTATGGGAGAACCCATCGAAGCTTTGCGATGGTAACGCTTGGCACAGGGATTGGCGGCGGAATCGTAATTGACGGGCACCTGAGAAGAGGCCGACACGGGTTCGCGGGTGAAATCGGACACACTCCCGTTAACCGTTCCGAGACTGGTTGGCCCTGTGCATGCGGGCTGCTTGGATGCGTGGAGTCTTACGCCGGCACTCGCGGCCTGCTGCGAAAGTACGCAGAACTGGGGGGAAAGGCCGATGAAATCAGGCCGATATCCGAAGCCGCGAGGCAAGGCAATGCCGCAGGTACTGCTACCTTCGCGGCGATGGGTGAGGCCCTTGGGATAGGGCTCGCAGCGATTCAGAACACCTTGGATCTGGACGCCATCATATTTACTGGAGGGATTTCACCTTCCTTCGATCTTGTCGAACCTGCGCTGCGAGCGTCATTGAAGAAATATGTTTTCGGCCCACCCCTTGCCGAGCTACCGCTGTTAGTCAGCGAACTCGGTGAACGAACCGGACTCTTGGGCGCCGCGTACTTGACGACTCTCTGATTCCGCTTCCGACCACAATCGGTGAGGTTTTCAGTCCAAACCAAGAGGAGCGATACCAATGAAGGCAGTGACGATCACCCAGTTTGGCGGCCCAGAAAATTTGCGGGTTACGGATGTGCCCGATCCAAGTTTCACGGAAGGTCAGTTAGTAATCGACATCCAGGCGACCGCCCTCAATCGTGCTGATTTGCTCCAGCGCCGCGGTAAGTACCCGCCGCCGCCGGGCGAGAGTGACATCTTGGGGCTCGAATGTGCAGGCGTGGTTTCCGCGTGCGGTGCCGCAGTAAGTCGCGTGAAGGTGGGTGACCGAGTCATGGCACTGTTGGCGGGCGGGGGCTACGCCGAACGAGTTGCAGTTGATGCAAGGATGGCGATCCCAATCCCCGACTCACTTACGTTTGTCGAGGCAGCGGCAATTCCCGAGGCATTCCTGACTGCAAGAGAAGCACTGTTCGAATTAGGAAATTTGCGAGCCCAGGAAAACGTCTTGATTCACGCGGCCGCCGGTGGCGTCGGGTCTGCAGCAGTTCAATTGGCAAGAGTCCATGGGGCGGTTGTATTCGGCACTGCGGGCTCGGAACCAAAGCTAGCGTTCATAAAATCTCTGGGTGCAAATTCAGCGATCAACTACAGGGATACCGATTTTTCGACCTTGATCAACGAGCAAACCGACGGAGTTGGTGTGCATGTTGTGCTCGATTTTATTGGTGCGTCCTACTGGGAACAGCACGCCAAGTGTCTCGCGCCCGGAGGTCGCTGCATCGTGATAGGTGTAATGGGGGGGGCGCAGGCGCAAGTCAATTTTGGACAGCTGCTATTCAAACGACACCAGATCAAAGGGTTGGTTATGCGCACACGACCTTTGCTCGACAAGGTTGCGATGACGCAGTCATTCATTCGAGAAAGCTTGCCGCTTCTGAGTTCAGGCCATCTCAAACCCGTGATTGACCAAGTGTACAAGCTTGATTGTGCGGGCGAGGCGCATCAGCGAATGGAAAGTAACGCCAATATCGGTAAGATCATACTAAAGGTTGGGGGTTGACTCTTGACCATTGCTCGAGTTTATCCCGCGCAACTTGCGCGTCGATCTCAATCTGGACGCGCAGGGCATCTACGCTTGCGAATTTTTCAATACCGCGTAAGCGTTGTATAATGTGAACGCGCAACCGCTTTTCGTACAAGTCTGCGGAGAAGTCGAACACATGAACTTCGGTGGTGAACCCGCTGTCTACCGTGGGTCGGGGACCAATGCTCATCACACCGAGTCCTAAACTCCGCACGGGCTGCCCAAACGGGGCATCGCAAACGACGCACGTGTATACGCCTTCCAAAGGCAACCCCTCCTCGATGTCGGCGAGATTGGCCGTCGGAAATCCCAATTCTCCTGCCCCGGCGGTCTCCCGGCACCACGATTCCGGTAATTGCGTGAGGCCTTCCTAGCATGTGCGCGACGCCCTCGACATTGCCGGCAATCAATTCGCTGCGTGCGCGACTGCTTGAGAACGTTCCGGAGTTGTCGCCAGACAACTCAAAGGCCTCCGCAATGAACCCTCTCTGTTCAGACAACGCCCGGAGCAATTCAGGTGTCCCGCGCCGTGCCCGTCCGAAGTGAAAATTCTTTCCAACCAGTACATATTGAGCATTCAAACTTTGAAGGAGAATCTGTTCGACAAATGTCTCAGCCTCGATCTTGGAGAATTCGGAATCGAACGGCTGGACGATGATGGTCAACTGCGGAGCCACTTGGAGCATCAATTCGACTTTGCGCTCCGTGCTAGTCAGCAGAATTGGGGGTGCGGCCGACAACACCGCTGCGGGGTGAGGAGCAAAAGTCATGGCGATTGGCATCAAGGAGCGTGCCTTGGCTTGCGCCAGCACATGTTCAATAAGGTATCGGTGCCCCAGGTGAACGCCATCGAAATTGCCAACCGCAATTAGCGTTCCCGACGCAGGAACCTCGAGATTTTGGTAACCGATGACTGACCGCTCCGACACGCCCCTCACATCTACTACGTAGCAATTGAACTGCCCAGTACAGGATTGTGGACCCCGCAGCTTATCGGCCACTTGGCCACGTTTGCGACGCTGAGGAGTGGTTGAGGAACCACTGAGATTTACCCACTAGGCGCTAAGGTGGGGACTGAGCCCTAGCCATGCACGAATATTCATTGGTTCTGTCGCTGATCGAACGCGTCGAGCAAGAGATGAAGACTCACCAGGCCAGCGCAGCGCGCCGAATAAAGATTAATGTCGGTGAACTCAGTGGGGTCGAAGCAGATTTACTGTCGTATGCTTTCGAAATCGCACGCGAAGACACGCCACTTCGAACTACGGAATTGGAGGTTGTGAAAGTCAAGGCGCGCTGGAAATGCACTCAATGCGCTCGCGACATTGATAGCCACAACGGCCTTATCTGCGAAAATTGTAAGAGCCCAGCGCACTTGGTCGAGGGCGGCGATATTATTTTTGACAGCGTCGAACTTGAGGTGCCCTAGGTTTACGTTCGTCCGCAGACTTTGCGTGATCGTTAAGATGGCGGGGGCTTCGTGGCGGGGGTATCGTTACTCCTCCTCATGCACATGTTTTGCTTTCAGTGCCAAGAAACGAGTGGCGGCAGAGGTTGCACGTTTGGAGGGCACTGCGGCAAGAGCGAAGAGACAGCCAACTATCAGGATCTGCTAATTTACGCACTCAAAGGGCTAGGCACCGTCGCCGACCGCATCTTAAACGAGGGCCAATCGATTTCGCGAGAACTTGGGGAGCTCGTATTCGAAGGGCTCTATACGACTATCACCAACACCAATTTTGACGTCGAGCGCATTGTTCAACTGGTTGATCGCGTGCTCGGTGCCAAACGCACTCTGTTGGGTGAGCTCCAGCGTCTGGGCCGCGCCGACCACTTGAGCGAAATTGCCCTTTGGGACGCGTCAACGAGGAATGGATATACGTCCAAAGCGTATAACGTGGGAGTCCTTCAAACCGAGGATGTCGAGGTTCGCTCACTTCGAGAGACAATTACTTACGGGCTAAAGGGCATTGCAGCCTACGGCCAACATGCGGCAATCCTTGGTTCGTATCGAAGCGATATCGCAGAATATGTACTTGGTTGTCTCTCGGCTCTCAGTATTGAGACTGACTTGGACAAACTTTTCGATTTGGCGCTTGCCACAGGTCGCCAGAACTTGTCCGCGATGTCGATGCTGGATGCGATACATGCGAAATGCTTCGGGACGCCAGTCCCTCACCCAATATCAATTGCCGTCGGCAAGCGTCCGGGAATTCTGGTAACTGGCCATGATCTGGCTGATCTGGACTTATTACTGGAACAGACACGCGGGTCAGGGATTGACGTTTACACCCACAGTGAGATGATAGCCGCCCACTATTATCCCAAACTATTCGTGCATAAACACTTAGCCGGAAATTACGGGAACGCATGGTGGCGGCAAGAAAGCGAATTCGCGAGCTTTAATGGTCCAATCATAGTGACCTCGAATTGCATAGTTCCGGTCGCCGAAGCATATCAAAATAGAATATTTACGATGGGAGTGGCGGGCTACCCAGGCGTGCCGCATCTCGACCAACGGTTGCCGTCCGGTGCGCTGGACTTTTCGACGGTTATTGCATTGGCCCAGAAGTGCCAGCCACCTTCCGCCATTGACGAAGGGACTCTGCCGGGGGGTTACAACCATGCTCCGCTGTGGACGATGGCAGACAAACTACTCGAACTAATAAAGAAGGGAGCCCTACGCCGCGTGGTAGTCATGGCTGGTTGCGATGGCAGGGACAAACGACGAGATTACTACCGGGATGTGGCATTGGGGCTGCCAAGGGATACTCTGATACTCACTGCTGGCTGCGCGAAGTATGCCTTTTGCAAGCTACCGCTAGGCACAATCGAGGGAGTGCCCAGGGTCCTGGACGCGGGTCAATGCAATGATTGCTATTCTCTAATTCATTTTGCGCGTCAACTGGCAGCCCACCTATGTCTCGATATCAACTCGTTGCCCATTTCATATCAAGTGTGTTGGTACGACCAAAAAGCCGTTGCGGTCTTTCTATCCCTCCTGTCACTCGGCGTGCGCAACATTAGACTCGGGCCGACATTTCCAGCTTACTTTTCACCAGGACTAATCGAGCGGCTGCGAAGCGAGTATCGCGTAAATTCAATTGGAACCGCAAATGCCGACGTGGCCCTGATGATGGCGGGCAACTAGCGGGCATCGCGAGTTCGCAGTGCTCGTCATACTGCCTGACGGTTGAAGCTATCTTGTCAAAGAACGCACAGTTCACGGTGTGAGTGATCGACACTTCGCCGCTATAGCGCGGAACTGTTATCGGTCGGCTCTCCGGAGCCTTGACCAACATTCTATTGGCGAATGACTTTCAGCAAATAGCTGATTGAACGCAAAGTTTGCATGAGCGATCAATAGCAACACGCGGCAAACCACCGCAGTGTTCAAGCAAAACAACGTGAGCCCACGGAATGGCTAAGCTTTGGCGCACTAACGTGCGTTAAGCAGCTGCTCTCGACTCGCCCGCAATTGGACTATCTCAATATGAGCCTGCAACCTTACCGGCCTGAACCTCCTTCGGATGACAAACGGTGGAAAATCGTCAACACGGCCATGCGCCGAAATGGCGATGACGCCCACGCACTTATCGAGACACTGCATTCTGTTCAGGAAGCCTTTGGCTTTCTAGATGATGAAGGGCTCAGATACGTTGCAAAAAGTCTTCGCACGCCACTGAGCAAAGTGTATGGCGTAGCCACTTTCTACCACTTTTTCACCCTGAAGCCGCAAGGAGAGCACAATTGCGTCGTTTGTACCGGAACCGCGTGCCATATCAAGGGGTCAAAGACCCTATTGAATGCTCTGCAATCACGCTTCGGAATCGGGCCCGGTGAGACAACGGCCGATAACAAGCTAAGCGTAGTTTCGGCGCGGTGCATCGGGTCCTGTGGTCTTGCTCCGGCAGTCGTTCTCGATGGGAAAGTCATGGCAAATCAAACCCCGCAGACGCTAATTGAGCGGGTAGCCCGGGAGATCGGCTGATGTCCACAGAGGAATTGATTGCGCTAAAAAACAAGGCCGATCAACATCAAAGACCCCACCGCATTTGTGTCTGCACCGCGGCTAGCTGCCAGTCTATTGGCGCGGACAAAGTCCACAAGGCGATTGAAGCCGAAGTGGTCAAAGATCAGCGCGGCGCGCAAATAGAAGTGCGCGCCGTGGGTTGCATGGGCCTATGCTCGGCGGGACCGCTCGTCCGAGTCGAGGACGCCGAAAGTTCGGTCCTCTATAGAAATGTGAGTGAGGAGGACGCGCCCGCGGTACTGGGCAGCGTTGCAACGGAGCCTGTCCAGAAGTTGATTTGCAACACCGATGTGCCGTTTTTCTCACGTCAACACAAGATTGTACTCGAGAATTGCGGACACATTCACCCCGAGCGGATTGAAGACTATGTCGCTGCAGGGGGCTACACGGCGCTCTACCAAGCCCTGACGGAAATGACACCACCGGAGGTGTTGGCAGAAGTAACGGCGAGTGGGCTCCGCGGTCGCGGTGGTGCCGGATATCCAACGGGGTTGAAGTGGCAAACCGTTGCTAAGAGTGCGGATGCGGTAAAGTACGTAGTATGCAACGCTGACGAAGGCGATCCCGGGGCGTTCATGGATCGCAGTGTCCTCGAGAGTGATCCCCACCGTGTTCTCGAGGGCATGGCGATTGCGGCTTTCGCCGTGGGCGCAAAGCAGGGGTACGTCTACGTGCGCGCCGAATACCCGTTGGCAATTAGCCGCCTCCGCATAGCCATTCGGCAAGCCAAGGCTGCGAATCTGTTAGGGCAAAATGTCGCTGGCACTCGATTCGAGTTTTCAGTCGATATTCGCTTGGGTGCCGGCGCATTCGTGTGTGGCGAGGAGACTGCATTGCTTGCCTCGATCGAAGGGCGCCGCGGGCAACCGCGCCCGCGCCCACCTTACCCAGCCGAAAAGGGCCTATTTGGTCGAGCAACGCTAATTAACAATGTCGAGACGTTCGCTAACATTGCGCCAATCATCTCACGTGGTGGGCCGCACTACGCATCAATCGGTACGGAACGAAGTAAAGGGACAAAGGTATTTGCACTTGCGGGTCAGGTAGAGATACCGGCTTGATTGAAGTTCCAATGGGCATCAGTCTTCGCGAAATCGTGGAAGATATGGGTGGAGGCGTTCCATCGGGCGGACGCATCAAGGCCGTTCAAACGGGAGGCCCCTCGGGTGGTTGCATACCTTTTGACCAATTGGACATGCCAGTTGACTACGATTCGCTTCAGAAACTCGGATCGATTATGGGTTCAGGTGGAATGATCGTAATCGACGATTCCTCGAACATGGTAGAGGTGGCGAAGTACTTCATGGAGTTTTCCATGAGCGAGTCTTGCGGCAAATGTGTACCTTGCCGTGTGGGCACCTATCAAATGCACGAGATACTTTCGCGAATGCTCAATGGGTCAGCCGGTCCCAATGATCTTGCTCTTCTCGAGGACCTCAGCAGAACCGTCGGGGAGACGAGCTTGTGCGGCCTGGGGCAAAGCGCGCCCAACCCTATTAAGAGCACGCTACGCTATTATCGAAATGAATATGAGGCGGCGCTCAGACGTTCGCGCCCGAATATGCCTTTGACAGAGGATGGTGTGAAATGACCGGCCAATCGCGAGTCGTAACACTCCGTATTGACGATCGCGAGGTCAGTGCTCGCGAAGATGAAACCATCTTGCAGGTGGCGCGCGACAACGGGATTTACATTCCCACGTTATGCTACCTGGAAGGTCTTAGCAACTGGGGTGCATGTCGATTGTGCTTGGTTGAAGTCAGCGGCGTCAACCGGCCGCTTGCCGCTTGCGCCACGGTTGTGGCCCAGGACATGGAACTAAAAACCAACACTCCTCGCATCTTGGCGCATCGCAAGATGATCCTCGAGCTACTGTTCTCCGAGCGCAACCATGTTTGTTCGGTTTGTGTAGCCAATGGCCGATGTGAATTGCAGCAATTGGCGCAGCGTTGCGGGGTAGACCATGTTCGGATGCCCTATCGATATCCGGATCTGCCGCTCGACTTATCGAATGATCTGTTTCGTCTGGATCCGAACCGTTGCATCCTATGCACGCGCTGTGTCCGAGTTTGTGACGAAATCGAAGGAGCCCACACTTGGGACGTGATGGGTCGCGGCATCGAATGTCAGGTCATTACCGATTTGAAAGCCCCTTGGGGTGAATCGGAGTCGTGTACGAGCTGCGGCAAGTGCGTTCACGTGTGTCCGACGGGGGCGCTCGCACAACGGGGCACCGCGATCGCCGAAGTCCACCGCCATCGAGATTTCTTGCCCTATCTGACCCAGATGCGAGGTGAACGTGACTAGTGCAGTTGGCTCGGTTGCTTCGACCTATCGGCCCCGGATCGCCACCGTATGGCTGGATGGCTGTTCAGGCTGTCACATGTCATTGCTTGATCTCGATGTTCGGTTGGTCGAGATTGCGAGTCAATGTGATATCGTTTACGGTCCGCTCGTAGACGCAAAACGGGTTCCACGGGACATCGACTTGACCCTGGTGGAAGGCGCCGTGAGTAGCGATCATGATTGGCACCTGGTCATCGAACTACGCGCTCGGTCGAAATTGCTGGTGGCATTTGGTGATTGCGCAGTCACAGGCAACGTTCCAAGCATGCGCAACGTCGTACCCTTAGCCGCTATTTATAAGCGAGTATTTCGCGATACGGCAGCGATAGGCGCAGACTGCCCCTCGGATGGAGTGCCACGTCTGCTGGACCGGGCGCTACCGGTTCACCAAGTGGTGACCACCGATCTTTACCTTCCTGGCTGTCCACCCTCAGCTGACGCGATCTTTCAAGTTTTGTCCGATGTCTTGACTGGTCGAAATCCAGATCCCTTAAAGCTAACAAGGTTTGGCGCGTAGCTCTCTTAGAGGAACCTTCCCTATGCCGATTGTGACGATTGAGCCAATTACCCGAATCGAGGGTCATGCGAGAATCACGCTACAGATGAGCGATTTGGGTGAGGTCGAACAAGCCAAACTGCATATTACCCAGTTGCGTGGGTTCGAAAAGTTCTGCGAGGGTCGTCCGTTTCCGGAAATGCCCTCGTTGACGGCGAGAACATGCGGGATCTGTCCGGTGAGTCACTTGGTTGCCTCGAGCAAGGCTTGTGACGATCTAATGGCGGTCCAAATACCGCCCGCTGCGGTTCGACTGCGCCGAATCATGAATTTTGCGCAAATCGTACAGTCGCACGCGCTAAGCTTCTTTCACCTTTCGTCGCCAGATTTGCTTTTAGGTTGGGAATCGGACCCCGCAACCCGCAATGTCTTTGGTTTGATGCGGGAACACCCTCAGCTAGCGCGCGACGGTATTCGACTTCGACAAATCGGGCAAAGCATCATTGAGCGCCTAGGGGGTAAACGAGTTCACCCTGCGTGGATCGTGCCGGGTGGTGTACAGAGCCCCATGACATCTGAGGCTCGGGACCAAATTCGATTGTGGTTGCCCGAAGCTATGGAGATTGCGGAACGGACATATCGCCTTTACCGGGGCATGGTTCAGCGCTTCAAGGACGAAGTCGAGTCCTTCGGAGATATGCCGACGATGTTCATGGGGTTGGTAGATGCCAAGGGCAATCTCGAACATTACGACGGCGTCCTACGTATCAAGGACTCCGACGGAAACCTGATCGAAAAAGGCGTTCACGCGCAGGATTATGCGGACATAATAGCCGAAGCTGTCGAGTCCCATTCGTTCGTTAAATCGCCTTATTATAAGCCAATGGGCTATCCGCATGGCCTATACCGCGTCGGGCCACTGGCGCGGCTCAATATCATCGAACGCTGTGGCACACCAATTGCCGACGATGCACTCGACGATTTTCGAGCGTTGTCGCCGAATAGGCCGGTTAGCAGCAGCTTTCATTACCATTACGCGAGACTCGTCGAGATCCTTTTCGCCATCGAGCGATTGGACCAATTGACAGCGGACAACAACATTCTCGACAACAAGGTACGTGCTAGGGCGCGTGGCAACAAGAACCGCGGCGTCGGCATCTCAGAGGCCCCGCGCGGCACGTTGATTCACGATTACACAACAGATGACGAAGGTCGCATTTGCGCGGTCAATCTGATCATTGCTACGGGTCACAACAACCTAGCCATGAATCGCAGTGTGCTGCAGGTGGCAAAGCGCTACGTTCGCGGTCCCAATATCTCGGAGGCCATGCTGAACCGTGTCGAAGCAGTGATCCGTTGTTTTGACCCCTGTTTGAGCTGTGCAACCCACGAATTTGGACGTATGCCTCTCGATGTGCGAGTCGTGGACCCGAATGGGACGGAGATTCGACGCGTCGTCCGAGGGTGATTGTTCCAGTGTACGAGATAGTTGTCATAGGATTCGGCAATTCACTGAGACAAGATGACGGCTTTGGTCCGGTAGTCGTTGAACGGCTGGCTTCGCGCATCAGTGACCCGAGGGTGGAACTTCTTATCCGCAGCACTTTGACCCCGGAGTTAGCGGAAACGCTGTCGCAGACTCAACATGCAATTTTCGTCGATGCAAGTGCGAATTTGGCGCCCGGTGAGGTGGAACACCGACATATCGAATGTGATGAGACGGCCGATGTCTCTCTCGTTCATTTCTTGTCGCCGGAGGCACTTCTAGTCTGGACTGAGCGCGTTTACGGGCGCGCTCCAAAGGCAGAAATTTGGTTGGTTGGCGTAGACCAGACAGGGCTCTCAGAAGATCTGACGCCAATTGTTGCAAGCCGTGTGGATGACATCGTTCGCGATCTCGAACTGACAATTCGACAAAAATTGGCGGCCGCGCGGGCACAGTCAGGAAGCCCACGCAACTAAACCTCACCCGCGCTGCGATCATTGGAAATGTGACGCAGCTGCCGAAATCAATTGGGCGAAATTGTGCTCCACTTCCGCACAATGCCCGTTTACTGGAAATGGCTTTACGTGACTATACTCGAAGGGGAAGTCGGCAATCTCGACTGAAACCGGAATATCATGCGCTTCACCTTGTAACGTGTTGACAACCTCATCGCCGGGGACGACGCGATCTTGTCGAAGCGCGAAAGCCGCAATCCGGGGCGCAATCTCACGCAAACGGGTCTCCCTTTGCGCCTTTCCGTCTTGATAGTTCAGCATGGCTCTGAAATACCGTACCTCGGGATGGGCGCCGTCGAGGTAGTGACGCAATCTGGCATTTTCACGCAGCTCATTCTCAAAACGCGCGAGAAAGTATGCGTAGATAGCGATAGTTGCATCGCTGTCGAGGATGAATCGCGAATTTGGGTACATACGATCGAAAGTAGCGCCGCCACAAAACATGAAGAGCTTCGAGTCGGCGAAAGTGCCGGCACGGTCTCCCATTACAAGGATCTCGGCCAGGAATGCGCCAATTGAATACGCGAAGATATCGATCGACGCATCCGGTGCAATTCGTTCCAATTCTCCGCACCGAATCGCGCCAGCGAGTTGAACAAGGTCATTCAACGTTTGTAGGCCAGACCAACAGAATCGTTCAGGCTGCGACGCCAGCCGAATACTAATGGCAGCGTTGGCGAAGGATGAATTGGCAATTTTAGAAGAGGTGGCTTGGCGCTCCAACGACAAGGGACGCATTGCCCTGGGACGACTCCATTCCAGTGGAGCCCGGTTCATATGAAAAGCGATCGGGAATAGAACGACGGCTTTCCCCGTGGACTCAACTAGCCGTACCGCCCAAGGCAGATACTTAGTCCATTCGCGTTCATTGAGTCCGTGTAGCAACAAAATGACACCGCGCGCTTGGGTTTGGCGTTTGTCGAAAAAGGTTGCATAACGAAACCTCCGGTTTTCGTCAACTTCAGCGTCGTTGATGTTCAACCATCCGTTTGCCGTTTGGTCGCCGAATGTCTTGTGCGTGCCGTCAAAACAAAAATTGTGAACCTGGCAGCAATGGCGCGACATGCCTGGCAACAATTCGAATGCCTTTGACTCGAACCACCTATTTTCAATCACAATATTGCGATTAGCAATTTCGACCCGCTCGCAACGTAAATTGAATTGGTCGCGCAACGCGAAATAGTCGTTCGAGTAGGCCATGCTTGAGTTAAGCTTTCCGAATATTTGCTACTTTGTCCTACGTAGCAGACTTGCACTAAAGTGGTTGAAATGCGCCGAACGACCAGCGCACCCGCAGCTTAGTCAGCCGGCTAGCGGCGGGATTCATATTCACAATGGTTTTGCCAACTAATACCGATGTGAGGCGTACGGTCGTGACATGACTGAGGGGTGGAGCCAAATGCAGTTTGTTCGAAGGTAGGCCTGCGCCGATGACACGGCGGCAGTTACGGCGGCGCTTCGCAAGGGAACAAACCCACCAAATTCGATAGCCAGAGTCCCTCTCAACTCGAGCTATTCGCTAGGATGCAAAGTCGTGTTCGAGTGTGCGCAATAATTGCGCACACTCGGGAGTGCCGTGATAATGCCGGAAAGCGCTCTCACATTGTCCACTCATGTGAATCGTTGATACCAATTGCCGCGCTCCCCGCGAACAACCTGCGCGAGATTGACCGGAGAGATCTTCACGTGCGCGTGCTACATAGAGTAGACGTTCGGCAGACATAGGCGCTAGGTCTTCAGGCCGCGAAATGTACTTCGAAACGTAATCACTCGAAATGTCGCCAGTGGTCCAACTAGACTTTGCCACCGTTAGTGTTTGGGAGTGGGCGGCCGTTAACCAAAGACATAACGGCCGCCGATGGTGTTCCGATGATTGAATCCTCGCTCGTGCTTGCAGCAATATTGATCCCGGCCTTAGGGGCGTTCCTATTACCGCTCATTGGCAGCGTGTCGAAGAAAGCACGCAACGCAGCCGCCGCACTTCTGGTACTCGGGGCGCTGGCGGCCAACGTGGCGCTAATACCGAGTGTCCTATTGTCTGGGCAGGTCGTTGAGACATCGATATTGGGTTTGCGATTACTCGCGGATGGCCTTGCAGTTTTTGTTGGTGCCTCGTCGGCACTCATTAGCCTGATTATTGTCGTCTACTCCTTCGACTACATCGATCATTACGAGCACCAGAGTGAGTACTACATGATGGTGGTACTTTTTCTAGGTTCGATGATGGGCCTGGTTTTTGCGGGCAACTTGATTCTTCTGTTCATATTCTGGGAGCTTACGGCCGTTGCCAGTTGGAGGCTGATTGGCTATTTCCGCAAGGAGACCGACATTCGCAGCGCCAACAAGGCATTTCTCGTTACCGTGTTTGGCGCGCTTCTAATGTTGCTCGGCTTCGTCATGCTTTGGGATTCTGCGGGCTCATTCGACCTCGCAGTTATCAAGTCGCGATTATCGGGTTCTCCCATCAGTGATTTTGCGTTCGTGCTCATTCTGGCAGGCATCCTATCGAAGTCGGCAACCTTGCCCTTCCATACGTGGCTGCCCGACGCCGGTGTGGCACCTTCGCCAGTAACTTCGCTCTTGCATGCGGCCGTTCTCGTCAAGATTGGCGTGTATGTGTTTGCGCGTCTATTCGTCGTCAATATTGCCTACAGCCAAATGGGCCACACCTTAGTCCTGGTTTTGGCAGCCGCAAGTGCCCTGGTATCCGCCGGAGCGGCTCTCATCGAGACGGACCTAAAACGCATCATTGCGTACAGCACCGTAAGCCAAATTGCCTTTATTTTCTTGGATTTGCCTCTGGGACGCCAATCGGCATTACCGGTGCTTTGCTGTACATCTTGATGCATGGCCTCGCCAAGGGTGGCCTTTTTCTCTGCGCAGGCATAGTTGAGCAGCAGACCCATACGAAGGACATCAGGCGTTTGGGCGGCCTATGGCGTCAAATGCCGGTTACGGCCGTCTCGTTTTTGGTGTGCGCGCTCTCGGTCATGGGTGTACCGCCGATGGGTGGCTTCTTCAGCAAGGCAATGGTGATCATGGGCGCCGCGGACGCGGGGCGGCCCTGGATAGCAGCCATATTCGCCCTCGGCGCAGTTTTCACGATTCTATATTTGCTGCGGGTTTACCATCGAGTTTTTCTGGGCGATTCCACAAGCGGCGATCAGCCACGGGAAGGGTCTCGAACGATGGTCGGAAGTGTTGCCGCGTTGACGGTACTTTCCGTAGTGGCCGGTTTGGCAATCAGTTGGCCTGGGCGACTTGCTGAAAATGCGGTCAATCAAATGTTGGGAGGGGTCAAGTGACGCCAACACTAAATGCTTTGCTGGCCATCTGCCTGGCGCCGGTACTGGCTGTTCTTTTGTTGGTATTGCCGGCACGTGCCAGGTCACTGCGCGAGGCCGGAGCCGTCGTTGCTGCATTTGTCAACTTGGGTTTAGTGGCAAGCACATTCGGCAAACCGGCCATGATCAAGTTACCCTGGCTGGGCACCGGGTTCGACTTTTCACTACGCATCTACCACACGTCGAGTCTGGTGACTACGGCGGCGGCCGGGTTTGGGCTTCTCGTTACGCTTTACTCGATACCGTTTATGCGCAAGCATCGTGCTCACAGCGCGCATTATGCTTTGATGCTTCTCTCACTCGGAATGGTGAACGGAGCGGTCTTCTCGAACAGTTTGCTTTTGCTGCTGTTTTTTTGGGAAGGGCTTCTTGGAACAACCTACGGGATGATTGTGATCGGGCGCGAAGGGGCATTCAAGACCGCCGCCAAAGCCCTGATCATCTCAGGCGTTACCGACGTGTGCTTGATGCTAGGAATAGCTCTTGTCTGGGCACAGGCTCACACATTGACCATGAGTAATTTGCACCTTCCGATGCAAGGCCTGGCGCCAGCGGCGTTCATACTGCTCATGATTGGCGCTATTTCAAAAGCGGGTTCCATGCCGTTTCACAGCTGGATTCCGGATGCCGCAATCGACGCTCCCACGCCATTCATGGCGTTTTTGCCGGCCAGCATCGAAAAGTTACTCGGTATCTATCTGCTGTCGCGAGTGGCACTAGACCTATTCGAGTTGACGCCCCATTCGTGGTTGAGCACGATGCTAATGGTTATTGGTTCGATAACCATTCTGCTTGCGGTGCTGATGGCGCTCGTTCAAAGGGATCTGAAACGGGTGCTAACGTTTGCGGCCATCAGCCAGGTTGGTTACATGATACTGGGCATCGGAACTGCAATCCCCATCGGGGTTGTTGGTGGCTTATTTCATATGCTCAACCACGCCGTGTACAAGAGCTGCCTCTTCATAACGGGAGGCGCGGTGGAACATCAAACCGGCACCACCGACCTGTCGAAACTCGGGGGTATCGGTCGCAAGATGCCCGTAACATTCGCGTGTTTCCTCATTGCGGCGGCCAGCACTCTGGGAATACCGCCTCTAAACGGGTTTTTCTCGAAGGAACTCATCTATCACGGGGCCCTCGAGAGTGGTACGATTTACTACGTTATCGCCGTGGCGGGGTCCTTTCTAACGGCGGTTACGTTCTTGAAGCTCGGCCACGTAACGTTCCTTGGTCCACGGTCGAAACAAAACGACGAGGTGCATGAGGCGCCGGGCACAATATTGCTCCCGATGCTTATCCTCGCGAGCGTTTGCATATTCTTCGGTATTTATAATGCATTCCCGATCAACCAACTGATCGTGCCAATCCTGCCACAACACCTGGTTGACGAGGCAACGCGTGCGGGAACCGAATTCTCTGGATGGCCTACCAATCTAACCCTAATCGCGATGACCGCAGCCATGCTGTTGGCTGCAGTCGCAAGCCACCGGTTTGGCGTAAAGCTCAATGGGGGCCCATTGTACGCAGCTGATCATATTCAAGACAGCCCTGGTCTAAAGTGGGTCTATGAAAAGGCGGAGCGGCGTTGGTTCGATCCGTACGAATGGTTCATGGCAGCGAGTAGTTCGTTCGCTCGTCTCGCCAACAAGGTTGACCGAGCCAATGACTGGCTGGTCGTTGGCTCAGGGCGCTTGGCCCAGTTTGCATCCCGAGGTGTTCGGGCCGCGCATACCGGAAACACCTCCGCCTACATCGTTTGGTCGCTAATTGCGGCGACCTTTATCGTTATTTACCTGGGTCAGTAACAAGTCGGAGTTGGACGGTGCTCACACTTTTCGTTCTCGTTCCCCTGTTGGTCCTGCTCTTGCTAAACGCGTCTTGGCGAGCGCTCCCACGAATCGTGCCCCAGGCAGCCGTGCTGGCGCTTGGCTTTGCCGATGTAGTGTTCGGGCTGGCTTTGCCATCGCTCCCAGTCGATAGCGACATTCCCGTTCTCTCGGCACTGCACTTTGGGCTTGTTGCCGACGACTTGACGCGTGTGTTCCTGGTCTCAATCGGCCTCGTGATATGCGCGGCGGCGTTGGTGAACCAAGAATCGATGACGACGGAAAGGGCCCATCGGAACTTCTGCAGCCTGTTGCTGGTGAGTTTGACCGGCATGAACGGCGCAGTTTTGCTCAGCGACTTTTTTTCGCTCTATGTTTTCCTCGAGGTTACGGCCGTCGCTTCATTCATCTTGATTGCAATTGAACATGGAATCCTTGCTGTAGAAGGAGCATTCCGTTACCTGTTGCTCTCGGCGGTCGCGGCAATGTTCATGCTGACCGGCGTCGGTCTTATCGTGTTGACGGTTGGTGACACGTCATTTTCAGCGGTACATGTTGCCTTAAACGTCGCGACCGGTTCGCCTCTACTTCTGAAGATGGCCCTTGGGATATTCATCGTTGGGCTTTTCATTAAAGGAGGCCTCGTACCATTCCACGGATGGCTGCCAGGTGCTTATTCGTCGGCGCCACCGGGCGTGTCGGTTCTCCTAGCTGGAATCGTTACTAAGGTGAGTGGGATTTACGCGCTGGTCCGTATCGCACAGAACGTGCTCGTGTCCGACACGAGCATGTCGATGATTTTGCTCGTTGCGGGCTCCGCGTCGATTGTGGTCGGCGCGATCGCCGCAATTGGGCAGTCGGATTTAAAGAGAATGCTCGCGTACTCGAGCATTAGCCAAGTGGGTTACATCGTGATTGCGCTCGGCGCCGGAACGGAGCTCGGGATTGTCGCCGCAACATTTCATCTGTTCAACCATGCCATCTTCAAATCGTTGTTGTTCGTAGACTCGGCGTCCGTTGAAGCCAGTTTGGGAACAACCGACATGGGCAAGATGGGGGGAATCGGGGCAAAGATGCCTTGGACCGGTGCGACAACTGGCATTGCGATGCTGTCGGCGGCCGGCATTCCCCCATTTTCCGGCTTCTGGAGCAAGTTGCTTATCATTCTCGCCCTGTGGAAGGCGGGTCGCGAGGGTTTCGCGATTCTTGCCGTCGTCGCGAGTGTGCTGACACTGGGCTATTTCCTAGTAATGCAGCACCGCGCGTTTTTCGGGAAGCCTTCGACTCAGGTGGACTCGATCAAGGAAGCCAGTGTGGGTTACGTGGTGCCCGCAGTCGTTTTCGCGCTGATTACCGTACTGACCGGGGTCTTCTTCCCGCTACTGAAGGACTCTCCCTTGTCGTTCTTGCTTTTGAACAAGGGGCTATCTTGGTGATTCCATGAATGACGCAATCCTAGAAATCGTGCTGCTAGTGGCCTTCGTGATGATGGCGCTCTGGGCCGTTCTGGCCACCAAGCTATTGAGAGCCGTTGTGGCACTAGCGGCAACAAGTGTCCTCGTTACACTTCTGCTGTTCAGGCTCGACTCGCCGCTCGCGGCCGTATTTGAACTCAGCGTTTGCGCTGGCCTCGTTTCTGCCATCTTCCTTGGGACAATTACTCTAACGCAGCCCGAAAATGAGGCAGAGGTCGCCGAATCCGCCAAAGAGCGCATCCGGCGCTACTGGTATCTCCCTCCACTCCTTCTTTTGCTAGGCGTGTCACTGCTCCAGGTATCGCTCCCCGACGTTCCTGCGGCAGCGGTCGCAGGCGACGACGTGCGCAAGGTCTTGTGGACTTCGAGGCATCTCGATTTGCTGGGACAAATTACCGTGCTGGTCGCCGGAGCCTTTGGCGTCGTTGTTCTTTTCAAGGAGGCAAGGAAAAATGAGCGGTGAGCTGATAACCCTGTACGTGACAGCCATCGTGCTTGTTGCCACAGCGGGTCTTTATTACCTTCTCGTGACAACTAGCCTAATACGTGCCGTCATCGGTCTAGAGCTTGTTACTAAGTCGATTACTCTAGGCTTAATATTGGCTGGACGCCTTACAGGCAAGGTGGGCTTAGGCCAAGCGCTAGCCATTACTCTCATTGTCGTGGAAGTCGTTGTGCTGGTCGTTGCCGTCGGGTTGATACTCCTGGCACATCGGCACACCAACAAAATTGATACGCGCGGCCTACGGAGCATTAAGGGATAGGACCATGGATGTACTACTAGCGCCTCCCGTCGCATTTACCCTGGTGCTTACAGCTAGCTTCATTTTGTTCCTCTTGATGGGGCGACTGTCATACCGACCGCAAAGCGGCAACGAAGCGAACCCGAAGCCCTACGCTTGCGGAGAGGAAGGCCAGCCATTGGTGCGCCCCGACTACGGCCAAGTCTTTCCGTTTGCATTCTTTTTCACGATTCTGCACGTCGTGGCCCTCGTGACAGCGACAGTACCTGACGGTTCAGTTGGCACGATAACCATGGCTTTGGTCTACGTCACTGGCGCGATCGTTGGTTTGATCGTGTTGTATCGGAGGTAACTTATGAGAGTCGTTGACAGAATTGTTACCTGGGCAAGGCTCAAGTCTCCTTGGATACTTCATTTCAACTCGGGAGCCTGCAACGCCTGCGACATCGAGGTGATAGCAGCCCTAACACCCCGTTACGATGTCGAGCGCTTCGGGGTGGTCTTGAAAGGAAGTCCCCGGCATGCTGATGTACTCGTTTGCTCGGGGCCGGTGACTCGTCAAATCAAAGACCGGCTGGTTCGGATTTACGAACAGATGCCACAACCTAAATTCGTAGTGGCTGTCGGCACCTGCGCGTCGTCGGGCGGTGTATTCGATGGTCTCTACAACGTCATGGGGGGCATCGATTCCGTCATTCCCGTACACGCGTACATCCCAGGCTGTCCGGCAAGTCCCAAGGCAATCATCGACGGCGTGGTAAAATTGTTGACGGCTCTCGAAAGCGGGCAGGCCGTGCCCGTCGAGCGTCCCCGAATCGACTACAATCCGATGGGTGAGCATGATGAGCTGATTGCCCCAGAGCAGCTAGTGCGTTCACATCAAAAGGAAGAAGGGCATTCATCCGATGTCCAATGAAGATACACCCGCAACGGAGTCCTCGCCGGAGCTCGAGTCTGAGCGATTGCTCCAACAAAAACTCGAATCTGCCTTTTCCGATTTGTCCGGCAAGGTAACCATTCAACGCGTCCGTCGCGTTTGGGCGGAAGTGACAATGGATCAACTGCATCCAGTGCTGACGCACGCGAAAGATCAGCTCGGATTCGGCATGCTTTGTACGATCACCGGTACCGATGAGGTTACCCATTTGGGTTTGATGTACCACCTGGCGAACGACGACGGAATCGTCTTGACGCTCGTCACGGGCGCTCCCAAGGATGGCCCCGGGCCGCAGACTGTCACCCCTTATTTCCCGCACGCTGACCTTTACGAGCGTGAAGTCATCGATCTGTTGGGTGTTAGGATCCAGGGCATAGCAGAGGGCAATAGGTACCCGCTTCCCGATGGGTGGCCGGTTGGTCAATACCCACTTCGCAAGGACTGGACTCAGGAAATGCTCGAAGTCGGCAAGGAGATTGAGCAATGACCGAGAGAGATGTCATCAAGGTTCCACTCGGGCCGCAACATCCCGCACTCAAGGAGCCCGGCAATTTCATATTGAGTATGAAAGGCGAACAGGTCACCGAAATGGGAGTTCGTCTCGGTTATAACCATCGAGGCATCGAAAAGGCTTGTGAGCAACGTAGCTATCTGAACGACCTTTATCTGCTCGAGCGTATTTGCGGGATATGCTCCCATTCACACTCCACTGCTTATGTGCAGGCGGTTGAAGAAATTGCCGGCATCCAAGTGCCGCTGCGCGGTCTGTATCTGAGGACCTTGGTAGCAGAACTTGAGCGGATCCACAGTCACCTATTGTGGCTAGGCGTCGCCGGTCATGAAATTGGGTTTGACACGCTCCTAATGTACTCTTGGCGCGATCGGGAAGTCGTGATGGATTTGTTGGCATCGCTGACCGGTAATCGCGTCAATTACGGTTTCAATACCATCGGTGGGGTTAGGCGGGACATCACGGATGATCAAAAGACCGAGATCCTAAAGGCCACTGATACCCTCGAGGAACGAACAAAATACTACGCCGAACTCGCCGGCCACGAGACGACACTCATCAAACGCCTCAAAAATGTGGGGCGCATGACCAAGGAGGACGTTCTTCGCCTGGGTGTAACAGGGCCAACCGCTCGCGCGTCGGGTGTTAGCCGCGACATTCGCAAGGACGATCCGTATGCCGTCTACGCGGATCTGGATTTCGAGGTCATCACATCCGATCACTGTGACGTCTATGGCAGAACGCTGGTTCGCGTAGGCGAACTCATGCAGACCTATAAGATGATTCGCCAGATCTTGATTCAGCTGCCAGATGGTGCGATCGCGACCAAGGTGCCCAGAAAGATTCCAGCGGGTCAAGCGATAAGTCGCTACGAAGCACCCCGCGGAGAAGACTTCCATTTCGTACGGGGCAACGGCACCGACAAGCCCGAAAGAGTCAAGGTGCGCGCGCCGACGATGGTTAACATGCAGGCCGTATCGCACATGATGAAGGGCGGATACCTGGCTGACATGCCGATTACGCTGGCCGCCATCGATCCGTGCTTCTCTTGTACCGATCGCATGATTGAACTGCGCGATGAATCCGGAAACGCCTCGGGTGAGTATTCTTGGCCGGCACTGCGTCAATTGGGAATTCAGCATTATCGGGATTCTGGCATTGACTTTGCCGAGCTAAACAAGAAGTTAGCGAGCAGCAGGGACCGGGTCTAAAGGCCATGGCACTATTCTATATCCTAGTATTTCCCGGATTTCTTTTCCTAATCGGTTTTGCGCTTGCTGGTGAATGGATCGACCGCAAGCTCCACGCGCTGATGCAAAATCGTGTTGGCCCGCCTTGGTTTCAGCCACTAGCGGACATAATAAAACTAGCAGCCAAAGAGGAGACCGTTCCAATCGGCGCGGATCGAACCATCTTCAAGCTGATGCCGATGTTCGCGCTGACGGCTACCGTGGTCGCGGTGCTGTATGTGCCACTCTGGAGCACCCACGCGCTCAACTCATTTCCCGGCGATCTAATCGTCGTAATGTATTTGCTCACAATTCCGACGCTCACCTTCTTTCTAGGCGGGTGGTTCTCGCGTTCCGTCTATTCTCTAATCGGGGCGGCTCGAGCATTGACGCAACTGTTTGCTTACGAGATCCCACTGCTGCTCAGCGTTCTCTCGCCAGCCATGTTGGCCAACAGCTGGTCAATCAGTGAGATATCGGAATTCTATGCGCAACGTTGGTACCTTGCGCCCGTAAACATAATTGGTTTCGTCGTTGCGATGGTCGCTCTGCTCGGTAAGTTGGAACGCGTTCCGTTCGATATTCCAGAGGCGGAAACTGAAATCGTTGCAGGCAGCTTCACGGAGTACAGCGGACGATTGCTGGGTCTATTCAGGCTCTGTATCGACGTTGAAATGATCGTTGGCGCGTCGCTGATTGCGGCAATATTTCTTCCCTTCGGCCTCGGAGCGCCGGCGTGGTTGGCGTTCATCCTTTACTTGGTGAAGGTAGAAGGTCTCATCTTCTTGATTTCATTCATGAGAACGATCATGGCGCGCCTGCGCATCGATCAAATGGTTGATTTCTGCTGGAAAATCCTGGCACCCGTCGCCTTCGTTCAGCTCGTCATCAATTTGGTTCTGAAGGGAGTTGTCCAATGAACTGGCCCGGCGCAATGGCACTGGAGGTCATTCGTAGTCTTTTTTCAAAACCCGCGACGTCGCAATATCCCGCCGTTAAGTCTGCTGCTCCCGACCGATTGCGCGGGCGAATATCATTCGTCAGCGAAAACTGCTCGGGCTGCAAACTATGCGAGCGAGATTGCCCTTCGAAGGCACTCGTGATCGTCAAAATCGCTGACAAAACATACGAGGCCCATATCGATATGTCGCGTTGCATCTATTGTGCGCAATGTTCCGATACCTGTCGCAAGAATGGTATTGAACCTACTCAAGAATTCGAATTGGCAGTCATAGACCGGGAGACCCTCAAAGTTGTCTACGGACCCAAAGTTCAATCTGACGGATCAACTCAAGCAAACGCTGACGGACCGTCTGAAATCAGCCCGTGATGTAGCCCTACTTGCCGTCGGCTCGGAACTGCGTGGGGATGACGCTGTCGCCCTACGCGTGGCAGAATTGCTCGAGTCGGATCCGAGTCGTTCGCAGCGTCTTCACGTATTCGTTGGTGCCAACGCACCCGAGAACTGTACGGGTCCAATTCGACGGGTCAATCCGAGTCACCTGCTCGTGATTGACGCCGCAGATATCGGAGCACAACCGGGCTGCGCCCAATTATTGGACGAGACCCATCTTTCTGGCGTCACCTTTTGTACCCATGCGCTGCCACTGAGCGTCATCGTGGACTACATACTTGGCGCTTGCCCCCAGTGTGAAGTTATCGTGCTAGGGGTTCAGCCGGCGCAACTTGGTTTTGGGAAAGCTTTGTCACCTTCTGTGGAGGCTGCGGCTCAGGAAATTGCGAACCTCTTAGCGTCGGTGATAAGCACATGAATTCCGCCAAAATGGCGCGCATTTGGCAATTGCAAATGAATCGACCTGCCTGCTTCGTCAATATTGGTACATACTGCCCGTCGCCATGACCCCCGAAGAATTTTGCCGGCAAGTCGAGGAGGGAAATGTACCTCCAGTCGTCCTTGTGGTCGGCGTGGAGCAGTACCTGCAAAACAAGGTTCTGCAATCCGCACGCAGCCACGTTTTGAAGGATGCTGTACCGGGGCTCAATGAAGACAACTTCGTCGCCACTGAAACGCCTATCGATACAATCATCACCGCCGTGCGTACTTTGCCAATGCTGGCACGTCGAAGGTTTGTAACCATTCGCCAAATAGAACGCTGGGAATCGGCCAAGGGGGCTGGCGACGCAGCAGACCGGATTGCACAATATGCGTCGAATCCGGTTTCCTCGTGCGTCCTCGTTTTGAGCGGCACCAAAATCGACGGGAGAAAGCGCCTTTCGACGATGGCCAAAAAGGGCAATTGGTGGATCTCGTGTGACCCCATTTCGCGCAATGGTGTATCGAGTTTCGTGATCGCTCGTGCCAGCGAACGCGGCGTCCGAGTTGCGCCCGGCGCCGCCGAACTCATTGCTGAAGTGGCCGGAACCGACTTGGCCGCGCTAGTGGACGCAATTGAGCGACTCTGTCTCTATGTCGGTGCGGATGGTCAAATTGACGAAGATACAGTGGGCGTTTGCTTGGCGCGAATTAAGACATCGACGGTATGGGAGCTCGTTGGAGCCATCGGACAGAGGGACCTTGGCCGGGCATTGGCAGCTCTCGATTCGGTATACGATCCAAGAGATCGAGGTCTGCCAATCGTAGGGACGATGGCCTGGTCGGCGCGGCAACTGTTGCGTTTCGAATCGGCGATACGCGCCGGGATGCCTCCGCCGAAAGCAGCACAAGCGGCGGGGGCGCCACCGTTCAGGGCAAATGAGCTAGCCGACCAGTGCAAGAGAACCTCTCGCGCTGACTTGGAGCGATGGCTCGAGGTCATCGCCCAGGTCGATTTGGCCCTCAAAGGGGCGTCGAAACGCCCGCCGAGGGCCGTTTTGGAGCATGCAATTATGTCTTTATGCAAAAGTCAAAGGGCTCCGAGCGGATCGGCGCGGTACCCCGCTTGACCATGCGTAGTTGAAGCTACATAAGGATTTCGTAGCCCTTTGGCCGTAAGACGGTCAGCAGTGAGGATTAAATCGAATGAAGGACGTCCCGCAAGTCCTAGACATATGTGAAGGCCGGTTGAAACTTTTAGCCAGTGCCCCAATTCCCACCCGTTACGGAATGTTCGAGATGCATGTGTTCCGATGGAACGCGTTCGATTCGGATGAAAGCCTCGGGTTAAGTAATGAACATATCGCACTCGTAATGGGCGATATTCGAGGTCGTCAGGCGGTTCCGGTCCGCGTGCATTCTGAGTGTTTGACGAGTGAGGTCTTTGGTTCGCTGAAATGCGACTGCAGAGATCAATTGGATCGTGCCCAAGCGGAGATAGCGCGACGTGGCTTCGGGGCCGTGCTCTACCTACGTCAGGAAGGTCGAGGCATTGGCTTGGCAAACAAGATTCGCGCCTATGCGCTTCAGGCCATGGGAGCAGATACGGTGGAAGCCAATGAGCTCCTTCATTTGCCGGTCGACGCGCGACAGTATGACGTCGCTAGTGCCATGCTGCTTGAACTCGGCGTGAACTCGATAGAGCTGCTAACGAATAATCCGGACAAGGTGGATAAACTGCGCGCCTTGGGCGTCTGCGTCGAGCGGCGCATACCGGTACTTGTGGCTGCCAACCCATTCTCAGCCAATTACCTGGATGTAAAGCGCCGCAGAATGCAGCATGAAATTCCACAAAATATCGTGGATATGCCGCCTGCCCCATCGCCAGAAGCGTTGCGGGGGAATTTGCACATTGTAAGTGGTCAGCGCGCAATTCGCTAGACACTCAGGTTAGGTCGTCTTGCCGAGTGCGCTAGCTAGGCGTGCTCGAAGTCTCGCCCCGTAACCCAACCGATTTTCCTGCTTAATGCGTGAGATTGCCAGCGCGTCTTCGGGGACGTCTTTTGTTACCGTCGTGCCGCTGGCAACGTAGGCGCCCGACCCGACCGTGACCGGCGCTACCAACTGCGAGTCGCTACCAATGAATGCCCCGCGGCCGATGATTGTCTTGTGCTTTTTGTAGCCGTCGTAGTTACAAAAAATGGTGCCGGCACCGACATTTGCCTTTTCACCGATATCCCCGTCCCCCAGGTACGAAAGATGGTTCGCCTTGGCGCCGCGGTGCACAATCGTCTTCTTGGTCTCCACGAAGTTGCCGATATGTGCCTCTTGTTCGATAACGCTCTCGGGTCGCAGGCGTGCAAACGGGCCAATCTGAGCACTATCGCCCACAGAGCTTTTTTCTATCACCGAATAAGGCTTGATACTGGCGTTGCGCCCGATGCTTGAGTTAACGATTACACAACCGACTTCTACGACTGAGTCGCTTCCAATAGTCGTACGTCCGCGAAGAGATACGCCAAAGTCGATCGTTGCATCAGGCTCAATCGTAACCGTGTCCTCAATTCGCGCATTACCACGTACCGTAACGCCTGCCAGCGCATGACGGCGTGCGATACGCTGGTACATGATCGATTCAGCTTCCTCGAGCTGAATCCGGTCATTGACGCCCCGGAGCGAATCTGGGTTACCTCGATGCGCGACGACGCGTGCGGATTTCGCAATATCTTCGACCACGTCGGTCAGATAATATTCGCCTTGCTGGTTATTGGGGCAGAGTCGTTCGAGCGCGTGCGCCACAACATCGCGCTTACCGACATAGATGCCGGCATTCACTTCGTTGATGGCTCGCTCGTGGTCATCACGCAGGTCGGCGTTCTCACGGATCGTAACCACATTTTGGTCAGAATTGCGCACGATGCGTCCGTAACTGCCGGGCTCCGCTACGATACAACTTTGCACTGCGAGCGACGCACCATCGTGCTCTAGTACGGCCTTTAGGTTCCGTAAGTTGTCGGCGTCAACGAGAGGGGTGTCGCCACACAGTATCGCGACAATATCGGAGCTACACTGATCGATACCCACCTTCGCTGCGTCCCCGGTTCCGCGAGCTTGGGGTTGAATCCGACATTCAATAGGAGCGTCACCAAATGCTTCGGCAAGATTGGCCTTTATCGCCGCCACGTTATCTTCGCTACAGACTACGATCACGCGTGAAGCACCCGACTCCAGCGCAGCCCTAACGGGATAGTGAAGCAGCGGCCTTCCCGCTATCGTATGTAGAACCTTCGTGAGCCGACTCTTCATTCGTTTGCTGCGGCCTGCAGCCAGAACTATGCAATCCATGAGTCCTCGTAGTCTTCAGCCCGAATCGGGCTGTGGACTGGTTGTAGCAACTGAATCGTGCGGAGCGGGGCTAGAATTTGCGGGCCGCGGGCGCTCCGTACCGGCGGGTGCAGTGGCATGACTGGCCTCGACCGATTTTTGAGCGGGTTTCTGGGGCTTGGCGTGCGGAATGTATACGACAACGGACTCGCCTTCGGCCAGCCGGGCATTGCGCGATCGGCGATTCACGCGTTCGAGCGTCGCCACGTTCACGCGCTGCCGAGTTGCAATGCTGTTCAGAGTGTCCCCTTCTTTCGCCCGCACGACGACCCGATCGTTTCCGCGCAATCCCTCGAAGTACTCCGCAAATTCCTGGCTGCCAGCCACTAGTACGCGCACTTCTGATTCGGTCAAGAAACGAACTTGCGTCGGAGGCCGGTCTGTTGGCACCCAGATAGCCAATGCCATTTTGGATTGCAATCGCGCTGACGTGTCTATGCTATTCCACTCCAACAAATCCGAACGCTTGACACTGAAAGCCCTAGCGATACCTGACAATGTGTCACCGGTCACGACGCGGTAGAACACCCTTCGCTCACCGGGTTTGGCAGCAATCGCCTTGGGTATTATTACAACGCGTTCATCCTCCGCGATATCGACATCAGAGGGTCGATCTCGATGCGGGATGAGCAACACGTCACCGGGAATCAGCACTTCGGACTGACCCACCTGGTTTAGGCTTCGCAATTCCGCCGGGGACGTGTTCACATTCTTGGCAATGCTCTCGAGAGTATCGCCTTGACGAATCAGGTAGGTATCCCAGTCATTGTCGGATGTCCCAATTCCGGAGAACTTACGCGACACTATATTGCCAGTTCCCGAGGGAACTCTGATCAAAAAACTGGTTGTCTTCTGCTGGGGAGTCTGGAGGCGGGGTTCGCCCCGCGAGATATTGCGGATTGAGTTCGGCTATCGCCGATTCGTTCACCCCGGCGGCTTTGGCAACAGAGGACAGCGGCTGTCCAGGACCTACGTTGACAATATCGAATTGGGTCGCGGGGTCCGGTTCCGTGTCGTCAATTCCAAAAATACTCCGATTGTTCATCGCAATCGCCAACGCCTCGATCTTGGGGACGTAGAGCGTCGTTTCCCAAGGCAGTCCGCCTTCGCAACGACTGAGTAACCAAAAGTCGTTCGAGTTGAATTTGCGAATCGCTCGGGTAAGGCCCGCATGGCCCATGTTGTAAGCGGCTAAGGCCAATTCCCAATTGCCAAACCGGCGGTGCAAATCCGCTAATAACCGAGCTGCCGCTTCGGTCGAACGTTGCGGATCGAGTCGCTCATCAGTCCACCGATCGACGACCAGGCCGTAAGCGCGCGCAGTATCTGGCATGAATTGCCATAGTCCCACGGCGCCAACGGCAGACTTGGCAGTGGGGTTGTGGCCGCTTTCGATTATGCTTTGCCAGAGCAAATCCGTGGGCAGCCCGGCCTTTGCTAACTCTGCAACGATGAGCTTACTATAGCGTCCACTCTTTTTGGCCCAAGTACGCAAGATTGACTTGCCTTGCGGGCTGTTGCGATAAAACTGTAGATACGTGACAACGCTCGGTTCGAAACCCGTTGGCAGGTTGGGCAACGTCAATTCGCCCAACCACTTGCCAACTTCGATCGACGGGCGAACCGAGTTTTGAGGCGCGAGATCAGGCGGCACAATGAAAGTGCCCGATGGAACGCCTGCTTCGGCATTCGTATTCTCCAAATCCCAGGACCATCCGGGAAGCACGCCCCGCAGTGGCCGCGGAAAGAGCGTTCGCTCGGCTTCTTGAAGAACCTGTAGCTCGGCGTCGAGCGGTGCAGCTCTATCATCATCGGTGGCCCCACCGGCAATCGCGCGTCTTACTTCGGAGTTCGGTTCGTTACGGGGTGCACCCTCAGGCAGCGTAGCGCGAGGCTGCTTGGGCATGGGACCCTTGTGGAGCGAAGCGGCACTCTTGCCTGAAGACGTAGGCGGCTTCGTGCGGCGAATGTCGCCCGATCGCGGCGCACCGGTCGCGTGCGACGAATTAGCGGTGCCGGCTGGCTTCGATTGCAGCAAAGGCGCGTTGATCGAGCTGCCGTGTTTCACTTCGTGAGGCGTTTCGGCGCCAGCCCGGACCGAGACCAAGAGCGTCATCAGTAGCGCGATTGCCCCCGTCTTCACATTTCGAAGCCCCATTCCCGGGCGCATTGACGGTCCGGAAAAATGGGGGCCACGTGCCGGACAGGGCGCGAAAGCCAGACGGGGCGCCGGATCGGAATAAGCTAAAATCGTCCTAATTGCTGCGATTTCGGACAGCTATCGTGGCCGTAAACGGCGCTTGACCAGGCAAGGCAGTCATGGGTGCCGCCATAGACTACAGGCGCGAAAGCCATGGGTCAAAGATCTGTCTGGCACTGCGGCCCGTGGCCACGCATTAGCCCAGGTAAATCAGCCCGGCTGTGCATTGCGGGCCACCGGGGCCAAAGGACCGATCACTTCAGTGGAATCGCGCTGCTCGCGGGGTCAGCGCTCGAAGCTATGCGCAGATCGCGCTGAACCAATCGGCAATTTCGTGAATCGCGAGCGACCTAGTCACTACCCCCGCGCGCACCGCTGCACCTGGCATTCCGTAGACAACGGCGGTGCTGGCACTTTCGGCAATCACGGTGCCACCAGCTTGAATAATAGCCCGCGCACCCTGAACACCGTCGTCGCCCATTCCGGTCAAAATGACCCCAATTGCCTTGGAACCGGCAGCCTTGGCCACACTGAAAAATAGTCGATCCGCGCTAGGCGCGTAGCGATCACTTTGATCGGGAACAGCCACCTTTATCCGACAATCGCCCGAACGGAGCTTTTCTAGCTCCATGCAACGCCTGCCGGGACAGACGAATCCACGACCGCCGACTACCATGTCACCATCTTGAGCTTCGGTTACGTGCATGGGACTGCGACGATCGAGTCTTTCGGCAAAGGTCCGCGTGAATTTGTCGGGCATGTGCTGGGCTATTAGGATTGCGCTACGGGGTCGTTCGGGAATTTTCGAGAACGCCTCCATCAGAGCCGTGGGGCCACCCGTTGACGATGCAATCGCGATGAAATTACGCGGCGCAGCCGCGCTTACGGGAGGAGTCGCCGCGGGGCGGCTCGCGGCAAGCTCAGTCGTTCGGCGCGCCGCCAAAGCACCGGGTCGCATGTTTCGTGCGACACGAATTTTCTGCAAGAGTTCGGCGCGAATGCGGTTTAGTTCCGAGTCGGCAAATCTGTCCGGCTTGGCAATGAAATCGAGAGCTCCTAAGTCGAGCGCTTTGAATACGTTCTCCTTCTGGCTGTAAGAAGAAACGATGATCACGGGCATTGGATTCACACTCATCAGAATTCGCAGAAATGTGAATCCGTCCATGCGGGGCATTTCGAGATCGAGCGTGATAGCGTCGGGTCGTAGCAGCGTGACCAGGCGCAAAGCCTCATCGCCGTCGCCCGCCTTACCCACTACCTCCACTTCGGGATCGGAAGAAAGAATCTCAGACAGACTCCGCCGGTTGAAAGCCGAATCGTCAACGACAAGAACGCGGAGTTTGGAAATAGTGGTCACGGCCATTCTTGCCTAACGAGCCCCGGGCTCGGCGCGCTCTTGAGTGGGCGGTTTTCGATACACCAGATCTTCGGACAGATGCACGAGTTCAAAGGCGGTCGTAACGTTCAGTAGTGATTCGGAATGACCCAGCAAAAGGATACCGCCCGGGACCAGCCGCTCGTACAGGCTGTCAATCACCTTGCGCCGCGACCGTACGTCCAAATATATGAGTACATTCCTGCAAAATACGACATCCACTCGCCCTACGATAGCAGCTTTACCGGTGTCGAGCAGATTGAGTTGACCGAAGTAGCACATCTTTCGGATTTTCTCCGATACGTGAAATCCGTCTTCAGTCTCGACAAAATAGTTTCGCCGATATTCTAGTGGAGTGGTGCGGAATGCCCCGCCGCGGTAAATACCGCGGCGAGCAAACGTGACATTGTGTTTGCAAATATCGCTGCCAATGACCCGCACGTCCCAACCGTCGAACAACCCGCTCTCGTGAATGAGCATCGCTAGCGTATAAGCTTCTTCTCCAGTCGAGCAGCCGGCGCTCCAGACTCCAAGTCGGCGACGCCCTACGTTACTTTCGTAGATGCGAGGCAGGATTTCATTCTTGAATGCCCGCAGCTGGTATTCCTGGCGGAAGAAATAGGTCTCATTGGTCGTTACGCGCTCGAGCACTTCGTCGAGTTCGTGTTGTCCGCGGGCGTTGAACCTAAGGAATTTGTAGTACTCGTCATAGCCCGACAATTGAAGTGCCGTCAATCGATCGGCGAGTCTGCGGTCAAAGAGCACGAGTGCGTCATCGTCAAAGTGAAGCCCAGCGTGTACATTCACGAGGTCCCGAAGCAGTCGGAATTCATTCGGTCGCAACCGAAGAAGCGTTCCGGTGATTGGTTCTGCGGTCATCGAGGCCGCCAGCTTCCAGAGTCAACACCTGGCGTGTTGCGTCTCACGTAAGTTGTAACTTCGACATCGCCCAGGGCTCGTAGGAGCGCCTCTCGTACCAGAGGCTCGGTTTCAATCGCCAATTTGGTGCGCAGCAGACCATGAGCGACCTCTCCACCAATTTTGCCCAACAAGTCTGCGGCTAGCCGCCGGACATCCCAAGCTTCGTGATCCAAACAGGCACCTAAGTGTGCCCCCGCTCGCAGGTCGGTTTCTCTAGCCAGCATTTGCAAGGAAGCTTTGACTACCTCGCCATCCGAGTGTGAGAGGCTGTCAATCAAAGCATCGATGCGGCGCGGGTCGTGAAGTTGCGCAATCGCCTCAACCGCAGCAACGGCAACGGCCGGGGCTCCTCCACGCGCGACTGGACGCAACACCGGCAACGCCCGAGGATTGTCCGATGTGCCAAGTGCTCGAATGGCAGCTACTATTAGGTCCAAATCGTCCGACACGCGAATGATATCGATGAGCCTTTCGATGGCGCTAACGTCCGTAGCGCGCCCCAGAGCCCTAACCGCAGCCCGACGAACTTCTGACTCCTCGTCTGTAAGAGCAAATAGCGCCATGTCGGTTGACGACGCGTGACCGCACATCGCCAACGCCTCGAGCGCCCCTCTTCGTACGTGAGGTGATTCGTGTGCTAGGGCTCGGCTCAGGAATTCCGTGTTGACAGCACGGTCATATCCGGGGATTGCTATAAGAGTAGCCATTGTCACAACGGCCGCTAGGGTATTGGGACCGTTGACGGTGGAGTTCAGAATCAGGCGCGCCGCACAATTCGGATGGCGATTCACCATCGACTGAAGCGCGGCGACAGCCGATGTTTCGACGATACGCGCTGCGCGCTCGAAGCACGAATAGGCTCGCTCGAGGCAATTCTCGTCACTGCTTCGTTCTAGAAATTCGAATGCAACTCGCAATACCGAAGGGTTCTCTGAGTCCAAAGCCGCCGCAACGGTTGCCAGCGCATCGACATCGGGCTCCGAGCCGACGACCCTCGCTAACATCCCGATTGCGAGCGCTTGAGTTCGCGGCGAAGACGCAGCCAACGCACGTTCGCAAAGTAACGCCGAGGCAGCTTTGCCAAGTAGTGACAGGGCGAGTTCTGCGGTCGCTGCCAACGAATCATCGTCGATTACATCCAAAACCGCGCGCGCTGCTTCAGCATCGCCGATCGCTGCAACGACCAACAACGCTGCTGGGCGGTGTTCGACCAATTCGCCGCTCAGCAACTGAGCGAGCCACTGGCGTCGTTCGACACGCAAAGTGGCTAGTGTAAGCCGAGCAATCGGCAATGCTTGTTCGTCTCTGCTAATTCGATTCGCGAGCGCCAGCACCGCCAATGGGAATTCGGATTCAAGGCATTCGTCCACGACGCGCGCCAGCATTTCTGCGGAATCCGGGTCGTTCATGCGGCAAGCTGCTGACCAAATTGCGCGCTGCAGACACGGCTCTCCGAGTAGGGTTCGAATGCGCCGC
Organism: uncultured delta proteobacterium; assembly: GCA_963819085.1. Classification (GTDB taxonomy): domain Bacteria; phylum Myxococcota_A; class Polyangia; order Polyangiales; family Polyangiaceae; genus FEN-1139. The sequence goes on from CAWFUX010000064.1 coordinate 194,949, forward strand.
CAATCCAGACTTAGGCCAAGTTCATTGGCGGCTTCGAGGGCGAACAACCGCTCAATGGGTTCCGGAGCACGCATGGCCGAGTACAGGATGTCGGAAAACTCTACCGAACTGCTCGAGCCCGCGTGGCCAAGGGCCTCAATCGCCGCAACTCTGACGTTCAGGTCAATGTCAACGGCGAGGGTTTTGAGGAGAAAAGCCGCGGATGGATGCCGCGATTGGCCTAGCGCGTCAGCTGCGAGTTTGCGGCCATCGACGTCCAGTGAGGCAATTGCCTCAGTTAGTGCCTCAACCGCGGATTGCCCCAGCGCCGCAAGTGCTTCGACAGCGGCATTTCTGAACCCGACATTGTCATTTGGCAGCAACGCCTTGGCAACGGCTTGCGCCAGCTCCTTTGAAGGCGGCATGTCGATTATCGCTCGCGTGGCTTCCTTACGAACACGCCAGTCGTCATCCCCTAAGGCCCGAATAAGAGACGCTGTCGATTCTGTTCCCAGCCTGGTAAGTTCTCCAACGGCCAGACGCCGCACCTCGGGATCCGGCGCCGTGAGGGCCTGTTCCAGACTATCCCGGGTCATCCTTTGGAGCTCCCGGCAGGTAGTTGCATATCTTGAATGTGCAAAGAATCGGCAATTGTTTCTAGCCGATCAACGTCGAGAACGAAAACCATAGCGCCATCATGCGAAGTGACGCCTGCAATTCCGCGAACTTCCTCTCCACCTCCAAGACTGGGAGCAGGTCGCAAACTTTTCCCGCCAGTGCCGAAGACACCCGTAACGCGATCGACAATTAGACCAATGGTCTTACTGCCGATGTCGACGAGAATCCACTTGGTTCGACGCCGCTCCTCGATCTCCGAAACCCCGAAGCGAGCACGAAGATCCACAATCGGCACGACTTCGCCGCGGTGATCGGCCACGCCGGAAATGGAATCTGGCACGTACGGAAGCCTGGTGAGAGTAATTGGATTGATTATCTCTTTGACGCAACCGATGGGAATTGCGTAATAGACTTCGCCAACGGCAAAGCCTACTAAGCTTTTTTGGGGATCTGGACGTTGTTTGGACGGCATCATTGTCGGCAAAGGTTTAGCGCGGGACTACGGACGTCAGATCGAGCAACACGAGTACGTGACCGGGTGGACGCCCAATTCCAATGACGTGTTCGGATACGTTGTTTCCGAATACGCCAGTTGCAAGTTCGATTTCGGCCTCCGTCAATCTAAGAACATGACGCACTTCATCCACGTATAGGCCAACGACCTCGCCTGCGTTTTCCGTAAGCAGAATGCGTGTCTTTCGGCTAAGTGGTGCTTCTTCAAGACGAAGGCGAGATCTCAAATCAATTACCGTTATTAGTTGACCGCGAACGCTACAGACCCCTTTAACATGCGCGGGTGCTCTCGGGACGGCCGTCAGTGGCGGTGGGCTCAAGATTTCTCTAATCCTGGTCAATTCCACGCCATAGGTTTGGCCTGCCAGCATCACTGCCAGAAACTCGCGAATTAGCTCCCGTTCCGCAGGATCCCTTCTGGGTAGTCGCTGCGAGTTGAGTTTTACGAGTTCACCCATACGTCAGTCGCGCACTGCGCGCCCCCATGTCTGATGTTGCAAGTACCTCGTCTATTAGCGCTGCCGCGTCTATGACGAGACCTACGTGTTGGTCCCCCAGTTCAGTTGCACCTGCAAATCCCCGGACGTTGTCCAAAGACTTACCCAGCGGTTTGATAATTATGTCTTGCTGTCCTACTAGTTGATCGACAACGAGTCCTAATCGCCTGACACCCAAGGCGGCAACTACCGCGTATTGACGTCGCGGAGGTGGCGTCGTTCGAGTTAGCGAGAGCAGTCTGTCCAACCTCGCAATCGGCAATGTCGTGCCGCGCAACGTCATAACCTCGCGGCCGTTGACAACTCGAAGACCCGCGTCGTCGAAACCAATAGCCTCGGAAACGCTTGCTAATGGAATTGCAAAGGTATTATCCGCGACACGAATTAGGAGAGCACTTACGATGGCAAGCGTGATTGGAAGCGTAATGGTCATCTTGGTCCCGATGCCGTCGTCACTGTGAACGTCAATGACGCCCCCAAGCTTACTAATATTGGTCTTGACCACGTCCATGCCGACGCCGCGACCGCTGACATCGTTGGCCTCTTCCCGAGTACTTACGCCCGGCAGAAAAATCAATCCCAGGATATCTGCCCGTGAGAAGTCTTTGGCTTCTTCCGCTCCCACCTTGCCCAGCTGCACGGCACGCCGTAGGACTGCTTGTCCATCGATTCCGCGTCCGTCATCTTCGATCTCCAGCATTACATGGTTGCCCTTTTGGAAGGCATTTAGCGCAATCGTGCCCATGGCTGGTTTGCCCACAGTCAGCCGACGATCTGCGGATTCGATCCCGTGATCGATGGCATTGCGGATCATGTGCATGAGCGGATCGCTCAGTTCCTCTACGATCAGTTTGTCGATTTCCGTTTCGGCACCCGTTATTACGAGCCGAATCTCCTTGCCCAAATCGCGGCTGATTTGTCGCACCACGCGTCCGAGCCGCTCAAATACTTGACCGAGCGGAACCATGCGGACTTCCAGAATCCCGTCCTGCATTTCGGCTAGCCTGCGATCGAAATTGCGATGTAACCGCAGCAGGTCGGTGGCACTTTGTCGCTGACCCTCGCTACGCAGTCTATCAGCCAGGCGCGCCAAAGCTCCGCGCACGATGGCAAGTTCACCGACAATGTTCATCAGGTGGTCTAACTTGCGAATATCGACGCGAACCGTTTGACTAACTGAGCGAAGCGATCCAGTCAGATCGGCAAGGCCTCCCGCGGTCTGCTGTGCGGGCGCTATCGACCCTGTTGCGGAAATCTCTGGTTGATGGCCAATCTTTCCTGGGCCAATCTCGGAATGCCCAGTTTGCGCGCGTTTTTGCCGTCGAGGAACCTCTTCGATGACGAGATCGACATTCACCAATTCGGCGGTGAGAGAACTTAGATCACGTGTAGAAGCCACGAGCAGGTCAAGCTCGATTGAATCGACACTGGAGGTCTCCCCAGTGGGCAAATACGTGATGATTTCGCCGATCTTCTTGACGCGTTCCTTGATTTCTTCAAGTCCCTTGTCAATTGTGATCAAATCAAACCGCACCCGGAGTCGGTATAGCTTTAGGCCATCCTGAATATTCGTGCGGAGTCGATGCTCTTCGTATTCCGTTAGAACAGCCAGGAGCCCCGGCTCAATATCGTATTCACCGGAAGTTTCCAGGGATGGGCCCGGCGCCGCCGCGACTTTTCTGATTTGTGCTACGAGCCCTTCTATGAAAGACGGCGTTCGCTCTTGAGTCGAATCCCGTTCCATGGCGAGGGCTCGCCCGAAACCCTCGACCGCTTTAAACAGTACGTCGAGAATGTGATTATTGAGCGGGATGCGCCCCAACCTCAAGTCGTCAAGAACATCTTCGAGGTGATGCGACAATGCCCCAATCATTGTCGCACCGAATAGACTCGATAAGCCCTTGAGAGTGTGTACGGCGCGAAACGCCTCGTTGATCAGTGACGGATCGGTGCCATTGAGACGATGAACCTCGTCAAGAGCCAGTAAGTTGCGCGAGAGTGTCTCGATGATTTCCTGGGCTTCGGAGAAGAAATCCTCGCGGGCCTTATCGCTTGGATCAGTCATGGTGCCTCGCACCTGGCTGGCCCAACATGCTGAAGACTTCGTTGACGAGCTGTTGCGATGTAAATGGTTTGACCAGGTACGCATTGGCCCCTAGCGTCAGACCTCGCTGGCGATCCTTGTCCGAGGATTGAGTCGAGATGAGCACTACCGGCGTTGCACGGTGCACGTCGCTCTTGCGTACGAATGAAAGCAGTTCGAGACCATTTATATCGGGCATATTGATGTCGGATATGACCAAGTTCCAGTGGCCTCGAGGGAGCAGTCGCAACGCATCAAATCCACTAGTCGCTTCCAAGATCTCGAATGGCCCTAACGGCTGCAACGCGGATTCGAGCGCCGTACGAACAAAACTTCGCATGCTGTGGGAATCCTCCACGATGAGAATTCGGTTCATCACCTTAGACCCCTGTGAACCGCGGGAGTACGGCCAAGCTGTATGCTTGTATGCAGAGCTGTATCCGAAGCTTCCGGCGACTTCGGAGATTGCGAACGTTGGGACTCGAAAAGCATCAAACCATCATTCCGGATACGAGCCGGCATAGATTACCTTCAGAAAAAATTGGACCCAATTACATCCTAAAGCGGTTTTCAATTGCAGGGAACGCCACAGTCGAAGTTACGGATGTTCCTCGGGCTGAATTAGGCGTGAAAATTGGGGCGTGACCAATCATCGCAGCGGGTGGCCAATGGAGACCCCAACAAAACGGCTGGTTTGTTCGCGCTTCACTAGGCAACCGCGACAAACTTGAAGATGTCTCGGCAATGATTTGACGCTGCACTTGACCCAAAATCGCTGTTCTTTGGCCACGCAGCCAACCCAAAGAAACTGCGCGACACGACTCGGCCAGTGTTCCGGTGATCGGTGGCACCTTTAGGCTAACCCTCAATTCAATTGAATTGACGGGCTCGAAAATCGCGGAGCGATTTGGGTTTGGGCGAATGCGGCACGATTAGCCAGGTAGCGCCGGGTCCGAAGGACCCATCACTTTTGCGGAATCGCGCTACTAGAGTCGCGCCTTCGTGTTGATCGCATCCGAGTCCTCAATTGCCAGTCAGGTGCCCCCGGCTGAGCCGAACGAATTCAAACCCGTAATTTTGGGGTTCATTCGACTTTGGCCGCCAATTGCTTTGGCGCCAATGGCAGGCGTGACCAACTATCCATTTCGCTCGTTGTGTCGGGAATATGGAGCCCCACTTTGCATTGGCGAAATGATTACAGCTCGTCCTCTGGCCGAACAGGTAAAACGCACACTGTCGCTGGCCTCATTTGGCAGCAATGAAACACCCAAGAGCATTCAGCTTTACGGCACCGATCCCTATTGGATATCCGAAGCCGTCAAGTTCCTCGTCGCCGAAAGAGGAGTAAATCATATTGACCTCAATTTCGGATGTCCCGTTCGTAAGGTGACCAGTCAGGGCGGGGGCGCTGCTCTTCCGCACAAGCCGCGGTTGCTAGCCAAAATAATTCGGGCAGCGGTGACCAGCGCAGCGGGTGTTCCCATCACCACCAAATTTCGCAAGGGCATCGACGACCAACACATCGTTTATTCGCAGACCGGGCGTGTTGCCCAGGAAGAGGGTTGCGCGGCTGTTACGCTTCACGCGAGGACCGCTGCTCAACTCTACGCTGATAGCGCGGATTGGAATGCTATCAGTGAGCTCAAACAGAGTGTGTCGATTCCCGTATTCGGCAACGGCGATGTTTGGGAAGCCGCCGACGCAGTCCGCATGATGCGAGATACGCGCTGCGACGGCGTAGTAATCGGTCGCGGCTGTCTGGGTAAACCCTGGCTTTTTCGGGACTTACGGACCTTCTTTGGCGGAGAGCGCCCACCCTGCGCGCCTAGCGTGGGCGAAGTCGTTGACATAATGATTGAGCACGCGACGCGACAGGCAGCATGGCTTGGAGAGGAAGTTGGCCTCCGGTCCTTCCGACGGCAAGCCGCCTGGTACACAAAGGGCTTCCGAGCTTCGGCGATGCTTCGGCAACAGCTCATGCACGTGGATAGCATCGAGAAACTAAGACTCATTGTGGGAAGGCTTGAGCGAGATGCTCCCTTTCCACCGGCGGCGTTACGCGTCCCACGCTGCAAGGATTCAGGAACACAGCGTGTAGTTCTACCGCAAGGGTACTTGGATAATCCGGACGACGAAACAATCCCTGTCGAACACGACTGCTCCGATGGCGGTTAGTCGAAAATCGTGGTGGCCCGGGCACGCCCCATTCGCGCCTTTCGATTGGGGCGAGCCAAGCGTGCGCACCCAACCGTCGCGTAAAGCGCCTTGACGCATGAGTCAAACTTAGTACGCTATTGTCGCTCTCATGAAGTGGTGGCTTCAATTCAAAGAACTTCGACGGCATCGCTGGCTTCCGTTCTTTTTACCTGTCGTCGGGACACTGCTCTACATAGTACTAGCGATTCTCGCAATACCGTCGGACCTGGGAGAGAAATCCGACATCGACGCGGGCGAAATTGACAAGCCGGTAACTCCAGTAAAGCGAACCCGCGGCGCAAAGAACGCAGCTCGGTTGACTCCGCCGGAACCGGGCGCGAATGTCAACGCATTGGCGAGCGCGGCCGCAACTTCAAACCCGTCGCCATAGTTTGAGCCGGCATGGCTGACTGCCGAGAGTCGAGCGCTGCTCTACTCCAAATCGACGTCACCTCGGAGTCGCTCGAGACTGCGTCGCTCTGATTTGGTGGGGCGCCCGGTACCCTTGGTCCTAATGGCGACACGTTCTTCGCGAGGCAGAGGCGGAGGCGATTGATCTTCGTATAGTTCGCGAGCAAGGACCGCTGACACGCGTTTACTATGAACTCCACGAACGACGACTATAGTTAGCCCCCGTGGAGCATGCGCAATAATCTTATCGCCAATTTTCACGAGACGACTGCTCTTGGCCGTAACATCGTTCACCTGAACGTGACCTGCCTCACAGCATTGTTGAGCCAGTGTGCGCGATTTAAATATTCTTGCCGAGCACAACCACAGGTCGAGTCGTACTTCGTCCATGATTCATGGCGGATGATTACATGGGATACTACCCCAAGCAACAATTGCCATTCGTTGCGCGATTCATCGGAGCTAATGGGTACTTCGGACAGGTCTTAGGGACCGCTCCGCGAATTTCTGCACTCGATGAGCGCACTAGTGGGGGTCAGCACTGGATAAATTTGCTCCCGGTAATCTCATCCAATGGGTCGGTTGGCAAATTCCCCTAATTAGTTCAAGGTTTGTGTAGTATCTGCGTTGCTCGATGCCGCCTCCATTTCCGATTGAAGTCAATCAAACGAGTCGTCCGACGCCAGCTGATCAACGGGCAAGGGTTCTTGCGGCCCCGTTGGGTTTTGGGCAAACCTTCACCGATCATATGGTTCAAATCCCGTTTCGCGAGGCTGAAGGGTGGCTCCCCGGAGCGCTGCGACCCTATGCGCCAATTGCGCTCGATCCGGCTGCAGCCGTATTGCACTACGGTCAGTCCGTCTTCGAGGGATTCAAGGCGTTTCGGCAGGTCAACGGTAATATCGCCAGCTTTCGACCCGATGCCAACGCGAGACGATTTCAGAATTCGGCGAGGCGGTTAGCAATGCCTGAAATGCCCGTCGAAATGTTTTTGCAGGCCGCCGACCTCTTAATTCAGAATGATCGCGATTGGGTACCTTCGATTCGGGGAACGAGCTTGTATATGCGGCCGTTGCTCATTGCGACAGAATGCTCCCTGGGGGTGCGACCATCGCGCGAATACCTATTCATTCTGATCGCTTCGCCTGCCGGTGACTACTTTCATGGTGGGGTAAAGCCGGTCAGCGTGTGGGTTTGCGACAATTACGTTCGAGCCGCTCCGGGTGGGACTGGCGAAGCAAAATTCGGTGGGAACTATGCTGCGAGTCTGATTGCCCAGGCGCAAGCGACGCAAAGGGGTTGCGCCCAAGTCGTGTGGCTCGATGCGGTAAATAGGGACCAAATCGAGGAGATGGGCGGAATGAACATCTTCTTCGTTCTGAAGTCCAATGGTAAGACTACATTGGTAACGCCGAAACTCTCAGGCTCTCTGCTACCAGGCATAACTAGGGATAGTTTGCTGCTCATTGGTCCCAAGCTAGGCTATACAGTAGAAGAGCGAACGATAACTCTCGCTGAATGGATTTCCACGGCTGAATCTGGCCATATGACAGAGGCGTTCGCCTGTGGGACCGCGGCAGTAATAACGCCTATTGGTTCAATGCACAGTCAGCGAGGCGAAACCCTGATTGGCGATGGGCAGGGAGGCCCCGTGGCCCGAGCATTGAGGGAATATTTGCTTGCCATTCAATACGGAGAAGCACCGGATACACTCGAGTGGATGCACCGTGTTTGCTAGAACGGGAGCTCTACGGTGCGTCCCCTGGGACCTGGGCTTATCGGTGCCGCGCCGACTCTACTCGGTTCGGCCGCTCTTGGTTCCTGGTAGAGGAGGCGGGGCTGACATTCTGGCAGCGGCAGGGATGCTGCTAGCGGGGCGTCCCATCGGAAGTGGTGGTGGCTTCGCGGATGAACGATGGGCTGCGGTACCGTCTTTACGCCGTCGTTCCTCGAATACGACCAACTTAACCAAAGCCTCAGTATCCGCTTCACTGATAGGAGGACGAGTCACGTCAATGCTGGGTTCGAGCAATTCCGCCAGGGCCAGCATCGCGCTGCGCAGGTGGCTTTCATTGGGGAACGATTCATGAATGCAATCGGCGCGATCTTCGTCCGATGTGGCCTCGAATAAATCTGCATACATTGATTCGATCGACAGCAATATTGGGGTCGAGAGTTGTTCGTAACTGGGTGGCAATCTGCCGATCTCTTTGAGACGCTCAACGGCCGTTACTCTTACGTCGTCCTCGGGGCCTCGCGCTTCCACGGATGAACTAGGTGCTGATTCGATCGGAAAACTGAGATCGTCTACTTGCACGCTTGGACTACTCGAGGGCTTCGGGGGACGTTTTGAAGCTGGCACGGGGCTGCCCGGTGCCCGCAAGTTAAACGCATCAAATTCAGACGACTTGCGCGCACCCGCTGATTCTTCAACGAATCCGTAGGGTTCGGCAATTTTCTGAATTATTACATTCTGCCAAATGCTTTCGAGCGGCACGAAACCGATGAGTTTGGCGAGTGGCACAACGTCGAGCAGGCGCTCCTCGTCCAGGGGCAACTTATCGCGTCCCACTTGCATCGCCCTGGTAACGACTCGCCGCAGTTCGTCTACTGGCAGCGACGCTGCCAATTTCTCGAAGCCAATTCCATCCACGATATCTTGCAGCGAAAGCAGAGACTCTTCCAGTCCGCAGCTCACCAAAAACGTAAGGCGCTTCACCGCACGTTCATGCGCCGATTCGCCGTCGGAGGGCGTGGTCTGAAAGAACCGATCTTCAAACATGAAGCGCCACAAAAGAGGCGCCTTCAGGTAACGAACGCGATCGTCAGCGGGAAACAGTTCGAGGACTGCGTCAGGAGTAGTGACATTCTCGTCGATTGCGAGGCGCAGATCCTCCGTAGCCGATGCAATCGATTTCTTCGTTGCAATTCTTTCATGTACGTTTGCCAGCTTGACGAGCAAACGAGCACGAAGTTCGTCCGCGTCAGCCAATGCTTGCATGATTACGTCGGGACCAAAATGTTGCAAAAAGTCGTCCGACGTCTGCCACGCATTGGTGAGAGTGTGCTGCAACGCGCGCGACAAGAGCCGCGACGAAGTGGATGCAAGATCTGACGGATAAGACGCGGGAGAATCAACTTCGCTTGGGTGCGACATGGTTGTCGGATGTTAGCTTTCGGATGACACGGTTCCCAGCGGTCTTGACAGTATTCTCAACAATTTCCGTTGGACCGTCGGCTAGAGCGGGACGAGTTGATCTTGCTCCATTATAATTTTCGGAACCGGAAGAATACTTGCCGACCTCTATTGCCTCGATGGATGCTCCCGGTTGGCGCGAATTGGTATCTCAATTCAATTATTACAGGCCAAACATCCTTGCGGCCGGTCAGAAGCTTAGCCGCTAGCCGGCATAAAATGCATTCTTTTCGCGCCTAAGCGAGTGTATTACAGGGGCTGGACCGTCTGACATCAAGGCTATGCCCATGAATCATCCCACGTACCGGTTCTTCAATCAAAAGTCTGGCAAACATCGCTGCCTCTTTACAGCGATGGCTGCGCTGCTGGCGCTTTACGCCGGAAACGCCAAGGCTGAAAGCATCATCAAACAGCCCGGCAATCATCCAGTGTACTCGGCGGACTTGGAGCCCCATCTGGCGCTAGGCGTGGATGACACGTACTACTACGGGGGGACTGGTTATGGTCTAGGAGCTCGAGTGACCATCCCCTTCCTGAGAAACGGACCCATATCGACGATTAACAACGATATGGGAATAGGTTTTGGTCTCGATTGGCTAACGAGGGGCGACAGCTGCAACAACGGCTATTACTACGCGTATGGGCGGGGGCCTGCTTATTACGACTACAATAACTGTTCGGCTTACTCCCTCTATGTGCCTGTCGTCCTTCAGTGGAACTTCTATCTGACGGACATTATTACAGTTTATGGCGAGCCAGGGTTTGCGTTGCGCTATTCCCATGTAAATTGGGATTTCACCCCACTTGGGTGTGCGCCAGGTACTTACGCATGCCAAGGTTCAAATTCCTTCACCGACCCGATTCTTGTCATAGGCGGCGGCGCCAAATTCATGTTCGGAAGAACCATTGGTCTCAACGTTCGGGTTGGTTATCCATACTTCTCTGTCGGAGCCTCATTTTTGCTCTAAATTGGAGTCGCCAAGGTTAGGCCACTGATGCCGTCCCCCAAAGACCCTGTAGTCAGCTCGAATCTCACAGGTCGTATTTTCGAGGATATGCGCCGTCAAATCCTCACGGGCGAGTTTGCACCCGGTGAACGTCTGCCCGGTGAACGGGAACTTGCGCAAACTTACGACACTAACCGCAATACATTGCGGGAAGCAGTTCGTCGTTTAGAACAATTGCGGTTGGTAACCGTGCGCCACGGTCAGGGCGTGACGGTGACGGATTTTCGAAGGACCGGCACGTTGGAGTTGCTCGGACCCTTCCTCGAAACGGCACCGGATCTCGGCGAAGTCACGCATATCGTCGAGGATCTACTACCGGCGCGGCTGATTGTCCTGGAATTCGCGACTCGTCTGGCGATTCGTCGCGCAACCGATACCGACTGTCAAAGGTTACAGGACATAACGGAATTGTTGATTGCCGCATTCGATCGAGGCGACCGTATTCTTATCGCTCACGGATTTCATCGCTGGATAGACGCTCTCGTTGAAGCAAGCCATTCGTTGACCATCCGTTGGGTCGCCAACCCATTTCTCGAGCTATATCGTGACTTAATTGATCGGTTCCCCACCCTTTGGTTGCTTGATCCCGGATTCCCCGATCACCTCCGACAGCTTATGCAGGCGTTTCGTCAAGGTGACGAAGAGCGAGCCATCGCCGCAACCCGAAAATATTACGAAAATGTGGATGGCGAACTTATCCGGCTGCTAGACGCGCTGCTGTCGCTCAAGCGGCACACAGCTGCGTCGAAAAAGGCAGCGGAAGCGCAGGAGCTCGAGGCGTCAAAAGTTCAAACGCATTGAGGTCCAACCGGGCCCTATGCAGTCAGCGTAATCAAAACCGCTGTAAATGAAGAATATCCGCAAAATACTGAACATTTGCGCAACTGAGCAAAATATCCGTAATTATTCGTTTCATCCGGGTTCAATGGATGCTAGCGGTGGGGTGTTGTCTCCGCCGACTCAATCACAATCGGCGGTTTGCGCGAAGATCGCGGCTCAGCCGCTCGCGCTGGAAGCCAGCCATTATGAGTAAACGTGTCACTGCTGTACGTAACAAACCCACCAAAAAAGTATCGAAACGTTCGGCTGCGGGCAAGCAATCGACCAAGCCGCGATTAGCTAAGAAGAGCATCGCGCCGCGTCCCAAAAAGTCCCCCGCCAAGAAGGTTGCATCGGCGAGTGCCAAGCCGGTAACGCGCGCAAAGACAACGAAAGCCAAGGGCAAGGGCAACACGGCACCGCTCCGCAAGAAGGTGGCCAAAGCCAAGAGGGCGGTTGCCAGAGCCGAAAAGCTTACCAAGAAGACCGCCCCCGCAAAGAAGAAGCGCGAAAGTCTGCAGCCACCAACTCGAGCAAAGAAGCTCGCCAAAAAGCAGCCCGTCGTCAGCAAACCTCCGCCTCGGGCGAGTCGAGTGCCCAGCCCCAACTCGAGTGGGGAACCACTCACCCCACGCTCGATAACGCCGCCTGCAGTTGCCGAGCCCGTGCGCCAGCCAAAGCTGCGCGCTCGCAGCACAGGCAAGGTGGTGATTCGCGCGGCCTACATATCTCCTGCACAGCGAGTACTCGAGGCACAACTAGCCGCACAAACCCGGTCAAAGAGGGTTCAGCCGCCAAAGGTCGAGGCACCGAGTCAACCCGAAGCCCCTCCGCCTTCGGAAGTGGGTTCCGTACGAAATTGCAGCCATCAGTTCCGAGCCAAGAACAAGCGCCGCGTTCGTTCGTCGCGGGCGACTCGGGCCTCGCGATCCCAATTCGGGGCCCGGTTCCGACCCGATGGCAAGCTCTGCAGTCGGCACCTCGGGGTCCTTCGATAAAGAATGGAAGCTCATTGCGGCGACCGCCAAGAAGGCTTCAACACAATTAGACCGGGACCTCGTGCAAAGCTGGATTGAGCCCTGGGTCAACGGGAAGGATACGTTGGCACTCATTCAGTCGGCGATCGACAGTAGCGACGCCTACTTCATTGCTACCGAAGCGCTCGAACGCAAAACTATGTTGATCCAGCGTTCGGAAGATGCCGCCTCGGAAATTACCACGCACTGGACGCGTTCCGGCCTCAGCGTATACGCGCTCGTAGGAACGCCGGAGGAACGCAAGTCAATAGTAACTCGCTTCGCGGCAGCGACCTTCGGCACGCTGGTCGTACCGCTCGAGGCATTCGATGACAACGCACTCGCGACGGACCTTCAGCAATTGAAGATCCATGGCCTGGTTGCGGAAGAAGCGCAGCGAGTCTCGGAGTTGTCCTTTGATTTCGATGTTGCCTACGATCGGATTCCAAACATCGTCACCCGTCTGGGTAGACCCCCGACGCTTGCCATACTGCGCTCGGCGCCGCCCAGCGTGCGCACGGATCTCCCCCATCGATTAGGCCTTCGAAGTCCACAGCGAGTAGATTTACAGCCGCTTCCCGAGACAATCGCCTTGGAAGTGCCGGTTGTGGACATACCGCACCGAGGTGGGACATTGCTCGAGCGCGTAGGTCAATCGACACACCCGATAATGGTCCTATGTTCAGCTCCAGAAGAAGTCGATGAAATCCTCGAAATACTGGGGCGAGCTTCATTACCAGCCCGCGCGTCGTGGGCACTGTCGGGAATGGGGCGATCCCCTGTAACGCCGCCAATAACGGGCAATAGCAGCCAAGCAATTGTAGTGGGCGTCAGCGGTATGCCGTCTAGACGCGATGCCGCACCACGGACTTTGATACATTATCACGCGCCGAGTTCTCTCGAGCAGTATTCTCGAGATCTAGGTCGACTTGATACGGCGGCAGGAGGTACCTCAGCCATAGTGTTAGCAGCGTTAGAGGACGAACCCCCGATGCGCCAATGGCTCGACCGCCAGCGACCACGACCTGAAGATCTGATGCAGGTGGCAACGGTGTTGAATCAGCACGCGGGGCCCGGAAAGATGGCACTCGTAGACACGCTTGCGGCCTCCGTTGGCGTCAGCCGCGCGCGCTTGGAGTCATTGCTTTCGCTGTTAGCCAACGCCGGCTGGGTCGAGCACAAGCAAGATTGGGTACGTGTACCGGAGACCTGTACGGATTTGCTCGACCGGGCACGCTCGCTCGCGGCCCGCTTGCGGTCACTGCGCGAACGTGATCATCAACGAATGCGGTCCGTTTCGGCCTACGTGATTGGTCGCAATTGTCGCCATGAATCGATGCGACGCCACTTTGGCACAGCCGCTCAGCGGCCGTGCGGGCTTTGCGACAATTGCAGAACGAAGGCTTCGCACACGGCCGCCAACGGAAGCGCCGCCGCAGAAGCGAGTGAAGCGAGTTCGCCCGTCGTTGAGTGGGAACAGCCAAATTCAACTACGGAATGAGTCGTTAGCCGGGCCGGTTCCTCGGATCCGATCAGTGTCAATGCTGATGGCATGACGGCACGTGGGTGCATGTGACGAAAACTGTGCGCTTGTAATGCACTAGACCCGTCGCACAAGCGTGCCGTCAATAAGCAAAGAAGCCGACACTTTGATTTTATCGGCATTTTGAGAGCCTGGCTCAAGAGCAACGCGTTTCGTGCGTTAAGGTCGATAAACATGCATCGATGGCGGACCGCAGTGTTATTGGCAGCCGTGGCACTACCCTCTTGGTATTGCGCGCGCCGTGAGATGTCCGCAAAAGACGAAGGAGTTGACGCCAGCGATGCTGGGCAAGCAAAGGGCCAGGACGGCGGCACAGAGCGTCTGAGAAACATACCCGATGTATCGTTCGTCTACGACGGCCCGATTGACGATGCCGCATTGACCATCGATGCAGCTTGCGCTTTCGAGCCGGTATTGGCCGAGCCGGTTGCTCTCGATCTATATCTAATGCTCGATCGCTCGGCATCGATGACATTGCCGCAGCAGACGGTTCCCAACTGCAAAGTGGGCGATATTACCGAGGCTCGCTGGTGCTATGCGATTAATGCGCTAGCTGGATTCTTCGGTTCGCCGACCTCTAATGGCATGGGCGTGGCGTTGCAATTCTTCCCCCACGGCAGTTGCAGTTGGATCAGTGCAACAGAGCAGAACTGTTGCGCGTATGGAAGCTGCTGCGACGGGACTGACGATAGTGCACCGACCGTCCCTTTGAGCCGTCTTCCTGCACAGTTGCCATTGCTCATAGATGCACTCAATTCTCAGAGTCCCCTCGGCACCACCACACCGATCGAGGCGGCCTTACATGGCCTCGTGTCGTATTCCGCGCAAGCGAAACTCCCGAACCGAAGCATGGTGTCGGTAATCGTGACGGATGGTGAGCCCAATGGCTGTGAGCTTAGCCCAAGTGTGCTCTCTAGTATCATTTCGAGTCACCTGGCTTCAACCGGCATCAAGACATTCGTTATCGGCATGGACGGGGCCAATTTTCAGACACTCGAACAACTCGCGATTGCCGGCGGAGCGTCTGTGCACACAACGTATTGCGCGGAGGGTTTCTCGACATGCAGCTTCTTCAATGTTGGCGCGGGAAAGCCGGAGGCATTCATTGACGCTTTGCAACAAATTCAGCGCTCGGTGGTTGGATGCCGATTTACATTACCAAGCACCGATGCCGGAATCGTCGATCCTTCCACACTGACCGTCAATGTAATATCGCCGGCGAATCCAGAGCAGCGAACACTCAAGCATGTGGATTCAGTGGCGGCCTGTGGTGACGGTTGGTATTCCGATTCGGCTAGGCCAGGCGAGTTTGCCCTGTGCCCGCAAACCTGTAGCGCCGTACAAGCCGAAGTTGGAGTCAGCGTGGAACTGCTAGTCGGGTGCCTAGGGTCCTAATTTTCTCCCCTCCCTATATCCCTCCCCGCTGGGGAGGGACTTTCAACCCCCCAAATCCCCCCATGCTTGGAGGGATATCTAGGCAAGATACTGCGCTTTACATTCTTGAGCTCGATTCGAGAAGATTTTTCCCGGACACTTCGAGTAAACTTGTGCTCGTGGACTCGACATCGCCGCATCCAAGCGAACAGTTGCTGCTCACTGAGCTGGGGCTGGCAACGCTAGCCGACATAGTGCTGTTGGCCCAACAATGCATCCGCTCTGGCAATTGGGATCAAGTTCACGCGCTTTACGCAGCGGGTTTATCCCGATTTGGCCCGGACCCAGCCCTTGACGTCGTTCTTGCGATGGCAGAGCTCGGAACGGGAAACAAGGCAAAGGCCCTCGAGTTACTTGGGCATGTACGTCAGCACTATCCCAATCACTTAGTTGCGTCATACACGGCTGCATGGGTCGCCATCGAAAGCGGTCAACCTGGAGAAGCTCTCAAAGACTTGCTCGAGGTGATTGGCAGATTCCCGGACTATCCCGGGGCTCTCGGCACATTGGCAACCGTACTCATGCCAGGTCCCAGCTATCGCGACGTGCTTCTCTACATACATCGCACACTTAGACCAAATACGTATCTCGAAATCGGAGTGGAGACGGGCGCTACATTGCGACTGGCTCAAGCCACCACAACCACCGTTGGTGTAGATCCCAATTTGGATTCCGTTCGTCAAAGAGAATCGTTGAAAAACGCAAATTTCTATGCCTGCACCAGCGACGAATTCTTCAAAGCCGAGACGCGGGCGTCAGTCTTCGAAGCTCAGCCTCTGGACCTGGTATTTATCGACGGAATGCACTGCTACGAATTCACCTTGCGTGATTTTTGGAATGTGGAGAAGTGGGCCAACTCGAGTTCGGTGGTAGTCATTCACGATGTGCTGCCGATATTGCCAATTGTTGCAGCGCGCGAGCGAAGCACTAAGTTTTGGGTCGGCGATGTCTGGAAGGCACTTTGGGTACTGCTTGAATTTCGGCGGGACCTGGCAATTTCGGTCATTCCCACACCCCCATCCGGGCTGGCAATAGTTCGGGGCTTCGACCCCAAAAGGGCGCGCGACGATTCGCAACTCGATTCGGTCATCAGTCACTACGCCGAATTGGTTTACCCGCATGGTATGCCGGGAGCTTTTCCCAAACATCTACCTATCGTCAAGAACTCAATCAAGGGCTGGAATGAGGCCTTAGGCGTGGTCGGGGTATGAACCATTCTGAACTATTGGATGAAATCCTGAGTGTTCCGTGGGTTTTGAACGACTATCAGAATTGGCTCAACCGCACGCCCGCGCCACCAAAGGGCGACTACCTATTTTCTCAATCGCTTACTCGATTTGCACCAATCGACAACGATCGTTTGGTTTTGTTGGACAGCGCGGCCATCGAAGACCTGCAGGGTGAGGTGGGGATTCGGGTATCTGAACAATTGGCCCCGATCCGCGTGCCTTCGATCTCGAGACGGGAGGTCGAGGCCATTGTCTCGGCGCTGCGTAAGCAGCCACTCCTAGTCGAATTGCCCTTACGGTCGGGTGTCGCGGCCGCGTCGTGCGATCGATTTTTGCGCATCGGATTCGGACAGTTCATATTTGCTCCTGCAGCATTGGAGAATTTGGAGAAACGCGTGTGCGCGGCTGAGATCGTGCGCTTTCCCGCGTCACCGTATGAAATCACTCGCAACTACTGGGCCAACGTGGGTCACTTGTCATCAAATGTGCCAACCGAACTCAGTGCTTGGCCTGACGTGTCGAGCTTTGTCCGTTGGCTGCGGGTTTTGCATGTGCACCTGTTGTTGGGTGAGCAATTCGACTCATTTTATCGCCCTTCTAGCCCAATTGCACATAGGCGCGTAGAGCCCGGTGCACTCTATGCGCGGCTCACTCGCATAGTAAACTCGGAGTTTGGCATATTCATACTCGATGGGCCTCGAATAAACGCAAAGCGATTAGGCGGTTCCAATTACCACCGGCTTTTGTCCAAATCGGTCGGCATCGGGGAATTGAATTCGGACGATTGCGAGTTCTACGAAAACAAAGAATCCTGGGGGCGACTGGTTAATG
Source organism: uncultured delta proteobacterium (assembly GCA_963819085.1). Classification (GTDB taxonomy): domain Bacteria; phylum Myxococcota_A; class Polyangia; order Polyangiales; family Polyangiaceae; genus FEN-1139. Next base: position 212,321 of record CAWFUX010000064.1, read on the forward strand.
GCAGATCAAATTCGGAGGAGCAGGTAGGCGATTGGTTTTTGCCTGCTAGACCGTTGAAGGCTGCGCATTGGGATTTACTGTGGGGCACTTGGGAATTGGCAATGAATGCGGTCGAAAAGCACGACCCGTTAAACTGCGTTGAACACCTGGGGCGTTTTCACTGGTACTTCGTACACTTGCATCCCTTTACTTGCGCCAATCAGAGTCTTGCTTTTGCGTTGGTCAATTGCCTTTTGAATCGCGTCAACGGCAGCGGTATACCGCAACTGGTATTGGACCAGTTGGCACTGCGAATGACTTGCGAGGCGTACACGCGCCTGTTCGGCCGGGCAGTGGTCACCTGGAGCACCTCCGAGTCGGGCCCGCTGACGCGTCACAAGGACCGCATGCAAAAGCGCCAAGTCTTGGACACGTTCCTCAGCAGGCTTGATGAATCAAAGGTTCCACCTGAGTTGATGTCTGTGTTGCGCGAAGACCCGCACGGCGCCCGATTGGCGTTACTGGTCGATGGCTAGTGCCGCGACCATCAGAATCCATGGGCCCCCTTGGACCGACCGCTCTGCTGCCATGCGGCGCTAGGTCATCGAATCTATTGAATTGATGCAATAGTCGCCTGCAATGCTCACGGGGGTTTCTGCCCAGCTGGCAATAATCCCGAAGGGTGGGTATCGTTTGCTCCATGAGTAGTTCGACCGTTTTGCGAGTTGCCGCTATTCAAATGCAATCGCAAGATAACGTCCCGACTAATCTGAAAGCGTGTGAGTCAGCCGTTGCAGAGGCTGCCGCCCAAGGGGCAAAGTTCATCGTACTCCCCGAGAACTTTGCTTACTTTGGCGCTAGCAGCGGAAAGCGCTCCAGCGCCGAATCACTCGAAGGTCCTGCGGGGCCGATTCGAAGTGCGCTCGTCCAGCTTGCTATGCGCCATCAGGTGGCTTTACTTGCCGGCGGTTGGCCCGAGCGGAGCGGTGATTTGAGGCGACCCTTCAACACCGCCACTGTGTACGCCCCTAACGGAGCAATCTTGGCAAGCTACAGAAAAATCCATCTGTTCGATGTCACACTACCGAGTGGCAAACCGCTACAAGAATCCGCGGCAATGACCGCAGGTCAGGAAATCGTGTGCTGCGACGTACTTGAACTGCGGGTGGGCCTGTCGATCTGTTATGATGTTCGTTTCCCCGAGCTCTATCGCAAGCTCGTCGATCGCGGATGTGAAGTGATCTGTGTACCCTCTGCATTTACCGAAGAAACGGGAAAGGATCACTGGCACACTTTGCTTAGAACCCGAGCAATTGAGTCGCAGTGTTGGGTAATTGCTGCAAACCAATGGGGTAAACACCCGACGGATAAGACCACCTATGGTCACTCGTTGATCATAGACCCCTGGGGTAATATTAGGGCCGAAGCAGATTCCGGCGCTGGCGTGATCGTTGCCGACTTGGATATGCAACTGCTACACAAGGTGCGCCAATCACTGCCAAGCCTTCGTCACCGGCATATCTTGTGATGCGGCTTTTTCGGCACGAAAAGGACCTGCGAGGAGACTCCGACTAGATGACCCACATGATACGATTGATTGTCTGTAGTTTCTTGTCATTACTCTTCATGGGATGCATGAGTCGCCCCTGCACCTGCGCGACCATGCCAGCGGCGCCGCGAGGTCCCACCACTGCGTCCGCCGCCACCGTACCGTGTGTCGCAGTGGCGACTGCGCCGCCTGCGCCCGCGGCGACCGTTTCTCAACCAACACCGACCTCAACCATAGCGGATGCACCCAGGGCGGCCGATGCTGCCCAGGTTCGTGCCGACAAGGGTGGCACAATTGCAGCGCGCAAGGTCGCATGGGACGGGGATGAGAACACAGGCAACGCCAAGGGCTGGGCAGATTGTGACAAAAAGCCTGACTGCAAGGCAACCCTGGCGCCCATAACTGGGCGCGGCCGCAATAAGTCGAAGGGACTGATGTTTCACGGCGAAGGCGCCGGTTGGCTTGGCGGTGGATGGAATCTATTTGGATGGTGGCCGGAGAACGCCGGGATCGACATCACGGATTACAAGTTTCTGAGGTTGGCGATCCGTGTCGAAGGCAGGGGTGCCGAGATGAGCCCTAACCCAAAGAACTTGAACATAACCTTAGTTTGTTCAAGCAAGAAGAAGAATTGCAATAGTGCGATGGTCAACCTTGCCAAACTCACTGGTGAGAACTTGTTTGACGCTAAATGGCATGAAGTGGCTGTTCCGCTTGCCCCGTTGACTAGCAAGCCAGACTTCGATCCAAAAACGGTGTGGGAAATCGACATCAACACATGGTCGGAGACCCCAAAGAATTTCGAGATCTACATTGACGACATTGCGTTCAGCGGAGACTGAGGCATGCAGTTGCTGAAGAGTCCACCGGTTTGGTTGGCGAAACCAAACTTCAGAAGGATTCTAGTCGGCTAGAGTCCGCTTGAAGTAAGCGATTGTCTCTTTTAACCCATCTTCGAGATTCACTTGCGGGTTCCACGCCAGTTTGCTTTGAGCAAGGCTAATATCGGGTTTGCGTTGCTTGGGGTCGTCTTGGGGGAGCGGCTTGTAGACGAGCTTGGACTTGGTCCCGACGAGGCTTATCACCTTTTCCGCAAGTTCGCTGATTGTAAATTCGCCCGGGTTGCCCAGGTTAATCGGTCCTGTAAAGCCCTTCTCGGAATCCATCATGCGCAGCATGGCATCGACGAGATCATCGACATAGCAGAACGAGCGAGTCTGTTGCCCGCTGCCGTAAATCGTAATGTCCTCTCCGCGTAGTGCTTGAACAATGAAGTTAGACACCACTCGACCATCATTGGGGTGCATGCGCGGACCGTAAGTATTGAATATTCGAATGACCTTGATATCAACCTGATGCTGACGATAGTAGTCAAAAAATAGCGTTTCAGCGCATCGTTTGCCCTCGTCATAACAACTTCGAATTCCAATTGGATTGACTCGCCCCCAATAGGCCTCCGTTTGGGGGTGTACCTCGGGATCTCCATATACCTCTGAAGTGGACGCCTGCAGAATTCTGGCGTGAACCCTCTTGGCGAGGCCCAGCATATTAATCGCACCGTGCACGCTAGTCTTGGTCGTCTGAACCGGATCGAACTGGTAGTGAACGGGCGATGCCGGACAAGCCAAGTTAAAGATACGTTCGACCTCGACGTATATCGGGAATGTTACGTCATGGCGCAGGGCCTCAAACAGAGGTTCCTTGAAGAGATGCGCAATGTTGACTTTGGTGCCGGTGAAGTAGTTATCAATGCAAAGCACATCGTGCTTTTCTTTGATAAGGCGTTCGCAAAGGTGCGAGCCAATGAAACCTGCACCACCGGTAACCAATATCTTATTTGTCATACGCCTCTTTGCTTGGGGGGTTACGTTAGTAACGACAAGGGTGGATGGGAAGCACAAATCGTGAGGGCCCGCAAACCCCACATAGAACAGCTACGCAATTGGCGCAAATGCGAATCGAGCCGCCGTCAACGGGCAATCGTTGCCGGACTCTCGACTTCAGCGGGTGAGAGGGGCCTAGCGCTGACTTTGAGAGAAAACGACTAGAGAACGGGCAGAACGACGCAGTTGCTACGTTTGTGTGCTTTTTTGTTCACAGTCGCATATCTTAACAATACCATGCTAGGCGATATTCAATAATCTCACACATGACGACACATAAAGGCTCCGGCTGGATAGGGTATTGGTCACCTGGTATTGGTGACCCCAGCGTCGTTGGTTGGGTAACTGTCGTACTATATGCCCTTGCAGCGATCTTGTGTTTTCGTTCCGCTAGCAGGGTTAGTCCAAGAACCTCCGCTGCCACGCCTAAGTCTGAAATTCTTCTGTGGAAAATTGCCGCAGTCACGCTCTGCTTTCTCTGTATCAACAAGCAATTGGATTTGCAAACGGCAATGACGGAATTTGGAAGAATCGTTGCTTATCAACAGGGTTGGTACGCAGTTAGATTTAAGGTCCAAAAGGCGTTTATCGCGGTATTTGCAGTCTCGGGATTTCTGGTATTGAGCGGGCTCTTGGCGGCTACATGGCGATTAAGTCGGTCACTGAAATTGGCAATGGTTGGGCTGTGTTTTATTGGAGTGTTTGTATTGATTCGCGCTAGCTCCTTTCATCACGTTGACGTGTTTCTCGGCAGGCGTTTCCTGGCCGCCAAGTGGAATTGGATATTGGAGATTGGTGGTATCAGCATCGTCACCGTCGCGGCTTGCGCCAGGCTCCTATCGCGAGGAGGACGCATCAAAGTCGGAAATGGCAATGACAATTCCTAGGCTAAGCCCGACTGCGCTTCTGGCCGAGTCACCAGAACTGAAGTACAATTTGCCGCCCACACTTGCAAGGGCGCTAATCCAAAACAAAAATGAAGGGACATTCGACTCGTGAAATTATGGTCTGTAGCGGGTTTGGCATTTGCGATCGCCAGCGCACTGGTGGTCGTTGTGTTGGGTCGCCCGTATCTCCAACGCCGACTTCGGCATCGCCCATGGTTTACGTACTCGTGCGCGCCTTTGAGCGCCGCCGATTACTCCGAGCTAGTCGCTCGACCTGGTTGGTCGCGAACTACTCTGCACGTATCGGACGCAATTGCACTCAACGGGCTGATTCGGCGCCCGCTCAATCACCAATCTCCGTGGCTATTGTTTTTCCCGGGCAACGATGCAACACAATTGGCAGGCGGACAAAAATTCCTCGAAAGTGTTCGTAGCGGACGCGATTGGGGCCTCGCGGTCTTTGCGTACCGGGGCTACGATTCTTCTGGTGGACGGCCCAATCCAAACGACCTTGCCTCCGACGGGGTCAAGATCGTCGAGAACCTACTCGACAGCGAGCAGATCAAACCCGCTCAGCTTCATGTGGCGGCGTTTTCTTTGGGCGGTTATGTTGCCGCTAACGCTGTGGGACGGGCAGCAATGACCAACAAAAAACTCGCCTCTCTCACCTTACTATCTAGTATCTCCGAGGCCGAAATGGTGCGCTCGGCTCTCATCGCCAGGATCGCCATTTGCGGACATTTATCAAACACTTCCCCTGCTCGATGCCGTGCCCGCACCTGTTCTTGTCTTGCACGGCGGAGCCGATGTAACGGTGGACGTTAGCCAAGCCCAAAGCATAGCTCTACGCCTGTCGAATCGGGCTCAATTCCGAATAGTCCGAGGCGCCAAGCACGCGCTTATCGAAAACGAAACCGCCATTGGCGCAGTAAGGGACATGGTTGAGTCATCCAACCCACGGTAGTTTTGGCACGCACTCGCCCGGGTGGGTCTTGCACGGTTGGACCTGCCGGGGTAAACGCCAAGTGATTTTGAATGGAGCCTAGCGGATATGTCGCAAGAAACAACAGGACGGCTCGACTCGACAGCTGAGCTGCTGTCGCGTCACGGCGTAGTTTTGGCCCTAGTAATGGGGCTACTCGCGCGGGTCGCGTTGACGACGGTTCTTGTTCCGTGGAACGACGTTCCCACGCATTGGGATGATGCCTCATACGCTCAGTATGCAAGAGCCGTCGTGGTCAGCGGTCGTCTGGCGACGCACCATTTTCCAGTGGGTTATCCGCTGTTTGTCGCCCTATGTCTAAAGCTTGGAGGCGGCTCATTTGCGGCGGTGCGAGCGGCCAATGCTTTGCTCGGCGTGGCTACAATTGCGGTAGTCTCGAGAATCGCCAAACTGTGTTATGGGAGGCCAGCTGCAATAGTAGCGGCGTGGTTGACAGCGCTGTATCCCCCACTGGTCTTCATGACTTCGCGGGTCATGTCGGAAACGCTCTTTATCACACTGTTGATGCTTAGCCTTTATTGGTTTTTGGCGAGCGCACGAGACGGACGTACGCGAGGAAGCGCCATTGCGGGAGCCCTATTTGCGTTGGCCTCATTGGTCCGGTCTAACCTGCTGCCCATGTTCCCATTCATACCCCTGTGGCAAATTTGGCGCGCCGGTCCAAAGCTTCGTTCAAGGCTTATTGCGGCGATTGCGTGCTCGTTCGTAACGCTCACAATTTTGGCACTTCCAGGCTTGTATTTCCTGGCAACCAAAGGTGAATTTATTCCGCTTGCGACTAACGCGGGGCAAACGTTTTACGGCGCCAATAATCCCCTTGCGGACGGTGGCTGGGTTCAAGTCGAAGATCATCCCGAACTGTTGAGCTCAATCCCCGCCGACGTGCGCAAATCTCCGCAAGCCTACAGCAAAGCTCAAAACAGTCTTGGCATGCGGTGGATTCGCGAGAACCCAGGAACATTCCTGCGATTGATACCGAAGAAATTCGCTAACGCTTGGATACCTGGGCTACAGAAGTCCGAAACCACGTCCAAGTCCAAGGGCGCGTCGATTCTGCTTATTCTTTCGTTCGGGTTTGTGATGTTCGGTGCAATCGTTGGTCGAACCCGCTTTCGTCCCAAGGTGCGTGACGGACTGCTGCTCGCCGTGCCGGTTACTTACACATTGTTGAGTCTGGTATTTTACGGTAACCCACGGATTGGGCTATTTTGTGCGCCGGTATTGATCGTGTATACTTCGGCTTGGCTGTCATCGCATCTCAGTTGGGTATTGGGGAGGGATCGCGAGACCGCCGTCAATTGAATGGAGTCAGTGGGGATCCTGGGGCTTCCAATCCGGGTTGGGCTCTTCGGGAAATACGAAGAAGCGACGACCGGCAAAGTTGAGAACGAGGCCGATTGCCGTTGAAATAAGCTTGGATAGAGCGGGTGGTACCCCGGTTGCTATGAAGAACCGAGTACAGAACATGTCGATAGCACCCACGATCGAGACCACGACCAAAAACACGACGACCTCGGTAGCAGTCCTCCACTTGGCCTGGTGGCGAAACAGCAACTTTATCGAGAGATAGTAGTTAACGAATGCTGCAATGAAGAACGCCGTCAGTGCGGAGGTGACGACTCCCTGGCCCAACCGATACAGGACCATGAACAGCAGAAAGTTAACGATCGCTGAAAAACCACCAATGAAGATGTAAAAGAAGAATTGTATGATTACTGGCACTCGCGAAAGGTTGTACTTGAGGATGCAATACAATGCGCGCCAGCCATCCCTAGCTCCGATTTTCTTGCCTTCTGCGTAGGTTCGGCCGTAATACGAAATGCCCATCTCGTACACGCGCAGACGCATTCGCGCAATCTTGGCCACGACCTCAGGTTCGAAACCAAAACGGTTCTCCTCAATCTCGATGCTTTGTATTACCTCTCGTCGGAACACCTTGTAACAGGTCTCCATGTCCGTTAGGTTTAGGTCGGTAAGCATGTTTGACAGGAGTGTCAGGAACTTGTTGCCGACCGAGTGCCAGAAGTAGAGCACACGGTGATAACCTACGGACAGGAAGCGCGAACCAAGCACAACGTCAGCCACACCATTCCTCAGGGGGACCAGCAAACGCTTCAAGTCCATGGGGTCGTATTCGCGGTCAGCATCCTGGATAGCGACGAAATCCCCTGTTGCGCCAGCGATTCCCGTGCGCAGGGCTGCGCCCTTGCCCATGTTCTTTTCGTGCCTCAGTAGTCGCAGACCCGGTATTTTAGCGACCAGCGCCGCAGCAACCTCAAGACTCTTGTCCTTGGAACAGTCATCTACGATGATGAGCTCGAGATCAAGCGTGTCGTCTTTGATTGCGAGCACACTTTCCACGCAGGATTCCAGCGTATTCTCCTCGTTGTAGCAAGGGATGACGATGCTCAGTGTTACGCGCTGCTTCGAAATCATCGGATTATGTTCCGCTTCCTTTTCCATGTTTTGGATGGAGACCGCGTCAGCTGGGGAAAACTCTGCGATTGGAGAACTGGGATCTTGGACCATGACGACCTAATACGCTCTGCTTTTAGGCGCCTCTCGCGTCATTGTCCACGGGGGCACGATGTGAAACGGGTTCTTTTACCATTGGGCATTATTTAGTACAAGTAACGGCTTATGAGCCAATTGCAGGGCTTTATTGCAGCTCACCCGCGCACGTCAGCTGTAATTCCGCAAGTAACAAGAAGCATCTGCGCATTAGGTCAGAGAATCAAGTCACTGCAAAGTCCTTGGCTCTACGAGCTTCGTGTAGTTGAGTCCAATGTGAAATTGTGACGTACTGGTGAGCTTGCCCAAGTCATGTTGCAACTAGACTAGCGGGGCCCGACTAGTTGCGGCGTTCGACCATAGTCGGCCGATTATTCGGAAAAAGTGGATCGAGTTGCGGGCTAACCACCTCGCCCACTGATCCAGGTCGCAGTGAGCTTCGTGTGACGGAATGGCGGGTAAAACAATGACCCACTCAACACTCAACTGACTTGTCAGGGCGCCACGCCGGTAAGCGCGATGGAACACTCGCTGGGTACATTGGCCATCGTTGCGGTACTGCACGCCGCAGGGGGCTGGTCGATTCCGTGCAGTTGGAGGAATCGCACGTAGGCGGGCAATTGGAAACCCGAATAGGTTACCAAAGCGCCTGAAGTTCCGTACGTTCCCAGTGTCGGCGAGAGTGGATAATATTGAAATGGGTGTGTTGCGTACGGAGTAGTCGCATTGCTCCCGTCCACCCACGGCCAGCTGTAGCTGCCAAAGAAAGCAGGCTTGTTGCATAGGTAGAGCGAATTTGGCACCGTTTGCGCCGCTCCTGCCCAGTGTATGCTCTTGGTGGCGTAATCGTAGTTTCCGTCGCGGAACACCGTGTTGACGACTCCTTGGTCGGTCAATGTGGAATTGCTGTCAAAGCCAATCATCCACATGGGCACTGGGTTAACCGGGAAATCAGGGCCTTTGCTCTCGTAAGTAAAACCTGACATCGGCGCAGTGGGCATGTCGCCGTATCCGAGAACATTGCCCACGAAGTTATAAAACACGTGTCCGAATGCCAGCGCCACCGCCATGCGGTTATTACCGTCCGTGTACGGGATGCAGACGTAGTCTTGAGGGCCTCCGGACTTGCATCCTGAAACGTTCGTATCGGCGTTATAAGTAAACGTATTGAGCGGCGGCCAAGCCGAGCGGTGTGCCGTCGCCAGGTTACGTAGCCAGGTGATGAAGGTAGCATTGCCCCACGTGTTCTCCGACGCTAGCGTAAAGGTTAGATTCCCTTCGAACAGCTCGAAGTGCGACATCGTCGAGTGAGACGCATTCATTCCCGATTCCACGAATGCCGGTTGATATTGTATCCAACCGTCGTCCATGTAGTTGTACGCGATTACGTTGCCTCCGCCCGCGGCTCGCATCACCATCACCTTGTTGAAGTTCCACGAGATATTATTCTCGATTAGGTTGTCCGCAGAACCCCCGGAAAATGACAGACCATAGCCCGCCCCACCCGGAGTCGGGTTGACCGTGCTGTGCATATATGAATCGCGCACTACGCAGTGAAACGCATAATCTAGCCCGATACTGACCCCTTGCGACTGGTCCGATTCGACATTTCTTATCCAGGAGTTCTTGGCCAACGTCAAAACGACATTGTCGTTTTGCGATGCTCCGCCTCCAGGTACGCCTGCTACGTACAAGTCCTCCAAACCGGCATTGTTCAACGGCGCCTTGTTGTCCGGGCTGTCGTACGTGAACTGCGTTATCTGAGCCGTATGCGCCACGTCGAATGTGATGTGGAACGGGGTCGAGAACGTTACCGTGTTGCCCGAGATACTTTGAACTTCCATCAATTGAGAGGTCGGACGATCCATCCGGTTGAAATACGCTCGCGACTCGTCTCCCTTGGGAGAATTCGGACTATATTCAGCATACGGGAAAGTTAGCCCCGTCGTGCCAGCTGGCGCATTCAATATCCAATTGCCGGTGTCGTCCGCAGCATCCACCGTGATATCGATGACCACGAGATCCCCAACGCTAAGGCGGGTGGTACTGCTGACTGTCACCGAATTGGTCCCCTGCATTGCATCCGTTGTGCAATTCGTTGAAGGTCCATCTAGATTTGGATATATGCTCGGACCGATCGCCACAACCGGACCGTACAATGACGCGTCGGCCATTAGCCGACTCTGCGCGGCGGTTGGCGCCCCAGGACCGCCACTACCCCGCAGCACCACGTCGCTCTTCCCCCAATATATCGTACTCTTTATGTTGTAGTTGCCAGGATTGAGCATCACCACTTGATTCGCGGGGCACGCAGCGATTGCATCGTCGATGGGTCCGTCATCCGCGTTGCCGGTGGCCGATAGTGTTTTGCAAATCGCAGTCCGCCTGGGTACGCCGCCCTCAATCCCTGGTTTCCAAGTGGTAATTCGGGAAAGAGTGCTGGACCCGCTCTGGGTATTGTAGGTGGGCCCGGTCGGAAATACATAAGAACCGAGTGCACATGCGGTTGCGCCACCAACGCCGCTATTTGCGCTACCTCCCGCCCCCGACTGACTACTTGAGCCACCGCTGCCACATCCAACAACGTGGCAAACCAGTCCGCCTGCCACCAGAGCCTGAAGCGAAAAACGGGTCATAGCTTCGGAACGTAGCATTTTGGCAAAAGCTTTTGCATCGGCTTTTACGCACTTCATGGTGTGGTCACTGGACCCCCAATGATGTACGGCTTCTGACATCAAGCATGTTGCAGAGTTTAATTCACGTACTTAGCGAGCACCTTCACATACTGCGCTTGGTAACTCGTACTAGGTTCAGTAATTGACCAGGAGCCTGCGGGCCAACCGGAATTAAATTGCAGGTAGGACTTCTGGTTCGGTTGTCCCAGAGGTGGAGTGTAGCTCAGCCCACATAGGGCAAATGCGTCGGAATGGTAACAGTGATAGGAGGAAGAAAGAATCGGCGCGGCGCAGCAACTGTCGAGCGAAAAATGAGGATTGGGACCGCCCACGAGGTACCCCGGCGCAGGACCTGGCGTCGAATCGGTCGTCTCATCCCATTTTGCGCTGCCGTCCGTAAACCAACTGTGAAACAGGGTCTTAGCTGAATGTTCCGCACCAACTCTCTTCATGTTCGTAAGATAAACGAGGCCAAGTGGATTCACGCCGTGGATGTAGTGGATGTACTCTTCGGCAGCTGTTTTTGCCTTAGCGCCCGCGGAAACGCCGGAGCCGTAGTGGGCAAGCAACTGGTAAATTCGTGCCTGCATCGCTTTGGACATGTTGCTGCCCCATTCATAGTCTTTGATTGGTGCACGGTAGGGGTCCGCTTCACCCTCGACCATGGGCATTTGATCTGGGTTAATCGTCACGTTATGAACGAATTGGTCCACAATTGCGTCTTTAACACCTGAACTCACACCGGGCAGCTCCGTGAAATCGAGTAGAATTTCTTGTCGCTCAGCATCCCATTGGTTAGGGCCCGTTCGCGAAATCACATGAGTGTACTCCGCCTCAAGGTACGACAAAAGGCTCTTGTCGTTGGTCAATTCATACAGGTATACTGCAGCCTCGAACTTAGCGAGCAAGCGTCCCGCGTCGTCCATTTCTTGTTGACCCGAGGCAAGATCTTTCGACCCAGGTTGCCTTGCCTCGTCGTTGTTATAATAAAGGACCCGTGGATTGGCATTTGCCCAAGACCACGCCCGAGTGGCGCGCGCTCTGAGATCTGCCAGCAAATGCCTGCAGTTCAGGCTCGGGCCGACGCGCAAATAGCTTAGCGGCCAAGGCAAATGCGGCGGCGCTCATTAGACTAGCAGCGGTTGTTTCGGGACCATAGTAGCTAGCGCCGGTGGCAGCCGAGGGTGGGCTACCCAATGCGAGTCCTTGCACACAGAGTACCGATCCGTCGGCGTTCTGCATTCGTTCGAGCCACTCGAGAGCCCATTTGACCTCGTCAAGCACATCTGGCACGCCATTGCCTGATTCCGCAATATCGTAATTGTCTCCAAAGGCATTTGGGTTCTGCTGATACGCGCGGAGAAGCTCCACAATGTTGCGGGCAGTCCAACTCGTGTACTTATTGTAGTCACCGGCATCGAACCACCCCCCGCGCAAATCCTTGACCTTCGAGGGGTCGGTCTTGGCTAGCCATGCATGTGACTGCGGATCCTGGCCAGCACCGAGATGACTCGCCGCGTCGGCCCAATCCGAACCTGCTGTCGCGATGGTCTTCTCGGTGCCCGCACGTTGGTAGTAGAACATTCGGAGTGCGTACTTGAGAACACGCCGATATATCGTGTCGTCGATTTCAAATTCGACCGAATGCACCCTCTTTTCTTCGTCGATCACCGTGTACGTTCCTGGCCGAGTTACCTCCGAGAAGTCAAACCACCAGGCCTTGTCTCCAGATGATGGGTCGATGGCACCGTCGTGCCACGCGGTGGGTGAGCCTTTCTTCACTATGCTTCCAGTAGCCTTGTCAACTACTGTATATTGAACCCCAGGCTCGAATTTAACTGGCGAATCATAGCCTTTGTGCGGGCTCCTTATGACAGCGACCTTTCTTGCATCCGTTCGGTACCCGAATTGATCGACGACGATTAGGGGAATTGGCCCGTTGACTCCCACTGACAGACCTTGGCTCCAAGTAGTATCTTGACTCGGCTTATCCGGACTCGGTCCGCGGTTAGGATAATGATGGTTGCTCCATGGAACAGCCGGAAGTTCGGTTGATGTGGAGCCATTGATTGCGGCGCGATTCGGTGAAGCTTTGTCCGCTTGCTTACGATGACATTCGACAAGCAGCAACACCGTAAGACAAATTGCAACAATTCTCATGACACCCATCGTTGAACGATGGGTACTAGCACTACTTAGCCTTCAAACCATACCTTCAGCGATTGCGGGTCAGCTACTCGCAAAAAGTGGAGTGTTAGTACACTTCTGAGTGACACTCGCAAGTGAAGTTGCACGCCGATGGTTGAGGGGTTGTCACAGCCTCACTCAGAGTCGCATCTGACCATTTCCGCTGGTGTTTCGCGGATCATCCCGAAGTTCATGTCGCGTTTCTCTAGTGCAGCTTTCGACGTACCAATTGGTTGTGTAACAAACCCATTGAGTCGAAGCTGCGTCGGTTTGTGCGACTTATATTTCGGCTCGAAAATTGATTTGATCGATTGCGGGGCAATACCCCCGCTCGCCTTTCCGCGACGCTGTGACAAACAAATATTAAGTCGTTCATTCAGAGAATTGATGGCGCCCAACACGCAAAGACTTACATCAACTCCCCGGTGGGCGTTATGTAAACGTTACGCGTTATTGATTGAGCGAATTGGATAACTTGTCGGATCAAACCTCTAGTTGCATTGACAAAATCGAATCTGACATCCAAAATGCTCGAAGAGTTATACGTTGAGGTAAAGAAGTTGCGGACGCGTGCCGACGTCTCCGCGGGAATTGCGCGAATTGCCCCGTGTTAATTAGGTTCACTCTGGAGATATTATTATGAAATCACGCTGCTTGCTGTTGAGCGTTGTGGGAATTGTGGCTTATGGAAATTGGGGATGCAGTGGCTCGGCGCCTAATCCTTCCGGTACCGGTGGCTCAGCGACGAGCGTTGGTGGAAGTAGTGCTGTCGGATCCTCTACAGGGGGCGCGAGTGTAGCCGGCGCTAAGTCCACGGGTGGCGCTAAAGGCAACGGTGGAGCAAGTGGCGTAGGCGGTAAGTCTACTGTTAGTGTTGGTGGTTCGAGCGCTACAGGCGGAGCGAGCAACACGGGTGGAGCCGCAGTGACTGGCGGAGCAGCGGCGCTCGGAGGCGGCGCCAATACGGGCGGCGCCATCACAACGGGCGGTACCAGCGCAGCAGGTGGCGCCAAGGCAACAGGAGGCACCAAAGCTACTGGCGGAACCAAAGCCGCTGGCGGAACTGCTTCCTCGACAGGCGGTGCGGTACCAACCGGAGGAGCAAATCCAAGCGGCGGAAGTTCCACCGGAGGCAGCCAGAGTACCATACCTACGGGCTTGCTCGATCCGTCCTACACGACAACGTGGAATCCTGGAATTTTGGCTGACACCCAACTGAACCTCCCTCTCGGGAGCGATGGACTACCAGTCAGAACGACAATATGTGCAAGCCCCCAACCGGGAGCCAACCTCAACTCCGTAATCAGCGCCTGCCCGGAAGGGCAAGTGGTTCAATTGGCAGCAGCTAAGTATACCGTGTCATCAACTGTTACCTTGATGAAAGGAGTCGTGCTGCGAGGCGCCGGATCTCAGGGGTCCGCGGCGGGCGGAACCACGATTGTAATGACTGGCGGTGCCTCGGTGCTGGCTATTGGCTCTGATCAGGATCAAGCTTGCTATGCTAGCGATTTCAGTACCGGCTATGCGTTGACACAAAATGCGGTCAAGGAAACCAATGTAGTAACCGTCGGAAGTAACGCCAGCCACTTTACGGTTGGCGACCTGGCAGTTATCGATCAGGTGGACGACGCCACCGTGCAAGAGGGTGATTGCGGTTACTTCAAACGGGTCGATAAACGCTCCACTAGCGAACGCGTCGAAATCGCTGCCGTCAATACCACTGCCGGTACGCTAACCTTGACCACGCCTTTGCATTGGACCTTCCAATCCGCTAGTCCGTATCTTGCTCAGATTGCGCGAGTGAACACTGGAAATGTCGTCAAGTGGGCGGGAATCGAAGGGATCTATTTACAGGGTGGCTCGAACCCGGGGTACACCGGTCAAATGGCGGGGGGCATCGAGGTCTCGAATGCCGCCTATTGCTGGGTCAAGGACGTGCAAACCGACGCTACGATTGGTGGAATGCATATCGATATGACGGGAACGTACCGCTGCGTGGTGCGTGATAGTTACGTTCACCATTCGGCGGACTACGGCTTCGGTGCGGATTGTTACGGAATCGTACTGCGTTGCGGAACAGCTGACAATTTGGTCGAAAACAACATTGCCCGCTACATGAACAAACCGATTCAGCTCTCCGTTTCAGGCGGGGGCAATGTCATCGGCTACAATTATGCGGATAACGCGTGGGCCGATCCTCCCACATTCCAGGAAGATACTTTCGACACTCATTGTTCTTTTCCGCACATGGAACTCATGGAGGGCAACTACGTGCCCCACATGAAGGCTTCGACCACACACGGCAACTCCGGCTATCTGACGTACTTCCGAAACTACGCGTCGAGCCAATTTGCGTCGCCTCCCGTCGCTGGTTCAACTGCCAAACAAACGGGCAACATCCTGGCGGTGGGCTTCGATCCGGGTGATCTCAATATGACCGTAATTGGCAATGTACTCGGGAGCTCTGCGGCGACCGACCTGGGGACAGCCCCCATCAGCACCACGTACGATTGTTTTGGCGATGGGACTGCCTGCATTTATTACTTTGGAAACAATACGGATATCTCGTACACGAGCCTTTGGGCTCACGGTAACTACGATACGGTTACCCCGGGTGTGGTCTGGAATTCTAAGATCACGACTCACGTGATACCCGCGTCACTATATCTAGCGGCCAAGCCAGCGTGGTGGCCTTCGAGCAGTGCCTGGCCTTGGGCAGGCGCCGACCTAACTCCAATGGTCGGCACTTTGCCCGCCAAGGCTCGCGCCAACACACTCGGGCCGTGATTCGGGTATTCATTAGATCCCGAGAGTGGACCTCGCTTGCGTGCAAGGCTTGTTCTCGGAATTGGTATTTTTACGGTTGAATTGGGACCGTAAAGCCATCTAAAGTGTCTTTTTTGGAGGTGTAGGAATGTTTCGCATATCGTCGTTGGTAATGGGCTTGTGTCCCTGCTTGTTCCTAATTGGTTGCGGTGGAACAAACGCAATTCGGTCTACGAATAACGGCGGCGGAGCAACAAGTGGAGTGGGTGGCAATAGCAATGCCGGTGCACAGGGCTGTAGCGGTGCGCCGTGCAATGCGGTTCCATCGGGCTTGCTCGATCCGTCCTACACTACGACATGGAACCCGGGCATTTTGGCCGACAAACAGCTAAATCTTCCGCTCGGCAGCGATGGGCTACCGGTTAGGACTACCATATGCGCAAGCCCCAAACCGGGTGATGACCTGAACGCCGCAATCAGTGCCTGCCCCGCAGGGCAAGTGGTTCAATTGGCAGCAGGGAAGTATACTGTATCGTCAACCGTCACCTTGATGAAGGGAGTCGTGTTGCGAGGTGCCGGTTCCAAAGGGTCCACCGCTGGAGGAACCACGATTGTTATGACCGGCGGCGCTTCCGTGCTGGCAATTGGGACTGATCAAGATCAGGCTTGCTATGCTAGCGATTTCAGTACCGGCTATGCGTTGACACAAAATGCGGTCAAGGAAACCAATGTAGTAACCGTCGGAAGTAACGCTAGCCGCTTTACGGTTGGCGACTTGGCGATAATCGATCAGGTGGACGATGCTACCGTGCAAGAGGGTGATTGCGGTTACTTTAAACGGGTTGATAAACGCTCCACTAGCGAACGCGTCGAAATCGCTGCCATCGATACGGCGGGCGGCACACTGACCCTGACCACTCCGTTGCATTGGACCTTTCAGTCCGCCAGCCCGTATCTTGCTCAGATTGCTCGCGTCACTACCGGTAATATCGTCAAGTGGGCGGGAATCGAAGGGATCTATCTTCAGGGGGGCTCTAACCCCGGCTACAGCGGTCAGATGGCGGGGGGCATCGAGGTCTCGAATGCTGCTTACTGCTGGATCAAGGACGTGCAAACCGACGCTACGATTGGTGGAATACATATCGATATGACGGGAACGTACCGCTGCGTGGTGCGTGATAGTTACGTTCACCATTCGGCGGACTACGGCTTCGGTGCGGATTGTTACGGAATCGTACTGCGTTGCGGAACAGCTGACAATTTGGTCGAAAACAACATTGCCCGCTACATGAACAAACCGATTCAGCTCTCCGTTTCAGGCGGGGGCAATGTCATCGGCTACAATTATGCGGATAACGCGTGGGCCGATCCTCCCACATTCCAGGAAGATACTTTCGACACTCATTGTTCTTTTCCGCACATGGAACTCATGGAGGGCAACTACGTGCCCCACATGAAGGCTTCGACCACGCACGGCAACTCCGGCTATCTGACGTACTTCCGAAACTACGCGTCGAGCCAATTTGCGTCGCCTCCCGTCGCTGGTTCAACTGCCAAACAAACGGGCAACATC
This sequence comes from uncultured delta proteobacterium, assembly GCA_963819085.1. Taxonomy (GTDB): domain Bacteria; phylum Myxococcota_A; class Polyangia; order Polyangiales; family Polyangiaceae; genus FEN-1139. Next base: position 229,334 of record CAWFUX010000064.1, read on the forward strand.
CTGGCGGTGGGCTTCGATCCGGGTGATCTCAATATGACCGTAATTGGCAATGTACTCGGGAGCTCTGCGGCGACCGACCTGGGGACAGCCCCCATCAGCACCACGTACGATTGTTTTGGCGATGGGACTGCCTGCATTTATTACTTTGGAAACAATACGGATATCTCGTACACGAGCCTTTGGGCTCACGGTAACTACGATACGGTTACCCCGGGTGTGGTCTGGAATTCTAAGATCACGACTCACGTGATACCCGCGTCACTATATCTAGCGGCCAAGCCAGCGTGGTGGCCTTCGAGCAGTGCCTGGCCTTGGGCAGGCGCCGACCTAACTCCAATGGTCGGCACTTTGCCCGCCAAGGCTCGCTCTGATTCGCTCGGTAATTAGTTCGGCGATTTCGAGTTACGGCGCCACGCCGGTAAGCGCGATGGAACACTCGCTGGGTACATTGGCCATCGTTGCGGTACTGCACGCCGCAGGGGGCTGGTCGATTCCGTGCAGTTGGAGGAATCGCACGTAGGCGGGCAATTGGAAACCCGAATAGGTTACCAAAGCGCCTGAAGTTCCGTACGTTCCCAGTGTCGGCGAGAGTGGATAATATTGAAATGGGTGTGTTGCGTACGGAGTAGTCGCATTGCTCCCGTCCACCCACGGCCAGCTGTAGCTGCCAAAGAAAGCAGGCTTGTTGCATAGGTAGAGCGAATTTGGCACCGTTTGCGCCGCTCCTGCCCAGTGTATGCTCTTGGTGGCGTAATCGTAGTTTCCGTCGCGGAACACCGTGTTGACGACTCCTTGGTCGGTCAATGTGGAATTGCTGTCAAAGCCAATCATCCACATGGGCACTGGGTCAACCGGGAAATCAGGGCCTTTGCTCTCGTAAGTAAAACCTGACATCGGCGCAGTGGGCATGTCGCCGTATCCGAGAACATTGCCCACGAAGTTATAAAACACGTGTCCGAATGCCAGCGCCACCGCCATGCGGTTATTACCGTCCGTGTACGGGATGCAGACGTAGTCTTGAGGGCCTCCGGACTTGCATCCTGAAACGTTCGTATCGGCGTTATAAGTAAACGTATTGAGCGGCGGCCAAGCCGAGCGGTGTGCCGTCGCCAGGTTACGTAGCCAGGTGATGAAGGTAGCATTGCCCCACGTGTTCTCCGACGCTAGCGTAAAGGTTAGATTCCCTTCGAACAGCTCGAAGTGCGACATCGTCGAGTGAGACGCATTCATTCCCGATTCCACGAATGCCGGTTGATATTGTATCCAACCGTCGTCCATGTAGTTGTACGCGATTACGTTGCCTCCGCCCGCGGCTCGCATCACCATCACCTTGTTGAAGTTCCACGAGATATTATTCTCGATTAGGTTGTCCGCAGAACCCCCGGAAAATGACAGACCATAGCCCGCCCCACCCGGAGTCGGGTTGACCGTGCTGTGCATATATGAATCGCGCACTACGCAGTGAAACGCATAATCTAGCCCGATACTGACCCCTTGCGACTGGTCCGATTCGACATTTCTTATCCAGGAGTTCTTGGCCAACGTCAAAACGACATTGTCGTTTTGCGATGCTCCGCCTCCAGGTACGCCTGCTACGTACAAGTCCTCCAAACCGGCATTGTTCAACGGCGCCTTGTTGTCCGGGCTGTCGTACGTGAACTGCGTTATCTGAGCCGTATGCGCCACGTCGAATGTGATGTGGAACGGGGTCGAGAACGTTACCGTGTTGCCCGAGATACTTTGAACTTCCATCAATTGAGAGGTCGGACGATCCATCCGGTTGAAATACGCTCGCGACTCGTCTCCCTTGGGAGAATTCGGACTATATTCAGCATACGGGAAAGTTAGCCCCGTCGTGCCAGCTGGCGCATTCAATATCCAATTGCCGGTGTCGTCCGCAGCATCCACCGTGATATCGATGACCACGAGATCCCCAACGCTAAGGCGGGTGGTACTGCTGACTGTCACCGAATTGGTCCCCTGCATTGCATCCGTTGTGCAATTCGTTGAAGGTCCATCTAGATTTGGATATATGCTCGGACCGATCGCCACAACCGGACCGTACAATGACGCGTCGGCCATTAGCCGACTCTGCGCGGCGGTTGGCACCCCAGGACCTCCACTACCCCGCAGCACCACGTCGCTCTTCCCCCAATATATCGTACTCTTTATGTTGTAGTTGCCAGGATTGAGCATCACCACTTGATTCGCGGGGCACGCAGCGATTGCAGCATTTATGGGAATGTCATCGGCGTTACCCGTGGCTGAAAGTGTCTTATAAACCGTTGTTCTCTTGGGCACGCCACTGGCAATTCCTGGCGCCCAGGTCGTAATTCTCGATAACGTACTCGGGCCGTTTTGCGCGCTGTAAGTCGGCCCGGTTGGGAATGTATATGACCCGAGGCCGCAAGCTGCAGATCCGCCCGTCGATGTGGTTCCACCGGTCGCTGTAGCCATGGAGCCTCCGGTGCTCGACTTGCCACCAGCACTCGTGGCGCCGCCGGTCGAACCCTTGCCGCCAGTGGAACTCTTGCCGCCGCTAGTCTGGGCACCTCCGGTCGAACTAATTCCACCTGTCGTTGTTTGTGCCCCGCCCGTGCTCGACGTGGCTCCCGTCACTGAGGAACCGCCGACGGAGCTGTCCCCGCCAGTAGTAGCTTTGGATCCGCCAACGCTCGGAACGCCGCCTGTTGAGTTGTCGCCACCATTGGGGCTGCTAGCCCCGCCCGAACTGCTTAATGAACTAGTTTGGCCGCCTGTGCTCGCAACATTAGCGGCAGCGGCACTTTGGTCACTTCCACCACACCCGACGAGTGCGGTCATGAATGCGCCAAACGCGCCAAGCGTCAGAGGACTACTTGCAAATTTTGACATAGAAGATCTAGTTACCACTGTTTGCTCCAATTTCATACTCAGACCTTACGGGCAACATCCGAAATTGATCAGTCCCAAAATTCATCTCTTGTTGTGGGGGCCAGTCTACGGTTATTCAGAAAGCACTATATTTTTAGTGACTTCCGTCGAGCTACTGCAGATTGGATCGCCAGCTAAATCGTGTGTAAATGTTATCATCTTGGTCAACGTCCGGTCCGTGTAGAATGATTTTTCATACATTGGCGCACCGTGAGATACCCCACGGTCAATGCAAATCAGCAATGACCGGCTCAATCTTGCTCCTCAAGATAGGTGATAGATAAAGTCGTCGATTCGCCCAGCTCCACAACGACAATCTGGTGACGAACAACTGGAGTCTGATGTGCCGATTCGAAACTGCGGAAGCACAACGGGGCTCTGCATATAACCGTTATGACTGGCCGCATTGTTTTTGCGAGGGAGTTCTAACTACATTCGCAGATCCTGAGTCTAGTCTGCAACGTCCACTTGTCTGATGATTAGGTTGCAGCACAAGATGCTCCACTTGTGAGAAGGCCACACCGACTTCCTCATTGCTCATGTCTGGCGATTTGCGATCCACAATAAAGATGGCCTCAAGCGACGGGGAGCCCGACTAGGATTCGGAGTTCGAACGAGCATGTGCGAGGCTAGTTGATTCTCTGTGCTGAGCGCCGCTGGTCAGGTTGGCTCGAACACGGATTAAGCCTAAGCGAAAATGAGTCCATGGGCTCCCTCGTTCCCAACCACCAAGTGAGTCCACTCTGTCAACGTTGGGAGGTAAAATCTGCTTATGACAGTGCAGACGCGGCGGCCCCCTGCGCACCCTACCGCTTGCCAAAAGGGCAGTTATGTGCTCGTCTGTACGCGTTCTTCGAAAGGACTATTGGCAAAGCCCTGATCCATGCCTCTGTTGTTCATACCGGTCTTAGCACAAGCACTTAGCGTGATGGCGGGTGATGCGAGCGAAATGCGCTTTCGTGTTGATAGCACGGGGCAGTTCGTGGATCTAACGACGACAGGGCGAATCGCTCTGGATCTCAAACTTCGGCGCACGACCTGGACTCTGTTTTACGCGCCTAGCGTCACGCAACTCGGCTTGGGATCATCTACATCGAGCTTGTTCGTCACACAGACGGGCGGCCTGACAACACGCCTTCGTCTAACTCCACGCACCTCCGTTACCGTGACTGAGACTGGGACATTCGGACAACAAAATTTTCGCGCACTTGCAGTGAGCGCTCCTCAACAAACATTTCAGTTCTACCGCAACCGGGAACGCGGGTACCGGGCAACCGAGTTCGACCGGTACTGGCACAGGCCCAACAAATGGTCCGCTGGTAGGGGCGGTGACACCGGTCGTGCCGGGAAACAAGACAATAAGCTACGGCGCAGTGACCTTCGGTGTTGGGGCTGATCACGTACTTGATAGAAAATGGTCAACGGGAGTATTTGGGAGCTACGCACAAGCCAAAGAATTGGATTCATACATCCCTGTTACAATCCCCAGTTCACGAACATTTCTTGGAAACATCTGGTTATTGCACGCACTTGGCCGTCGCGACCAATTGGTTCTAACTGAAACCGGTAGGCGGACGACGACTGAGCCAACTGCTGATGCGATTGTGGTAACGACTCATATCGCATGGAATCACAGGCTCAGCTTTCACGCTGGTACGTCGCTGTTCGCTAGCGAGTCCTATATCAATTCAACGGACTTGCTAGGGAATCATTCGAAAGGGGTCCTACCAGGCGTCGGCGCGAGCCTTACACTAAATAGCGCCATTCGTCCTCCGGGGACCCGAATAACGGCCACGATGACCGCTATGTTTGCGCCTGTGGTTGACCTGCAATTCGGTGGAGTCAATGACATGGCCAGCGGTGTCATCGGCGTCAATTGGACTCGAAAGAGGCTCACCTTTCAGATTCTCGGAGCTGCTTCTCGCTCAGTCGGCAGCTATGGCAAGGTCAATTTGCTGTCAATGTACGGCACGACTGAGGCCGTCATTTATCAATTGGATCGGGCTCGTCACTGGGCCATCACCGCGGGGACTCGCCAGGCGTGGCAACAGTTCTCAACGGGGCAACAATTGCCACCTGTCTGGGTAGCGTTCGTTGGCGTTTCTTACACGACCGGAGCCATCCCCCTCTGATCGGGCGAGTTCGAGCCGCGAGTTGAAGGCGAGTCAAGAAGCTCGTCGTAGAACCGTTCAAGCTTTTGGACAACTGCCTCCCATCCAAAGTTGGCCTCGGCGAATTGTTCGACCTGCTTGCCCCATCGAGTTAGCGAATTCCGATTGCTCCAAGAGTCTACAGACCGATTCTACGAAGGCAGCAGGTGAATCAGCAAGCAGCAAGTGCTGTTCATGCTCAGCGTCAAGGCCCTCGGCACCGATGCTGGTTGAAACGATTGGCTTGCCCTTGGCCATCGCCTCCACAATCTTGAAGCGAGTGCCGCCACCTATGCGCAGTGGCACGACTACTACTGACGCACGATCAAGGTAGGTGCGTGGATCATCAACATAGCCGGTGAATTTGATAAATTCGCTTTGTCTCGCCAATACCGCATTCGGTGGGTTGCGCCCTACGACCCAAAGCTTGACTTGGGGGATCCGCTGCTGGATTCCGGGCATTATTTCATCCAGAAAGTATTCAATGCCTTCCAGATTCGGGTGGTAATCGAGCGCACCGAAGAATAGCAGCGTCGCCGGCTCGACGGGAGCTGCGCTAGGCGCAAACGCTTGCAGGTCTACTGCGTTGGGAATAACCGTGGTGCGGGCCGTCCGAACGTCTCGTAAAAGCAGCTCCTCATCCCGCTTCGAGGTTAACGCAATACCGTCGAATCGTCGCCAAGCGGCCAGTTCCTCATTGCGGACTTTTCGCCAGTTAACTGCACTATACGCCTTACGTAGCGCTCCGCCATCCGCGAGCGCTGTACGCTTGACTATATCATATTCTATATTGTGTTCGTCCAGAATGAACACTGGTTTTCGCCCTTGACCGCGTAGCAAATGATAGATGCCCATTTGCGCAAACTCGACTTGCACAACGTCAAATGAGTTCTCTGCTATCAACTGATTTAGTTGAACTTGTAGTCGCTCATCCGAATAGAGCAACTGTTCAAAGCTGTGCCGAGAAACAAGCGATCGCAGTTGCAATGCGCGCTTGCGTGAAGCTCCAGGCTTTAGAACGTCATGTTGAACCGTAAACATTTGCCGACAATACGACCGCGTAGCTGCATGCTCGGTGGGATTCGGCGTAGCAAATGAAAGCAGCCACACCTCGTGACGAACTCCTAAACCTTGAATTAAGCCCTCGAGTCGGCGCTGTGCACCGCATTGCGGTGGAGAAGCGAGATAGGGGGTAACAAACAGAATTTTCATATCTTAGACGCTCAACCGGAACACCCTGGACCAACGAAAGATGCTAGCTCAGCACAAGCGCGAGCAGCCAGCAAGACTAAGGCAAAGATCGCTCCTGGTGGCGAAATAATCACAAAGGTGACCCGGGAAAGCCCAGGTCACCCCGCAAGGTCTGCTTCAATCCGGCCAACTGTAGCGCCGCCCAAATGAGTGGCGCGGCCCCAACCTTCCCTTCCGCTTAAGGCTGCGCTACAAATCACGCCATGAGTCGAGCAACCCGTAGCGGTCGTACCGGGTACGGGCGAGTGGGACATGTTATCTAGGTCAAATGCGCAAAGAAAAGCTGCTTGCGGTAATGTTCTTCTTCTCTTTGATTGCAGAAGATGAAACCGTATTAGCGTACTACAACGAAATGTGGACCCCGGCTAGGCTGATGACGTGGTTCACATACTTTCTGCCCATCAAGGTGCAGATTTTTGAACTTGCCTGCGTGGCGCTACTAATTGCAAATCGGAGAAGAAGTCGAGGAACGGTGGCGCGCCCGTTGGTGCGCGCCATCTACGTGAGCATAACGGTCTTACTTTTTTCAGTGTTGTATGGGCTGGTGCAAGGCGGCCAATTGAAGCCGATCAATACACAGATCCATGTGTGGCTTTTCACACTCGTGTTTGCACTTACGACAATGAGTGTGATGAGTAAGCCCGAGGATTTCCGTCTCATGAACAGCGCCATCGTTTGGGCAGCACTTTGGCGCTCCTGCATGGCACTGTGCTTTTACCTCAAAGTTCGAGATCGCCCATGGGACAAGTTGCCCTCATACATGACGACTCACGAAGATACCGTATTGTTCGTGGTCGGCCTGCTCATTTTGGTGGCTCGGTGCATCGAGTTTCGAACCAAGAAGGCGGTCCGCATGCTCATTATGATCGCTCCGCTCATTTTGCTCGCAATACAGGTCAACAATCGACGACTTGCGTGGGCGAGTTTGGTTGCCGGCCTTATTGTGATATATTCCATGCTTCCGTCAAAGTCGAAGGTAACCCGCCGGCTAAACAAAGGATTGAAGATGTTGGCGCCAGTGCTCATTCTGTATGTTGCCATTGGCTGGGGGCGACCGGAGAAAATGTTCAAACCGCTTGCCGCCTTTTCGGCAATGAGCGGAGAGAAGGCCGACAACTCTACTCGGGCTCGCGATAATGAAAATCTGAGCTTGATTACCATGATCAGAGATCGGCCGATACTCGGCACGGGGTTGGGCCGAGAGTGGGTTGAGCTGGACGCAAGTTTCACTGTCTCCGCTGATGTTTTTCCAATGTATCACTACTCACCCCACAATACTGTCCTCGCCCTCGTAGCGTTCTGCGGCGGGCTTGGCTTTGCCGGATTGTGGATGGTATTGCCGGTTTCGGTTTATCTCAATTCACGAACATACCGAAAGTCAATGAACCCAGTCGAGAGGAGCGTGGCCATCGTTGGAATCGTTGAGGTAGTCGCCTACCTTAACCAAGCGTGGGGGGATATGGCTGCCATGAACAACACCCATATGCTGCCGGCTGTGATCCTCGGAGCTGGGCTCGCGTCCGCTGCACGACTCTCAGTAATCTCCGGAGCTTGGCCATCTGGGTCCAAGTCGCGTGTGCCAAGAAACATCGCCAAGCCGCAGGTTGTGTAGGGCCTTCATGAGCAAGCTGCTTCTCATATCGGTGATCGCTCTGCCCCTGATACTAGGAATCCGATTCTCAAAGGACGCGAAACCGCAGCGCGGGCTAAGAAGAACGGTTTTGGCGACGTTGATCTTTCTAGTCCTGTGGGCGCTACTGGCCCCCCACCTATATTTCTTATTTCCGAGCAAGTGACCACAATTGGTGTCGAATATCCAAAGACGGCTCAAGGCTCTTAGCCATACGCAAGTGGCTAAGCGGGGATCTCGTCAGATTTTATTCAATGACTGCATTTCTCACCTGCTATCAGGTAGGCCCGGCGTTCCGCGCTGGTGGCCGGCGTGGGCGCGTGTTACATAAAAGCTGATCCCCAGGCCAATTTCGTCGAATTGTAAATGGGTGATTCGAGATTTCGGGCGAGATAACTGAACATGGACCAAGAAGCCGAGCTTCGCGTGGAGGATGGTGAGGGCGACGAGCCTGTCGCTGTCACACCATTGGAACTAATCGCCTTTATCAGGCACGCTGCGAGTCGACATCGTCGGCTAGGGCTTATCGTCGGGGTTTCGATTGCGATTATCGGGGTGGCGATAGCATTGTCTCTTCCACCCAAGTACGGAGCGCAGACGCGGATACTTGCGTCGCAATCTGCAGCAATCGCTGCTGCACTTAGCACTCCCAATCGACCCGTGAACCCCAACGCCGATCCGTTTACCGGAAGCTCTGAGATACTCAAGCAGAAGTCGAATTTGATATGGATGACGAAGAAGGCCGACCTTCTCAGACAATGGAGAGCATCACGCTCACTTCCCTTTAGAATTAAGGATATCCTCTTTGTATTGGTGAAGGGACCTGTATCGGATGCCAATCAGATTGAAGGTTTGGCTGAATTGCTTGATCAGCAGATGCAGGTATATCATGACAGCTCGGTACTCACGATCGAGGTATATTGGCGCGATCAGAACTCGACCCTAAAACTCGCTCAGCTTGCGCAGTCTCGGTTTCTCGAGCTTCGCCGGACACAGGAGCTTTCCGCAATAACTGCGGCCATATCAATCAACGAGGAGGAGGTGAAGCGCGCTGCTGACGGAATTGACCAGGCGCTTGAAGACCTCATACGAATTCGACAAAGGGCACGCGACTCGGCACACGTGCGCCCCACGGGTTCCGCGACCGCTGACGGCGCTCGTGCCCCGCGAAGCGTTCGCTCTATGGGTACGCTCGCCGCACCGGCGGGCAGTTCAGCCCTTCCAACGGACAAGAGACTAGCCGCGCGTTTGACTGACATTCGGCAGCAAGCTCATGATTTGGAAGTACCTTGGCAACGTCGAATCGCTGAACTCAAGTTCCAGCTAAGCGATCTTCGTGCAACTTACGGCCCCGAACACCCCACAGTCCTGCAACAGGAGGCCAAGATTAAGGATGCTTCAGGAGTTCCTCAGGAACTCCAGGTCCTTCGAGAGCGTGAGCGACAATTGTTGTCGGAGATTGAACAGAAGACCCTCGAAGAAGCCAAGCCGACAAATGAAGTAGCGACCTCTCGGTCCAGTGCAGCCTCGGCGCCACAGCCTCCTGCGGCCCAATCGCGGCTAATATCAGCCGATGGGGCACTTTTGATTGCGGAGCGTGAAGACGATCCTGTCGTCGCCCCGGCCAAAGCAAACCTCACGTCGGCAATTCAGCGTTACACTGAAATAACCAAGCGCCTCGAGACAGCGCGCTTGGAGCTTACCTCCGCCCAGGTTGCGCTCCAATACCGTTTCGTTGTCGTCAACGAACCGGAACGACCCCGCAAACCACTAAAGCCAAACCGCCCGGTTATTATAATGGGTGTACTTTTTGCGGCGTTGCTAGGGGGTCTGATAGCTGGCGCAATTCGTGAACTACTATCGGGTAAGCTCGTTGAGCCCTGGCAGGTTAGAACTTTGGGCTTGGATATAATCGGAGAAATTAAGATCGGCCAAAAGGCGCAGGTCTAGAGCAATCTAGGCCTATCGGTAAATGATATAATGATATATTGCTCGGTTATGTCAGAGCGTAATTCGGTGCGTGCGACACCAATTGAGTAAAACATAAGGTGCCCACACACGCGACCAGTACATTCCTGGAGCCCCAGCCATAAATGCACGCCAAAGACGCTGCAGCGTGTCTGGTTGAAGTCCTACGGACTCAACAAGGGCACGGTCGGCAAAAGTTGCCTCAATGTCGCCGGCAAGTTTATCCTTGGCCCATACGGCGATCGGGAGAACGAACCCGGCTTTGGGTCGGTCAAATATGGACTGGTCCAAGTTGGGCATGGCGAGGGATTTCAGCAATTGCTTCTTACCAACTGGGGAGAAGCGAAGGCTGTCCGGTGCGGCTTGCGCTGCTTCCACCACTCGATGGTCGAGCAGCGGCACTCTGAGTTCAAGCGATACGGCCATGCTCGCAGCGTCACTATCTCGAAGCAGTCGCTCGCCCAGAAACAAAGCGAGTTCGAACACACTCGTGGATGAGAGGGATGTTAGCCCCGAGGCCATCCCAGTAAGTTCCGATCGAATTTCCGATGTGAGGCCATACGGAGCAAGTGACATCGCATTCTCGCCCTCGAGCGCAGCCAGAAACTCGGGAGTAAATAGCGCGTAAAATATCTGATATAGGCTCAATTCATTGCCACCGGTGCCGAGCAAGGCACCAAGCTTTGCCCAACGGGTCTGGGGTGGGGCGGAATCGCCGCGCGCGAACAATAGATTCATTCCGAAATTCATGGCGCGGTTGACAGCGTTCACGGGAAGAGACCGTATCGCCCGAGCCGCGCGCTTTGCCTTTGGCATATTTCGGAAACTTTCATAGCCTCCAAAAAGCTCATCGCCTCCAGTCCCCGCGAGAGCCACCGTAAAGCCAGCCTCTCGCACGACACGACTCACGAAGTAAGTATTAATGGCGTCCAAGGTTGGCTGATCCAAGCTATTCAGCGCCTGTTCGAATTGTGCCACGAAAACGGACTGTGTGAGACGAAATTCCGCGTGTTCCGTGTGCAGAGCATCCGCTACGAGCCGTGCGTAGCGAGATTCATCAAAACCCGCTTCATCAAAACCGATGTGGAATGTCTTGATGTTTTCTGCTCCAGAACGAACCGCAAGCGCGGCTACTGCGCTCGAATCAACACCGCCGGATAGGAAAATGCCGAGCGGGACGTCGCTGATTAGATGTTGCTTTGCGGCAGTCAGCAATTCCGATTCCAGCTCTTGCTTTGCGTATTCGACGGAACGTGGCGCTCGAGGGCCGAGCGACCAATACCGTTCCTTTCGAAGCTTGTTCTCTCCAATTTCCAGCGTCATGCAAGTGCCCGCTGGCAATAGCGAAATGCCAGTAACCATGGTGTTGGGGCCAACTACAAAGCCGTTCCAGAGATACGTGCTCAATGCGATTGGATCGGCATGTCGGGGGATTAGATTCGTCGCCAGCAGGGACCTCAGCTCAGACGCAAAGAGCAGTGCCGAGCCTGAGGGGCGTCGCACTTGCGCGTAGTAGAGCGGCTTGATCCCCAAGCGATCCCTCGCCAAAAATACCGTGTGGTGCCGAGGGTCGTAAATCGCAAAGGCGAACATGCCGCGAATCCGCCGTAGTACGTCTGTGCCGTATCGGGTATAGGCACGCAGCAGCACTTCGGTATCACACTTCGACCGGAAAGTTTCCCCTTCGTCTTGGAGCGTTCGCCGTAACTCCGCAAAGTTGTAGATCTCGCCATTGAAAACGATGACATTTCCGCTCCGCTCATCGACCATGGGTTGATGCCCATCCGAGGAAAGGTCAAGGATCGCAAGCCGGCGAAATCCGAGCAATACTCCGGGATCGCCCCCACTTCGATATAAGCCAGAATCATCCGGTCCACGATGGACCTGCGCAGATAGCATTACGTCCAAGGATTGTTCGAGTTCTGGATCGATCGAGCCAATTATACCGGCAATTCCGCACATATTTCAGACTCAGTGTGTTAATCCGCTGCTCTTTGTCAAAAGTAACATGGCTGACGCGGGTCTCGCGACTCTTTCGCGTATGGCTCTCGAACTACTGCACACTTTCACCCGGAGCTTTCTTTTCCCAAATGAGCGCTTGGCGTTCATTCGCGCGCCTCGTTGCGGCACCCTTACCGAAAAGCAGACAGTCCCGCTGATAACGATGCAAGAACTCACGAAATTCGGGCTCATCATAGCGTGGCTTATTTTGTACCGCACTTGAGATGTATCCGTAAACCATTGCGAGACTCCCCAAGACGTGTGGGTAGTGCAGCACGCGGAAGGCCGCACTGGCGAGCAAGTACGCCGGCGCGGTGCCCATAAAGTACTGACCGTAACCCCAGCGGACACGCCCGGTCCATATGCCTCGATGGCTAGAACCCATTGGCCGAAGATGGATGAATCGCAATTCAGGAATGTCCACACTCTCGGCCATCCAGCCCAGCATTCGACATTTGTGGCAATCGATCCCATCCCACATGACTTGTCTGACAAACCCGCCAATTTCTCGAAAGCATTGGACTCGGTAAAATTTCGTCATGCCAACCGACATCTCGTCACCGCACACTTCCGGGCTCAATGTCGAAGTCTGAGGGTCGCGGACATAAGGCTTTCCTGAACTTGTTCCCAGCCGAGGTTCCGCCTCCATTCGCTCGATTAGTATTTCAAAGTATCTCGGTGGGAGATCGAGATCCAAATCGAGCTTGCAGACATAGTCGAAGTCATTCAAATTGACCACGTCGAGTCCGGAGTAAAACGCCTCGATAACGCCAGGCCCGACACTGCGAACGCCGCGGTTGACACGGTGAACTACCTTTAGATAGGGCAGTTTCGCAGCGTACTCGTCCAGTATGTTGGGTGTTTCATCTGTTGAACCGTCATCGACTACGACGAATAGTGCAGGAGCCACGCTTTGAGCAGCAACGCTATCAAGCGTGTGCCGCATGTGCTTCGCCTCATCGCGGCAGGGTGCAATGATTACGTAACGTCGATTAATCATTGAGGATCATCTTTCTGCACGAGGCGTAGATTGAAAAGAATATCCAACATTGTTATTGCGGAGCGTAGTCGCAAGCTGCATTAGACACACGCGTTTGGCACAAGCTCGAGGAAATTTTTCGGCAATCCAAGCGCCGATATTTCGGAATTTTGGCCGATTCAAGTGCGACCTTCGGATGTAGCTGGGGGCTAGAATAAGCGTGCCTGTCACTCAATCACAAGTTTGGCTGGCCGGATTCAAACGACACCGTGGCCACGACGAGCGGTCTAAAGTATAGATTTCGGCGATTTTGCCAGTGCATGGAATAGCAATGGAAAACACTTCTAGCTGTCTTGGCAAAAGCGCGACTCCCTGGCTAACTTTGCATATTGACGTCGGCGGGTTCCCACTGTCATTTGACCCGAGTCACGAGTTGGGCTTGAAGGTCGAGTGTTGCATCTAGTGGCGGCAACTCACTGCACAAACGCAACCCCCTCGGATGCGAGAATGTGAACCCTCAACGGTGAGACAAACATTATGAGTACCCCGCGTGACATAAATGTCTGACAGTCAATCCACTCCACATGCAGATGGTTCAATTGCTGGTAACGACTGGCGCAAGCGCGAGATCAATTTAGCATTTGTCAATTCACTAAAGCTCGGAAGCTCGTTACTTCTAACCTGGGGGATCGCGCTCGTCACACGTCTTTATATTCCGCGATTCTTGGGCCCCGAAAAATTCGGGACGCTAAATTTTGCGGACGCATTTACCGCTACCGCATTCGTCGCCATGGGGCTCGGCATTGACATCTACGTGCGCAAGGAAATTGCCGTTCGTCCCCAGCATGCAAGCGACTTCATCGGCGGCATCGTAGCACTGCGTCTGGTGCTGCTTGTCTTTGTCTATGCAGGCATGGAAGTAGTGCTGCGCGCGACACGCTGTTCTCTTGAGGTACGAACCCTCGTCTACATCTATGGCTTGGCGCAGTTCTTCATGGTTGGAGGTTTTACCTCTGCAGGTTTGCTTCAGGCGACCGGCAACGTCAACGAGATGTCCGTACTTTCGGTGGTCATCAAGGTTGCTTGGGCAATTTCTATTTTTGTCGCAATAGCGTTTCGCCTGGGGTTGTGGGCGTTCGCTCTTACGGTATTACTCACAGAGAGCGTAAAATCATTATATCTCTTTGTGCTCGCCCGCAAGCATCTCAAGTTCGATATCAAAGTCCACCCTAAAACGACTTGGCTCGCCATTGTGGCCGCGCTTCCATTCTTTGTCTCGGGGCTTGCGACGACGGTCTACGACAAGATGGGTGTCAATCTCCTTGAGTTCATGACGACGCGGCGTGAAGTGGGCTGGTACGGTGCTGCATCCGGGTTTGCGAGTATGATGCTACTATTCGCGCCGCTGATGTCCTGGGTACTGGTGCCCTTGTTTGCGCGTTCCGCCGCCGAGTCCCAGGATGAGCTATTTCGAATGGTGCGTCGGTCTATGGAATTCATTCTTGCCCTCGCCACGCCGGTTGCAATGCTGATGCTCGTTGGAGCCGACGTTTGGGTGGCTATCGCGTTCGGCAAGGCGTTTGCTCCCGCCGCAATGTCTTTGCAGGTGCTTGCCGTGGCGACGTTCCTAATGTACGTAAGTATCGTCGCAGCCTATGCGCTGGCCGTCCTTAACTACACGTGGCGAATGAGTCTCACGTTCGTAGGGGGTATGCTGATTAATCCCACGGTCAATCTGCTCTTGATACCGCGTTTGTCTGCAAGTGCCGGTCCTGGTGGGGGCGGCGTGGCCTGTGCAACAGCAACCCTCGTGACTGAAATCGCAATTGTCATATCGCTGCTTACGGCGTTAGGTTCCCGCTGCTTTGATCGCCGACTTATCATCGCCTCTGCAAAAAACTTCGGAGCCGCCGCGCTCGTAATCGCATTGGACGCCTTCTTCCTCAAGTCGCTTGGCCCGCTACGGTTAGCGATTGACGCATTCGTCTACACCACGCTCATCTTGGTGACTGGAGCGTTCGACTTCCGTGGGCTGCTAGAAATTGTACGAACCGCCATACGGCAAAGAAAGTCACGACGCGCCGAAGCGATGCAGTGAGACTCGTGCCTGAATCCCGTTCCATTGGCTATGATGTCGATGCATGCTCCGCCCAGACAATCACGGCTCAGCGAGAAACCGGTGAATCTCCAGTAGTGGAACCGTTGACCAAAATGGCAACCCTTACGCGTCCTCGTTCGACTTACACTTATGGGATATCCCACGGATCCGACTGCGGCCGGTGAATGTCGTTACTTCAAAATGGGTTCTTGAATCGGCCGCTATACCTCTTCGACAACTGGCCGGAGACAGCATAGTGACAACTTGGTTGGGGGTATTGCGGTACGAGCGCCGAGCACTATAAGGTCTGCCACTATGGGAAAATCGTCGGACGCGAGTGGCTTCCACATTGCCTCCCTCGACGGGCTAAGGGCTTTCGCTTTCATCATTGTGTTCTTGAGCCACGCTGGACTTGGGAATATTATCCCAGGTACGTTCGGCGTTACGGTATTCTTCTTCCTGAGCGGTTACTTAATCGCCACGCTGCTTCGCCTCGAGTCGGAGCGATATGGGCAAGTAAGCCTTAAGCAATTCTACCTTCGTCGCACGTTCAGAATCTTCCCACCTCTCTACCTGTTGCTGTTCATGGCACTGACTCTGTCTGCCGCCAAAGTGCTGCCGGGTGGGCCGCCAGCCCCCCTGGGCGTCGCGGCGCAACTGCTCTTTTGCGCCAATTATTACAAAATTTTCTCGTTGGGGCATCTAGTCCCAGGAACGCGTGTCCTTTGGTCACTCGCCGTTGAAGAGCACTTTTACCTTGTCTTCCCTTGGTTTTTTGTTGCCCTTACTCTGTGGGTGAAAAGCGTGCGCCGCCAGGTAATTCTGATGGCTGGGCTTTGCGCGTTAGTTTTGCTTTGGCGATGTGTTTTGGTGTTCTACTTGGGATATGGGGCCCCCGCCGGGAGTCAGTCTTGGGCGCGACTGTCGGAAGCCACTGACACTCGCGTGGACTCAATCCTTTTTGGCTGCATGCTCGCAATCGCGGGCAATCCAGCCCTCGACAAGACTCGCTTGTCCGAACGACAATGGAAATGGGTATTGTTTCCAGCATCCCTAGCGGGTCTCCTGCTCGTGTTTCTAATTAGAAACGAAGGGTTTCGTGAAACCTTCCGGTACACTCTGCAGGGATTGCTATTGTTCCCTGTCTTCGTCACGGTGATTCGTTTTCCAACCTGGGGTGTTGCCCGAATTCTCAACTGGCGCTCGGTCAGCTTCATAGGCTTATTGTCCTACACTCTCTACCTCCAGCACGATTGGATGTCAGAGGCGGTTCGTGAAACTCTTGGCCGCCTTGGCTATCATTCCGCCATCCTTTCATACGGCATTGCCGGCGTGATGTCGCTGTTGTTGTCCACCGCTGTCTATTACGCAGTCGAGCGTCCCTTTGCTGCGCTACGCAGACGAATTTCGCGGATCCGTCCACTTGCAACCAATAAGTTTGTCCCGGCCGGTGAACTCCGGCACCGTGATGAGATACTCTTCAATCAGGAAAATCGCACCGCTTGATCTAAAAAAGGCGAGAAGCCGGCAATCGCCTGTTTTGGTCACAATGAATCAGCGATAGCCTGCGCAACGACATTGTTTCCATAAGTGTCGTAGTGAGCCGTGTCGAAATGGACATACAGCGCGCGATATTCTCCAGCCGCTGCTGCCTGCTCGCGAGCCTGCCTAAGGTACGGCAACACGTTTATGAACTTGCAATCGGCTCCCTTTGCAATCGCTAACGCCTCCGCCGCCGGATCAAGCGAGAACCGTTCCTTTTGCATATTCTTCTCGTTGTCTCGACATGAATCGCTGATGTCGAAACGTGGGGCCATCCAGACTATCACCAAGCGAGCGCCCGAGTTTCGAACTTGTGTCGCAAGCTTTGACATATCTTCGCCCAGTGCACTCCAAGCTTTTCGAGCCAAATCGGGTGCGATATCCCCTTGAGTCCAACCATAGGCGAGAACATCGCCGTATGGATATTTGGGACTGAGCCGGTGGTCAAGCAGACCGGTCCAATACAGGGCACGCTGTGCGAAGATCGATATAAAACCTACGGTATAGATAGAGTGAAACTCACGCCCGACGAGCAATTTGAGACGTGCCAATTGATTGGGCGGGTCGCCGTGACTCGCAGAAACTTGCGCAAAACTCAAAGGCTCGGGGCGCGCAACCTCTAATGAAACCATGTTAGCCGTAAGCGCTAGTAAGACGATATCCGGAGAGTACTTGCGCCACTTTTCATTCCAGGCAAGGCTTAGGTCTCGTATGCCGACGCCCTCGAATCCGCCATTAATTACGACGCTGCCAGGATGTCGTTCGGCCATTTTCCGATTGAGTTGCGCTGGCCAGGTCTGAGCACTAGGTACTCCGGTACCAAAGGTTTCCGAGTCACCCAGGGCCAAAATTCGCAATTGACCCGGCGGCTTCTCCTTTGGTTGCGCCGGCCCACGATACCCGTCGGCATTTACATCGACTGGGTACGATCCGGTAAATTTATTGTCAAAGACTTTGTGGCCGTACTCTGGCGCCAGCGCGCGAAGGGCGAGCTCCAACGCTGCCGTAAGCGCTATCAGGATCGAGAGATCCCGTACGATGGTTCGTTTCGTAGCCCTAGAAGGCAAAGTATATGAACTCCTGGTTAGGCGCTCTGGAGAATGTTGCAGCAAAAATCGCCATGCACGCGTAGACGACCCACCTTATGGCCGTCTCACGAGTTTCCGACCAAGCCAGGAATCGCCGCTTTAGATTGAGTCGCTCAGCGAGCAAAATTAGTGTAAGTCCCCCGACGGCAAATACAGAACTGCGACTTTCCGTATGGATGACGCCGGGACTCCAACTCAAGATGCGGGTAAGGACAAGCATTGCGTGGGAGTAACTTCGAGCGCGAAAGAAAATCCAAGAGACGAGCACGACGACCAACGTCGATAACCAGCGCATGAATCGAGCGGCACTTGACGTTGGCACCCGATCCAGTCCCGTAAGGCGCTCAACCGACATGACAGCGCCTTGGATACCTCCCCACACTAGCCAGTTCCAACCCGAACCGTGCCACAAACCACCGAGCAGCATGGTAATCATCAAGTTGATGTAGGTTCGGACATTGCCACGTCGATTGCCACCTAGCGGTATATACAAGTAATCGCGCAACCAACGCGACAAAGTCATATGCCAGCGTCGCCAGAATTCGCTAATGCTTCGCGAGAGATACGGGGCATCGAAGTTCTCGGGCAGCTTGATGCCAAACAAGGCCGCCGAACCAATGGCTATGTCCGAATAGCCCGAGAAGTCACAGTAGATTTGAGTGGTAAAAGCTATCGTTGCCAATAGCAAACCCGCGCCCGAAAATCGCATCGGGTCGGCATACGCATCGCTGACCCAAGGAGCGATTGCGTCTGCAACGTAGACTTTCTTCAACATGCCGAAGATGATTCGCGCGAGCCCTCTGCGAAACGTGACGGGATCCGCGCTAGTCGTAAACTTAACCTGCGGAATGAATTCCGGTGCTCGTACTATGGGCCCGGCTACCAATTGCGGAAAGAAACTCACGAACAGCGCGAACTCGAAGAACGAGTTTACGGGTTTCATGTCCTTGCGGTAGACATCAACCACATAACTGATGCCCTGAAAGGTGTGAAAACTGATCCCGAGCGGTAGCGCGCCTCGCCAGACGAGTGCGGCAACTTGCGGGCTAATGAAGTTACCGAGAAGGTTCAGGTTCTCGAGTGCAAATGCCGAAGACTTAAAGTATCCAAGTAACCCCATGTTGGACACGACGCTGGCCACGATCCACCACTTACGGGCGGTGGGGTTTTCCGTCGAAGATATGCCTCTTCCCGCAATCCAGTCCACCGACGTAGTTGCAAGGATTATCCACATGAACCACGGGTTGTAGAGCATGTAGAAGAGCCAGCTCGCAGCCAGCAACATTATCCGTCGCCCACGCGGCTCAAGCCGATAGTACAGAAGGAGAACTACCGGTAAATATACGAGATACAGATTCGAGGTGAAAAGCATGACTTCGAAGCGAAACTACGACGGAGCCCTGGTCCTCGGAGTTTGGCTCGATATTCGCACAGGGCCAGCGGTAGTCAACCTTTCAAATTGGCAAAAATGGGCGGGCGTTGACGTGGATAGACCTCATCTGCGCGTCACGCAAAAGTTGGTGAAGTGTGACCGTGCGCGCATGGGGACATGGACTTATCCGTGCCGCAACGACATCCAGTAATTCTGCATTCGAAGGAGTATTGCTTTGGTCCGGTGTCGATTGGCATCGACCGTGCTCGCGGTGGAAATCGCGCCCGATTTTGGTGGGAACCATCCCAGGGGTCAACAATTGGACTATGAATGGCGGGGTCCTGGTTCATCCCGCTTCAGTTTTCAGAACGCGGTTGACAACGACTTTTGCAATCGCCAACGAGGCCGTGGCCGCCGGGGATGGCGCATTGCAGACACTCAGAATGGAATCCGATTGCTCAAACACGAAGTCATCGACGAGTTTGCCGTCGGCACTGAGCGCCTGGGCCCGGATGCCGGCCTCTGCGGGCGCGAGATGTTCCGAACGAATCCCGGGAACCAAGCGCTGGAGGGCGCGCACGAAGGCGGATTTGCTCAGGGATCGATGCACTTCCCCCATACCAGCCTTCCAATGTTTGCGAGCAAAACGCCAAAATCCAGGCGTGCCAAAGAAAGTAGCGAAGAGATCGGCAAGTTGTGGTTGCCAGGGTTCGTAAGCTTCGCGCCCCATTGCGAGCACAGCATTCGGACCGCATTCCACGCCGCCTGTCGTCATTCGCGTGAAGTGAACGCCTAAGAATGGGAAGGCCGGATCGGGGACTGGGTAAATGAGATTTCTCACGAGGCCTCGGGCGCCTTCGGTCAGCTCATAGTACTCGCCTTTAAACGGGACTATCCGTACGCGGGGTCGCTGACCCAGAATGCGCGCGACTCTATCGGAGTGGAGCCCCCCGCAATTGATTACTTTACCGGTGCTGACATCACCATTCGTGGTGCGTAGCAAGATTGAGCTCCCCTTGGCCGACATGCCCCGAAGCCGCGTTGAATAAAGAAGCGTCCCACGCCCCGCACTGGGCGATGAACGATTGCAAACGTGTGCCGCATAACGTTCGCACACGGCGCGATAGTCCACAATCCCCGTGTCGGGCACATGCAGGGCACCAAGCCCCGTTGCGTGGGGTTCGAGCTCATGCAACTCTTCTATGCTTATACGAGTCGCGCGAATGCCATTTTTAGCCGCTCGTTCTTCGAGCACCTGCAATTTGCTGAGATCTCCTTCGTCGAGCGCAACGATGACTTTGCCGCAGACGTCGAAGGTTACGCCTTGCTCAGCGCAGAATTCGACCATCGCCTGGCGTCCCGTTCTACACAGTTCCGCCTTTAGAGAGCCCGGTTTATAGTAGATACCGGAATGCAGGACGCCTGAATTGCGTCCTGATTGATGGCGCGCGGGCCCGGATTCTTTCTCGATGACTGCAATGTTCAGGCTGGGTTCGCGGCGTGAAAGTTCGAACGCGGTGGCCAAACCCACCACTCCGGCTCCGATAATCGTAATGTCTGAAGTCAGCATTTTATTCACTGCGACCCATACGCGCCCGCAACGCAAATTTCAAAGTAATTTGGTTACATCGTCACTGGTCAGAAGATCGAGATGGGCTTCCTTCGTCAGCGCCTATCGAAGACGTGGCGCGACGCAGAGCCCACGAGAAATCGCTCGACTCCGTCTGAAAGCGCCTGTTTGTACACGCCGAGGGCACCGTCGACGGCTTCGATGGTTCGATCGATGTCCTCGTCACTGTGAGAATAACTCACGACGAAAGATGGTGCGAGAACGCCACGCCGGATAATTTCTTGGAGAAACAAGCATCGAAAGGATTGCGATGCTTGCTTATCCTGATCGAGGGTTCCGTAAAATAGATTGCAAGGCCTTCCAACTACCTCAACGTAATCCTCTAGCCCATGACGTACAGCAACGGCGCGGACGCCGTCCATCAGGCGCCGGCCTTGCCGGTGTAGTTGCTCTACAACCGGCTCGGAACGATAGATTTGCATCGTACAGAGCCCTGCCGCTAGCGAGGGAGTATCGGCACCGTGCGTTGTCGAAAGGAGAAACACATTGTCTTGGTCGCGCTCTCGAGTGCCGAGGCGCATGAGTTCTCGCTTGCCGCACAACACCGACAGAGGAAACCCATTCGCCACTGCCTTCCCAAATGTGGAGAGGTCAGGTACCACGCCATAAAGTTTTTGGGCTCCGCCCAAGTGCCAGCGAAACCCGGTAATCATCTCGTCAAAAATCAGAATTGCACCATGTTCGCGACATATTGACTGAATTGACTCCAAAAAACCGGGGGCTGGTTCGACGGTTCGCTCAGGCTCGAGGAATACCGCGGCAATTCGGCCTGGGTGAGAACGGAACAACGCGCGCAGGCTTTCTGCATCGTTGTACTTGAAGCGGAGCGTCATTGACCTTTCGACGTCTGGTATTCCACCGTCCATGGTCGTGGTGCAAATGAACCAATCGTCGTACGAAAAGAACGGATGCTCGGCACAGATCGCAACCATTTCGCGCCCCGTATAGGCCCGAGCCAACTTGAGCGCGGCGGTGTCTGCCGTCGAACCATCTTTGGTAAACTTCACCATCTCCGCACCGTCAACGATGCTTAGAAAGGCTTCGGCGCATTCCAATTCGGTAACGGAAGGCCGTGTAAAGTTGGTGCCGAGTTGAAGCGACTCACGCACCGCGGCCACGACCGGAGGGTACGCGTGACCCAGCGTCACCGCCCGCAGGCCCATGCCGTATTCTATGAACTCGTTACCGTCGGCATCCCAAACGTGACAGCCCGACCCGCGAGCAATTACTCCGGGCGACAACTCCGGGTACTGGTCGGCTCCCTTTGCATAGGTGTGCGCGCCGCCCGGTACAACCCGGCGTAGCCTCCGTTGGAGCTCTTGTGATCTGGAAAAGTCCACTAAATCTACCTTTCCGGACGCGATGGGGCGCGGCCGCCTTTTTTACTAGCTTGGGGTACGAAAATGTCCAATGAGGCCGATCTTTGCAAAACTTTGAACGAAAGCTCGGGGTGTACGTGGTCCGTATTCAAGCATGACTATTTTCGAAATTGGTATTAATTGTCGATCCCGGGAACGTGTCCACTAACCTGATTTCCGCTTCTCGAAGTAATTTCGACTAGGTCAACCGGGGCGAAACGGCAAGAGTGTATTAGAATGATCAAAGCTGCAATTCGAAAGCACTAGACTATGAAATTACAGATTTCGCTCGGGCAGATCGACCTAGATATAGGAGATGTCGAGAAAAACTTCGAACGCGTTCGAACATATACTGAACTTGCAGCCAGCCATGGTTCACAGTTGGTCGTGTTTCCCGAACTGTGGTCCACGGCCTATGATTTGGAAAACTGGTCGCGTCATGGCTGCAAGTTAGGGGAAGGAATGTTCGGCCGACTGAGCAGTCTCGCGAGCCAACATCGCATTGCGATCGCCGGATCTATCCTCGAAGTGCGCGATGGCCATGCCTTCAACACGATGGTTTTGTACGCCAAAGACGGCAGATTGGTCGGCTCCTATCGAAAGGTCCACCTGGTCCCTATGCTCGACGAACCGAGATGGCTAACGCCGGGCGATGGACTTACCCTTGTCGAAGCGGACTGGGGGTGGACCGGGTTCGGCATTTGCTACGATTTGCGATTTCCCTGAAATGTGGCGACGCTACGCAATCGAAGGTGCAAAACTCATAATCATTCCCGCTGAGTGGCCCAATCGACGAGCGGAACATTGGCGTACGTTGCTTCGGGCGCGCGCAATCGAGAATCAAGTATTCATTGCCGCGTGCAATCGCGTGGGCGAAACCAAGGGAGAGCTGTTTGCTGGCCGAAGCGCCATCGTCGATCCTTGGGGAGAGACCCTGGTCGAAGGTGATCGAAGCAGCGAATTGCTCCTGACCGTTCAAGTTGACCTTGAAAGAGTCGATGAAATTCGCTCGAGCATTCCCGTCTTCGAGGGCAGGCGCACCGATTTGTACTAAATTACGGCTCCCGACTGAAAACAATTTTGTATTGTTCGTCTAGTCTTGACCGAAATTCTGCTCCTTTGAGCCGCATCGCTGGGGCAAGTTGCGCCGCGTTCCTTTCGAGAGCGACGAATTGTTCAATCAGGTGGTCGAGTTGAAGCTCAACCAATGATTGGCAATATCGTGCCAAACCCATTTCACTCATCAAGACGTTGTTCTTTGCGTCGTAAGAGATGGATACGACAGGTTTTCCGAGTAGTAGCGCCAGCAGTACGCTGTGGAAACGAGTCGCCACAAGGAAGTCTACGAGCGTTAGTTGCTCTAGAAGCTCTTCAAATGACGACGCCGGGGTATCGACGTAGTTGTGACTACCAAGCACGACGCTCGACTGCCCTAAACGCTGGCGAACGTCATTTCGGACTTCATCGTCATACGCGAGATCTCCGATGACAATTCGCACTTCGTATTGGTGCGCCAAGAGCCACGTTATGAACGAGCATACGATGTCCAGGTAAGTATTGTATTTTACTAGCGCAGCTTCATTCGCGGTCCCACGACCCATGTAGGAATAAAGACCAACTCCCACGACGGGCCGTGCGCTCGTACGTGGTCTTGGGCGGGTCGTCATGGACTCAGGCAAGCTGAATGCAAGGTCAGGGTAAACGACGTCTTTGTTGACCGAGAATCCGATGGCACGAATGCGGTCCCTCGATTGCTGATCTCGGTAGCACCGATAATTAGCCAAACTCAAAGCGCCTTTCACGAAAGCCTTTGCGGCGATGCCGCTTACCTCCTCAACACCCACGCTCAAAAACAAAACTTCGGCACCGGCGAGTCTGGCGGCCAGGGACCACCTAAATAACTGGTACGGCATCCCGAAATGGCCCTCACCTACGTCTGAAAGTATCCCGGTCCCGTTGATTAGCAGTTTATCGAGGTCCCTTACGACCCCCAACACCCTCATGAAATCGCGAATCTCGTTTGCGAGCCTGCGAACACTTCGCAAAACTCGGGGCAGTTGTTGCACCTGCGGTAGGCGGCCGCCGAATGCGAACCGCCTCTATCCCATGTCGGGGTCCAGCGTCCTCGGGTTCAGAACAGATGCACAGAAGTTCCGCATGATCGATGTATCGTGGGAGATTGTGGATCGTCGAAGCCAACGTGCATTCGTTACCCAGGTTGCCGGTCCCAAAATTGCCCCACAATCCGATCCGAGTTGCGCGGGTTTTCGGGTGCTGTGCGTTCTTATGTCGGCTTTTGCTGTACTGATTTTCTCCAGACGCGGCCGAGTGTTGATTATAGACCACTGTTCGAATAGTAGGAAGGGCGCTAGGTTGGTCATGCCAGCGTTGCGCTGCTAGCCCAATATTCAGTTTTGTGGTAGCGAATAACAAATAGTAGTATTACTTCGTAAGTCATGTTACCGAGCAAGGGGATCCGATGAAGGTCGTATTGTTCTGCGGTGGAATGGGTATGCGGTTGCGAGACTACTCGGATCAGATTCCGAAACCGCTCGTGAACATTGGGTCGAGACCCATTATCTGGCACCTTATGCGGTACTACGCCCATTTCGGACACAAGGAATTCATCCTGTGTTTAGGCCACGGGGCGGCCGCCATTAAGAACTTCTTTTTGACTTACAACGAGTGTGAAACAAACGACTTCGTATTGTCACAAGGCGCTCGCAATGTCGAGTTGCTAAAGAGGGACATTGACGATTGGCGAATCAGCTTCATTGACACCGGATTGACCTCGAATATTGGTGAACGGCTGCGGCGAGTTCGTGACTACGTTTCCGCTGACGAAGTCTTTCTGGCCAACTACGCGGACGGATTGACCAATCTCGACTTAGGAACGTACGTCGAAGCGTTTCTTAAACGCGATAAGATTGCCTGCTTTCTAAGCGTACCGGCACCACACACTTTTCATATTGTGCACGCCGACGCTGACCAGCTAGTCTCGAAGCTCGAACATGTGGGGCGTTCTTTGGTCCGAATTAACGCTGGCTTCATGGTCCTTCGTCGAGAGATATTCAACTACATGAACCCGGGCGAGGAGCTCGTGATCGAGCCTTTTCAACGGCTCATCGATCAGCGACAATTGCTGGCCGTTCCTTATGACGGCTTTTGGCAGAATATGGATACGTTCAAGGACAAGATTCAGTTCGACCAAATGGTGGAGCGCGGCGATACGCCCTGGCAAGTTTGGAAGCACTGAATTTCGACGAAAGGCACGGCTTGTCGTCGCGTCGAGCTTTCTTTTTGATGAGTACCGCAGCGCTGCTGATTGTTTTGGCAGTCGCGGGTCATTTCGGGAAACGGGGCGTAAGCGGCGCTCAGACGGCGGCGCGCTTCGACCGCGCCAAGCCTGCGTACCCCTTGCGCTTGGAGCCAGACCATCGCTACTTGGTTGATCGTAGTGGCGTGCCATTTCTTATCCACGGGGACGCAGCTTGGTCATTGGTTGCACAGCTTACTCGCGAGCAAGCCGAAACTTACCTCGAAGATCGGCGTCGCCGGGGCTTCAATTTGATTCTGGTGAATTTGATCGAGCATCATTACGCCGACCACGCTCCGATCAATGCGTACGCTCAGGCGCCGTTTACCGTTCAAGGGGACTTTTCGACACCCAACGATAAGTACTTTTCTTATGCTGAGTGGATGGTGCAACTGGCCGCCGAAAAGGGGTTGGTCGTTCTTTTATGTCCCGCTTACCTGGGTGGTGACGGCGGCCCCGACGGCTGGTACCAAGAAATGGTCAAGAACGGAGCCGGTAAGCTCCGTGCCTACGGAGAGTACGTTGGCTCACGCTTCCGGCGGTTCGATAACTTGATCTGGATAAATGGTGGAGATTTCACACCTCCAGCGTTGAACGTCGCACTCGTTGATGCAGTCGCGGAGGGAATCAAACAACGCTCACCGCAACAGTTGCAGACCGCTCACTTTAGTCCTGAAACCTCTGGAGCCGACGTAAAAGTTAGCGGCTGGCTGGATTTGAACACGACTTACACGTACGAGCCGGTGTACCTAAGAAGTCTAATTGACTATCGCCAAGGGAATAGTCGGCCGCATTTTCTAGTCGAAAGTAACTATGAAGAGGAACGCGGTTCCACACCGAGTTCAATTCGGGGCCAGGCGTACTATGCGTTGCTAACCGGTGCGATGGGTCAAGTCTTTGGGAATAGGTGGGTATGGCAGTTTACGAGCCCGACTCCCTGGAGGCGACTACTTCGGCGAACGTGGACCACTGCGCTTGATAGCCCCGGTGCACGAAGCATGCGCTTTGTGCGTGAGTTCTTCGAAAGGCTGGATTGGACAAATCTCGTGCCTGATGAAACGTACGAAGTTTTAGTAGGAGGCCAAACGATGAAGGGAACACTGGAGTATGCCGCTCTAGCTTGGAACAGAAACGGTCAGCTCGCGGTGGCCTACGTGCCAACTGTTCGTGACGTCACAATTGATTTAGGCCGCCTCTCGGGACCAGTGCGTGCTCGTTGGTTCGATCCGACTAATGGTAAGTTCACTGATGTCGTGAGTACGCCATTGAAAGCTGAAGGCGTGCGACAATTTCGTCCGTTAGGGAAAAATGCCGCGGGAGACAGCGACTGGCTCTTGCTGCTCGAAAAAGAAACCTGAAACCGCTACCAATCAGCTTTCGACCGCCATGTTGGCCTGCTCAGCCAGCAAATTCAATCGGCTTTCCCGTTCGCACTGCTTCTGGGTCGCCTCCAGACCGGCAATCTTCAAGATCTGCTGCCAGCGGTACAGCCAATCGTGACGTTTGAGTGCCTCGATCGCGTTGCGCCGTGACATGGCATTCATTCGGTCGGGGTTGCGACGAGCTTCATCGAGCCAATACATCAATGTAGTCTCGTCAGGAATGTCTATTGTCGAGTCGGGCCAATCGAATTCTTGTCGGAAGGAAGCAACCGTCGGCGTCGAGCCGAGCAATATGGTTCCCGCGGCGGCGCCTTCATAATATCGAGCTCCAGTTTCCGATTGCCCCCGCGCCTCGTCAGGAACATCGACTTTCGCCGGGTATGCAACGAAAAAGCGGCTTCGCTTGGCAATTCCAGCAACCAAATCACGATGCTGCGAGTAGTCCGAGGGCCGGACTAGACTGCCGGGAATCGTGTCGTAAACGTAGAATATCTTGTTCTGCCGGTGGAGCCTCAAGAGAACCTGGTGAGTGCTTTCAACGCGCCTGCCCAAACTGTACACATCGATAGAACGAATGGTTGGCGCAAGGAGCGGCGTGAACCGCAGTGTATCGACCGCGAATGGAACATAGTGACAAGGTTGTTCAATTAGGCGCTGGATTGGGTTGACCATTCCAAGAAGCCCCACGCACACATGACTAAAGTCCTTGAGCATCTTGAAGTGAAAGTCCCACTTGCTCGTCCAGCCGGGGTACGCTTCAAGTAGGTAAACTACTTTCGTCTTGCAGCGCTCTCGCCAGCCATTAATGGCATTCAAATAGAGCAAGTCGAAGGGATGCATGCAGACGAAGAAGAACAAATCGTAGTCGCGCTCGAGCGTAATCGGCTCCAGGTTGGGGTTGACATGTCGAGCGAGGTTTCGCAAACCGGGTCTGCATAACATCCGCTGGATCACCCAGTCGGCGGGAGCGAAGGCTGGACCTGGCCTCAAATTGAGAAGGTCCGCTCCCTCCATGTTGGTTACAACGTCCTCGAACTCGTAGTTAGCGCACCATCCGGCATGCGGCCTAATCGTGCGTAAACTGGCAATGCACGTCCTCGATCTATCGGTCACCATTGCCTCACTCACCAAATTCGAAAACGCAACTGTAGATGCGTGTATGAAAGTCGCACATCAAGTCCCTTCAGTCGTGCATCCGCCGGAGTTTGGTATCCAAGACTCCACGATCTTGAAGTCCCTTTACCGTTCGCAGACGGTAATACCGCGGCCCGAGAAACTCATCCTTGGTGAGGTCTCCATCCTTGTATGCCTTGTAAAGTTCTTCGATACCCCGTCTTAGCGTCCACGTGGGACTGTAACCGGTTAGTCGAGTCTCGGCTTTTTGGAAGTCAACTCGATAATTACGGGTGTCCGGTGATGCGCCGGGCGCAAAGGCAACTTCGCAGTTGGGAACAACCTCGGCGACCATATTTGCGACCTCACGAATCCGAAAGTTCTCGGTATTGCGTCCAATATTGAACGCTTGATTGTGGATGGCGTCGATCGGAGCGGTGAGTCCGGCCAAAAAGGCGTTGATGATATCACGAATGTGCACGAGCGGTCGCCAAGGCGTGCCGTCGCTTTGCAGCAGTACTTTGCCGGTTGTAAACGCATGTCCAACCAAATTATTCACCACTATGTCGGCTCGCAGTCGGCGCGATACTCCGTAAGCCGTAGCGTTGCGCAAGTACATCGGCGAGAATGATTCATCCGCAAGCTGAGCTACTTCTTGTTCGACCAGCACTTTGGATTCGCCGTAGGGAGTTACCGGATGAAACGCGGCGTTCTCATCAAGAGGCCGATCGCCCCCGGCGCCATACAGGCTGCACGATGATGAAAACAGGAACCGACGGACACCGGCTTGTTTGGCGGCCCGCGCCAAAGTTACCGAAGCATGTTGGTTAATCTCGTACGTGATCTCTGGATTCAAATCGCTAAGCGGATCATTGGATAGTGCCGCCAGGTGAATGACGGCGTCAAACCCTCGCAAGGGATCTGACGTAATGTCGCGCAAATCGATGTCGAGCTCTGGCACGCTATCGGGTGGCGCGCGAAAGTCGCACTCGTCGTAGTACCCCGTATCAAGCCCGACAACTTCGTGTCCTGCGGCGTGCAGGACCGGGACCATTTCGACTCCAATGTAACCCCGATGCCCGGTAACCAATACTTTCATGAATTTGCCTCGGTTTTCTAGATTGTTTGGTGAAGTTGTTCGCTGACAGAAACTCAAAGAATGCATTTGCGCAAATGGAAAGCCTCAGCCCGACCTTCTGCAGCATTACACTCCACTCCACGCAGTGTCATAAGGCTGTCAAATACCTCTGACCGAAACCAGGAGCGGTTGCGCTGGGTTGCAAAATGGCGGATCAGCAAGGCGATCTTGTTTTCCGCCACGCTTCGAGAGAGAGGCACGAACAAGTTCGGCTGACCCAGATCGCCTTCGTATTTGGGTATTTCGTACTCCAAAATAAGGTGGTTACGGAATGTATTCCAGCAAAGATCGGCCACCAACCGGTGATCTTGATGGACGTCTTGACGATGATGCGAAAACACGAGATCTGGACTCGCCGATTGTTTCAAGGTCTCGAAGTAGTCCTTAATCTGTGATGCAATGTATGGGAAATAGCTTTCACGAAAATCACGAACTACAACGTTGATTTCAAAAGCTCCTTGAAGAAACTCGGCGGCACTGGAACGCGCCTCGCGTTCTCGCTCTGGATTCGATGACAATACCACCCAATGTACGGAACACCTCGAATATTCAGACAATAGTCGAAGCAATGTTCCGCCGCATCCGATTTCAATGTCATCGCTGTGCGCGCCAAGACACAACACTTGCAGTGGTGTATCCGTGGCTTTCCCGAGCCCGAACGGCAGCATCAAACCACCTGCGCTCCTGGGATTGGGACTATGAAGCGGGCTCCCCATTCACGAGCGTGCGCAAGTTGAGCCATGATCTCGTCCTTGAAGTTCCAGGGCAGGATGAATATGTAATCTGGACGCACTTCGTCGATTCGTGACGGTTCATAGATTGGAATGTGCGTGCCGGGCAGAAACTTCCCCTGCTTGTAAGGATTGCGATCGACTGTAAAGTCGATGAAGTCTTCGCGAATGCCACAATAGTTGAGCAAGGTATTACCCTTGCCCGGTGCGCCGTAGCCTACTATCCGTTTTCCTTCGCGCTTAATTCCGATCAGTAGATCAAGTATCTTGCGTTTGGTATCGCGCACTTGATCCTCGAACCGAGTATATGTTTCGATATTGCGATAGCCGCGTGCTTCTTCGCGAGCCCGAAGTTCGAGCAATCTCTCCGTAATAGGATGGCTGTCATCATTGGCGTGCTTCGCGTAAATGCGTAACGAACCACCGTGTGTCCACAACTCTTCGACATCAAATATCGTCATGCCATGCCGGGCGAAAATTGCTTGTGCACTTAGGAGTGAGAAGTACCAAAAGTGCTCATGGTAGATGGTGTCGAACTGGTTTTCCTCAAATAGGCGCATTAGGTGAGGAAACTCGATAGTGACAACCCCCGTCCTACTTAGCACGTGGGGAATTCCAGCAACGAATGAGTTTACGTCAGGCACCTGCGCGAGCACGTTGTTGCCAAGAACCAAATCTGCGACGCGCCCCTCGGTCCGCAGCCGCTTGGCTGTAGTTTCATCGAAAAACGAAACTTCGGTCTCGACCCCGAGTTTTCGAGCCGCTTCGGCCACATTGGCGGCTGGTTCTATTCCGAGGCAAGGGATTCCACGTTTTACGAAATATTGCAGGAGATAGCCATCATTGCTAGCTAGCTCGATTACGAGGCTCTTGCTATTGAGCCTAAGCCGCTCCGTTATCATCGCCACATAATCTTCGGCGTGTTTTAGCCAGGCAGTCGAAAACGACGAAAAATAGGCATACTCACTGAAGATCTCGTCCGCCCGCACGTACTGATTGAGCTGCACGAGCAGGCATTCCCTGCAGACCCAGACATTGAGTGGATAGAATGGTTCCATCGCGTCGAGCCTCTCCTCGGGGACGTAGCTTTCACACAGCGGTGACATCCCGAGATCCACGACACGATCATGAAGTTCCGTTTCACAAAACCGACACTTGAATGATTTCACGGTGACACACGATATAGATGTTGGACTCACAATGCAAGTGGAGTCAGGACCATTCATAATCGATTGGGTGCTCGCCATTGCGATAGGGAGGGACCGGCCAGATCCGCGCCATGGGAAAACTCATGCATTGGGCAATTCGGGTATGAACCGCAGACGCCATGGGGCGGCCGTTTGGAGCACCCCAAATTGCAACTGAGGTCTCACAGCTCCGGGGCTCGAAGTCCCCGACAGCGGGTTTTTGGCTCGGGTTGGTCGGGACTTACACAATCGCGGGCTAGTCGGCTAGGCTACGGTGAATGATCTTTAAACAGTCCCCCCTTTTGGGCGCGTACGTGGTCGAGCTTGAGCCTCACGTTGATGAGCGAGGCTTTTTTGCCCGCACCTTTTGCGAGCGTGAATTCGAACAAATGGGGCTGCCGATCCACTTTCCCCAATCTAACCTGTCACGCAACACTGCAAAAGGCACGCTGCGAGGGATGCACTACGATGCTCTACCCAGCAAAGAGAGCAAGATTGTACATTGCGTTTCGGGCGCAATCTACAACGTAATAATTGATCTCCGGCGCGGGTCCCTGACCCGTTGGCAATGGTTTGGCGTCGAATTGACACGCGAAACTGGCGCCGCTTTGTTCATCCCACCGGGGTTTGCTCACGGATTTATTACTCTCGCAGACGAAACAGATGTATTCTACCAAATGGGTGACGTCTATCGAGCGGCCACGTCACGAGGGCTGCGCTACAACGACGCATTCTTTGGCATTGGCTGGCCGATAGAACCTAAGATCATCTCCGAACGTGACCGTGAGTACTTGGACTTTGACCCCGCAGGTTTCGATGACGAACAAGAGTGAATATTCGAACGGCCAGGAGCGCGCGCTTTACGAATTTGTTGAGGAGCTCTACCCTATCTGTCGCAGTATCACTGGTGACGGAGTGCGCGAGACGCTGCGCATAATTGCTCGAGAAGTCCCAATCGAGATCAAGGAAGTCCCATCGGGAACGAACGTCCTCGACTGGACCGTGCCGCGCGAATGGAATATTCGCGATGCTTGGATCAAGGACCCTCAGGGACGGCGGGTTGTTGACTTTCGCACTCACAATCTTCATGTTGTAAATTATAGCGTCCCAGTTCACGCTCGCCTCACTCTCGATGATCTCCTGCCGCACTTGCACACACTTCCGGATAATCCAGATTGGATTCCGTATCGGACGACCTATTACGAGGAAGCGTGGGGCTTTTGCCTCAGCCAACGGCAGCTAGAGTCCCTTTTGCCGGGTGAGTATGAAGTGGTCATCGACTCTGAATTGAAGGCAGGTTCGCTCGTTTATGGGGAATTAGTGTTGCCCGGAACGTCTGACGACGAGATCCTCATATCTACGCATATTTGCCACCCATCACTGTGCGACGATAACCTGACGGGCATTTCTATTTCTGTGAATTTGGCCCGCGAAATGCTTGGGCGTGCTGATCGGCGGCACACTATGAGATTCCTGTACGCTCCGGGTACAATCGGGGCCATTACGTGGCTTCATCAAAACCGCAACACGGCCCATCGCATTAAACATGGCTAAACTCTCACATGTTTGGGCGACGCCCACCCATTTACTTACAAGCGCACGGTGTCCGGAAAAGCGGAAATAGATCACGTAGCGGAGCACGTCCTCGCCCACAGTGGGCTGCCTCACGAGATAATTGAATTCTTCCCATATGGTTATGACGAACGACAGTACAACTCACCAGGTTTTCGGCTGGCAGTTGGCTCATTGATGCGCGGCAGACATGGCCTTTTTCCTGAATATCACACTTCCGGGGACAATTTGGACTTTGTCTCCGCCGACCGGATGAAAGAATCGTCTGATATGATTCTTTCGATCATCGACACGCTAGATAGGAATAGGACATACCGAAATACTGCACCCTATGGTGAACCCCAACTCGGCGCTCGTGGGTTGTACCGCGCTCTTGGTGGCACAAAAATTCCAAACCTCCAACTCGCGATGCTATGGGCACTGAACCTCTCCGATGGGCAAAACTCGCTGCTCGACATTGCCAGACGCGCTGGCGTTAGCTTTCACAGTGTCCGGTCCGCTGCAGATCTTCTCATCGAAAATGGGCTGCTCGTTGACGTTGAGAAGATATCGACAGGCTAGTGCGCCCCCGCAGTATCGTTCGGATCCGGCGTAGTTGCAGGAGACGATTGTGACCCGTGAGCTCTTGCGCGCAACAAGGAGACGACTGACACCCCGACGATTAGAGCAAGCAGCCCGAGGAGCATCCACCGCCGTCGGGTCGTAAATATCCGCTTTTGGCTCTGGGGCGCCGGCTGAGGCATGGGCACAGCGGGAAAGCTTTTGGGGCTTATTGAGCGTGGAATCTTGGACGTGCCACTTTCTGCCCCATAAAATAGCGACTTCACGTCGGTCTCGAAGAATTTGCCCGCGGGCGCTGGTGCGGGTGAGGCCGGCTTGGTCTCCTCATGTGGAGCGAAAGCCGGACGTTCATATTTCGATGTACTATCGTCTACTGGAATGGCACGCAGTGCCTCGCCTTGATGCTCGAGAGACGGAAGAATCTCTCTGGTTAGCACGATGTGGGTCGATTCAGGTCCGCCATGTTCTTCAGGTTCCCCATCTTCAGGTAAGTCAGAGGGAGGCGGTGGCATGGTTGGAGTGCTGCGGGAGGCGTCGAGAATCGCCAGACGTCGTTGCGTCAACTCGGAACCAGCCGCCTCGCGCACCCATGAGGCAATTTCTTTTGAAGTCGCCAAGCCGTCCTGGGATATTGCGGCTTGACTCAACGCCGTAAGCATTTCTTCGGCGGAATCAAAACGACCCTTGGGATCCCGAGACAACGCGCGCAAAACAATAGCGTCGAGCGTGGGAGTAGACTGGGCACCAAGCGCGCTAGGCGGCGGAACCGCCTTATTACATACTTGCTGCAGTATTTCCTCGACTGTTTCCCCTGTAAAAAGGCGCTTCCCTGTCAACGCACCCCAGAGAACGACGCCCATGGAAAATATGTCAGCACGGTGATCGAGCGACTGACCCGTTATCTGCTCGGGCGATACGTACCCGGGCTTGCCCCGTGTAGTAGCGCCGAGAGCACGGTCAGCCTTGCGCGCCACACCGAAGTCAGTCAATCGACAGGTCCCATCAACGCCAACCAACATGTTTTCTGGTGAGACATCGCAATGTACCAGTCTCAGATCGTTGCCGGTCTCGTCTTGTAGACGGTGAGCCGCATGCAACCCCCGCAGAGCATCAATGACAATCGGCAGAAGCAGATACGGGGAACGACTCGGAAGACTTCTCATCAGCTCTTTGAAGCTGCAGCCTTCCACATAGTCCATTACCAAATACGGTTGCTTTCGATGGAATCCGGCGTCGTAAACTGCCACAACATTTGAGTGATGCAGGTGTCCAGCGACTCGAGCTTCCTCCAAAAATCCTTGGCCGCCTGTGTGTCGCTGCTTAGGTGACTCCGCAAGAGTTTCAAAGCAAACAGTCGCTGGAAGGACATTGTGGATACCGCCGAGCC
>CAWFUX010000065.1:0-165957 GCA_963819085.1 uncultured delta proteobacterium
GCGCCGTTTCCCAGCTGATCGCGGGACCCAAAACGCGAACGCCAACTCTACCGGATGCTGGAAGGTTGTTCAACGAGATATCGCTTCTGACCAAGCTTCATAATCTGGCTAACAGCGTCGGACCCGCCCCCAATAGTCCCAATGCACCCGATTTCCAATGCCGCACCGCAGCTAGTCGGAAAGTAATAATCTCACGGGGTATGCGGCTCTGCTCAGTAGGCGACGCCAGCTAAGTCGTGTCCGCCACCGAACCGGAAAAAAGCTTGGTTAATCCGATGAAGCTTTCTCCACCGTTAGGTCCTTATCTCGGTGATTGGTCTCGCGCAGTCGGCTTGACCCTCAGACCGAGCCTGTCGTCAACCGGCTCACCCTCTTGATGCGGCAATGGCGCCCATCGACAGCGGGGTGGGTCGGAGTTGCTCAAACTAGGAAGATACGAATGCCCTCCGCACATCATGGAAGACTCGCCCTGAATATTGGCATACTTGCAGCCTTAGCTTTCGGTTGCAGCGGTCAAGCTCAGACGAACACCTGCACGACCGCGAGCGTCGCAGGTACTGCCGGTACAGACCCTTGCGCTGCTGCCAGCGGCGGTTCGTCCACGGGTTCGAATCGTGCCGGCGGTCTTCCACCATCCAGCGGTGGCACGGACGCAACGGGCGGCGCACCGGACACCGGTGGCGTTGCAGCCGTCGGCGGTACGATTTCAACGGGTGGTGCTGCAACTGGTGGGTCGGCAACGGGCGGTTCAGCAACTGGTGGTCAATCGTCTATTCCGCCTGGAGCCTGCGCTGTTGACGCGGATTGCAACACAACGTCGTCCAATATCGCCCACTGCGTGAGCGGTACATGTACGTGCTGGAGCGCGACTGCACTATATTGCGACGGACAATGTCCCGAAGTCGGGTCGGACGCCAACAACTGCGGCGCCTGTGGCCACGTTTGCCCCACGACTGCGCCAGCGTGCAATAGTGGTTCCTGCGCCTGTTACAACCCGCCCTGTGGTGGCGCAGGTACAGGTGGTGCTTCTTCAACGGGTGGCGCTCCTGCAACCGGCGGCGCGCTGGCGACAGGCGGTAGCAAAGCGACGGGCGGCGCTCCCGCAACAGGTGGAAGCAAAGCAACTGGCACCACATCAGTGAGCGCTTGCGGGGTAAACCCTGTGAGTCCGAACGCAACCCAGCAAACGAAGAACCTGCTTTGCTACCTGTACAGCCAGTACAAGAACCACGTTCTCACGGGCCAGCAGGAAGCTAACTGGAACGCTAACCCCACGGATGTCGCTACGATATACAGTGATACGGGGAAATACCCGGCAGTTTTGGGCAGCGATTTCCTCTATCGTGACAGTAGTTCCTGCACCGCCGTCACCTCTTCCACGACGCGAGCCATCGCCTATTGGAACGCGGGTGGGATTACCATGTTCCGCTATCACATGGGTATGCCAGGGTCAGGGCTAACCTGCAGTTCCGACTGCTACCAAGGTGCTAACTGCGCCGAGCCGACTACGCATCCCACGTCAGCCTTCTTCACCAACGTAATAACTGCGGGGACGGCGGAGAACACGTCCTTGAACGCCAAGCTCGACTACGTGGCGGTGCAAATCGCGGCCATGAAAGCCGCCAACGTACCGATCATATTGGCGATCTATCACGAGACGCAAGCCAACGGCTGGTTCTGGTGGGCCATTGCCGATTCAGGGGCACAATTCATCGCTCTGTGGAAGTACACGTTCAACTACCTCACCGTAACCAAGGGTCTGAACAATATCGTCTGGCTGATGCCCTTCAGCGGTAGTCCCAGTGCCGCCTATTATCCAGGTAGCACTTACGTCGATATTGGAGGGCCTGATCAATACACGACACCGTCGAACCTGCTGACGTTCAATGCATCGGGGAACTGGAGCGGAGCATCCAGCGTGTTCGGAAGCACGATGCCGATCACCATGCATGAAACCGGGTCAGCAATTCAACCTGGTTCAGCGATCCCGTCTTATCCCTGGTTGCTCTTCAATGTCTGGGCAACCTACGAGACCAACAGTACCTACAATACGCCGGCCAGCTTGACACAAGCATACAACAACACCTACGCGGTCACTCGCGACAAGATACCGAGCCTGAAGTAAACAAAAACTGGTGAGGATATTATGAGGTGAAGACCAACGTCGCCCGGTCGTGATTGCACTTTGCTAAATTAAGCGCAAACTGTTCGACCGTCAGTCACACACGGCACTAGTTGATGAGAGTCGGAGGAATGGCGACCTGGCAAATGTTGGAAGGAGTCAGCCATTTGATAATGTTTATCCAGAATAGCTGCACCTGGTAGTCGGGATGCTGCGTCCACTCGCTGTCATAGGTAATCCACTCGTCACCCCACTGGAACACTTTACCGCTTCCACTCTCGAGCGCTCGTCCAACCTTATAGCCACTTTGCGCGGCGACTACTGTGCCCAGATTCTGAGCGGATTGGGACTCGTACCCGTTGTCAACGCCAACCGCAGTAATGTTGGCGCTCGTTGGATGTGGATACCAGGTTGTTATGGCGACCGTCGTCGCATTAGGGCCTTTTTGTAGAATTTGCTGACTGCCATAATTTAAACCAAATGCTCCGAGGATGGCGTTTACGTTGGTCAGTTCCGTTGGGTCCGAGAACCCGGTGAGCGTCATGAGACCGCCACCTTGCTAACTTCCACCGGCTGACACATCTCCTCCCGTGCTTGGATTGCCACCTGTCGGCTTTGTCCCGCCACTGTTTGTCGCACCCCCCGTGCTTGCAATTCCTCCCGAGGCAATCGCCCCGCCAACCGCATTATTTCCGCCAATCGCCAGCACGCCACCCGTGCTTTTATTTCCACCATTAGTGTTGCCCCCGACCCCCTGGTTGCCGCCTGTGGCGGCCCCAGCGGTACCACCCGATCCCGCCGTGTTGCTCGTGCCGCCTCCCGTTTGGACGATGGTTCCCGCATCGCTGCCGGAACAAGCTGCCAACGCAAAGAATGTCGAAAAGGCAGCGACGGAAACAATGATTGATGAGCAAGCGAGCTTCTGTGACGACATAGTAACCCCAAGTTGCGCGTGACCGCAGTCCGACTGCATGACGTCAACACACATAAGGACCTCTGCATCATCGGATCTTCAATCGTCGGGCGATTCGAGCGGGTGTTCAATATTCGGCTCTGGTTCCAAGTTAGTCCCTGGCCAGTTCTCCGTGGATCTTTCCCACTCGTGGCGTCTCGCGCTGACCATTTGCCCTCGGGTGCTACCGTAAGCTCTTTGTGCATACCACTAGCAGCGCCTCGCCGCTGTCGCGCAACGGCTCAGTTGTCCCTCGCCAGCCGTCTCACATACGGCAACGGCGCACCCGCGCAATCGTCTACTACTATGCCTGAACAAAGCTAAGTCCCTCGAAGGATATTGGATAGGGTGCCGCGAAACTCAGCAGGTTGCAGCAGGCGTTGGTGTACCTAGTAACGCGCATCGTGTGCTGATCCCGCCAGTAGGTAATGGTCCCCAAGATTCGAGGCGATTACCAGCCCATCAAGGACTTTAGGCGCGTAGCAAGCACGCCGCCCATGGCAGATTGGCCCGCGGTGTTTGGGTGCTGATTACATCCCAAGTTGTTCTGTACGGAGTTCACACTGAGCATTTCGATTTTCGTTTCGCCGCCGGCCTTCAGTGTGGCAATGACGTTATTAATCCGGGTGAGTCGCGTGCCGCCATACATGTCGATGAGGATGAAGTACGTGCTTGTATAATTCGAGCGTACGGTTTTGATGAAGCTGACGTACGCAGTTTCATAAGCCGTGCCAGGATCGCCGGCGCCGAAATCGTTTGTCCCCAGATTGATGACTGTGACTTGTGGTTGATAGAGCGAGAAATCCCATAGCGTAGTATCGCTCGGCACGGAGTAGGGGTAACGAGTGGGCATCGTGTTCGTGGTAGAGCCATCGTAGTTGCGGTAAACACCGATGCCGGACCATGCAATCGTGAACACGTCGGCACCCACGGCACGCGCGGCGACCGATCCGTACGCCAGGTAGTTGTTGGTGTAAGCATCGATGCCGCCCGTGCAGGTTGCGTTCCCTTCGACGCCCGCACCAACTGATAGCGAGTCCCCAATGACCTCGATGCGTTTAGCCGGTGCAGCTGCGGGTGCCAAAAGCGCGCCCCCCGTGCCGAAGCTCGAGAGGTTCGTGAACTGTGTGATTCCGCCGTTGGTTTCCGTGTTTCGCCAAATGACGATATCGTGCGTCCCATTCGTTAGGCCTGTGGCGAGCGACGTCGCACCCGTGGCTGCCGTAACGGTCTTCGGCGTGCCGCCGTCGACCACGACCGTAAACCGGGTTCCTCCGCCTGTCAGATTCATTGAAGCCTGTGTCCCGGTGAAGCGTGCGTTAATATTCACTCCGGGCCAAGAAAAGCGAACGGGGACCGTAGTTAGGCCGCTCGTGCCCGGGGTAGTGCGACCAACGATACGCAAGCCGGGTGTGTCAGTACCCGTAGCGCCACCCGTGGCAGCAAGGCCGCCCGTGGCAGCGATGCCGCCCGTTGCTTTGGAACCCCCGGTTGTGCTGGCCCCACCTGTTGTTTTGGAGCCGCCAGTTGTCGCGGTGCCGCCAATGCTCGTGGTGCCACCCGTAGGTCGTGCGCCACCGGTGGCCACGAACCCGCCCGTGTTGGCATTGCCGCCTACGGCTGCGCTGCCACCAACTGTGTTGGACCCACCCGTTGCCGAACTACCGCCTAATGCCGTGGCTCCGCCGACTGCCTTGGACCCACCGGTGCCCGGTGAACCGCCGATGGCTAGATCACCGCCAGCGTTCGAAACACCCCCGGTACTCTTATTTCCACCCGTGTTTAGACTGCCCCCGATATTGCGCGCTCCTCCGGTTGCTACACTGCCTCCCGCAGCAACGCTACTTGAACCACCCGAGGCATTCGTACCACCGATGGACACCGCACCGCCGGCAGTTGCCGCGGTTCCGCCAGATGCTGCCACTCCACCGATTCCGCTGCTTCCCCCTGTAGTTTGCGGCAGCGTTCCTTGATCGCTACCACTACAAGCTGTGGCGAGGGTGCTCATGGCAAGGCTGAGCCAACCGATTTTTCGTAGACCTCGACTATTGAGTATTAACATAGCAGGACTTTCGATTGCATGAGATATGCCGTTGCTGTGGGAAGGTCGCTCGCGCTTACAGGCTTGGAACTTGTGCAATCATGGCGGCGGACATCGTTGTACCCATCGGTTGCGACCCTGCGAGTAACGGATGGACCCCGTCAGTTGTGTACGTGGAATTAGCGAAGTAGCCGTTGTTGAAGAGATTCTCGAGATCTACCGCATAAACCGGCGATGTCGCCGTTGTATGGGCCGTAACCCAAGCCGGAATGCCAGCGTCTAACGTTGCTTCGTAGTTACAAGGGTTGGCTGAGGAGCATCCGTTGGCGGAGGGGTTCACAGGGATAATCTGGGCCACAAACATGATGGCGTTGGCATTCACTGACCTGAGATTCGCGAGCACGGTAGTATACGCATTGAGCACATTCGTTGCCGTAGACTGCCCGGGGTTCCCCCAGACATCGTTGGTTGCAAAGTGCATTACGACTATGTCGGGTGGGTTGGCCTTGAACCAATTAAGAACCGAACCATTATTGGTGTCGGTCACAACTAGCTCTCCGCTGTGTCCTTCGGTTCGTAGCCCTCCAGAGGGCAACCCAGAGACTCCGCAGCTTTGGTTATTGATAATGCCGCCAATGAATGAAAAATTGGTGTGTCCCGCCGTCCTCAAATCCTGATAGACTAGCTGCGGGTAGCAGGTGGTCGCGGTAATCGAATCACCGAGCATCATTATTTTCCAAACGCCGGTGTGCGTCGAAGTCGAACCGCCAACGCCGGCTCCTCCGGTTGCTTTGGAGCCGCCGGTACTCACAGTGCCGCCCGTAGCAGGGCTGCCTCCCGTGGCTTTTGATCCACCGGTGGCTACTGTTCCTCCCGTATTCTTGGTCCCGCCCGTTGTCGTCGTCCCACCGGTCGCGACAGTGCCGCCGGTGGCCTTGGATCCGCCCGTGCTTGCAGAGAATGTTCCACCCGTACCAAGCGTGCCGCCCGCAGCGACATTCCCACCGGAGGAAGTCGTGCCGCCTGTGACTCGCGTGCCACCGGTCGATGGACTGCCGGCTGCACTTGTAGTTCCGCCTGCGCTCTTGGTGCCACCCGTCGCCGCACCACCCATCGCAACATTCCCGCCAATCGCGCTGGCTCCGCCGCTGACGGCCAGCCCTCCCGCGCCGAGGCCACTTGAGCCCCCAGTAGCGACAGCTCCACCTGCCGACGAATTTCCGCCAGCCAGTACCCCCGCGCCCCCAGTTGCGGACGGCGTGCCTCCTGCTGCAGAGGGATTGGTTTGATCCGAACCGCTGCAGCCGGCCAAGAAACTGGAGACTACCCAGGCGCATCCAACTAACCGTGTGACGAAACCCGAGTCCGAGTCCTGTAGTCCGAGATGAAAAGGTGTCATTTTAGCTCCAAGAACGACAAAGCCCCGTCATTCCTATTCGGTAGCGAGCGGCTCATTGCTCGCTACACCAGACGTGGTTGAGACATAAGGATGTCGGATTGCAAGAACCTTCAACGGGAAGGGCATCGTCCCCAAGATTTTGGTCGACCACTGTGCTGAAAGGTGAGGTTAGAGGTATCGAATTTGCCGCGCGCTAGTCGGATACTAATGAACTCGTATCGCCTCCTAGAATTCGATCACACAAATTCACCTTTCGCAGACGGACAAAGAACTTTTACAAATTGAAGGTTGGCCGCGCCAGTCCCCCTTTATTGGCGCTTGTGTTCGTTTGCTGGAGGTATAATGTCTCCCTTTGTGC
The DNA here is from genome assembly GCA_963819085.1 of uncultured delta proteobacterium. Lineage (GTDB taxonomy): Bacteria > Myxococcota_A > Polyangia > Polyangiales > Polyangiaceae > FEN-1139. Next base: position 6,873 of record CAWFUX010000065.1, read on the forward strand.
AGGTTTGTCCTTCGTGGTGATTGTGCTACTTCGGTTGCCTTGCTCGAGTGAGCTTGCAAAGCGGATTCGTCGCGTGACAAGGTGATGTCCAAGCTCGCAACCGTCGTAATAGGAGCCGACAGCTTTATCGCGCTGGCGGCCATCCTTCGTCGCGTCGCTCTGGGCGAATCGTGCCGATGACGTTATTGGCCTCGTGTTCGCAATACGGTTGAGGTTAACAATTGGGCTCGCACTAAATTCCAATTGAAGTTCCGCAGGCGCTCAGGCCCTTTAGTAATTGCATGTTGGTGTCCTCTGTGTCGAAAAGCGGTGATGTTCACTTGCGCGATGTCTCGAGTCCTGAATGTACTCGACGTGAGGTTCCACTCGACTTTGCCACGTTATACGACGCATGGTTCGAACACGTGACGTGCTGGTTGCAGGCGCTGGGTGCGCCTTCCGCTGACATTGAAGATCTGGCCCAAGATGTGTTTCTAGTCGTACGTCGGCGCCTGTGCGACTTTGATGGACGTAACCTTGCCGGCTGGCTCTACAGGATTGCCAACCGACAAGTCTTGCAGCACCGCAGGCGTCGATGGATTCAAAGCGTGGTTACGTTGGGTCCGAAGCACAACATCGAGGACGTCCCCGATGGTCACGCCAATGCTGTTGAAGCGCTTCAAACCCAGGAGAAGCGACTACGACTTGACCAAATTATCCAAAAAATGAGCAAAAAGCGCGGCTTAGTGTTCAGACTCTTCGAAGTCGAGGATTACACTGGAGAGGAAATCGCCAATATGCTTGACGTACCGGTCAATACAGTTTGGACTAGACTTCACCATGCGCGTAAGGATTTTTTCGTACTCCTGGCTCAGTATGAACGAGAGGGAAGGAAGTGAGCTGATGCAGCCGCTGAAGTTTCGGTCAAATCCTGACTCGCCAATTGAGGTCGATGCAATTGAACTGTTGCGTTCAGTGGAACGCTTTGTGCCTCCCCAGGGCCAAAAACAACGTGTACGCTTACGAATACTGGAGCGATCGGTTTCGCGCCCAGTCTCGGTGCTAAAGCCCGTGCTGATTGCCGGCCTCGTTCTCGGCGCGGCCGTAGCCAGTGCTGCTTTCGCGAGACGTTTGCATTCATCAAAGCAACAGGTAAGTCAAGCGTCTCAAGTTACGTATCTCCAAACTCAACTGCCCTCAGTGTTGAACAACGCTCGTAGCTTGCCCGTAGCAACCAATGATTCTAAGGACAGCACGGCCACGACCCCTGAAAATAGCGGGTTGGCGCTACCCACCGGCTCGTCAACGCGCAACGGCGCCCCTTTGCGCATCGAGTTGTCAGCGCGCGCCACTCAGCCTTCCGAAAAGGTGCTTGTATTTGATGCCATGCATGCCCTGCGGCGAGAAGGGCATCCCGACCAAGCCGCCAAGCTATTGGATGAATATTTGCGCCGTTATCCCGAGGGTTCACTGGTTGAAGAAGCACTGGCGCTTTCGATTGAAGCGTTCACCTCGCTGAGAGATCCAAAAGCAATTAATCTTGCTGATCGATATTTGATGCTTTATCCTAATGGCCGCTTTCGCGCCGCCGCTGAGAGCGCTCGCGCTCGGTTTGCCCCTTGAAATCATCCAGTTCCCCTTCTGCAACCTTGAGGCGAAAAACTCGTCGATATCGAGTCAACTTTTCGGGTTACCGTGGTTTGGGTCGGGGCCCAAACCACCAACAAAATCAAAACGTCGCGACAGACGTACAGATAGCGCGGGGAGACCTAAGGTACAGGTTACCGACGTCTCTGGTTAGCAAGGTGAGAATGTGTCACGGGCTGGCAGGGGTCCTGTTAGTTTCTTTTGTAGCGGCGGCACTCGCAACGTGCGGTTGCGCACCCGCTGACCTGGGTCAGGATCCAAATTTCATTTGGTGGACTGATCATGAAACCGGCAATTTGGCGGACTGGGATCAAGGTGGCAGTCATTGGACCTATCCTCAGGGAGAGGCCAACTTGGAAGTCGTCACGCTCCCAAACCCAACGCGAAGCGGCAAGTACTCTCTTATGAGTAGCGTTAGGTCACAATCTACAGGTACTCAAGCGGCTGCGCAGGCTTTGCGCACGGGCGGATTGCCTACGGAGGCCTACTACAGTGCATGGTACTACTTGGCAGAGCCGATTACCCAAACAACCTACTGGGCATTTTTTCAATATCGCTCGCGGACCGACGCTACCGATGATTCAACTGCGCTCAATGTCTGGGATTTGGAAGTCCTTGTCAACGACAACGGAGCGATGTATCTTTCGCTCTATCTGCACGCATTCGGTTCAGGTTCAGCGGCTCGGACCGATGCACATATGCCGAGTATCCCCATCGGGCAATGGTTTCAAATCGAAGCGTTTCTTCGGGCCGTGAACGACAAGATGGGCCGACTCACCATTTGGCTCAATGGCACACAGATTTTCGATGTACCCCCTCAACCAACAATGCCCACTGCCTACATCGAATGGGTCGTCGGTGGACTTTCCGAATCCATCAACCCGGATCCTGCGGTAGTGTTTGTCGATGATGCAGCGGTTACGAAGCGTCAGTTGGGTCCAAATTTTCCGGTATTTTGGCGCGGTAATTAATTTCGTCGAGCGCTTCTCTTTCTCGATGCCGATTGCCCTGCGCGAGGCTGCTAAGCGTGGCATGCGACCAATCGCGTTGCTCGTGATGCTGAGAGCCAGTGGAGCCGGGTTGATTTTGCTACTTGCAGTACTTGGTAGGCTCTGAGGGCCGTCGAACCGCCGAAACGAGCGCCAGCTCGCGACCCTTGCCTAGCGGGATTCGATGAGGCCGTTGGCGCGGCCGCGCGGCGTCGCTAGTGACTCCAGCTTTCGCGCAAATTTTGCTGGCTCATCAGTGCGAACCAAGAAACGGGCTAAGCGCTACTGCTTGCTGATAAAAGGTTTTGCTTCGCGTTCGGCTTTTGCAAAAAGACTGAATCGTTAGGGCGATCGGCGCTTTCGAGTTGCGCATTAACCTGGCGCCACGCACGTCGTATCGGGCGAATTCGTCGCACGAGTCACTCCCTTCGGGTTGGGTGTCGATTGTCGTACCGACGTCCCAGGACCCACCAATATGAGGAGATATTAATGCCTCGAAGTCCCTCTCGCTCCGCCACGAACCGGTGGTTGTCCCATCCTGGCCACGGGTCCAAAGCAATTGGCGCCGTTATCGGGCTGGGCGCGTGCGCATGGTTTCTGATTCGAGTCTTGCCCAAGCCCAGTCGCGCGTCTTACCACTGCCAGCGCGCCGCATTTCCTGTTGCTTCGGCGTTCGTCGTGTGGGTTGCAGGCACACTCGCAGGCCTGTTTGTGGCGGATCGTTTGCGCCACCGCGTGCTTCGCGTGCGTTGGGCCATGGCTATCGTGGGGCTGATCGCTGCCGTCGGGTTCGTTCCCTGGCGGTTGCTTTTGGCCGCAACTACCGAAACGCCCAATCAGCCCATCGGCGTCGCGCGTGGCATCAACCCGGGGCGGGTCGTGTGGACCCGCGACCCTGCCGCCACGCTTTGGAGCGGTGCCGCTGACGGGACCCACTGGTGGGACCCAACGAAGACGGACCAAGCGCGTGTCAACGCGATGCTCTCGACTAATCTGCAGACACTTACCAGCACTACCAGCGACGCTGCGGCGTGGGATGCCCTCTTTCACAGTTTCAACGTGCGGCGCGGCAATGGCGATATCGGCTACGCTCAATCCGTTCGCAAGGGCATTGCCGTCAAGATCAATCAGAACCCGACGAACCAAGGGAATAATTCCTATTACGCGAACAATGGTGTGAGCGGCGATGCAAATGCCATCACAGCTAGTCCTCATTTGATTATGGCTCTCGTTTCTTCGCTGGTGGCAGCGGGAGTGCAAGAGACGGACATCGTCATTTCCGATCCGACGAGCCTCAACCACCAGTGGGGCGGACCGCGCACCATTGGGGACAGTATCTACACTTACGTGCACCCGTCGCATCCGGGCGTGCATTTCGTCGATGGCGTGGGCCAGCAAGGCCGCGAGCTTGCGACTTGGCCGACAACGGATCAAATCCTATATGCCTCGAACGCAGGCGTTACCGCAACGCTCGGCACGAAAATCGCCCAGCAGTTCCTGGATGCCGGCTTCATCATCAATATGGCGATCATGAAGAGTCACGGTGACGGCCCGACGGGCGTCTTCAAGAACCATTACGGGGCGATTAGCGGACAACGCCATGGTCCCATCTACGGCAATACGGCCAACTACTATTCCAATCTGATCGAGCCGATGGGTCACCAGGAGTTGGGCGAAAAAGAGATGCTCTTCATGATTGACGCACTCTACGCCGCGTCGAGTCCCAACGTTGACCCCACGAAATGGTCAATGGCTCCATTCAACAACTCATGGCCGGCAAGCCTATTCCTGTCGCAGGATGCAGTAGCCATCGATTCAGTCCTGTTCGACTTCCTAAATGCGCAGTTCAACTTGCCCCAAAATACGGATTACTACCTCCACGAAGCCGCATCCGTTCCGAACGCGCAGGGGGCGAAATTGTCAGGCAATGTCTACAAGCCTACGGTTGGGAGCACTACGGTTCTCGGAAGCCTCGGCGTGCATGAACATTGGAACAACGTTACAGCCAAGCAGTATTCGCGGAACTTGGATCCGGTCAACGGCAAAGGCATTGAGCTAGTGGCTTTGACACCAGGCGGCGGAACCGGTGGCACAGGCACCGGCGGAAGCAGCAGCATTGCAGCGACCGGCGGCAGCACGGCAACGCAAGGCGGAGCGAGCAGCACTGGTGGCAAATCCGCAACAGGCGGCGCCGTTGCCACGGGCGGAAACAGCAGTATTGCAGCAACTGGCGGCAGTACGGTAACCCTAGGCGGAGCGACCGCCACCGGCGGCAAGTCCGCGACGGGTGGCGTTGTTACTTCTGGCGGCAAGGGTGGAGCAACCGCGGTACTCGCGACGGGCGGAAGCATTGCGGCCGTTGGTGGTGCAACTTCCACAGTGGCCACGGCTCCCATCGGTGGCAGAATTCAAGCGAATTCTACAAGCACTGCCTCGTCGCAGGCTTCAAGCGATACGGGCAGTTGCTCTTGCAAGGTCGCCGGGCGCCGCAATGAACGTTATGCAGCGTTAGCACTGCTGATCAGTGCTGGGTTGCTATTCGTGCGCCGCAAGCAACGGCGAACCACGATTCGTTCCAGGTCCATGCAACCGAACCGTAGCCTCTGATAGAAGAGGCGGCTCGTGGCACAATTCCGCGTTGGGCATTTACCCTACGAAGGGTCGCGAGGGAAGCGCTTCGGTTCGATACGCGCGCTGCCCCTCAAGGATATGACAACCGAAAAAGTTTCATTCGGTTGACCAAGCTTTGCAAATACTTTCGGCTGGCCTGCATTACCACTTGAGGCTGGTTTCCCAGGCCGCAGCGATTTGCTTGGTGCCGAACGCCACGCAAGTGCCCGCCTTGATCGCCCACTTTACCGGCTACCACGGACACGTCAACGGCTCGGTCAACGGCAACCAGTGTCCGGCGAGCAATCCCGACTGCCCGAACCTGACCAACGGCATGGGCGCATTGCTACCCAAGATCAATACGCGCTCAATGCTGCAAGCAGTCCCGCTACTATACCAATCCTTTAGCCCCGTAACCAGTCGCGTTGTACGAGTGCCAGTGAAACACCGCTGGTGCGGCTACTTGCAGTACTTGGTAGGCTCAGGGTTTAGGACTTGAGTGAATGGATCGGGACTTGGCAACCCTCCGAGCAACAAGGCGAACCGGGCCTTGATGCCCGTTACATAGGAATTATTCGGGTCAGCTGGACGCGTGTAGTTGCCCCCTTGAAGGTGCGACAAAAGTCCATCGATCATGTTACCCGCAATACCTTTTCCAGCGCACATATCTGCTGTCCACACGACCGTCGCCCCACCGTTTCCGGTGGCGTTCGAGAAGTAGAACCAGGTGCCCATGCCGATGTTGCAAGCAGGATCTTCCATGAAACTCAGATAGGTGGTCCCGCCGCCCGTCGCCCAGATGGACGAAGAACTGGCTAGAGTCAACAACTCCGGCGGCCAATTGCAGCCAATCGCAGTCATCTTGGCGATTGGAGCGTTGTAGTTGATGGCGTTCGCGGTGGAACTCAGCCTGTCCTGCAATAGTCCTATGGTCGGATCGTTCGCGGTCCCGCCAGTAATCGCACGGGTTGCGTACGTATCGACAACGACGCCGTTGGGGTTATAGGAACTTTCCGACACGATGGCGGAGGTGACGACAGCCTCGCAGTACAGCAACCAATTGGGCAGTGAGGGCGCCCACTCCGTGCAACTCATCACGATGGAACAGACGAGTTTGTCGAATGCAGCTTGAGTAGGGAAGTACGTCTTGATGTTGCTGTACGCATAGCTGGGCAGCGCGTTGACACTGATCGTGTTCTTCAGCCAGCCGGTTACCCTGGTGAATTCTGCCGGGTCGGCGTTGGGGCAATCCGCAGGTCCCGTTCCCGCGGTGCCCGTCGTGCCGCCCCCAGCAGAGCTTCCACCTGCGCTCACCATGCCACCCGTCGCGAGGGCGCCGCCCGTTGCCCTCGTGCCACCTATCGCGAGTACGCCTCCGGTTGCCTTGTTGCCGCCCGCTACGGAACCTCCGGTGGCATTGCTGCCGCCGATTGCCAACGTGCCGCCCGTGGTCACCGCTCCCCCAGTGGCTACGGCACCGCCCACTGTCGGTGTTCCACCCGTGCTTACAGTACCTCCAGTGGCCTTGGCACCACCGGTCATTGGCGCTCCACCGGTGCTTGGGGCGCCACCTGCACCGTTGCCGCTAGTTGCCTTTCCGCCCGTCGCACTTCCTCCAGTTGCCTGTGGGTTGCCACCGGTCGCACTGCCACCCGGCCCCGTGGTACCACCATAGTTGGTACCGCCCGCAGAATAGGCGCCTCCTGAGCTCAACAGTCCACCAACGCCCAAGGGTGGGCTGGATACGTCACTTCCGGAACATGCGAACATTCCGAAAGCGACAAATGCGATCACCGAATAGCGGTTCATCAGGGCTTGTGTCGGTCCGAGCGTCGACTGCCCGCCCAGCTTTGCTTCTAAACTAAAGTTTGCCACATTGGCGAAGGACCCGACGCCACCAAAACCTTCAGTCGATTGCTAAAGCAATCATGAGCGCTGCCAGAAACGGCGCAACTTGACGCGCCTGATCACAATTTTCAACCTCCAACATCTCTATCGCGACATAGAAGGATTCGTTACGTTCATGTCCTCTGTCGCGGCAACAATAGCGCGAGTCACCCTTGAGCATCAGACCGAAATTGCCTTCGCGATATGCAGATTGTTGATTGCGCTCGGTACGCAGTTTGTGTCGTTCGGGTTGAGACTCCTTAGTGCTTTGCCTTTAAACAAACCTTCAATCGGGCCCTGCGTTGCGCAGGGGCGGCGCGCCAGGCGTGTAACCGGCCAACGTCGTAGTCATCAGGCGTCTCGACACAAACATTAGTCAAATCAACGATCTCGTTGCCTCATGAAAGGAAACGTAACTCTCGTATCCTTTACGTTTGGAGTCCCCCGCGTTGAGCCCCAGCATCAGCTTCGACGAATGTCCGAAGTATGCAGAGGATAGGATTTATCTATGGTCGGTACAGCCCCTACTAAGAGTCCACTGAATTTATTGGCTTTGGCGTCTCTCGCGATTCTCACCTGCTCCTGCTCGGGGTCGGATACGAGCACCTCGCCAGGAACGGGTGGCGAAAACTCCAATTCCGGCGGCGCGGGCGGTACCTCTGCGACGGGCGTTGGAGGAACGCAGAGAACTGGTGGCGCGAACTCAATGAGCAGCACCGGAGGAAACCAAGGTCTGGGAGGCACCAATGCCTCAGGTGGAACTCCAGGCACTGGGGGCAGTGCCGTCGGAACCGGCGGGTCAAAATCCACCGGTGGTGCCCTGAACTCGGGCGGCAACGCGAATACGGGCGGTGCCAAGACTACCGGCGGAAACATCAGTACCGGTGGCGCGCCCGCGACTGGCGGAACCCCCGCAACGACCGGCGGTACCAAGTCCACGGGCGGCGCACCCACGACCGGCGGAACTAGCGCAGCAACTGGCGGCACAAAGTCAACGGGCGGCGCGCCTGCGACTGGTGGAACTACCGCAACAACTGGTGGTACTAGGTCAACCGGTGGTGCCCCCGCTACAGGCGGCACGAAGACCACGGGCGGCGCACCCGCCACCGGCGGCACAACGAGCACAGGAGGTTCGGGAAGCTGCTCGTTCGTACCGGTGACACCCAATGCCACACAGCAGACGAAAAACGTCTTGTGCTATCTGCACAGCATCTACGGTAACGGCATCCTTTCGGGTCAGGAGGAGGACAACAACGACAACGGGATGAATACGGTCTATGCGGCCACAGGCAAGTACCCGGCGATTCGCGCCTTTGACGTGAACAACAGTCAGGCACCGACCCAATGCGTCGCGCACTGGAACAATGGCGGCATTTGCATGTTCGGCTACCACATGGGTATTAACGGAGGCACGTACAACACCCCCACCAACATCAACAATGTGCTGACCGCGGGCACGGCCGAAAACACAAGCTTCAACGCGGACTTGGATCGCATCGCCACATACGTTCAGCCGTTGAAGACGGCCGGTGGCGTAGCAATTCTTCGGCTATTCCACGAAGCCGGCAATGGCTGTGCCTGGTTCTGGTGGAGCATGGGGACCTCTGCGCAGTGGCAATCGCTGTTCAAGTACGCGTTCAATTACCTGACAGCCACCAAGGGACTCAACAACGTTCTTTGGATTGCTCCACTTTGCGGCAGCCCGAGTGCGGCCTACAACCCCGGCGCGCAATACATCGATATGGGTGGAGCGGACACATACGTGACGGCCGGGGATACTCAACCGCTGACAAGCATGTTTAACGCGACCACAGCCGCATTCCCCAACATGATGGTCGCATTGCATGAGTGCGGCACGATTCCAGATCCCGATCAGCTCAAGTCAACGGGGACCAAGTGGTTATTCTTTAACGTTTGGGCCAATCCATACTTCAATGCACCCTACAATACGACAGCCCACCTCCAAGCGGTCTATTCGAACCCTTATGTTATTACCCGAGACAAACTGCCCAGTTTCAAATAATTTGACTCAAGCATGAGGGGCGCTAACTGCTTACACACTTTCGACCCCAGGCATGTACGCTGACCCTTCTCCCAACGTTATGGGCGGTGTTGATTGCCTGGGGTCATCATTATTTGGATGTTCGCATCCGGTTACCTGGCTTTACGTGAGCCGAGATTTGGGGCTCGTCGTTGGCTGACGATCAAGAATGGCAACATCGATTTGTACTGGTATCACCGTGAGAATCGCATTCTGACGCGCTCAGCCAACGCGCGAAAGGGCCCCGCCGCACCCGCACCGAGGACCAGCCCGGCCATGGCGGGCCAAAATGGACGAACGCGACGCTGCGCGGACACCTTCAGTATTCGCATGCGGACGCGTTGTTTCTGCCTTACGCAAGGCTCATACCGCTTGATCGAACGCAGAAGCGCCACCGCGTGTGCCTCGAGGGGAGAGGCATGTCTCATGCGTTGTTTTAGCGGCTGCATCAGGTCACTTCCCTCCGAGATTCTGCTTGCTGGGCTAGCAGTGCGAAAAAATCCTTCCGCGCATGGTAAAGCCGAGTCCAGACTGTATTTACGGGCACATCAAGCATATCGGCAATTTCTTCGCCGGAATAATCCTCCACCTCAAATAACATGAACGCGACACGTCGCTTTTCACTCATTTTGCCGACAATCTGTTGCAGCAGGCGACGCTTTTCCTGAGCCGCGAAAGCCTCTTCCACGCCAACCCGGCTGTCCGGCACTTCTTCTATGTCCTTGCCCGAACCAAGCGTGAACACAGACTGAATCCAGGAGAGCCTTCGATGTCGTAAGACTTGTCGGCTGGAAATACGATAGAGCCAGCCGGCGACATTGCGCCCGTCGAAATCGCAAAGACGCCTGCGCACGACCAGAAACACTTCCTGGGCTAGGTCTTCGACGTCCGCCGGTGGTGTGCCGAGTGTTTGTAACCAGCTAGTTACGTTCTCAAACCAAGTGTCGTAAAGCCTCGTAAAATCGAGTGGCACGCTGAGTTGCGCGCTCTTTGGACGTGAAGCATCGCGCTGACGAAGAACGTCAGTGCTCGGAGTGACAAGCTCCAGCATTACACTTGGTAAAGGGCCGGGGCGACCGCAAAACTTCAATGGGAACCTAAAGATAAACCAGCCACGAAATTAGGTGCCCACCGAGGCTTTCTTGACGCAGTACTTTTAGGTCAAGGTCAGTTTCTTAAGGACGCCAATGAAGGGCAACCTTCAACTGTTGATGCGCTAATTGTTGACCCTTTGCGCTTTTCGAGCACTTCGTCTTTGTGTCAAGGGTCGGTCAGTCGTGATCCAAAATGCATCAAGAACATCTCTTGTCCGATTAGTGATTACTGCATCTGCAGTCGAAATCGGTGCTCGTGCGATTGAATAGAAGCTCAGCCCACCAGTGCATCCTTTTAGTGTGCTGGTGTTCCTCTGGAGGTCGTATGCCCACTGTCCCACATCTTTGTTCAATGTCCCGAATTGGAATTGGCTTTTCACTGTTGATTGGACTCAGCGCCTGTTCTGGAACGGATACGGTCGGTCCGCCCGGTGATACGGGCGGCGATACGAGTGTCGAATCGGGTGGTGCCGCCACCACTGGCGGGGCTGCCAACACGGGTGGAGCCAAGGCAGTCGGCGGAAGTGCCAACGTTGGCGGGAACTTGAATGCGGGAGGAGCGAATACAGGCGGGACCCCTTCAATAGGTGGCAACCTGGCAACCGGTGGTACTCCCACGACCGGTGGCAGCAAGCCGACCGGCGGCGCGCCAGCTACCGGAGGGAACAGAGCTACGGGTGGAGTTCCACCCGCCACAGGCGGAACTCCCGCTACTGGGGGTACCATGAGCAGCAACACGGGTGGAACTCCCGCTACCGGTGGCAGTAAGGCGACCGGTGGAAGTCCTGCTACCGGTGGAAGTCCTGCTACCGGTGGCAGTAAGGCGACCGGTGGAAGTCCTGCTACCGGTGGCAGTAAGGCGACCGGTGGAAGTCCTGCTACCGGAGGCACCGTTAGCGCGGGTGGCAGCGCAAGTTGCAGTGTCGCTCCTGTCAGTCCGAACGCATCACCGCAGGCGAAAAACCTCCTTTGCTACCTGTACAGCCAGTACGGCAATCACGTCTTGTCGGGTCAGCAGGAAGGCAACTGGAGCGCTAACCCGACCGACATGAGCTGGTACAACACCAACATCGGTAAATATCCGGCGGTTTTGGGCAGCGATTTCCTGTACAAAGACGGCAGTGCCTGCACAGCCGTCACTCCTTCCACGAAACGTGCCATTGCCTATTGGAATGCGGGCGGCCTGACGATGTTCCGCTTCCACATGGGCCAGCCAGTCTCGGGCTCGACCTGCCAGAACGACTGCTACAGCGGTGCCAATTGCGCCGAGTCTACTCCAGCGTCCGGCTTTTTTACCAACGTGATAACGGCTGGAACCGGGGAAAATACGGCCTTCCTCAACAGGTTAGACTACGTGGCTGTTCAGATAGCAGCCATGCAAGCCGCCAACGTGCCGATAATATTGGCGCTCTTTCACGAGACGCAACAAAACGGGTGGTTCTGGTGGGCCATTGGCGACACAGGCGCCCAATTCGTCAGCCTGTACACCTACACATTCAACTATCTGACCAAGACCAAAGGCCTTACCAATATCATCTGGCTGATGCCCTTCAGCGGTTCGCCGACTGCCTCTTTTTACCCGGGCAAGGCCTTGGTCGATGTCTCGGGTGGGGATACCTACGGGAGCAACCAACCGTTTACGTCGCTCTACAGCACTTGCAAGGGCATCATGGGCAGTACCATCCCCATCGCGCTTCATGAGACTGGGCTGATTCCAACTCCAAGCGCAATGTTCCCGACGGCCGCGCCGTGGATACTCTTCAACATCTGGGCCGGCTACGAATCGGATGGCACACACAACACTGTGGCCAATATCAAGAGCGTCTACTCGGACTCCCACACTATCACTCGGGACCTAATCCCGAACCTCAAGTAAAAGCATCCATCGCCCGGCTCCGATTGCCTTTGCGCGATTGAGCGCGCAAAGTAGGGCCGTCGCGTGAGCATGTCATGTCCAAGACCGCAAAAGTCGTAATAGGGACCGCCAGTGCCGTCGCGCTGGCGGTCATCCTGGGTGCTTTCACTCCGCGGAACAGGCACGATGCGCCGACTCGGCCCGAGGAGAACGACCCCGTCGCGGTGCCAGACTTGTCCAATTCTACCGCGAATATCGAAAAATCTATCGCGCCCTTGCCACCGGTTGCCATACCAGCGCAGCCAAAGCCCGCCGAAAAGAGTCCCACCAAGCAGATGGATGAGACCTCGATGCTGGATAAGCTTCATGAGCTGGCAGCGTCGGACCCGCTCTTGTCGCTGCAATTGGCGAGGGAGGCTGTCTCTCGATTTCCCGATAGCCCCAATGCGCCGGAATTCGAATGGAACGTCGTCAAGTCCCTGGCCAACATGGAACGTTGGGACGAGGCCCGGGACGAGGCCCGAATCATGGTTGAGAAATATCCGGGCAATTCCTTTGCCGAAGACGTCGATCGCCACTTGCTGAACCATCCCCCCAATCCGACGAACACGCCTTAGGGGAACCCATGGCTTTGTGGCGACTTTTCTTTTTGTCGTGACGGCGCGCGCAGCCACGTGCCGATGTGCCAAGGTAACGGACAGCGCTGAGAGCCGCAGTGTTTCGAGGGTTCTGGCACGAGCAACAGCAGGGGACGCCCGACCAGGTGACAAGAGTGGATACCATTGCCCAGCCCAAACTTGTACGAAGAAAATGACCGCGAGACGACGGTCAAGGCGTTACGGTCGCTGCATACTTGCTCGCGATGTAATTGAAGATCGTCGTGCCATCCGGGTTCGTGATTTCGGCACTTGACCAAGGACCAGTGCTATTTGCGGTAGTCGTGAAGACGGCCGACGTCTCCCCGTTGGTTTCGACTGACCAATTCGTACTACCGAGATTGTTCTGATCTAGGTAGTTCCAATAGGTTTGCAATTCCGTCGCATTGAAGGTGCCTCCCCCATTCGATGAGCATCCGCCGTATTCAGTCACGAAGATGGCAACGCCGGCGGCCAGCGCTTTGGTCACATTCGGGCTGTAGCTGGCGAAAGGATGGCTATTCGCATAGAAATGGAACGTATAGGCGAGGTTCGTCGAAGTGGTGACGGGATCGGCGGCGGCCAGGTTTGGTTGTTGGTCCCAATTCGGTGTGCCAAGCAGGATGATGTTGTCGGGGTCGACAGCACGGATCGCCGATATGACAGTTTCATGATAGGTCTTGATGTTGGCCCAGGTTATGCCGGACGGTTCATTCCAGATCTCGTACATGACATTGGGCGTGTTGCCATAGGCCTGAGCCATGCTCGTAAAGAAAGTTGACGCCGCACTTGCAACGGCGCCGGCCCCCGAATGCCAGTCGATGATCGCGTAGATGCCATTGGCAATGCAGGCGTTGACCACGGTCTTGACCAGAGGCGTCTGCGCGGTCACGCTGCTCGGCAAAATGGGTATTCTAAGAATGGCGCACTCCTTATCCTTGGCAAGGTGGCCAACAGCGGATGCATTGTAGAATTTTGTTCCCTGCGTGTTCCAGGCGTACATCGACATTCCGTGCAGCGCGGTAACCTTGCCGTTCTGATCGACGATCTGGTTCCCAACAACTTTGAGCTGTCCGTGAACGCTGACGGGCGTCGCCGCCCCGGAGGATCCACCGATTGCTACGCTTGAGCCGCCGGTCGCCGCCGCTCCGCCAGTTGCTTCGGAGCCACCGGTCGCCGCCGACCCGCCAGTTGCTTTGGAGCCGCCGGTCGCCGCCGCACCACCGATAGCGTTCATGCCACCCGTGTTCATCGCGCCGCCCGTTGCCTTGGAACCACCGGTCGTCACCACCACGCCGCCGGTCGCAACCACTCCGCCGGTTGCACTGGAACTACCGACGGCATTCATGCCGCCCATATTGATTGCGCCGCCGGTGTTATTCTTCGTTCCGCCGGCATTCGCGGCGCCGCCGGTTTCCGTCGAGCCGCCAGTCTGTCCCGCGATCGATGCTCCTGCGAAGGACTGAGCGCCCCCCGCGCTCGAGCCACCCGCGTCCTGTCCGGTACTCTGTGGGCTCGAGCCTGAACAGCCGCTGATCAAGACAACCAAAGAGACAGCCTCAAACGGGCCGAGTCGACTCGCGGTACGAGGAATAGTCATACAAGAACCTTCAGCCTTTCATTGCCTTCGCAGACATGGGACCAAACATAGAAAACCATCTGAAACTAGTTGCCCGCGAGACAGTCTCGAGCCATCTGGAATAGGGACACACCGAACGACAACGATTCCACTAGTAGAGTCTTCGCACCGTTCGCTCATACAGTAGCGGCCAAGATCGAATTGGCTCACCCGATTGTTTCTTCGATGCTCTGCGGCATTCGGATTGGGCTGCTTACCAGCTCATTCGCGACTTGAGGCGTGTCGCAAGCGCGTTGCCCATGGCCGGCTGACCTGCGGTATTCACGTTCTCGCTCCGCAATTCGGGTCACAACCGCAGCGCGTTGGTAGCTAGGGCACTGATACCGAGAAATTGTCGAACTGCGCATCGTTCCATTGACTGCTGGACAATGCGACATTGCCGCTCGGATAGGTTGTGTCTGTTACGGACGCAAGCTGCGTTCCGTTGGCAAAAGCCGATATGGTGCTGCCACTGAAGCTGAGTGCGAGTGTCAACCAGGTGCCGAGTGGGACCGAGATCGTACCCGAAGCCAGGACCGTGTTTTGCATCGTGGCGCTCTGGATGAAAAGCTTCCAGACGCCGCTGTCGCTCACCTGGAGGTGATAACCGAGCGCTCCGCCCCCCTCGCGTAAGCCACCATGACAACGAGTGACAATATGCTCGAGGCTCGCGCGAGCCTCGGAAGGACTTTGAAGTTAACCTCGGGGCTCCCGTGAGCCCGGAAGGAACTCTGGAAACGTACCCAGGACGCAGCCTCTCCGTTAAGGGTGGGCGGGAACTCGGACGAACGCGTTGCTCTGAAACGAGCTACGGGCAGCGTTCAGAGCTGCGGCGGTAGCGCGCGTCCTGAGCATGTGCGAACTCTTCGCGAATCGCATTGAATTGGGCCTCGGCGCTAGTCATATTGGGCGCGCTGCGCGGACTGCTTGGCTGTCCCTACCATTAAGTCGGTGCCATTGAAATTCTGGAAGAAATCGCGCAGACGCGATCAAGCTGCGAGGCGATGTTCACCTTGCTTGCAACCCTCACCAGAACTGCCCTCCTTCTTCAAGAATCAGCGAGAGTTAGCACTAGAGAACCTTGCTTTGCGTCACAAATCGGGGTTCTGAAACGAAAGCTCGGCACGAAGCGTGTTTGCCTCAAACTATGCGACCGAAAGTTATGGGTGATCCTATCTTAGTCCAATCTCACAACTCCGAACAATGGTCTTTCACCCCGACGCCAACTTAGAGATCTCTTCCAGTTCAAAAATTCTCTTGAGCTTTTTTGCCTCGTTGACGAAGGTAATTCGCGACAAGGGTGAGACAGGCCAAGCACCGAGCGTCGAACGCGGCGCGGGGGTTGACCGATGTCCGGCAGCTGCATCCTCCGCCGCTCGCATAGACATTGTCGAAGCTTTGGATGCCTCCGGTGGTCGCGTTGCCCCCGGTTGAACTCCGCAGCGTCGTGACCACCGAGCTGCTTGCGGTCGTTCCACCCATCACAGTAAGTCCTGCGCCAATGGCAGCCGTGGCACCGCTGTCGATTCCGCCCGCACCAACCCCACTATCGGCAGGGCCGCCAGCACTCGGGCTCGCACCGCCACTGCCGCCACCACCCGCGGCTGGACCAGTGTTTGGGGCGGCGGACAGGGTCTGCACATTGTCTATTGTGACAGGCGGATTGCCGATTGGCGATTCGATGAAGAACGCTGCGCGCGCTTCAATAGAACCACTATCGTCTAACACTGCGGGACGCTTATTGCAATCAACTTGCGCGGCAACTTGGCCTGAGCGATCGATAAAGCCACAGCTCAGCGTGACCGAAGTATCAGCGTTGAAATTGATGGTCCACATTTGACCCGGAACGATTGCTTGGCGCGTCAGCAACAGGCGCTCGTTCGCGAGCAGTCTAGCCGCAAAACCTCTGCCTGCGTCCCCCACGAAGCGCATCGATTGAACAATCAATGGTGACGCTGCAAGATCGAAAAGAGCCGCTTCCAGCCGTTCATGGGCGGTATCAAAAGTATTGATATTCATGTCGGCTCGCACCGTGACCGCGCCGATCTCAGCTTGATTGCCGCCCTCGGTGCGAAATCCTATGGTGACGGATGCGGTGACAGGCGCCGTGACAGCGGTTGCTACAGGCCACGGGATCGTACTCGACGTCTCGGGCGCCGTTGACAGCACGTCCGCACCTTGCATCGAAGCAATCACCCGTGGACAGGGTGCGCTCGGACAGCCCACGTTGAGCCCGATGCGATACCTTTGGCCCGAGACCAGCTGAAATCCACTCAGTTCAGTGGATTGTCCGGCATCTAATAGCATCACGTGATCACGCACAAACTCCCAAGCGGGGGGAGCGCTCGGCGTCGCAAGCCGTCCGGAAAAATCCGCATTGGCTGTATCAGCCTGGAGATGCGCCCAGTCACCAGCGAGGTGGGTGAATAGAGTGGTTGCTCCCGTGCCGAGTGGCTCACAATCAGCCGCAACGTCGGCTTGATTGCGTGAGTAGACGTGCTGCGTACCCACGAGCCCCGCGTAGCTTATGCCCCGGGCACCAGGCACATGTTCATCCATGTCAAGTGATGGAATATGATCACAGAGGTGATCCGTCAGCTCGAAGTCACCGTAACGAGCTGGCCCGAGTAATTGCCAAAAGCCCGTCGAACCCATCTGGAGTGCTCCTGATCCGGAAGTGCCGTGACAACCCACGAGATCCGTCACCACATTGTAGGCGTTTGAGGTATCCACTTTGATATGACCGCTGCCGTCGCTGAAGTTAATTGGGACCAGCGGCAGAAGCTGGTTCTGCTCTGTTCCGTGAATGTCTAAGCCAAAGTAGTGATAATTGTCGCCCAGGTTCTGGCTGGTTTGAAGCACATAGTGGTTGAACGAGTCGCTCGTCGTGTTTGACAGGTCGACATCGTAGATCTCATGCTTCCAGGGCATGAAGAGTTCGGCATTGGGGTCATCCTCGGAAGCGAGATCGAGGAAGCCATAGCGATCTCCAGGGCGGTTATCGCACTTCAGAAGGGCCACATCCCCTTGCTCATTGACATCCGGGTCGCAATTCAAAGCCGCGCCAAAGTCCTCGCCGCATCGTGTGACCACCTTACAGGGGTATCGATCGACGAAGTAGCCCTGTGCTGCATCCATTAGGCCATGAGAGAAATCGGGGAAGCTACCGGAAAGCACGGTTGCGGATAGGTAGCCTTGAGAAATCGCAGGCGTCGGACGATACATCTCAACAACCAGATGGTCCAGGTCCAAGTCAACTTCACTTGCGCAATGCGCTGCGGTCACGGCATAGCTCGGAGACAG
This sequence comes from uncultured delta proteobacterium, assembly GCA_963819085.1. GTDB lineage: Bacteria > Myxococcota_A > Polyangia > Polyangiales > Polyangiaceae > FEN-1139. The sequence goes on from CAWFUX010000065.1 coordinate 24,531, forward strand.
GAACGTTATGCCGCAGGTGGCGCGAACTTGAGTTCCATTCGATGCGAGCGCAGGACCGCCCGCGTCACTGTCCACATCCAGCAGACTTGCCAACAATGCGCCGGTAGCAAGTGAGGCCGCTTCTTTGGTTCGGGCTACGGGGTCGCGCTGTTCCCAAAGCGAGTCAACCAATGCGTACACTTGGTTTTGCTGAGACAGCTCAATGGCACCCCGAGCTTTGTCGTAGGATTCCCTAGTAGTCGGGCCTGAGCAGCCCGCGATTGCCCATAGCAGCCCAAAACCTGCGCTGCGGGCGCTAGCACGAATCATGGCGATCTTGCTCTTCTCTGCCCGGGCCGGAGATCCTACTCAAGAATTCAGCGAATGATGATTGGTGGCAGACTGACCCAGAAGCGAACGTTGTCGCACATATGACCGTTTTGAAGCTGTGCGTACGTCCAATCTTCTCCAGCCTTGAAGTTTTGGATATCTGCCGTGTTGGGATTCGCTATTCCGGCCGAGCCATCGCGATGGCCCGCCCACCAGTTGGCCCCGTAGTAGTTTCGGCACTCGATATAAACTTGGATGTCAAGTGCTCGGCTCGTGGTTGTGTCGCCGTTCATGGCGGTCGATGTCAAGTAACTTGAGGATCCGAGTCCATTCCACGGAGCGTGACAGGTCCTGATCATGCCCCAGTTCTGCTTGCAGGAACCTGCGTTGAAGGAGTCGCCCGTCTTATTGTCCCCCAGAGGATAGCTGCTGGTTAGCAAGGACTCGGTCTCAATCATGGCCGACGCTATGAAGTAGGGCATCGCCGAGGCTCCGTCATCCAACAGAGCCTTCTTGGTGGCACCTAGGCCTGACACGAGATAGCAGCCACAGCTGATGGTTCCGTTGCCGGCATTGGGGCAAGTGAGCGACGTTGGACAAGCGCCTGTCGTGGTGGTGGGACACATCGAGGTGCCGTTGGCACCGCCTGTTGCCGGCGCGCCGCCGGTGGCTTTGCTGCCGCCCGTTGCGGTAGTGCCGCCGGTGGCTTTGCTGCCGCCCGTTGCGGTAGTGCCGCCGGTGGCTTTGCTGCCGCCCGTTGTGAGAGCACCGCCCGTTGCTACCGCTCCCCCAGTCGCTTTGCTGCCTCCGGTGCCCGGGGATCCTCCGCTGTTCAACGATCCGCCCGTTGCTTTGGCCCCGCCGGTTCCCACTGGACTACCCCCGGTGCCCGGCGTGTTTCCTGTTGTAGAAGTGCCCCCCAAGCCATTGGTTCCCCCAGTATTGCCATTGATGACACTCGAACCTCCGGCACCCAGCGCACCGCCGACACCCGTGACCGCAGTGCCACCTGTGCCGGCGTTGATAGAAGTCGAGCCCCCGATTTCCGTTGGGGGACTCGTGGAGTCCGTGCCGGAGCAGGCCGTCACGACGAGTGTCATTGAGATTCCGGCCAATAGACCACTGCGATTCGAAAAGCGAGATGAGCCAATCATGGGTAGTCCTAACCTTTTGAGCTTCCGATCTCACGCCAAACACGCCCGCTGACGTTGAGATACCCGAGGTGTACGGGGTATAAGGATGACAAGGTCACATTTCCTTTCACGCTGTTGACAAAGAAACCAGGACTACTAGGCCACGAACCGGCCATGAGGCTACGGCCCGGTTCATGCGGTCGTCGCTACTGAACCTCAATCTCCTACTGTCGCCTGTATTCGTACACCTTTATCCAATCCATTTCGGCACTGGTTGGCACTGAGTTGTCGCTGATGCGCCCGGCCCAACCGGCGGAGCCCGACGCCCAGATAGTAAAGAGAATATTCTGAGGCAGTCGCATGCGGGAGATTTCTTTGTCCCAAGCACGAATTAGCTTTCCATCGACCAGAAAGCTGACCCCGGTAGGCATCCACTCCATGCTGTAGATGTGGAAGTCCTTCTCCATATTGAAATCAAGGCGATGCTTCTGCTCAAAGCGATTGGGCGTGACCGCCTTTTGAACGGGCTTCTGCATGACCGGACCCGTGTAGACTTGACAGCTGGTTTGAAGCACATTTCTGCCGATGCCAAGATGCTCAAAATCGATCTCATTCCAGTCGTCAGCGGGCCAAGGGGTATAAATGGCGACGAGGCTCGAGACCACGCCCGAACCTCGGGCGAACCGAATGCGCGCTTCCACTTTGCCGTAGGTGAGCGTCCTAATTGAGCGCAGCTCCACACCGCTGTATGGCTTTGTTCTGTTGTTGGGTTCTGGTTTCAATTCTATAGAGATAACGCCATTGGCGACATGGGCGTTAGTCGTACTGAACTGTGCCAGGTTGCCGTCCCACGAGTGAGTCATCAACTGCCACAGTGACGAGTCGAATTTATCGAAGTCGTCTTGCCACGCGAGCACGAACTGACCACTGGAAGGCGCGCCTGGGTCCAAAGTTGCAGTGTTCGCTTGTATGGGCGAACTTGCCGTTGCGTCCACGTTCGCTCCCGAGGCACTTGCCGCGCTCGCCGTGCGATGTCTAGAGGCTCTTGGAACGCAGCCCGCACCGATGACGGCACAAGCGGTGGCGAACAGAAGACCTCCGGCGGCGCGTATTCTACAGACCATGTCCGTACATTAGTGGCATGGGCGCGCCGTGGCTTCGCACTTTGTGCGGTTAGCTGGGCCATGAATGACCAGCAATTTCCAACGCCACAGCTAGGAGGTCAGAACGATTTGATGCGATGATCGCAAGAGCGGCGTTCGCGATGGGTCATGGGATCCACCAAGTTAAGGCAGCCGGGAACATCGGTCCTTTTGACTAGCCGCTAAGCCGACACGGGTGTGTTGAGGTGGTCACTGTCCAATTGCAACGGCCCCACGCCCTGTAGAGGCACCTGTGAGCGATATCGTGGACACGCCCCGAGTGCAGCCACAGTGCACCGCCGTGGCGATTGGTACGTGAAGTGCGAAGCCGAACGGGTGTCACCCGCCGTGCGTGATGTCGTCCCGCTTACTCCGGTTTCTGTACAGGAGTCCAGGCTTATGCGTTGGGTGCAGGTCGCCGTTTGTCTTCCAGGGATGAACATGACCCCCAATACAATCGAGAGAACCGTCACAAGGCTTCTAGTGCGTTGCGCTTTGTGTTCACCGTTCGCCGCTGTACCAAACCTCGCCCTCGCGCAATCGGTACAAGGTGCGGAACCCGAAGCCAGGAGCATGCCTAGTTATTACGGCAAATGTCATATTTCAGAAGTGGCTCGCCATACCCGATGTCGTACCAGTCACCGGTGGATGGCAGCAGCGGATTTCGTGATGCCGGTAATCGACCTGAGCGCTCTTACGCAGATTGGCACGTTGTCCGTATGAGTGGGGATGAGAACTATCCACTGCTTGGCGTGGATCTTTGCTTGTGCGACCATTCTTGCAGCATGTGGCGGCGGAAATAGCGCGAAGAGCCGGCGAACCTCGAGCAGCGGCGGCTCATCGACCACGACCAGCGGAGGGACCACTGCGACGGGTACTGGGGGAGAGCCCACCGACTCCGGCGCCGAGGACGTCTATCCAGGCGTTTCCCAACGCCTCGATTTGAATTTCAATCTCGATTGGAAGTACAACCAAGGCGACGTAGCTGGCGCGGACGTTGTTGAATTTGATGATTCGAGCTGGGCTTACGTGGACTTGCCGCATACAACCCGATTCGTCACGCCGGAGTCTCCGAATGCGTACCAAGGAGTGAGTTGGTACCGAAAGCACTTCACTGTCAATGACGGCTATCGCGGCAGCAAGATCTTCCTCGAATTCGAAGCAGCCATGCAGGAGGCAGACGTTTGGGTCAACGGCTCACACAAGACGGTGCACTACGCGCGCGAGGCACCCGTGAGTACGACGGTCACACACCAAGGAGGCTATACGCCCTTCACGCTCGACATCACTCATGACGTCGTGTTCGGGGATCAAGGGAACGTTGTCTCCGTCAAGCTCGACAGTCGCGCGGCGACAACGTTTCCCCCGGGCCAATCGTCGCCAGACTTTCAGTACCACGGCGGACTCTACCGTGACGTGTCCCTGCACGTGCTGAACCCCGTGCACGTAACTGACTCGGTTTTTGCCAATGACGTGGCGGGAGGCGGCGTATTCGTCACGTATCCGAGCGTCGCGAGTAATGAAGCCACAGTTGTCGTAAAGTCCAATGTCGCCAACGAATCCTCAAGTGACAAGTCGGTAACCGTGATCTCGGAACTGTTCGACGAAAACGGGCAGCTTGCGGGGGCAGACAGCCTATCACAAGACATCGGTTCCAAGTCGGATTCGAACTTCACGCAGTCACTCGTCGTCGAGAATCCGCTGTTGTGGCATCCCGACAGCCCCCACCTTTACAGGTTGCGTACGCGCGTCAATAACGGCACGACTAACGTGGATTCCATTTCAACACCGGTGGGGATTAGGAGCATCGCCTTTAGTCACACGAGCGGATTCATGATCAACGGAGCCCCGTACAAGACTCTTGGTGTCAACATGCATCAAGAAATGTACGGCCTCGGGAATGCCGTTTCGAAAACGTCGATATACTTCGACGTCAAGCGCATCAAGGATGGAGGTGTGAACTTCATTCGTGCCTCACACTACCCACACAATACGGCTTTCTACGACGCTTGCGACAAGCTCGGAATTCTCGTTCTCGCTCCACAATCAGGCTGGCAGTTCTACAAAAGTGGGTCGGAGTTCGACAACAATTCCTACCAAGAACTGCGGGACATGATCCGCCGTGACCGAAACCACCCGAGCATCATAGCGTGGGAGGCCAGCCTCAATGAATCCAATTATACGGATGCTTGGGCCCAAGCAACGCATGCCATCGTGCACCAAGAATACCCGGGTGATCAGGCCTATTCGGCTCAATGGATCCTGTCGCGCTCGGATATTTCCATTGGGTCCTCACAAGCAGGCATTCGATCATCCGTCAATCAACGACCCACAATCATAGACGAGTATGGAGATTGGGAGTTCGGGCAATCGGCTTCGACAAGCAGACAGAAACGCGAGGACGGTGACAATGCGATGTTGATTCAAGCCAGCAACATACAAATCCCTGAATACCGAGACCACGCAAACGCAATCCGCGGATTTCCCGAGCGCAACGTCGGCGCGGTACGTGCGGCTGACGGTCGTCGGACTACCTCCACCGACTGCAAGCGGGGTCACGTGGGCCTCGCTTTACGAGGTTCGCATCTTCGGCGAGTGAATCAAGTACAGAGTGGCAGTGCCAGGCTTCTCAGGGGTCCCAACGCCGCAAGATTGCTGATCGAATTATTGGACAAGCCCAAAGTGATCAGTCTCGTCAGTCCTGCGATGCGGTGTCAACCTCGATCGGTCTACTTCAGGTTTGGCACTTCGTCGCGCGAGACCACGTAGCTGCTGCTGTACACCTTTTGCAATTCCGCGACCGTGCTGTAGTTCTCGGGATAAGGCTGAGTCCAGATGCTAAAAAACAGCCAATTGGTTTTGGTGGATTGCAGCTGATCCGGATCGGGAACGGGCCCACACTCGTGAAGTGCTATGGGCATCGTGGTCCCGAAGATGTTACGCGCGGAGGTAAATATCGACGTCATTGGGCTGTAGTCGTAAGCCTGGTTGTAATTGTCGGCGCCGCCAATATCGACGTATTGCTGTCCTGGGTAAAATGAAGCCTGCGGTGAACCATCGTAGGGGAGCAGCCAGAGGGCGTTTCGGACGCCATCGGTGTTGATTACTCGGTCAAATGCGTACTTCCACAGCCGGACGTACTGCGCGCCTCCTTCCATGCTCCACCAGAACCACGTGCCGCCCGCTTCATGGAATGGTCGGAAGAGGACCACCCCATTGCCGGCTTGGACCATGAGCATCCGGTTGGCAATCGCGTCAAGGCGTTGGTTGAAGACGGTGTTCTCATTGGTGCCTACGGTGAGCACCTTGTCGATCTCGCCGGCAATTTTCGCTTGAGAGCCCGTATAACCGTCGGGTTGTCCCGGTGCGCCCATGTGATAGCCGAACATGCACAGACCCCCAGCATTCCAATAGGTGAGGCAACGCGTTGCGGCGCCATCGCTGTTCGCCTCGAAGGAGCGGATCGCCGGGTACTTGCCGGTGCTCGTGTAGATGTAGTTGATTTCCGAATCCGTACCGCCCTCTTCCTGCCCCGAAATAATGTGGTTGCCATATTGACTGTAGAGATAGCAAAGGACGTTGCGCGCCTGCTGGGTGGCATTGGGCGTCACCGGCACGGCGGTGCAGCCGGCGGGGTTCGTCGCGCCTCCGCTGGCAGGCGTTCCGCCGGTAGCCTTGGAACCACCGGTGTTCGACGTTCCGCCATTGCTCAGGTTGCCGCCGGTTGGGCTGCTTCCGCCGGTACTCAACGTGCCACCGGCTGCCTTGCTTCCGCCGGTGATCGGCGCACCACCCGTGTTGTTGGCTCCGCCAGTGACGATCGCACCGCCGGTTCAACGCTTTGCTGCCACCCGTGGTGGGAGCGCCCCCAGCAGTCGTTGTTCCACCGGTGGACACCTTCGCCCCGCCGGTATTATTGGTTCCGCCGGTGCCGTTCATGCCACCGGTGCTTGGACTGCCGCCGGTTGCAACCAGGCCGCCGGCATTCCCGCTGCCGCCTTGGTTGGGCGCGCCACCAGTGCCGCTAACTCCGTTGGCAGCAACCCCTCCAGTCGCCGCTGAGCTGCCGCCAACGACCATACCACCGGTACCAGGAATGCCACCGCTCGCACTATTGCCGCCCCCGCGCTGATTCGGAGCCGAAACCGCATTCGTGCCCGAGCACCCGGCGGCGAAACTCGCGGCCAACAGCGTCGCTGACACGATTCTTGGGATTGTGCCCAAGGCGCTTCGGAAAAATTTCGCCGAAAATGACATTTTGAGTCCTCTTGTCGCGTGTCCGTCAGACCTAGGTCAACTATCAAGTAGAATAGGTCACCAATGGGCGCAGACCTTCTATCGCAAAAAAAGCGGCTGCCGATTCGCTAATTCATTCATGGACCGGCGAGGAGCCTCAGATCCGGAATGACGAACGCATCGCCTTTCTCCTCGGCATGCGTCACTGACCCGAGTTTGCACCACCCTTGGCCCTTGATGCAGTATTTGACGATGGCTTGGTTGATCCCCGTTCGACACAATGATTGCGCGCATTGGGGAAATACCCAATTTGACTCGGCAATAGTGATAGGGCCCGATGATCTTTGGTAGCCCAAAAACACAATATCATCAATTTATCCAGGTTAGAAAATGATCCGTCCATGTGAGCGGGACAGCACGGGTGGTATCAACTGCATCAAGGCAGGAGTTTCGAGCCATGAGACGACCCAACGCAGGCGACCTCATTCTTACCATTCTGTGCATTTCCACTGGTGTCGCTTGCAGCGGGACCGATAGCGGCACTCCCCCGTCCACTAATGGTGGTTCGTCAAATGCTGGCGTAGGCGGCATGTCAACCGGCGGAGCCGTTGCCGGCGGGACCACAGGGGGGACCGCAGTCGGTGGGGCGAGAACTGGCGGCGCACCGAGCACGGGCGGAGCAGTGGCCACAGGCGGCACCACTGTGGCCGGGGGCCCCAAAACCGGTGGCGCGCCGAGTACGGGTGGAAGTGTCGCTACCGGCGGCGCTACTACTGCCGCCGGCGGCGCAAGAACTGGCGGCGCGCCGAGCACCGGTGGAAGTATCGCCACAGGCGGCGCTACTACTGCCGTGGGCGGCGCAAAAACTGGCGGCGCGCCGAGCATCGGTGGAAGTGTCGCCACAGGTGGATCGCAAACCACGGGCGGTACGAAGGCTACCGGTGGTGCTGCCACGGGCGGTACGAAGGCTACTGGTGGCGCAGCCACGGGCGGTACGAAGGCTACCGGTGGTGCAACAGCCACCGGCGGGGCTGGTGTCGGTGGCGGCACAGGCACTTGCGGGGCAACGCCGAATCCGATTCCGTTCAACTGCCAATTCGCTTGGGGACTCAACGCAGTCAGTCCCGCAACCTATCCTTACATCCAATTCATTTCCAATTGGGCCGGCTACAACATTCAGGCCAACGGCACTTTCAGCTCGTGCGACCAGTGCGGATGGCTGAAAAACACGATGGGCAACGCCACGCAAGTGCCGGTCTTGATCGCATACTTCATAGGCTACTACGGACACGTCAACGGCTTGGTCAACGGCAACCAGTGCCCTGCGAGCAATCCGAACTGCCCGAACCTCACCAACGGCATGGGCGCATTGCTACTTGGAGTAGCTAATGCCGCCTGTCCGTCGGGGGTAATTTGCGCCAACAACCTCATGGTCAAGGCGTACGCCTGGTACGCGGCGCAGGTCTATGCGAACTTCAAGAAGCCCGTCATTTGGTGGATGGAAGGCGACTTCGTCCAATACTCGCCCGAGGGCGCCCAGACGCAACCGCTTTCGTGGGACCAGACGGGCCAGCTTGCCGCTCAGATCACCAGCGCGATCAAGTGCAATGATCCTGCGGCGGTCATAGCCTGGAACTACTCGACTTGGATCAGCACGACCCAGCGAGACTCCTACTTCAATGCCATCAATACCAACGTGGCCAAGCTCGGCACCAGCTACGAGATGGTGTTCACCAGCGGACAAGGCAATACCGCCAACGCCGGAACTGGCACGACATGGGATCAACTGTACGCCGTAGCTGGCAACAAGCCGATTATGTGCGATGAAAGCTTCGGCCTGTCGGTGGCGGGGGACACTTGGGCGAATCAAACGGCAGCGACCATCAACGCGCGCATCGCCCAGCACTTTGTGGGTCCAAACATCACGACGTCGACGGTACCCTCGTACCTTCAGACCAACCTGACGACCACACTGGCGCCGTCCGCGCTCAACACGACGTGCTTCTGAACCGTACATACTCGCCCGTGCCCGCCTAACCGCAACGGCGTGATGTTTGCGGCCGCTCGTCGAGTGGAGTGGGCAGGGACATGCGCCATCCGTGGATACTGGCCACCTCATAAGAAATGAAGGGCAAGCTCAGCGCACGCAAGTGCACGTGCCCTTAACATAGTGTCCGACAAATCCGGGGGCATCAGCCGCGAGTCGCGCTCACTCGTGGGGCGGCTTCATTTCGATAAATCATTGGCGAATGAAAGGAAATTGCGTCTTATCGTCCTAGGCTGTCCTAGTTTCCCAAACCTGAGCCTCGGCATGCTATTTCGGCGACTTGTCGAAACATGTGGGGGATGAGGCTGAAATGATGGCCCCAAGCATTCAACGCCGCCCCAAAAGTTGGGAGAAGGGACAACGTACATACTTGGGGCCGAAGTTTGTCAGTAATCAGCCTTGGCCGACGTAAGCGCAAAACGGCCTAGCGTTCCGCGGACGCCGCAAAAATATTATCAAGTGCTAGACACCAAATTCGCACCGATAACGAGGTGTAATGCAGCAACAGGGCCCATCGATCACGATCAGCGAAGATTGTTTTACTGAACGCACTAGCCGCGATTCCACTGAAGCGTTGGGTCCTTCGGGCCCAGCCGCTGTGCGGCTGATCGAGGCACTATCCTCATTTTCTTTGGGCATTGGTTCTTCAACCACTCCTCAGCGTCGTCGTCCAAACCCAAAAAATCGCTCCGCGATTTTTTGGGCCGTTGTTGTTACGATAGGTTTGGGTCCCAAATCTCGTTTCTGTTGCAAGAAGGTGAGCCAAATTGAGCTTGGCCGCTACTGTAGAAGTGAACGGCGCGAAGACCCGTCTAGTGGAATCGTTGTCGTTCGGGGTGTCCGTACTGGCTGGTGTTGCTGCTGGCAACAGGCATTGAAAGGTAGAAGGTTTTTACATGGCTATTCCTCGCGCCGCGAGTTGACCGGGCCCGCTTGCGACTCTTTCTTTGGTTGTCTTGACCAGCGCCTGTTCAGGCTCGAGCCCACCTAGTGTCGGACAGGACGTGGGTGGCTCGGGCGCGGGAGGCGCTCCGTCGTCCGGAGGAGCTTCGAGCGCGGGACAGACCGGCGGTTCCAAGGCGACCGGGAGCGTGAATACGACAGGTGGCGCGGTCACCGGCGGTTCCAGAGCGATTGGCGGAGCTGCGACTGGTGGCTCCCAAGCAACCGGCGGAGTGGCTGCGACCAGTGGCTCAGGCGCGTCCGTACCAGGCGGGACGCCCGTTAGCGTACATGGTCAGCTCAAGGTCGTCGGAAACCAGATCGTCGATCAGAACGGTAAAGTCACCGCGCTGCACGGAATGTCCATGTACGCCTGGAATACACAGGGGACGCAGTTTTACAATGCATCTGCGGTTGGCCACCTTGCTAAGGACAAGGAGTGCGCCATTCTTCGAATTCCCATCTTGCCCAACCAGCTCACTACGCAAACGCCTCTGGTCAAGACGGTAGTCGATGCCTGCATCGCCAATGGAATATACGCAATCATCGATTGGCATTCGGGGGCCGGCGCCAATGCGGCCGCAGCATCAACCTTCTTTGCGAGTATGGCCACGGCCTATCGTAACAGCCCCAACGTGATGTATGAGATCTGGAATGAACCGTCGAGCATAACCTGGCCCAACATCAAGATCTATCATCAAACGGTCATATCGGCGATCCGTGCTATCGACCCCGACAACATCATCTTCCTTGGCACGCCGAATTGGGACCAGCAACCCAATCTGGCCGCCGCCGATCCGGTTACCACTTCATCGAACCTGGCTTACACATTCCACTTCTACGCGTATAGCCACCATTTCGCCAATTTCGGCCCGAATGTGACCCAGGCGCTCGCTGGAGGCATTGCAGTGTTCGTGACTGAATACGGCGGATGCGCATCGAATGGAGGTGGCACCTTCGATGCTGCGGAGCTGCAGACCTGGTGGAACTTCCTGGATGCGAATAATCTCGGAAGCACGAACTGGGCGGTCGAAACCAATGGGGAAACGTCCGCTGTCTTTACGACTAACGCAAATAAGACTGGCCCCTGGACAAATGCCGAAATCACGAACCCGGATGGCACGACGATCTTCAATTACATAGCGAGCAAGTACGCCGCGACCGTAACACCTTGACCTACGTCACGCGGCCAGAGCGGGCCGCGTGATTCGGTCACTTCGCTCTTCGACAATGCCCCGTTGGTTACGATCACCGACAACAGCTACTCGACTGGCAGTGTGCCGCCCCGGGGGAAGGCGGCGCAGCGAGCACAGGTGGTATTAGTGCCACAGACGGAACTCCGGGCACAGGGGGGGGACGCAGACCGGATCGTGCGCGCCGATTAACGAATTCCTCTCCAGTGTAATCCTCGACTTCGAAGAGCCTGAACACTAGTCTGGGGCGGTAGCTTCTAGTCTCAAATAGGGGCGAGTCGGACTGCGGGAACTATCCGAGAAGGCGAACGAATCCCCAACCAAGGCCCGCAGCAGCAATCGCAGCGGACCCGACGCGGACAGCGTGGAACCTGAACGAAGCGCGCTCTTGAAGCATTCGAAGCACGACACACAGCGCCAGCACCACCACCAGCTGGCCCAATTCCACTCCTGCATTGAAGGAGACTAATGCCAGCAAGAATGCGTCTCGCGGGAGCCCCGTATTTAGGAGGGAGCTTGCGAAGCCTTGCCCATGCAGGAGCCCAAAGACGAACGCCAGCAGGACGCGGCGACGCTCATTGTACTTCAACACGAGGTTTTCCAACGCCACATAGGCAATCGAGAAAGCAATCAATGGTTCCACGACTGCCCGAGAGAGCACAACCCAACCGAGTGCACCGAGCGTCAGCGTCACCGTATGCGCGAGCGTAAATGCGCTCAGCTGCCACAAGAGCCGCCGAAGCCTCAGTCCGGAACCCAACACAAGCCCCGTCACAAAGAGCACGTGGTCCCAGCCGAGGGGCAATATGTGGTGAAACCCGAGCTTCAAATAGCGATGCAGTTGCGCAAGCGGCCCTGCTTCTTCAAACCCACCTTGGACGGGCACCGACCGTGCGCTGTTGTCAAGTTTCGCTGACGCGGCAGGCGAACGCGAACTGATACTACTCGATTGTTTTTGAGCTCTCGACGTTTCGAACCTTTGAACCATTGCGGATTCAAATATACCGGCTCCACCACTCTTCCATTCGCTAGCTCCTGGCTGAAAACGGTACGGTGGTGTGAAATTCCCCCCCTGTACCATCACACTCTGCGATCGCGAATTGCCAGTACGAGCCGCGACTTCAACCGTGACAATCAGTGCGCTCAATGACGAGTCGGCAAATACGCGAAGCTCACGGGCATTGCTGGGCAATACAGCACTGAGCATAATAGTATCGCCCGGAGCCGGAGCCCCCCGATACCAAAGCTCACGTACTTCCAGGTTCATCTTCAAGGGCTTTTTGTCGATTTGTATCCTGATTGCGGCGGCGACAGTCGCGAGCACCTTTCTTTGAATTTCTGGCGTGATTGCGTCACCGATGGACCGCGTGGCATGGGGGTTGAATGTAATCTGCCCTATCATCGTCCCGTGACTGGTGTCAGGGAGCAGCAATAGCTGGTCCATGGTCAGATCGTGGGCAGCCGTGTTTCTGGAAAATAGGGACAATACGACAAGCAATACCCCCACCCAGGGCGGTTCCCACGGATACTTGGCACTCGGTGAGCGGCACTTCATGCGGTGCCACATAGGCGCGCATTCCTATTTTCGCTTGACGATGAAAATGTCGGGCTTTGGGGGAGCAGCCATGTTGGGGCTAATTCGCCACCCGGTGTGAGGCGGCTGGTTGTAAGCCGACTGCTCGAAATTGACCTGTGAGCGATACGTCGGATCATGCATGAGCGTGTAAATCCGCCGCGCCGTAACGTCTGTGGTAGTATACACCCGCAGGGCGAGATTATCGGATTGTCTCCAGACAATCTCCTCGCGCCAGTCGCCCAACAGGTCGGCGGTCAATGTTGGGGTGTTTTTGGTGCCGTTGTCTCCAGAACATTGGGCGCAGGTCAGCAGTGTCCCCCCACTGGCCTTGGTAATGGAGTTGGCGTTTTCTAGCTCACGCCATTCATCCGCGTCCCAATAGATGACAAAGTTGCTGCCCGGTGAAAGGCCAGTTTGAGTACCGTCGGCACACATCTGCTCATGAATGGCGCACGATGCACAGTAGCATGACGCACCGTTTTCGTTTCCCGGGCCGACATATTCCGCACGACCACGATTGGAGTCGACTCCGGGCTGAGTGTTCTCGTAGTACGGTGTGCAAGTGGACGCGTTATGAGCATCGGACCCCCCTTGACCTTCGTGAATCGAGAATACGGTGATGCCCTTGCCAGGAATTAGCTCAGTTACGTCAATGGCATCGCCATGGCCGAATCCCGACTGGCACCTCAGGGTCCCGTCACTGTTGATAGTCGTTTGACCAGTGATGATCTCCTGTGCGCCATCGCTGTTAACGTCGGCGGCCATCTCTGAATGGGCGCCAGCGCCCGTTGCCTGCAAACTGGTCACACTGTCGTAAACCCAGTTCTTTGCCAGCACCCCATTCCGATAAGTCAACGCAGATACAGTGAGCCGCGTGTAATATCCGCGGCCCTGAATGATACTCGGAAGCCCCTTGGCGACACCGCCATCTTTGACGAAGGCGAACCCACCGTTGAAGCGGTTGACCCGATTGCCATATGTGTCGCCCCATGCGGATACAGTTCCGCGGGGAACGGGGTAATTGATGGTTGCTAGCTCTTTGCCGGTTGCACCACTGAAAACCGTAATCCACTCGGGCCCCGTGAGAATATATCCACTCGTGTTGCGGTAAATCTGGCTATTGTCAGCGCCAGCTGCAGGCCCGGTACTGAGAAAATTCCCCGTCGAGTCCTTGGTTCCGGGGGCAGTCTTGACGACCACTTCCGCCTTCCCGTCGCCGTCAAAGTCATAGACGGACATCTGCGTGTAGTGCGCTCCGGCGCGGATGTTCGGGCCAAGGTCGATACGCCAAAGGCGCTGGCCTGCCAACGTGTATCCGTCGATGAACACGTCGGAGGTGATGCCAGCGTTGGCATTGTCTTGAGCGTCCGATGGGTCCCACTTCAGTACGATGTCGAGTTTGCCATCGCCGTCCAGATCACCCGTGGCACCGTCATTGGCGTTGTAAGTGGCAGTACCAGTGGGTGGTGTGAGCGGTATGGTTATGTAGTTCTGAGCCAAAGGCGTTACGCCTGCCGACTGTGCGCACTCAGTACCGCTAATAACCGCCGATACCGAATAGCTCGAGCTGGCCTTGCCAGCCGGATCCAGGTAGTTAGTGCTATTGGTCACCGTAGCTACTTTGGTCCCGTCTCGGTAGAGGTTGTATGCCACGTTGGCGGCGTTGGTGTCGTACTCGTAGCCCATCATGCGCCAACCAATATAAACTCCGCCGGTGACCGTCACTGCCACGACACCGCGATCCAAATCTTCCATCTGGTAATGGCCGGTTGTCGGAGAGTTACAAGTCGCGGGTTGGGAAGCCCCGCCAGTACCGCTGGTGGCTGCGCCACCTGTGGGTGAAACGCCCCCGGTGGAAACGCTCGAGGCTCCACCCGTAAACGTAGGCGGACTTCCGCCAGTGGATATCGCGGACTTCCCGCCTGTAGAAAGTGAACCGCCGCTGACGCTGCCCCCAGTAGCCGTTGTGCGAGCGCCACCCGTAGCTGATGTTGGCGCACCGCCGGAGGGCGTCGTTGGTGCACCGCCCGTTGCGATCGTTTGTGCTCCGCCTGTGCTCATCGTGGGTGCGCCACCCGTTGGCAGCGTTCGTGCCCCACCCGTCGCATTCATCATCGAAGCTCCACCGGAGGAAATGGGTGCGCCACCCGTGGCTGAACCGCCACCCATTGCCCCAGCACCACCATCGCTCGGACCGGTGCTGCTGCTCGTCCCCGAACAACCGGTGTTGAATCCGCACGCCAAAGCCGCTGCAAGAATTCCAGTGGTCATTACCACGCTGTTCGAATTGTGAAATCTCATTGGTGTGGCTCTCCATTCCGGAAGGCGGTTAGCAAGCAAATTACCGCACTCAGTACCGAACCCGAATGCTCGACACAAACCTCATCTATCCGCTAACGAAGCGGAGCAAAATCTCGTTTTCAGCTATAAATCGCACCCAGAGCTTGCCGGTCATTTTGTGATGACTTTAGGCAACCGCTTAATGCATTCGAAACGCGAATCGATCATCAATCGATGGTTGATGTTGATGACGATCGAAAATAGTCAACTGTGTAGTCAGTAGCCCCCGCGGCTCAAACCACCGTTGGCTTCCGATACGCCCCCATCACATTATTTTATGTCCCAAAACTCATGCTCACATCATCAACAGAAAACTTTGCTCACCTGATGCTCGCTAGAAACCGCTCCTCATTCAAATGAAGACCGCCGACAATTGACCCAGCTGCGTTGCCAAACTTGCCACGGTGATGCAACTGCGTGGCCAATCCGAATGGGCTTTGCCAGATGTGTAGTCCCCCGGTATTGCGGCAATAGAAACGCTGCGACGGACTACCCGTGTCTGCGATGCCTGTACTTGCGTGGCGCGACGTCGTGGATCTGCCTGAAGGCACGCGAGAAATAGAAAGGATCGGTAAAGCCCGATTCGCGCGCGATGGTTTTGATGTCGAGATCCGTCGTGTCGAGTAGCTGTGCAGCCCGATGCACGCGCAAACGCACCAGGTAGTTCTTGGGCGCATACCCGGTCATCGCTCTGAACTGAGCCGAGTAGTGCGACTGTGACAGACTCGCAAGCTCTGCCAGACGATCGATTGCTAGCGGTTCGCCAAGGTGCTGTTTCATGTATGCAATGCTGGCACGAATGCGCTCGACAGCAGTCTTTGTTGCTGCGGGTGCACTGTGCCGCAACTGAATCATGCGCCCCAGCAGATGCGCTAGGATCTGGGAGGCATACAACAATTGTGATTCCGCGTAGTCTGTTTCCAGTGATTGCCGCAACTCGACAAACAGGTTGATCAAAGCTGTATCGAGTCCCACATGCACCACCGGTCGAGCTGCCGTTGCTTCCAAACGAGCCAGCAACGGTCCCAAGTGGCGGCCCATTGCATGAATCCAATGTACTGTCCAAGGCCGAGCTCGGTCGGAGCCATAGGCATGAGCCGCACCGACCGGAATCACGAACACATCGCCTTTCTCCACCGCATGCGTCACTGACCCGAGTTTGCACCACCCTTGGCCCTTGATGCAGTACTTGACGATGGCTTGGTTGATCCCCTGCTCACGTTCGACGTAATGATTGCGCGCATTGGGGAAATACCCAACGTGACTCGGAAACAGTCCCTGAGTCAACGGATGCTCCAAGGCAGCAAGCCGCACCGCTACCGGCAAGGTAACCCAATGCCATGGCGTGTCAGTCGACTGATCGTGGTGTGGCAAGAGTGGTTGCCGCTTCGCCAACTTATCCATGACTGGGCGCGGGGCCTCCGAACTTCGGTGATAGGGCTCGATAATCTTTGGTAGACTAAAAACACAATATCATCAATTTATCCAGGTTAGAAAATGATCCGTCCATGTGAGCGGGTCAGCACGGGTGGTATTTAAGACCCATGAGACGACCCAACGCAGGCGACCTCATTCTTACCATTCTGTGCATTTCCACTGGCATTGCTTGCAGCGGTACTAGCAATAGCGCGGGGCCTAACTCGACCGGGGCTAGTTTCGGGGTCGGTGGTTCGGTGAGCACAGGGGGGTTGTCGGTCAACACGGGGGGAACCTTGAGTACTGGTGGTCGCGTGTCCACCGGTGGTTCCGTCGCCGCATCCGGAGGGTCCAGTGCCGGAGGTACACCTGCCGCAACCGGTGGTTCAAACGCAACGGGGGGAGCCCCAAGTACGGGTGGGACCACAACCACAGCAGGCAGCAAGGCCGTTGGCGGTACGGCAGCAACTGGCGGAACGATTGCGTCGGGTGGAACTAGAGCCACGGGCGGCGCAACTAGTAGCGGTGGCGCGACGGCGACCGGCGGAACCCTGGCTACCGGTGGCACAGCAACGACGGGCGGCTCCAAGGCCACAGGCGGCACAACGGCTACCGGTGGAAATGGTGCAACTGGCGGCACCAAAGCTACGGGCGGCGCGATGAGTACTGGTGGTGTCGCAACGACTGGCGGCACAACTGCTGCGGGCGGAACTGTCGCTATCGAAGGCGCGGCGAGCTTCCGGTGCGGGAATTGGGCTGATCAAAGAGACAACTTCGTGAACGGCAACCTCCTGCTCTCGGGACTTTCTACAACGGATAGTTACGCTATGGTCCTGG
Source organism: uncultured delta proteobacterium (assembly GCA_963819085.1). GTDB lineage: Bacteria > Myxococcota_A > Polyangia > Polyangiales > Polyangiaceae > FEN-1139. The sequence goes on from CAWFUX010000065.1 coordinate 41,702, forward strand.
CAAAAGCGGATGCAATTCTCAGCGCCTTCCAAACCACCGTGGGCGCGAACTCGGTGCGAGTGCCCATCAATGAGCCAACGGTCTCCGGTAGTTGGTGGAACGTTTATAAAGGTGTTATCGACGCAGCCAGCGCACGGGGAATGAAGGTGTTGGTCGCGTATTGGGCATGGCAAAATGGAAAAGAAGCCGACAGAAACGCGTACTTTGCGATGTGGAAGCCGGTGGTGGACACGTACGTGGGCAACAATCTGGTCTATTTTGAGCCCTTCAACGAGCCGTGGCAGTATAGCGCAGCCGACTGGACCACTCTGGCTGTGCAATGGGTGACTACTTACTCGAATGTTCCTAAGGGCAGGATCATTATTGCTGGCAGTTACAGCGATACCGATGTCCGCGTGCAAGGAGCGGACAGCCGCCTCAATGGCACTCTGCTGTCCCTTCATATCTATCCCTTCAATGACACCTCCCAGACATCAACCACTGGCTGGACAACCCGACTACAAACCTACCTGGGCAGCTACGCAAGTCGCACCATCGTGACGGAATGGGGCGCCCCGATGACCACCGGGATCGACTACAGTGGCGCGGGCGAGGGAGACAACAATGGGTCGTTCATCTCCGCCATCTCGACGTACCTGCACGACAATAAGATTGGGAGCTGTTACTGGCCTGTGCTGAGAACTTCAGACTCCTGGTCGCTTTCTGCGCTGAGTGGCAGCGGAACAAACCTCTCGCTGACCATTACGAATGCCTCGGGGCTTGCTCGTGTCAAGGCCTCATTTGGCCTGTAATCAAACTCGGGCTGCGGCCGTTTCTGTGTTGTCATGCGCTCAAACAACCGCCGAATTGCCGTCACGCGGGGACATGCTCGAAGCGAGGCTTATGGAATTTTTGTTGCTGCGGCACGGAACACCGCGCGTGCCCTATGAGCTCGATTCAAGAGAATCGAGCTGCAAGAACTGTATCAAGGAGATTCAATTCATGCTACGATTCAATGCTTGCAACCTCGCTCTAGTCTTCTTTTACCTCTCAGCGGGGTTCGCATGCAGTAGTGGCAGTGGCCAAAGGCCCGGCTCAACTACGGAGAGTGGCTCGGCGAGTACGGGGGGCACCGCAAGTACTGGCGGCGATACAACCGCTGGTGGCGCATCTGGCGCGAACAACCTAGGAGGGAGTCCGGGAACCATTGGCGGCACGACTGCCACGGGGGGAACTGTGGCAATCGAGAGCGCCTCGAGTTTTCGCTGCGGAAACTGGGCCGATCAAAGAGACAACTTCGTTTTCGGAAATCTACTACTTTCAGGGCTTTCGACGACCGATAGCTACGACACGGTGTTCGCAAAAGCCAATGCGATATTGGGCGCATTCCAAACCACCGTGGGAGCGAACTCCGTGCGAGTTCCCATCAATGAGCTCACGGTTTCCGGTGCTTGGTGGAACGCCTACAAGGGTACAATCGACGCAGGCATCGCTCGGGGTATGAAGGTGATTATTGCGTATTGGGCTTTGCAAAATGGCAAAGAAGCCAACAGAGACGCATACTTTGCCATGTGGAAGACCGTAACGGATGCCTATGTGGACAACAATCTCGTCTACTTCGAGCCATTCAACGAACCCTGGGGTTACAGTGCGACCGACTGGAGTAATCTTGCGGCGCTGTGGGTAACCACGTATCCGACTGTTCCCAAGGGCAGGATCATTATCGCGGGCAGTTACAGCGATACTGACGTCCGCGTGCAGGGAGCGGACAGCCGCCTCGATGGCACTCTGCTGTCCCTTCATATCTATCCCTTCAATGACCCGACCCAAACTGCAACCTCTGCCTGGACGGCCCGACTGCAAACCAACCTGGGAAGCTACGCCAGTCGAACCATCGTGACGGAATGGGGCGCCCCGATGACAACCGGGATAGACTACAGCGGCGCTGGTGAGGGAGACAACAGCGGTTCGTTCATATCGGCCATCTCGACTTACTTGCACGACAATACAATTGGGAGCTGCTACTGGCCCGTCTTGCGAACAGCAGACACCTGGTCACTGACCACTTTGACCGGCAGCGACACGAACCTTGCATTAACGGTCACCAATGCCTCGGGGCTCGCTCGGGTGCAGTCGGCTTGGGGCATGTAGTCACCGGCCTGTCAGTGCCTCGCACTGCGCTATTGTTCCCCACTCTGTCACCCGTGTCTGCGTTGCCGATACTTCCCGAAGAAAGAGTTGACGCTGTTCATCGAGCATGAAAACCCACCTGGGGAGGCTGGTTAGCCTATTCCCCGCACCTCAGGCGCCCGCCCAGCACCGCGTGCCGGGGAGAAGGAAGGACACTTTCGGTGGTCGTGGTAGGACATTTAGCCAGTACAGAGTGCGCCGCGATGGAGAGGCCGGTCTCATGCGTATTTATTAGGCTACATCAGGTTTCTTCACTTTGAGATTCCTCTTGCTGAGCTAACATTGACAAGAAATCTCTGCGCGCATGATGAAGCCGGGTCCAGACAGTATTGACGGGCACGCTGAGCATTTCGGCAATTTCTTCGCCGGTATAATCCTCCACTTCAAACAACATGAATGCGACACGTCGCTTTTTGGTCATTTTTTCAACAAATTTCAGTAGTTGGCGGCCCTTCTCTTTGACTTCAAACGCCTCTTCGACATCAGTCCTATCATCGGGCACATCTTCAATGTCGTCACCAGCCTCAAGCATGATCACAGATTGAACCCAGCGACGCCTTCGATATTGCAAGACTTGTCGGTTGGAAATGCGATAGAGCCAGCCGGCGACATTGCGTCCATCAAAGTCGCAGAGACGTCTGTGCACGACCAGAAATACTTCTTGGGCAAGATCTTCAATGTCCGCCTTTGGCGCGCCTAGTGTCTGCAGCCAGCCAGTCACGTCCTCAAACCAATTGTCGTAAAGCGTGACAAAATCCAGCGGACCGCCGTGTTTGGCGAACTTAGGGCATGGGCTACAGCGCCGACGGAAAACGTCGGTGGTCGGAGTGACAAGCTCCAGCATTACGTGTTAAGGACTGAAGCGACTGCAAAGCTTCAATCTGAACCAAAGACAGGCCAGCCGCGGAAGCTAACTCAATGCAGTTCGTCCGCAAAGACGCCTTTGCGTGAACAGAGTCAGCAAAACTGGGTAAGGACGCCGCGGAAGCTTTACGTAAGGCGGCGACATCTCTATGAGTCGAGTGCGCTAAGTCCGGGCAATCCTCTCTTGTTTTGCACGACACTCTCAGAAAAATTTTTCTTCACAATCGTTTTTCGGAAGTGCTTCCGGGCTACCGAACGTAACTGCTAAGTCCCAGTGAACTCGATTTTATTGCATTGGCAACCACGCCCGCAACCCCGATGGCGCCAACCTCGTGAAAGTGTGTGCCATCAATGAACAGCGTGCTGCTGAAGTTGGGCACTGTCGCATAGTAACTCCGCGACAATGCCGTCAGGTCGATGAGCGCCACCCCTAGCTGCGCAGCCGTATCTCGCGCCACTTGATCGAGGCCAGCAAAACCGGGATTGGCCGCGGTACCCGACGCACGAGACACCGGCGTGAGAATGACCGGAATAGCGCCTTTGGCTTTGGCGTCATTCACGTAGTTGGTCAGGTTGTTTGGATAGTTGGCAATGTCAGTCGCGCTTTTTTGATCGTTGTGGCCGAATTGAATAAAGAGGTAGTCACCGGCCTTCATCGCGGTCCGCGCAGCGGGGAAGAACTTCGTATAGAAGCTGCCAGCCGTTTCGCCCGAATCGGCGTAATTGGCCACGGACACGCCAGGTTTCATATACAGCGAAAGCTCCTGCGCCCAACCCGTCTGGTCGGCTGCCAGCGCGGAGGTATTGGTCGAGACCCAATCACAGGCGGTTGAATCACTGGCAATGAAGATCGTAATTGCACAGGAACTCGAGCGAATTCCTAGGGCGTGGAGTTTTGGCGCAGAACCATCGATCACGAGATTGAGAATATTACCGGGAGCGCTTTGACCACCATCATGCACCTCGGGGCGCACGTTGGCCGTAAACGTCAACGTGGAATAGGCGCCTGCCGCCGTCGCCGTTTCACTATTCTCATAGTGTCGAGTTTCGGATTGAACGCGCGAGGAGCCCGCCGAGGCCGGATCTCCGAGTTCAACCGTAACGTCCCAGTTTCCATTGGCCGCCGTGAGGGCGCAGGTGATTGGGCTGGTCCCCGTGCAACTGCTCAGCAGTGTCGTGCCGGTTGCTACCGGCGAACCACAAGCATTGCTTGCTCCGCCCGTACCCTGATTGCCACCAGTAGCCTTCACGCCGCCCGTTGCAGCAGAACCACCTGTAGCCTTGCTGCCCCCAGTGCTGGTCGTTCCCCCGGTGTTCTTTACCCCACCGGTAGTTACGTTTCCGCCTGTGCCTTGCATGCCACCCGTGCTTGCTTTACCACCGATGCCGTTGCTGCCACCCGTGGCTTTGGTTCCTCCGCTCGACGACGCGCCGCCCGCTGAGATATTGCCGCCGGTCGCGACGACTCCGCCGGTCGCGTTGGCTCCGCCGGCGCTCGTCGCACCACCACTACTCGGGGCGCCGCCTGCGCTGGAGTTGCCTCCCTTGCTGGTCGTGCCACCCACGCTCGTGAAACCACCGTTACTCGAAACCCCACCCGACGCTGTGCCCCCAAAAGAACCTGCGGAACCCCCGTTGTTGGAAGTGCCACCCGCATTTGCTCCGGCCGTGCTCGAGGCGCCCCCTGATGAAGGTGGGTTTCCCCCACTCGAGAGACCACCCGTGGCTTCGCTGGAGCTTGTACTTGTTCCTGAGCAGGCCGACAGCATGACGCTGATGGACGCGATCGCGACGGCGGTTCGAGAAAAATAAATTCTGCTCGCGAAGTGAGTGCGACGCGGTTCCATAAGGCAACTCCGGCCGCATCTTCACCCACCGCGCGCATTTGCGGGAGCGAGTCAGGACCGATTGCTTAATGCGAATGCTCGTCGAATCGATCACCCTAGACGACAGTCCCTTCGCCATTCGACTAACCGACTCGCGGCGATCGGCGCAATCGGTTAGTCGGACGCCCGCGCCGATAAGTGCTCAAACAAGCACGCCAGGACCTCACTGCTGGAAAGGATGCCGGTGTGACGTCGATGTTATTTGCGCAAATGCTCAGCCATCCGAAGGAAGTTCGAATCGTGCCTAAAACGCGCACATTCCGTGTGCGCTTGGTCTTAAGGTTACAGCGAATTGTTGGACACGTAACAATTTGCGGACGGTCAACGATGTTGAAATCTGACAATGATTCCTCAAATCGTGTTGACAAATCCTTGGGAATCGGCCGCCAGTTGCGTCCACTCGCGAGCGGCCTCGTTTTGAGGAGATCTTCGGCGCATGAAAGGAAACGGTGTCCTGACGTCCTAGGTGGACACGAGCCATTGCCGAAAAGATGGCACCGAGCAATCAACGCCGCCGTTCTGCAGCGCGTTGCACCGGGCGTTTTGCTGCACTCATGCGCATCAGATCGAGCGTATGAAAAGCGGCTTTCCGCGACGTGACAACAAAAAGGAAGATCGATTACTCGGCGAGAAACATTAAGCACCGGGAGACGAGGCACGATCTATGACCTTTGCACGCAACGCAGCGCAAGCGGGACCCTCGCCGACCTGCTCGACCGGCGGCCCAGTGTGCGCGAACCTCTGTGGATTGCCTGAAGCCCCCATCGACCTGCGTGGGAACGAGCCGGGGCTGTGGCGCGACGAGAAATCACTGCGATGAGGAGCGTTCTATGAAACTAGTGCAACTACCCATTGTCGGATTCACTTCTCTTATCGTCCTGGCACCTCTGCAAGCCCTTGCCGCCGAGTACTACGTGTCCCCGACCGGCAGCGATTCGAATGCCGGAACGCAGGCCGCGCCGTTTGCCACCCTTCAGAAGGCAAACAACTCCGCTGCGGCGGGGGATACCATCTGGATGCGTGCAGGAACCTACAACTGCACGACCCAGATCACGCTTTCGAAGAGCGGGACATCGGACACCAACCGCACCAAGATTTGGGCGTATACGGGCGAAGTGCCGATTCTCGACTTTTCGAACTATGGAGCGGCCAGCTCGGCGGCGGACAATCCAGCCATCGTTGTGACCGGGAGCTGGATGCATCTGAAGGGACTCGAGATCGGCCCCGCTAAGGTCGGATCCAGTGGCTCCCACTCCTATTCCCTGCTGCGCACCAAGAATGCCAGCAACAACACGTTCGAGCTGCTCAACATCCATAACGGTTTCGGGCCGGGGCTGTTCATCGACACGGGCACTGGCGGCAACCTGATTCTGAATTGCGATTCGCACGACAATTACGATATAAACGGCAGTCAGGGGGATGGGCAAAACGGCGACGGGTTCGGCGTTCACTATCAGACGACTGGCCCCAGCACGATTATTCGCGGGTGCCGCGCGTGGCACAACTCCGATGATGGGTACGACCTCATCTATCAAGAAGTCCCCGTCATTGTCGAGAATAGCTTCGCCACCGGGATGGGATACGGCACTTCTGGCAACGGCAACGGGTTCAAGATGGGGAGCAGTGGAACCGGTATTCGGCATCTTGTACAAAACAATGTTGCGTGGGCTAACAAGGATTCGGGTTTCTATGCCAACCATTCGTCGGGCGGCAACACCTGGTACAACAATACGTCGTACAACAACGGTACCCAGTACAACATGCTGGCCTCCTCCTTCGCTGCCGACGGAAGAACCATCGCGACAGCTGTCATTACGCTGACGGGCACCAAGGTGCACATCATGCGGAACAACATCGGCTATCCCAACAAGAACGCCAACATGACCGGGGTCGACACCCAGTTCAACAGCTGGGACTTGGGGATTACCCCAGCGGCTTCCGATTTCGCCAGTATATCCGACACCGGCTGCACCGGCCCGCGCCAGGCGGATGGCAGCATGCCAGCGGCATGTACTTTCATGCATCTAACTGCCGGTAGTAGAATGATCGATAAGGGAACGGACGTCGGCCTTCCGTACGTCGGGGCGGCTCCCGATCTCGGGGCATACGAATTCGGTGCGGTCAGTGGGAATGGTGGAAGTCCTGGAACCGGCGGCGCGCCCCCCACGGGCGGAAGCCCCGGTACCGGTGGCACCAAAGCTACGACTGGTGGCACGATGAGCACTGGTGGCAGCAAAGCCACAGGTGGCACAACGAGTGTGACAACGACGTCCGTGACTACTGGAGGGACGGTGACTACGACGAGTACTGGTGGCAGCAAAGCCACAGGTGGCGTCGCCGCAGCCACAGGTGGAACAAAATCGGCGGGTGGGACGCCTGCTACGGGAGGCGCTGCCGTCGTTAGTACGGGTGGTGCCGCTACGAGTGCGGGTGGCGTCAACGGTACCGGTGGTTTGAACCCCAGTGGCGGTACACTGAGTACGGGTGGCATTGGAGGCGCACCGGCCGCTACGGGTGGCGTTGTAACATCCGCTGGCAATGGCGCCCTAGGCGGATCGACTGTCGGGACCGGAACCGACATGGCTGGCACGGGCGGAAATTCCAATAACTCCTCGGATAGCAGCGGTAGCTGCAGTTGCCGTGTCGCGGGGCAGGATTCTCAAACCGGGGCTTATAGTGCGCTCAGCGTGCTGGGTCTCGCGTTCATTCGCAGGATGCGCCGCCGCCGATCGAGCTAGGCTGGAGGCAAGCATGGCAAACACGAGCACGATGCCCAGTGCATAAAGGAATGCTCATGCGATATCACATCAGGCAATGGTTTTTCGCAGCGGCACTACCCGCTACTTTCGGATGCTCCGGCTCGAGTAACTCGTCAACGGGTGGCGCGGGGGGCTCGCCGAGCATTGGCGGAAACCTCAATGGCGGTGATACTTCGTCCACCGGCGGTTCTACCTCGACTTCGGCTCAAGGCGGTTCGCCCGCCGAGACCGGTGGCAGCATCGCGTCAACGACCGGCGGCAGCATCGCGTCAACGATCGGCGGCAGCATTGCGTCAACGACCGGCGGCAGCATTGCGTCAACGATCGGTGGAGCAGCGGCTGGTGGAGCAGCTACCGGAGGCAGGCTAGGTACTGGAGGCGCTCAGGCCACCGGCGGAATGCCGTCCACTGGTGGCAGCGTCGCGAAAGGCGGCGCGAGTGCGACTGGAGGTACCATGTCCACAGGTGGAGTAGCCGCAACCGGTGGCTCGATCGCCGCGGGAGGTATTGCATCAAGTACCGGTGGCTCGAATGGAACTTGCCAGGAGTCCACGTGCGGTTCACACAAGTGGGCTTGCTGGAAAATGCCAACTCCGCCAAGCGAACCAGATACGCCCAATCACCAGAGCTACACCGATCTGGGCAACGGCGCCGTGCGCGACAATATTACCTGTCTGGTTTGGGAGAAGGTAAATCCCGGGACGCAGGGAGACTGGCAAGCCAATTCCGATCGCTGCGCGGCTCTAGCCGCCAGCAACTGGGCGGGGTTCAATGATTGGCGCCTGCCAACGCGCGTCGAGATGGCTTCCATCGTTAACGTCACGCGCGGCAACAGGGGTTTCGCGTCTGTTTTCACGCTCAACGGTGGCAGCTTCGCCACCGGTTCTTGGTGGTATGAGACGATCACGGGGATCAGCACAGCAGGCGACTTGGCCTGGACTTACGGCGGCAACGGACTTACCAGCAACGCGATGCCGCTGACTACAGCGACTCAAGTCTCGCGTTGTGTTCGGGGAAATGGCACCGGAGAGGCCGCCAATGTACTCGCTACGGAGCCTCTCAATCACTACACGATCATCGGGGCTCCGCCCACCGGCGAAGTGCAAGACAACTACACGGGTCTCACCTGGCAACAAGGCTACTCCCCGACGCTTGTGGCACACGCCGATGCTGCCGCCTATTGCGCGGGCTTGACTCTCAACGGGCACACGGGCTGGCGCGTGCCGGCGCTCAACGAACTTGCCTCCACCGTCAATGAAGGCCTGGTTGGCGGCGCAATCAATCGCACTGCATTTCCGAACAATCCCAACGGCTGCAAGGATCCAAAATACTGGTTCTGGGCCACTGAAGTGGCGGTTGCGCCGGTGGCGGGCGAGGCCTGGGGTTTGAGCTACTGCGACGGCTTTACCGGGCCCAACTACGGCGTGGCCGGCGCGTGGAACTACTTCCCGACCGCCAACGTGAGATGCGTGCGCTGATCCCTGCGTGCGACCCTATCCGAAGCCTGGTTACTGCGGCGTTGGTAGGTTCGTCAGGTCTCCGACAAACAGGTATAGCGTCGCTTCGAAGAGACTTCCGTTGAGCGAGTACGGAGCACCCTGGGGTCCAAGTGCTGACGCTGCATCAAACTTGTTGCCGATGGCAGGGATGCCCTGCAATATCGATATGCCTGGGGTCGAGCTCGGAGAAGTAGCCGGCGGGAACACCATTGATGCAGTTTGGGCCTGGACGCCATCGGTTTGGGTGAAAAGGCGTAGAAACAGATCGTTCGAGTCGAATACCAAGTGAATTACGCTCTCGGTGTTCGTGATGAGGCGCGCCCAATAGACGTTGGCGAAATACCCCTTGAACTCCGGATAGTCCCAGCTCGCCCCCGGGATGCCATCACTGTACTCACGAGTCCAAACGTCATAGAGGGTGCCCTTCATTCGGTTCTTCCAGACTCGGTAAGGTCCTTTGCCCAGCCATTGGACGCTCTTGATCTGACTCTCCGGATAGTCAAAGTTCATGCCAAAGAAATCGAAGGAGCCGGTCAGTTCATAGCGGTAGGTCAATGCGAGCCACCCTGTGCTCATGACTCGCCACAGCAGTTGTTGGGGATTGCCTGCGTATGTGACCGTGATGACACAATCATTGCCATCCGCGGCCACGTCGAAAGAATTGAGGATACCGTTTTGCGCCGTGCGTACGGCGCCGCTCCCACTGGTAAACACGGGGCCGTTGCCAAGCGAGATGTCGCTGCCATTGAGAGATACTCCAGTCAGTAGCCCGGTCGTAGCACTGAATGTATAGGCGAGGCCGCCTGCGGTCGCCGTGATTATGCCGGCCTGGCTTTGGTCAATTGCCACTGCCGGGCCGCCCGTACTCGCCACCACTTTCTGCCGCATGGTGGTCGGCGTCACGATCGGCCAGGACCATTGCGCAACAGTTTGGCCCGAACCATTTTCCGCTCCCAGCAGCAGCGCGTGGTGGCTCGCCCAGTCCGCCGGCAGCGAGAGATTCAGGCTGCCCTGTGCGCCCGGCACAATCGAACCAGTCGTGGCAGTCCCTTCAGCGGCGACCTGATGCCCCGAACTCGCACTCTCGAAGTCGAAATCAAGGAGCTGCCAACGGAATACGAGCGAATCGATGTCGGTAAAGTCGTACCGGTTCTCGACTGTAAACTCCGTTGGAAATACCGTTGCGCTCACCTGCACCGGCGACCAAATCTCGCGAATGGTGTCGTAGCTGCCCTCGCGCTCGCGATACGGGCCGACAATGCCGTCTGGCGCCTGATTGCCCTTGCAATCAAGGATATTCTGTTTATCCGAGCGGAGCACGCACTCGTCCAGAAAAGCCCAAAGAAACCCCCCGGAGCAGCGCGGGCTGCTTTGCATCAAAGTCCAATAGTCGTCGAGTGATGCACCCCCGCCACCATCGTAGAGGCCGTGTAGAAACTCCGTTGGCAAGAAAACGTTGGCGCCGGCGAGATTCGACTGTAACGACGCGTAGTTGGGATAATGCGCGGCATTGACGTTGCTAAACGTACTCTTTGGGTGAAGCACCGCTCGCTGCTGCGGGTCCCATTGACCAAATGTTGCGTCCAGCGCCGTATTCCAGCCCCCTTCATTGCCATTGTCCCAAAAGATGATGCTCGGATGATTGGCATCAAAGCTGACCATTTCTCTAACCAACGGCGTGCCCGGGGCTGTGTCGTAAGCGTGTTGCCACCCCGCGAGTTCGTCTAGCACGTAGAGGCCAAGTGAGTCCGCGGCATCCAGGAAGTGCCGATCGGGCGGATAGTGGGAGCTTCGCACCGCATTGGCATTCATGCTTTTCAGAAGCTTCACGTCGTCAGTCGAAAGCTTGGCGTTGAGCGCGCGTCCGCTGCTGGGGTAAAATGAATGTCGATTGAGACCTCGCAACATGACGCGCTTATCATTGACGTAAACGCCGTCCCCTGCGCGAACCTCGACAGAGCGAAAGCCAAAATTCTGGGCTACCTGATGGATAGGCTGCCCACCGTTTTCGAGCGATAGTTCGAGGCGATACAGGCTGGGGGTTTCAGCGCTCCACGGTTGAACGCCCGCAATTGTGCTGCTGAGCTTTGCACCGGTGTCGCCGCTGGAAATCGAAGCCGAAAGCTTTGGCCCCACTGGCTGTGACTGCGAGTCTAGAACCTGTCCGGTGATAGAGGCAGGCGCTGAGATCCCCGTCAGCTCGACATCGACCGATAAGCTTCCGCTCGCGCGTGCATCGACAGCAACGCGGCCGATGTGTTGCTTGGGGTAGGACACGAGATACACGGGCCTAAAAATGCCTCCGAACACCCAGTAATCTGCGCTTCGTTCCGCATTGTTCACCGAAACGTCCGACGACTCTTTGGCAACCTGCACTTCGAGCAGGTTGGAGTCTCCGTATCGGAGCAGGTCTCCAATATCGTATTGGAAGCAATAAAACGCACCGCGATGCGTTGCACCCGCAATCGCCCCGTTGACGGCGACGGATGTGTCCGTCATCGATCCCTCGAACACGATGGACACGAGCCTATCGCTCCAGGCCGACGGAACATTGAAGCTCAACCGGTAGTGGCCAATTTCCTGAGCGCCCCGTTGGAAATTGTTGTCAGTGCCGTAATAGTACGTACCGAACCCCTGAAGTTCCCAATTGGACGGCACCGGGATTGTGCTCCAGGTGCCACTCGTGCTCGTGCCGGCGCAATTCCGGTTGTTGGACACGGCGCTTTCGCAGTAAAATTCCCAGGGCACCGCATCGTCGTCGCCGTGTCCTGAAAGGTATTGGAACTCCGACGGGGCGCTGAGCCCGGATGTGTTATCGCTATTGGCCGTGCATGGCTCGGGAGGCTGCCCGGCGTGGCTACCCGCATCGTCGGCTGAACCGCTGTCAGTCGGGTCGCCCGCATCAAAGCCAGTGCCGCTTTGACCGCCAACCGTTGTGTTGGTGTTGGAAGTGCCACCCGTTTGAGCGGCACTCTTACGATCATCACTGCCGCATCCTAGGGCAAACGTCGCAGCAATCGCGAGAGCGCCCACGAGTCTCGAACAATTGCGCATTCGGCCAATATTATTGCAGAGCAGGCAATCGGTTTCCACCCCATAGTTTGCTGGGGCGCAGGACTTTTCGAACTAGGGTCAACTTTCTCGAGTGTAGGCACTCCACAAGTGGTTCGCAATTGCGGTACCCACTGCGGCACAGCGGATGGTTGGACGAGAGCGCACGGGAATTCCCGTCCGTACAGCGGATGGTTGGACAGAGAAACTGAGGAGTTCGCACCCATACGGTCGCTGTGCGGACAGGAGTACTCCGAGCATCAGCTACGACGCAAGTAGCCCCTGCAAACTGCAGATCTGTGATTACCTGCAATGAGTCCTTCCAATACGATCCTAACGTATGCACGCTCGACGCTTGCCGATGCACGTCCTGTTAGCTGTCGTTTCCATGAACGCGATTTGGCCCTTGAGAGCTTAGCGCTGCGCCACCAAGTCGGCGCACTGAAACGAACGGTCGGTACGAGACTTGTTTACCTCAAGCCAATCGACCGAAAGTTATAGGTAGTTCCATCGCGTGGTTGCTCTGGATGGCAGCAGGCCCTTGCCATCGTGCAGCCGTTTACCGTCATGTCCACTTAGCGTTGATTGACCTCGCATTTGCGGTCTTTTGGCGACGTCGCCCGAAAGCTCCGTGACTCGAGTCATGAACACGCTGGAGTGAGCGGCGCTAATACGCGGCGCGTTTGACTCGATCACGTCTTTCTCGTTCTCAGGTAAACGGGCTGATCGATCTCTGCCGTTCAGGCATTAACCTGAGCTTCCGAGCAATATGCTCGGAATTCGAGCCCCGCGAGTAACTTTCAGCAACAATTTCCCCGCACCTGTGGGGTTTTCTCAGGACTGCATCCCCAATGCCCAAACTTCGACCGCATCTTCCACTGATCGCCATCACATTGGCCGCTTCGTTCGCTTGCTTGCGCTGCCCCCAGTACTCGCCGCACCACCGGTTCAAGCGCCGGGCGCGGGGATGATTGCCGTCACGGCGCCTTCGACCGGGCTCACGGATGGCACGACGACAATACGGGCAACCGCGGGAACATTCATTCCCTGTTCAGGTGCCTGCGATTGGTAGAGTTGATCGATATTTGCGCGGCGTGTGTTACTGGTGACGGCGCTGCGCCGCACTCAGGTTGTTGGAGCAAGTCATGCGAACTATTGATAGGTTAGTCGCGCGGGTTATTGCCGGTGATACGCTACAGTTGAGAGGATTGCGGCTCGTCGGAGCCTGCGCAGCGGGCTTGCTACTTGCCGCATGCTCGGGATCGGACACGTCGAACGGTGGCGCTGGCGGCAGTAACAACAGTGCCGGCGGCGAGCTCAACAATGGTGGCAATTCCACGAACGGCGAGTCTGGGGGCATGCCTGCCACCGGAGGCCAACAAGCTGCGGGGGGAGTTGTTGCGTCCGGCGGAGCCAATGGCGTAGGCGGTCAGAATGCGGCAACGGGCGGTGCCCTGACAGGTGGGGCACCAGCAACCGGAGGAAACTCTTCCACGGGCGGCACCAGGTCAACCGCAGGAAACACTTCGACAGGTGGTGTCAGACCAACAGGAGTGAGCACGTCGAACACGGGCGGTGCGATCGCGACCGGGGGAACTCCGAGCACCGGAGGCACAAGGACGACGGGAGGCTCGCCGCCGACCGGTGGCACCACTCCAACCGGTGGAGCGCCACCCACGGGAGGAGCGCCTGCGACGGGCGGTCGCGTTAGCACGGGCGGTAGCGGTGCCACAGGCGGAATCACGGCTACGGGGGGCGCGACGGGATCTACTACGGGTCCCTGTGATATCTTTGCATCGGGCAACACACCGTGTGTCGCAGCACATAGCACGGTGCGCGCTCTTTTCGGCGCGTACAACGGCAACCTATACCAGGTTACGCGAGCATCGGACAACACGACGAAGGACATCGGAGTGCTGAGCCCAGGAGGCTTCGCCAACGCGGCCACGCAGGACATATTCTGCACAGGCACTACGTGCAAGATCTCCATTATCTACGACCAGTCCGGTAAGAGTAACGACCTCAAACAAGCGCCCGCCGGTCAGAGGAAGGCGACACCTGACAACCTTGCTGACGCTACTGCCCTCAAGTTCACGCTCTCCGGTCATGCAGTGTACGGCGTCCACCTCCCTCCCGGATACGGCTACCGAATCGACAAGACCACGGGCATCGCGACTGGCGACCAGCCGGAGACCGAATACATGGTGACGAGCGGCACCTTCTACAATGGCAGTTGCTGCTTCGACTACGGAAACGCCGAGACGGACAATACCGACGATGGCGCGGGCACCATGGAGGCTGTCTATTTCGGCAACTGGACGGCTCAGGGAAAGGGGGCAGGCAACGGTCCCTGGGTCATGGCGGACATGGAAAACGGCGTCTATGCGCAAGCGAGCTTTGCCGCTAACGCCCAGGACACGCCTCAAACGTCCGCCTATGTCACTGCGATGGTAGTAGGTAGATCCGGGTCGTTTGCGCTCCTAGGCGGTAACGCGCAAACGGGAACGCTTACGACCTTTTACGACGGCGTACGTCCAAACGGCTATAATCCAATGAAGAAGCAGGGCGCGATCATTCTGGGCATCGGCGGCGACAACACCGCCACCGCACAGGGAGACTTCTACGAAGGCGTCTTGACCTCGGGCGCAGCCTCCACTGCAACGGCCCAAGCCGTCCAAGCCAACATCGTCGCGGCTGGGTACGGCCACTGACGCGCGCGGCTTGTATCGATTGAGGTGAACGTCGGCGATCGCGCGCACAACGTGAGGTTCAGATGCATTGGAAGCACAGGGCCGCCGTGGCGGTCACTGCGAAGTCGAAAAGTATGCGCTGATAATATTTGCCATAGTGGCGCCTCCTGTTGCAGTCATGTCTGGACCCGCACCAGTGAACACCGAGCAATCGGGTGCTTCAAACTTCGAGCTCGCGAACACTGTTCCTGGTGACTGACTTGCTACGGCAGCGATTGCGGCATCGAGTTCAGCCGGCATCACGCAAGATTCACCGTTAACAGCGGGGGCGCAGGATTGGTCGCCTGGGCAGCGGACGGGTGTGATGAGATCAATTCTCTTCACATTCGGATACTTGACATAGATCGCGCTTACGGCAGCGGTGATATGTGTTTGCCACTGCTGCTCCGTCCAAACGTTCCAGCTTAATACCATGAACACAATTCGGTCTGGGGAAGTCGAATCCTGCGCGCATAGCGACGACATTGGCGCATTCCAGACTGCGTTTGAGGGGTCTGCCCATAGGTCCACGTACGCTGCGTGTTGATATTTTATCTGCCAGTGCGAATCGACGATTCCGTTCTCAGTCTCAAACCCGGCGAGGAACCACTGACTCGCCACATTGAGTCCAAAAACTTCATTACACACGAAACTAGCACTTGCGCCCCCCGCGGCTGCACCCCCCGTGTGCGCAGTGCCGCCCGTGGCTTTGCTGCCGCCGGTTGATGGTGAGCCGCCGGTGGTTTTGCTGCCGCCGGTTGAACCGGCTCCGCCGCTTGACGGAGCACCGCCGGTGGTTTTGCTGCCACCCGTTGAAACGCTGCCACCTGTGGACGTTACGCCACTCCCCGTCATCCCGAACTAGGTTAGGCACGGAGCCCAAATTTGAGATCTCAAAATAATCATCACCGCATGAAAGGAATCAGGACATTCGCGTCCTTAATTTTAGCAACTAGATCCAGCGGTACTCCGAGCGGCACGGTACCATGGCAAAATGGACGGCCTACGGCCTCGAACATCAGACTCCGCTCTCGCCAATTGACACGAACTGACCCACCTGTTGGGCTGACGCCCTAAACACGAATGACATACTCGGCCTTGGCCGCCCCTCGATTCGCCACGTGCGCCGGCACGCGGTGGTTTCGTCATGCCGCCAGGACCCGTGACCACAACGAGCCGGACCAAAGAACCCCTTCAAACCGGTTGCTTCCAATTGGCTCGCAGAACACCGATCAAAGCTGGATTGCATGCGCCAAGGCTGGTATTTTCAGGAGAACGGTAGTAAGCTCCCACTGTGGATAGTTCAAGTACCACCAACGCCAATCAGGATTCCGTATTCGACAGCAACGGCGTGGATCGCTTTCAAATTCGAGAATTGCTCGATCTGGAGCCGGAAGAGCGCTTGCGGCGATTACAAGCATTTATGGACGCAATTGACAACATCCGGAACCTGAATGGCATCCGCCCGCTTTGATGAATTGTTACGCGCCCTAGTGAGTGGGGGTGTCGAATTTGTGCTTGTCGGAATGTTGGCAGGCGTCCTGCGCGGAGCTCCGCTAACTACGCGTGATATCGATGTAGTACACAACCGAACTCCTGAAAACGTCAGGCGACTCCTCGAAGTGCTAACCACGTACCGTGGCGATCCCCGACGACTTTCACCTTCGGAGAGTCATCTTATAGGTCCCGGGCAACAAATTCTAATCACAGACCTTGGCGAGCTGGATTGTCTCGGAACATTGCACGAGGGCCAAACCTACAATGATCTAGTCCCGAGGTCGGCCGAGATGTCCATAGGCAACAACCTGTCCGTTCGTGTGTTGCTACTCGAGGAACTTATCAATATAAAACGGCGTGCGGGGCGACCCAAAGATCTCGCTGCAATTCCGGTATTGGAAGCCACCTTGGAGGAAACAAATCGTCGTGACATGAAGGCTTGATGCGGGGATCTGCGACAAATGCGCGACCTCAAACTAACCGTTGGGTGCAGTGCGATTCTCGGTGCTTTTCTGGCATTCATTTTTGCCGCATTGTTCCAGCGGCGTTTCGCGCCCTTGATTTATGTAAGCAACATTACTTCACAGTGTAGTCCAGTGCCCAGATGTTGGGGCTGGCTTTCTCGGGGTAGTAGATAGTGAGTTTATCTTCTGTTAGCAGGCGCGCGGTGTCGATGAGTGGATCGGAGAAGAAGCGGCCCGAATCCGATGTTAGCAGAGCCCAGGTGGCGTAGTTGTTCGAGGGGGATGCTCCTGCGATGCGCAGATCTGGCAGGATTGCGTAGAGATTGTTGGAAGAGGACACCGCGAGTTTGCCGCGGAAATTTGCTATTACTGGTAGGCCGATGGCGACCCTGGTCCACTTTCCGCAGGTGTCGCGGAAGTAGTGAAAGAATTGACTCTTGGTTCTAGCGGAGTCGAATGTGGCGTCGTCTGGTTGCGCGTCGGGCATGTGTGAAAGCAAGACGTGGACCCTTCCGACGGAATCGACGGCCATGTGTTCCTGGTTGATGAGGCCGCGGTTGGTGCTTATCGGCCAAACGTTGATGCCCGGAGTATTCAAGGTCAAAGGATTAGTGCCGGCGCTACCTATAATGGCGCCAGCATTGCCCATCCAAGTGCGGCCGTTGTCATCGCTGTACACATAGTCAAGGTCGTGGTTGGTCGAGGCATCGGGTGTGTCACGCCAACACCAGGACGCGTGAAGGCGGGTGCCGCCTCGCGTGTAGGAGAGGCCGTGCAGGTACGCGTTCATGTTGTTGGTAATGCCGTCGATGTATTTACCGAGCGAGATCCAATTGTGGGTCGCGCTGTCGTATTCCCACAGGTACTCGTCGCCGCTACCACTCTCGCCGAGCCTGGCACTGAAGAGCATTTTGTTGCCGCCGGGCTCGGTGACGAATCGAGGATAAGTCACAAGCGTTATGGTCGTGCTGCCCACGAGCGCACTGGTAACCGCTGAGAAACTTGACGCAGCCGATGTCCAGGTGACAGCGGCCGGGTTGGTCAAGAACCCCGTACTCGACTTGCGGTAGTGGAGGTTATTGTTGTGGTGATCGAACGATAAGTGTAACGTGCCGTCCCCTGGGGTTACCCCAAGCGAGATTGTGTTGTGGGCATCCTCAGCGGCTAGCGCGTAGTCCGAGAATTCGAACTTCTCCCAGGCCCCACTCGGAAGCACTCTACGGGCCAAAACAACTCTGCGCGTCGCAGAATTGTTCCAGAAGGCTGTGTACTGGTAACCGTTGAAAGTCACGATGCCGTCCTGTTGGAAGGACTCACCATTAAGATAGCCGCCGTAGGAGACCGTCGTCAGCCCGGAGAGTGCGATCTGACTTTCCGCGTCTTTGGTGACACTCGCGGCTACGTTACCTCCCGTGATGGGCACGCACGCGGCGCTACCACCCGTTGCGGCAATGCCACCAGTACTCGCCGAGCTTCCACCCTTCGACGAGGTTCCACCCGTTGCGCTGGTGCCCCCGGTGCCCGCCGAGCTCCCTCCTTTAGACGAGGTTCCCGCGGTTACGCTGGCCCCGCCCGTCGCGCTGGTCCCACCAACGCTCGCCGAGCTGCCCCCGTTGGACGACGTTCCTCCACTTGCAATCGTGCCTCCGGTGCTCACCGCGCTTCCTCCGTTCGCCGAGGTTCCTCCAGTCGCGCCACCACCGCTCACTGCGCTCCCCCCGTTGGACGTTGTGCCACCGGTGCCCGTCGATAAGCCGCCCGCACTGGCCGATGTGCCGCCCGTGATAGTGGGAGCGCCTCCAGACGCTGCGGACTGAGCCCCGCCATTGCCCCCCGTGGTCGTGCCGCTGGTCGAACCGTCACTGCCACTGCAGGCTGCAATCAGGCAAGCGTGGGCGAGACCGAAAATGGTCACAAGTCCATAAAACTGGGCGCGGTGGCATTCGGTCATAGGGTTCTCGATGGGCAGAATCGCCGTGAATCATAGCTGCCAATGCCGTAAATTGATACAAGCGTCGGATGGCTTGAACATCGGGCAACTTATCCCTTGACTCGACCTTCAGCGAATTAATGTTTATGTTGTTGCGGCACTTGGACACGCTTAGGGCACCGCGCCCGTCGGTTTCCACGATTCAGCTCCCGGGGTGGCAGCTCTGCAACACCAGATGCTGCGTCTGAGAAGTCCTAAGAGTGGGGTCATCGTCAGAAGGGATATTTACGGCGTTTCCGTGCCGCTGTGCCATCAACAAGAGTTGACTTGGCGAAAATTGGAGGCATCCTCGGGTTTGGATGTTGCTCGCGCGCATTTTTGACTTGTATTCCCTGATTGTTCTGGCTGCGGTCATTCTCTCCTGGGTGCGCCTGCCGCCGGACAATCCGATTGTCCGCGTCACGAGCGCCCTTACCGAACCGTTGCTGGCACCAATTCGCCGAATTCTGCCGGATTTGGGAGGGCTCGATATTTCACCGATGGTGCTTTTGGTTGCATTGAGGTTGTTGAGGGGATTGTTGGTGGGGTGATTGGAATCTCCCAAGAATCACTTTGGAGCTTTGAATATGCTGGCGAGAAAGCGCTTCAGAAATTGGTCGAAGGCGTCCTGTGCCATGAATTCGTAGAGTTCCGCTGGGCCCCAGTTTTCGGCTTCGAGTTTTTTCAGATTGGGCGGTGACCAGGTCGAGGACT
This sequence comes from uncultured delta proteobacterium, assembly GCA_963819085.1. GTDB lineage: Bacteria > Myxococcota_A > Polyangia > Polyangiales > Polyangiaceae > FEN-1139. The sequence goes on from CAWFUX010000065.1 coordinate 61,303, forward strand.
CGAAACTGCGAGTCACAGATTCGCCCGGGATTAGCAGCAGGGCCTTGAATACGAGCCCGACACCGACGAACACTCCCTGCGGTTTGCGGCTGGTGAACGGCGACGAGAGTTCCGTACGGTGAGTTATTAGGAGCGTCGGGCTCGTGACGGTGGGCACAGGCGTGCCGTCATCCGGCACCGAAGCGGCTAGCTCGAAGCTCAGGAGGTCTTTCGGAAATGCAGCTGCAAAGCGCTCGCTGATGGCAGTGGCAACCGTGGCCTCACGCTTCGCAACGTGTTCGTCGTCGAAGTATTGCGCGGGCGGCACGGAAGGGTTGTCACAGTAAGGGCTCTTTTGCACCTGAGCATCGGCCTTTTGCAGCGAGGGCGGGATGCGTCGCCGGAACCGAATTTCGACCTTGGGTCCGTGTTGCTCGGCGTAAGAAAGGAGCTTTTCGAAGAAGGCATCCAGCTCGGGCGAGTTTTTGGAAAGTGACTGAAAGCGAGTGAGCGCTGAGCGGTAGAGGTCCTTTTGGGCGGCCTCGAGTTCCGGCCTAATCAGACTCAAATGCGGGTCATTTTTCCGAAACAGGCGCAGCGCTGAGAGCGTGCCGGGCGTCTTTGCTTGATTGAGCTCTCGCAGCAGTGATGCGCGCAGGGCCGCCTCGATATCGCTACCTATCTGGGAGTGTGGGTGAGCGTCCAAGTAGTGCTCGATGGCCTCTACGGTGCCTGCGGTCTGGGCTTCGCGCAGCTCCGCTCGGGGTAGTAATAGCTCGCGCACATCCCCTTTCAGGCCGCCCCGATCCAGGTAGGCCCGGTACGCCGACGGCGTGTCTATCGCCCTTGCGTGAATGTAAAGGTATTCAGCGCTGCGCACGTTACGCCATTTCCAAAGACCCAGACCCGCTAGGGCGCCAATTCCGAGCGCCAAGAGAAACCAATGCCTATTCCAGAAGATAGCCGCTGGCAGCATCGATTCATGGGGTGAAAATGGGTTTTTGTAGCCGGTGTCGAAGAGCGGGTCGAGCAGAGCCTGGTCGCGATTGGACAGTTCGCTGCTCGAAGCCTTCAGCTGCTGCTGCGCGTCTAGGAGCGTGACCTTTATTTTGCCAGCGCGCTGGGGGTCCACTCGTTTGAAGTCGAAGACAGCTCCGTCCGAGAACCGCATGCGCAGGCGGGTTCCGCGCGTGCTGAGCTCGACTAGCTCCTGGAGCGGGTGCATTTCGAGGGTCGAGCTCCTAGCGTTGATCACTCCCACGGGAAAGATGTACGTGCCCCGGCGGAAAGGGACGTTGGATTCGCGGTTCCAGTTGCGAACCGCCCCAACCAACGTTACGCAGGCCACGCACAATATCCCACCATAAACGAGAATCGCCCAAGCCGGGTTCAAGGCAAAGCGATGGTTGAGATTTCCGAAACCAATTCGGGCCAAAACGCCGCATAGCGCGAACATGATCGTTGCCATGGCCGCGAGCCCCATTGCCCAGAGACTCTGGGCAGGAGCCTGGTAAAGCAGTGGTTTGGGCGCGCCGTTTCCCCGAGTCGATTCGATGAACCGTTCTTGGATTGGCCTCGCTAAATTGAAGAACTGAAACTTTTGCATCCGATTCGCTCAACCGCCCATTGCCACAGAGGCAGGATTCCCGAGCAGCCATTGTGAATGGGTCTAGAGCATCAATTCAATAGAATTGATGCTCTAAAGTGGAATCGCGGCTCTAGCGCGGAGCTCAATGCTGCGACTGACAGACAAGGCAGTTGCCGAGGGTGCAGTCGTCGCGGCGGACGCAGGTACCAAGCTTTCCTGGGGAAAACTCGCAGTTTTCACCAAACTTCATGCACGGTCGCGGCCCGCCCGTGCCCTCGCTGGGGCGCGCCTTAGAGGGGCAGCCGCTGAGAAGTGCGGCAAGAATGAGGCTGAGCAGGAGTCGCATGCGGCAATTCTAGTCCGCGGTAACCCACCCGACCAATTTGTCGCGTCGTTCAAAGTGAAAGAGTCCCAATGGCTGAAACCTCACCGTCTGTTGATCGAATATGACCCCTTGATTTGGAGTAAATGATTGCTACAATTAGAGGTGTCGGTAATTGCGCGGTGAGTGCGTCGCGCAGAAGAAGCCGAGCCTCTAAGGCCCAATCAAACTCTTGGCTCCAAGCGTGTACGCGGTCCGCCCCCCTCTGTGATCTGCGTTGATCGCTTGGAGCCGACTCTTTTGTCGGCAGTCCGGCAGATGCCGCATCAACGGCGCAAATCTAGCGCAAATTCCGGAGCTTAATGCCGACTCTCCGATTGGGGAGCTAGCCGCGGCTCCCCGCATACGTAACGCTGCAGCTCATCTAGAGCATGGCTCTGCTGAGCGAGAGTTTCACGAACAACGTCACCGATTGAGACTATGCCGACCAAATGCCCCTCATCCACGACTGGCAAGTGTCGGATTCTGTGCGTGGTCATCAGTAGCATGCATTCCTGCAAGCTCGTGTCAACCTCAACCGTGATGACCTCTCGGCTCATGATGGCGTCAACGCGCGTTTCTTGCGAAGATCTGCCTACTAGTATGACTTTCCTCGCATAATCGCGCTCGGAGATTATGCCGAGCAATTTGCCGGCCTTTATCACGGGTAGGGCGCCTACGCGCGCTTCCGCCATCAATTCGATGGCCTGGTACACCGTCGCCTCCGGCACTATGCTGAAAAGCTGCTTCGACTTTTGAAGCAATAGGTCGCGCGCTGGAATAGACGGCAACATTTGTGCTGTCGGTGGATAGGAACTAACTGCGGACATGATTCGCCTCCTCCTGCCACTGGGATCTTAACCTCTAGGGCTGGTTGACCCCGCCGCAAGCTGTAGGAGGAACGGCGACAACTACTCTCGAAGCTTGAACTGGACCTTAATGTCCGCCACCATGCCCGTATGTACGCCGGTGAAGGATGGCCGCTCGATATTGAAATCCTTGAGGTTAAACTTCAAGCTGCCTTGAACGTGGATATCGCTGCCAGTTCGCTGAGCAGCATAGTGAAAACTGACCTGCTTTTTCACGCCATGCAGTGAGAATGTGCCGGTAGCGTCGCTCTCGGACTTATCGTTGTCGCTCGGTATCTTTAGCTGCTTCAGATCGACTGAGAGTGCCGCATCAGGATATTTGTCGGCCTCGATATGCTTCCAAAGGTGCTTGTCGCGCATCGCGATGCCAGTCTTGAGGCAACTGGTGTGCTCCTTGTCCTCCGTCAGGCAGTCGAGCCTTACTCTAACGGTGAGTACTCCATCGATTTCAACTGCGATGAGTTTTGATGACTTACCGTCAATTGACAGACCGGCTGTCCCGCCCGGCAAATGCATCTCCACCTGCGCGGGCCCAATTGATTTCAATTCAGCTGCAGCCGTTAGCGTGAAAGACAAAGCGGCAAGGGCCGCCGCGCAAGCTAGGCGGTGATGACGAATTAGCATGGCGAAATCCCTCGGTATCTCAATGTGTAAAACTCGTACGCTTGATGTGCCCCGAGCCATCCCGAGCCCCCGAAACCTAGGGACGATGGCGTATCGACGCAACGGCGAGACATTTTTGCGGGTTGCTCGCCGTACCTGTGCCCCCGCAATTTTCGAAGGATACTCAGGCCTTTTGGAACCTGCGCGCTACGAATGCAATCGATAACCCTGCTAGCGCGACAACGACTGCTAACGACGAGCTGGAACCGTGCGCCAATTGACAACCATAGTTTACCTGTGGCGCTGCATCGGGACGCAGACCATCGAAGTGATTGGGGTCTCCGTGCCACGATAGCTCATCGAGGTCCTCCATACCGTCACCATCGCTGTCCACGCCGTCCTTGCGCATCGCTTCGAGCGCAGCCAGAAGGGACGGGTCAACCGTACCCGCATCTGTTTCAACACCGCCGTCGTTCGACGTCATTTCCCCTCGCAAACCACGTGCGACCATCGACTTGCCGAAAGGCGTGTCGACCGGGCCCGCATTGCTCGATGTTGTCGAACCGTGACACAGCGTGCAACTCGGCACATACGAGAGGTCGAGCACCGAGCGCAGCTCGTTTGGATATTGCGGCGAGGCACTGGCAAGTGACGCGCAACCCAACAACACTCCGATCGCGGCAGCAGCGGTTCGTGCGGGGCGAAGTCGCAAGGAGCCTTGGATCAAGGTGCCTGCTGCGTGTACTGGAGGCGCGAAGTGTCGAAACCCTTATCTTGAGCGTGCTTGAGCACGCTCGCCAGCGTCGCTTCGTCCAGTGTTGGAGTCCTGCTTATGATCCACAAGTATTGTCGAGTTGGGTGACCAACAACGGCAAATTCATAGTGCTCGCCCAAGTCGATTATCCAGTAATCGCCATAGAATCCGCCGCCGAAATCGACTGAGAGCTTGGCGGTAACACTCGGGTCATCTACTTTGCCGCTGGCCTGCGATTCGCGCAGTGGCCCGGTCAGACTACCGATATTGCATTGATGCACGAGACTCAACGTTGTGTCGCTGGTGAGCGTGTACACGGCAACAGTGCCGTAGCAGTCAACCTGGGTTGGACGCGGGAGCTTCGCAATCTCATACCATTTGCCCTGAAAACGTTTGAGATCGACATTCGAAACGGTGTCTAGCGGCGGATCTTTGCTACACGCAACTAGCCCGAGCACCGTGAACAGGCCAAAAGCAAAAGCTACGCTGCGGAGTCTGCTAATCAACATGAACGTCCCATTCCTAGCACCGAGAGCTCGATTCGCACCAACACTGCAAACTGTCTCTACGCCAGGCGCAAAACATTTGTTGCACATGAATTACAAGTCACCGGAAGTTTCGCCCGCGTGCGGGCAGTCCGCGCTCAGCGCGTTGCTAAATGTTGCGTGACCACGAAACTTGGGAACGATGCAATCCCGCCCCTGGAGAGGCTTTTTTGGGGTCACATCGGCACTTGGACAAGCGCCAAGTCCATTCACATGCCCAAGACCGGCAGGCCGACTTGTCACGACGACGCCGTGTCACAAGAAGCGGGCGAGGGGCGAATGCCCATACAACAAAGGCACAGCCCATTGGCGAGCGAAGGCCGCAATGACGGCCCGAGCCATTCAAAGGACGCTAAGGCGAGGTGAGCGTCACATCGTCGAAGTTGGCAGTGGCTGGAAGTGCACCCGACGCACGAGTCACGATGCCAGGTCCCCCAACCGTGAGCGGAGCGCTGGCATCACCACCCTCTTGCCATTCCAGAAGTGGCACCTCGTTGACGTAGGCCGTGACTGTCACGGGTGACGTGCCTACAATCTTGACCTTAATCTTGTACCAAGTGTCTTTCGCAAACAGTGGAACGGCGGCCGTCGAAGTATCCATTGAGGCCATCGAACTGCCTGCCATCTTCTTGGACACCTGCAACTTGCCGGTGGTGCCTGTCCCGTCGGTGCGAAGGAAGATGCAATAGCCGCTGAAGCTATTTGCCGCGGTAGAGGCTGTAACTCGCCCGCATACGCCCACCTTGGTGGCGTCGTCACCTAAGGCGTTCGTGGGCTTTACCCAAGCCGTTACCGTTTGATCACCCCAGGGCCCGCCTGCTGGAGCGTTGGGGTATTGATAGTGATGACCCGTATTCACTGCCTTCTGCTGAAAGCTGTAAGTGGTAGCTCCCGATGGGCCATTGTCGGTGGCGACGTTCCAATCCCCGGGTGTGCTCGCACTCTGTTCGGCGGACGTCCACCCCGTAGCGTTGCCGTCTTCGAAGTCGTCACAGAAGGCATAGCTGCCGCTGCCGCAACCGAGTGGTCCTGCGTCTACGATAGCGATGGTGCCACCCGTGCCGACAGCCCCGCCAACGCCACTCGAGCCGCCCGCACTGGTAACCGCGCCCCCGTTGGCGGCGCCAACCAGGCCGCTATTGCCAGCCGAATCCGTACTCCCACCAACGCCCTGGGACCCCGCGGTCGCCCCGTTATTGCCGCTTGCATTGCTGTTGGAGCAAGCCACTGCGCCGAGCAGCCAACTGGCGGTGAAAAGGGCAGCAATTGGACTGATCGTGTGAGTTCTCATGGCTCTTTCTCCCTGACAAGCGCACGTCGCAGCTTATGGACGAATGAACCGTTCACGGCGTCTCAAGAATCGAACTGCTTGCACGAAAATGGCCGTTTGGGCCCCAGAACCTGCGATGGCCCCGACGACGAGTGAAGCGCCGCTCACTGGCTAGCGGCGATATCGTCGTAGTAAATGACGTCACGCTGACAATCCACCCCGGCGCTGCCGCAACTTGAACCCACGACGTATGCGCCGCGTACCGAAAGGGTTGCAGCCCGACTATCACTCGGTGGAGTTTGCGAGGGTGTGAACTGACGCGACTCCCAAACACCCACTGAGGTATTGGACGCAGCCGTCTGCGTGTCGCTCGGACGCAGGGCTGAGGCAATTGAGCAAGCCGCATCTTGGTAATACCAGAGTTTCACGGATGCCTTGGTCCCGGCGGGCAATTGCTCCTGTGGCACGTACACTTGATAGTGCGCGGTGATCGGTTTGCTAATGTCGATCGGAAAACAGTCGCTGTGGGCTTCGCGGTAGCTACTTCCAGTAAGCGAGTCGAACCGAGCTACGTTTAGCCCTTGCGCAGCAAGGGGAACTCCGCTTGCGCTGTCACTTTGCAGGGCGTGAAGGAGATTACCAGCACTGTTCGAGCTCACCATCGTCCAACCGCTGGGAGCAGCCGTTGCCGCCACTGTTGCGCTTTGGAAGTCCAATTCAAACGACCCGTTGGCTATTAGGGAACCACTACCCGGATTGCTGGTCCCGCCACCTGCCGCCGCGCCCCCGGTGGTCGCTTCGCCACCTTTACCTGCCATTCCGCCGATGCTAGCAGCACCGCCGATTGCCCCCGAGCCCGTACTGCGCGCGCCACCGGTGTTCGTGGAACCCCCTGTCTGTGACGTTCCACCGGTCCCACAAGCACCGACGGTGGACGGACTTCCGCTAACACTATCTTGACAAGTAAACGCAGGAGAACCGCTGCAGGCCGCCTGACACAGAGCAAACATGACGCCTGTCCAGAATTGCTGATGTGAATGACGTCGGTTGGTATTGGGGAAAGAAGCTGACTGCTCGAATTGTTGCATGACCATTTCTCCAAGCCGAATTGACGGGCAAAGGGCTGCGTCTAACAATCAGACCCTTGGCGCATTTTTATGGCTTGCAGGGATGTCGGTCTGGAGCCTGGCCAGTTGCGTGAAATCGGAAAACCTTCACTCATCTTGAGCAAGCAGTGCGGGGGGATTGGGCGCACACAGACTTTTGGCGGGGATGTGAGTCAAATTGCAGCCACGTGCCGGAACGACCAGAAAATCGATGACTGGTGGCAAGTGCGGCCTCGGATCCCTATAATGCCGATTGATGCGATATTGGTTTGGGCTCTTCGGCTGCACCTTGTTCCTCATCTGTCTCGCGTCGAAGGCGGGCGCGGCCGAAACGATGCTTCCAGAAGCGCGCGAACAATATCGGCTGGGCCTAGAACTTTACGATGAGCGTCAATACGAAGAAGCCCTGGAGAAATTTCGCGCCTCGAACGTGATCTACCCTTCACCTAACTCGCAACTCTATGTGGCCCGTTGCTTGCGTTCGATCGGCAGAACGGCCGAAGCTATTGAGGCTTACGAAAGCACGGTTCGAATCGCCGGCGATCGCGCCGCTACCGACCTCAAGTATGAAGAAACCTGGCGCGCGGCAAGGCAGGAACTGGCCGTCTTGAAACCCACGCCACCTCCGGAACAACGCTTCGTTGCCGCAACCTGGGCGGCCGCGGCAGTGAGCGTGGCAGGCCTTGCGAGCTTTGGCACCTTTTGGGCGCTCGCGCGTTCACGCTACAATTCGCTCGAGAACAATTGCAACCCCTTGCCTTGCCCAGCATCTCAAGCTGGTGCCGTCGAAGCCGGACGGAACTATCAGTTGGCGGCTAACATATCGCTTGCTGTGGGAATTACCGGCGCGGCAACGGCAGTAACACTCTACGTTCTCGGGCGGCCTCGAACGTCCACTTGGGGACATATCGCGCTCGTTGGTACCACGCTTCAATACTCGGGAGAACTCTAGGCGTGCGGCGCGTGTTGCTCGCTCTCATCCTAAGTCAAGCCGCCGCCGGCTGCACTTGGGATTGGGATCGCTACGCCGACCACAGAGCAAACAACGAGACCACTTGTGCCACTGGGGTTAGCGACCAGCGTTTCGCTCGCCTCAGTCGAGGCATCGACATGTACGGCTGGCTCGCGTCACCGACGTCATTTACGGATTTCGTTAGCGATGCGGATCTAAAACGGTTTGCACAGTCGGGCGTGACGTTCATCCGTGCTTCGTTCTACAATCCGCTGCCGCCCTCGGGTGGCGCGGCTGGTCTGCTCGATCCCACGCAGCCCGATCAGCTCGACCCGACTATTCTCGCGTACTTCCGGCAGGCGATCGATCGTGCGCGTGCAGCTGGGCTCGGCATCGTGTTCGTTCCCTATTTCGACCCAGCTTACAAGCAGCAACTCGGGGACCCGGCAACGCAAGCGAGCGCGCTCGATGCACTGCGGCGGATGTGGAAGCAGTTTGGAGAATTCATCAATGAAAGTGACCCCGATTGGGTCTTTCCCGAACTCATGGGAGCCCCCGACTTCACGGATTCCGATGGCTGGAATCAGATCCTCGTGCCGTTGGCCCAAACCGTCAGGCAAGTCGCCCCCGCGCACACGATTATCGCCGACGGCAACTCCGGGAGCTATCGCGTAGATTGGAACTCAATCACGGCGCTCTCGCGACTGCAAACGGTGCCGAACGAACGCAACGTGATCTACGGCTTCATATTCTTCGACCCGGTCATCTTTACCCATCAAGGTGCCGATTGGCGCCCCGAATGGCCCGAACTTCAGTACATCAAGGGTCTACCCTATCCCTCGAGTCCCGCACTCGTAGCGCCCGCGCTGCCGGGCATTACGGACACAGCAGCTCGAGCCGACGCCGAATACTACGGCAATGAATCCTGGGGACCAGACTTGCTCTCGCTCGGTCTCGACAAAGTCGCTGATTGGTCCGCTCAAAACTGCGCGCGCGTGATGTGCGCCGAATTCGGCGTGTACCGCCAAAACAGCCCCCCCGACAGCGCGGCGCGCTGGGTTCATGATGCTCGCACACTGCTCGAGGCGCGACGCATCCCCTGGTCCTACTGGAGCTACAAAGAGCACGGCGGCCTTCTACCAGCGCAAGCGGGCCCGCTATTCGAGCCCGCGATTGCTGCTAGTTTGGGGCTCACGCAGTAGGAATTCCGAAAAACGCCGACGGGCAGAAGAATCAACCTCTACCCGCCGGCGCAATCTCAACGAAAGCAGATGACTAACCAATGACAAGACTCAAGTATCCGACGCGCGGAACTTGATCAAACTTTACGAGTGCTGACTCACCTCCACCACCTGGCCCGCCAAGTCAGCCACATCAATGACAATCTTCACGGAAGCCGAAGCGGCAGCGGCCTTCGTTGTGTAAAGCCACAGACTCGAATTCTGGTCGGCAGCAGCCGCTTCACCCTTCTCTACGAGTGTACCGTCGTCATTCACGATCATGACGCCAACGGTTTTGACTTTGATGTCGTCAACGGCCGTAATCGTAATCGTGTCATCGGCTTTACCGTGGTACGACGACAAATCAATCCTCTGAATCTCCGGTGGATGCAGGAAATCAGCGATGGCGACGTTGTAAGCGGAAATGTCACGCGCCTTGGCGACATCTTGATACTCGGGCGTGTTCTGCGCGCCCTTGGCGTACAAAACCGCCTGACGGAACTTGTCGCACTGCTGCTTCTGCGCGTCGCTCATATCCCCGGAACGAGCGCCGGGCGCCGCCGAAAGCACATACTGCCCATTTTTACGCCGGCGAACGACCAACTGCTTACCGAGCATGCCTGACAGACCATGAATGACTAAATTATTCTGAACCTTGGCCACGACGGGCCTCCTTTTAGTTGAACGTAGATGGTTAGTGACCAACTCAAGGACCCACGACAGGCAACCGCCCAAACCGAGGTTTCTTTCATTAGTCACCAGTTACGTCGGACAGCTCCAAAACCCAGTTGTCTAAAAAAGACGAGGCACGATCTTTTTATTGGCGCGGCGGCACGGAAGCGCGGGCTACGCCTTGTTTAGCGGCACGGAAGCGCGGGCTACGCCTAGCCGAGCGCGCCCGTCGTCGTCGCCGAGCGGCAAATCTCAAGACTCAACGGTGTTCGTTGCGATGCCACGGGAAAGGTTGAGGGGATAAGCTCGAACGGACGAGGAACGGTTGAGGAACGGTTGAGGAACGGACCTGAGACTGCGACCCTGGCTCACCCGGGGCCCAACCGCTAACAAGTGGTCGTTCGCCCCCCTGAAACCGATTTTACCGACCTGAGACTCGTAGGTCAGAGCAGCAACGGAACCCTAGATTGCTGTTCGTGATAAACCGGTTGCTGCCGGAGTCACTCTGGCCGTAATTACCACAGGAAAGATCGCTGCTGCTATTGTCAAAGGCGCCGCCCCGGAAGTGGCAGGGGGCCGTTTGGCCCGTACCGCTGCAGCTATCTTCCCACTCCCAAACGTTTCCGTTCAAGTCATATGCGCCCGCATAGCCCGTAGTCGATGTTACACAGCTCGCTAGTGAGCCAACGGCAACAGTCTGCCACGCTGAACCGTCCTCGTTCCAGAAGTCAGCCCCGTCACAGTAGGCCGCTTGGTACGCATTGCCGTACGGGTACAGGTTCGTTCCTCCTGAGCTACAAGCCCTGTACCATTGACTTTGATTTTCGTCATCATAACCTGCAGAATATTCGACTGCTCCGCCTCCTAATGCTCCGCACAACCGCTTACCGACACCTAGGCAGTACGTATACGCATCGCACCAGTCCACATTTACTACCGGATGATGGCCGGCATCTAAACCTGTATACGCAAGATACAACCCTTGTTCAGCGTAGCTCCTAACATACCCACAATTGGGATCCGTGCTTACTGGTAATGCAGGATTTGTAGCAAGCCAAGCGTCGTACTGGCCCATCGTCACCTCCGTAACGTCGATGTTGTAGTCTGAATATCCGCTTGGAGGTGTTATTGTAACCACCTTCGCGACGCAAAGGCCCGTGTTGCTTTTGATTTCCTCGAAGGCGCCAGTACATCCGCTTCCTGAACTGCCCCCAGTTGATGTTGTCCCACCTGTGCTGCCTGCGCCTGCACCAACAGCAGACGAAGGACTGTCAACCTTGAAGTTAGTACCAGAACCCTCAAGGCCAGTTCGACCTCCACAGGTCGTAATTGCCAACATCGAGAACAGGAAGGTCCTCTCACGCATTTGCATGATTCTGCCCAAGTATACTCCACGGCAATCTTTTCTGGTTAATCGATCCGCTGCAGAAGACTCGAATTAGCCTCGATCAAATCTAAGTCGGTCTTTCAGCCCTGGCACCCAGACCTGCGCGTCGTTGACTTCGTAACTGCGCTAAGCCCGGCTTAGCAGGTGACCCGTAACACACGGCAAACCCGTCAGGGAGAGTGGCGTGAAGGATTGTATCCAATAGCCCCTGGCTTATGCTATAGAGTCGAAAGGAACTGATGCCTCGGTCCGATCTTCTTCTCAGCCTCATCCGCGCCGGGTCCAAAGGGGAGCACCCGAATTTCCGTCGGTCCCTTGAGGCCATTGTTGCGGACGAGCGCGGGCGGCGGCACCATGTGGTGGCTAACCAGCTGGCTGTCTTCCTTGAGCCGGGTCGGACTTCGGCAGACTCGACGATTGAAAGGACGCCAGTATGAGCCCCGTGGCGATTCCAGCCTGGAGCGCCGATGGCGTCCTGCCGCCGGTCAATGCACTGCAACCAACTTCGACAGAACGTTCACCATACGTCGTATCCTTGACTGACTTCGTACTTCGGTTCGGGCAAACGGCAGCGCGACTTTTGGTGCTTGACGGATTCTTGCGCTATCGTGCCGCACTAAGCGCGGCCGGTTTCGTAAATGGTTTTCAGTGGTTGGATGGAAGTTTTCTAGAGCACATTGAGATTACTGAGTCGAGGTCGCCCAATGACATTGACGTGGTGACTTTCTTCCGAATGCCGCCCGGATTATCTCAAAGGGATTTGCAAGCACGAGCTCCAGAGGTGATTCCAGTTGACGCCATCTCGAAGAGGAAGTTAAAGGATAAATACTCGGTTGATGCGTACTTGGTACCTCTGGAGGTCAGTCCTGAGCGTCTGACTCAACGAAGTGCCTATTGGTACAGTGTTTGGTCACATCGACGAAACCACACTTGGAAGGGGTTCGTGCAGATTGACCTTGCTCCCAACGAGGATTCGGTAGCTTCCGGCATTCTTGGAAAGCTGGGCAATCAGGGAGGATTGTCATGAATCGCCTCGATTACTTGCATATCATGGGTGAGAAAACGACACTTGAGCGAATGATCGCAGAAACGCCTGAAGAGGACGTTATCGATCGTGGTAGCCTCGTCGCTCGCCTCGAGGATATTCAACAGCGTCTTGACGAAAGCCAGCCAGAAGCGAATGAGCCAGCCCGCGCACGGCTTACTTTCTCGGGGCGTCCAGTAATTGGGAGCCATGGAATCTTTGCCGAGTTTGGTGCGAAGGCGGTGGGCGGGTTCACTGAGTCTGTGGCCGCTATGGCGGCATCACTGACAAGTCCGTTGTCCGCGATGGGCCCAATTCCCAACCGTGACCAGCACCAAATGCTCATCACCAATAAGGCGCTTGGCTCATTCGGGTTCGAACTCGAGGAGTATCGCACGGGCCAGATGAGCCTCGATGAGACGAGCGCGGTTGCTCAGGCACTCGACCGTACTCAGCGCCTCCTGTTAGGAACGCTGGGAACTGACGAAGAATTGGCCGAATCTGCGGATGAGGTCGACCGTCGCGCGCTGGAAAGGGTGCGAGAGTTTCTGAAGACACTCGCCGACAATGAGGCCATATGCACCTTGCAGGTCGGTGATTCGCAAGTGCGGTTTACAGATGTGGGTCAAGTCAAGACCAGTGTCGATCGCCTCAGCCAGGAGAACTTGCGCGAGGACGAAGAAGTACTCGCTGGCGAGCTCCAAGGAGTACTGCCAAAACGCAGGCAATTTGAATTCATTGTTGCCGAATCCGGCCAAATAATTACTGGTAAAATTGGCTCAACGATTCGCGACGCCGACACACTCAATCATGACGTGCATGTTCGCGCACGCATAAAGGTCATGGTCACGCGCGTTGGAATAGGACGACCAAGATACTTGCTGCTGGAACCACCCAGACCAATCGACTAAGTCGTCCGACCCCATAGTGGAAGGTGACGCATGGTGTAGATCGAGGCATGTCTCCCCAGCTGAACGCACCCTAGGCCAGTGCCAGGGGTGCGCCTTTGAACGCAGCCATTGCACCTGGCGTTGTCAGCCCAATTGGCCACACCTTGAGTCTAGCTGGCATATTACTCTGCTCGACTTTTGATTGTTTGTATTGGGTCCCGCAATCGACGGGCCCGCGGTTTGACCTGCAAGTCGGCGTGTTCAAAGCCGACTAGCGTAGTCAATCTTCATCTGATCGTACAGCGCCAAATCAGGCTGCGCGGTATACGTAGTTCCATTGCGTCGCAACAGGTCGTGACCCGTGTTCCACGCGCCTTGAGTTGTCGGTTCCCAGTTGTACGTGCCGATGCCTTGATTGTTCGGGAGATTGAAGAGCACGTCGTTAATTTCTCGCTGTAGCGGTCCATATTCCGCTGCAAAGAACTTCATGCTCGGGAATTTGGCTACGAGCCCCGCGAAGGTATTCGTCCAAGTGGTCTTCGTATTCGCGGTGCTGTTCGGGTCGCCCTGGTACGCTTGATAGCAAGACTCACCGAAAGCATCGGGCGTCACGTACTTCATCGCGTTCGTGAGCCAGTTGATGCTCGTGTTCAAAGCGGCACCGGCCGTATCCGTGGGTTTGTCCCCACCACGATCGATGTGAAATGAGATCAAGATGGTTGGATCGACGTCTTTGACGCCCTGGACGCCTGCCTTGAGCAGCGCACCCAGGTTGGCCCAATTCGACGTGCTTCCGGTGATCGGGTTGTTGCCGGTGGGCTGCCCGCCGCTGTCGCAACGGTGGATTAGCATGCCGGGCGTGGTTTCGTTTCCAATCTGAACCATGTCCGGGCGCGCTCCACCTGCAACCAGTTTGGTGATTGCGTCTTTCGTGTAGTCGTGAACGGCTGTCGCTAGGTCGGTAATATTCGTATAGCCCTGCCAGGCAACCGGGACACACTGCTTGCCGGGGTCAGCCCAGTTATCACTGTAGTGAAAGTCAACCAGTAGCCCCATGCACGCATCCTTGATTTGCTTGCCGAAATCGACGGTGTGCGTGATGTCATCGTAGCCATTCGTTTGGTCGTATCCGTCGGCAGCCTTGGGATCTACGAACGTTCGCAGCCGGATGTAGTTGAACCCGTGTGACTTCATGATCGTGAGCAGGTTGCCGCGCGTGGCCGCGGGCTGCGGCTCCTGATCCGTGATGTCAGCACCAATCTCGAATAAATTGGCTCTGGGCGCGGGGCAGTTACCGGTAGTTCCGCCAGTCGCCTTGGAACCGCCGGTGGCCAGAGTTCCGCCAGTGGCTTTGGACCCGCCGGTGCTCAGAGTTCCGCCGGTTGCTTTGGTGCCACCCGTGGCCGATGCACCGCCGGCAGTCGTCGCACCGCCGGTTGCCTTCGAGCCGCCGGTGCTCGATGTGCCGCCCGCGGTCGAAGCGCCGCCGACCGACTTCGAGCCACCAGTGCTCGACGCGCCGCCCGCAGTCGTGGCGCCGCCCGTGGCTTTGGATCCACCCGAAGCTGTAGTGCCGCCAGCCTCCCGGCGTGCCACCCGTGTTTGCATTGCCGCCTGTTGTTTTTGTCCCACCGGTACTCAAGGTGCCCCCAACACCGACTGCGCCCCCAGTTGGATTCGCGCCTCCAGTGTTTGCGCCGCCGACGCCAGTGTTGCCGCCAACACCAGTCGCGCCACCGACGACGGGCGCTCCACCAAGACTAGTCGCGCCGCCGCCCGGCGAGGTCGCGCCTCCCGTGGAGAGCGAGCCGCCGTTCGATGACCCTCCCACGCTAGTATCACCCCCGGCTGCTGCGGTATTGCCTGAGTCTGAGCCGCTACAAGCGGTGACGGCGCCAACTAGTAACAATAAAAGCCCTGAATTTGTGGTTCGCATGGGGGTCCTCGGCACCTACATGTGCGCAAGATCCAGGCCAACTGAAATTGGTCGCCATTGACGACCGGAACTGCACCCACCCGAGGACGACAGTCTTCAGCCGAGTGAACCCCCGAAAGCCTCGATTTCCCCGCTTTACTCGCGAAAATGGCTTCATCTGCCCTGTAGACAGGCATCGACAGTGTCAACTTGGAGCCACAGCTCGCGATCCCACGCGCTCGGCAAACGACTCGATATCGCGGCGGGGACTTCCGAGAGTGCCCGCGGCAATTCACGCCTAGCCGTCATCTGATAGTCTCGACTCACCAATGCCGTCCAAGGACAGCTTCGACTCGATTACTCAAGTTCCGGCAGACAGCGCGTTCTACAAGCGAGTAGCCATGCGGGAGCGTCCTCGAGTGACGTGGACCGATGCCAAGGGGTCGCATGAGCTTCTTCTGTCAGGCCGCGTTGCGGTTGGTTCAGCTCCCGGCAATGAGATCGAGATCGCCGACCCGATGGTATCGCGCATTCACGCCGAGCTCGATCCGCGCGACGGCATCGTGTGGGTTCGCGACTTAGGGAGTCGCAACGGGACTTACGTCGAGACGGTGCGCGTCACCGAAGCCGAAGTGCCGGACGGGGGCACGGTGGTGCTCGGCGAAACGAAATTGCGAGTCGAGCGAACCGCGCAACGCGCCGCGGTGGACTTGTGGCCCAGCCACAATTTCGGTCAACTCATTGGACGCAGCGGGGTGATGCGCGAGCTGTTTGCAAAGTGTAGCCGCGTCGCAGCGCTCGACACAACCGTGCTTTTGCAGGGTGAAACTGGAACCGGCAAAGAAGCCGTAGCAGAAGCGATTCACCAAGCATCGTCGAGAGCGGGAAAGCCCTTCGTGATCGTCGATTGCGCTGCGCTCCCAGAGTCGCTGCTCGAGGCGGAATTGTTTGGGCATGTCAAAGGGGCCTTTACCGGGGCCGCCAATAATCGAGAGGGAGCCTTTCAAGAAGCTGAAGGCGGGACGGTATTGCTCGATGAGATTGGCGAGCTACCGCCCGGTATGCAGCCCAAGCTTCTGCGCGTCGTCGAGGCGCGCACGGTGCGGCGCGTGGGTGAATCCGCGTACAGGAAGATTGACGTTCGCATCATGGCTGCCACCAACCGCGACCTTCGCACGATGGTCAACGCGGGAGCATTCCGCGAAGACTTGTACTTTAGGCTTGCCGTAGTTCCCCTCACCGTGCCGCCGCTGCGACATCGGCTGGAGGACATACCCCTCATGGTTCAGCATTTCGCGGGCCCACGGTTTGCGTCCCTGTTGCGTCCCGAAATGCTCGACGAACTCGCACTGCGACCCTGGCCCGGCAATGTTCGTGAACTGCGCAACTTCATCGACCGAGTGACTGCGCTCGGGGCGGACGAAGCGCTCGCCCTGACTTCACCGGCAAGTGCTACCCAACCTTCAGCGAACTTGCCAGACGTTCCAATCGATCGACCGTTCAAGATTATTCGCGAGGAGTGGCTCAATCACCTCGAGCGCAAGTACGTCGAGCGTTTACTAGAACGCCATTCCCGGAATATCTCGACAGCAGCGGACGCCGCCGGCCTGGATCGGACATACCTACATCGGTTGATTCGCAAACACGGTTTATGAAAAATCCATGGGCTCGTTCCCACTGGAACGACGCCATTTCCCAAGTAATTCGCCGCTGGCAGTAGGTTCCTGTCGGCGCGCGGGAGCACCGAATTCGAATTCGCCGCGCGCCACACTTTTGGTGGGCGAAAGACGAGCTTGCGAACAGTCGTGTCATAGTCAGAATGTGCGCAATGAGTGATAGAGTGGCGATCTCGCAAGCAAGAGCCCCGCGGGTCGGCGTTCCACTCCAAACCCTCGGCAATTATGAGCTCCTGCACGAAATCGCCTCGGGCGGAATGGCGACGGTCTACTTGGGCCGAAAGTGCGGTATCGGCGGTTTCGAGCGGCTGGTGGCGATCAAGTGCTGCCATCCGCATCTGCGGCGCGACCCAGCCTTCGTAACCATGTTCTTGGACGAAGCGCGGCTGGCGGCCAGAATTCACCACCCCAACGTCGTCGCAACACTCGAAGTCAGCGACGATGACGCGCTTTACTTCGTGATGCAATACGTCGAGGGAATGAGCCTAGCGGATTGGCTTTCGCGTTTGTTTCCCCAGAACCAACGGATCGCCGAAGGCCTGCTGCTGCGCGTAATGATTGACGGCCTCGCCGGTTTGCACGCCGCGCACGAGCTACGCGACCACGATGGCCAATCATTTCAATTGGTGCATCGTGACGTCTCGCCACAAAATCTCCTGATAGGGCTAGACGGGGTCACGCGAATCGCAGACTTTGGCATCGCCAAGGCTGAATCGCGGGCAACCCGGACTCGCACCGGACAGGTCAAAGGCAAGACCGGCTACATGCCACCCGAGCAGATTCTCGGCGAACCTCTGGACCGCCGTGCCGACGTGTACGCAGCGGGCGTTATCCTGTGGGAAGCACTCGTCGGTCGGCGGCTGTTCGATGGGGATTCCGACGCGGCTACTATTAATCAGGTACTCAACAACGCGGTCCCGCCGCCTTCAACCGTCACGAATTGCTCGAGCGTGTTCGACGCTATCGTTCAGCGCGCCCTGCAATTTCAACCCGACGATCGCTACGCGACGGCGGAACACTTCGCAGAGGCATTGGAGGAAACTGGACTTACCATCGCGAACCATCGAGCAGTGGGCGAAGCTGTCGGCGAATTGTGCCGTGAGCAGGTCCTGAGATTGCGCAGTGAAGCCAATCGAGATTCGGCCGTCGGAATCGCCGTTACATCCGTCCCGGTAATAACGCCGAATGCCGATTCGCACTGGCCGAAAGGCGCAACCCTCGGATGGCTTGCCGCTGCGATATTGGGCATCACTTTACTCATAACAGGCGTATGGGCATTGAGAACTTCGTCATCCCGCAGCCAGCGGCACTGCACCTAAAATACTCGCGTCGGGGGCAATTACTTCAGTACCGGCCGCAATCACCTCGGTGGCCCCGTTAGCGCTGCCAACAGCCTCGGGCAACGACAATCCCGAGCCTTTGCTAAGGAGGCCCACCAAGGCACCGCGTCCAAAGTCATCGGCATCGATTGCTGCGCACCCGGCGCTCGAAACCGCCTCCCACGTTAGCAACGATATTGCCGCACCGACACCGGCACCGGCCGAATCTACTCCTGCTGCTCGTCCCCGAGCGAAGCCTTCCGAATTTCGACCCCCGGATCTTTGACAACACCGGCACAATCATGCGGAGCGCGCTGCCATGGGACCCGAGGCTAAGCGCCCCTACAACAACACCGATTAGCCGCGGGCTACGCGCGTGGGCGCATCACCTCGCGCGACACGAGTTGCACAGGTTGACTCAGTTTGTGCCAAAGTATTTGCCGTAAAGTCTCTGTCTCGGCCACTCACGAGAAGGCACGAATCGTGCGACGGCGCGAAGTATTGGAGGTCCCGATGCGACAACATGAACTTACACGACTCTTTCGACGCCTTGTGATGGCTTCCGTTCCCGTTCCCTTGGGGGCGGTTGTGTCCGCTTGTTCGGGACAGACGAGCATGGGAGGCGATGCTGGCGTCGGCGGGTTTCTAGGCACCGTGGTCATGCTGGGCGGCTCATCCTCTACCGGCGGTGCTGGCAACATCGTGACGTGTCCCGACGCTCCCACGACTGGCACCGGTGGGGCCGCTTCGGTGTTGAATTGTCCAAGTGCTTTTTGCGTGACTGTGGATCCGGCAGCGGCAACGGGAACCCTAGCTGCAACGCAATGTACAACGCTCTGCGGACGGCCTGCTCTGACTTGCGAGCTTATGACGTTGACTGGGCCGTCACTTCTGAAATGTCATCCGGATTGCACCGGGAGACGGCCCGCTGGGCTCGAACAACTGCAGTCAATGGGCTGCGACGAACTCGGCCGATATTTTACGGAGGTGGCTCACTTGGAAGCCGCATCGGTAGTAGCGTTTCGCGCCATCGGTCGGCAACTTGGCGTGTACGGTGCGCCTGTGTCGCTAAGAAGAGCGGCTCGTCGTGCGACTCGCGACGAGATCGCGCATGCGAGAATTACGCGTGCACTTGCCGAGCGTTTCGGAGGCCGTTACGTGCGACCGCAAGTGACCGCCAAGGCGGCACCAAGCCTCGAAACTGTCGCGACCGAAAATGCGACTGAGGGATGCGTTCGCGAAACCTTCGGAGCGCTACTCGCCACTTATCAGGCAGAAAAAGCCGCCGATCCGCAGGTGCGCCGCACCATGCGACAGATTGCGCGCGATGAGACTCGTCATGCTGCACTCGCGTGGCGTATCGCCAGCTGGGCTGAGAATCGACTGGACGCTGCAGCCAAGCAACGGGTGCGCGCCGCTCGACAGGCATCGATTGAAAATCTCATGCGAGAACTCGAATACGAAACCTCGGAAAGCCTCACCTCGATGGCTGGCGTGCCCTCGGGAGCGCAAGCACGAAGGCTGGCAAGCGCGCTACAGAGCGAACTTTGGTCATGAACCAGAATGGCGAACTCGGTCGGGGCCTTGCGCAATCGGAGCTGGGACCCTTCACCAGCACGAAAAACCCAACCAGGATCTCCCTAACAGTTCGCGTTGGCCTTCCAACGATGCGACAACGATAGGGCGTACTCAGAAAAAACCAATCAACTACACTTCGGAAATTGGACGCCGGTGTTGACGTCTTGGCCCTGGGTGCTGCCGACGGTAAACGTGATGCTGCGGCCGGCAATGTCGGTGGCCGTACAGCTTTGTCCAGCGACGGTGCTGGCCGAAAAATGCCAGGCGCCATAGCTAGTACGTGAGCCCGCTGCACCGGCGCATGTCACCGACTGGATCGGCAAAATCTCGTTCTCGATATAGAACTCGTTGTTGTTACCGTTCTTGAGACGAACGACCACATTCCCAGTTATCGGGCAAGGAATGAACTTCCAAGCAGCTTGATTCTTGAGGCTGGGATCGCCCTGAACGCCAGCGGCGCTTGCAGCGGCCTGACTCAGGTCGAGGTGACCGGTGAGGTTATTCGCGCAAGGAGTATTCTGCCCACCCGAGGTTGGGCATTCGTTGACAATGGTGATGATGGCGCTGCCAATCTGAACGCAAGCGCCGCAACGATTGCCATTGGCGAAATTGCTCGACGCGTCTGGAATGGCCGCGAAATTCGCCCCGACGGCTATGTTCGCGATGGTGTTGTTGTTACCATTGTAGCCACAGGCCGTCTGCGCGTTGGGCAATGAGTAGGTCGTATACGTCGGGCTCCCAGGGGCCCAGCCTGAGGGGAACGTGCAAGAGGTTGCCGTCGTTCCGCCCGTAGCCTTCGCGCCGCCCGTTGCCGGTGTGCCGCCCGTTGCGGGAGTGCCGCCCGTGGCCTTGCCGCCCGTCGCAGGCATGCCTCCGGTTGCCGGCATGCCGCCAGTCACCTTCGCGCCACCGGCGCCGGTTATGCTCGTAGCACCGCCGGTAATCTTCGCTCCACCGGTTGCGACCATACCCCCAGAGGCCTTGTTCCCGCCCGTGCTGACCGCGCCACCGGTGGCCTTCGCTCCACCGTTTGAATTGGCGCCGCCGGTGCTGCCCAAACCGCCCGTGGACTGGGCGCCTCCGTTTCCGAGATTTCCACCCGTCGTCGGGGCACCTCCAGTGCCGGATGACCCCGAATTGCCGCCCACGCCGGTATTCGAGCTGCCCGCATTGTCACCGCCCGCCGTTGAGCCTCCGACATCGTTGCCCACGCTGGTGGCGCCGCCACTTCCGATGACGCTCGCATCCGATCCGGAGCACGCGCCCAATAGGAGCGACATTGAAAGACTCAAACAACCGGCTACTGAAACTGAAGGCAAAAGGCGATTTATCATAGGAATTTCTCGATATTACGATGGTAGTTGTTGCCGGTAAAGTCAGCAACCGTTCAGCAATCTGCACGCGGTGCCCTTGTACGGCCCGACGATTGATCGCATGCGCATCCGTATTCAAATGAGTCTTCACAATTCAACCCATTCCGGAATTACGGCTGAGCGGTGGTCGAATGGAAACGATCGCACATTTGACCCGTTTTTGTGCACGACTACACGCTCGCTGGGCATTTTCGGTGTCGGGCGCAAAATGCGCCGATGCCCACGCCGCGGCCAACGCTTCTTGATCGCCAAAGTATAGAATCCAGGGCGCTCTCGTACCTGGATAAGTTCGATGCCAGTGCGGCAAGGCTTCGGCGCGTCCTGGTTGATTTCGTCAAGCGACGCGCTGGATTACTGGGCGTCGACCCTTTGCCACATCTGCAGACCATCGACGAAACGTTAAGAGAGTGACCGGTGTGAAAATTACCGCCGCGATCTGGGAGTGTTGGCACGCGCAGGCTTCGACTTCGATACTGCCAAACGTGCGCTCGCGGTGCAGGGTTCAGAGACGGCAACACCCCTTTCCGGCACTCGCGCAGATACGCGCAGATAGCAGTTGTGCGCGTATATCGTCGCAGATTCATGAATTTGGGGTGCCCGCCGTTTCGTGCTAGCCTCGCGCAATGGTAACGACTATTCGTAGTGAAGCGCGCAATTCCGGCGGTGGGGGTAGCCGCGACGCGGTAAAGTTTGAATGCCCGTCGTGCAAGGCTCTTATGCATATAACGGTCTCACGTTTACGGCCGGGGAGCAAAGTGCAATGCTCATCGTGCAAAGACGAGCACACACTAACCGTCGCCGACATTCCAAAACTCCTCGCAGAACACCGCAAGCGACTCGAGAAGCTCAATCAAAGGAAATAGACAAAGATTGGTTAACAGTAATTCGTTGCTCAGAATCTAGATATGATTGCTCGAAATGGCGCCGGCTCCACCATAGTTCTAGCCTTCATTATGTGCGGCCTGCGGAGGGCAGGTAAATAGTGGCGGAGCCGGTAGTAACGCACAGGCTGGCGGAACATTTGGTTTTGGCGGCACGCTGGGCCAGGGTGGCGCCATATTCACAGGTGCGGGCGGGTACACGCAGTAAAGCAACGCAGGCTCGAAATCGACCGGAGGTCGCGCAAACACGGGGGGCACCAGGGCGGAGGATCCCGCGGCCTCACATCCATTCAACTTCTGCGTGACGGCGCTATCGTTGCAGTAGACTGACCAATAGTGGTCGATATTGGCGGCATTTTTACCGGGCTGTCTTATCCGGGGCGCCGAATTTCCGTATTGTTGCGGTGACCGAGGTCAGCCCAGACAGAGTGCCTGATGCCTCGCGCATAAGCCTTCACCGCGCAAGCGATGGTCTCCTAGCGTGGGTGACGGTAGTGCCGGGACCCGCGGCAGGTCAGGCTGAATTCGATGCCGCGCTTGAAAAGAGCGGAATTGTCTACGGTCTGGACGCCGAGGCTCGCCAGCGATTGGTGCAAGCAATCGCTGACCCGGAATTTGCCTGTACGGATGAGATCGTCGCCAGAGGGCAACCAGCGCAACTGGGGCAAGACGCAAGGCTGGACTTGTCGTTCGCACAGGGGATTCAACCCGGCCACATCCGGGAGGATGGGAGCTTCGATTACCACGACCGCGAACTTCTAAAGCCCGTCAGCTGCGGCGATTGCCTCGGCACCCTACATCCTGAGGTACGCGGCCGCAGTGGACTGAATGTCGATGGTACGATTATCCGCGTGCCGCCAGTTAAGGTCCTTACGCTTCAATTGCTCCGCGGCGTTGAGCTCAGTGCGGAAAATACGATTCGCGCCGTGCGAGACGGCGTGGTCCTGTACAGGCCCGGACAGAACTTGGACGTCGTTGACCACCACGAGCATCAAGGTCCGGTCGATTTGCATTCTGGCAATTTACACATGCAAGGGAGCCTGGTAGTCCGCGGTGAAGTACGAAGGCCCTATAGCGTAGCCGCAACCGGGGATGTCGATATAGCTGGGAGCGTAGAGTCCAGTTGTGTCCGTGCCGGCGGCAGTTTGGTTGTGCGCGGCGGCGCGCGCGGTGGGGTAAGTGGTGCCTTGTACGCGGACGGCGACATATCGATCCGTCACGCCGAGTCCGCGGTTCTGCATTCGGGGGGCCTCGTATCTCTGCAGGAATCAGTCAATTGCCAAGTCGTGGCGGCGCGCGTTCGGGTATCTGGCAGATTTCGCGGGGGTAGCGCCACCGCCGAAGACCAAATCATAGTAAAAGAGGCCGGTGCGCAGCACGGCACTGATACCCAACTCACAGCGGGCGAACCGCTGGAACTCCCCATTTCTGAAGCACAGCGGTTGATTGCCGCTCAAAAATCCAAGCGCAGCGCCGAGCGAATGGGAGGGCGAAGCACTGACCGGGCCAAGGGCGGCAAAATCGGCCGTGTGCGTTCGGAGTTGGACGAGTTCAATACGAAGCGATTGGCTGAGCGTGCACAGCACCGTTCGAGATTGCTCGAAATAGCCTCGATTCAGGTCAACCTAGCGTATCCTGGCGTTTGCATTCGCATCGGCGAGGCCCGACTAACACTCACGGAGCCCGTGAAGTTTACGCGGTTTGTCCTCGACCCAGTGTCCACTACTTTGCAGAGTGAAAGGTTCACTCCATGAATATCAAGCTTCTGACCGCCGCCGAGTTGATGACACCCCACCCAATTGCAATTGAACCAAACGCGAGTCTGCGACAAGCAGCCGTAATTATGAATCAACAGAAACTGCACTGCCTGCTGGTCCCAAGCGACACTGGGCACTGTGTCGGAGTCATAACGTCTAAGGATATCGTTCAGGTTCTATGCGACGGTGAAACGGATTTGCTCGATCAACTGCACGTTGCCGATGTCGTCTCGAGGCCGGCCATTACGGTTCAAGAGCAGTTCCTGATTGCCGACTGCCTTCGCCTCATGCGCATGTCAGGCGTTCGCAGCATGCCTGTCATGCGCGGGCTCATCCCAGTTGGTATCTTGAGTTTCACGGATGTGCTCCACGCCGCGGTGACGCGCGATGCAGAATAGCCCTGACGCAGCGTTTCCGAAAGGTTCTGACAGGATTGCTTTGGAACTCTAACAGGTCCGGTCCAACCTGCCGAGTACCAACATTAGTGTCGGTTCACCGTCGTCCGAAGGTTCGTGCTCAGTTTGTCGAAGTTCATCGAGTCGCGCATGCTAAGGAGCGTCTCCAATCGCGGATAGGCTTCGACTCCAATGTTGATCTCAGGTCGCGGCGGCGGCCCACCGCGCAGCGCCGCGAAAAGTTCATCAATCGCTTTTCCCGCAACTGGCGGCACGAAGACGGTCGCGACGAACTGTCCTTCGGTGACGAGGCGCTGACCAAAGCTGGGCAAGCCATCGCATCCTACAATCCGCGGCGATCGAATGGTACCAGCCAATTTGCTGTCGATTATCGCCTTACGCGCCCCTAGTGCCATATCGTCATTTTGCGCGCAAACTACGAAATTCGGAATCTTACCACTCGGGAAGGTTTGCAGCCAGCTGGTCATCACTGTGTGCCCACCATCAACCGACCAATCACTATTATATCTGGACCAGCGCACGCCGAGCAGCCCTGCCAACTCTTGCTGCGTAGCCGAGAATCGCCGATTGACCGATGAGGTGCCATGCGGGCCTTGGATGTACACCAATTCGTCGCCGGGATGCAGCAGGTGATCGAGAATCTTACCCTGAGTTCGCCCAATTTCGGATTGATCCGCGGATACCGAAAACACCGGCACCTGGGGATGCTCTCGGCGGGCGCTGGTAACGGCTTCACACCAACGACACAGAAAGATCCAGGGTATCCCCTTGCTCACGGCTTCGCTAAGTACGCCAATTAGGCTGCTCTCACGGACCGGGCTTACTAGAATCGCGCTTGGACGCCGGTGTTCGGGTTCATTCAGGACCGAGCGAATCTGCTTAACTTGCGTATCTGCATCTTTTTCAGCAGCGTAAACCGAAACGGTATGATCGAATCGGCGCGCCGCTTTTTGAGCGTCGTCTCTGAGCAGCAATTGGTATTTGTTGACGAAGTCGTGAATGAAAAGCGCAAGCCAACGGCCGGGCATTGGCTCACTATACGTCCGATTCCCGGCTAGCATTAGTTTTGTGGTTCAATGGCCGGAATAGCCAAACGACTGCAAAGTCCCGAAAAAGACTGCATCGACCTGCGTCCAAACCGCAAGCGGGAAGGACTTAGAAACGACGCCCAGTGCCCAGACTAGGGACAGTTACCCACATCAGCGTGCGCATTGAACAGGTTTTGCATGGGGACCTGCATCGAAGGCCAAGGCCAATCCGAAGTGTATGCCCAGGCCCATGATCCAGCGTAACCGTTCGTGTAAGCGTTGGTGTATGTGTCAACGCCTGCGATGCCGTTATTGGCCACGGAGGCGTTGAACTCGCCTATCACGAGTTTCTTGTCTAGACCCCAATAAGTCGAGGCGCGCCCAAAAGGTGAATCTGCGGTGCCATTCGACGAATAATAGTGAACTTCGTAAAAGTCGAGCGTGCCATTTTGCTTGCCGCCGGCATTACGAAGTGCGGTGTCCGAGTACCAATTGCTCTTGCCGGCAATGGTGGAACAAGTGTCGAAAGTTTGCGCGCCATTGGTCACGAGCGCCGAGGGGTCAGCGGTATGAATTGCGGCTGCGAACCAATTTACGGACTTCTGAATTGCCGCCTGGGTGGTGCGATACGTGGCCCAGCCGTTTGGACCCATCCCCTCGGGCTCGTTGAATATTTCCCATGAATAAAGGCCTGGTGTGCCCTTGACCGCATTGACCAGCGGGGTCAGGTAGTTATCGATATAGGCTTGACGGTTCGTGTCGTTTTCGAGCAGAGCTGAGTTATTGGTGTGCGCCGTGCCGGCGTTGGTCTGCAACATATCGAAAGACCAGAGGCTGATGTTGACCGCCACTTTGTTGTTGTTGGCCGCATTTAAGATGGCTTTGACACCATCGATGTGCGACTGCTGAAGCGCCATCGCCTTGCCGCTTGAATCGTACCCGGGCGTCTTGGTTCCGTTCGTGTGGAACCACCAACGGATGATACGGCCGCCCGCGTCATGCGTGTTCTTGAATATCGTATTGAAAGTGGTCAGGTTTGGATTCGGAACATCATTGGCGAAGCTGACCCAAGCCACATTGAGCCCACTAGCGTAGCCACAAATGGGGTGACCGGTTGTGCTGGTGCTGCCACCGGTGCTCGGGGTGCCACCGGTAGCCGCTTTGGCTCCGCCCGTGCTTGGCGTGCCACCGGTACTCGGTGTGCCGCCCGTGCCAGCTTTCGTTCCACCCGTGCTCGGCGTGCCAGCGGCACTCGTTGCGCCACCGGTGCCCGATTTGGCGCCGCCAGTGGTGTTGGCTCCTCCAGCGCCATTTAAGCCCCCCGTTGCCAAGGCGCCCCCTGTCGAAAGGGCGCCGCCTGAATTCACGACGCCACCGGTACCTACATTCCCAGCCTGGGCCGAAGAACCCCCCGCGGCTGTTGAAGCGCCACCAAAGGCTGAAGCTCCGGCCCCAGGACTACCGCCGTTGGCTTCGCTTCCGCCAGTTGACTGGTTTGAATTCGTCCCGGAATCCGTCCCTGAGCAACCCGCAGTGAAAGCGGCGGATAACAACGTTAGGGCGGCGATTCTAGGAAATGCTGTTACGTTGTTTCGCGATAAACTGAATAGGCTGGGCATCTCGAATCCTTTGGCGGTTTGTAAATAAGGGCAAATGAAGCGAACTCGCGTGCGGATCGTCCTAGGCTCAATTGTCCGTTATCATGGGACTATTGCAATCGCTAACCTTCAATTTGAATTGAAGAAACCTGCATTAGGCCCAGTATTGCGGTACTAAGTCCGTTTGCCGCACGCTTTCATCGAAATGCCATAGGTTGCTGCCATTTCATCACCTGGCACGACAGCCGGCGCATTGAGGTATCCTTACCTGCCGTTCCCCGAGCCTTGCTATCGCCACTCGCTAAGGCCGCAACGTAGCGCTCGCAGGCCTTGAGGTGCCCGAGCACGCTGGCAGAATCAGAAGAGCCGAGGAGAGGCGGATCGTTACTCGACTAGGAGCCGCAACGGGTGCCGGCAATAAGACCTGCGCCGGTAGCAGGGGCCGGTCCTCACAAGTCCCGAAACAATGGCAATATCTGTGGAAGTTCTTGAGTTATGGTCTTCCAAACCACCTCGGCGTCAATCTCAAAGTATCCGTGAACAAGGCGATTTCGCATGGCGACAATAGTTCGCCACGGGATGTTGGGCGCACCGGACTTCGCCTCGTCAGACGTCCGGGCTGCGGCCTCGCCCATAATCTCAATGGCTCTTAAGACCGCAAACTGAAGCATTAGGTCTTGATCCAAGTCACCGCGTGACCACCCGCAATGAATCTTTCAACGGATTCTGCCGCGTCGATCATGTGTTTGATACGAACGCGATCATCCTCTCGCATACTGGACCTCGGCCGTGCGAAGCACTTCGTCGCGAAAGTATCGCGATAGGTCTCGTGCTGTGCGTAAGTCCACACGACGCCCGCCGAGTAGCTCCGACAACTCAATCTCCATGCCTGCGATACCCAGGAGACCCGGAACCTGTTCAGGTTCGAACTCGACAAGCAAATCGACATCACTGTCTGCCCTGTGAAGACCCTTCAGTAAAGAACCAAATAGCGAAAGGCGCCGAATGTGATGCTGCTCACAAAACTGAGCCAAGACGGCCTCGGTAATGGGTAGAAGGGAATTCATTGGGAACTCCTTCGATATTAGCATATTGGGACTGTGGGGCGTTACTCGAGGATGAGCTGAGAATTGAGATCAGCGTGCAGCGTGCAGGGTGCAGCGTCAGCGCGATGAGGGTTGGGGGCTGTGTGGCGAGCGGTGGGTTGGGTGGGCGAAACGCACCACCCCCAGCGCATCGCTCACTACGCCCCCGCACCACCCAACACGCGCGCCCCTGACGCTGCACGCTGACCTCGAGAGCTCAATCAACGTGCGAGTGCCGCAAAAACCAAAAAAAAGAACCACCGCGGATTGCGGTTCGAATTCATTGCTTTGGTGGAGCCGTGGGGGATCGAACCCCAGACCTCCGCATTGCGAACGCGGCGCTCTCCCAGCTGAGCTACGACCCCAAACAGGGAGCCGGAAAGTAGTCTTTTGTTGAATTGTGTCAACCGAAAAGCAGCCGATATGCGGGCGTTTTCGAGTTGGGGATCTGAGGCGCGAATATCGGCTTTTCAGCGGATTTACTGCCGATTTGCCATTATCAATGCGTGCCAATAAGGGGATTGACCTGCGAGGACCAGTGGTTACGTTGTTGAATGGTTCGTGGCTGACCAGCGGGTCGGCACTTTTTTGAACGAGGCCCACGCACCTGCAAAGGGTGCTTTGGAGGAGCAGCCAGCTGATGCTGAATGCCACTCGACGGAGCCATTAGGAGAAACTTTATCATGGGCAAGATTATCGGCATCGATCTCGGAACAACGAACAGTGTCGTTGCAGTAATGGAGGGCAAAGAGCCCAAGGTTATTGTCAACGAAGAAGGTTCTCGCATTACTCCCTCGGTGGTTGCTTGGGACGACAAGGGCGAGATCCTGGTAGGTCAAATCGCCAAGCGCCAGGCGGTGACGAATCCCGAGAACACGGTGTATTCGTCCAAGCGTTTCATTGGTCGGCGCTTCGACGAGATTCAGGCCGACGTCAAGCGCGTGCCGTACAAGCTCGTCACGGGCAAAAATGGTGACGCGTGGATGAACGTTCGCGGAAAGGAGATGGCACCACCTGAGGTTGCCGCCAAGGTTCTGCAGAAGCTCAAGAAGGCTGCCGAGGATTACCTCGGTGAAAAGGTGACCGAAGCCGTCATCACGGTTCCGGCGTACTTCAATGATTCGCAGCGCCAGGCCACCAAAGATGCCGGTCGCATTGCGGGCCTCGAGGTTCGGCGAATTATCAATGAACCGACCGCCGCGGCGCTCGCTTATGGTCTTGATCGCAAGAAGAATGAAGTGATTGCCGTTTATGATTTTGGTGGCGGCACGTTTGACATCTCTATTCTCGAGGTAGGCGACAACGTGGTGCAGGTAATTGCCACCAATGGCGACACGCACCTCGGCGGCGACGACATCGACGATACCATCATGGAATGGCTGATTGCCGAATTCCGCAAGGATACCGGCATCGATGTCTCGAAGGACAAGATGGTGATTCAGCGGCTCAAGGACGCAGCCGAGCAGGCGAAGATCGAACTGTCGAGCAGGCAGGAATCGTCGATCAATCTGCCGTTCTTGACTGCGGACGCGAGCGGTCCCAAGCACCTTCAGAAGACTCTGACGCGTGCAAAGTTCGAGCAGATGATGCAGCCCCTGGTCGATCGCACCATGGAGCCCGTGCGGCGCGCCTTAGATGACTCCAAGAAGCGCCCGAACGAAATCGACGAGGTCGTGCTCGTGGGCGGCTCTACCAGAATTCCGATGGTCCAAGAGACCGTGACCAAGTTCTTCGGCAAAGAGCCGCACAAGGGCGTCAATCCCGACGAAGTCGTGGCAATCGGTGCCGCGGTTCAGGGTGGCGTGCTCACGGGTGACGTGCAGGACGTGGTTCTGCTCGATGTAACGCCTCTATCACTCGGCGTCGAGACTCTCGGCGGTGTGATGACCGTCATGATCTCGCGTAACACGACGATTCCAACGCAGAAGAAGGAAATCTACTCGACGGCGGCAGACAGCCAGACCTCGGTCGAGATCCACGTCCTTCAGGGTGAGCGTGCCGAAGCTCGTTACAACCGAACCCTCGGGCGCTTTCATCTCGAAGGCTTGCCGCCAGCTCCGCGTGGCATTCCGAAGGTCGAAGTGACCTTCGATATCGACGCCAACGGCATCTTGAGTGTTGCCGCCAAGGACATGGCAACTGGCAAAGATCAACGCATCACGATTACCGCGAGCAGCGGCCTTTCCACTGACGACGTTGACAAGATGGTCAAGGACGCTTCCGAGCACGAAGCCGAGGACAAGCGGCGTCGCGAAGAAGTCGAACGGCGCAATAAGCTCGATAATCTCTGTTACACACTCGAGCGCCAGATATCCGAAAACAAGGATAAGCTCGCTGGGACCGATGTCCCGAGCATTGAGGCGCTGATCAAAGAGGGCCGCGAAGCCGTCGAGAAGCAGGACGATTCGAAGGTCCAAGACGTGCTCGAGCGGCTCGAAAAGGCTGCCCACGCGATGGCGACCAAGCTCTATGAGTCAGCCGGCGGTGCGCCGGGAGCTGGGCCGAATCCAGTGAATCCGGAAACTAAGGCCGATGGCAAAGGTGACGGCAAGAAGAACAACGTCATCGACGCCGAATTCGAAGAGTCGAATTAACCTCACCGTTTCCAATCCGAGCCCGAACGGGTATCGTGCGTCGCTATGCGCGTAAGGTCCTTGTTCGGGCTTGGTTTTTGTTCACTGGTGTTTGTGGGTTGCGGTGGGGCCAAGCCTCCAGCACAGGCGGCGACGCCTGTTGCCGCGGCGCCTCTGCGTGTTGAGTCGGCAAAGCCTTTGACACAGGTGGACGCTCCAAAGGATCTCGTCTTGGTGGCCCGTGCTGAGCACCTAGACCAAGTGGTTGCGACCATCGCCCATTGGATGAATCTTCCATTCGACCTAAAGATGCTCGACACGCTCGGGCCCGGTCTCAGCCAGACACTCGTCGTCGAAGCCCCTGTCGAGGCTGCGGTCGCACTAGCGGACACGGGTGAGACCGAGGTTCCGCAGCCGTATGCAGTGTTCTCCGCGGGGATATCCTCACTCGACGCAGGGCGTAAGCTTTTCGAGAAATTCGGGCGTAAGCTCGAAGAAACGTCACCCGGAGTATGGCTAACGACCGACGAATCACCGGTTGCTTGCGGCCTAGCAGCGGCACTCGGTCGTGCTCAAGTTCGCGTCGTGTGCGGCGATCGTCGCGTTGACGTCGAGAACCTTTTGCCCTACGCCACGCGCGGGTTGCCCCTCTTGGCCATGGGCACATCCGACGTTCACGTCGAGCTAAGGGTTGCCCCAATTCGCGACCGGTACCAATCGCGCTTGCGCCAAATTAAGGCTCTGGCAATCCCGATGGCCCTGCACGAACTTGGGCTCACGGATGCTCGGCTATCGCGACCGGTTACGGATATCTTATACGCACTGGGCGATGAAGTATTGGACGTCGTCAACGACCTTGATCAGATAACCCTGGATTCAAAGCTCGTTCAGAATCCGGATCGTGTCGATTTGTCAACTGCCTTGGCCTTTACGCGCGCCCACTCGTGGTCTGCTCAGACGTTGGCAGCTGCGGCCAAGACTGCTTCTCCAGCTCCTGCTTCATTTCTCGAATTGCCTCGCGACTCTAGCATGGCTAGTTACGTTACCGCGCAGAATCCAAAGTCCTACGAGAATCTCGTGCATAGAATTGTCGCGCTCATGGACGGCGTTTTGGCGCATGTAAACGTCAATCCCAAGGCGCGCGACGAATTCGCGCGAAGCCTGGACCAATTCAACGCCTCGCGAACCTCTTCGGCCGCCTGCGGTGCCGCACCTGGTTCAATAGATCCGGGCTCGCCAGCATCAAAGGTGAATGTCTTAGAGGCATTCAGCGCGTGGCAAGTGTGCGCTTACGACCAGCAGCCAACGACAGCATTTACCGCCGTACTCGACGCGTCGGCTCGAATCTTAGCTGATCCCAACTTGCGAAAGGTCATCGACGAGCGCGCCCTGAGTTTTCACAAGCGCGCTGCCGGCGCGGGCCTGCCGCCGGCTACGGCTAGCTATGAGCTCACCGTAGACTCAACGGCATTAGTGGCGGCAATAGCAAAAATTGCAACGAATGCGCCAAGCGTGTCAAAACCCAAAGACAAGAAGGCCGCCGCGGAAAAGCCAGTAGTGGGTCATCTTCAGATCTACATTGTGCCGGACGGCAATCGCACGTGGCTTGGCATGGGCACGGATAACAAGGAGCTAATTTCGCACCTGGTTGCAGCGAAGAAGGCACCGCCAGACAGTCGCCTCGGCGCAGTTCCAGGGTTGGCATGGCTACGCAGCGAGCCAGCAATCGCAGGCGGATTCTTCAACCTAGCGTACGTAATGGCCGGCGTAGAGCGGCGTGCCCGCGCGCGTGGAATGCTCTCGGACAAGAAAACCGACATGCTCGCGACCGCGCCCCATCACGGCCAGACTCCGATCCCCTTCATCTGGACCGTAAAAGGCGAAAGCACAGCGCCCAGACTCGAATGCAACATGCGCTTCGATAGGGCCATCTTCGAGGACATCCTCGCAGTCGGCGGCCAACAACTAATGCAAATGGCGAAATAGCCGGACCGCCGGCAATGGGCCTTTTCAGTGCCATCACGCCATAAAGGCCAGACGACCGGGACTTATCTGCCCCCAAAATTGGTAGTCTCACATGAGTTAGTGTAAGCATTTTGCCTACATGAGCAGATTCGGTCGATGGCTCTTGATATTCCTTGGCTTGGTGGCCTACACGCGAGCAGCGCGGGCCGCCGCATGGATAGAAACGACCGTCGCGTCCGACGCCGTAACCGTCGAACTCCAGCGTGACGGGCGAGCCACCGTAAGCCACTCGATTGCACTGAAGATTCGCGGCGGCCCACTGAAGAGTTGGACCTTGCAGGGCATTGACCGAGATGCCGAACCACTCCCGGGTGCATCAGTCGTAAACTCCAACGCCAACAACTCGCAGAACACCCGACGCGACCTCGAATTGACCAAAGGCGACGACGAATCCCTTCAAATCGATGTCGACGACGACCGCGGATTGAAGCAAGGAACTTACCTCCTGCAATTCTCGTATCGCACGGACCTTCGCACCACGAAGATGATACGTGGTCGCGGCCCTTGGCTCGAAATTGGCTGGATCGGGCCGAGATTTGCGACTGGCCTGGACGGCGCGAAAGTGACCTTTCGATTGCCCGCCGCGTCAACTTCACCGCGCCTGCCAGAACTCGACGTGGACCCCGATCTGCCGAATGTCGAAGGCGCTCCCGTCGATTCTTTCGTGAGCACCGTGCGGCGCAACACCTCCTTCGATGAAATCGATTTAGTGCGCGCGCATGTCGCTCAGGGTGAACCCGTTCTGTGGCGCCTTTGGGCGAGCCCGGCCGCATTCGACGCTGCGATCTTGCCAACAGCCAACGTCACAGTCGATCACACGGTACCGACGGCGGTGCCGATCGCGGCGAACAAACTCGGGGGTTGGACCTGGATTGCAATCGCCTTTTCTGCGGCAATTCTCTGGATATCGGCGCTGCTTGCCAAGCTTCGGCTCTACACCGCGGATTGCCAAGCCGAAGCAACACTGCCGCGCGCCGTCTTGAAACTGCACCCGGTGTTGCGCGTGACCTTATCCGGCTTCTTCGTTGCCGCAGCGATTCTATTGGCGTGGAGCTGGCAATCTCCGACGCTCGCGACGCTTTGCATTGCGGCCGCCATGCTCTGCGCAGCGCAAAACACACCGCTCGACACGCGCGCACTACGCGGCCCTGGAGTTTGGTTGCCGCTCACGGATTCCGAAGCCTTTTCGCGCAATGCCCCAGTAACGCGTAGCCGTTTTTTCGATGCTTCGCGCTGGCAAGGTCGCGTGATGTTGACGCTCTGGCTCGTCGTAGTTGCAATCGTGATGTTCGCGATGGCGCGCCGTTCCTCTTACGATGCTGCGCTCTTTGGCCTTCTGTCACCTCTGCCTTTGGTTTTGTTTTTGACGGCACGCGGTACACAATTGCCGAATGCTCGGCGCAGGCAATCTGCCCACTTTCTCGCGCAGCTGCATCGGCAATTGACGCATGGCCAGGGACTCAAGGTCATCGCCTGGGCCCGCTTTCCCGAGGGTGATGCGTCACCAGACGAGCTGCGTCTGCGCGTAGTTCCACCGCGACCGGTTCCGGGTTTTCTCGGTCTAGAGGTGGCCTACACTCAAGCGGCAGATT
This sequence comes from uncultured delta proteobacterium, assembly GCA_963819085.1. GTDB lineage: Bacteria > Myxococcota_A > Polyangia > Polyangiales > Polyangiaceae > FEN-1139. Next base: position 95,339 of record CAWFUX010000065.1, read on the forward strand.
CGCAAGAATCGGTGGCATCGCTGCTGATGCGCGCCGTCGATGGAACCGCCGCGCATCGAGTATGGAGTGGGAAACTCGTGTGGCAGCGAGGACGGCGCGCTGACGAAAGGGTCGCGACTTTCCCCCTGATTGGCCGTCCTGCGCCCTAGCCGAGGATATGATTGTTCAATTGTTGCGAGATCTATTATCTCAAAGCGAAAAGGACGTACGAAAGCCTAGTCCGCCCCGCAAAGCTTCCAAGCCGAGAGGCAGGGGAGCCACACCGACGAAGGGCGGCCTGACGGCATTGCCCAGCCGTTTGACGCGTCGCGCGTAAAGACTTCGACGAGGCCTTGCTATTCGCGCGCTTGCTTCAAGAATAGCCAAGCCCGGTTCGCAAAGCCTCCTGTAAACCACGTCATCACGCGGGACGGTGCCACTTTGGCCTACGGATGCAGGTCGTCATTACTTGCCCTCGAAGTAATTTGCGACGAACCGCGGGATTTCGCTGACCAAGTAAAATGGCACTGAAAGCAGGCAAAACGACCGCTGAACGCCGATCGGCAGCGATGTTTTCACTTCGCTTTGCTGCAAGGGTTCCGAGCTGACTCGAACCGCGAATTCGAGGTTCTTCTCGGCAACCATCATGTGCAAACTGCGCAGTTTTCCAGTGGCTCCGGCCTTCACTTCGACCGGGACGATTCGAGTGCCCACCTGCATCACGTAGTCGACCTCGGCGTTGCTGCTCTTGGCTTCACGCACCCAGGTGAATAGCGCTGGCTCCTGGTTGAACGGGCGGCACGCGCGAAGCTCTTGCCCCACCAATTGCTCGGCGAATTGGCCCTCATTCACCAACGTAAAATCTGGTTCGGTTGCCACCGACGCGGCGTTGATCCCGACTTGGGTTGCGTAAAGGCCAGTATCGAGCAAGCACACCTTCTGATAACGCTCATCCACTTGAGCAGCGAGCGGAATGCCGTTGGCGGCCGTTCGCTGCACGGGAGTTACTACGCGGGCCAACGACAACATTCGGAACGCATCCTTGAGGGGCAGTGTCTTTTCGTCCGGATCGACTTGCCTGGGCTGAAATTTGCGCCCAACCAGACGTGGCAGCGCGGCAAATACCTTTGCCACTCGCGCCGTCGGGACATGGCTCTTGTACTTCGCAAAGTCATCGCGGATCGTCTGCAAGAGGTCGCGATGGATCTCTGCGGTGCGCGCGAACGAGCGGTGTTCAATCCAATCCGCAACTGCGGCAGGCATGCCCCCGACGAGGCTGTAGCTGCGCACCAACTCCAGCAGGCGACGATGCAGCACCAAGGGCACTCCAGCGTCGGGTGTGCACTCCCGAATCACGGTCAAGAGTCGTTCTTCACCTGCGGCCGTCAGGAACTCGGCAAATGTCATTGGTTCCAGATGACCGTAGGTGATGCGTCCAACCGGCATCGAAAACGCGTGATCAACCAGCGCAAAGTCGAGCAACGAACCGGCCACTACCACGTGCAGAGCCGGCAGTTCCTCGGCAAACCATCTTAGCTTTGCGAGGAGTTCCGGATTTGTCTGGATTTCGTCGAGGAATAACAGCGCCTTTTCCGGTGAGATGGTCCGACGCAGTCGCACCTCCAATAGTCCAAGGATTGTCTTCGGATCGTTCGACTCGAAACAAGCTGCCAAGTCCGGATCTCGCTCCAGATTCACTGTGACTAGTTCGCCTTGGAATTGCTCTCCAACGTGCTTGATGAGCCAAGTCTTGCCCGTCTGGCGCGCTCCCCGCATAATCAGCGGCTTCTGACCATTCTGGGCCATCCAGCCGGTTATGTTGGCTTCCGCTTCGCGTTTCATGGTACTAAAGACTATTGTATTTTAACCAGATGTAAATCATAAAACAATAGTTATTAGGTTAACCGGCTTCAGGGCCTTACGTGCGAATCAGGAACAGTTCACACGTAACCCACACGCTCACTTAGCAATGCTTGGCTCGGAATGAAGGTTCCGCTTCCAGTTGCGACCAGGCGGTCCTTGTAATCGAAAGCTTTCGCTTCGGCGACAGTGATGCGCGCCGTACGATACACCACCGAACCAACTGACCTCAATGTTCCGCGGGATACTGGCCGAATGAAGTGGATTGTGAATTGCGTCGTCACCAGGTGATTCTTGGGATCGAGCGACGAGGCAGCGAAGTAGGCACTATCGTCGAGAAGCTTGAAGCACACCGAGCCATGTATCGCGCCTGCCGAGTGAAAGAAGTCGCTGCGCACCTCGATTGAAATTTCGCAAAGCGATCGCTCGATGCGTATCACTGGAGCGTAGTACCGGTTGGTCTCGGCGTTCGAATACATGCGTTGCAATTTGGCGTAGTGTTGTGCGGCTGAGAGCTCGTCCACGTGGGTGACGCGAATAATTGCGCATTACGTCGCGCGCGCAAGCATGAAGAGAGCCACTCGAGTAGGCTTTCTGATCCTTCTGGGCAGTACCGTCAACTGCGCATTTCGCTAGCGCGCTAGGGCATCACGGGACCGGTGCTAATTACCGAAAATCATCGGGCACAATTGCTGACACATCGGCACGTGGCCGCGAGAGGCGTTTCCGTGCCGTCACGACAAAAAAGCGGCACCCAAAGCCAAGGCGCTACGCTTATACGGCACCAAAGGGATCGCACAGCGTGACGCCGGAAGCCTAATTTCGCGCTCAGTTATGCGGTCCGAGGGGGATCTCAAAGCGACAATGTCGTCTGAAAGCCTAAGTTGCCGAGTAAATCCCGCAAATCGTGTGGCAGCGGGGCCACAACGTCGAAGGCGGGCAGCGTCTCGTTGCCAAGCCATTTAACGCGTCGCGCGTGAAGTGCGTGCCGACCGGATGCGAGTGTGGTTTCGGCCCTTCCCCCGTACAGTGCATCGTTGAGTAGTGGGCACCCAAGGCTCGAGAGGTGCGCGCGGATCTGGTGGCGTAGGGCGCGGCTCGCCTGCGCGTTGATTATGGCGAGCCCATTCGAACGCTCCAATACTCGAAAGTAAGTTTTTGCGGCGCGCGCTCCCGGGGCGCTCGGCTCCGCAACGACGACGCGGCGCGCGTTATGCGAGCTGGGTCGCAGATACCTCTCGATGCTGCCTTGATCAGGAAGGTCACTGTCAGTGACAATCGCTAGGTATTCTTTGTCGAGTTCCCCCTTCGACAATGCCAGCCGCAGCGCGTCGAAGGCGCGGCTCGTCTTGGCGGCAACTACTAAGCCCGAGGTGCCGTTGTCCAACCGATGGATGATGCCGGGTTCGAGTGGCCCGGCTCCAACCCCTTGCATCGCGGGAAAATGCGCCAAAAGAGCATTGGTTAGTGCTGAGTCGTCACACTCGTCGAGCGCAGCGGTGGCTAAACCCGCAGGCTTACATACAACGACGCAGAACGCATTCTCGAAGCGTACGTCGAGTGTAAGACTTGGATTGGGAACCGCGCGGCGCTCTGCTGGCATCGGAAAGCAAACCTCTGCCCCCGCCGATAAAGGCATACTCTTGCCGCCAACACGACCATCGACCGACACTAGTCCCGCATCACACAATTGCTTGGCGCGTTTGCGACCAAGGTCTGGGACTCTGACGACGAGCCAGCGATCCAGCCGGGTTCCGGCTTCGTCGGTTGAAACTACAAAGGTATGACGTTCGTTTACCACGTGCCAGTTACGCCCGCGACCCACCCGTCACTCCGGGAAGGAGTCGGGTTGCTGCTGGCTGATGACAGCCCTACGTAGGGCATGTAGTTCAGCGACTGGCGGGTCTCGACATTTCGCGTCGACATATTGCGCGTGAGCAGCCAGCCAACTCCGCCGCCTAGTAGGGTTCCACTTCCCACTGTGACGAGCCAAGTTCGATTCTGGTTGAGCGGCAATTTGCCCGTGTCCACGACTAGCAGCGAACTTGCAGCGGCGGCGCCCGACAGAGCACCGAGGCTCGCTGCCAAGTCTATGAAAAGCACCCGCGTGCTCGTGGTTTCGATTTGAGTCGAAACGATGCCCGCGGCAAGCACGCCAAGCCCAGCTCCGACGCCCATGCCGGTATTGGGCGGTGCGTCCGTGCTGCCGTGCCAAGTCCATTCAGTCAGGGCTCCCAGAAATGTGCCAAAAGCGCCCCCTGAATGAACCATGGCCACGCTACCCGGGTTTGCCTTGTGCACGCTGATGGACAAGGAGGCCAGCGTGAGGCCAGTTCCTGCCCCTAACAGCCCGTACACGTAACGGTCGGTGGGTGGTTGCACGTTTCGACCACGCGCAATCAAGAAACCGCTGGCCGTGGGCCAAGCGATGCCAGCATTGAGCGTCCAGGCGTCGTCGGTGCTCACGTCCCATTCGTCGGCTGCCAACAGGGACGCACCGAGGCCGATGCCAGCACCGAGGGCGGCCAGGGGATACGTCACTCGCGGATCATTCGAACCGCTTGCGCGTTGCAGCCAATAACCCGTAAAGCCTCCGAGGAGCGCGGTTGAAATGGCAAGCACGCCTCTGCCTTCCGAACGAGCTGCTCGCGGTGGCGGGCCCGGCGTTAACGGTGATGTCTGCCGAGTAGGTTCCAGGGTGTTCTTGCGAAGGGACTGGACCAGTTCGCTCAACATGACGACGGCTCTAACGTCTACGTTGCTCGAGTGGACTGCTTGGCTCCGGGTTGCAACGACTCGGGACCCCGGCGCTACCGCAACGAGACGCAGCTCGACCTTGCTCCCACGCGTGACCAGTCGCGGCGAGACGACCCAGCGTGTTGCGGCGAGCGCAATCAAGGAATCGTCGGTCGGTGGCTTTTTGCTGTCATCCTCCAGCGACCCCGCCGTCGGCGCGATTTCCAGACTAAGATCGAGGTCCTGTACCGAGTCGCTTAGCAACGCATCTACGTGCTTGGCAATTCGCTTCAGTGTCGGATCGATCGGTACGACATCCTTCTTTGCCGAGTCGCAGTCGACATCGGGCGTCACCAAAGCCGGCAAGATCAGCATATCGCTTTCGCTAGCCGACGCCCGGCCCGACCACAGAGCTCCGCACAGCAGGCAATTGAAAGCCACCGTTGATAGAGCTGTCCGACAAATTCGGATTCTTTGGAATGCCAAAGGCTTTGATGTTGGCGGCATGGTCGCGCCAGAAAACTAGAACATTGCGGTCGCCATAAGCCAACCGTCGTAGCCGGAAGAACCATCGACGAGGAATCGTTGACCAGGAGCATTTATGACAGGGCGGTAATTGGGATTGGGGATGCCCGTGGCCGCCCATTCAGCAGTGACGCTGGACCTGCCGCGACACGGCCCCGCATCTTGGAGACTCCCGTTGAGGCTCGCATTGCAAGGTTGATCGAAGGTTAGGTAATGCGACTGAATGTGGTTTAGGGCCGTGCCCACGTTGAACTTGATGTACCGATTCACCTGGAACGTAACGCCAAGGCTGTAGCGGGTAATGATGTACTGCTGGGTATCCATGAGCCCCGAAACGTAGACCCGCTGCGAAGTGGGGTTGATCAGGCTGGTCGTAGTGGAACCTGGCGTCGCAGGCGGGGGCGGCAGGTATTCTAGTATAGTTCGGCATTCGCATTGACGTGGCATCGCTCGAACCGAGGGCATCGTATAGTTCGTTGTAGTCGCGACCTTCGGAGCGGTAAGTCGCCTCGAGTCGCAAGTCAAACGTCAGGCGTTGGTAGTCGGTGCGCACTTCATAGGGAATTACCGACAAGCCTGTAATTACCGTGCCCTGAAGCGGCGGATGATTGACCAGGTTGCCGCGAAGGTCCGTGACGCCATAATCGCTCCCCGAATTTGGAAACTCGAACAACATCCGAAAGCCACCGTAGGGTTCGATGTACTTGATACGCTTGGACACGTAAGAGTGCAGTTCGAGCCCCGTTGTGCCGCGACTAACACCCGCCGAGCGTGTAGGACCGCCACCCTCGAGGGGATAGGGCGTCGGCGACGTTGTCGGCAAGGTGCATTGAGTGCCGTATCGTCTTGTCGCCCGTTGCGATCGACATCACCGGGCGAGGCGCATGAAACCTCTCCCGCTGGCGGATTGGCATTGCACGCGTGCATGGGAGCGCCAACGCTGAAACGGCTCTCGACGCCGACGATCCACGTGGGTTTTGTGTGGTCCCGATATTGATTCATCAGTCCCAAATCGAGACCGAGGGCGAGATACTCGATGCCGTGCCGCGAGGGAGACGAAAATGGCAATGCAAACAGAGGTTTATCGCCTGCGGCGCTACGCAGACTTTCGGCTTGAGTCGTATTGCCCGCGTAATCGCCCAGCGATTGTGAATTGCTCAAGATCACCGGCATGCGTACTACGAGTGCAAGATCGTGAAAGAGGCCGATGTCGGCGCGCATCAGCAATCGGTTTGTCGATTCCTTGTACTGTGCGATCTTATCGGTACCGCGCGTATAAAAACCGTTTGAAGTGCCCGCCTCACGCAGAATGTCCGCTGAGCGCGAACTGTACTGGTAACCGATCGATAGATTTACGTCGATTGGATCATCGTCGTCAAAAGCGTCGGCAACCTGTGTAATCTCGGTCGATTCCGCCATCAGGCGCGGTTCTTTCGCTGTGCGTGGCTCTTCTGCAATTGCGGGCGAAACCCAAGTCCATAGTCCGGCAATAACCAAGCACAGTAGGCTCCCGTTGCTAATACTAAGCGAAGTGCGAACCCTGCATTTCGAGTTTACGCCCGCGCGATCGCCGCGTTTGAAATTCACGATGTCCTGCCTTATGGAATAATCCGTCCGCTCCCCAGCAGCCAAAGTACGCCCGAGGTGTTGCTGTCCGGTTGCTCTGAGCATCGACAAATCGCCTTGTCGGGACGCTACCTGCGTCCTTGGCGGAGTGTCAATCCGTTGCAGGCGGCCGGGCCGAAGCCCTTTCACTTTAAGGGGCTCGATTCTGTGCTAATCACGGGCCGGGGGGCGGGGCGCAGCCGCGGGCGCGTACGATCGAGGCTGCCGGGCATTTTCGTAGACAACTTCGAATATCTCGGCTGTCACGTCCTCTGCGGCAAGTTCCTCGCGGGCCTGGCCCAACTCGCGATTGGTCTCGTCCAATCGGTCGGCCAGTGCACCGAGGAACTGCCAGAGCAATTTCACCGAGAGCTGGTGTTCACTGCGCAGAATATCGAAAAAGTCCGTCCGGCGAATCACCATCAATTCACTATCGAGGTCGCTGATCACGGTTGCCGAACGAGGTTGGTTGCGAACGAGCGCCATCTCGCCGAAGTGATCACCCGGCTTGAATCGCGCCAATTCCGTTTCGCCGCGCATGACCTTGACGCTTCCGGTGAGAACGATGAACAGCTCCTCGCCACGGTCTCCCTCACGGATTACGACATCGGCATCTTTGTAGGGATGAACCTCCACTACCTGCAAGAGCCGCAAAATCTCTCGGTCATTGAGCGCGCGGAATAGCGGCATGCGAGCGAGAATCTCGCGCTTGAGCTGTACATGGCGAGCTCGGGATTCGTCGCGTGCGGCAGCATCGCCGTAACTGACGATGACCGTGGTAATGTTGTCCTTGCCGCCCCGTTCATTAGCTGCAGCAATTAGCTCCTGACCGGCAAGATTGCCGTCCTTGAGACCCAGCAGGCGGTTGAGTTCTTCGAGATCTTCCTCGAAGTAACCCGAGAGCCCGTCGCTGCAGAGCAGGAACCGGTCGCCCGCAATCAAGTCAACGACGAGACTGTCCGGTTCAGTGTGTTCATACACACCAATGGCCCGCGTAATGGCATTTTTTTGCGGGAGTTTCTCGATCTCCTCGCGCGCCATCTTCTTGCGCTTCAAAAGCTCGTTGAATACGCTGTGATCCTCGGTCAATTGTTCGAGAACACTGTCGCGTAGCAGGTAGATGCGACTGTCGCCCACCCACACCACGAATGCCTGGTTGGCGAGAATCATTACCGCCACCAGCGTGGTGCCCATGCCCCGTTTGGCGGCGTCCTTGCGAGCCTCCTCATGAACTCGGCTCGATGCTTGATTAATCGCGTTCTCGAGCAGGGTTAGTATTTGCTTTCGCGTAACCTTTTCAGCTCCGCGTTTGTTGGCGGCGTAGTCGTCGAGCATCCAACTTTCACGCTTGATAGCCTCGTGAAACATCTTGACGGCGAGCGCGCTCGCGACTTCACCGGCGGCGTGGCCTCCCATGCCGTCGCACACGACAAATAGTCCTAGCTTCTTGTCGACCAGGAAATTGTCTTCATTGTGATCGCGCTGGCGTCCAACGTCCGTTAATGCAGCAAACGTGATTTCATTGCTCGACATGCCGTTCGGGAGCATAGATCAGCGGCGGTGCATTCAGCCACCGCATAGCACCGAGGGCCGACACAATCGCGAGTTCCTCGGGAATTTCGGACAGTCGCCGGCCCCGAGGGCCCATCGCTTCAGTGGAATCGCACTACTAGGCGGCGCTGACCGGCAGTACGCCGAGCTCGAAATAGCGACGCTGCCCCACCTCGCGCTACAATCACATGGTCCAGTAGCGGCAGCCCCACGGCCTCGCAGGCTTCGACGAGGCACGCGGTCATGCTGACGTCTTCACTACTAGGCTTGGGGTCGCCGCTAGGATGATTGTGGACAACCACTAGGCCGCTGGCGCCGTCTCGCAACGCCACGCGGAGGATATCCCTAGCTCGAAGGGCGCAACCGTGCTGCCCGCCGCGCGCGACACAACGGGCCTGCAACAAATGGTTTTGGCCATCGAGGGCCAACGTCCAAACCTCCTCGTGATCGAGGGCAACCAAATGAGCGCGTGCCCAAGCCACGACATTTTCGAATGATTGCATCCCGGCGCCTGATTGCTCGGAGTTGTCGGCCAGCGACCAGCGCCGCGCAATTTCGATTGCGGCTAGTAACCGCGCCGCCTTTGCCGGACCAACTCCGCGTTGCATTGCCATCAGGTGCGGACCTAGGCGTCGCAGCGCCACCAAATTTCCGGCAAAGTCCAAGAGGGCACCCGCTGTGGCGACCACTGACTGGCCCTCACACCCCGTGCCGAGCATTACAGCGAGCAATTCGGCGTCACTCAGCGTTGCCGCTCGCCCTTGCAGCGTCTTTTCCCGGGCCGCAATTTTTAAAGTTTGCCTTGAATCATTCGACATTCCACCCGCCATTTGCTTGCGGCATGCCACCGCCCGACCCTTCGAATATTGCGGGCGATCACCAGCACTGTGCTGGCGATCGCTAGCGATTGTCGGCCACGCCGTTTGGCATTGCCGGTTCTTTCCGAGCTAGCTACGCTATTGACGTGGATCTTCGCACGCGAACATCGCTGTTTTGTGGTGCCTTAGCCTTGGCCATCGGCCTGTCAATCTTACTGCGCGGGCGGATTCGCCGCCCCCAGCTCTTCTTCGCCGGTTTCGCCATCGACATGGGGCTCTGGTACCTGGCTCAATGGCTATACCGCTGGGCTCAACTAGACGTCTGGGCTCGTTCGACGGCTGTGCTCGCAGTCCTGCTGCCGCAGTTCGCCTTGCACTTGTTCGAAGCAATCATGCCACACCCGAGCAAGCGCAGTTCGCTGCTTCGAACGGCGGGGGTGCTTGCGGTCCCGATGTTCGTCTTGGCGGTCACGCCCTTGCATGAGCGGCGCTGGGCGCGTGCTTCGATCTTTCTATACGTGCTAGGCCTGGTCGCTGCGGGCCTTGGTTCGATGGCAATTCGCGCCTCGCGCAGCGGATCGCTTGCCACCACGCGTCGTGTACATTTTTTGGTTCTCATCGGCGCGCTGGCAGGCGTATTTAGCCTAGCTGATTTTCTTTGGTTCGTCGTCGCGCCACTCCCGCCCGTGGGCGCCGTCCTAAGCACCGTCTTTCTGTTCGTTCTGGCACAGTCGCTCAATCGGGAACGGCTCGTCAACCTCTATGATCTGCTGGGGCACCTCGTCGTTCATACCGCGCTTGCCTTTTGCTTGGCGGGCATTTTCTATGTATTCGTCGTACTTTTCGGCGGGTTCGAAACCATGTATCTGGGTGCGATTCTCGCCGCGATCGTCATCTTGGTTCTGTTCGATCCGCTGCGGCACAAAGTGGAAGGTTACATTCATCGCGTCCTTTTTCGCGAACGAGTCGATCTCGAGCGAAGCCTCTACGTTGCCCGAACTCAACTGGCACACGTGCTCGAAGTGGCAGACATTGCCAGCGTAGTCTTGACGCCGCTCGAGGAGTCGCGTCGCGCTACTGGCGGCGCCCTCTATTTACGTGATCCGCTCAGTTCTGACTTCCGCTTGGCCCAATTCTTCGGCCCGCCAGCGCCGCCGCGCATCGAGCCGGCCACGGCTCGGCCACTAATCGACTGGTTGAGCGAGCAGCGCAGCTTAGTCCTAGAGCAAGTGGGCGCCGTTGCAATCGAACAGCGCCGACGAGGTCGCGTGCACGAAGCCGAAAGCGCGGAAAGGCTGCAATCCGCGGCCGAGGCACTGGGACCATTTAGAACCTCCGTGATGCTGGCAATCCACGGCCAAGATCAAGGCTTGCTTGGGATTCTTCTATTGCAAGATGATCGCGTCGGGGACGCCTTTGCCTCGGAAGAAGTAACGTTGCTCGAGACGCTCGCAACGCAGATTGGCGTGGTCATCGAGAACTCCCGCCAATTTAGCAGCAAACAAGAGCGAGATCGCCTTGCTGCGTTAGGGCAAATGGCAGCGGGCCTTGCCCACGAGATCAAAAACCCCCTCGGAGCCATCAAGGGCGCAGCCCAATTGCTGAACGAAGAGCACGCATCGTCACCGCGACTCGATGTAACGTCCCGGGAGTTCGTCGGTATTATTCTCGAGGAAGTCGAGCGGCTCGACCGGGTCGTCGGCAGTGTCCTCGATTATGCGAGGCCTTCGAAGGGCAACCCAGGGCTCATCGACGTCAACGCCGTCGTGCGGCGATCGCTACAGGTCCTCTCGAGCGAGCGCAACGAGGGGATCAACTTCGAGGTGCGCTGCGCACAGGATCTCTTGGCGGTTCGAGCGGACTCCGAGCAGCTACGACAAGTCCTGATCAATCTCGTCCGAAACGGTGTTCAGGCGATGAATGGCCGCGGCACGCTGCGCGTCACCACCTGGCAACGTCATGGTTGGCGCCCCGGTTGGAATGCCGCCAGCCGCAGCCGTGATTGGGTGGAAGTTGCCATCCAAGACGAAGGTCCTGGAATTATGCCCCAAGTGTTAGAGAACCTGTTCGTCCCATTTTTTACGACCAAAATCCAAGGTACGGGCCTCGGACTGGCGATTAGCCACCGGCTGGTTGAAGCGATGGGAGGGCGGATATTGGTGGCCTCTCAGCAAGGCCAAGGCTCTACGTTCAGCATTGTGTTGCCGGCTGCCACAGAGCCTACAGTGGCCGCAGGCGTGGTTGTCCCCGCGATCCAAACCTGAACCATCAGGGTCCGCCCGTCGCACTCGTGGGAAATCGGGGCTCCGGCCCAACCGCTTTTGTGCACCCGGAAGCGCGCCTTTCGAATAGGCATTGCCGTCCAGACGCCTGCCGCGTCCGCCGCGTGACCGGCTGGCAGATCAATTTCGTATGTAAGTTCTGAGGCTCAGCTTGACCATCGAACAATCCTCCAGTTAGGCTCCAAATTCACCTGAGCACTAATTAGAGGGCCAGGGGCCTGGACTGGGCTTCACGTTCGCGATGCCCGATCGCAATAACTCACCATCAAAGAATCCTGCGCGCGCTTCCTCGCGAAGCGGGCTCGCATTGCGCTTTATTTCGGGCAAATACCAAGGCGGCGAGTTCCCACTCGACGACGGACAACAAGTCGTCGTCGGACGCTCGAGCGATCTCGACATGGTTCTTGTCGAGGAGATGGTTTCGCGGCGGCACGCGATCATCAGCTTTCGCGAAGGGGTCGTAGCCATCGAAGACCTCGGCTCGACGAACGGCACATTCGTCAACGGAGAAAAAGTCTCTAAGACGGTGCTCAGAGAGGGCGACCGGGTTTTGATTGGCACCAACATTCTGAAGTTGGTGCGGCTGAGCACGCAGAATGCCGACTCGCGGCGCAATCTCGAAGTGATGGCAAAGCGCCGCGTCACCGCCCGCCAGCGTCCCTTGAGTTCATCCTCGGAAGAGGCGCCCCGAATGACGGGCAACCTCGAAGAGATCCCATTGCCTGACCTCATGCAGCTCTTCGGAAGCAGTCGCAAAAGTGGAGTCTTGGTCGTTCGAACTGACTCGCGAGTGGGCAGGATATTCCTAGACGAGGGACGGCTGCACTTCGCGCTGATTGAAGGTCAGCCCGAGCTCAAACCATTCAAAGCCATTTATCGAATGCTCGAGTGGAAACAGGGCGTGTTCGAACTCGAACCGCCCGACACCCGCAAAATCGAAGGCGCCGTCGATCTCAGTGTTCAAGAAGTACTGATGGAAGCGCTGCGACAGCAAGATGAGTTTTCGACGGTGCGCGGACAATTCCCTCCGCTAGACTCCCGCCTCGCGCTCAAGACTCCCCTCGTCGCTCCGCTGCATGAACTCGACTCGCGTCATCTGGAAATCCTCCAGACAGCGCTCAATTGCACGAACGTGCAAGCGCTCCTCGAAAAGAGCAACGAAAGCGATTCCGATACGGCACGGATAGTCGTCGAGCTTATGCAAGGCGGGTACTTGCACGCGATCGAAAAAGCGTGATTTTGTTTGTCATTACCTGAGAAGTGTTGACCGAGTCATGCTTGTTCGTTCCAGGCCTACATGTCTACTTCGAGTAGCCCGGTCTGAGCCGTCGAGTTGCGTGGGTCCTTCGGACTTTTGTATTGTGTGGCATTCGGGGCGGAATTTGTTTTTCGGACTCCCGCAACCTGTACCCTCACGCAGTCCGTTCCTTTCAGACACGTTGTGAGGGCCGTTCCGGCTTTTGTTTACGTGGCAATCGGGGCCCCGGCCCCGATTGCAGTGGACCCGTGAGCTTGCGCCAAGACTTTGGGGTTTTGTAACCGTGATCTGCGAACAACCATCAATTTTACGACCCGCAACCAACTAGGTCCAATGTCCCGCTTTCAAAGCGGCGGGGTCGTATTGCCTAATTCGGGGACCGAAAGTCTCGCGAAAAACCGATTCGTCGTCCACGTCGATGTTTTCTTCGGCGAACCCTTCGGCAAGCTCCATCCCGATCGCTAGAATCCTAACGAACAACGCAAAGCTCGAGGCGCATAGCCGCGGCTTCCACTGATCGGTGCCGTTCATCGCGGTGTACACGGGGCAGTCGCCTTCGGCATCTGGCAGTGATGTATCCAGAAAATACGGGTCGCCGAGTAGCGTGCTGTGACCTACGACGATCCAATTCGGTCGCCAGCCGTTGGCCGTTGGCTTGTCGAGGGCGCTGCCCGAGTCGAGCAGGCTATGCCCCTTCTGTTCCTCGACGAGTTCCGAAGACGGGATCAGGCGCACGCGCTCGGCGGGAGTTCGAGTCTCCACGCGGATCGGGTCAGCCTCGATGAGAAAATCTCGATACCGCCTGGGTAACTTGAACTTCGACTTGAGCGTTGCCACCAATTCCGGCTCAGCGCGCCCAAATGACGCGTTAATCCTGCGGTTGCGAAAGCTTTCCCGAAGAGCAGATACGGCCTCTGCTAAATCACTATCCACTGCGCGAGCCTTTCGATGCGGGCGCGACCGTTCGATGTGCGGGGAGGAAACCGACCAAACCTTGGTCAACCCATACGGCCCCCGCACAGGCGGCGGGAAAATAACCGGAAGCCATGCGTTGTGCTACGGGAACCGCCAATAGAGGAATTGGTTGGCCAGAAGGTCCGGGGGCGCTGACCGAATGGGCCCTTGTCAGTGCGACTTTCAGCCGGCAATTGCCCGAACATTGGGCCGCTTTTATTTTCTTGGTCGTTGACTCACTCGCACGTCGAGGCGCGTCGCTACCGCGGCCGAACGGGGAACAGCAGTCGCCTGCCGGTTCGAAGGACCCACGCAACTCGACGGCTCAGACCGGGCTGCGAGAAGTCGACGCCCCGGCTTTGGATTTTAACAGGAAGAGCGGAAGGATTTCATCTCGAAATATCAGAACTTCCGGTCTTCCGATCTTCCTGTGAAATCATCCGAGGTTCAGCCGTCCACTGATTTGGATTGCACAGGAAGGATGGAAGGATCGGAAGGATTTATCCTCAAAAAATCAACTCTTCCGTCCTTCCGATCTTCCTGTGAAATCATCCGAGTTCAACCGTCCACTGATTTGCATTTCACAGGAAGGATGGAAGGGCGGAAGGACTAATTGGATTGTCCACGTGCCGACATGCCCCAAAAGGCATTCACGGGAACCAAGACATGCGCGTGTTTGCAAATGCGGCTTCGAGTTCGCGATCGCCGGAGCGTTTGGCGGCTTCGATGGCGGCATCCAGTTGCGTTCGGGCCTCTGCGGTGCGATCGCGCCCGCGAGCCACGACGGCCAAGGCCCCGAGGAGTCGAGCCGTTTCCGAGTTCGAGGGGCCTGCGCAGTCGAGGGCCTCGCGCAGAACCCCCTCGGCATCCGAGAAATTGCCGGCGCGTGTCAATGCGGCTCCGAGTTTTCTGCCGAAGATGACAACCGCTCGCAGCGGATCATCGAGCTCGCCGCGAGCGATTTCACGGCGTGCCAATTCGAGACCGCGTCGCAATGCGAGCACCTCGCCATTCGGATCATCACGCTTGGCCGCTTGATCGGCAACCTGCTCGAGCAGCAAAAGTGCCTCGAATGAGTCTTCGGCGTAAAAGGCCGTTTGCGCGCGAGCTTCGAGCGGCGCTGATGTTCGAGTCATGATTGCCAGGGCGCGACCGTGCAATTCCCGACGCGCAGCAGCGGGAATACCCGCCAGTACGACGTCCCGGAGCAGCGGGTGATCGATGCTCAAGGATTCCCCGGAAGTCCAGAGCATGCCGCGTGTTTCTAGGATGGCCAAAGCGTCGTTAACATCTTCGGATTTGGGTAGAAACTCGGCCACCATCGAAGGGGGCACGCGATCGCCGAGCACGGCCAGCGCTTGCAGCGTGTGACGCGCATTCGGCGCCAACATGGCCACCCGTTGTGCTAGCACGTCGGCCAATTTGCCCGGGGGATTGGTGCCGCCTTCTTGCGCGAACCGCAATAATTGATCGACGAACAGCGGTAGTACGTGAGTTGCATTCAGAAGGCCCACCGGAGTTTCTGCACGCGCGGATTTTAGTAGCCGTCCCGCGATGTCCGCCGGTAGTCCCTCGATGATTCGCGCGGGGTGACGTGCCGTCCAGCCCGCTTCGAACGCGGGCAGATGCGTTGCGAGCATCAATACCGGCAGGGCGTGCGGTTCGCCCACGACGTCGGCGAAGGCATCCCGGCTCGGCGAGTCGATGCGATGCAGGTCGTCGATTGCGAGCACGATGATTTCAGGCGAAAATTGGGTGAGTGCCTGATCGAGCGCCCAGATCAAGGTATCTTGCCGCGCGCGACGCCTTGCGGCGACCGAGCGCTCAGCGGGTTCGTTTTTGGGATTGCGATCGAAGATCTCCAAGATGCCGGCACGCACGCCGGGTGGCACCTGAGTATTTCGTCCAGCCTCGATTTCGTCCAGATCTAGGACGACTAGCTGTTCAATCGTATCGCGCAGGGCGTAGCACGGCACCTCGGCGTGATAGGGATCGGGGCCGGTAACGATGACCATGGCGCCCGCCGTTTCGGCTTGACGCAGGTAGTCGTGAAGTAGTCTGGTTTTTCCAACCCCGGTTTCGCCTACCAGTCGCCCCGCGGCAAGCTCGCGTGACGCGGTCTGCTGTCGAAGCACCAGCCACTCCCAGTCGCTGTCGCGTGCCAATAGCACCAAAGGCAACTGCACTTGGCTCGACCGCACCGGTGGCAAGGTTTCGTTGGATAATCGAGTTCCGCATTCGAGGCAGAAACGACCCGCAGGCACGACTAGCCCGCAGTGAGTGCACGCGACGCTAGCCATCGGTCGCGTTGACGGGCCTGGCGGCAACGAGCGCCGCCCCGAGGGCGGGTGGCTGTCCGCGAGCGCCTGCGCTTCGCGAAGCGCGTCAGCAAACTCGAGTGCATCCTGATAGCGGGCGTTGACATCCTTTTGCAGTGCCTTAAACACGACGTCAATGATGCTATTCGGGATGTTGCGTCCGGGTGCAACCTCACGCGGATCTGGCACTGGAACGGTCAAGTGCATCATTACCACGTGCGTTGGGCTGTCCGCTTCGAAGGGCAGCCGCCCCGTGAGCAGCTGAAATAGCACGACGCCAACTGCGTACAAATCACTGCGACCGTCGATGGGATCGCCGCGACCTTGCTCGGGCGCCATATAGTCTGGTGTGCCGCAAACTATTCCGGGACTGGTCACATTGGTTGGGGCCCTGGCATCGGCTTTCAACTTAGCCAATCCAAAATCCAAAACCTTGACGAAGTCGCCGCCGCGACGGAGGGGCTCGAGCACGATGTTCTCGGGCTTCAGGTCGCGGTGAATTATTCCGAGTTCATGCGCTTCCGCAAGCGCCGCGAGCACTTGGGTCAGAACGTTGGTGATGCGGGCAATCGGCAGCGGCCCGTCCTCGTAGATCACGCGGGCCAAGTCCTTGCCGCGCAAGTACTCCATAACCAGATAGGGCTGGCCGTCCTTCGTTCCAAAGTCGTAGACTGCAATCGAGTTTGGGTGGTTGAGTTGGCTTGCGGCGCGAGCTTCCGTGAGAAACCGCAACGCGGCGTTTTCATCCGAAAGCAAGTGGGGGTGAATGATCTTTACGGCTACGGTGCGGCCGAGCACGCTCTGCTCGGCGCGATATATTCGCCCCATGCCCCCGACGCTGATCAGATCCAATATGTGGTATCCGCCCGGAAGCGATTGCCCAATGAAGCGGTCTTCACTACTGGTGCCGAGCGTTCCAATTGGAAAACCACACCCGGGGCAATACTGGTGGTCCTTCGGGCTGGTGATGCCACATTGCGGACAGGGTCGGGCAGGCTGCTCGTTAGTCATCGGGATGGTTTAGGGTGGCAACAAGGCGAACCCGGACGAGCCGACGCTCTGAAGCCTAAGCCCCAGTATTGCGCACCCAGCGGTCACCTGAAAAGAGAACTCTCGTGTCCAAGTGCCGGAGTTGCCCCCACAGAACGAGCAACGGCCGTCCAGTCACGATGGATCGCCATCCTCAGGCGGACTTGGCCGCGCAACACCGATTGCCAACGCTAGCCGACCGGCCGCGATTGGTGGAAAACCGAGGTCAAAGCATGCTCCGAATATCGGTCAAGCTGCGATTCAATGCCAAGTGGCCGCCAGTCGGTGTATCGTGATCGTGATGCCGTTGGAGCACGTTCGATTGGGTGAGCTTCTCGTGGAATCCCAGGCGATCACGCGGGAGCAACTCGCCGAAATACTTGAATTGCAAAAGCATGACGGTCGCCGGCTGGGCACGTTGATGGTCGAGTCCGGCTTCGTGACCGAGGTGCAGGTAACTCAGATCCTCAGCCAGCAGCTGAGCATCCCGTGGGTGTCGTTGTATCACATCGATTTCTCACGCCAATTGCTCGATTTGGTTCCACGGGAAGTAGCCGATCAGTATGGCTTGGTTCCCATTTTCGTACGGCGCGTGCGAGGACTGGGCAACACGCTGTACATCGCGATGGATGACCCGAGTGATGAGGCCGCCATCGAGGCGGTCAAGCATTACTCCGGGTTGCCCGTCAGGTGCATGATCGCGCCACCCTCGGATATTCGCGGGGCGATTCGGGCGTATTATCATCGCGACGAAGAACTCGGTCCTACGTCGCTGCCCCCGCCGGAACCGCTATTGCCCAAGCCACCGCGCGTTTCCGTGAAGCCAGCGGCAGAAATTGCTGAAGGAGGCACCGCGGCGTCGGCGCAATCGTTGCCCACTCTGGACAAGGTTCCGATCGTTGCGCAAGCCTCGTTGCCACCGGCTTCGCCACCGGGCTCCGGTGCCGCCAATTCTAGCGACACCTCGGCGGCCAGGCAGGCGGCGCTGTCGGCGAACGTCGCGGGCGCGACTTCGGACGACGGTGAGCCCGCACCCGAAAGTAGCCAGCACGTGCCCGTGCGCGAGCACAGCATGCCCACGCCCAAACGCGGGACGGCACACCGTCGCGTTACACTCACGTTGCTGGACGGTACTAAAGTAACGTTACCCGGGCGAGCGGCGAAGAAAGTGGGCGCCGAAACGCACGCGGAGCCGGATATGTCCTTGACGGCACGGGACATCGTTCAGGCCCTTAGGGCAAAAATGCACGGCCAAAATGCCACAGAGGTCCTCGGTGAACATGACCGATGGGAAGGCCTCTTCGTCGCCCTACTCAGCGTGCTGCTAAAAAAACATCTGATTGCCGATTGGGAATTCATTGACGAACTCAAACGTCTGTAGTGCGAATCACGGTTAGATGGTCCAGCCGAAGGAATCTCTCATAAAATCAGACAATTGGATGCACTAACGCTGCTGTAGTCAGAAAGCTCGCCCGGTCGTGGAACAACCAGAACCAGTCATTAGCGTCGCGGAGTTCAGCCGTCGGTTGCGCCGAGTGGTCGAGGATGCGTCCTATTCAGAGTGGGTCGAGGGGGAGGTTTCGGGTTCGAAATCGGCTCCGAGCGGGCACGTCTACTTTTCTCTGAAGGACGAGCGCGAACCCGCCTTGCTCGATTGCGTCATGTACAGAACGC
This sequence comes from uncultured delta proteobacterium, assembly GCA_963819085.1. Classification (GTDB taxonomy): domain Bacteria; phylum Myxococcota_A; class Polyangia; order Polyangiales; family Polyangiaceae; genus FEN-1139. The sequence goes on from CAWFUX010000065.1 coordinate 113,928, forward strand.
AGGCACTGCGTTTCCGCAGGCTCCTCACGGACGGCACACGCATTCAAGTTCGCGGAAAGGCGACCGTTTGGGTGCCGAGGGGTCGCCTTCAATTCTCGGTCGAACAAGTGCGTGCAGCGGGGAAAGGCTCGCTACTGATAGCGCTCGAGGAACTCAAGTTGCGGCTAGTGGCCGAGGGGCTATTCGATCCTTCTCGCAAACGCGAACTCCCGGCTGAGCCTCGCGTAATTGGGGTAGTTACGAGCGCTGTGGGTGCCGCTTGGCAGGACATAACGGCGGTAGCTTTCCGACGCGGCGGTGCACATGTGGTCCTATCGCCCGCGCTGGTGCAAGGGGAAGGCGCTCCCGTTAGTCTTATCACCGCCATTGATCTCATCGAGCGTCATCCTCTGCTTGACGTGCTCATTATTGGTCGGGGCGGCGGCTCCAACGAAGATCTGATGGCTTTCAACGATGAGCGAGTGGTACGAAGGCTCGCCGCAGTGCGTGTCCCCGTCGTCAGCGCCGTGGGTCACGACGTAGATACGACACTTTGCGATTGGGTCGCTGACGTACGCGCTGCGACCCCCTCTCAGGCGGCGGAACTCACCGTAGTTGACTCAGCTCACCGGCAAGACCGCCTGTCGCACCAGACTATCGTTCTACGTCGCGCGATGGATCGGCGTCTGACCGACGATCGCGCGACGCTCCAGGCGCTTCGAGCTCGAATTGGTGATCCGCGGTTCGCCCTCTTGCAGCGTCAACAGCAACTCGACGAAATGGTCCTACAAGCGGCCGGCTCAATGCGGTCCAGGATCAAGAGGTCGCACTCGAACAGCGATGTCCTCGAAAGGCGGCTCCGCGCGAGGCACCCTATGACCGTCGTAGCCAGGGCGCGTACGGCACTGGTCCCCTTGGAACTGCGGCTGCCTTCCGCAATAAAAGCCAAGTTATCCAAGGCCTCGACCCAGCTTTCTGACGTTACGGCCCGGCTGTCGGGGCTATCTCCCCTCGCTATTTTGGCCCGGGGCTATTCTATCACTTACCGGCTAAACGGCCAGGCCGTTCGGTCATCTGTGGAAATTGACGTTGAAGAGCAACTTTCCCTCCGCTTGCACGAAGGCGGCGCCACTGTGGTTGTTCAAGAAAAGCGCATGCCTGAGCCGAACATCGTTGACGGAACCTCGAAGGGACCAGGACCATGATGGGTGAGGATCGAAATGCCGTCGCCCAATCGAAAGGTGGCAGAGTGAGCGAGCCGAGAATCGGTTCCAAGCTGACCGAGGCGAGTGGTCCGATACGTTCATCGAGCGCCTGGCCCATCGTCGACACCTACGGCGAGCTAGACGCAACTGAATGGATTCATACCAACGGGGCAGGCGCCTACGCAATGAGCACTGTCCCCATGATGCACACTCGACGCTACCATGGCATCTTGGTGGCGCCTCTGGAACCACCTCTGCGCCGCTATGTGAGCATTAGCCACGCCGAGCTCACGTTACAAGCCAACGGTCGGCAATACCGACTCTCGACTCACCAATTTCCCAACCTGGCACCAACGCCGGGTTATCGACTACTTCGACAATTCGCGATGGACCCAATTCCACGCTGGATCTATCGCATTGGTGATGAAGAATTCGAGCCCCGACTTTGCCTGGCCCGGCAACGTAATATTGCCGTAATGACTTACATTTGGCATGGTCAAGAGCCAGCCACACTGACGGTAAAGCCGCTACTGCCGTTGCGACGCATTCACGACCTAATGCACGAGCACGGCGCCATGGTGCAGCGGGTGGTGCTGCGCCAGCGTGAAGTCGAAATACAACCAATATTCGATTTGCCGCCGATATCCTTCAGGCATTCAGGTGTATTTGTCGGTTCACCGGATTGGTGGCGGCGCTTCGAGTACCTGGAAGATCGCACCCGTGCTGCCGAATTTCAGGAAGATATTTGGACCCCCGGCACTTTCGAACTGACGTTACGGCCCGAACAAACCCAGTACTTACTAACGGCTGTAGGCGAATTGCCCAGCGAATCGGCGAAGGATCTCGTCGATGAAACCGTCGAGTACCTGGCGGCTCAAGCACCAGGTTCGGCCCGAGTGCGCGCCATTCAAGTGCTCTGGGCGGCGGCGGACTCATTTTGCGTCGAAGGCGGGGGCCATACCGCCATCATCGCCGGCTACCCCTGGTACGGAATTCACCTGCGCGAGACGCTCAGTGCCCTCAATGGGCTATGCCTGGTTCGTGGCCGCGTAGATTTCGCAAAACGCATCGTCGCGTGCGCGCTAACGACCCTGCACGCGGGTCTACTTCCAGATGTAGTGTCCGAAGCGGAAGCTCGAGTGGGAAAGCCTGCACCCGATGCGACGCTTTGGCTTTTTCATGCTTCTAGTTGTTTGATTGAACATCTAGGTGTGCATGACCCATTCGTGCATCGCACCTTATTTCCCAAGCTGCGCCGGGCCTTTCTCCGATTGAAGTCGAATCGGCGAAAGCACCTGATCTGGGCCACGCGCGAAGGGCTGTTGGCTAACGGTGCCGAAGACCGAGCGCTAACCTGGATGGACGCAAGGGTGGGCAATTGGATTGTGACTCCGCGGCGTGGAGTCGCCATTGAACACCAGGCACTGTGGACGAAGGCCTGTGAAACGACGGCCCACCTCGCCGAGGCTTGCGGTGACACGAAACTCAAAGTCATGGCAGAAGAGGCGTGCTCGCGGGCAAGGGCTTCCTTTCAGCGCCGCTTCTGGTGCAGTCAAACCGAGTATCCCTTCGATTGCGTTTCGGAGGAGCGGGATATCGAAGGCGCCTGGTCCGATGCCAGCGTCAGGCCCAACGCATTGATAGCTCTTGCAATTGACCCCGAGCTGTTCGAGCCATGGCAGGCTGCGGCAATCGTGGCACGGGTCAGGCACGATTTACTCACTGCGCGCGGCATACGCACGTTGTCACCGCAGGACCCGGATTATCAAGGGTACCATGAGGGGGGGCTTGAGCAGCGCGAAGGTTCGGCGTTCCAGGGCAGCGTATGGCCTCATCTGCTGGGATACTTCGTCACTGCGGCAACCCGGCTAGCTCGCGAAGACGACCAACTGCGCGATGAATTGCGACAGCTCGTCGAGGGCGCCTTGGAAGAACCACTGGCATTGCGCTTCGTATCGCAATTAGCCGACGGAGATCTGCCTCACCGCGCTCGAGGTTGCCCCGCATATGCCCTGGCGGTTGCTGAACTTTTACGAACATTGGTAGTGGATCAAGAGTACTGAACGGATTCTAAGCTGTAAATGCAGCGCATTTCTCCGCCACACCGGCTCAACTGAGCCAAATGTGAAGTGCGAAGGGGTTGACCTGTGGACAACTGAGGCTAGCCTCCTCTGGTGGATCAGAATCTGCTTCGCTCATACATCTCGACGGTATACGAGCTACCCGCCGAGTCCGGCGTGCTTCGGGTTTCGCTCGACGGTGAAATCACCAAAGACACAACTACGTTGCCCGCCTTGTTGCAAACGCAGTTTGGCATTATCACCGCCTACAACCCTCGCTCGATGTTGCTGCCGCGCAAGGTCAATGACGTACGACACCAGGTCCTGCGCGACTTGCTGGTTCTCGGCTGCTATCGGGTCGAGGCGTGCGTGGGGCTCGATGATGAACCCGACGGTACGTGGCGCGAACCGGCTTGGATCGTTCACGGCATCGAGCGTGATGAAGCCATCTACTTTGGTCGAACATTTCGGCAGAACTCAATCGTGTATTGTCGTGAGGCCCGCCCGGAATTGATTGTGACTGACCCGACATGCGATGAAATAGGACGTACTTACCTGGGCAACTGGCGAATTCGTCAATGATTGTAATGTCTTGTGCTCGCGCGGTACTCCAATCTTCGGTCCGTCGTGTCCAAGTCATGATGGACCTGGCAGTTGAAGATTCTAGTCGCGGCAATGGCGTTGTCGTACGGTTGGAGGCAAACGATGCGTAGCCAATTTGGAGATCAAAAAACGCCCGATATTGGCGATGTGGTTGCACGCGTGGGAGAGATGTCCCGAAACGTCATGGGGCGTTTTGGGTGGGGCCTGGGCCTGGTAGTACTACTCATCCTGCTATGGTCTGGGGCGTATAAGGTGGGGCCCGGTGAAATTGGAGTTGTTCGCACATTTGGCCGCGAAACGAACAAGATGGGGCCCGGGTTGCGTTTTCGGATTCCGCTGGTTCAGCGGGTAGACAAGGTCAACGTCGAACAGATTCGCAGCATATCCGTGGGATTTCGCGACAAACAACCGGTCATTGACGAAGCGCAGATGATTACTGGCGACGCCAATATCCTCGAAGTTCAGATGATCGTACAGTATCGCGTCATCGACCCAACGCGGTATCTCTTCCGGCTCCGCGATCCCGAAGAAACGCTGCGAGCCAGTGCCGAAGTGGCATTGCGAGGAGTCGTAGGTCGCACGGGTATCGATGACGTTATTACGACCGGCCGCGAAAGAATTCAGGATGAGACGCGGGAGTGGATGCAGCAATTGGTGGATACCTATGAAAGCGGCATCCGCGTGACCGGGGTCAAGCTGCAGTCGATTGACGCGCCCGATGCAGTGCGCGATGCCTTCCACGAGGTGGTGCGGGCCCGCGAAGAAAAGGAAAAGCTCATCAATCAGGCGATGGGCTACAACGCGGACCTAATCCCACGAGCCCGAGGCGAGGTTCGAAAGATTGTACGTGAGGCTGAGGGCTACCGTGAACAGCGCGTGCTCGAAGCCAAAGGCGACTCGGAAAAATTCGACGCAACTTACGCGGAGTATCGCAAAGCGGAGCGAGTTACGCGCCAGCGACTGTATCTGGAGACAATGGAGCGAGTGTTAGGGCGCACTCCGCACAAAGTGCTGGTCGATGAACGCTTATCAAAAACCGCATTGCCAGTGTTGCCGCTCGGCATGCCCGGGGCGCCCAGCGCGCAAAGCGCGCCCAGTGCGCAAAGCGCACCCAGCGCGGGAGCAAAGCCATGAGCCGAGCCGGGCGATGGTTAATCCTGCTAGCAGCCATCCTGTGGCTAGCTTGGGATTCGTTCTTTATCGTAGATGAGACGGAATTGGCCATTGTAACGCAAATGGGCGATTTTCGCCGCCGCGTCATGAGCCCTGGAATTCGATTCAAGGTGCCGGTGCTCCAGCAAGTCGATAAATTGGAGAACCGGATACTCGTCAGCGACACACCGCCCGCCGAGTTTCTAACGCTAGACAAGAAGCGACTCGTCGCAGATCCAATTACATGGTGGAAGATCAAGGATCCGTGGCTTTTCCTCCAGAAACTCTCCGACGAGACTCGTGCGCGCTCGCGCATTGATGACATCGTCAATAGTGAGCTGCGCAGGGAATTCGCGTCACATGACTTTGGGAATATCATCGGCAATGCGCGATCGCCGCTCATGGAACAGGTCACCCTAAACACGCGCAAACAAACGGATGACTTCGGTATTCTGCTGGTTGATATTCGAATTCGGCGGGCTGACTTGCCCCCCGAGGTTCAAGACAGTGTATTTCAGCGAATGCGCGCAGAACGTGACCGCGTTGCAAAAAAGTATCGTTCCGAGGGTGAGGAAGAGGCCGCGAAGATCCGTGCCGACACCGACAAGGAAAAGACCATTCTGCTCGCGGAAGCCTACCGCCAATCTCAGAAGATCCGCGGCGAAGGTGACGCTCAGAGTACCGCCATTTACGCGGCGGCATACGGCAAAGATGCGGAGTTTTACGGATTCGTCCGCAGTCTCGAAACTTACGAGAAGTCGCTTGGATCGGATTCGACCGTTGTGCTTTCGACTGGGGATGGGCTCTTCCGGTATTTCGTTGAGTCCAGCAAGAAGCCGTGATTTTGGAGATGAGCCTCCGCGTGCAAACCTTGCCTTCTGCCGCGTTTCGACCGCCGGTATCAAGGGCTAAACGGTATTGGAGGGCCCCAAGTTGCGAATCTGCCTGGCCCGTCTCGAGCGCGCGGTGGTAAACTTCGGTCAAGTGAAGGTACTGTGTCGGCTCGCCCTAGTTCCGCCTGCCAAAACTCTGTGCAGACTTTTGGCCCGCTCCGCGGTGCGGCTGCGCTGCGGCGGCACTACTCATCTTCTTTGGGGTTTCACCCCAAACCCCGGCCATGCTTCGCATGCCCCTAGTTCCGCTCGCCGGCAAGTGCGCCCCCGGTCGAACTTCTGGCGGGCGGAACTAGTAATTGCTTTGATTGGCGCTGCGACGCCAGTTTTCGCTGACACTTTGCCTGCTGGCGGCAAAGCGGCGCGTGGCGGCGCTGGACAAAGCGTTACGGAATCTCACAGGCTGCGAGCCATTCACATCGACACGAACACAGTACTTTGCATCGCTCAGATGGGTATCCAGCCTAGTGGCAAGCCGGTGCCTCAGAAGGGAAAGCGCCCCGCTGGGCTCGCGTTGTTCGGGGTTAGCGCACTTGGAGTTGGCGTATTGGACGGAGATATTCTGACAGACGTACTCGGGCAGCCGGTGCGGTCGCAATTCCAGGTCATTGCGATGGTTATGGCCGCGCGCAGTTCCAATATGAGCACGATATCCGGCACACTGTGGCGCGGCCTGCGCTCTTTCTCCGTAACGGTGGATCAGCCCTACGACTTTCCCAATTGTCCTTCCGATGACCCTGAATGTTGGCGAGCGAAGTGTAAGGAGGTCACGCAGTCGAAGAGTGTCGCTGTTCCAACAACTTCGCCCCCTCCAAAAGCCAAAGTCAAAGCAGCTAATAAACGCTGATGGATTCCCATCCTCCTGGCACCGACCCGCTTAGGGTTCGCGTGGGGGACCGCGAAGCGTCTAGGTGCGAAAAAAGGGGCGAACACCCCTAGGGCCGCGATTCCACTGAAGTGATGGGTCCTTCGGACGCGAGGTTGACCAAATGCGCGATAGCGGGGATAACCACCGTGTATGGCGCAAACTGTCCAGTGCATCAAACTCAACCGTGAAGCTGAAGGCCTCGAAAAACCCCCTTTCAAGGGACCATTGGGGGAACGACTCTTCAAGAATGTTTCAGCAACCGCATGGCGAATGTGGCTCGAGCATTCAAAGATGCTCATCAATGAATACCGGCTCGACCTTACCAGTGAATCGGGGCAGCGGCTTTGGATGACGGAATGTGAGAATTATTTCTTTGGGGAAGGTTCTTCCGTACCAGCGGAATTCGTCCCCGAAGAGAAGTGAATCCCCACCGTATGGCGCTACCGTCCTTGATAGGTGCTGCTGCCTGCCCGGCAGGGTGACCTTATGAACTAGAAAGATTGCATGGCGTTTTGGCGAAGACTTCTCGAGGGCACCAGCTGGCAGACACTGATTGGATACGTGTCGCCCACGTTCTTTCAGCTCGTCTCTCCCCGAGATGTTTCGCGATCAGCCTATCGACTGGCGCGCAACTGGTTCGATGAGAGTAAGTATCTCGAAGCGGTAAACCTGCGCGCAAGGGCCGTGGAGCAACTCGACTTCGGACTTTCCGTAACCGGAGTTGCGCGGCGCAAACGCGATCGGCGGCCTTTTCAGTCAGACGTGCCAGCGGCGCAAAAAGTCGATTCGAGTTGCCGCACGGGTGAAAGTGTTCTTACGCTATTTTTTCATCAGATCTATGGCGAAGGCCCAATATTCTTGGACCTGCGAAAAAACCACTTTCATTGTTCGGGCAATTCCCAAAATGCAAAACACGGTTTCGTGGCGACTCCGCTCTATTGCGTTTGGTCACCCCAATTTCGTAATGCGATGCGGGAACTCTACGCGGGGTTTTACGGCAATGTGTCCGCAGCTACGTATCTCGCTGCACTGCGTTCACTCGGCATCGAAGCTGTGGCGGATATTTTCGACAAGGCATTTGGTGGTGAAAGAAAGACCGCTGCCAGATTTCAATTGGCGGATTTCAAGCTAACTTTCCACGAGGTGTTCACGCGATGCCTGGAAACCCGGTCCCCCCTACACCCGGACTTTTTGACACTTGGCATCGCCATAGCGACACTCTATGACCATTTGGAATTGGACGGGGGCACCTACAACGTGGCTGAGTGTTATGCGCGGGGGGTCGGTCGTTGCGAGACACCATTGCAATTTAGCTAAAGCGATGGGCATTTCGGACTGCCCTTGCGATTTCTAGTACCGCAATTCAAAAGAATTGAGGTACTAGGCATAGCAGTGCGTAATCAGCGCGACGGATGTAGTCCCGCGCCGTAAATTAATCGAAGTTTGGACGGGAGGTCGAATCATGCCTGCAGTTGCCGCTACCCATCAGGGTTACTTTATTATCGGTGCGTCAGACCCCATAGATAGAATCTATTCGGGCCATGAAGAAACTGTGTTGCTGACAGTGCAGTGTCCAAGCATAGTGGGTGGAACGGGGGGCGGGACGATGCACGTGCTCGTCAATGGGAGCCCGATTCCGAATGGCAACATCATCAACACGGGCCTCGAGACGCGAACGTTTCTCTTGCATGGGGTCAAGATTATCGATCTCGAGTGGGACAGCGGTGGTGAACTGTCGGGGCAACATACTATAAGCGTGTTCCTGTAGGTTGTTCTCGAGGGTTTAGTTCAGCTCGACCGCAATGATTTCGAAATAACCGAATCGCCAAAACATCGTCCGGCCTCAGAATCGGTTCCGATCGGATCGCACTGCCCCCGTCGCAATGTTCAATCGCCGCGTCGTGCCTGCGGGGTTCTCTCGGCGTCGGCATCAATCCGTGGAGATTGGATTGGGCAGGCCGGACTATTGCCGCTTCAGGCGAATCGTGTAGTTGGAAGTGCCGAGTGCGAGCGTGCCTACCATATTCATTTGCTCGGTATCCAGGGCCACGTCAAGGACGATATCGTCTTGAATACTGGCGAGCTGACAGGCACTTTCCGTACATTCGCAAATGACGACACTGCTGAGGCTACCGCTGGTGCCACCTGACGTGCTAGCCGTACACAGGGCGCTTTGCTCACACGGGACTTTGACAGTCGCAAACTGCCCTGGCGCCACCGAAACAAGCGCTGCCGTATATGCAGCGCATGCGGAGGAGTCCACTCCTCCGTCTTGATCGGTGTAGCCATTGCCAAACGTGGGACCGTAGCCAACAATCCAAACAGAACTATCGACACAGGCATAAGCATTGGAGCCTATCGAGATCGGTTTCTGGAGGGTGCACCACGACTCAAAGACCGTTTGCGAAGCAACCGACGCGCGGAGCCTCTCGGTTTCAACCCGCAAGCTATTCAACTTGAATAAAAACCCGTCCCACGCCAGGGGTAGCGGCATGCCACCCGAAACCCCAGCTCCGTTAGGGTAGTCCGGAGGATACGCTGCATCGGGATCTGAAGCAACTGGCCATAAGGCGGCGTTGCCAAATCGAATCGTGCCGGTCCCGTCGTCAGCCACCGAGATGCGCACTGTGTCAGTACCATCCATGAATTGGTAAGCCTCAATGTAACCGTTCCAATTTGCGGCATACGCGGCTAGACCCGTCTTGGTCAGCGTCGTTTGTTGTGCCCCGATGCTTACAGTGCCTTGCGAGCAGGCGTTAGCAGCGGCCGCTAGCAACCACAGATTGAAGAAGATTCTCGAGTCGTTCATGTTGACCTCCTACGTAAGCTTCTAGTCGCCGGTCTTCGGTGAATCCTTCACGGGTTGCGCCGAATCGATCTGACACAGTGCTCGCACCCGATCGGCGTACATACTCTGTGGGTGCGCCAGTAAATAGGCGTTGCCCCGAGCGTGCGCTCGCTCGATGTCGTCGAGTTGACAATTGGCCATCACTCGAGCTGCCGTGCGCTCTTCGAGGAGATGCCCTTTGGGGAACCTTTCATCGAGTTCGCGAAGCAGGCCCAATGCCACGGGGTAGTTGCCACTGCGGATCGTGTGTTCGGCGCGTCGCAGGAAGTCTAGCTCCTCCGCGAGGGAATTCTCCTGCGACTGCGGGCCGGGCGCGGCACTTGGAGTGACCCGTAATCGTGTGCTGTTGTGCCCCCAATCAAGAGAAGAAGTTAAGGAAGGCGAGTCAAGCGCATGGGAAGATTCCGAAGTGGGTGATGCGTTGACGGCCACGGGCTGTGGTTGTGCAGCGGTCACGGTTTTCACGATGACCTTAGAAGCGCGATGCCCCACGTAATAGCCGGCGCCGAATGAAAGTGCGCCCACGATGCCAGCGACCGAGCTCAACGCAACAACATGCGAATTCACGACGTGGCGCAGGGGGCGCGGTCTCGAAACACCCAGGGATGGGGTGCTCGCGGCTGCACCGATCGCCGAGATCTTCAGGCCAAGTGCCTCGCGCAGCCTTGCGCGATCCTGAGGCCCAGGTTCAATGGCCCCCCGTGCGCTGGCTACCAACTCGAGTTCGAGTTTAGCGAAATCATTCATGGCAAAACTCCTTGACCATTGGCACAAAGGAAGCTTTTGAGCGTGGCCTCGACGGTGTGGATTCGTGAGTAGACAGTGTTTACGGGTATTGCGAGCGCGTCGGCAATCTCGGGCGCGGTCAGCCCTTCGAAGCGTGACAGCACGTAGACGGCGCGTTTACCTTCGTTGAGGCTCTCCAAGAATCGGCGAACGAGCGCCCATGCCCGCGATTGCTCTAGTTGATTGTGTGGATCGGGGCCTGCTTCGGGAAGACTCGGATCGAGCGGAAGCATGCCGCCCTTGCGCCGTTCGCGGCGGCGATAATTGGACGCAACGTTGCAAGCAATGCCGCAGATCCAGGTTTTTGGAGTCGAGCGCGCCTCGAATGCCGGAAGCTGCCTATGCACAGCCAGAAACACGTCCTGCACTGCGTCGTCGAGTGAGGGAGCTTGCACACCGAGTGCGCACAACGTGCGCCATGCCGCGGCAAAGTGTTCGTCGTAGAGTTCGTCGAAATTGGGCCGAGGGCACAAGTGTGCTCCCCTATCGTGGCCCGAGCGCAAACCGTTAGCGGGAAGCTGAGGTCTCGCATCAATGGTCGGGCCTACTTCGGGCATATTTGCGTATCCGAACCTGAGTGTCCGAATGGCGGCCAATCCTTCATCGCCATAGCAATTCGGACTTTAGGCCCAACCGACCGACGTTCTGTGATTTCGAGGCCCAAGCACAGAGCTAAAGCGGGAAGCTGAGGTTTTGCATTGATGGTTGGGCCGATCTCGGGAATATTCCCGCGCGCGAACCTGAGTGTCCCGATAGCGGCGAATCCTTCATCGCCACAGTAATTCGAGACCAAAGCCTAAACGGGGCTGCTTGCACGAGTGAGGTACCCAGTGCCTCCTCAATGCGCCAGCGAAGCGCATCCCGATCGGGGCAGCCAGTGGGTGCATCCCAGCTGAATTGCGCGGCAAGGCATCGAGAGCTGAGGAGCTCCAAAACGCAAAGTATAACGCCACTCAAAGGAAGTCGCATGCTAATCCGCGGGAACTACCGATATCATGCCACCGGAACGGAACCGCACGAAATTTTCCATGGAGCTCAAATGATGCCTATCCGTATCTCTCTGCTAGGGCGCGGCCAATGAGTAACTTCTGAACCAAACCGGGCCAAAGTGCTGGGCCAACGGCACTCGCCGCCACGCCCCGAGCAGTCTCCACTCGAGGTCAAAGTCTAGCTGCAAGGATAGCTATAGGGTCATAGTGCAACCCTGAAGTACCACGGCTGCTCCAATCTGGCAGCCAGGCATCGTCTGAGTGAGGGACGGAGAATTTAGTCAAGGGTTACAAGGCTGCTCCTACTTGGCAGCCAAGTGATCGGTAGGTTGGCGCCGGAGTGAACGAGCACTTGTTCGCGGTCGGAATGTTATGTCCACTGACCTGAGCTGAGTGCCTGGAAGGACCTTGGTTTCCTTGGCCGCAATCAGTCAGGTCTCCAGTTTCATAATCGGTCCAACAAATAAAGTTCGGGTCCTGCCCCGGATCGGCCGGTGCACAACCGCACGTGGCGAGTGCCGCTGCTGCAAATGCAAGGAATTGAGCGCTCGACGATGTCATTGGGCGAACCGGGCACTTGCGTGTTCAGCCGCTGCGCGAAAGCGGACACGTTGCTTTTGACCTGGTGGAGGCTCATAGCGCTCGATTGAACGCAGGAGTGCAATCGCTTCCTCCTCGATCGGGGACACAGGGTTGGAACATTTCAGAGGCTGCATAGCTCCCCATCTGGAAGGGCACGAACTTGGCTAGAACATCAACTGGATAACGATGGACTGGGTCCGATACCTTTCAGTACGTGAGCGGGGATCGCAGTTGCAAAGAACTGAAATTTGGCGGTCTTTCTGACCTTGATCTGGCATAGCGAACGCTGCTTTGGCCCGATCTAGACCTAATAATACTGCGGACGCACGGCCAATGAAGCAATCGGGTACGACTGCAATTGGTAGCGTCACCTCCATAAAGTAAGCAATGCACTATTCGCTGGGTTGCAGTCCCTCTTGCGTTTCGCGCGGTGAGCGAGCCACCGAGTCCCGATTTCCTCGAGCTCACGGACAAGATGGGCTTTCTCGTCCTTGACGAATTTACGGACGTATGGACCGCGCACAAGTATACCGACGCAGGTGACTACGCCGCGTACTTCAATCAAACCGCAACGGCACCCACGGGGATGCCTACGGTGCCTACGGTAACAGGAGTTTCACCAACAGGCGCTCCCTGGTGGCAAGTGGATTTTACAGGGTGGATGATGCGCGACCGCAACCATCCGAGCGTAGCTCTCTGCAGCATGGGCAATGAAATTCATGATTCGTTGGCTACGCGCACGCCAATCCTAACCAAGATGGTCGCGATGAGTCACACCCTCGACCCTTCTCGCAGCGACACGCAGGCTTTGCTCGACCCCGCTACGGCCGGTGACGTTGGCGGCGCAACAAACACTTTGCTCGATGTGTGGGGCGACAATTACGATGTCACTAGCGCTCTTACCGCCATGGTGAGCGCACCGACGAAATCCGGTTTGATTACCGAGATGGGCACCGCGACCAGCACATGGGCCACGGTGAAAGCCAACGCGGCACTCACGGGCCTGTTCATGTGGACTGGCGTGGACTATCTGGGCGAAGCTGACGGTGCTTGGCCTACCGTCGGCAGCAGCGCGGGCATCTTGGACGAGCTCGGCACGCCGAAGACACTCGCCTTCAGTTGGCAGACCACGTGGGGTTTAGTCAAAACTAGCTTTGCTACCGGAGCCACTGCCGGCAAGGTGGTTGTGACGGCAGATCATTCCTCCATAACGACTGACTTGAACGATGTTGCATACGTCAAAGCTGCGGTACCTGCCGCCGCCGCTCCGGTGGCGTTTGCTGTTGCCGGACCTGGAATCATTATTGCCGTGGATAGCGGCAGCCAGACGCAAGAAACCTTCCGCGGAAACACCCGCAATGCGTACGGCAATCTCGCATTCGCAGTCGTTCAAGCGACGGGCCCCGGGACGATTACCGTCACCGCGTCTTCGACCGGGCTCACCGATGGCACCGCGACCATTCAAGCAACCGACGCCGCTTTCGTGCCCTGCTCTGGAACATGCGACTAACCGCGTCTGAACTTGGTTCGACAAGAAGGGAATGTCCGCCAACACCGGTGGAGTCCAAGCCGCCGGTGGGAATGCAGCAACCGGTGGAGCGCCGGCACTAGGTGGGGCGACTGCTTCAGGTGGAAATAAATGAGGGGACCGCTTGCCCAACGGACGGGGTGAAGGAGGGGGCAAACTGCTCCTCGGGCGGCAAAGTTGTGAGTCAAATTCTCGGACGATCTCCATGCGATCCTCCCACTTCGACAACTAGCTACACCAATTGCCAAAATAAGGGCGGTGGGGTAAAGTTCAACGAGGTCACTGTTCCCGTTGACGGCAACTACGACGTCACATGGTGGTATCACTGTGGACCACTCGTGGCTGGAGGTCCAGCTGACGTCTATGGAGATACGAAGTGCGGTGGACTTAATTACAACACCGGTACCGGCACTGGGTGCCGGCCACACCTCATTGACGTAAACGGCGTCCCGATGTCGTTGACCGTGGGCGGCCAGACAGCACTCTACTATCAATTCCCGTGCTATACTGTGCCTTGGACTGTCGTTCACGGTGCGACGACGTCTCTTCCGCTGAAGGCCGGTTCGAACACAATCTACATTCACGCACCTGGAGCAACGACTCTCGATGCTGCAGATCTCGATGCGATCGACGTGCAGCCGAACGGTATGGGCATCGCGCCGTCACCACTTTGGCCGAAGCTCGTAACGCCCGTGGTCTCTGGTTACTAAGAGCACCTCAGGAAAGCCATGCGCTGTAAAAAGCTGGAAGCCGACGTTAGATTTCAATTTCATTCACCATAAAGCCGGCGCGCTATTGGGGTTAGTCTGGTGCGCTATTGGTGCCGTCGATTGGATGGTTCTGTTTCCTACTCATTCTCGCGCTAACAATTGGCTGAGTTCAACATGAAGGGTCTCGAGTGTGAGATTGGCTGATGGCCGTGACTCGAGAATCGACGCACCCAATTTCAGACGACTCGGTCGCCTTAGGGAGGGATGATGCCTTGTTAGGTTCCGGCTACGCCGGTTTAGGGTGATTCTTAGGCTGCTATTTGCGTTCCGGGTCGCGGACTGCGCTGCGATGCGGGTGCTTCGGATTCACCGGTTACAGCTGAATTGGGTATACCCGTAGAGGAGTCGAGTTCGCCGCGCTTTGCGGTGAAGCTCGAAAGCTTCCCAAACGCTTGCTGCGTGCCAAGTCGCACCTTGTCCCAGACGCGCTGAGTCACCGGGATTTGATGCTCCGCGGCAATGTGAACGAGATCGGAGACGCGGGCTTTTGCGTGATGCGGCGCAATATAGAGAGCTGACTTGTAATGCGCATGCGAATTTAGCCAATCGCGCACCTGGGTTAGCGTGACCGCGCTTTCTCGGAGCGTGCGATCGAGCTCTTCGCGGGCACTTTGCTTGGCCTTGGACATGTACATTTGAACACGGCTCTGGAAGTTTACAGCCCCGTCTCCACTCGTTTCCACGGCGCAAAACAGCGTACCGGGAAATTTCTCCACAATCAGCGACTGGACACCATCGCTTACGCCTGAGCTCGGCATGCAACCGAAGGGCTTTACACTCACGGTCAACGTTGATTTCTTGTTGACCGCATTGAGAATGACCTTTCCGACCTCCATATGGCCTTCGCCGCCGCGAAGGTCATTGTTGTAGTAGGGTGCGGCAAGCTCGGCGATCTTGTACATGTCGGCCAACGGGTAATTGCGCAGGCCGAGTGCCCGTGAATAGGCGAAGAATGCCGCCCGCAATGCGCGGTCAGCGGCGCGCAACGTCACGTCCCGACGAAATACGCCCCATTCACCCATTTTCTCCAGGCCGCGGTTGGTCCCATCTGTTCCGCGTAGCGCTGCCCGTTGCTGGGTGTCAAAGCGTACCTCCCAGATATTGTAGAGCAACCAGTTGGTGACGATTTGAATGTCGACCTCGCCGCCTTCTTGCTCAAGGAATTCCTGAAGGTGATAGTTGCCGTCCCCTTCCGTCGTCATCGCCCAAAACTCGCCAATGATCGAAACCTTCGGAACTACTCGCAATGGATCAACCTCAACTCGAGCAAAGTATTTACGCGCGCGGTACAGAGCTCGCAGCACACTGTGGCCCTTGAGCAAAGCGTCATAGCAGTATGTTTTGGCGTGTTCCATCGCCTCGTTCGTGGCCCCGGGTACCACTTCATAAGGGCGAACTCGGTATGCCAGCGCATTGATGGCGTCCCCCGCCAACAGTGCCTTGAGCAATGCGACGAAGAACTTCGGGTTCATCTGCAAACCTTCTTCGTCTCCTGTGGCTTGCTTTAGCCCGCCTTGCTGCTGAAATAGTAAAACGCGAAACCCGTCGAAGCCGGCATCTCGGAGGGCCTTTCGGTATTCCGTGACGTACATACCAAATCGGCACGGACCACAGGCGCCCGCGGTTAGAAAGACGTACTTCTTTACGATTTCCTCGTTCGATAGGCCTTCTTCGTCGCGCAGGCGCGTCAGTTCGCCTACCAAATTGCCAACCGTAAAGTACGTGGGATTGCACTGACCACGATTGCCGAATTCCTTGCCCACGCGAAGTGCATCGTAGGTGGGGCAATCAAGCGCCTTGACCCCGTAACCGAGTCCCCGGAACGCTCCCTCAATTAGCCGATCGTGGGATTTGGTGAGACCTCCCAGCAGCAAGGTCACGTTGGGGCGTTCGGCGCGCGTAAATTTGGCAGCTGTTCCGGTCTCACGCCAAGTCGTCTTGCGGGTGAGACCGAGGCGTTCGCGTTCCTTGGCTTCGTGCTGGCGCAGTTCGGCCTCTACGGACTCTGGCAGCGCGCTGCCGTTATATAGAGGTAGTCGTCGTTGAACGTTCGAGGTTGTAGGTTCCATACTTGACTCCTGAGATCACTCGGCAGCGGACATGGCAGATTGGCTTGAATTTGCGGGATTGGCCGACAAAGCATCGGCTTTGCGGCGTAGTTGAATCAGCCCAGTTTCGCGAGCGCCGCGCGCCGCGATTGGGATTACGTTGTCGGCGGGTAAATGCATCTCTTCGGATGCTCGGCGCTGAGCAGCTTGCAAGTCCGAATAGACATTCGCGGCAGTGCGCAGTGGTTGCCCGAGCAGCGCCGCGCGCTTTTCTTCGATCGAACGCTCGAGCTCGCGGGTCTTCGCGGCGAGGTCCTCCAAGCGCTCTTGCTGCAAACGCAGCGAATGAGCGTACGTATTGACTCGGATTTTCAATGAGCCACCGGGCTTATTGGCATCCAGATCATGCAACATGGCCGCCGGGGTTCGAGCGGTTTGTAGGATAGAGTCGATGAGCCCATAGGTGGGAGCATCGTGACCACACTTGAAGCTCGATAAGTCGAGAACGGCCACGTTAGGATGGTGCGCCGCGAAGTTGGCAGCCCATACCTTCTGAGCGCTGTTGGCGGAGTAGTTCTCGGGCCACAAGTGGGCCAGTTGAAGCGGCGTTTCAATCAGTCCCGCGTCGAGCTCGTCTTGGTAGAATCGATCCAGGTAGGCGCGCGACTTGGGCAGGGATCGGACACTCAAAATCGGATAGCCGAGTGCCTGAAACTCCTCCAATATACCGTGATTTAGCCCCGGGTCAGAATGATAAGGGCGCGCCAATACGAGAATCGCCAGGCGGTTTTCGTGCTCCACGGTTTCGAGAATGGCCTGCCCGCGCTTCTCCAATTCAGCGTCGAATTCCGTCAGGGCCTTCCAGGCTTCCCTGCACGCAAAATCGTTCTCGTCCTCAGTCACTTTGAGGCGGGGACCCCAGGTGTCGAACATTCGCTTGGCAAGTAACGTCGGCTCGGTAAAGGCGAGGGCGGGCGCAACGTATTCGATGTTGCGTTGCGCGAAGAAATTAACCTCCTTGGTGAAGGCCGCCCGAATGACTTCCGGTGTGCCCGCTACGATAGGACAAGACGCGTTGTCCACGGTGTCCGTCACGAAGTTCGGCATCTGTGTCAGGACTGGGAAAAAGATGTAACGCAGCGCACGCCCCTTTTCAGGCTGATGCGCGTGAAACAGGAGCTGATGGATATGCGCTTGTACGACCTTGCTTGGGTAGCAGGGGTCGATGGAACCGTATTTGCCGCCTTCGGCCCAGATAGCCTCGGTCGTGGGTTCACTGAACACGACGTTGGTCTTCGGCATGCCAAGGGCCTCGAAATACGTCCTGAGGAATGGCCCAACGACGTAATTGTTCAGAACCCGCGGTATGCCAATACGAATTGATCGCCGTTCTTTGGCGGCCTCGTCCGAAGAACGAACGAACGCGCGTTGAACCGTCTCTCGCTTGATGCGAAATAGGCCCTTTTTGACCTTTACGTCCTGAATCATGGTTCCAGCTTCCGGCATCGGTTCAGGCTTGTAAAAGTGTTGAAATGCCTTGCGCGCTTCGTAGTCGACGAGGTTCGGGTGAGCGCCTGCTAGCATCTTGCGCTCGGCAACGACGCGCAGCATGGCTTCTTCACTTTCGACCGTGCCCTTTTCACACGAAAAACCTGTGATGGTTCGCGCAACCGAACCGTCAGGGCGCTGGGCAT
This sequence comes from uncultured delta proteobacterium, assembly GCA_963819085.1. Lineage (GTDB taxonomy): Bacteria > Myxococcota_A > Polyangia > Polyangiales > Polyangiaceae > FEN-1139. Next base: position 131,933 of record CAWFUX010000065.1, read on the forward strand.
CGACGAACGTTCGCCGACAGTCATTCGGGCAAAAATGACATTGCGTCGAGTCATCGTTCTGCGTCGTGTATTTGAGATCGAGGGCAGCCTGCAACCCGATGAAGCGCGTCGTTTTCGACTTCTTGTAACGCCTCAATGTTTCGAATGCCGCACCGAGCGCGCCTGCTTCGCCGGTGTGGGGATGCACGAGTACTTCAGCGTCCGGCACGCGTTGCCGAATGTAATCGACCTGCGCCTTCACGGCGGCCATGTTGTATTGCGTCCCGCCTTGCAACACGAAGCGCCTGCCGAGCGCCGCCAGCCGCGGGATTTGAACCACGTACTGCCAGACGTTCTTCGGTAGCACTTGAGCGAGGCCCGCCAGGAGCTCTTCCTTCTGAAAGCCCTCCTTTTGAAAATTGACGCGATCGGTGTCGAGGAACACCGCGCAACCATATGAGAATTTGGGGGCTAATTCGGCACGGAAAGCCACGTCGGCGTATTGAGTCACCGGCAAGCCGAATTGATCGGCCATCGCTTGAAGCAGCATGCCGTTTCCGGCACTGCACGAGTTGGATAACTTGAAGTTTTGAATATCGCCGTTCTTGAGGAAAAGGACCTTGATGTCTTGCCCGCCGATGTCGCAAACGACATCCACGTTACCGAAGTAGTGCACCGCGCTCGACATGTGGGCGACGGTCTCGACGATGTTTACGTCGGCCAGCATGCATTCTTCGAGGACGGCACCGGCGTAACCAGTGACGCCAAAACCCAAACATTCCAAAGTGGCCCCTTGCGAGACCACGTGGTCATTGAGTTTTTGGAGCAGCTCTTGGGTGTCCGCAATTGGGTTGCCTTTGGACAATTGGTAAGCCTTGGCGACCAAGGTGCCTTCCTCATCTACCAACACGGCCTTGGACGACGTAGACCCGCCATCTAGGCCAATCACGGCGCGAACGACGGCGCCGCTTTCGATCGGCGGTGGCACGAAACGGGCTTGCGTATATTGCGCCTTGAAACTCTCGAGATCATCGGAACTGGCGGCGAGCGGCGGCCCTGCCTGCGCGCCGAGGCGAGCGCGCCGGCCGTTGTTAATGAAGTCACGCAGGGGTTCGACGCCGCGAAAGCTTGCGACTTGATTCGTTTCTCCCATGCCCACGTAGGCCGCGCCGAGAGCGGCGTAAAGTTGGCTATTGTCGGGGACAAATACGAGTTTTTCGATCGGGTCGTCGCTCGGTGGCGAATAGCCGCGATCCTTCCAGATCTCTGGAATTCTCAGGCGCCAGCAATCGATCAAGAAGGGCAGGTAAGTGTTGGGTCCGCCGAGCAGTGCGACCTTGGCTCGTAGCGTGTTGCCGCGCGTGAGCACACTGAGGTTCTGCATCACGATCGCGTCGGCAAGTGAATTTAGGACCTCGTCTTGCGGGATCCCGGTCTTGACCAAATTGACGATGTCCGTTTCCGCGAACACGCCGCACTTGGCAGCCACGTGATGTAACTTCAAGGAATTGAATCGCAGCTGAGTCGCAAAGGAAGGGTCGGCACCGACTTTGATGAAACACTTGTCAATCGTGGCGCCGGTTCCGGATGCGCACTTGTCGTTCATCGAGGCGACGGCTGTGCGCATGCCGGTGTTGGGATCTTCCTTGAAGATGATGATCTTGGCGTCCTGACCGCCGAGCTCCACGACGCTGCCAACGTCGGGATGCAATTTCTCAACGGCCGCGGTGACGGCATTGACTTCTTGAACGAACTTGCCCCCGGTTGGCTCGACCAACGGCGACGCTCCGGAGCCCGTCAAAAATATTTTCAGCGAGGGAGAGTTTGCACAATCGAGATCCGCTAGGATTCGATCGAGCAGCTCGAGTACTTTCTCGGGCTGTTGAGTGTGGTGCCGCTGGTAGTCGCTCCACACGACAGCACCCTCGTTGCCGCGGTCCAGAACCACGGCCTTCACAGTCGTGGAGCCAACGTCCATTCCTATGACAAAATCGTCACTTTTCGAAGTCATATGGCCTTTCCAGTGCCGAGTTGCGTTTGAGATTGAACTGACGGTGACGTCACTGTTCGATCACCGGGGTGCCTTTGGCAAGCACAAAGTGCGCAACAAATGCATTGCGGGGGATGTGGACCGCAAAATCTGCGCTGCCCCGACCCAGTGACCTGGTTGAATGACACCGGCAAGTGGTTGAATGGCACCGCCTAATCGCTGGGTCAGTCGTACGCTGCGGCTCAATGTCAGCGCGACGTAAACCGGGTCGAAACACCACAGTTCCCAAGACCGAACGGCGCTTGCAGATTCTAAGTGCGGCGCGAGACGTCTTTGCCAAGCGTGGTTATCATCAAACGACGATCGACGATATCGTGCTTTCCGCGGGAGTGGCGCGGGGAACGTTTTACCTGTACTTTGAAGACAAAAGGGCCGTCTTTTCGGACCTTATCGATCGATTCGCCGTCAAATTGACGATGGCCATCGAACACATCGTTACCGATGACCCCTCGCGACCGGTTGCCAATCAGGTGCAGGAAAATATTCGATCGGTAATTCGCACCTGCCTTTCTGAAAGGACGATGACCAAGATCCTTTTTACGGGTGCGGTGGGCGTTGACCCGGAATTCGACCGCAAGATTGCGACTTTTTACGATACAGTGGTGCAACTGCTCACGGAAAGCCTCAGAGATGGACAGACACTTGGCATCGTGGCCGACGGCGAACCACGCGTTTTGGCGTACCTCAGTATTGGTGCTTTCAAGGAATTGCTCTATCAAGCCGTCATATTAGGTCTCTCCGAAGAAAGTGCCGAAGTGTTATTGCAGCAGATGTACAATTTCCTGCGGCAAGGCTATTTGCGTGTTTCGGAGATAGTGGGGCCGTCAAAACCCGTTCGGTCGAAGCGTAGGAATTAGGGTACCGTTCGGATAGAAGCGGTACAAAGATCACGGTAAATCGTTCATGTCAAATTCAGAGTACCCAATCAACGCATCCAATCTTTCTTTCGTGGAGAGCCTTTACGCAGAGTTTTTGGCTAGCCCCAACAACGTGCCCGAAAAATGGCGAACCTTCTTCGAATCCGAGGCGCTCGATCCTGAGGTGGCGTGGCAACCGCGGTTGGAACCAACATTTGCGCCCGCGCGTCTGTTTGGTGGCAACGGCAACGGTAAACCAGTTCTTGCTGAGTCACCCGCAAAGTCCAATTCCGGTGTTTCGACCGCCGCGGTGCAACAGGAGTGGCTCGCGCAATTGGTCCGAGCGTATCGCGAGCGCGGCCACGCCATCGCGCGGCTCGACCCCCTCGGTCTCCCAAGAACCGAGCCCGCCGAGCTTGACCCGAGCTACCATGGTTTTAAAGCCGAGGATCTCGACCGCAAGTTCTCCGCCACGACGATTCACGGCCCCGACGTACTGACGCTGCGCCAAGTACTGGAGCGCCTGCGCAATACGTATTGTCGGTCAATTGGCGTCGAATACATGCACATTGCAGATCTCGAAATTCGAGATTGGCTGCAAGAGCGCATGGAATCCACGGAGAACCGGATTCGACTTAGCCACGATGGGCAGATTCGAATCTTGTCGAAGTTGACGGACGCGGTGATGTTCGAGGAGTTCCTCCAGACCAAGTACCTTGGCGCAAAAATATTCTCGCTCCAAGGTTCGGAAAGCCTGATTCCGCTGCTGACATTCGCCATTGATCGGGCTGGTGATCTCGGAATCGACGAAATCGTCTTGGGGATGGCACACCGAGGACGCCTCAACGTGCTTGCTAACATAATGAACAAGTCGCCACGCGATATCTTTCGCGAGTTCGAGGATCGCGACCCGGAATTGTATCTCGGTAGCGGCGATGTGAAGTATCACCTCGGGTACACTTCTGACCACTACACGGCGAGCGGCAGGCGCGTGCACTTGTCGCTTTGCTTCAACCCAAGCCACCTTGAGTTCGTCAACCCCGTCGTGCTCGGTCGCGTCCGGGCCCGGCAAGACCGGGCCGGCAACGGTGCCGTTCACAGAAAATTGCCCCTGCTCATTCACGGCGACGCAGCGTTGGCAGGTGAGGGCATTGTCCAGGAAACGCTCAATTTGGCCCAGCTCGACGCTTATACGACGGGCGGAACGCTGCACGTAGTCATCAATAATCAACTTGGGTTTACCACGCCTCCGCAACAAGGTCGCTCTTCCGTTTACGCTACTGCCGTGGCCCGTATGCTCGATATTCCGGTGTTCCACGTCAACGGCGAGGACCCGGAAGCCGTAGCGCAGGCCGTGTCTCTTGCAGTGGATTTTAGGAGCCGGTTTGCGCGTGACGTGTTTATCGATATGTACGGCTATCGACGGCATGGCCACAATGAAGGGGACGAGCCAGCGTTCACACAGCCGCTTCTGTATGCTGCGATCAGTCGGCGCAAAAGCGTGCGCGACGGGTATTTGGAACACCTCCTTGAATTGGGAGAGGTCACGCGCGGCGAGGCCGACCAGGTTGCCGTCGATCGGCGAATTACCTTGGAAGATGAGCTCCAGGAGGCTCGGCGCAGTGACTACGTTCGCTCCGCTGGTTCGCACGACGATGTGTGGACTCATTACCGGGGCGGGCCCGAATCGGCCTCAGCTGAGCCCGAAACCGCTTTGGACGGCACCAAGTTGACCACGTTGCTCGAAGCGCTCGCGCACACTCCGGAGGGCTTCCACCCGCATCGCAAGATTGAGCGGCTCCTCGAACAAAGACTGGAGATGGCCCGGGGTGAACGAAGGCTTGACTGGGGAGCAGCGGAGACTCTCGCGTTTGCGTCGTTAGTGTCACATGGCACGGCAGTCCGCTTCACCGGGCAAGACAGTGAACGCGGTACATTCAGCCATCGGCATGCCGTTTTGCACGATGTAGAAACGGGTGCGCGGTACGTGCCGCTGATGCACGTGAGCTCGGAGCAGGCCCCGTTCGATATTTACAATAGCTCACTCAGCGAAGCGAGCGTGCTCGGGTTCGAATATGGCTATAGCCTCGAAAGCCCCGATGTGCTGGTTCTGTGGGAGGCGCAATTCGGGGATTTTTGCAACGCGGCGCAAGTTATCATCGATCAATTCGTCGTAAGCGCGGAGGACAAGTGGAAGCAGCTTAGCGGCATTACGTTGTTGCTCCCGCACGGTTTCGAGGGCATGGGTCCCGAGCATTCTAGTGCGCGGATCGAGCGATGGCTGCTGCTCGCCGCCGAAGAGAATATTCAAATATGCCAACCGAGTACCCCGGCGCAATTCTTTCACTTGCTGCGGCGCCAGGCCCTGCGCAATTGGCGTAAGCCTCTCATCGTTTTTACCCCGAAGAGCCTGCTGCGGCATCCGAAGGCGACGAGTGAACTTTCGGACTTGGCCAAGGGTCGATTTCACCGTGTCCTTCCTGATACTTTGTATCATTCCTTGGACCCGCGTTGCGTGCGCCGCGTGCTACTCTGCAGCGGAAAAGTCTATTACACGCTCGAGCAACGGCGCGAGGAGCTCAAGCGGCGCGACGTTGCGATCGTAAGAGTCGAGCAATTCTACCCGCTGCCGGACGAGCATTTGCGCGCAGCCCTTGACCCGTTCACCGACGGAACGCCCGTCGTGTGGCTTCAAGAGGAGCCCGAGAATATGGGCGCCTGGCGCCACCTACGTGCCCGATTCGGAAACCGGCTATTTGCGCGCTACCCCTTGAGCTGCATTGCCCGTGCGGAATCCGCCAGCCCAGCAACGGGTTCGGCCAGCAGTCACCGCTTGGAAGAAGAAGAATCCCTCGACAAGGCATTTTCGTTGTAGCGTCATTGGCGAAGGGCCCGCCCGGAGAAAACAGAAGATGACCATTGAGTTGCGTGTGCCGGAAGTCGGCGAGTCGATAACGGAAGTTACGATTGGTGACTGGCTGAAACAAGTTGGAGATTTGGTAGAGCAGGACGAAGCAGTAGTAGTAATTGACACTGACAAGGTTTCAGTCAACTTATTGGCGCCGTCGCGCGGCAAGCTTTCGAGTATTGTTCTGACCAAAGGGACACCCGCTAAGATTCGGGACGTGGTTGGGCTGATGGAAGAAGTGACTCAGGGGGCCGCGGTCGTCGCAAGTACCCCGTCGGGCAACACCGAAGCGACTCCGCCCCCGGATGCACTCCCCGTCTACCGTGACGTCATGCCCACAGAAAATGCCATCCCGAGCAGCCAACAGCCGCGGGTCGTAGCCGCTGCTCAGGCGCCAGCGGCGGTCAAAGAAGCCTCGACGTCGGCAGGCTGGGCGAGTCCTTCGGCGCGCCGCGCGCGCGCGGAACTCGAAGCGCGGGGACATGATCCTTCCGCCGGAGCAAGTACGGTTCGCGATGCTAGTGCTTCTGTCCCGCGCCCTGTGACATCGGCGTCGCCGCGGGTTGAGCTAAGGGAGCATCCGCCGGTTGCCGCTGGCGAAGAAGAAATAGTCTCGATGAGTCCGTTTCGTCGCACGATTGCCGAAAGGTTGGTTAAAGCTCAAAACACCGCGGCCTTACTCACGACATTCAACGAAATCGACCTGTCGATGGTGCAGGAACTCCGCGCTCGCTACCAGGATGCCTTTCAGAAGCGCTACCAAGTAAAGCTTGGGTTCATGTCGTTTTTCGTAAAGGCCGTAGTCGAGGCGCTAAAGCAGATTCCCGTCCTGAACGCCGAGCTACGCGGCACCGACATCGTGTACAAGAATTACTTCGACATCGGCATTGCGGTAGGTGGCGGGCGCGGTTTGGTGGTTCCAATCGTTCGCCATGCAGAACATCTGGGCTTAGCGGAAATCGAGCAAACAATCGTCGACTATGGTAAGCGTGCCAAAGAGAACAAGTTAGAACTCGAAGAACTCACCGGCGGCACGTTTACCATTAGCAATGGTGGCGTTTACGGTTCAATGCTTTCGACACCCATTGTGAATCCGCCGCAGAGTGGAATCCTGGGCTTACATGCCATCCAGGATCGACCGGTGGCGCGTGACGGTCAGGTGGTCATTCGGCCGATGATGTACATTGCCCTGACATACGACCACCGAATCGTGGACGGACGGGAGGCCGTTACATTTCTGCGGCTCGTCAAAGAATTTGTCGAGCAGCCGGCACGCATACTGCTCGAGATTTGAGCCTATTTCTGCAGAAAAGTGATGGTGGAATTATCGGGCCGGGTCCGATTGTCGCTCTTGCTGCATTTACCGCTTGTGGTCGGTTTAGCCCTCCGTACCATGTTGTCGGCGTGACCACGGCATGGTGCCTCGATGACATTATGGTTGAGTTGACCGGTACAGGGCTGGCCTTGGCTCTGGCTGAAGGAACGCGACCATGTCGAGTCCCACACGCCATGAATCGATGGCGGGCTTTTAGTGACGCCGTGAATAACAAAACACAGTGCGGGAGCATAAATCGTGACAGTACCGGACAAAGTGCGGAGCTTGACTTTAGTGGGCGCTCCTGGTTGTGGCAAAACCGTTCTGGCTGAAGCATTACTGTTTCGAGCCAAGGTATTGCAACAACTCGAAGGCGGTAAGACTCTCGATACGGAACCCGAGGAAATTAAACGCAGGTCATCCGTCTTCTCGAAGATTCAAAGTGTAACCTGGGAGGGTCACGAAATAACCATCGCGGATACACCCGGGGGTGTTGACTTCGTCGGGTCGGCAATAGCTCCGCTTTCCGTGATGGATGTTGCGGTACTGGTCGTGGACGCCACTACCGGCGTGGACGTACCTACCCGGCAATTCTACGAGTTGGCGCTTCAGTACGACAAACCGATGTTGATCTTCGTCAACAAGCTCGATAAGGAAAATGCCGACTTTGATCGCGCGGTAGCCAGTATTCGGAAAACACTCACGAAGAAAGCGCTGCCAGTTGCAATCCCCATCATCGAAAATTCCTCGGTTGAAGGGGCAATTGATGTAGTCGAATCGCGCGCTATCGCGTTTGGCGACAAGGACAAGGATATCCCAATCCCAGCGGAGCAGCAGGGAGACTTCGAGCTAGCGCAGCAGGCCCTTTGGGAAGAAGTGGCCGGGACGGATGACGCGCTATTCGAGAAACTTGCCTCAGGTGATAACGTCACCAAAGAGGAAGTTCTGCCGCAACTCGTCAAGGCGATCGCACTGCGCGAAATTATACCAATAATTGGTGGGACCGCGGCGCCACCGCGCGGAACGTCGCTCCTCTTGGATACCATCTGCAAACTCATGCCAGCACCCGTAGTGTTGTCGGCACCGCCACAGGCAGAGGGAGAAGCCAACCTCCCACTCACGCTAGGCCCGGATCAACCGGCACTGTGTCAGGTGTTTCGAGTGACCAGTGACCCCGGAGTCGGCGAGCTGTTCTTTCTACGCGTGGTCAATGGCACCATTCGTTCCGGCGATGATTTACTCAACCCTCGGCACAAGGATCGAGAACGAATCGGGCACATGATTCGAATCCAGGGCAAGGAACGCAAGGAATTGACGGAGGCGACTCTTGGCCAAGTGGTTGCAGTGCCCAAACTCAAGCACACCCTGGCCGGGGACACACTTTGCATGCCGAATCACGCGGTGGTGCTTGCGCCAATCCGGTTTCCCAACCCCGTGCATTCGGTGACGGTGCACCCCGAGACCCGCAAAGATCAAGATAAACTAGGCGTCGCGCTCGGTAAACTCGCGCAGACCGATCCGACACTTCACCACCATGTCAACGCCGAATTCAACGAGATAATATTGTCGGGCATGGGTGAGGTTCATCTCGAGATCGTAGCTGGACGCCTGCGTGATCGTTACGGCATCCAACTTACCATGGGGCTCCCCCATGTTGCGTATCGAGAAACACTCACGAAGAAGGTTAAATCTCAAGGTCGTCACAAGAAGCAGACCGGAGGCCACGGCCAGTTTGGCGACGTGTGGATCACCGCCGAGCCCTTGCCGCTCGGTTCTGGCTTTGAATTCGTCGATGATATCAAGGGCGGCGTTGTCCCGAACAAATTCATCCCCTCAGTTGAAACGGGAATTCGGGATACCATGAAGCGAGGCGGGCTAGTCGGGTACCCCGTCGTTGATCTGCGTGTATCGCTTTACGATGGCAGCTACCATTCCGTTGACTCGTCGGATATGGCGTTTCAGATGGCGGGCGCGATTGGCTTCAGGAAATGCCTGGAACTCTCGGGCACGACTTTGCTCGAACCCATCATGCGGCTAAAGATTACCGTCCTCGCGGACTACGTTGGAGCCATTACTAGTGATTTGAATTCGCGGCGCGGTCGTATCCTCGGAATGGATACGGTGGGCGACGTGCAAACCGTTCACGCCGAGATCCCTCAATCGGAGATTTTCAGATACTCGACGGATCTTAGAAGCATGACGCAGGGCGCGGGCACGTTCTCAATGGAATTCGCCCGCTATGAACCGGTGCCCAGCATGCTAGTCGAGCCGATCAAGGCTCAGCTAGCCGAGCGCCGCAAGGCGGCAGAGAGTGCAACCGCCTAGAGTGACGTAACCCTAATTGTAGGGACGCACGACGTTTCGAATCTAGACCAATCGGTCGGCCAGTCGCTGGTTCGTGCTCATACTTCTTTATTTTTGGGTCCTGATCCCCCAGAAAAATAAAGAAATAGCCTAAATACCGACCGTTAGCAGCACTGCGCGGGTGTGGCTAAAACATCCCACTTGACGGCACAGCGAGCGACCTTAACTTGCGCACGCGTCCTCGGCCGCTGCCGTGCAATTCTGTGTCTGGCACAGGTCGGGGTCCCATTTCCACGTGGAGGCAATTCCCATGAAGATTCGACCACTTCACGACCGCATCGTCGTAAAAAGACTCGCTGAAGAGACCACGACCAAGGGTGGCATCATTATTCCCGATACCGCCAAAGAGAAGCCCATCTCCGGAGAGGTGCTCGCGATTGGCAACGGCAAATTGCTCGAAGACGGCAAACTGCGTCCGCTCGACGTTCAGGTTGGCAACAAAATCCTGTTTGGAAAGTACAGTGGCACCGAGGTCAAAATTGGCGGTGAAGATCACCTCATTTTGAAAGAAGACGACGTCCTTGCAGTGATTGAAAGTCAGTAAGACCGAAGCGTCCAGGAGTTAACGACAATGTCAGCAAAAATGATAATTTACGATACATCGGCGCAGAATAAGATTCTCAAGGGCGTCGATACCTTGGCAGATGCGGTCAAGGTCACTCTCGGTCCCAAGGGTCACAACGTCCTCATCGAGAAGAGCTGGGGCGCACCCAAGGTGACCAAAGACGGCGTGACCGTGGCCAAAGAAATCGAATTGAGCGACAAATTCGAGAACATGGGCGCCCAGATGGTGCGCGAAGTGGCTTCTAAGAACCGCCAATACCGCGGGCGATGGCACTACCACCGCAACCGTCCTGGCCCAAGCGATTTGCCGCGAAGGCATGAAGCTGGTGGCTGCTGGACACAGTCCAATGGAACTCAAGCGTGGCATCGACGCTGGCGTTATTGCAGCGGTCGCGGCGCTCAAGCAAATGAGCAAACCGATTGTCGATACCAAGGAAATCGAGCAGGTCGGCACGGTCAGCGCCAACGGCGACGAGGCGATTGGCAAGATGCTGGCTGACGCGATGACGAGGGTCGGCAAAGAGGGCGTCATCACTGTCGAAGAAGCCAAGGGCCTCGACACGCAACTGGATGTCGTGGAAGGCATGCAATTCGACCGCGGCTATCTGTCTCCGTACTTCGTTACGGACCCAGAGGCCATGGAGTGCGTGCTTGAGGATCCCTACATCCTGATCTCCGAAAAGAAGATCAGCATTATGCGCGACCTCGTTCCGGTGCTCGAAGCTACGGCTCGCGAGCAGCGCCCAATTCTGATCATCGCTGAAGACATCGACGGCGAGGCATTGGCTGCTTTGGTCGTCAACCGCCTGCGCGGCACGCTCAAGTGCGCAGCCGTAAAGGCTCCTGGCTTTGGCGATCGCCGCAAGGAAATGCTGAAAGACATTGCGACTCTAACTGGTGGGCAAGTGGTCAGCGAAGACCTCGGCATCAAGCTCGAAAATGTAGCGGTCAAGGACCTTGGCCGGGCCAAGCGAATTGAAATCGACAAAGACAACACTACGATTATCGATGGTGCGGGCAGCAAAGACTCCATCAAGGGTCGTTGCGACCAAATTCGCCGCCAGATCGACGAGACCAAGAGCGATTACGACAAGGAAAAGCTACAAGAACGGTTGGCCAAGCTAGCCGGCGGAGTCGCCGTAATCAAAGTGGGCGCGCCCAGTGAAGTTGAAATGAAGGAGCGCAAGGATCGCGTCGATGACGCGATGCACGCCACGAGAGCAGCGTCCGAAGAAGGCGTAGTTCCAGGTGGAGGCGTCGCGCTGCTCCGCTGCGAAGCTGCGCTCGAGGGCCTAAAGCTCAGTGACGAGCAGGCTGTTGGTGCAAAGCTTCTGAAGCGGGCACTCGAAGAACCCCTGCGACTGATCGCTACGAATGCCGGGCGCGATGGCTCGGTTGTCGTCAATAAGGTCCGTGAAAGCAAGGGTGCCATCGGCTATGACGCAGTCGCAGATGACTTCTGTGATCTAGTCAAAGCTGGCGTCATCGACCCGACCAAGGTCGTTCGTACCGCACTCGAGAACGCTGCGAGCGTGGCGGGCCTTATCCTAACCACGCAGGCCATGGTTGCCGAAAGGCCCAAGCCAGCCGCCAAAGCTGGCGGTGGCGCTGATATGGGCGGCGGCATGGGTGGAATGGGCGGCATGGGTGGAATGGGCGGCATGGGTGGAATGGGCGGTATGGGCGATATGGATTTCTGATCCAACCGCACAACTCAGCCCCAGCGGCTAAATCGGACGCGGGACTCTCCACAAGGGGGTTCCGCGTCGCTCATTGTGAACACGTTTTGCGCTTGAGCCTTTGGACCCAGTTGGCGATACTGCCCCAACGAATGCTCACTTTTGGCCACAACTACCCATTATTTGGAGGCGCCATGAAACGAATTATGTGGATTACGTCATTAACCGGTTCCGCGTTGTTGGGAGCCTTATTGGCGGCGGGTTGTGGTTCCTCGAGTTCAGACGTAGGAAATCAGAATAATGACGCCGGGTTGGAAACAGGCGGCACGAAGTCGACGGTCGGTGGCGCAAGTACAACACCGGGTGGTGCAACGAGTCACACTGGGGGAACGTCCACCACGAATGGCGGCAGCTCGGCAAATCTGGGGGGCACCACCGGGGCGATCGGTGGCTTGAGCGCTGTGGCTGGGGCGTCGGTTGCAACTGGTGGGGCTACGAGCGCAAGTGGTGGAACGTTGGCCGCCACCGGGGGCACGACGAGTAGCGGCGTAGGTGGCTCGGTCGCTACGGGCGGCATTGGCAACACTCAGGGCGGCACGACGTCGGGTCAGGGCGGCAGCAGTGCCGCAACAGGAGGCACGAAGGCTGGTACGGGTGGGACCACGACTGGTGTGGGCGGTAGCTCGGCTGGTGGCGTAACTGGGACCGGCGGTTCAAAGGTAGCAACCGGCGGCGCGTCTACGGCTGCTGGCGGTGCCACCTCAACGGCCACTGGCGGTATTGCCACTGCGGCGGGCGGTGCTGCAACTAGTACGGGTGGAGTAGCCGGCGCGGGCGGCGCGACTTGCGGGGTTAGCAACACTCCCTGCTGCACCGGTAACAACTGCACGGCGGCCAACACTCGATGCGAGCTACCGACGGGTGGAACCGTCATGATGTGCGTTCAGTGTGGAGTAGCCGACGGTGATATTTGTTGCGGCGGTGGGGCAGCCACCACCTGCAACGCGGGTCTCATCTGCCAAGGCGCTACGGCCGTCGCGACAGGCCTGTGCCAGGCTTGTGGTACGTCCGGCTTGACATGTTGTGCAGCCGGCGGGGCCGCACCACGATGTGCAACGGGTCTCGGCTGTATTGCTGGAGTCTGCTCGGGCTGCGGTGCCACGGGTCAAGCTTGCTGTCCCGGCGCGGCTGCCACTGCTTGCGCTGCGGGTAACATCTGTACCGGTGCTGGCGCTGCCGCGACCTGTGCGGTGTGTGGTGCACAGAGTCAGCCCTGCTGCGGAACCGGGACTGTCGCAAATCCGAGAACCTGCGGCACCGGGCTTACCTGCGGGAATTTTGGGACTGGCGCGGCTCCGGACTATCGCTGCGCGGCATTGTAACCGCGCGAGCTAAATTCGCGCTGGCCCTTGCGTGGGCCCCAGCCGGCCAAACTCCGGCAGCGCGGGCGTATCTCGTCCGCATATAGGTGCGTTACGAATCCTTACGCGCCGTTCAGCGGCCCTGGACGCGCAAGTGAAACATATCGCTTACGTCGGGGACATATTCTGAAGCGCAAATTTGCCTCAGGTGTCGCGGCATGTTCAGCGGGTGAGATGTCGCCGAACACCTCGAGAAAGTCGAAGCAATGATAGGCGAGCCGCTTCAAACCTCAGGTTATCTGGCGATCATCCCGCCTAGGCCCGAAGAGGATTGGCTTTCGGACAGCGTCGCTTCACGTGAGGTGCCGTTGCATGTGGCGTCAATGATCGGGCTAGTTGCGCTATTTGCTATCGTGTGGATTCTATTTTCCGACGAACCAAGCGTAAAACGGGAACTACGAGCAGCCAAGGGCAGCCAGCGCTAAACGCCGGAAAGCACGGGCAGCGCAAACAAACGGGGGGGCGACGAACACGCCCTTAAGTGCGGCAGTATCTCCCACCGAGCCACGGGGCGGCCGAATCTTGAGCCGCAAACCCGGTGCGGAGCGTCCTTCCATAGCGCAGGTCGGCCCTCGAGGTGATTATCGGTGGGTTAAGCCTGAGCTCGGCGCCCAGATTGACGCAACTCAGGTTCAAATCCTTCCAAAACAACTACTCGGGAACACACCACGCCCGTGTAGTGAAAATGCCAATGACACGATCATTTTGTTTGTCGTTCCGGCACGGAATCTTCTCTCGGCAGAGGCTCGATTGGAGCGACAAGTGAGGTTCACTGAGCCCTGTTCAAGCCGTACGGTGAGCTCCGTAATTGCGACCCTCGCAATCGCGACCCTCGCAATCGACTGCACGCTTTATCAACCCTGCTTCCCCTCTTGTCCCGTAGGTGCTTCGTGAATCTAAGACACATTATAACCGCACGTGTGCTTCCAATGGCGCTGCTCGCCTATGCTTGCGCCAAGGTTACGACCAACTACCCCGATATTGACGGCGGCACGGCCAACGGTATCGGGGGAAGTGCCGGTAACGCCGGTAGCGCTGGTAACGGCGGAACGGGTACTGGCGGCACCGTGACGTCCGTTGCCGTTGGTGGAGCACCATTGGCGACCGGCGGCGCACGAGCCGTTGGTGGCCTCTCAAGCTTGAGCGGGTTGACTGGCGGTAGCGTCAGTACGGGGGGCGCTAATGCAACAGGTGGCAGCATCCCTGGCACTGGCGGTACGCCTCCTACAGGCGGGTCACCGCCAATTATCGTGGGAGATGCTGGACCATATTGCCCCGGCGGCGCAGCGTTTTGCGATGATTTCGAATCAGACAGCGTTGGCGCAGCCGCCGCCCAGTGGACCGCGGCTGCCGGCAGCTGGAACGTAGCCACCGACGCTACGGAACTAGCCGGCGACCAGAAAGTATACACCAACACCGGCACCAGCAACTCCCTTTCCAAGGCTGGCAGCACCACTTATGCCAACTCTACGATTGAGGCGCGCATGCGAGTGACGAGCTTCAGCAGCAACAGCACGTCGAACTCAGCCGGCATCTTTCTGCGCAGTAATGGCACCAACGACTATGATCTGTCTCTTGCTGGAGACGGCAAGATCTACCTCAGGCGTAACCCGACGAGTTCTACGGAAGAGACCTGCAGTGGCGGGGCGAGCAATGGCAACGGCGTACCTGTGACCACCGCAACTGGTTCAGGCTGGTTCAAACTCAAATTACAGATATCGGGAACAGTAGCCGCAGGCATCACCGTTACAGGGTCGGTCAACCCGACTGGAACCAGCGGCTACACGCAGGTGCTTCAGTGCACCCAGGCCACAGGCACGCAATACATGTATGACAGTGGCAGCGCAGGATTGTTCTCCAAGGGCAACGCCCCTGCAGAATACGACAACGTAGTTGTCACCTCGCCGTAGACTCGCGTAAGCGCGATTTTTAGCCCATTGATTTGATGCCCTAGTAATGCGCTGGAGTTGTCGTGCGCCAACAATTTTCAGCCGCGCCAGTAGCACTACGGCCCAACCGTAGGCTGATTCCGCTGCAGCTCGCGGCCCGCTGCCTCTAGACGAATGTAGCCGAGTGCCTAAGTTATCGGAGGCGGCGCCTGCTGCTGCACGTCGGGCGGTAGCACACATGACGAAAGATCGAACACCATGAACTCGAGGGCTTTCTCCTGCGGGAGCAGATCGCGGACTTGACAGCAAGAGGGGAACGTCGTTTTGGAGTCAGCTTTCCCCGAATCCGAAGTGGTCACGTGAAGTCCCGTATAAACGAAGCGACCACATTGGCTTTCAGGTGCTGCGGTCGTTGGCGTATTGAATGAGAAGTAGTGAGTGCGCATCGCAGGGCCTGAAGTGCCTGAGACTGGCTCATAGATCCAGCGTTGCGATATTGCAGGCGTGGGAGGTTGAGTGTCGACTGCGGTTGGTTTGACCTCGCCGGTTAGCGTTAGAGTTCCCGCCGTTGACGTGGCCCCGACGGCTAGCAGCCAATCTGCCATGGCCTGTCCCTTGGGGAAGGTTGTGTCGATGATTGTATTGATGGATGTGCCAATCGCCGAGGTGCTAATTGGCTCAATCCACGTCGCTACGGTCCCGAACGGGGAGGGATAGACTACCGGGGGGCTGTCGGTTGTCGAAAATGATCTGATCCAGGACCAGTGGAAGTGTTCTGCAAGGACTCGACCACCCGAATTGGCGTATTGAAACATTACGTTCTTCGCATTGGCCGTAATGTAGTTAGTGTCTTTGGTCGGGTTGGTTGCTGAATTTACTCCCGCGCACGCCAGCATGACGATGTCGTATTTCATCATCTGATTGAGGTCTTCCCACATGGGCACGGCTGGCGGGTAGACGGCGCCGTTGTCGTAGGCACCACCCTGATCGGGATCAGACGGCTGGTTGTAGATATTTATCGCGCCAGTGCCGTCCGGATTAGTGAACTCCGAGGCATCTACGCCAATTCGCCTGAAAAGGCACTGAAGGCGGTCCGCGTCTCCAGCTGCAATGGCCATCTTTGGAATGTTGCCTTCGCCCTGATTTCTGGGGAGTCTAAACAAATTGGGGTCGTCGAAGATGTTGTCTTGGCAGGCCTTTATTTCAGGCACCGTGATCTGACGGCGCCATTTGCCAACTTGCAACACCATTGGCACGTTGCTACCAACGGGGACATCTAGCATCGTGAATATGCCCTGAGCATTGGTGAGCGCTGACGCAATGGGCTGGCCGGAAACAGGCGTCGCGCAGGTCTCGCAAGTGGCACCATTCGTGATCGGGCCGACAGTAGAGTTCGGGACGTAAGCGACTACGTTGTAAAGCGGGTTCTTGCCGGCAGGGTCATACACCTTCGCCGTCACCGATGTCTTCGGCAATGCACCGCAATCTTTTACGTTGCACGCTAGGTTGCCGAACTTCGTGCATAGGGCCGTATTCGTCAAACCTGGCGTGGAGGCATCCGACCCCGCGTTGAAGCCGGACCCCGTGCCGCCGCCGCTGCCGGAGTTGGGATTAAAACTACCACTCCCGGACGCACCATCAGCAGACCCATTTCCGTTTGTTCTTGCGCTGTTGCCCGGACTGCAGCTAATCACGCACATCCCTGTACTAAGAGCTGCAACAAGCAACTGCCGTCGAGTCGACGATTCGCCGACGATAAATCGGAAGGTCATGTTTTGCAGACGCGCTGGTGCTTGGCGGAAGCTCAAAATTCGATTTACTGCGAAGCGACTCGAGTCAGCAGCGCTCCGTCCGCCAACGCCTGAACCCTTGGCATTCGATTCGGCGGCTTCGAACAGACCGGGGAACTGGTCGAACGGCCGTGTCACGCCGATTTACTGCGAACTACCCACTTAGCTCCAAAAACACCGAAAATCTGGCGGCAATTCACGAGATTAGCGCCTTTTCGTGAGCCAATCAGGGCGGGTGTAATCGTCATTACTGCGCCGCGGTTGAACTCCATGGTGAAGGTCCAACCTTCCTTCGATACGCAACTAGGGTCCGCCATTATCGGCAAAAACTCAGTTTGTCGCAATCACAGTCAGAACCACCAATAATCGGAGTGTCCTTGCACCCATCGCTAATTCGGTCTCTTCTGTGCGCCATCGCAGTATCCGCATTTGCAATGCCCGCGTTCGGCCAACCACGCGACGAGGCGGCCAATCGCACCATCGATTTGGCAATCAATCAGCATTACCTTTCGACGGACTTCGATACGGCCAACAAACTTCTGACGGCGACCATCCAAGGATGCGAGGGAGCGTGCACCCCGAAAACCTTGGCGCGCGCATGGATATATCAAGGCATTGTCCTCGGTGCTGGAAAGAACGACTTGGCGGGAGCCAAGGATGCATTCATAAGCGCGCTGGCTCTCGATCCTGACGTGAGCCTAGACCGCAATCTGGCCACGCCGGAAGTTGCCAGGTTGTTCGAGGAATTGGGCGGCAAAAACACCGCTGCGACCACCGCGACAAAACCCGAAAAGTCGGCGACACCCACTCAGAACGAAGCCATAACGGGTTCAACGGCAACCGGTTCTAGTCTGAGCTGCAATCTCAAGGTTCCCGAGATTCGAGACGCGAAGGCCCATTCCGGTTCAGTGCCGCACCGAACAAGATGCAAGCCAAGTTCACCTCAGATACAGGACCAACGGCAACAAGACTTGGGTGTCCGTTGCAATGACCAAGAAGGGCAACTCTTACGTTGCGGAGATCCCGTGCAAGGAAACCGAAAACGCAGGTGCCCTGGAACTATACGTGCTGGGTGAGGACGCAAACGGCGAAGATGTCGCAACCTTCGGAACCAAAGCCAATCCGGTGAAGATCAATCTGGTTGAGACTAGCCAGCAGGAGCCACCCAGTTACGACAACACGGAGCCGCCCGCGCGCTGCGGTGCCAAGCAAGAATGTCCGCCGGATTTCCCCGGTTGCGCCGTAAAGAAAGTCGGCGGAGACGTGGACTGGGGTAACGGCTGCGACAACTCGAGTCAATGCAAAGCCGGCCTAATGTGCATCGAAGGGACTTGTGAGACCGCACCCACGTGCCAGACTGACGACGATTGCGATGCAGGCCGTTGCGTCCAGGGTATCTGCAATGCGGCCGAAGGTGGAGGCACGTCACGCTCCTACCGCAAGAATTGGTTCGGCGTGCACTTCGCTCAGGATATCGCGTTCGTGAGCGGTCAGGATTTGCGCACTCAGGCAAATCAGTCCGACAAATATACGGCCTGCTATTACTCGGGAAGCACCACCGCACCGTACATGAATGAGCCGTACCCGGGCGTAAACGTAGGGACCGGCACAGCTGCGGCCACCAGCCGAATCCTTCTCAGTTATGATCGGGCGTTCACCGCCAATATTACGGCGGGGGTCAGGGTAGGGTTTGCATTGGGTGGAGGCCCCGCCAACGGCCGAAGTGTCACCTATGGACCGGGTCAAACCGTCAATACCGTTACTGCCGAAGGCACGAAGTTCAACCCGTTTCACCTCGAGGCACGCGCTAAATATTGGTTTGGAACCAAGCCGCTCGCTCGCAAAATTCGCCCGTTCGTGCACCTCGGGGGCGGCATGGCCGAGGTCGATGCAAAGATAAAGATGACAATCTACGATTGTGGACCCAAGGTTTGTGGTCCGAGCGTTAACCCGAGAACCTTGCCTTCGGTCGATCTCGACGCCTGGAAGAAACTCGGTATCGAATTCGTCACCGTTGGCGGGGGTTTGGTTTATGCCATTCAAGATAACTACGGCATTCAGGTGGATATGAACTTGATGTACATGCTTCCCTCATCGGGCGTTGTACTCGAGCCCTCGATTGGGATTATCGCGGGTCTCTAGTAAGGAGTAGTCGAACTACGCGAAGAACACCAATGTGCCAAACATGGTACCGGCACTTCTCGGTCAGAGCTAGGAGGAATAGCCATGAAAATCATTCGCAAAGTACATCCGACTAGCCCACTCGTCGTGGGGCCGATGCTGATTGCGCTCAGCTGCGCCACCGCTACAAACGAGCTGCCGACGAACAACCAGGCGAGTGATACTGGGGGAACCTCTGGCACCACCGCTGGCGGTAGTTCCAGTTCGGCGGGCAGTCTCGGCAATGGTGGTACCACCACTAGCGCGGGTGGCAGCTTCAGCACTGGCGGCGTGCGCAACACCGGCGGCACCACGAGTGCGACCGGCATGGGTGGCGCGGTAAACACGGGTGGCACTAGCCATGCACCGGTAGTTGCGAGCATACCTCTGCCGTACACCGACGATTTCGAGGACGGCAGCACAGCTGCTTGGCTACCGTGGGATAGCAGTTCAAGCGCTCTTGGTAGTTGGGCCATCGCGACCGATGGCACCACGAATCACGTGTTGCAGCAGAGCAATTCCGGAAGCAGCGCCACCTGGTTCGTGGGAGGCGACGTTATGTGGAAGGATCAAACACTTTCGGTGAAAGCCCGGTGGGCCGACACGAGCACGTATATTTATGCGTCGGTTCGTTTCAACAACACCGACGGCTATTATTACCTGCAGGCCGTGCCTGGTAGCAAACCCAAGATCCGCGTCAGAAATAGTGGAAGTACCACCGATGTTTGTGCCGGTACCACGAACTTCGCGGGTACCGCCGGCACTTGGTACACGATCACCGTCACCGCCCAAGGCTCGACATTCAGTGCTGCAATTGACGGGGTTTCCGTGTGTTCGGCCACCAATACGACCCTCGCAAACGGTGGAATTGCGGTAGGCACCGATGGAGGTCCAGCGGCCTTCGACGATGTGAATGTGACGAGCCCGTAACTTAGAGTACTTGGATTGAAAACCGGAATCGGTTAAATCCGACAGGAATGAGCAGAAAGCAGGAACGCGAACCCATGTTGCGTAATAATATCGAATTGACCAAAGCGCCAAACGAGCAAGATTCCGCTGCTGACGAATTCACTATTGGTATTCGACAAGCGCTTCCGCTGCGAATGGTTGCCGCCGCACCCACTTCGAAGTCGGCCTGGCGTGCCCGGCATGATTCGGACAACACCCGTCGAGTCGTCGGACAGGGGCGGTACGAGCAACGGGATGGCGGCGTAAAGCTAGTAGTTAGTGGCGCGAGTGCAGCGGTTGAATTGGCCGCATCTGCATATTCCGAACTCGGCCTCGCGCTGCTTTCGGAATATTCGTCAACGCCAGTGGTTCGGGTTGCGCTCGATGCATTGCCGGGAGTTGACGTCGAGTTCCTCGAGAATTGCGCCAACTTTGCCGACTATGACCCTCAGTTGGAAAAGCTGGGCCACAACGTTGAGACTGCCACTTTGCTCGGACTTTTTCGTAAGGATGGCAAACTTTCCGCGCGCGAGCTTGCCTATGAATTGCCCGGCGGACGCGCGACAATTGCCCCAGACGAATTGCTGGTTGGTTTTGGTGTTGTTTGCGCATTAGCTCAGTTGCATGAAGCTCACCACAGAAAGGGAGCCGATGAACGTCAGGCCCTGCATGCGGTACTCGATTTCTATTGCTATCTGAACTCGACGCAGCCCGAGGTTGCCCGCGCCGCACTGCGCGTGTTGCGCACTCCGCACCTAGATAGTGGGAATGTATTTGCGCTGTTTCTCGAATCGAGTGCCGACGCCGAGTTGGCAAGAGAAATCGATGAGTCAAGCATTGGCGAATTATTGCCATTCTCCTTTGCCGACCTGCACGCAAAAGCCGAGGCCGCATCAAAGCTTGGAGACGCGCAGACCGTCACGGACGTAATTTGGGCGCTTAAGTGGCGCGATCGCTGGGTCACGTGGATCCTGGGTCAGAATCTTGTCGATATGCCCTACGACCAGGATCGGGCATTTGAATTGCTGCGAGAGCGCGTGGGTGAGGACATTGATGCCAAACAACGTGCCGTCCATCAGGAACTTTATTCCACGTATGACAGGCGCGCCGAAGGCGAAAATATCGAGCGTCTGACGGCAAAGGTCGAGCAGGAAGGCCGCATGATCGTGTGCGGTAGGATTTCGCGCGCGTTCGGCAATCAAACTCAGCTGCTGTCGGCGGCCACCACTGTTGATCGCAATGGGCTGACGGCACTGTCAGCCGAACTCAGTGATAAGGCGAAGGGGATCGCCGCGGTCGCGACGCAGGTTGCGCGAATCACCAAATTGCTCGTGCAGACCGCGCCCGTTTCTGCCGCGCAGCTGGCGGGTGCTCTTTGGCACTTGGATGAAGCGATTCGCGACTATCAAGCAAGTGAAACCAAGAAGATCAATCATCGAAAAGAGGCCGACGCGGAACAGCTCGTCAGTCGTCGTGGCTTTCAAAGCTATCAGGCCGACATTGGAAGACTCAGCGAGCGGGTCAATGCACTATTCGAAGTCGCCAATCGCCTGCGCGCTGCGATTGAAGCTGCACCCAGGAAATCAGCCGCGTTTCTCATCTTACAACAACGGTTTTTCCCCGGTGAAACGCAGCTGCTTTGCCTCGCCAATGCCAATCGCGACACACATCCCGGAAAGATCGAACAACTGCGGGATTTGACACGCAAGGGCGGACACAACCGTTACGCGTCGGAGGGTTCAGGGACGGTCATCGAGGCCGACGGCTCGGAGCGCAGCGTCAGCTGGATCTCCAAGTGCCACCACTGGATCGAAGCCATTCCGATGTTCATCAAGGAACGCATCGTCAAAGTGCCAGTCGTCGTGGGTGGCCAAAAGACAACCGTCGAGCGCATCGAGACCGAAGTCGATCAGCGGGGGATGGAGGCATTCTTCCGGTTCGCAGCCGGTTATTGGGTCGAGAACTGCGACGAGGTAGTGCAATCCGAACACGTCGCTATTGCACGTGAGTATTTAATTGAAAATTTGTATGCAGCAGAGTCGCGCTCAGTCGCACAGCGCGACAAGCTCACGCTCGAGCAAGCCTACTTGAGAGTGGGGCGCGAGCACGGGCTCGAAGCGGCCGTCGGCGCGGTGACTGCTCTGGTCAACAAGAGTTACGTGGCGCTCGTCGAGCGCGTGGGCATCGAGATGGAAAGCTCGGAATCCTCGCGATTCGAGGCTCTTCGCACGCTGCTGCTAGGTGCATCAGCTGCATCGGCACCCGACAACGCCCTTGCCGAAGTGCAGGCTTTGGTCGCCCGCGAACACCTGACGATACCCGATGTGGCAATTCGCTTGGCATCCGCGCAAGACTTACAAGGCGACGCTGTGCGCTTCGCGAAGGTTGCCTGGCGCAAGCGGCGCCCCATCTCCACGCTGCACATCCTAACTACCGAATCGGCGGGCATGACGGAGGGTTATGTTCAGACCTGGCTCGAGACCGAAATGGCGTTGGTCAACGTTATCAAGGCCAAAGGCTGGGAAAATGAAGTGTCCCGCAAGCTAGCCGAATACCGCACCCGCATCACCGAAATCGCCGAGAAGGTCGTAGTCGAACTCGGCATGGAAGCCGTCGTTCAGGAACTAATGAGCGAAAACGGGGTGCCGCGCGCGGCGGCGCTGGGCATGCTGCTAGCAACGAACCGTCCGGTCGCGGACGAAGTCAGTCGGGTTGCAGTTCTCATCGAGGAGGAAGAGCGTCAGGCAAACCGCGGTGCCGACCCGCAACATACCTCGGACCCAAGCTGGGTCGATGCGCATATCAAGGCGAATCGTGAGCGCATTACCGCGCTTGCCATACCCAAGGTCGTCGAAGCCAATGGGCGCGCCATCGATTTGGCGATTGATGAAACGATGATCGAACGCTCGCTTAGCCGCGAAGAAGCCGCGCGGGTCGTCAGTGAAGCAGATAGCGATTTCAAGGCGGATCTCGAGTTTTATATCCGATCGATTGCGCGCCAAGAGGTCATTATCGACCTCGACCAGCGCTTTCCGGAGCTGAATATTCTGAGGACCCAGGGCGAGTATCTGCGCAATCACACGCAATTGGCGCACTCCTTTGCCCGGCGCGCCGTTGTGGCCGCGCATCAGGCACAGGACCTTACCGAGCACCCACTTTTCAACTACCGCGCGCGCGGCGGTAAGAAGCGCTACAACCTGCTTTATACCCCCAGTCGCGTCGATCTTGGCGCCGAAGAGATGGACTCGATCGTGCGCTGGGCTCAATGGGTGGGTGGTGTCGATCGCACCGCGGTCAACGCCGGCAGGGAGTTTTACTCACTCATCAATGAAGCTGGCGTCGAAGTGAGGCCTGCGCTTGCCTGGCAGGAAATTCAGAAAACCAGTGAAAACGCCAGCATGACGGCGGGCAAGGCCTTTGCTAATTCCGTCGCGTTACTCGTCAATTCGGTAGGTGAGGGAGATCAGCAGCTGATGGCGGATCAGATGTTTCTCCGACATGACGACGATCGGGGCACCCCACCCGCTTCCGAGGGTTACGGCGGTTACTGTGTGCCCAAAGATGGCCTATTCCTCGCGTTCGTGCTCGAGCTCAAGAATGAAACAAAGCTTCGGCAAATGGGCATTCCACCTGCCATGCACCGCGTGGTGATGGAGGCCGCCAAGGATGCGTTACTGCACTACAGCGATTTTTCGACTGACTTCGAGTGGCAATTGTGGGTGGCAAAGAAGCTACTATCGAAGGAAAAGCTAAAGCGATACATCGCGGAATACCTGGGTGTTCGTCAGCTCCGCGACGAGGAGGTATTGGTCTTCAATATCACCAAGATTTCCGAAGCAATTTTGCACCTTGGGCAACCCTGGCACGAGGTTTCAGACGGCGACACGCTGTTCTCGAACCTTGCTGCCCAGTGGGCTGTCGGCAAGATGATCATTGGCGGCGAGCAAGTTCAGCGGTTCATGGTCTTTTACAAGGCCTGGATGATCAGTCGCGCGCTCAGACAAGCGGGTCGTGCCAATTCCGGCAAGGTGGTCCTGTCTGCCGAATACAAGCCGGTGCAGGATATCCGTTACTCGGCGGGCAACCGAATCTTCGAGATCTTAGCCAAAACGGGCGAGCACTTGACGTATTCGTTGGATGAAGAAGGTCAAAATCTCGTATTTTTGATGATGCACGGGTTTACGCCAATCCCCGAGATCGATGCGGAGCAGAAGTCACTGGCCACGCTTCCCGCCGGTTCCGAGCAGCGTGAGCGTCAGCAGAAACTACTGGACCGCAAGCGGCGCGTCGCTCAGCGCGTTTACGAGTGTTTTGGTCTCGACGACCAAAAGGATCGCAAAGCGCTATTGAGTTTGAAGGAGAAGTTTCCGCCAGCGGCCAGCTTGGCTGACATCCGCCTGGTTGCTTCCACGATGTCTTCAACTCAAGATATCTTTTACTATACGGATGACACACAGCTAACGCAGATTGCCGACCGGGTACAACAGGTCCTGTCCGACGTAGGCCTGACCGAGGAACAAATGCGCGCCAATGCAGAGGTCTATGGCGGCGATCTCGAGAATTGGGCAGTCGTCAAGAACCTGCCGGCCAAAAAGCGCAGTGCACTGCTCGAAAGCAGCATCGTATATCGTGTTGGGACCGAGACATTCGAGGTAGAGCTAAAGGGCGCCATTCACGCTTTGGTTTTGCGTTTGCGCGGCCCTGGACGTTCGTACAATCGAGACATTCAGGGGGCCGATGTCCTGAATACCGCGATCGCATTCCCTGAGATATTCGAGCTCATCGACAATCCACCTAAATTGGTGGCGCTTATGCTGGAGGGGAATCCAGACAGCGCATTGGCGCTTACGGACGGCGTATCGGGGCGTGCCACGCGGATGCTCACTTACCAGGATGTAATGCTCTATTTCGCAACCTGCGACCGATTGGCGGGGGAGGGTCGCGGCATCTATTCTGGCATCGGGATAGGTGAATCTGTCGTCAATCGACTTCGTCATGAAATGCACACCAAGCGGCGCCGGGCCGAGCAGTTAATCAACGCCGTGTTGAACCTTTTCGCAGCCGCGCCCGAGGCACGCTCAGCCGCTCTTCAAGCCGCACAGGCCACCTACGAACGACTCGTGCACCAAATTGTCGAGGACGACGAGGCTCAAGAAGCGATTGCAGAAGAAGAGCGCGTCAAGCGTTACAAGCGGCATCGGCCGCGTGACACGTTCATCACCGTCGCGCTCACGAGGCTGGCGGCTGGCATTGATCTTTCGGCTCTCGATTTTGGGTCATGGCTCGCCCTAGGTGGCGCATTCGTCGTCAGCGCAATGCCAGAAGAAGAGCTGCTCTCGCTGCGCACGCGGTTTGAAGGCGGAATCGCACTGGTCACTCCCGCGCAATCACGGACCTCACTAGCCGCGTCGGACAAGTCAGAAGTCGATGCAGCCGTGCGCGCATTGGCAAGACCGCAATTCATCCCCGAGAGTCAGAAGTTCGAACAGGTTCTTGGGCGCGAATCGAGCTCCAAGGCAGTTCACGCGGGGGAGACTGAAGCGCGCGAGCGCCGAAAAGCCCTCCGAACGCGTCAGCAACGCACTGAAGTCTTCAATCTTCGCGAGAAGGGTTTTAAAGACGCCTTCGAAGGCCTTGCAGGGAAAGACCTTGCCACTTGCCATGCAGAAGCGCGGCGAGTGTTAGATACATTACTCGAACATGTCGAGCACGTGTACACAGAGCGCCAGTCAATCAGGCGCTACCGCACGCGCGCGCTGATAAACACCGGCGTTGGGACATTCTTAGCCTGCGCTTATCACGGGCTAGTCGCGGCCGTCGAGGAGCTCTATCCCACGAGTGAGTCGATTCACGTGCAGCAAAAGCGAGCATTCCTCGAACATATTACTCCGCTTTACACGGGTCGAGAAATCGTATTCGAGCATTGGAAAAGAATTGCGGGCGGATACCAGGATATGGGTGATATTGCGCGGCTTATCCATGCCTTAGGCAATGACCGCGAAAAGCTCGAAAGACTTACACTCGCAATCGAACTCTTTTACACGACTCTTGCATTCGGGCAGACTGTCGAGCATCTCCAAGTCGAACGCGACGAAATTCAATGGACGCGGTTCTGGGACGATATAACCGTGTTCTTCGCCGAGACCGTCAACGACCACGACTGCCTGTACTTACCCTGGAACTACGTACGCGGGGTCGAAAGCGGGGTGGGTTTTGACGCGATGAGCGAACCCGAGCTGTACGCGTTGGCGTTCAACCGCCATTCCTGGCTATACGCCTACTTCAGAATGATTTTCACACACTGCACCGAAATAGCCGATCTGGTTGTCGAGGAGCAGGACGCGCTGCTCGGTAACTTCACGCGTGGGGCGTCGGTGGTGCCGATTGGAGGCAATGGCCGCAGCCTCGAAGAGCAAACCTGGCGCGCCTACAACCAGCTGCGCGAAACGGCATTCATGCTCAATGACGGGTTTGCCGTGCCCGAGGTGTTCCCGTCGTTTGATCCGGATATCATCGACGCAGAGAAGCGCGCAAATATCGTATTTCTGTTCCCCGTCGGACGCACGCATATCTCGCGCGCGTTCCGTGAAGGGCCGACGCTAAACCGAGAATTATTGGCCGAAGGTCGACCGGGCGCGAACCTAATCGTTAGTCGTTACGATGAATTCAAGCAGGTCGACGGTGCCAAACGACAGGTCCTGCTGTGTAACAGCGGACACCTCTATGTAACACGCAGTGAGCTCGTGGAGGCCCTAGCGAGACACAAGGGTCTCGGCAAGAGTCAGGCGGAGGCGCGTGCGGACGCGCTGTCGGCCACGCAAGCTTTGACGCCGAAAGGGATACGACTGGCAGTTCGCTTTAGTCGCCCCATCGTTGCTGGGCTGTGTGTGCCTTACCATGGCAATACATTGTATCTTTCTGGGCAGCTCGAAGATGCGGGTCTGCCCTTTACGGTACAGTCCCTGGTTCACAGTGATATCACCTACGACAAGAGTCTTTACCCCGAAGTTTACCAAGGCAGCGGTGTCGAGATGCCACCTGAAATTGATTGGATGATGGCCTATCAGCAAGGCGTTCCGCGCGAACAGGCGCTAAAGCTGATCGCCGAGGGTCGAGCGGGCTACGAAGGCCTGCGTGCGTTTGCCGAAAAGTATCCAATCGTGTTGGTCAAGGGTGCGGCTGAATCCGGAGCCCGAAACCTTCGAGTATTCCAGATTGGTCGCGGCAAAAATTCTTGGGACGAATCGGAACTCGATGCGGCGGCTCTGTTCATTTACGAGCGAGCTGGCAAGCAAAATATGGTCATACAAGAAGCGGCGCGCACGACCCCTGAGTTTTGGTCGAGCCCCTTTTACATGACTAGCTTCGTCAATCGGCAGGTTACGGAGTGGCACGCTTCGGTCAACCGGGATCGGCATCCGCGTTCCCAAATTTACGGTTCCCTTCGCATTATTGCCAGTTCGTCACATCCGGACCGCGCCTACGACCTGACGCATCTAATTACCCTGGCAAGTTTGCAGGTTGCTACTAATGTTGGTCGCGGCGGCACGCTTGAACCGCTACTCGACCAATTCATCCAGGAGCGTCACCTAACGGCGATCAAGGAAGGTCTTTCAGCGCAGGTTCCGCTGGTCATGCAGGCGCTTGCAAAGTATGCACCGCGCTTTGCCGAGACGTTCAAGGCCAAACGAGGTCGCGAAATTGGCTCCGATCTTCGTGGGGTATCCTACGGTTGGCCAGCATACCTCATGCTCGACTATCTCGTTACACCAGTATTCGTTCGCGATGGCAAGCTCGTGGACATCGAGCCCCGTTTCGACAAGAGTGGCGAGCGGCTGCCTTCCGCCATCATCCTCGAGGATTCTGGGGGACGCTTCGAGGGCGATATCGCAAGCTGGCGATTCATTCACTTGGAGCCTAACGTCGGAATTGGCCTCTGGGATCGGTTCAGTCTACGCGAAGAAGAGTGGGAAAGGTACTTTGCAGAGCAGCAGACACGCCCATTCGAGTGGAATAACATCGGCAAGGATGACCGCGTGGTACTAAGAAATTTTGCAATAATGGCCGAGGAATACGTTCAGGCAAACTTTGGATGATATGATTATTTCCCGCATTTCCGAGGCCCTCGAAAGCGCCCAGCAGATTCTGGAGCTTGGCGGCTGCGCTTCGCTCGGACTATGCGAGATAGGCGTCGTACTCGAGGAAATTCTCGCGGCAGAGGTGGGGGCCGAGCTCGGGCCTCTGCCGCTACTGCGCAGGCGTCTCGCGTGCGGCGACGAGACCCTGAGGCGGACCACGCTTGGCAGAATTGCAGACGCCTTGCGCTTGATGAACGGCCCCTTCATTCGGGAACTAAGCGCGGATCCGAGAGTGAATATCGATGCGGCAATGCTCGAGCGGCTCCTCTTACACGAGGGCGAGGAAACCTCACGAGCTTTTCGGGCGCGCACGGCGCAGCGAGCGTTCGAACGCGTCCTGAGCGAAAGGGTTGCGCCACCGCTCCGGTGGCGGTTGCCTGGCCCCGTCCCACGCGTGCAAATCGAGGCGGAGTTGCCAGGGAGCACCACGCACGCGATCATCGTGGCCGAACTCATCGGCGCGGTGGGTGAAATATTCCCACTCATCTTGGATGCCTATGCCCATGACCTTTCCCACAGCGGACAGGTGAACATAAATGTAATAGCCTTACACCATTCTTGGCTTGCAAAAGGGGAAACTGCTGCGCGTGCAATTTACTACAACCATGCAACGCGGACGCTCTGGGAGTCTGACTTCGAAGTTCCCATCGCGTTTCAAAGCTGCCAATTTTTGTGTTTGGGACAAGACGAAAAGCAACTACACGCATCGCTGGCCGCTCGATTGGCGGGTAGTCTTCAGATCAATTCGTACATTGTGTCCGAGTGTTGTGACAACAAATTCCGCACCGCCGAACTCCTCCGCTGCGCTGGCATTCGAACTCCCAAGGCGGCATTGCTCAAGTCCGAGCAGGGTTTGGTTGCATTGAACGAAACACTAGCACAGGCGAATTTGGTGGGCTGTAATCAGTTAGTCATTCTGCCAAACTCGGGGACGGAGGGTGCTTTCGTCGAGGCACTCACAGTCGATCCGAAGGATCCAACGTCGCTTCTTACCCTAAGAGAACGAGTGCTGCACCAGAACCAATCTGGCTCGAGTGAAGTCATTGTCCGGGAGCGAGTTGATTGCTTGAGGTGGACGCAAGGGCAATCGGCGAACGTTACGAGCATTCGAATCAATGTCTGCTTTGATGGAGTTGCATGCCATGCGGAATCGGCATACGTGCAGGTGGCGGGCGACCCAGGTAGCGTGACTTCGTCCGTAGGGTGTGGAGGATCCATCGTTACGCTCTCGGCCGGGGCTTTCGAGGGGCTGGCACTGTCCAGCGAAGATGTCGCGCAAATGACCGATACTGCATGCGCCGCAGTTCGGGCAATAATTGTGGACCTCACGCCGGGTGTGTACGTCGGGCTGTTCGGAGTGGATGTGCTCCTGGAAAGAGGGTCCGAAGGTTTGTCCGTTTGGATTCTCGAAATAAACTCACGCCCCGCCGGACTATCTTATTCAGAGCTAATTGCAACGAGTGAACCGGGTGTCAGCCTGGCACTGTTTGGAGCCCTGAATGCCGCGGCCAAATCGCATTCCGACCTCGCGACGCGCCGACCACCTTCCACCGCATTCCTAGGCATCTCAGAATGAGTCAAAGGCACTTGGTAAGCGATTGGCCGCTCGCCATTGCGCTTCGGCCCAACTCAGAGCACGACTGGAGTAACCCGTGAGCGAATCGACACAACTGGCTGAACGAATTGGCCGATACCGCTGGGTGGTTTGTGCGTTGTTGTTCTTTGCGACAACCATCAACTACATGGATCGACAAGTCATATCGATTCTCAAGCCCGTACTCGAAACGGAATTGCATTGGAGCAATCCACAAAGCATCGAGCGCGAATATAGCTACATCGTGATGGCGTTTACTCTCGCCTACGCGGTTGGTGTCCTAATCTTTGGGTGGATCATCGATAAAGTTGGCACCAAATTGGGTTACGCAGTTTCCGTCGTGATCTGGGGACTCTCTTCCGTGAGTCACGCATTGGCGCGTTCCTCATTCGGGTTTGGCGTGGCACGCGTTGGACTCGGCCTAGGCGAATCTGGCAACTTCCCCGCGGCCATCAAGACCGTCGCCGAATGGTTCCCCAAGCGAGAGCGCGCTCTAGCCACCGGGATCTTCAATTCGGGCGCCAACGTGGGCGCGCTGCTCGCGCCAGTCGTCATCCCTTGGGCGATCTACGCATTTGCCGCCGATCCCAAGCACCCGCTCTGGCAAATTGGGTTCGTAATTACTGGCACTTTGGACTTCATCTGGCTCGGGTTTTGGCTCGGGATTTACCAAAAGCCATCAGAGAAAAAGGGCCTGTCGCGCGCCGAATTTGCTTACATTCACAGTGACATCGAAGAGCAACAAGCTACGAAGGAGAAAATCCGTTGGGGAACGCTGCTCACCTATCGACAAACCTGGGCTGTCTTTTCTGGCAAATTCCTGACTGATTGTGTGTGGTGGTTCTATCTCTTCTGGTTGCCCTCCTATTTGAAGGATAAGTACCACGTCGATATCAAGAATATCGCGAAGTTTGCTTTGCCCCTCATTATCATCTACTCGATGACCACTGTCGGCAGCGTTGGTGGGGGTTGGCTATCTTCCCGCTTCATAAAGAATGGATGGTCCGTCAACCGCGCGCGTAAGACGGCCATGTTTGCATTCGCAGTGGCTGTTCTGCCAATTACAGCGGTCAAATACGTATCGCTTTGGCCTGCCGTAATTCTAGTTGGGGTTGCCGCGGCCGCTCATCAGGCGTGGTCTGCCAACATATTCACGACCGCCTCGGATATGTTTCCAAAGAAAGCCGTCGGTTCGGTTACTGGTATCGGCGCCATGGCAGGCGCGGTGGGTGGCCTATTGTTCCAATGGCTAACGGGGATGATGTTGGCTTCATACAAGGCGAGAGGCGACATTCAAACGGGGTATTCGATCCTATTTGCAATTTGTGCTTCGGCCTATTTGGCGGCCCTGCTACTGTTCCACTTGTTCGCTCCAAAGATGGATCAAGTGAGGCTTTAGAAGGCAACGTAAACAGTTTACAACTAAGAATGGCGGCAATGCGGCTGCTTTTTGCATCGCTCGGGTCGTTTTTGCTACCCTTTTGTTATCGAGAGAGCGTCTTACGGTGGGTGTATTGTGGAAAATTCGCAGCGAGATTATCAGAGGCATAATGGATAGCCGATTACCAAGCGCCGCGAAGGCGTTAGCGTTCACCAGCGTCGCTTTTGCCATTCTATCGGCCGCGGAGCTTTCTCAAGCTCAACAGGGGGCTCCAGGGGATCAAACGGAAGAACGCGGCGCCCCCACCGAGGCCAGTGCCTCAGCGACCTCGGCCAACAACGCAGATTCTCCGGCCAGTGCGCAACCACCCCCCGTTGGCGCAGCACCCGCAGGGTTGCCAACCCCGGCACCGGGTCCAAACGCGACCGCCGTCTCGGTTCCGCCACTGAGCGCGCCGCCGCCCACGACGGTTCATGAGCCGCATATCGATGCGCAGCCACCTCCTTCGGAGGCCGACGCGTCGCAGGCTGCAGCTGCCAATTCATGGTTCTCGCGACCTCCACTATCCGCTTCCGTGGGTAGCGGTACCAAGAAGATGTCGTTGACGCTCTACGGCTTCATTGAAGCTGACTTTATCAATGACTCTACCCGCAGTTACGGCGACGACATCGGGTCAGCACTTGTTGCACGCAGTGATACTTACGCCGGTCACGTAGGTCGCACGCAATTCTCCATGCGCAACACGCGCCTCGGTTTGGCGTTCGAGTCGGCCACCATCGGCGGGGCCAAGGCATCGGCACTATTCGAAGGTGACTTCTTTGGAAACCAACCGGGTACTCCACCATCAACATCGGAGGCCTCCTATTACGACAGTCCGACCTTCCGTATTCGGCACGCCTATTTGAAGCTAGAAACTGATTATGTCGACGTCATCGCCGGTCAGACGTACGACGTTTTTGGTTGGCAGAACTATTTCTTCCCTTGCTCGGTCGAGTTTCTAGGTCTGCCCAACCAACTATTCTCGCGTCATGCGCAAGTTCGACTCTCGCATACGTTCGGAGCAAAGGGTCCTGTTAGTGTTGATATTGCGGCCGAGGCGTTGAGACCGGCTCAGCGCGACTCGCAAGTGCCGGACGGAGACGCAGGGTTGCGACTCAGTTTCAATAATTGGAAGGGCATCACCACACCGGGCAATGTCCACACCACGGCACTGCCACTCTCAGTAGGTGTCTCCGGGACGGTGCGGCAATTCAAAGCGAATGCGTTTATGCCTCCGCCCGTGCAAAACTCAAATAGCCTCACCGGCTGGGGTATTTCGGTGGACGCACTCGTTCCCGTGATTCCGGCGAAGAACGAATACGACCGCGGCAATAAGCTCACGCTCACGGGATCATTTGTGACCGGCACCGGTATTGGCGACTTGATCAATGCCGACGGGGGGGCCAAATTCCCGCCCCTTCTCAACCCTGCCCAAGGCAATCCGCCCCCTGTCTACGAAAGCAATATCGACAACGGCCTGGTGACCTTTGACACCCAAACAGGCGTGCTCCATACCATTGATTGGCGCGCTTATAAGTTCGGTCTGCAATACTATCTTCCCCCGTCAGGCAGAGTAATTGTTGCCCTGAACTATACTCAGGCAGACTCAAAGAACATGTTCAATCTGTACCCAAAAGGGGGTGAGGAGATTGAATTATTGACTCGGGTTGCCAATAGGTCTCGCTATGCGGACGCCAATGTCTTTTGGGACGCTACCCCGTCGGTGCGGTTCGGTGTGTCGGTTCAGTACACGGCCGTCAGATACAAAGACGAGACGCCGCACAATATACGATCAATGGGTCAGGCACTGTACGTCTTTTAGCCACGCCGAGCTACGGGAAGCCAAAGCGTAGCGTGCCAGCGCATGATCGGCAGGCGCTCGGCCCCTTCGAAGCCGATCAACAACGCTGTATGTCTTGCAGTCTCGCCTAAGCCATTGGGCGCCAAAAATCGTAGCGCGCGGCGCAAGATTGATCGGCGCGCGGCTCCCTCGAAGTCAATCCATTGGACTATAGGTACTGGCAACAATACAGCTTGGCGGGGTAGCCCTCAGCACTTGTACCGGGAACACCCGGCCCAGCACAAGTCATAGGCGGATAGTCATCTGCTGGCGTTTCAGGCCCGTAGCACGCAAAACCGAAGTGCATCCCATTTATACCGATTTGCGACGTACAACCCTGAACAGTCGTGTCTTGAACGCATGAACCACCCGCCGGCACTAATGCGGGGATATAACAACAATAATACGAGTTTGGTCCAAACGGAGTGGGCGTGCTGCACACGAGACGATTGATATCCGCCTTGCTCTTGTTGGCGGCAAGTGCTTCTTCCGTGGGAAGGCTCTTGCCACCGCACTGAAATGCAAGCATGCGGTTATCGCAACCCGGTTGGTTACCATAGGGCATGCAGCCTGTTTGATTGATGATCTGTCCACTCCAGTTATCTTTATTGGAACAGCAATAGTTAATCAGATCACCTTCTTCTACACCATCACCGCAGAAGAGCATCGAGTTGAATGCCTCAGGTCGGTCCGCGCCGCGGCACTGATAGCCGTACGTGGGCGCCGGTTCCGTGCACGCGGCAATGGGATTATAAGCGCAGGGCGTTGTCGTGGACGAACAGCAATAGCCATGCGTGTTGTCATCGAGAGTACCGCGATCGGTGCACACTAGCCCCTCGGGAACTCCTTCGACGTAGCCGGGGTCATCGTCGGGCCGCGCCGAACCTGTGCACGAGTATCCGACAAGACCGGTGCTTACCGCTGCACTGCCGGGTCACGAGGGTGCGTGGTATGGTTAGTAGGGGGCGGGGGAAGGGGGGAGGGGGGAAGGGGATAAGGTCAAAATTCACTGCTCCGTGCTTTGACTTGCAGGTGCCTGTTCGACTTCTCGGTCTAGTCGGCCGGTGCTTATGGCGTATAGCAATACGTACTGAACCAGGCACCAACAT
>CAWFUX010000066.1:0-155026 GCA_963819085.1 uncultured delta proteobacterium
TCCGGCTGCGTCGTGGACTACGACTTCGATGTCGCGGGTTCGACCCCCGTGAACGGCGAGGAAGAAGACGAAGGCGAGGAAGAGGAGGACGACGAACCCTCTGCCGACCTCGCTTCCGAGGAGAAGCGTTGTCCGGATCTGGCAAGGGCACCTGCGCATTGTGTCCCACCGTTTTTCCTGGCGTCAGCGACGAAGTCATCGACGCTGGCTGGTTCCCGTCCTATTTCGAGGGAGAAGACGAGTGCGAAGGTCCCGTGTGTCCGAACTGCGTCAAGCAGTTCATCGTCTGCGACCCGGGTGGGGAGGCGATCCTGAACCTCAAGGGCGAATATGTCAGCGTCTGGGACGGCGGGGTCGAGATCAAATCCCCCTGCACGGTCAATCCCCGCACCCGCAAGATGGTCATCGAGCATGACTCCAGCGTGGAGGGCTTGGAAACGATGGTGCGGGAGAATGTCGTGTTGAACGGCAAGGAATACAAGGCGATGAACGAGGAGTATCGGTACGAATATACCCCCGAGGAACGGTCCCAAATGTTTTTCTGGGAATAGGACAGGATCAAGCTCAAAGGAATTCTGAGATGCCAAAGTTTGAATTGAAGAAGTTCCACGAGAATCGCGGACACGAAGGTTTGGGTTACGACTGTGAGTTGTGGATGGACGGCGAGTTGGCGTGTCACTCCAACAACGAGGGCGGCGGCGGTCCCGACATGCACCACTTCGTCTCCAAGGAGATGGAGCGGAAGGTCATGGCTCACATAGCGACGCTTCCCCCGCATGTCTGGGCGGAGGACGAGTGTCATCTCGACCCGAGTCCGATGGACATGGACTTGTTCATGATGGAACTCATCTGCGAGTTCCAGACCAACAAGGCGTGGAAGCGTCAGTGCAAGACCAAGACGCTCTTTATCCTCAAGGGGGACAGCAAGGACGAGTACCGCCTCCACAAGCAGGCGTACTCGCCCAAGGTCGCCGAGGGGCTGCGAAAGCATTTCGGCGACAAGCTCGTCGAGATCATCAACGAAAGGTTCCTGTGACGGCGCGTCCCCAGTGCAAGGCCAACGATGTCGCCAAAATCGGTTGAGCTGTATAGGAGAGGTGGAGATACATCCCGCATACACGAGGAGACCATGAACATGACCAAGTTGAGTGACCAAGGAATCGAGCTAAGCGAGGGCGGCGTAATCGAGTATCCCGATGACAACGGCACGATTCGCCGACGCGACGTTCACGGCAACGTCGAGGAAGTTCGGAGACCCGGGGAGGATGGCTTCAACCCGTGGGCGCTGAAATGTTCCGCGATGCCGACTGCGCCACGGAGGAGTTTTGCCCCCAGTCGCCCGATTTCCAGCACGCCCCTGACCCCGCCAACGTCAAGCCTGCGGACGATGCCGGCAAGGAGAGAGGTACGGACTGGATCATCGACGTGAACTGCAAGCATTGCGGTCGGTCGGGATCTGTCCGCATCGACCCCGCGGACATCGAGTTCTGACGTGCAGATGGCAGCCGAAGCAGGTCCAACAACATTATCAGGAGTCAACATGAACAATGAAAACCAAATACCCGCAGACACTGTGCAACCCGCCGTGATCATCCTGGCGGTCGAGCAGTACGAACCCGGAATTCAACGACAAATGCGACTACGCCGTGGTGCGACTGACGCCAGGGCTGATGGAGCAGATCCGCCGCCGGGTCGAATTGGCTCGCGAGGCAGGTCACCAGGACGACGACCTTTACGAGCTGTACTTCTGGGGCGGTACGGCGGAGTTCTACGACGGCGGGCTGGCAGAAGCGTGCCAGGAAGCCGTGGCAGACCGACCAGGCGGCGCAGGAATGGCTGGCAGGGCTGGAGCAGAACGGGCATGCCCTGGTGCCTCCCGCTGCCGACCTTGCAGCGTGCCAACCAAAGCGGGTGGAATTCGACCAAATGGTCGTCCGGCGATGCCCCCCGTCCAGCGACCCCCGGTACGAAATCGCCTGGACTGCCATCCCGAAGCACACGGACTTGTACGTCACCACGAGGGATCTGCCGCTGGCGGCTTTAGTGGGCTACGCCGGTATCACACCCGAAGACATCGAGTAACCAATCATTATGCGTGTGGCTCCCGTGCCTGCTTGGCGCAGACACGGGGGCTGGAAAGCGGGTCCGGTCGATTGCGGACCGGCTCTCCAGCTCCCGAGGAGGAACCAAAATGAAATGCCCCTGCTGTGGAAGCCGTCTCTACGTCCTGCTTGGCAGGTTAGGACGCCTCGTATGGTATCGCTGCCGCTCGTGCGGCATCGACTACAACGGAAGGAAACGAACTGAAAAATGTCAGCCGTGACCATAAAGCACCGAATCCTTGCCGAAAACGCCCTTCAGATATGGAAGTGGTTCCAGGAGCGCAGCGGCATCGCCGTCTGGAAGTCCATCGACATGTCGAATCCTGGGCGGTCGTGGACTACGCCGATCCGGGATGCCGAGGGAAACCCGACCCCAAGGCAGGACTGGCGGATGGAAGAGACGCCCTCCTTGACCATTACCGACCCGGCGGAGGTCGTGGTCGATGTGCCGAAAGAAGTCAAGCGGTTCCGTGTCGCGATCAAGGTCGGTTCACAGGGCATGCTCCTGAAGTGTAGCGATGCCGCGTCACGGCGAATCCGCAAGGAGTGCCAGCGGGCAGGTGAGGAATCGTGGTACGAGTTCGACTACGCCACCCAGGAGGCAGTCGTCTTCGTGCCGGGCGAGAGCAAGCCGTTGCCCGAGTACATCGAAGGACAAGGATCGTGACATCGGAAAGGCTTTCACCGCGACCCATACGAATATGAGGGCAGGAATCCTACGAATGAAAGGTGCAGGAATGAAATGGTACTTGGTGGATGGTGTGTCCGCGCAGCAGAAGAAGCGTCCGGCATCGGGCGACACGTTCATCGGCGATACACCGGAAGAGGCTGTCGCCGGAGCCATCGCCGAATTCGACCGCCAGATCGCGGTGCTGGAGAGGCTAAAGAAGCTGGTCGCGGCAGAAATTAAGTGGCAGGCGGCTCCAAACGACGACGAGCGTTTGGCGGCGTTTGCTGAGTACGACGCATTGAAACGAAGCATCAGGGAACGGGAATGAAAAACGTCGGCGAAGGCGAGATCATCATCGGGGGCACGTTGCCCGCCGCACTGCTTGAGGAGTTCCTGGACACAATCGACTCCTCCGGATTGAAGGTCGGCAAGCGCGATGGTGCGGACGCCGCGTTCCAAGACGCCGAGCAACTACGCCGAGTCCTGAACGAAAACGGGCATCTGCTGCTCGTGGCTGACCAGGAGAGGCAATTCAACGAGTTGGAGGAATTCTGCGTACAGCGAGGCATTGCTTTTGATCGACGCGGCGACGGTGGGAATGTTTACTTCCGCCAAGGCTTGCAACGCCCAGAGTCATCCGACAAGGGCAGCGATGCGCTTCTGGCGCGGAAATATCCGCCCGCTCGCCAAGGAGGTGGCGAGGCTCGTGACCGTCACTTTGACAAGACAGAAGCTGCTGGACGCGGTAACCAAGGTCATACGGCACTTGAACAGTCTTCTACCGCCTGAGTTGCCTCCGCTGGAAATCGAGGAGTAGTGTAGTGGATTATTTGCCGCCAGGATACATCCAGCGAATCGGCGACGAGCGGTTTCCGAGATTCGTCATCCGTGACGGTCTCGGGCAGTACTGGGCGGCGAGCAAGCCGCTGGAGCGACAAGCCGTGCCGATGCCGTCGCTGTTTTATCGGGAGCTCGACGCGATCGACGGAACGCAACCGCTACTGCCTCGGCGGTGACGAGGCGGACACGTTCACGCGTGACGGTCGTGGTCACGGTACATGCCCGCCGCTGGTCGGAGGAGGAACTTGCCCGCCTTCCTGAAACGGCATCGGCAGTTCTTTATCGGCGGACCGGCAGGCAAAGAAGGGCTGTTGCTGGAGATACGTTCCTGACACGCTGAAGAAAGTCGAGCCATGATGAGTCTGTTGAGCCTGTTCACTGGGAATTGGAAGAAGAACGGTACTGCCGCACCGACGCTCCTGTTGCCCCCGTGGCACCCGTCCCCGCCGTCCCTGCCGTCCCTACGCTCGGCCGACCGCACTTGAGGAGCGGCAGCGGCTCCTTGCCCACCACGTCCGCCTCGTGGCCCGAGGCATGGCGAACGGTCTTTGCGTCTACGGCAGCCGTGGCGGGCTGGGGAAGACGAAGGTCGTGCTGGAGACCCTGAAGGAAGAGACGGTCGAGCCGGTGATACTCACGGGACATTGCACGCCGCTGGCGATGTACATGTCGTTGTACCAACATCCCGATTCGGTGGTGTTCCTGGACGACTGCGATGCGATGTTCCGCAACTTGCCCGCCCTGGGCATTCTGCGAAGCGCGTTGTGGGAGGGGGACAAGGGGAACCGGCTCGTGAACTACAACAGCTGCCAGCTGAAGGTCCCGTCGTCCTTCCACTTCACGGGCAGGATCATCTTCGCCGTCAATACCCTGCCCGCGGCAGAACCACGCATTTCGTGCCGTCCTGAGCCGGGTAGACCAGTTCGAGCTGATCGGCATCCAACGAGGAAGTCCTCGTAATGCTGCGGCAATTGGCGGCACGGGGATTCGAGGGGCTGACTCCCGACGAGTGCCAGGAGGTCGTGGACTTCATCGCCGAGTTCTCGGCGAGTCGTGAACTGTCCTTGCGGCTGCTGGAGCCGAGCCTCCGCAAAGTCATCTATGCCCGAGAAGCGGGCGTGGACTGGCGGCAACTCGTCGCCAGCCAGCTCCACGAGATCGGCAAGACCGCCGCCCCAAAGGTCTCGGACTCCAGGGCTTACGACCTGGAATGCCTGCGGCAGGTCTTGGAGGACTATCCCGACAGCGTTGCCGAGCAGGAGGCAGCCTGGTGCATGTTGACGCAGCGCTCCCGCGCCACCTTCTTCCGGCTGAAGAAGACGCTGGGCGACGACAAGCCGGCGACGGCACAGGCGGCAATGGGAGTGGGCGGTTAGGCTGTATGGAGAGTCGCCAGGATATATCCGCCATGACCACGCACATTGCGAGACATTTTCAGAAACGGAGGGTCGAGATGCGACTATCCCTGACGCAGCTTGCCAACATGGTCGGTTACGTCAATGTACCCAAGGGCTACCGCAAGATCGACCTGTTCGAGAGGACCGGGCAGTGCCATCCCGTCCTGTTCGCCAAGCTCATGGCGGCACTGGACATCGACGACAGGACGATCAACCGGCTTGCCTACGAGGATTACAAGGACTGGCTTGCCGCGCCCGCCAACCCTCCGACACCGTACTTGCTCCGTAGCCCGATCCGTGGCTGCCTGGGCGTGCCCGAGGACCTGAAGACCGTCGAGGAGATGGAACGATACGCCGCCGAACAGGCAATGCGGCACGGCATGCCGGTGACCCTCGTCCTCGACAACAGGATACGGGTGCGGTTCGCCAAGGACGGATCGTTGGAGCAGGTCACGGAAGCGACACCGCCGGAGAACGCGAAATGAAGATCCAAGGCATGCCCGAGCGGTTCTGGGTCGTGACGAAGCCGTCTTCGGTCGTCGAACTGAGCGACATCTACTTCTCTTGCAGCTTCAGCGGGCTGATGGATCGGGTCCGCGACGGACTGAGGGAGGACGAGGTCGCCGGCATCTACGCCGACCAGGATGATGCGAAGGATGCTGCGCATGCGGATTCTGGGGAAATATCCTGTCCGGACCCAGGACGCTCTGTTCGCGGAAGTGATGGTGCGACGTCATGGTGCAACCGAGAGTCGAGGAGATGACCGCCCGAGAACTCGGCAAGGCGGCCGTGGAGGCGGTTCGGAGCGCATCCGGATCGCCGAGGAGCGAGGGCATCAGCATCGCCTGGAAGATCGGGCTGCCCTGGGCATGAGCGAGGTGGTCGGCGCTGAAGAGCTTGATCGTCGTGTATGGTTGAGCTGTATAGGAGAGGGGTAGGAAATGGAGACCACACTATGTTTACCGTCAATGCTTCCACCCTCGTCAAGCGTGGCGAAATCCAGAAACATCCTGCCGCTTGGTTGTTCCGTGCTTACCTGCGAGGGCGCAAGCCTTCGCTAATCCTGGCATTCGATTGGCTGGTCAGTGGCGAGGGCATGCTGCTCTCCCTCCAGCAAGACTTACAGCCCAAACCCGCACCCAAACCCCGCAAGTTGACCGAACCCGCCTATCTTCCTCCCGCGTGGCAACAGTTGGACGGGCGGCAGGAGGCGATGAAAGGACACAAGGCATGATGACCGTCGAACTGAAGATGTTTGGACGCAAGGCAGATCAGGTGCAGGTTCGCACGCTCCGCGAGGCGTCCCAGAAGGTGAGCGAGTTCATCCGCGAGGAGAACATCGGCAGCAGCGTATGGGAAGGCGGGACTGTCCGTGTGGACGGCAAGAAGGCGTTCCTGGTGTCCTACAACGGGCGCGTGTGGGTGGGCACCATGTCGTGGACTCCCGACACCCGAGAGGTCACTGGCGACGACCTGGACAACAATCGGGATCTACGCACGGAGGTCAATGAAGGTCGATTTCGGTCGGATCTCTACTTTCGGCTAGCGCTGATTCGCGTCAAAGTGCCAGCCCTGCGCGAACACTTGGAGGACATCCCGTTGCTCGTCGAGCGGCTGCTCGGGGCCTCGCGCAATACGTCGCCTGAAATTGCGGCTTCGTTGACTTCCCCGGACTTCATCGCGACGCTGCAGCGCGGATCCTGGCCCGGCAATGTACGCGAATTGCGCAACCATCTCGAAAGCTGTCTCGTCCTACGCCAAGTTTTACCTTTTGGCTCTCCGAGTCAACCACCCCCAACCCAGGCAAGTCCGTCCCATTCAATCGCCGTTGATGCGGGCCTGCCCTATCATCAAGCCCGCATGCAGTCGCAAGTCGCCTGGGAAGCCCAATACCTGCGAGCATTGCTCAGCCGGCACGAAGACAACGTCAACCGTGCGGCGCAAGCCGCGGGCATCAGTCGAGCGTACCTCTACCGACTGCTCAGCCGCCACGGCATTCGCCGGGGGCCTTGAGGGCTTTGTACGTCAACCGGTCGGCGACAAGTCTACAATTCGTGGACTGAACATTGCCCCTATTTTCGGCTCGGTTTCCGCGGCGCCCGCGCTGCGTATTCTCGGCACGCCAATCGCATTGGGGCTGTGGTACCACTCGTGTCTATGATTGGCTTTCGCACAATCCTGCGGTCGCTCCTGGCCTTCGTTTGGGTCCTAGCGTTGGTCGGTTCGACATTTGCGCAAGGTCCGAACGTCGGCAGCGGCACGGTCAACGCGCGTGACCCGGCGGCAGCCGAAGTACTCTTTCGCGCGGGGCGACAACTCATTCTCGAAGCCAGGCTCGAAGAAGCCTACGCGAAGTTCGAAGAAAGCTATCGTCTCGACCCAACTGCCGGCGCGCTCTTCAACTTGGGTGAATGTAGGTGGAAGCAAGGCAAGACTGCGTCCGCCTGGGCCCTTTACCAGCAAGCCGCGACGCTCGCCGACGTGCAAGGCAAGCCTGACCTCATGGACCTTGCGACCACGCGAGCCAACCAACTGCAGGCCGATCTCTCGTATCTCACTGTGCACGTCGCCGCGGC
This sequence comes from uncultured delta proteobacterium, assembly GCA_963819085.1. Lineage (GTDB taxonomy): Bacteria > Myxococcota_A > Polyangia > Polyangiales > Polyangiaceae > FEN-1139. Next base: position 7,586 of record CAWFUX010000066.1, read on the forward strand.
AGTGCCCGGGCTCGAAGTCATGCGCGACGGAGTCCTCGTCGGACGCGCGCAATTCGATGTATCGCTCCCAGTCGATCCAGGTCGGCACTCGATCACGCAGCGTGCCCCGGGCTATGAACCCGTCGAGCTTGCAGTCATCGTCGGCGAAAAGCACGACCGACAGACCCTCAATCTGCCAAAGTTGAAGGAAAAGCCACTCGCCTCGCAGTCGCCCGCACCGCCTGCCCCAATTGTCTCACGAATTACCGAGACAAGAGTCATTGAAACGAATCCCAATCCTTGGCCCTGGGTGCTCGGCGGCGTGGGCACCGCGTCGTTGTTGGTGGGAACTGTGTCAGGCATTCTGGCAATCAGCGAAAACCGTCAAATGGCCCGCGACTGCCCCGCGCGTCTAAACTGCACCAACAACGTGGTGCTCGCCCAGGGCCGCCGCGACAATGAAGTCAAAATTGCCTGGATCGGCATTCCCGTCGGCATTGCAGCCGTGGGCGGAGCTGCCACTTGGCTCTTGCTCTCGCAGCACTCGGGCAACGACCAACAAACCGATAAGAAGGCTATCGCGGTCGGCGCTGCCGCCACGGGTCGTGACTTACTCCTCAATCTCAATGGAGCATTCTGATGGCAACGTCTTATTCTTTATGTTGTCATCCCACTTGGACAAAAATATTCGTCCTTGCGATCTCGGCGTCTGCGGCCGCCGCCACGACTGGCTGTAGCTTCGCAGATTACTCGAAGTCATCGTCTCAAAGCGCGAACCTAACCCCTGCCTGCGCCGAATCGAGCACACTTTCGGCAGATGCGGCCACACCCGAGGGTATCGTCGCGCATTGGGCGTTCGACGAGGATCTCGGCACGGCTGCACCCCCTTGGGTCGAACACGCAAGAACAGCGTAAGCTTGCACTCAAACCTGACGGCTCCAGTCCGACCGCCGCTCTCACGCGCCTCAATGGCGGTGGACATGCGCTGCTCCTCGACGGCAACACATATGCCGAATTTGACAGCGACGACGACGCGCTATTCCCTGCAAATGTTCCCGCGAACTCTGGGATTACCGTCTCAGCCTGGATATCTTTTCGACTAGAAGATTTCAACGCGGGCAGCGCCAGTGCCACGCGCATCTGGCCGATAGTTTCTACGTTGGGAAGCGCAGACCATTGCGGCGGCTATCAATTGGATGTGCGCTCCGAGTCGAATGTCAACGGCCCGGTGTTGGCATTTTCGTATGAGTCCCCACCAACAGGTGACGCGGGCGCCGCGTGCAGTCCTCCCGACGTGCTCAAGATCCCTCTCCGAACTCCCTCGTGGTCGTGGGGATTCGGCCGCTGGCATCACGTCGTTGCAACATACACAACGCTCGATCACGACCAGGCCGAATTGGCTCTCTTTTGGGACGGCACTCGCCTAGTCACGGAGACACCCGCCAGCTCGACATATGACGGCAGCATTACCTTTACCGATCACACACTTTACGTCGGCTCGAACGGCCGCGTAGGCGCAAGCACTGACGGCACCTCGAATTTCAAAGGTCACATTGATGATGTTACGCTGTTCAATCGAGTCCTCAGCGACGGCGAGATATCCAACTTTAGTCTAGCATCATCGACCTTTGCAGGCCCCAGCAATTGTCGCTGGGGCGCGCTTGAACAATGGGACTTCGATGCGGGAAGTCTTTCAAACTGGAACACAACCCCAACGCCCACATCGGCAACGCTGAGCGTAAACGACCTTGACTGGGGTGCGGGATTTCTCTCGGCCCGCTTGCTCCCCGAAAAAGACTTGGGCCTGTTCGATACCGCTTACCTAACGGCGGACGTGCCAGTGGGCAACCCGAAGCAGCCGCGGCCCTTCGAATTCAGCATCTCGAGTGGTGACGACTCATGCAGTTGGATGCTGCAAGCCAATGGAGCAGACAGGTATGTGATCGACCTCACACAACCGAGTTTCTGCGTTTCTACTAGTTGTTCGTTCAAGCCCAACCAAGTTCAGTGGGCGCGGGTATCCTCCGAATGGTCCTCGGCGGAAGGTTCTTTTGACATTAAGGTAACTCGACTCGAGTTCGATAGGAGAGCAAGCTCACCAGTCGAAGAGTTGCCTCTAGGCGGAGCGATTGGACCGGAGGGATGGTGTTGGCGCCCCCAGGCCTACAATGCCAACGCGCTGGCTTCCTGGCTAATCGCGCCATCGCCCTCCGCAATTAGTACAGCGCTTACTGGCGGACCGAATACCACAGTTCGCATCATGGCAGATTTTGGCGATCAACTCTTGGATTTGTCGAACTGCGATCATGTTGAGATCGATGCGGATCTACCCACGCTGACCGGTCTGAATTACTTCAATTTCGCGCTTATCGACGCACATGGCGCCGTCCGCAATTGGGACCTCCACAATACCACAGTGAGTCCGTTTTCCCAGAACATCAAGACACAGCCGAGTTTCGATTCTTTTGACCAGCCTACCTTTGAGCACGTCCCTCAGTTTGTCCTCAGTCAAGTGGTTCAGCTTGGCATCGAGAAGCCATTTGTCTTTGCAACGTCGGCCAATTCACCTCTACCAGTAACCATCCGAGGGGTCCGCTTCTACGGCTTCAACGGCCGCCAGGGCTGTGAAATCGCGACCAAGCGCTAGACGGCGTTTTTCGCGAAGCTGAGCAACGTATCGGCTCGCGTTGCTTAGAGGTCTGTCTACTGGGAGTCAACAGGCCATTTCATGTCGCAGGATCGGTCGCTCGCGACGACGCGCTGACTCGGGCGATCATTACCGGATATTCGAGCAATCACGCCTTCGCACTGCGCTCATGCGATGCTGCTGCGGGTTTGAGTCGCGCGGCACGCCGCGTGCACTTACCGTGAGTGAATCTACCAACGAGCACTCGCAAGGCTCGATGCGAAAGTCTGTCCAAGATAAATAGCGGGAATGCCCGCGCTGCCGATTGCCGTAACGACACAGAAAGGATCGTGTAAATATGACCCACTTTTCGGCGCAATATGGCCTTTTTTCAGTCAGCTTGCTTCTCTTAGTCAGCTGCGGTGCAACCGATAAAAGAGAGATCGATCATAGTCTCTTGTGGTCGGAGGGGACCAATCAAGTCAAGAGCGGGGGCTACTGGTTTACGTACATCGATCATCTGGCTTGGATGGAGAACCACCCAGATCAAAATCCAGGAAAGCACACGGCAAGTGAAGGGGCGACGATTTCTCCGCTCACCGACATGACCCACCCGCTTCCAATTGTGCGGGATCCCGACGAAACCTCGGGGCATGGCGACACGATTCACGTGACGGGCAATACGCCAGCCGCACCCTCATGGGGTGATGTCACAACGCTTGGAACCTGGTTCGACACCTATTATCAGCAACCCAATCTTTATCCAGATTCGCTCAATGTGGCTTACCCGGTCGCCGGCGTTGGTTTTGGCTTCTTCCCGAACAGCGGCAACGGCTTCGATCCGTCACAGGACGGTAACTTCGTGGGCTTTGCGTTCGACATGAAGACGTTGCAAAACACCGTCGATATCGATGCACAGTTGGCCCTCGTTTGCTCCAGCACGAACGGAAATGATCTGCACGATGACAACGTGGAAGATGCGTTCGCCAAGCCGGGCTGCACTTATGCCAAAGCCCAGGCACTGGGTGAAACATTGGTGCAGCAAGCTGCAGACTTTTTTAGCGGACCTAACAGTTATCTTGCGCAGTCGTGCTTCCTCTACGAGCACAAGACCGTTGTGCCCAAGGCTGACAATCAGTGGGGGACGTACTGCATTCTTTGGAATGAGATGACACTTCCCGATTGGGCCAAACCTCAAGCCCAACCGCCTGCATGGACCGACGAAAATCTCAAGAAATGTGCGACCAAGTTAAAAGTGGGAAATGCACAAGCCGCAGAGTGGTGACCCTTCTTTGTTCGAGGTCTACTTGGACAACATCAAGCTCATCACAAGAGCTGAGGCGGCTGGATACGGCTGCAATGTAGGCGCGCTTCCCGTTGATTCGTCTAAGCTGATAGGTCCTCGTTCGGGCGCTGACGCTGCGCCCTAGAATCTTATCATCGGTTCACACTTTCACCAACAACCCGCCTTTATCCAAACCGCCATTGCGAAACTCCATCGAGGAGAACCTCATGCGTATCTCGTACATCTTGTCAACATTGCTCGCTACTGTGCCGGCTTCGCACAAAATGTTCAATCCGAAGACATAAAGCTCGAAGAGCAACCTGCAGCGCCATCGGCGAGCCCCGCGCAGAGGCCGACTCAACCTGCATTACCAGCGGCGAGCGCCGCACCCGTGACGACTGCACCCACCGAAGCGGCCGCAGCTGCGCCCGCGACTGCAAAACAGGACAAAAAGGAAAAGACTGAGAATCAGGCCATGGGCTCCGTGGGTGGGCCCGCAACTGAAGCCGACGACACCTGGCGCTTTGGTTACAACGGTTTCTTTCGAGCGCCCATGCGAGTCGGCCTGGGCTCACGCGCGGCCGCAGCGGGTCAAAGCTCTGTCACGATGCACGCGCCATTGGTCCCTGACGACCAATACTTGAGCTGGCAGCATACCAAGCACGCGAACCGAGACTGGGCAGAGTTATTTCTGAGTTACGGCAATAGCTGGGCCAAGGGCGTAGTGGCGATCCAAGGTTATAACTTCGTGGACAGTGCCTCGGCGGACTGGCACTCGAATTTCGGAATTGGCCAGGGTTGGGTCGAGATTACTCCCTACATGCCAGTCGAAAATGTTCGGCTCAAAATCAAAGGCGGGAGTTTTTGGAACCGCTACGGTGGGGCTGGCCGTTACGACGCGGGCGAATACGACACATTCATATTCGGTCGCACGCATGCAATGGGTGAGACGACACGCCTTGAATTCGATCTGGAGGGTCAACCAATTACACTGGCCTTTGAGCACGGAATAGGCACTAAGAAGCCCGATCCGAGCATATACAATACCGCACGTTTCACATTGCTCGACCATTTTCACGCGGAGGTGGTCTACGATCAATCAATCAGTTTTGGTCTGCACTTCTTGGACTCTTGGTCGCAATCCGAACCACCTGTGACAGGGCCGCAACCCACCTGGGTTTACCCGGGGCCGGCGGTCTCGCAATACCAAGGGAGTACTCAACCCGACGGGAGCATGAAGATCTTCGGTGCTGAGGCGCGCTTCGACTTACCGGATGTCTTCGGTTACCTGTGGGCAGGTGCTTCATACATTAGTCTAAAGGACGCCGTGACAGTGGCGCCGGCCGTTGAAGTGATTCACAGCGATGGTGGAGGTGAATACAATATGGGCGTCACTGGCAACTACCTCGACAGTGAAGCTTGTCGCTGGAACTCCGCGTACTTTGGAACCCGGTGCAGCGGTGGCAATGGAAGCGTGCTCACATTGGCGGGCCAATACGAGGAGAAGCTAGGAGACATACTCGGTGGATCCCCCTTCGGAGAGGGGCAAGATTTCGACGATCAAGCTCTACGGCATGTGGAATAAGATCAAGAGCGATGACATCACTCAAGATGGCGTTTCCAAGCTGAAATTTGGCACAGATTGGCTATTCGATGTGTTCCCGGTGATGGCCGTTGCGGCGCGTTTTGACTACTTGATGCCGAGCAGCCGCATCAAGCAACAAAACTTCGGCATAATTTCGCCGCGCATCGTGCTGCGGTCGAACTTTGTCACGCATGAATCGATTGCATTCCAATATTCTCGATATCTCTATGCGAAACGCACCTGCGATGTCGGCACACCTGCAGATAATCCGGTCGTCATACCTGGTGCGGCCGCCGCAAACCCGAGCAACGTGGCTACACCGTACCCGGGCGCAGCCAGTGACATCTACGGAGTGAATCCCGCCAATCTCTCACTGGAAGCCCAATGCGTTCAACCACCTCCATCGGCAGTGGCACCCGACGGCTGGGGCGCTTCCACGCAGAACAACCAAGGGACAGCCGTTCGCGGCATGCCGTACACGGGAGCCAGCCTCAGACCCGACGTCAATGTCTTCACAATCGAAGCTAGTATGTGGTGGTAAACGCCTGAGTTTCTTACCTTGATGGAACCGTCTGCTCGGCTTGCTACATGACTTCGGAATCGATCTAAAACTGTCGGAGCAGTGGGAACAATACATAATCCGTTTCAGCTGCTTGAAACAGGGGCGCGGGCGGGAAGCTCCTCACCCGGTACGCGTTGATTCGCAGGCGATATTTGCCGCACAACTCCAAGTCAACGACAAGGGACAGAACTACAACGAATGGGTGGCGCTCTCGCGTTGACAGTTGCCCGGCTGCCAGTTGTGCCCCCGATTCCACTGCAAACAAACATTGAATATTTGAGCAGCATGTTCATGCGACAACAATGCTACTGGCCGCCAGTCGCCGTGCTGATCTTGCGCTGAATGGGTCCCCCGGGCCAACGTCTCCGAATTGCGCGCGACAATTGCGGCCTTCCGCCCGAACAGCCCCGCATTGTAGCGAATAAGCCGTAGGGAATAGTAGTTTGCAATCGTTGGTCAGGGGCCGAAAGTGCCTCCTGAACGCGCCATATTGGGGCGAACGAATTTCCTACTAGCGGTGATCAGCGGGAATCGGCTATTCCTCTTCCATAATTGTCAAGGAGACGTTGATGACGAAAACGATTCGAAGTCATTCACGAGTCATACTTTCAAGTTCACTAGTAATTCTCGCGGTCGGGTTTGCCGGCTGTGGCGGCAGTGTCGCATTTCAGGGGCAAAAAGCGTTTGCCGTAACAGGCAATTCGGCGCCGCCCCCACCGACTGCCATTGCGCCCCCGGTAAGAGGAAAGGTCAATGTTTCCGGTAACAAGATCACAATAGATGAAAAGATTCAGTTTGCTCACGATCAGGCGACCATTCTGTCGGCATCCTTTGGGCTGCTCAATGAAGTCGTGCAAGTTATCAAGGACAACACTCAAATAAAGAAGCTCCTGATTGAGGGGCATGCAAGCTCCGATGGTGACAAGGCACACAACCTGAAGCTCTCTGATGAGCGCGCAAATGCCGTTATGATTTACTTGGTCGAACACGGCATCGCCAAAGCTCGCTTGTCCTCGAAGGGCTTCGGCTCGAGTCAGCCCATCGCTGACAACAATACGGAGGAAGGCCGCGAAAAGAATCGGCGTGTCGAATTCACCATCGTAGATCCTCCGACTACGGCGGCCGCAACACCAGCGCCGCCACCACCGCCACCTGCGCCACCTGCGAAAACGGGGGCCAAAAAATGACACACAAGATCTTTTCCGCGCCGTTCGAGGATTTGGAACCCAATTTCGAAAACAGGAGTGCTCGCATGCTTAAATCATTCGGGATTGCTAGTTTGGCGTTGGTCGTAGGCGGTTGCTCATTTATCGCGCGCAGCCCCGACCAGTACCGCGACGATACTTCCAACCTACTGTCTACCAAGAGTGGGGAACTCAACGCTTGCTACGACAATGTCGTAAAGACCGAACCCAATGCCGCCGGCAAGGTGACAGTCCAATTTACGGTTGAAAAGAAGACGGGAAAAATCTCTAACGTGACTGCTGATCCGGCACGCACGACAGCATCTCAATCGTTAGTCTCGTGCGTCGTGACAGCCATTAACGGGCTCGTCCTGAACCCGGTTGATCAGCGCGATGGGCAAGCCACATTCGAATATGATTTCGCGCGACCTGCAGCCCCGGGGGCGCCGCCAGCTGCGCCACCTGCACCACCACCAGCGTGATGAGAGTTTAGTCGACGGGGAATGCTCCCACTGACTCCTTGACAGGTTTTGAAACACCTGGAGTGGATGGTGGGGCTTCCCGAGTCGCGATGGACTTCGATTTCTTTATTAGCCGTATCGGTGATCCTAGACCGCTGTTGACCTTCGCTGCCGGGTCCAAAGTAACGGGTACCTGTTTTGGCTGTGGATGCGCCGCAGCCGTCGGTAAATCGGAGTTCTTTGGTGCCTCAACTGCGGACTTTACCCCGGCGGGGTCATTTTCGATTGTGTCGGGGGCCACCTGTTCGACTTCGGGTGAGGGAGGCGGCGGCGCCGCCGCGGCTGGAGCCTGGGGAACCGCTGCTGTTGCCACGGCCGGGCCTAGTGGGAGGGCATTGGCCTGAGGCGGCGAAGGCAATTTCAGTCCCTGGGACTCGGCATACTGAACCGCTGCATGTCGAGCGCCGTTGTCGGCATCCTTCCTGACGTCTTGCGGCCCAAATCGAGCGGCTGTGACGAGCAACACCACGCAGGCGGCCACGATGATTGCCACAACTCGACCAAAGAACGCACGCCTTGCCTTCTGACGGGATGGGTCGGTAACGACGATTTGTTCCTCTGTCTCTGGCAGCAAGCGCGTTGGCGGCTGTGTATAGGCAACGCCGCCTTCGTATTCTCCGACGTCGCCTTGATTGAAGAACTCATGAAACTCGTCATCCACGTTCGATGTACGGGGATACTCACCGGACTGCGGCTGACCCTTTTCCTTCACTGCCGCCGCCTGCCTAGGCTTTGTACTTCGGTCGTTCATAAGGTTTTCCTGGACGGGACTCCTCGGCCGAGGGCTTTTGCCCACTAAGTCGGGATCTGCCTAGACCAGTGTAACGACCCAGGCTTAATCCACTCAGCCTCGTTAAGAAATCTTGCTTTGTATCATTTTCTTCGAGTGACGGTGCGCAGGCCTTGCGCGGCTCACGTAAGTTTCGACTGGCGCAGCGTACTTTAGACCTGAGGCAGTCCGACGCGAACGGCCCGGCGGCCAACCCTCGGAACTGTGTTCCCACGATCCGTGTATCCATTTGCCCAAGTTAGGGTAATGGGCGTTTTGGGAATCCACCTTCATCCACGGGAGTCGATTCGCCCAATCGATCCCGCCGCACCGTTCCCATGACGAAATTGGCATCAAGTCTTCGGCAATCGATTTCCCCGAACCGGCAATGGGGCGTCGATGTTGGCCTAGCTTGCCGGGCATTTGTTTTTTGTCTCACTGCCACTTCTGTCGCTACCCACTTGCACAGGTCGGCAATTGGAATGTAGTTTCCCGGCTCGAACGCAACCACCGCGCGAAGTCGTAGAGGCAGGAAAAAAATGAGGACACTCGGGCAAATTACCGTCACTTGTTATCTAACTCTTGGCGCTTCTGTCGCAGCGCAAGCCCAAACGGCAACGGATTCGCAAAAAACCGAAGCGGCAGCGTCCCCCGCACAAACCGATGCGAAACCCGAGATCGCCTGGGAGCAGCAGCGCGACTACTCGTTGCACCGTTATAACTCGTTGCTCGGCAGCACCGGCCTTATCCATACCGTGTCAGCAGATTCGGGAGCACCCGGTACGTTTAGAATTTCGTTTCTGTCTAGCAACTACACTGGCTCGGGTTTCTTGTGTCCGACTCCGGCGTCGTGTGGCCTATCAACCAACGCAAAAGGTAACGAAGACTCAGTAAGTCGAACCGGCGCGGATCTGTCGATCTCAGCTACGTTGGCTCCGTTCCTCGAAGCCACTGCGGGCACTCACTCGCATGCACAGTCCGACAATTTTGGCACTCCGTCAGTCATCCAAGTGCTCGGCGATTCATTCCTGGGCTTGAAGGGTTTCGCGCCTCGCAAAGCGGATCAAATTCTATCGGCTGGTGGCCTCGGGCAGCTTCGCTTCCTAAACAGCGCGGGAAACATTGGCATTAACACCGCCGACATAACGCTCGCTGCGTTAGCTACAGTTAACCTATCGAACAGGACTGATCCCAAGCGTCGAGTTCCAGTTCGGTTTCACCTGAATTTCGGTTACCTTTTCGACAATTCGTCCAAAATCGCGGATAAAATCGAGCAGGACCGCACAATAACGAGGATCGAGCGAAACGGATTCGGTATCAATCGAGTCGATTCACTGTTCATGGGCATTGGCACCGAATACGTGGGTAAGATTCTTCAGCCATTTGCCGAATGGACCGTCGATATTGCGTCCAACCGGCAGGGATACAAATGCATCACTAGAAACTTGTGGTACGGCGACGAATGTCAAGTGCGCGCGAGCGGGATGTCAGGGACGCCCTCCCGCTTGACACTCGGTACGCGGCTGACTCCCCAGTTTCATGGCCTGAGCGGGACGGTCGCCTTCGACATTGGCACTTCAGGCTCGGCCTATACCGACGAACGCACCACGGAATTACCTTGGAACCTATATTTGGGTCTTGCTTACGCGATTGACACGGTTTCAGCGCCGGCTCCCGCCGCAGTCCAAAAAGCACCAGAAGCCCAAATCATCAAGGTTCCGCCTCCGCCCGAATACCACATTCAAGGTACCGTCGTAGACGAAGAGTCTTCCCAACCCATTGCACACGCGCAGATTCGATTCGATGCGCAAGACTACACGGGGTTACTTTCCAGAGCTAATGGTACATTCGAATCGGGGAACGTAAAGCCAGGCGAATATAAGTTACTCGTGACGGCCGAAGGCTACAAGGATGGCACTTGTTCGGTGACCGTGGAAGCCGGAGTGGAAGGTGCCAAGGAACCCGCAGCACAGACGGAACCGTCAGCAGCGAAGGAGCCCGCAGCCGAGGCGGACGTCCGCAATTCACAAGTCAAGTGCAGCCTCAAGGCGGCACCGGCTTTGGGCACGGTTTACGGAACGTTAGTGGATGCCGACTCAGGGGCGCCGGTGCCGCAGGCTGCGCTCAAGGTACGGGACGAGCGTGATCGCGCACTGGAACTTCAAAGCAACGAAACTGGCGCTTTCCGTGTCGAAAATGTGCCCGCCGGTCAAGTCCATATCCTCATAACAGCGACGGGCTATTTGCCCATGAACGTTGACTTGGAAATAAAGAAGAAGGTCGAGCAACACGCGGCCCTAGTACTGCACAAGTTACCTAAGAAGCCCAACGTAACAGTGTCGCCGAAAGGGCTAAAGCTTTCCACGCAAGTGAAGTTCGAGGGTACCTCCGCTGAAATCTCCCGTGAGTCCCAGGGGATTGTCCAAGAGATTGCTGCGACACTTGCGCAACATTCGGACATCCCGAGCGTCGAGATTCAGGTTTATACGGACGAAGAGGGCAGCGCGACTTACAACAAGCGCCTGAGCGAGCAACGCGCAGGAACATTGCGGTCCGCCCTCATCGCACTGGGGGTCGATTCGAGCCGCCTTACCGCTACAGGGTTTGGGTCAGAAAAGCCAATCGTGCCGAACGCAACCAAAGAAGCCGACCGCGTCAAGAATCGCCGGGTTCTGTTGGTAATTCCGAAGCACGACTAACCTCGCATAATTTACGCGGTTATAGGACGATGGGTGCCTGCTTCAGGCACCTCGTGGCTGCGGTGATGGCGCCATGCTAGCATCGCGGCGCAGCGCGAGTTGCCCATGTCTGAGCGCAAATACAGTAGAGATGAAGTTGACGCCATTCTCGGTCGAGCGATTGAGCGCGAGCACAAGCGCGGCGACCTGACGCATGAAGATCTGGTGGCTGCTGCGCAGGAGGTGGGTATTCCACCGGAAGCTATCGAATCCGCGGCATCAGAAGTGTTCAAAGAGCGTCAGACTCGCACCGAATTGGCGACACTGCGCCAACAACAGTGGCGAGGTTTCTTCCGCCATCTGGTGCCGTATTTGCTCGTCAATGGGATGCTCGTTACTCTGAATTTCTTGACCACTCATTTCCCATGGGCCCTATTTCCGCTTTTAGGCTGGGGTGTAGGCATAGTTTCCCATTTTATGGCGGTCGTCGCACCGAACCCGGAAGCGCTCGATTACCACCTAGAACGTCATCGCGATCGCGAGCGTCGGCGCCAGGCTAGGCACCAGTTTCGAGTCAACGCAAGGCAGATCGAGCGAGATGTCGGGCAAGGGATCTCGGCGGTGTTGGAAGCCACGGCCCAACGGATTGCCGGTGGTCCACCTCGGACAGCACGCGATGGGCAAGCTCCAACGCGAGTATCGAATGAACCCCCCCATGAGTCGGGACCTGGTGCGGAGTCTACTGAAGAAACGACCTCAAGCCGGTACCAATCCCCGCCTGATGGGGTGTCGCGCCGCCGCTAGTTTGCGACCCCACTTGGACTCGATCTTCGAACGTCCAGTTTCGACCTAACCGGTCACCGGCGTTTCCGGTTGGCATGGTAAGGATTCTAGCCCGGATGGGAATAGTCCCATTGGTTACCAATTATGCGTAAATGCATCGAGATACTTGCTCCGGCGGGCGACGAGGCCTGCCTCGATGCCGCACTAGCTGCCGGTGCTGATGCCATCTATTTCGGCGTCAACGCAGGATTTAATGCAAGAGCGCGCGCGACCAATTTTGACCTGCAATCTCTCCGTCGGGTTATGGATAAGATCCACGACCAAGGTCGGCGCGGTTACCTCACGCTCAACACGCTCGTTTTCGACCACGAACTGCCTCAAGTCCAAAGGATAATAGCGGCAGCGGCCAGCGCGGGTGTGGACGCGGTAATCGTTCAGGACTTTGGCGTGGCGCGGCTCGCCAAAAGTATAGCCCCCACACTCCGATTGCACGCCTCTACACAGATGACCTGTACCGACGGACCTGGCATAGCGCTCGCGGCACAATTAGGTGTTGAGCGCGTCACGTTGGCTAGGGAACTATCGCTCGACGAGGTGCGCGCGCTCACGGAGCAGTCTCCCGTTGAACTCGAGATTTTTGCGCATGGCGCGTTGTGCATTTCCTATTCCGGGCAATGTCTAACTAGCGAGGCTATTGGAGGCAGAAGTGCAAATCGAGGCGCCTGTGCACAGGCGTGTCGCTTGCCATTCGATTTAGTTGTCAACGGAGTAGAGCGGGAGCTCGGTGATATGACGTACCTCTTGTCGCCGAAGGATCTCGATGCGAGTAGGATAATGCCTGAATTGCTGAGCTGTGGCATTGCGGCAATAAAGCTCGAAGGGCGCCTAAAAAGGCCAGAATATGTCGCTGCGACCACACGTCTTTATCGGCTGGCACTCGCCGCCGCACTGGGTGAAGGCGTGCAGCCAGGTGAATCCGACCACGAGCTCTCCGCGCAATGCTACTCGCGGGGGGCGTCAGTGGGCTTTTTGCACGGCGTTGACCACCAAGCCCTAGTGGGCGGTACCACGTGCGATCACATTGGGATAGAAGTCGGAACCTGCACGGGGACATCCGCGACCGGAAACCGCACATGGTTGCGATTGCAAACGCGCCGTCGATTGGCGCTTGGTGATGGAATCCTCGTTCAAGGTGGACGCGCCGGTGAAAACGAGCTCGGCGGCAGAATCTGGAAGCTTCGCGAGGCCAATGAAGACGTAAATGAGGCTGCGAATTCGAGTGATCTCTGGGCGTGGCTCGGCCCCGATCGACCCGTAGAGGGTAATTGGACGGGTCAACGTGTCTTCAGAACGAGCTCCGCGACTCTCGAAGGCGACATCAAGCACCTAAGTGCCACTTCGCTCGGCAAAATCCCATTGCAAGCTAGACTAAAAGGCAAACTTGGTGACAGGCCGCTATTGTCATTCGAGCTGCCCGACAACAGCCGGGTTGACGTTTTGTTAGAGCACCCGATTGAGCGTGCCGTCACAACACCACTCGATCATTCGATCATCCTGGAGAAGCTCGCGCGGCTCGGCGACACACCCTATCGTTTGGCTGATCTGTCGATCGAAATTCCCGCGGGCTGCACCCTACCCCTCTCTTCGCTGAACCGCGCAAGACGAGAAGCCGTCCGGCAACTTACCGAAAAGACGCGCCCCAAGCATTCGGTAGCATCTAACTTCGATCCGCAAACCTTGTTGGATTGGCCGACGCACGAACCGCTCGAGGGCGGACTATTCGCCGTTTGCCGAAATCTTGAACAGGCAAGGGCCGTGCTCGACGCGGGCGCGTCCGGGGTTTATCTGGATTTTTTGGCCATAACCGGCCTTGGTCCGGCAATTCGCGAACTGCGTGCACGATTTGCAAGTCCAATTGGTATAGCATTGCCTCGAATTCGCAAACCCGGTGAAGATAAGATTGACGCATACGTTTTCGGCTTGGAGCCAGATGCGGTATTGCTCAGATCACTCGGGAGTATTGCGTCCAATGCAAGGCAATCAGCCGAGGCTCGACCCGGCTCAATTGCTCGCGCGCCAGTTTGCATCGCCGACTTTTCGATCAATGTAACCAATACGCTGTCTGCACTCGACGTTCTAAAGCGAGAGGTAGCTGCATTCACCCCGAGCTACGACCTCGACGCCGCCCAGCTCTTGGCTTTGCTCGGCTCACCGCTGGGTCCCTATGCGGAAGTCGTATTGCACCACCCAATGCCGCTCTTTCACATGGAACATTGCGTGATAGCCGCGTTACTGTCAGCGGGTCACAATCACCGCGACTGTGGAAGACCTTGCGACCGCCACGTTGTATCCCTGCGCGATCGCAAAGGCGTCCATTTGCCCATCGAAGCGGATATCGGCTGCCGAAACACGGTTTTTCATGGCGTGGCCCAGTCCGCCGCTGATCAGGCATCGGCACTGCGCGGCGCGGGTGTCAAACGGTTCCGCATCGAACTAGTCCGCGAAACGGCCGACGAAGCTAGAACCCTCGTCGAAAGCTACCTCGAACTGCTCGCCGACCGCTGCCCACCGCAGGCGCTGCGTTCCCGATTGCAGACTTCAGGCCTACCCGTGGTGCGCGGATCGCTACGCGTCATTGGATAAGAACTCGCTAGCGTGCCAACGCGTAAATGACGCTCTTTGTAGCATCAAAGCGCTCTGCCCAATAAACGCAATCCTTGTCGAGCGCGACCGCGGAAACCAAATGGGACTCTGGCACCGGTGCAATCCTTGTCACACTGCCATCCGACTGCGTCACCTTAGCGAGACTGGCCCCGCCGTCCTTACTCGCAAGCGTAGAATATACAACTCCAGAATCGGCGGCGATTTTTGCGCTCTCAATCAACCCAGAGGCAAACTTTTGGACCCTTCCGCCGGCTTTTGAGACCATCATCAACTCGCCGCCGGAAAGGCTGAAGTACACATTGGGTCCATCGATCGTCAAATCGAAGGGCTTCTTCAGACCAGACGCCAAAGATTGAGGCTTCCCGGGCGCTAGCGAAAACTTCAAGATACGGCCGTTGCCCGAATCAGCTACGTAAGCGCCTGAATCATCGATAGCTATCGCGCTATAGCCGTTGGGAGCCGTACTCAGTTTGGGACGCTTCGCCGAGGCAATCTCCGTTGACTCCCCACCCGTTTTGCCGATCTTTGCCAAACGATCATAAGGCCCGTAGTTCCCGGGGATGCCGTAGACAGCCTTGTCATCGACCGCAATGCTCTGTGAAGAGAATTGGGCGTCAAGCGTGTTCGCAGTTCCACCCGCCTTCGGAACGCTGTTGAGACGGATACCCGACGTAAAGAAGACATTATCTTTGTCCAAGGCCAAACCACGAGGCTCGAGTTTTAGTGCAGCGAGCGATTGTGACCCTTGCCCATCCTTTCGAATCTTGGTGATCTCTCCACGCCCGCCGTACACTTGCCACGTGGCGGCGTACAAGTGCGTCGCGTCGCCCGCAAATCCGTACAAATCGCCCAACAGCGAACCGACTTGAAATGGTTTGTCGCCTTTGGCTTGGCAGCCCTCTGGCGCAGGTTCGGCAACCGGCGGCGCCGCTGGCGCGCTCGGAGCCGCTGCCGCAGCGGAAGCCTGTAGTTGTGGCGGTTCCTTCTTCGTCTCATTGCAGCTCACCGCAGAGCAAACGCACAACAGAACCGCCGCGACCCGACCCAATTCCCTTGTTCCCATCGTGCACCTCATTCGTGTGGGGATTCGGCAAAATACCTTATGTGGAGACTGCCAGCCAGCAAACTAAATCAAGCCGCATCGAGCGCGCAAATTATGCGGGATTCGAGGATTATGCCGCTGCGACACTTGGCTACTGGGCAAGCTCGACGAGCTTCAGCACTGTATTCCAATTGCGAAGCGTGCTTACCGTCGCGAGCTTCGAGTCAAAGTATGCATTGTTGAGCTTCGTTTTGGCAACGCCATTCGGCAGACTCAAGTAAATCTCCCGGCCCCGCACGACGAATTGGTCGGGCAGCGAACGATTGGGATCCAGGCTCGACACGTTCTTCGCACTCGGAAGATCGGCCAGCAACGCGACGTGCAAAGCAGCATGCTCACCAGCCTTCTTGAGGAAGGGATTACTGCGACTCACCTCACCGAGTTCCTTCGATGATCGAATCACGACAGGCACATTAAGGGCAAACGAGCCCTGAATTTTCTTTGTCACGAGTTCTGGAACACGGCGTGCCAAGCTCAGGGGCGCTTCGAATATGATGTTACCACTTTGAATGTAGTTAGTTACATCGACGCAGCCCAAGTCCGCAAATATTTCCACGAGCTCTTTCATGGAAAGTTTATTCTTACCGCCCACATTTATCCCCCTTAGCAGTGCGACAAACTTCATAGTTCACCCGGTATTCACATAGGGTGGCCAACGATTGCTAGCCCACGTGAAAGTTGTACGACTTTAGGTCCAATTCGTCGATCGGTCGAATAAAAATCGAGTAACCGTCACGGCTCGGTCGGTGATGCGCATAGTTCAGCTGGTACCCGGAACCCCCACAGTGAACAAGTCGTCTTGAGGAACCGTTCGATCGCCTTTTGGCGCTTAGCCGCGAGCGAATCAATCGCTTCAGGGGGAGTACTACTGCGCTCGTGTTCCTGAGCGCTCAATCGACAACGTTTGAGTTCCTTCGGCCCCACGATCACCAATTCCTCGTTGGTTTTGGTGGTATTTATCGCATACAGCCGATCCCCGTCGATGATGGCTGAATCACTGCCGAAGCCTTTAGTTACCAGCTTTCCAGTCGCCGCCTCCACGACTGCCCACGAACCATCCGCAGTCGTCAAAAACCAGCGCGACGCCCCGAGGCGCGAGAGCACGGTGTCCTGCAAATCGTCGTCTACGTCCCAGGCCTCGCGCACCGTGGCAGTCCTTGCCAGAAATTTGCCGCTGCGCGCGTCGTGTATGCAGGCGCGACGCAAGTCGCCCACTAGTAATTGATCGCCCGATTCCGAAAACGCAATGTCCGTTACCCAGCGGCATTCTTCCAAGACCGAACTTACGTGGCCGGTTTCCAGATCCACTAGCGCGGTGACACTCAGTGGCGGACCAAGGTTTCCAAGAACCCTTGGCGAGGTAGCCACCGCTGCGCGCGGCGGATTGGCCTGGAGCGCGACTAAACCGGACTTCCATGTCTCTCCGCGAGGTCTAAACGCGTCTATGAGCTTGCCATCGGATATCTTGTGCAATGTCGTGGAGCCGCCGCTCCATTCGGCCGCTACGATGTCGCCAACGACCTTCAATTCTTCGACGCGACGACCCACCGGTTCGGGTTCCAATTCTTGCTTGGCGCAGGTCTCGTCATCGGGGCAAGCTTTACCCCTGGGTAGCCCGGAAATTTTCCGCGAGAGGCCCGCATCCGGAACGGGAACCGTCAACGGCAACAGTTGCGCGACTCGCCCCAATCGAGCTTCGAGCACGAGGATTTCATCGTCTGGTGTATTGCCATTTCCAAGGCGCACAGTAGCAATTCGTCCGGTGCCGACCATCGCAAACGGAGCACCTTCGCGAACCGCAATTCGAGCTACCGCGCGCAACAGAGGCGTTTCACGAATGACGAGAGCCGCCTTCTCAACACTGACGACAATCGAAGCATCCGAAGCAATAACTACATTGGAAAGCCCCTCGTCTTTACTCACCGCATAACCTAGCGGGCGCCCCGTTGCCGTTTCCGCAAGTACTATCGATTCTGAGTCGGAAAATAACAATAGGCGCCCATCCGCGGAAAAAGCGCAATTGTTCAACAGTGCACCGGGCACCTCGACACTGCGAGGCACCGGAAGCCGCCAACCAAAATCGCGAAAAAGGGCAACGAGCGATTCGCGAAGTGGACGCGGATCGGTAGTGCTCATTTTGTCATAAGCGGATTCGAACGCTAAGTGAGCCTTTGCGAGGACGTCCGCCGCGGGTCGAGCGTTGAGGGAAATGGCAATCGGCGAAGCAGTCGTTTGACTTGTCGATGCCACGGGCAACATAGGAGGCTTTGCCCGAGGCACCGGTTGCACCGGTCTTGAACGTGACGCACAGCCCAAAAATAGCAAAGAGAGGAACCGCGCGACTCGCATCGAACGCGAGTGTAGCGAATATCCGATAGACCGGTTCTAATATTTCACGCCAGGCACAAACCCCGTCATTTATTCCTCTTCGTCTTCATCCTCTTCGTCTTCGTCCTCTTCGTCCTTGTCCTCTGAATCCTTGTCCCGCTCGATGGCGCGAGTCTCGGATTTGAAGCTGACCCTTCCGTCACTGTTGGACTCGGCGAGTGCTTTGCAGAGTACTTCGAATTCTTGCGGCACGTAGCCGTGGTGCTTTTCGTTCTCTAGGACGCCTAGCTGCTGCGCCACCCAGATATCGAATGGAACGAATCCGCCCACCCAACACCCATCATCCGTGGCAAGCGTGATGACAGGGTATTCACCCTTGTCGTCCGGCGTGCCCAGGTACAAGAAGCGCTTTGCGCCCTCCCCCTCTCCGATGAGCAGGCAATCTTCCGGCAAAAGCTCAATCGCCTCACCGAATTGGCTCACAAAATCTTCACCGAATTCTTGCTCGATCAATTCGTCGATCGCCATCGGTTCAAGTTCTGGTTCTTCTTCGTCGATCTCCCAACCGAGCCAAGTCCAGTCGAATGCGAGCAACTCTTTGAGCGCTGGCGAGAGCTTTTCATCGTTAGGTAGACGCAGCTTCTTGAGTGCAGAAGCGGGCAAAGGTTCGGGGCTTTCAATGGTGCCATTGGCCTCGGCGGCCGCGATTGCCTTCTTGATGAGGGCAGCTCCGCGGAGTGTCGTTTCGGTCTTCTTCTTGGTTGCCATGGGCCGCTTTTGACATGGGGACCACAATTCGTCCAACGGCGATGTGCGGGGAGCACACCCTGGGCAATCGGCCTAGCTGAGTTGTAGCCTGGTAGCTATCACAGAACACTCAGCTGGCTCGGCGGCGTCGACGCCCCACAGTGACCTTTGTCTTCTTCTTGCTGACGGCAGCGGTTCGCCGCGTGACTGCGCTCGAGCCCACTTTCGTTGAGCCATTCGGATGAATGGATTGCCCGCGCTTGAGCATCTCGACGTATTCCCCGATGCGCTTGGAACGTACGGCGGCAGTCTTTATGTGCAGCGTCCGATACGCAAGTGCGTAAACGTTCTGTCGATTCAATAGGCGAAATGTCTTGAGCGCTTTGGGTTGCGCTTCAATCGCTGCCATCAGTTCGGCCGGGATGGATATTTGACTGGGAGATGCATAGGCCGCATCCCAGCGGCCATCGGCCTTGGCTGCATCGATCTGCTTTTGCCCAAACGGTGTCATGCGACCGGCGGCAATGAGCCGTTTCACGTTCTCCCGATTGATCTGCGACCATCGACTCTTCGACTTTCGAGGCGTAAACCTCTGCAAGAAGGATTTGTCGTCGTACGACTTCTTAATCCCGTCAATCCATCCCCAGCAGAGTGCCACGTCCAGAGCCTGAGCGTAAGTCACCGATGCGATCCCAGTGTCCTTCTTGTAGATGCGAAGATACAATTCGGACTCTTTCGCGTGGTTTGTCTTTAGCCACGACTCGAGTGCATCTTGGGTTTTGAAGGCGCGAATGGTTTTTGTGGGTGGGATTACAGTGGGCACGGCTCGATTGTTTGCAAATATTTAAGTCTTTTCAAGATAAGTTCAACTAGCAAAGTGTGAAGATTCTGTTACTTTGCCTAAATAGAAGGAATCCGAGGCTTGTCGATTGCCAAGGTTTCTAACCGATGCCCAACTGCGGTCAGGAGTAAACTTCAACGTGAATGCCAAGAGTCGAACCTTTGCCACCATTTTTTGCCTCATCGGTGAATTGTCGCTTCGGAGCCCGACGCAGGCACCCGCATTGGGTCGATGTGTCGATTTGTCAGTCTGCCGTAATGGCAGTCACACAAAAATCGAATGAAACTGGCGTATTTTCCGATACGCGCAAGAGTCCGATTGTATCGACTTGCCGGAAATTCTTCAGTGTTTCGCCAGTGCCAAACCAACATTGAGACTTCATGTCGCTCGCCTGTACGACGGCACCGGGCGTGTAGTAGTCGATGCAGTATTGCTTGGAATAGGGATCACCGGCGATGTGAGCGGTCAATCGGAAGTGACCCGCACTGCCGGCCTGTGCCACGGATGTGTAATTAACGGCCACCCTGCGCGGCGCATTGTCACCCCAGGGCCCTGCCGGATGGGTGGTATTGAATCCCAACACGACACCCCAGTTCTTGTCCCAATCACACTTGAATTGCGGCGTACCTTGACCGGTGCAGGACAGCGGCTTGATATTACCCTTGGTGCAGAGCTGACCCGCGGTGTTCTTGAAGCAGCCGTTGGAATTGCAAGGGCTCGGCGAATACACGTTGGCGGCGTCGCTCGCGGCCACCCAGGCGTAGCCGTTCGCAAAACCTTCGAGTTTTCCGTCGTTACCGATGACGACCCGCCTGCCGGAGGGTGCAGCGCTAACGGTGATTGCGCCGAGGATTGAGATTATGAATGCAATGTGCCCTAAACGAAGGCGATTCGGTACCAAGGTGGCAGCATTCGTTGATGACGGTTTTTTGATGGCAAGACGGGGCGTTGTCATGGGGTTCACACTTTCGAGTGGTATGCGTGTTTCGGTTGTGGGTTATGGCATAAGGCCGCACGGCGCTTCGGAGCCGGAGATAAGAAGCTAGCGCGCGATAAATTTCACATCGTCGATCCAGATGTCGAAAGGAGTGTCGCCGGGCTGAATCAAAAACGCGATGCTGTGAATTCGCTTTGGATCTAGGGGCGGCGTGTCATAGCCTCGTTGACGCAGGTCACTCCATTTGAGCGAATAATTCTGCCAGCGAGCGCCAAGGTCTACCTTCCGCTGATGTGTATCGTAACAGTCGTGAGTACAGGTACCTCCCCATTCAACGGGAACGACACGCACCTCGTGAACGCCTGCATACACGCGCCCAGGGCCTTTCGCGCTGAACGATATGCCGCCATAGACACTTGCATCGTAGCAAGAGGGTTGAAAAGCTAACTGAACCGTGGCGCCCCAATCACGGAGCTCACCGCCGACCGCGTGTAGCGCGTAGCGATTACCCCGCGTTGGCCGCGGTCGAATCGTTGGCGTCAACGGCATATTTGTGCCTGGCGAATCCGAGTCCTTGTATAGGTCCCAAAGCCCCACCCGACTTTCGAATGAACCAATCAAGGGATTGCCGTCTTCAAAATCGTCTATGAGTGGCTGGGAACCCCCTGCTCGAATATGGGCGACACAGGGATCGGCTACCACGCGTGGCACCGAACCAATCACGGCAGGAGCTGCGGCCGACCGCGCGCGCTCCGGCGATACCTCTACCTTGAGCAAGGGCCGATGCACCCACGTCCACCCCATTAAACCAACGAGCACCACCGAAGCCGCGACTGCAAACAGACTGACCGGTCGCGCCAAAAC
Source organism: uncultured delta proteobacterium (assembly GCA_963819085.1). Classification (GTDB taxonomy): domain Bacteria; phylum Myxococcota_A; class Polyangia; order Polyangiales; family Polyangiaceae; genus FEN-1139. Next base: position 29,041 of record CAWFUX010000066.1, read on the forward strand.
CGCCTTCAGTTTAACGTTCGAGCGTTGGCGGACACCGAGTGGGCGCTTGGAATTGATCGCCTCTTTCAGTTGTTGTTCGAAAGCCAAGCGTGAGTCTTGCTGACTCGCTTCCCCTTGCACGAGCGCTTGTGAATGCAATAGCTCGAGGTCCGAGACGAGTCGGTCGTACGCCTTATGTTCGGTCATGAGCCACCTCCCTCGCTCAGGTGCTCGCGTAGCACTGCGTCGCGCTCTGCCAATTTTCTAAAGCGAGCGTCGGCATCGGCTAGGCGACGCTTGATGGTTGCCAAGGAAACCCCAATGCTGCTCGCGACTTCGTCGAGACTCATGCGTTCGAAGTGACGCAATAGCCAGGGCGTCTGTAGTCGATCGGGAAGTTGTAGAACTATCCGCCGGGCCCTTTGAAATACCTCGGCACGCACCGGATCACAGGGGGGCAACGAATCATGCGTACCCGCGTAAGGTTCGGACCGCGTATCGAGTTTGCTCCTGCGGCGTCGTTCAGAGTAGGCGAGTCGGATCGCGATGGCTACCAACCAAGCGCGCAACCCCGATTCACCGCCCGCCAATTCGACCTTTCGGGCCATTACCAGGCTGAACGCGGTAACGAAGACTTGTTGAGCAACATCCTCGACGTCAGCAGCATAGCCGAGGTGTCCAGCGAGTACGCCTCGAATCAAGCGACGATTCTCGAGATAGAATCTTCCCCAAGACTCCGTGTCTAATTCTTGAAGTCTGCGGCAGATCGCGGAGTCCAATTGTTCGGGATTGGGTAATAACTCGGAGGCCCGACTGATGGGAAATCCTGACACCTGCAGCATACGAAGTCTCAAGGTAAATGCCCACGAACGTGTAATTAGGCTCAGGCATTTTCAACCTCCAACGGACCCCGAACCGGCCAGTCGAACCCACCGGTTTCTTTCGAATTTCTACGCATCGAGGAAAGCGTCACCGCGTTCACTTCGAATTGTAGCCATGTGCCGTCATGACAAATCACAAATTCGTCGCACACGCCAACGCAGCATATTCTAGTCCGGTGTCGGATCTTACCCGCTGCAGACTGCCGTTACGGTAGCGGGGCTGGTACCGTTACCACCAGGGAAGTTAGTGCAGATTCCGCCCCGGTAGGTAACAAAACAGCGCCTGAATCACGATGCTACGGTCGAGATTTGTGCGTCTGTGGTGGCCCGCGTATAGTCCGACCGTGTCGAGCAGATTGAAACCTTCGTATGAGTCCATTGAACCAAGTGCACGCGGTTGGCCAAATCAATGGGCGTTCGGAATTTGGCCTTTCGCAATCGTGAGCATCTTTATTGCAATTGGCTGTGAAAGCCATAGCGGCTCGCCCTGCGGTGCAGGCCGTTACTGTGCATGCGGCGATGGTCCAGATTGTTATCTGCAATGCAACGCGGATGCTTGCAACCTCGAGTGTTCCCACACGTCCAACGCTTGCGGGTCGATTTGCGGCAACCAGTGCGTAGCAACCTGCCACGACACCAATGACTGCAGTTCGATGTGCGGCGATGGCTGCTCGCTCGAATGCCACAATGTTGTTTCGTGTGCCGCCCAGTGTGGCGCCAATTGCGTGTACTCATGTCACGATGCAACTGATTGCGCCGTTCGAGTTGGACCCGCGAGCACGGTGAGTTGTGATCACCTAGGTTCGTGCGAGGTCGAGTGCGCGGGCGCTTGCACTGTCACCTGTACCAATCTGAACGACGCCAACAATTGCTCGGTCACTTGCGCAGCCGGCCACACACGAACGGATAACGGTAATGGGACTATCACCTGCAACTAAGCTTCGTTCGCTTAGGTTTCGGCGGGGGGCAATCCTTGCATTCGCCGTTGAATTTGGCCTATTTGCGACCATTCTAAGTCGCCCCGCCCGGGCCCAAAGTACAATCAGAAACCCCGGTACCCACCCCAACTACGCCGTTGAGCTCGAGCCCCATGCACTTCTCGGTCCCTTCGATCCCCCGGGCGCTACAATCGGAACGGGGCTTGGCGCAGGTTTGCGGGCAACGATCCCTATCGTAAAAAATGGTTTCATCGAAACCATCAACAACTCGGTGGGGATCAGTTTCGGATTTGACTGGCTGCACTATTCATCGGGGCACGATGTTGCCGTCGGGCCGTGTGCGCGTTACATCATTGGACCTAATAACACGCTCATCTGTGCTCAGGTGGCGGGGCCCTACGGTGGCCCGGCAAACTACGTATACTTTCCAGTAGCCCTGCAGTGGAACTTTTGGCTTCATGAAAAATTCTCTGCATTCGGAGAGCCAGGGTTCGTCGTCTACTACCGTAAGGCCCAATACGAGCCGAATAGTAACGTTGGGCTAGCTCCCCTGTTCGACGTGGGTGGCCGTTGGCATTTCTCTGATGTGGCGGCACTTACCTTCCGTTTCGGGTACCCCGCGTTCTCGCTCGGCGTCTCATTTTTTCTGTAGTCCTCGAGTGTGATTCTCGACTATGTAGCTGCGGCACGGAAACGACAACTCGCCCCAATTACGCCGCCCGCTTCGTCGGCGACGCCCGTTTGGAAATGCTGGGCGCATCACCGAAAAAGGGCACCCATTTCTGGGTGCCCGCGTTCCGGTTCTCCTCTATTGGGCGAGAGTTATGGCAGTACAGTCAGTGTGATGTCGTCAATGTACAGATCCCCGGAGTCTGCCCCAACAAACAACTGAAGTTTTTCCACAGTGGTGCAAGCCGTTAGGTCTAAAGTACCGGTGACTTGTTGCCAGGCGCCGTTGTTCACCGTGGCGCCAGCTAGCCAGGGGTAGCTGTCGCTTCCGGTTGCGTTGCAGCTTTGCACGGTTTGAAATTTCACTGCGCCCGACCCTGCCGCAAGATTGCCGACCGAGACCCAGGCCGTCGCCTGGTAGCGTTTGCCAGCGGTGACTAGCGCCTTGATATCGCGTGCGAGCGCGCCGTTCGATTGCATCCCCGCGCCGAGCAAACTCTGGGCACCTGAATGCGCGCTGGTGCCAACAACCGATAGCGCTGTGTAACCCCAACCGCCCCACGCACCTTGACCGGACTCGAAAGTGCCGTCCGTGATGAGATTGGACGAGCCTGCGCTGTTGTCGAGCACCTGCACGTCGTCAACGTACAGGTCTGCGCCCGCGCCACCTTCGACATAGATTTGAAGTTGGGCGAGTGTGCAATTCGGGACGGCGAAGGTGCCGGATATCTGGACCCAGGTGTTACCGCTCGGCACCGTAACGGGTCCCCCGATCCAACCGTAATTGGTGCTAGTCGTGCCATCGGCGTTCTTGCAACCGGTCGCCTGTGTGACGTTGATTGATTTGCTCGAACCGTCAGTGCTATTGATCGAAACCCACAGGCTGAAGGGGTAGTTGCTACCCGGTTTGACAACGCTCGTTAGGTCAGTCGCGGCAGGCGCGTTGTTAGCGCGGCTCGAAACCAAGAGACTCTGCGTGCCTCCGTGGGAACGGGCCGTACTCGCAGCAATTGAGCCCCCATTCCACGTAAACCAACCAGTGGCGCCGGATTCGAACGTGCCGTTGTTGATGATATTCGAGGTAGTTTGTTGCCGAACCGAGACGTGGTCAATGTAAAGATCTACGCCAGCACCGGGACCTTCGAGCCACATCGCGACGTTTCCCAGCGGACAGTCGGGTACTACGAGATCGCCGGCAAACTCGACCCAAGTGCCGTCCGTGATCGTTTGCGTGTTACCCCATCCACCAAGGCGAGGGTAGTCCGTCGTCCCGTTAGCGCACTGAATTGCCGTGGTAACATACGCATTGGCGGACGGTGCTCCACCGATCGTGGCCCAAATGCTCACCTTGTATGTTTTGCCAGGCACAACCAAGGTGGTCAGCGTTTCTGCGAGCGGGCTGTTGCCGGTGCGAGCAGTCATGGTAAGAGCATGCGTGCCACTGACCGCGCGAGCGGTCGTATTCGCGATGGTGCCTGCAGCCCAGGACGACCACCCGTCTTTCGTGCCCAATTCAAAGTCGCTATCGGCAATAAGGTTCTTGCCTGTGCCGGTGGGCGCAGCGAATTGAAACTTGTTGAACGTTTGCGCCACCACCGTTGAAGCGAACGAACACATCTTGCGCGCCGCTCACTGGCGCCCAGGGAATTGACAGGTTTTTCATCGTCAACCAGTCGCCAGTCGGTGCTAGCGGCAACGTAGCTACTGGAGGATTACTCAAGCTGCCCAAATGAACGGTCAAGCTGATGGGACTCGCGCTGCCAAGGGCATAAGCAACGTTCAACGTGCTCCAATTGTCATTGAATACAACCTGACTGAAGCTCAACCAAGACCCATCGTTCGCGTAGGCAACCATATTTCCCGCGGGCAGCAGGCCATGAGCCGAGTCATAGTCCTCAGCTTCGAGCGTGATTGCGCTAATATCGCCTGTGCGAGGCTGTGGCACGTATGTGGGCAGCGGGCAGCTGGTGCCACCGGCCCTGTAACACTGAATCCAAGTAAGGGCCGGACGCTGGCTGCCATCTGTACGGACTAGATATGCGTCGGGCTGCCACATGTTGCCTTGAAGGTAGCCCCAATGGGTCACTCCGAGGACAGAGGGATTCGACCAAAATGTCGAGAAGAGCTCACTCATGCGGATCGCCTGGCGCGCGTCGTCCGCAAAGTTTAGGTCGAGTTCCGAGATGTAGAGGGGAAGCCCGGTTGCCGCCAAAGCGTTGAGATTAGCCGTGAGTACAGGCAGTTCGGGTGCACGCTCGTAGAAATGCCCTTGCTCGCCGATGCCATCGATGAGCCCACGATCATTGAGCAAATTGACGATCGTCAAGTAACTTTGAGTCGAGCTCGCCATCGTCAGGACGGCGTAGTCATTCAAAATGAGCTCCGAATTCGGGAAATGCTCGCGCGCCATCTCGAATGCCTTAATCACCCAGTCCCAACCCGTGGCGCCGGCTCCGCCGAGTGCCGCCGCATAGCTTGGCGGGGCGTGCATCGGTTCATTTACGACATCGATCAGGTCGATATTGGGGTAGCGCGCCGCAACGGCAGCCATCCAATCGTCGATCTGCTGCAGTTGCTGCTCGGGCGACAAGCTGTCGATCCAGGACGGCTGCTGCTGACCCCAGATGAGCGTGTGGAACTTGAACGGCATGTGATTGGCCTTCGCGAAGTTGTAGGCCACATCTAGATCGGTCCAGTTCATTTGGTCCTGAACCGCCTCGACCGAGCCCCACTTACCGGCGTTTCCGGGTGTGACCTGGTTGAAATACGGCAGCAGTCCTGCATAGTCGGCGGCGTTGGTCGTTGCAGTACCGAAGAACTTGTTACCGATGGCGACGAGCGCTCGCTTGGTTTCGGTGGCCTGATTGCCCGTGAGGTCGTAAGCCGTTGCCGTATAGCGATGGCGGCCGTTTAGCGCGCTAGTAATTGGTATATCGAGAGTATAGGGTGCAGTCGTGTCAACCCCGATCTGCACATCATCCTGGGAGAAGACAACCTTTGCGACCAGAACATTGTCGCTCGCGTCGGCGTTGAGCGTAAGCGTCCCATTCGAAGTGAAGAGGCCACTGCTCTCACTGAGCTGAATCGAGGGTACTGATTGATCACAGTTAGTTCCGTTGGTCGAAATGATGTAAGCCGTGAGCTGAGTGTACGATCCGGTGAACTTCAATCCGAACCGATACTTTTTGCCGAGAAGCACGTCGGCCTCCTCACTGGGCTCGTCGTCGAATTCCGGGTCCGCGCAGTCCGCACCCGGATCGATAGTGCTCAGAAGATAGCCATTTCCCACTGCCTGAAAGGTGCCATGGGCGACCTTTTCGAGCTGGGCTGAACCTGCGTTGACCAGGACCGTGAACGGCGCCAACCGCATCCCAGTTGAATTGGTCACCTTGAGCTTGACTTTGAAACCCTTCTTGCTGACTGATTTTAGATCGGCAGCGACGGCGTAACCGCAGTCAGCTCCGGTTACGGCCTGTCGTGCGATGCTGGGCGCAGAACTCGTACTGTCTGCACTGGAGCAAGCTCCAACAGCCAGCGGCGCCAAACAAAAAGCCATAGTACTTATTGATAATGTCGCGTCAGCCAGTAGCTGCCGAATGCGACAACCCGTCGAGTGTATTATCGTCATGTCGATCCCTGCCGATTCTTAGTGTGGCGGCGGGCGGGTAGCCCGTTCACGCCGGAAGATGACACAATAGATCGCGATGTCTCGCGGAATCGACACACAATCGAGTGAATCGTTTAGCCAAGTATTCAATGACTAAACCGTGACTGCAGCAGAAGCGCGACGTCATATCGAATCGTTACCTCGCCTTTTAGTCAGGCAAATTGTGTCAGAATGAGTAACGAGTGACATTGCTCGCATCTCATTTTCACAATTTGAATCTCTCACATTGAGCGATCAGTCGGCGGGGCGCCCTAAGCATCGAACTGTAACGCGCATTGATTGCGCGACGAATTCAAGCGTAGGCTACCAATGCACCTTCGGAAATGCCGGGCCTGGCCGCGCGAATAGATAGCCTTGCAACAGATCCGCGCCAAGCGAGTCAAGCACATCGCGCTCGGCCAGTGTTTCGACCCCCTCACACACTACATGTATCCCTAACTCACGGTTGCAAACACTGATCATCGATTGCACAAGACTTCGCATATGCTTCGATGTATCGATGCCGCGAACGAGGGACATGTCCAGTTTGGCAACATCCGGTTCTAGGCGGCTAAAGCAGGAAAGCCCGGCGTAACCTGCGCCGAGGTCGTCCACCGCGATTCGATATCCGAGCGCGCGTAACTTCTTAGTGCAACCGCCGATGTCTCGAAGTTCGTCAAGCGAGCTACGTTCGGTAACTTCGAGTATTACTCGATGGGCATGCTGCGAAAGCGCGGCTCCGACATCGTATAGCTCCGGATCTTCCAGATCCGACGGATGAAGATTGACGAAAATCTGGTCACCGGGCTGTATCTGATCGATTTGGCTTGCTACGTGTTGGCGAATTGCGCGACCTAAATCCCACACCTTACCCAATCGCTCTGCGGCATTGAGCAGAAGTTCTGGAGCATTGAGCGTTGGCTCGGATGAGCGCATCAACGCCTCGTAACCAAACAGCACGCGATTTTTCCAATCCACTATTGGCTGAAATGCAATCCACAACTGTTCCAGAGCTAGCTCGAAGTGAACCTCTAGGCTCGCACGGTCGCCTATTTCCTTCTTATGCGAGGTAAGCAACGTGAGAGCTTCACGTTTCAAACGGGCCAGGTGATGAAGGGAAACCGCTTCCGCAACCACCCGTTGCAACTCGTCGATTTCGAACGGCTTCGCCAAGTAGCGAAAGCCCCCGTGCTGAAGCGCCAATATTGCCGTATCCAAAGTGGGATGGCCCGTAATCAACACCACCGGCACATCGAGATCGTATTTTCTGATCTCACGCAGCAAGGTGACACCGTCCATTTTGGGCATAACGATATCGGTAACAATTGCGCCGAAGTGCTCGCCGCCGCGCACGAACTCCAGTGCAGCAAATGCGTCGGAAACGGCAACCGTTGCAAAGCCGGCTCGCGACAGCACTCTACGATGAACTTCCGCGACGCGCACGTCGTCATCTACTATGAGGACGGTGGCCAAGTCCCGATCCGATTCACCTGATTCATTCCTAGCTTGGTCAATCCCAGATGCGGGCGCTACCGACGGCGTCATCGAGTTTGTGTTTTGCATTTCCACTCCCTAGCGAACGGTCGCATCGAACGTTCTGAATTGGCGATTCTCGGGCCTTGGCAGACCAGATACGACAACTTACCGAGTGCGATAATGCCGCTAGGCAATATGATCGCCGAGCTATCGGGGGCTTGTGCCCGGTTGCGGCAGATTAATCTGGCATCGGGCGGTGTTTGAGGGCCCCATATCAACGAGTCTCGACCGAATTCACGCAGCGCCTACTCTGCCGGCGGATCCTTCAGCAGTCGTAATACAGCCTCCGATTGTGCCCCCAGTTGTACTCAGGTTCGAATCGGATGTGGTGGCACCGAGTCCTGCACTGCCTCCCGCCGAACTGCTATTATTTCCGACCTTTTCCCATGAATCGGCGCCAGCGCTAACGCCACCTAGGCCGTAAGCTCCACCGTTCGAAGTTGGGCGACTCGACGTGGGGGCGCCGCCGCTCGATTGTCCGAGTTCGCTTGGCGCGCCACCTTCATCGGAACCCATTGAGACGAATTGATCCGGCGCACAACTCAAAGCGAGCAGCAGGCAGACAAAACTTCTGCACCAGCGCTGATTCGATTTTGAGTTCGTCTTCGTCATTTGTCGCACACAGCGTCAGTGGTCGCAGCCCTGCTTGACCCGTTTGGTAAGTGGAGAGTGCGGGTACGTGGTGAGAAAGCTCGCGCGTGCTTGCTCGGCGAGATCGCTTCGCCCTGCCGTGCACAGCGTCATGATCTTGGCTGCCGCTCGCTCTTCGCCCAGTTGCCCCGACGAAAATTGTTGCTCCTGCTGCTGCAAGAGCGACCACGCAAGGCCCGGATCTCCGCGACCCAAGGCATCCTGGACTTGCGCGAGCGCCTGAGTTTCCTCGACCAACCGATCTTGAATCGGCGGCGGGCTGTTCGCCGTTGCCACTGCCACGGTCAACGGATCCCGTGCGACAACACGCGGACGGGTCAAATCCGCTTCCGTGGCTTTAGGCGCCACCGGTAGTATTTGTCGAACCTCTGCTTGCGATGGCTCGAGTCGTTCGTCAACACCTGATTTTGTTGGTTGCCCACTCTTCAGGCGCGGCTGCTCTGGGGCGAGCGCTGCACGGCTTTCATTCGTGACGGCCGCGCGTCGCTCGCTCGTGCGTTGGGCGACAACCACCGTCGTTGTCACTGCCGTGCCGAGGGCCACGCCAATCGCGATTTCACTCACGAACTTGCCGTCCAAGAGCAAATGAATGATGCCCTTGGCTCCGACGATAGATGCGCCGGTAACCGCGCTACTCGCGCCGCTGACGGCAACGGTTGCAGCGGACGCGCCGGCTGCTGCGGTCTGAACCCCAGTTGCGATACTAGCTGCCAGCGCCACACGAACTGCATGACGGTCTCCTGGGTGCGAACACTCTTCGGCCCGTGCAGCACGGCCGAGAGTTCGGAATTCTTCGTAGCTGTCGCTCATGGGTGCCTCCGACCCTCGCGATGATACGACGCGAGGCGTTCACGCATTTGCCGTCTAGCGGCGTGGAGCCGCGAATAGAGTGTGTTCAGATTGACTTCCAGAGCCACGCACGCCTCCGGCACGCTCATGCCCTCGAGATCGATGCTCACCAAGGCTTCGCGTTTGTCGTCATCGAGCCCGTTTAACAGTTCGAGCAGCCGTTGCAACGACTGACCGCGAATGGCATCAGTTTCAGGGTCGGGCTGAGATTCGTCAGCTAGCGGCTCCGCATTTTGCGAACCCGTGGGTCGCTGCAGTCGGTACTGACGTTTCTGCGCCAAAGCCACACGACGCAAAATCGAGTAGAGCCAAGACCGCAATGTGCCGCGAGGAATGAATTCCCCGAGCCGTCGATAGACGACAAGAAAAACCTCCTGAGTTGCATCTCTCAAGGCCGATTCGGGCACACCCAGCCGACGCAGATTTCGCCACACGAATTCAAAGTTCTCCGCGTAGACCGCCTCGAATTCCAATGGCGGCCCCTCGGCTGGCATAGGTTCCGTTCGCAAGGCAACGGTGGCAGGCATTTATAAGAACCCCCTTGCTATGTCGATTGTCGATCGAATCTGTGATCAGAACCACGAAAAACCAGAACTTACCCGAATTGACCAGGGCTCCGGCTCGTACCGCCAACTATAGCCCTCGAAGCCGAAAGCCGGCCGCTTTACAGGGAAAGCCACACCCAAGCGTAGGTCAGCACTCAGGGCAGACCCAAGCCTCGGACGCAGCGCCAATCCCGCAACGGGTGCAAGCCACACCCCGTGCCCCAGCTGGTCGTTGGACACACCCGAACCCTTGCCCAGCATGTCCCCAAGCTCGACGCCAGCGCAGGCCTGGACAAGTCGGGAATCCACAAGCGCCAAACAAGCATCGACTTGTCCTCCCAAGAAGGAAATGTGGCCACCTCGCGGCTGGTTCGAGCCTGGCATCTGCGCCCATTCTGGAATGAGCCATTCAGCGGCCGCGACCAGAGACCAGTCATCTAGGTCAACCCACAGCCCGAGACTTGGGCCTTCAGCAAGACGAGGAAGCATCCCGTACTCCGTCAGCAGCTGTGTTACGGGGTGCAGCTCGGGGCTCGCAGCTGCCCGATAAGGACGCGAAGCTGGTGCGGCAGGGACGTCGGCCGCCGCAGCTGGATTTTTGGGTCTTTTCGGCCCAGGTCCCGCGGGTGACGGCTGCTTACGCATGACGGCGCTCGGTGTCGGAGCCACAACGGGTGGTGGGACCGTTGGCAATGCGGAAGGCACCACCGTGGCGAGAGGCGCTGGCGGCACAGCACTCGCGGCCGCAGCCGGCGGCACAGCACTCGCAGCGGGCGCCGCCGAATCTTGCGCTCGAAGATCGAGGGAGAGCGCCAAGATCACCGCAGCTGTGTGAACCAATGAATCACAAGATTCAGAAACGATGCGCTGCCGGCCCCCTTCGACGTCGAGATCGAGCCGATAGCTGGCGGCTTGCCGCGTGATCGTCGCGCTGGCAGTAATCGGGACCGGCGGTTGATGGCGCATGAGGGCGGCGGTGCGTTCGAGAACTGCTTGCTTTCCGGGACATTCTGGCGGAGCCTCGTAGTCAAGGTTCAAGGGGCCCATCGGCGTAGCCATTACCGTAAAGCAAGCAGCCGATGCGGCAATTCCCCAGCAAGCGCAACGCCCAACCTTACGCAAACACTGAAAAGTTAGCCGCAATGGTGCGCGCCAAATTGCAGAACCTCGCCGCAATTCGTGATGCAAATGGCCCTTGGTCAACCCCGATGTCAAGCGACAAGGAAGATATCAAAGGGTTCTGAGCGCGGCAAGTGACCTACGCGCTTCGAGTCCGGGACTCATTCGGTAATCGGCAATCTCCCACACTCCCGCAGGGTACGATTCAACGTCGTCTACGTCTATTGGCCTATTTGGGAACGGCCAGGCTCGCTCGAGTAGTCTTTTCTGCGCTCGAGTGGGCGTCCAGACAAGAACGAAGTCTTGCGACTTAGCCAAGTCTTCGAATTCAAGCTTGCTTGGATCGACGAAGTACGTGTCGCTGCCCGTTGCCGTGCCAGACAATGCGTTCAAAAGGCGACTGCCCCGCGCAACTCCTCCTCGCGGCGTCGCAGAAAGGATATACGATGGGACTTCCACGCCCAATTGGCGCAACGTTGCCGGCAGGTATGTCACGACACCATCGCACTCGTCCGCCAATACATTGGCCCAAACATCTCCCCGCTGTTTTAGGGCTTCTGCCAACTGCGAAAGCTGAAGCGACTCGAAGTCAGATAAGCGAAACGTATTTCCGACGCCATGCGCATAAATGTAAATCGTCGTTGGGCCACGCGACGTCGCGATTGCCTTCAGTGCAGGGGTAATCTCTGCTGGCCCTTGGAACGTCCAGATATCCTGAGCTCTGGCGCCAAGCCCAATTTCCTTGCGAATCACGACGCTGGGAGCAAATAGATTGTTGAACGAGTCGTACTCGTGAAGAATGTTGATAATTCGAGTTCCATCGCCAAACAATACCCGGGGGCCTGCAATCTCCCTGGCGCGCACTAGGTAATTGACCGCTTTGGTGATACTCCCTTCGGTCAATGGGATCTTGTGCGCCATCATGAGTCGATAAGTTGCCACGACCAACGAGTAGTTGAAGTGCGAACTGCGACTGCCTGCCGCATCCTGCGCGGCAAAGGTGAAGGCGGGGTAGCCAATCGGGTAGGGATTGCCATGAGTATCCGCTTTGGAACCACAGTCGCAAATTGGCAACTCACCTGTCATTGGAGTGCAAGACATCAAAAGAAAAATGCCCCAGCATGCCCAGGCGCGATTGACCATGCCCTTACCGAAGGGCTGCAATAATTGCGTAAGAATGACCCGACGAGCCACATTGGTGCTCCTTGGTTCAATGCTGAATTGCGTCCGTCTCGGACATGATCGTCCACGGGACTGACCAAGAGCAGAAGTTTGTCGAACTTAGCTCAGCTATGTCAGCTGCGAGCGATTTCTGTGAAGACAAAAGCGAGGCGCCGCAAATTCTGCTCCGACCGAAGAACCCACGACCGTGGCGTCGCCGCTCGCACGTCACATTTTTGCAACAGGGCCTGGGCTGATCCACCCTTTTGCCTTAGAATTTCAACGGACGCGACACCCCCGTCGCACGCACCAACCAAGAGCTTGCCAAGTGCCAAAGCATGTCATTTGAGACCATTATCCAACAATACGGCTATGCCGCGCTATTAGTGGGAACTGCGCTCGAGGGGGAGACTATTCTGGTGATTGCTGGCTATCTGGCGCATCGAGGCTACTTGCATTTGCCCCTCGTGATTGCCGCAGCCGCGCTCGGTACGTTAGTCGGCGACCAAACGTTCTTCCAAGTGGGGCATCATTCGGGACAAGCGTTTCTTTTGCGCCGCCCCCTTTGGCAACCCAAGGCTGATCGCGTTCGGCATCTGCTCGATCGGCACCGCATCGCGCTCGTCATGGGGTTTCGATTCATGTACGGGCTTCGGACGGTGACTCCTTTCGTGATTGGCATGAGCGGCTTTTCGAGAAAATTATTTTTGCTCCTCAATGCATTGAGTGCCGCAATATGGGCGACCACAATCGGCTGCGCTGGCTACGTCTTCGGCAACGTTCTTGAGGCGTGGCTCGAAGAAGCAAAACGATTCGAGAAGCCAATCGTTCTCGCCATTCTAGCCATTGGCGCAACTGTTTGGATTTGGTACTCGCGCCACGTGCGGACAAGCCGTGGGCGCATTGAACCTCCACGGCAGACTCCGTGAAGCCCTGGTGGGTGCTGCAGCGCTCGATGATCTAAAGAAAGCCGAGGACTTGATGGCAAGGCAAGACCACTAGAAGAACGCACCAAAATGTCAGGGTTGTAGCCCCTACCCCCTGCCGCCGCAACAGAACCTATCTGCAACATTGCGCCCGACTCGGGCGGATCCAGAATTGTCCCTATGGGCCCACCGCTTTCCAGCATCGGTATTTTCTTAGGATCGATAATCCTACTCGCATTCCCGGCCAGCAGCGCATCGGCGGACTCCGGTCGCGAAACGGAACACAATCCCCCCTGTATTCACTACCGTCCAGAAGCAGTTCTCGGGTTTGCCGGGTACAATCACCTCGTATACATTAACAATGCCTGCGCCAACACCGCTAACTGCGATGTCGTCACGAGTGCCAATCCAGCGCCCATAAATGTCAGCGTAGCTCCGTCAGAAACGCTGGCAGTCATTACGTACAGAGAGTCGCCAGCGAGGGTCTTCCAAGTCAAAGTCGTGTGTTGAACTGGAGCAAACCTGAGCGCAATCGACGTTGTCTTCAGAGCCCACGGCCACCTCAGGTCCTGAAAATTCCCAATATAACCGCACGTTCCGGTAAAAAAACGACACACTCACCTCCCTTTCGCTCCGGATCGAGTAGGGTTGCCGGCGTTCGTCTATGCGAATTCCCGAAAGCCTCGTCACACTCCACGACCAAGGTATAATTACTGAAGTGCATCGGCCCCTCATGAGCGGCAAGGAAGCGCAGATTTATCTCGTCACATCGGCGAGCACATTGTGCGTCGCAAAGGTCTACAAGGAAGCGCAGAATCGTTCTTTCAAACATCGCGCTGCTTATACCGAAGGTCGTAAGGTGAGAAACTCGCGCGACCAGCGAGCAATGGCAAAGCGCACCAAGCATGGGCGCGAACAAGAAGAGGCTGCCTGGCGCTCTACGGAAGTCGATGTGATTTATCGCCTCCACGAGGGCGGCGTGCGCGTGCCAAAACCGTATCACTTCATCGATGGCGTGCTCGTCATGGAACTAATTGCCGACGCTGACGGCACCCCTGCCCCACGCTTGGGAGATATTGCTTTCGAGCCCGAGACAGCCGCGGCCATCTATGACCGTCTAATTCGCGAAGTGGTCCGGATGCTGTGCGCTGGCGTCGTGCACGGAGATCTCTCGGATTTCAATGTACTACTGGGAGCTGACGGTCCGGTAATTATCGATTTCCCCCAGTCTGTCGATTCCGCTCGCAACAACAATGCGCGACAATTACTGCTTCGCGACGTCGAGAATCTACACGAGTTTCTCAGGCGCTTCGTCCCAAGCGCGCGCCGATTACCCTATGCTGAGGAGATGTGGGATCTCCACCAAAACAATGCACTTACGCCGGACACCCAGCTAACCGGCCGTTACCGCGCCGCGCACCGTCATGCGAATGTTGGCAACGTGCTCGGTCTAATTCAAGATGCGAACCACGACGAGCGCAAGCGGCGCGATGCCCTGGGTCTGCGCGGAGGGCCGCCGTCACGCGAAATTCAAACGAATCGTGCGCAGGTCCAGAATAAGAATGGGACAGGCCCCATCCGATTGCCCAACTCGGGTTGACGAGAGACAAATCCTCGAACAAGTTTCCATCAAGCAACCCAGCAGGCTGCGCAAACGGGCCAGCACGGAAATCAAGCCCCACCGCAGAATCGTGCATCCAGGAATCCTCAACACTCATCGGGGCACAAAGGCCCAAGGAACGTTGAAGTGATTGTCCTGCGAAAACCCGCACGCTGATCTCTTGCTCGACCGATCCGCCTTATTTCGATTGGCGGCCCATCGCCGAGCTTCGCGCGCGTGCGCAGAGGGCAAGACCGAGTTGGCCCGAACTTTGCCGCGTTATGCTGTGTTGCAAGCCAGGGTGGTTTTGTAAGGTACCACGGTGAGAGCTGGCAATAAGCACAGTCCATTTGATATTCAAAACTCGGCGTAGCAGCCAATGAATCCTGACCGGCGGCAACTAACCCCAGAATCGACTCACGGCTTAGTTGCATTGTCTGCTGTGGCAATCTGCCTCGCTGTGGCGGGACTGGGCGTAATATTTTCTTTACACCATCATCACGAGCCAAACCACGAGACCCGCACACGTCCTGTTCAAAAACAGCGCGCCGACAACTCCCCCTTTGGTCCCGAATTACAAATCCTCGAACTTTTCGTGCACGGTTCCTCGCCAGAACAACCGCCCACCACAGCAAAAGGCAAGGCTCCGGGCCCGACCAATGACGATAGCGGACCCGCATCCAGCGTTACCCCAATGGCGCCTTCAAGTTCATCAACCGTCGAATCTGTCTGGGACAATATTTTCATTAGAGCATTCGATGCCTCGATTGCTCCGAATTCGGCGCTGCAAGTCCCGGCGACGGCCGCACCCATTAGTACACTCCCCGTGGCCGAGGCGCCCGTTGCCACAACACCTGTAGTTGTCGCTGCAAATGAGACACCCCGAGCAAGCACTCAGCCCACCTCAATTCGACAAGAGCCGCCGCCCCCCGTAGCTCTCGTGCAATGCGGTAGCACGCAGTGTCCCGAGGGCGAAGTGTGCTGCAACGCAAGCTGCGGAACATGTACTAGGCCGGGCGATTTATGCTCACAACAAGTCTGTGGCATGTCCGCACTCCCGGTGAGCGTTCTCTGCGGGTTAAACGAGTGCAATGTTGGAGAAGTATGTTGCAACCCTAGTTGCGGAACCTGTGCGCGTTCCGAGGTGGAGTGCGATCCCACTCAAGCGTGCAACAACCCCATAGAGTACCCGCAAAGCGTCGCTTGTGGAATGCAGACCTGTAATACGGGATTAGTCTGCTGCAACCCAAGCTGTGGAATATGCGCTCCATATGGCGCGCCCTGTTCGCAGGATACGTGCGATTGAAACCAAGTGAGGCACGGTACCCAGCCACCCGGCTTGGCGAGTAGCACTCTCGCACCGCGAATTATCATCAACGCGGGAATTGAGTTGATATTGAACTCACCGGACGAGGGGAGGCTAGTCTGGGACGAGAAAGCAAGTGTCACCACACGAGCGCAGCTCGACCTACCTCGTTGTAATATCCGGCCGGAGCCATATCTCCGCTAGACCAGACAGGTTTCGGAAACCGTGAGCTGAAGAGACATTCCTATCGGCTGCCCGGCGACTAGTTCCGATTCAGTTCGGCGCAAACGACCTAGATAACACAACGTAGCGATTTTTTGGCAGGTGAGGCACTCTTGATCACGGCTCGAGACCGGCGCCAACTGGCCGAGGGCGTGAATCCTCATGGTGAAACCGCAAACGAGGCAGGAACCGAACTCGCCAAGGAACGCCGACATTATTAATCGGGTCAACTCCTGGCAAGGATCCACAATCCTTGCCGCCGCCGAAGACGACGTGATCGGCAAGACGCTCAATAATACTTACTTGGTGGAGCGAATCGTAGGCGAAGGCGCCATGGGTCGAATCTATCTGGCGCGCCACACCCGCATAACCCAGAAGTGCGTGGCGGTGAAGGTGTTGCGACCCGAGTACCTGCGCAACGCGGAGGTGTTGGCTCGATTTCAGCGCGAAGCTGAGACCGCGGCTTCGATTTGCCATTCCAACGTGGTCGCGGTTTACGACGTCGATCGCACAGCACGAGGCCTATCGTACTTGGTGACCGAGTACCTCGAAGGGCTCGATCTCGGGCAGTACCTCAAGCAGCAAAAGAAGCTCAGCCTGCCAACGGCTCTGCACGTGGCGCGTCAGCTATGCGAGGGGCTCGGCGCCGCTCATCGGTGCGGCGTAATTCATCGAGATCTGAAACCGAGCAACATCTTCTTGGTTGGTGACTTCACTGGTGGAGTACCGAAGTTCCCCTTCGTCAAGATCCTCGACTTCGGACTGTCGAAGTTCATGGACTCCTCTGACGGGGAGTTGGTCACCGCGCATGGCATGGTAATGGGAACGCCAGCGTACATGCCGCCCGAGCAAGCGCTGGCACAGCAGGCGGATCTGCGTGCGGACATTTACGGCGTGGGCGCGCTGCTGTACATCTGCCTTACAGGACGTCCACCCTTCGACGAAGCCACACCTCAAGCCACGGTGCTCGCGGTAGCTCATACCGAACCGCCCCGTCCGCGGACGATCGATCCTTCCATACCGGAACACGCAGAACTAGTCATTCAACGCGCCATGGCGAAGCTTCCCGCAGCTCGCTACCCGGACATGGCTGCGTTGCTCGACGCGCTCGAGTCACTCGTTGAAGATCAACCAGTCCGGCATGAAGTCAGGTCACTGCGACCGAGGCCTCCCTCGTCGTTCAATAAGCTTGCGGAACGCGCCGAGTTGGCACGGCCCAAACTTATGCTCTTTCTCGGTTTGGCGCTCGCCCTGCTGCTCGGCAGCGCTGCGGTGGCAGTCGCTGGGCTCGGGCAAGGTACGGGCTGGTCGCTGACACGGTTGGAGCTCGGCCTGCTTCTGGCATTCGGGGTAGCGGCCGCGATCACTCCTTTGGTGCTGTTCATTCGCTGGATCCGCCGTCGTGTATGGGAGAACACCAATCGGGTACTCGAGCTATTGTCTAAAGTTCGCATCGCGGTGATAGCGGCCGTCGCGACATACGGACTGGCCTGGCTCGGGTCCCGAATCTTTGACGGAGTCGTGCTGCGGGCTTTGGGAAAGCCCGGTCGGGTGAATCTGGCTTGGACAGGCTGGGACTTCCTGCTGCCTCTGTTTGCTGTAGGAGTAGGAGTCGTAGCGCTCCTGCGCGAGTGGGCATTGTCGGGGAGGTTGAGCGGCAGGAGGCGCGCGCTAATCGTAGCTCTAGCTTCCTTTACCACTCTTGCGCTGGCGGCAGCTGCCTTTCCGTTTGGGCTTCACCGGCAAACCCAGCAAGCGGGCATCGCGCGAGCCAAAGCGGTGGCGGCCCGCGTTGACCTATCAGTCTCACCGAGAGAAGATCCTCAGCCAGCGTCGTCCGCATCAGTGGCCATCTCGGCTTCGGCCGAGCAAGTTGTGCAGCCAGAGTCCATCGCGTCAAGCACGGCTTTAGCAAGGCCGGCGCCCAGTGCGAGCCCCGTCTCCTCCTCCGAGCCCGCTCAAGTTGCGAGCAAAGAAGAGCTGCGTTCGGCAAACGGACGGGGCGAAGAAGGCTGGTTGCCTCTGGCTGAACGCTATCCAAATGATCCGCGTGTGCTCCGAAGGTTGGCCCTCGCACATGCTAGCCATGCTGGGGGACTCACTGACGGTATGATGGTCGTTCGTCGTCTATTCCAAGTAGCCCCCGAAGAGGCCAAAAGTATGGACATGCAGTATCTCGTTCAAAGGGCTGCCGAAGTTACCGGTCCCGCCGCTGATCTTGCCTGGAAGATGTTGGCAGAGGAAATGGGGACTCATGGTCCGGACGTGCTCTATCGCATCAGTCTGACCAAACCCAAACTGGCCGAACACGCAAAACAGCTGCTCGACGATGCAGCGGTTCGCCAACTAACCTCACCCGCTCTGGCCATTGCTCTTGAACTCCGATCAGCGCCGTCATGCTCGGCACGCTCGCCCTTGCTCGGTCGCGCAATTGATGAGGGCGACGAGCGTGCGCTCACCGTGCTCGCGGGGCTCAGCGCGGGTACCCGCCACGGCTGCGGAAAGTTCAAGCGCAAGCCCTGCATGCCCGCCTGCCCCGAGCAGGCCGAAGAGTTTCGGCGAGCCATTGTCAAGCTCGCGCAGCGACTAAAAACCTCGCCAGCGCAGAGCGGCTGATTGCTGGGCAGAGCTCCTTACGGGCCGTAACTGGTGGTTTGAGGCGGGCGATCGCCGTGCATGGGCAAGTCGTTGTTTTGACTCAGGAACGCGCCATCTGTCGTGCTCTCCAGTCGCCGAAGCGAGGGCACGCGTAGCCACGGGCCGCTGTGTCAGATGAGGAGCCCAAGCGTATACGAACCAAAACGCCAGCAAGCTCAGGTAGTGACGTGTTTCGTTGATGTAACCGAAACCAAAGATGGTGGCAATGACGCACAGCGACCAAATTGAAGCCGTTCGGTGGCGTGGAGTCCATAACAGAATGGCAAACGTGAGAAGCGGTGGCTCGAATACTGGCGGTATGTTGGGTACGGGCGGAAACGCAGTTAGCACGGGCGGAACGCCGGCCACTACCGGTGGGATGGCCAGCACTGGCGGAGCAAGGACGGGCGGCGCTCCAGGCGCAGGCGGAGCCGCGACCAGTGGCAATGCGGCCACCGGCGGTGCGGCCACTGGCGGAGCCGCGACCGGTGGCAAGGCAGCCACTGGCGGCAGCAAAGCGGTTGGCGGCGCCGCAACTGGAGGTGCTGTTGCGGTGGCGGGCGGTTCATTAGTCGATTGTTCGGCAACCATGCCGACTGGCGGCGTTGACCACACCGGAACGAACGTCAATGGTACTGCCGACGGCCTCAATTACGGTATTTGGACGAACGGAAGCGGGGGGACCATAACTGTTTTTAGCAATGCTCATGCGTTTGCTACGTCTTGGAACAATAGTCAGGATTTCCTGGCCCATCTCGGCCTGGATTTCAACGCCACCAAGGCCGCCACGGCATACACATCGATTGTCGCGCAATACGTCGAGATAAAAACGGGAACCGCTGGCGGCTTCTCGTCTATTGGAATGTATGGGTGGATGCATAGTCCATGCGTTGAATGGTACATTAATGAAGACGCGTACAATGGTTTGCACGGGAACGGCAGCGTCACCGCCACCATTGATGGCGCTACGTATTACTTGAGCACTGTCACGACCACCGGAACCGGTGGCGCCAATGCTTGCGAATCCGGTCATACGGGTAGCTGGACTCAAATGATTAGTACCCGGGCAACGGCGCGCCAATGCGGGACGGTTACCGTTAGCGATCACTTCGCTGCGTGGGCAAAGCAGGGCTGGAGCCTGGGAACCTTGGCCTCAGTTCACATCAACGTAGAAGTGGGCGGTGGGGTGGGAAGCATGCAGTTCCCAGTGGCAAATGTTACGGCGAACTGACGGGGCTTGCTCGTCCTCGGTCGCGCCAATGCCTGAAGCCTGAAGGGGCATCCTGCAGCTAGGATCCGGACTATTTGTTTTTGTTCGGCACTCTCAGCTGTGTCTGTCGCGCGCCGATCATGCTCGATCCGCTGATGCAAATGCCAAGTGAAATACGCTTCAGCTTTTGCGCGAGCGCCCTTCTATTGGGCGCACCCGATTTTCCAATGTCCATGATTCCGTTTGGCGACTTCGTTAGGTGCCAGGAGTCGGGCGTATATACCAGACAGCGCTGGCGCATGTGTTTGACTCGAGCAGATCGTGGAAGCGCTTCGACTCATGGGTACAACGGTTGCCGGGGCGGTCCTGGCGTCCGCCACTCAGCATAGTGGGATTGGGGCAAAATACCCGCGGCGGCAATAACGAATCACGGCAATTAAGCGCCCGTGCAGAGAAATTGTAATTCATCTTCACTCCATGATGCCTTCACTCCACAAAGCGAACATGCTATTCGTGCCTAGAATGTGATTGGGGGGGAATGCCAGAACGCAAGACCACCATTAAGTATTTTGTGGAGCCCTTAGATTGGATCCGTGCACCACTTTAGTCAGGGCGGCGAGGCCATTCGTCGTATTCGGCCCGCATCGGCAATTGCGCTGCGCGCCGCCGAACGTGGCTGTCTGCTCAACGGCACTTGCTGCGGGAGTCGGCAATCTATGTTGAAAGCTATTCTCTCAACCATCCTGATGTTTCGATTGTACCACGAGGATGTACCGTCCGACGAAAAGCGCGAACAACTCGCTGCCGTCGCGAATGCGGTTGCGTCAGTCTCTCAAACGGTGGACGAAGCGGCGTTTCTGCTTGCCTGGGGCAAGGCTGAAACCCATTTCTCTCTTCGCATCCACCGCGGTGAGTGTCACCATTGGGAATGCGACGGCGGCAAAGCGCGCGGCCCATGGCAAGCGCATAGAAATGGAATGGCCGATGAGCGCTGGACGAAGATGATTGGCGTCGAAAACATCGAAACGCAGGCCGAGCAAGCGATTCAAGATGCGCGCTGGGCGCTCCGTGCCTGTCCGCACGATCGCATCCGTGGTGCCTTTCGCGTGCTCGCCGGGCGCAGCTGCTCATCACCACTAAAGGGTGAGGAGCAGCGCGTTGCGGAATTCGAATGGATTAGGCGCAAACTGGCGGCGGAGGCAACCAAAACCTTATCGTACAATCTGACATTCCAGGGAACTCGAGACAGGTCAAAGAAATGCGAATTAGCTTCGCGGTAGATTTTATCTTCGCATTGGCAAGCGGGGCACGCGGAGCTCAACGCCATTCGCGGTAAACTGCGTGGGCTTGGCGCTAGCTTGAGCTACTCGTCAGGGGTTGGCGAGCGTTGCCCAGTTGTTGGCCGACGCTAGTCCGTTTTTGACGCCCGTCATGATACCGCTCACAATCGTCTGTTGAGTCACGGCGCCGGTGTTCCGGTCGAACAGAGAGAACGAACTCGTTCCTGAGCCACCATTATCCCACCAGATGGGAACTATGTTGGCCGTTGTTGTGTCCTGTGAATACGCAAGAGCGTGCGCCGCTCGGTTGGCCGTTGCTTGAGCTGCCATTGACCCCCATTCGCCCACGAAGATGACCTGCGTAGGCAACCAGACTCGGATCTGCTGGGCGATGGAATTCTGCATGTTTGTGTAATCCGAAGAACTTCCCCAAGCGTAGGGAGTGGTGCTCAGGCCGAAATTCGTCGGGTAATAGGTGTGTAGTGAGATCACGACATTGGGGTCGTTGATGAAGCTCACCTTTTGCATGGCCTGGATGCCCGACTGAATGGGACTAGCGCCGACCGGTTGGATCATGATGATGCGCGTCGCGTTGGCCCCGCCCGTGCCACGGATCGCGGCGTAACATGCCTCGAGGTACAGATTGAGATCCGTTTGCGCCTGCGCTGTATTGCCGCCGCCAGCCTCGTTGGGCTCATTGAAGCACTCGAGCATCAAGTGGGGATCAAAGGATTTGAAGGCCGTAGCAATCTGGGTCCACACCGCTGTCACCTCGGCCGCCACAGTCGAGGCGGCTGAGGTTGCCGGGAAGGTAACCCACCCACCATTTCCGTCCGCTTCGTGGTGCGTATTGACGAAGGTGTACATGCCGGCATCAACGGCCCACTGCGCCGTTTGCGTCACTTTGGTCATCCACGCCGAATCGACGGTGTAGGACGGACCAGCACCAATATGGTTGGTCCAGGTTACCGGGAGCCGCAGTGTCTTGAAGCCCGCTGTGTGCACAGCGTTGATGAGTGTTTGACTTGGCGTTGGATTGCCCCAGCTAGTCTCGTTGGGCGACCCGTCGAAGGAGTTGCCGAGGTTCCAGCCCGGAGCCATCAGCTTGGCAGCCTGTTGAGGCGTGAGTTGAGCACTCGTGCCACCTTGGCCGGAACTTCCGCCGGTGGCTGTAGAACCACCAGTTGCCTTTGTTCCACCAGTAGCTGGCGTGCCGCCTGTTGCAGCCTTGGTTCCGCCAGTTGCCGGTACGCCGCCAGTTGCCGGTGTGCCACCAGCTGCAGCCATTGTTCCCCCAGTTGCCGGTACGCCGCCAGTTGCCGGTGCGCCGCCGCTCGCAGCTGTTGTTCCGCCAGTTGCGTAATTGCCGCCCGTGGCCTTGCTACCACCGCTTGTCGACGGCGTTCCTCCCGCCGTTGATGCTCCGCCGCCGACACTCACCCCGCCCGACGCGATTCCACCTCCGGACGACGCAGCTCCACCGCTCGGTTGGCCGCTGATGCTCGAACCGCCCCCGGTGACACCGCCGAAAGCGCCGCCAGTGCCATCTCGCGGTGATGCCGAGCCACCGTCCGAGCCACTACACGCAAATTCGAGCGCGGTAGCAAAGACGACCCATCCCGATTTCACAAAGAACTGACGCATCCGGACCTCCAAGACAACGGTACACCGGCGCTGCCTGAACCTGACAGTAGCGGTAACCCGAATTGTGGCTCAGCAAACATCGGCGCGCCTCGACGGAAACGGTTCCGGAACGAATTTGGCAAAGGAGTATCAGAAAAGCGAAACGTCAGCGATAACCACTGACGCCAGGGTGCTTGAATTGAGAACATCGGCAACGACACCGGCGACTCCAAACAACGGAACCCGATCCGAAGGCAGCTCGAATCGTTCGCAGGGCCATGGGAATGTCGCAGGCGTCGTTGGCACAGGAGCTGGGCTTACACAAGAGTAGCACCATGATCCTGCCCTCGATTATCACCCGTGACTGCAAGCGTGCCCGCCACTTCTTGGCGCCGGGCAGTCCCTATAATCGCCATGATAAGCGCGTCGCACGGCGTGTATACCGGAGGAAGCTGGACCAGCAGGTGAAGCGACTTCAGCTCGATCCGTCGCGATTCGATGGTGAGGCGTTTCGAGTTAGGCGGTACACGGGGTGGGACATCGACTAAGCGCCATCAGCGACGCGCCCTCGGAAGCGGAACTAGCACTTTCAATGCTGGTTCGAGTTGCGTCCGCAACGGGACCCGTTCAATACTGAACCCACTGGAAATCTTGCTGTTTGCTTGATTCGTGCCAGTTGGGCGAATGGGCTCGTCCCAGTTCCGGCCGCAGCATGAGTCCAATTTGGCGAGACCAGGCTTGACAAATATATGATGTGACATCATAATCGACTTATCATCACTCCAGATGAGATCCTCAGGATCGCGCGCCGGGCAGGTCAGCTCAGGCAATTCCGCACCGCTGAGCCGCACGTTGGTCAGCGCCTGTCAGAACGCGGTGCTTCGCGCAAGTGCTTGTGCCGTGCATTGATGACGTCGGACTCTGCGATTTGCCAATCGGATAACGGCCGTTGGCGTCTAGACGGCGGCGTTGATTCGGATGGCGATCCCCTCACGTTGATCGTTTCGGTCGAGGGCGGAGTCCTCGTGATTACGTTGTTCTAGGAGCCCATATGAACTGCCCATCATGCCAAACTGAAATGTCGTTCGGAACCCATCCGATCTCGACGCAAATCGGGGCGCACGTGGTCGTGAACGCATCGGTACCCCATGAACGTTGCCCCACTTGCGGCTACTACGAGCTCGACGCTGATGTAGCCGAACTCATCGAAGTGCAGGCCGCCATCGTGGTCATGTCGGAAACAACGGAACCAGATCCGAAAGCGGTTCGAACTGCTCGCAAAGCCATGGGATTTTCGCAGGCCGCCCTTGCACAGGAGCTGGGCTTGACACAAGAGACGATATCTCGGTACGAAACGGGAGCATTGCCCCTCGTGCCAGAGTATCGCCTGGCGTTGGCGGGGCTGCTGGGGCGCGAGGAACGCAAGCTTCGGGGCGGTGCAAATCCGCCACCTCAATTGGCGCAAACAGGCACTGAAGGCTAAAACCATGATTCTACCTTCTGTCGTCACACGCGACTGCAAGCGCGCCCGCCACTTCGTGTCGCCGGGCAGCCCCTATGATCGCCACGACAAGCGTCTAGCTCGGCGCGCCTTTCGCAGGAAATTGGACCAGCAAGTGAAGTGCCTTGAAGTCGATCCGTCGCGATTCGATGGTGAGGCGTTTCGTGTTAGGCGCTACACGGGTTGGAACATCGCTTGAGTTTTCCGAGCGCGCCGCGACTGCAATCGAAGCGAGTTTGGCGAGCCGTTCCCTGCCCTACCCCAACGTGTAATTCGTCCCTCGAGTGTCCCTGGGGACGTCCCTCGGGACCTACAAAACGACGAAACCAGCATTCTTTATGCTGGCTTCAGTGGGAGCGACGCAACTGTTCAGTGCTGGGGCTGGAACGCGAACGGCGAACTCGGCATCGGAACCACGATGGACAGCTCAACGCCCATTGCGGTCTCTGGCATCACGAATGCAACCACTATTGCGGCTGGCCATGTGCACACTTGTGCCGTACTAAGTGATGGTGAGGTTCAGTGTTGGGGCTACAACAACCAGGGCCAGCTTGGCAACGGAACCACAACAGATTGCACCACGCCTGTCACGGTCTCGGGTATCACCAACACTGTCGCAATTGCGACCGGAGGTGCCCATACCTGCGCGATACAGAGCGGCGGCACCGTTTGGTGCTGGGGCAACAACGCAAGAGGTGAGCTCGGCAACGGGACCAGGACCGACAGCGCCGTGCCCAAGCCCGTCAAGGGCATTACAAACGCTGCCAATATTGCAGCCGGTGACGACCACACTTGTGTGGCACCGGTCGGAGGCAATGTTCAATGCTGGGGTTACAACTCAGACGGCGAACTCGGCAATGGGACCACGACGGACAGCTCCACGCCGATATCAGTCATTGGGATTACTAACGCCACCAATGTTGCGGCCGGCATCGGTGATACCTATGTAATGCCGAGCAGCCCTGCAGTCGAAAGCTGGGGCGACGACTCGTTCGGTGAACTCGGCAACGGCACGACTACCAATGGTGCGCCGTGGGGCGTATCGGCACCTGTCCAAGTATTTGGCGTCACCATCGCTGTCGCTGTCACTGCTGGGGCGGGTCATGCTCAGGCTGTGCCCGCGCGGGACTTTCTGCTTGCCTGTCCTGAAAAGGTCCGGGCGATGATGCTTGCCGTCGTCAAAGCGGTCGCCGACTCCCCTCCCCCTATGTTCAGCGGCGGCGGCAAGTGGGAAGCAATGCACGGCGAGATGGGAGGTTGGTATGAGGTCCGCGTGGACGGACCGAATCGGCACCATTATCGACTGTTCTGCGTACTGGAACGTAATGGCAGAAGCGTCGGGCTTGGTGGACCTGCGGTGGTCCTCATTTGTGGCAAGGAGAAGCCATTCCGCACTGTGCTGTCCGCCGGTGACTATGCGGCCGTTAGGGCACTGGGAGCCGAATACCACACAAGAACTCCCCGAAGCGTGGCGACCTAGCCTAGCTTGCCATTGCTCGCGACTGTCGGCGCTGCGGCGATTTCGTCACCTTGGGTGATGACTTTTCGCTTGGCTTGGCACGCTGCACCAACTGCAGGTTGTAGCCCAAGGCGTGAGCAAGCCGAATAACGGTTTCCAGGGTTGGATTGGGATTCTTGGTGGTGAACAGACGGCGCACAATCTCAGGCTTTGCCGAGATAGCCCGGGCCAGTTCGGCCTTGCTCATACCGAGGCCCAAGCGAGTCTCATCCAGACGGCGCACGACCTCATCAACTGCATCAATGTGTGCCTTGCTTTCAGTGTAAGACTTGGCAAACGACGGCGACGCCATTTGCGCATCGAGGAACTTGTCGAAACCGGTTTTAGCGTGGCGTGGCATGGGAGGCGTCGTTCCAAATGAACGTAACACATATGTTACGCTACGCAAGGAGAACCTCCGGCCGCCGGCTGGTTTTCCCGGGTTGCTCGCACGGGACGTCGCTCTGCATTGTTTGACCTCAAGGGCACTGGTGGCAGCGATGACTCCGCGGCCATGGTGCCACGCGGCGGCCGCGAGCAAGCCGTTCGTCGTTGCGCACGATGGCTGCCGCGGACATCTGCCAAGATGTCCGTTCGCACCCATGGACTCAAGTGCGTATTGTCCATGTCACTGATGTGCTGGACTCCTAACCGTGAGGCAAGAATACCTTCTGCCTCAAGTAGGTAAGTCATCAAAATAGCAGCGGCGGCGCGACGTTCCAAGTTGAGCGCTCTCAACACCTGGCCTGTGCGCTTGCCAATCGAGCCTGTCGTAAGGGGTTTCGCGCGTGCTATCGCCGTGCTCCACGTCTCTACGACGAACTGCTGTTGGCTCGCGCCGAAGATTGCCCTGGGTTGCGAAGGAGCGGGGCAAACAGAGTTCCCGGTTGATTGGCATCCCATCGTCAATGACATCCAGAGTGCCTTCAATAACATTCCGCTGGTAAAGACGTTCATCATTGGCTCGCCTGGAAGTCAAGCGCAATCGTCAACCGGCGCCGACGGCCGCCCCTGGCTTTCGCTAGCGGCAAGAACGGGCGGAACCCCATTGACACCGAACTGTGTTGATACTGGCCCCAACTACTGCCATTTCGATATGACCCAATCGACAAATTTTTCGGTGGACTTGGCTGCTGCGCTCGACGCCATCATCAATTCAGCCGTACCCTGCTCAGTCACGATTCCGCAGCCCCCCGCCAACATCAATGTCATCTATGAACAAAATGTCGTAGGTGGCAATCCCACGCAACAGTGGTTGATAGGTCAAACATCCGATACCACCTGTGGTGGTGCTGCCGACGGTTGGTACGTCAACCCGACTACCGGTAATTTGGTTCTCTGTCCCTTAACCTGCAGGACGGTTCAGAGTGACAAGTACGCCAAACTCAATATAATACAGGGCTGCTTGACGTTCATGCCTGGTGGACCCTAACCACGTACCCATTCGTTGAAGTGACATCAGGCCAAGTTGACCGCGCGCTCAAAGGCATTACTCATCGGAGATGCCGCACGATGCCCCGTGGCTCGTAATAAGCTCGCAGCTGAGCACCAATGCCCCCCTGGTGAGGTTATTTACGCGCAGCTGAGGTGGGACGCGCGATGTTGCCCCAATCAGCCGAATCGACTTTTCGCAAAGCAAGTGGCGCTTTGCGCAATAGTTGCACCTCAAACGTGTTGCGATTGGTTAGCACCTGGATGGGCTCCCCAATCGTTGTCACTAGTGCTTGAGTCGCAGGCGACACACCTTCTGCCCATGCAAGCGGGACGATGGATGAGAATTTTCGCCGATTGGATAAAATGACTCGTGCAAATGAGCTCCGAGCCAACAGGTCGTAGCGCTTGAGCCCGCTTGAATCGCAGAAAAAGCAAAGCGACGGTACTTGGGCCACGAGCGCGCTTAGGCGCATAGCGTAAGTGCGGCCCGTCTCGGCACTAAGCCCTCCTTGGTATCGGGTATGGAGCACGGCCGGAGCAACCCAACCAAAGACAGCCGAGCCGTCTTTGTCACCCAAGACTTCTATTTCTGTCTTGTTAGCGGCATCGGACATATGGGGACGGCTCGAACGGGCCTTGGAACCAATGCCGAACAATCGCGATTTCATGTGCGGTCAGCCGCCTCAGTATGGACAAACGCAACCACCAAACCAGAACCCGTGTCGGTCGAGTGAACCTGACGCAGACGTCGCAGTGCAAGGTTTTGCAACGCACCTGACCCTTTGGTCAGACACAAATCCGAGGTCATGTCAGCTCATGTTGATGCAATCCCCAATCGCGCCGAGTGAACGTCAGGGGGGTGCACAGTGCACCGTAAACTGAATACCTCGAGTTCCGGCGCGGATAGCGGTGCGAGCGTTCCGGCAATTGCCAAGTCCACCTTGCGCACCAAGCCACTTGAATCTAAGTCGGACTCGGGTTCGCTGTCCAGGAACGCTGAGCCGACCAATCCATTTGCAAGCCCTGAGCCCCCGACTTGGAACGACGAAACTCAGGCCTTTGATGATTGGCGCCCTGCGAGGGTGCCGCAGTTTCCTTCGAGTGCAGCAGCCGAATCAGCGCGCGTGAGAGAAGGTCATAACGTCTGGGCGGACCCGGCAGAGTCGCCAGACGTTCGTGACACGATTCCGTCGCCGCCACCGAATCGCGTAGGCGACGATGATTGATGGGGGAAGACTGCCGGCGACAATCGTGCGCGTCCGATTGTCGCCAGTCCTTCAGGAGCTGCCATACAACGCTGGAGTCAGCCATGCCGCCTGCGCTCCAACACGGGTAGCGGGAAAATACTGAGCGCAACGCCCTTGATTATGGTCGCACATTGGGTGTAATTGAATCTAACTGCTTAGGCCTCCAGGTGAGCGGACGACTTAGCCCATCCCCTGCAATCGTTCAGCTGGTAACACCTGGAGGCCAATTTATTCGCACCTTGTCTGCCGAGTGGTCGAAATTGGGTACAATCGAACACTTCGACCGGATACACGAGCTATCGCTGGCAAACGATTGCCGTGGCCCACTTGCGCCAGGCTGTTATCGTTCACGTGAGCTTTTCTTGGAGACAAGCTTGAAAATAGCGAACGCTAGCAATGGAATGGTTCCGAAATCGATAGCCATCGGTAACCAAGCCCACTTGGCTAAGCCCCACGGTGCAACAATCAAGCCTAATGCGCCCGCGACTCCGCCAACCAGAGGCACCTGAGATGAGCGCCGCTTGGTTGTCCAATAACGTAATGTTCCCAGTACGTTTCCGAGAATGATTATCGTCGAGACCGCCACAGCGATAACTGCGGCAGTCCATCGCAGAAGATGCATAGCCATGCCTAGGGAAGGTATATCCGCTGACCTACCATGTGTTTGACCCGATTCGCTTCTGTAACTCCTACTCGCGAGACTGTCGGTTGCGAGGCGCGTGACCCCTGCGGCTAAGTATTTTTGCACCAATCCACCCTGCGGCTGTTCCAGCGACTACGAGATGCAAGTAAGAGCCGATGCACATGGCGCCACCTACCAGAGCCACCAAACTGGGATCTCGAGGCCAGACAAGGGCTCCTGACCAGGACAAGCATATGGCTAAGGCGAGAAGGAAAAGCTCAACGAGGGGCATGAGCGAAATTCCGGGCAACATAGCCCCGTGTGACCTAAGCTTTCGCATTGCCAGGACATAGGGGACGAGGAAATTCCAAAGAATCTTCAAGCTGAATAGAGCGGTGACCACCCAGAAAGCGCAGTTCGTCATGGCTTGGGCACTCGCTGCCCGAGAATGCCTTTCCATACTTCGAATCCAGGAGGCCACTGCAAAGACGACGCCGGTACGTCGCCAGTTATGGAGTTTGCGAAAGGCACCTTCGGTCCTTCAAAACGAACATACGGCAACACATCGGAAGCGTAAGCCTTTGGGCCTGGCAGTCCACTCTTGATGAAATTTAGATTTGTTGCTTCGCCGACTTGTACCCATCTCCCGGGATTCAAGTCGGGAGTGATTCCTTTGTCAGCCCAGGAAGTTACGGTGACGAGCTTCTCTGCTTTTGCTGTCGCCCCTGCTCCGCCTGCTAGCCAACCACCGACACCTCCTGAAATCCCCCCAAGCGCCCCGCCGACCAACGCGTCTCGCCCGACATCCCCCCAATCAATGCATCCACTAGTTGCCAGCGACGTAACGATTCCAAATGCCGCCCCATCGAGTGCTCCGGTGAAGGCTCCAATGGCAATCGGAATCAGAATCGCGAAGTGGCCATCTCGGTCAATGAAGTTGATGGGGTCGTTAGCGGCATAGGCATAGACGTTGAGGCCGCCAGCAAGGCCAGTCGGGTCCTTGGCGACGAATCTTCCGAGCGCAGGGTCGTAGTCTCTCGCGCCGAAGTGAACGAGGCCGGTGTCACTGTCGTAAAGGCCGCCCGCGAATCCGAAGGGTTGAAAGCCAGGGCTCGTGTCCCCAGTAACTGCACCCCGGGTATCGTAGTCGAGGCGCTGCTTGATTTCCCCGGTTGAGCTGTCCACGACCAGGCGTACGCTGCCGCGTTCGTCGGCGATGATTCGATAGGTGCTCGCGCCTTGAATAATGTAATCGGGGACGTGGGGACGGCTGGCGTAAACGTAGCGTTGTTGCAATGTCCCGTTGGTATCGACGGTAGCAACCGGGGCTAATGCATCTTTGTAAATCCAGCCTTGCGCGAGCGTGCGGTTGACTCTCTTGCCGATTCTCCTGCCCTCGCCATCGAATAGGTATTCGATGGTCTTGCTGCTCGGCGTGACGACTTTCTTCAGAAGCCCGAGACCGTTGTAGGTCAAGGCTGTGGCATTGCTGCCTTGTTGCTTCTGAGTCAATTCCCCGTTTGATGAATAGGTGCAACTGGTCGAGCCGACCGTAACCAGACGGTCTTGGGCGTCGAATGTGGCGCTCTCCGATGTGCTCGCCGACGCGACACTCGTGCGGTTGCTGTTCCCGTCATACGTGTAGGTCGCGACAACCGTGCCGTCGCGGGTAACCTGAGTGAGCCTGCCCCGCGAATCATAGGTAAACGAATCCTTGTGCGATGCTCCTTGAATCGTTTCATTGCGCGTGGCGATACGCCCCAGGTCATCCCGAGTGACTTGCACGTTGTAGAGTGCGCTGGAACCGACCGCCGCCTGATACCCTGACAGGTCCCCGTAGCTGTCATAGTTATAGCTATCGACAATTGAGCCCAATGTCGTGCTGGTGATGAGCGGGGTTTTCGCATCATGGACAAGGACTGACGGGTCGCGGTTGAGCCCAGCAACTTTGGCCAAATCAATAGTGGTTCCGATATTCTGTATCCAGCCTTTTGAGGATGAGCCGCACTATTTTTGAGAGACGGGACCTGGTGCTACTTCGCGCAACTCGATCCCAGCCGCTAATTAAATTGCTCTGAGCGTAATACGTACACTCAGACTAATTTTAATCTTCCACACCCTCCGCTCTGCGTCATCGTGGTCTTCGTTTTCCTAGGCACGACAATCGATTACCCGTTGACATATTCGTGAACTGGTGGATATTCATGATCGCGGTTCGCATATTGTTTGGCGCTGCCAACGAATGTTGCTGCTGATCATTTGATAGAGTGCCGAACTGCGTTCAAGGCTGAACTTCCTGACATTGCAAAGCGGTAATTGCAGGATCGTTTGACGGCACTAACAAAATCATACGCACGACAGCGCGTGAGGTGTGACAAATGGACGCGAAATCCCGATTACTAGAGCTTGATCTAGCAACTGCCGACGCAAAACTCTGTCAAGCGGAAGCTCAACCAGGTCATCTAGAAAACGTGACCGCACAAGCCGGTGAGGCCTGGAAGGTACCCCTTCATTGGCGCCAACGAGTGGCGGCTGCCATTTACCTTGGGACTCGCCACGGCGAGTTCGAAGCCCTGCAGTGGGAAGACATCACTCTGGAACACGGAACGATCCACATCCATCGAACCATCAATCGGACCAAGCAGGGCAAGAAGCGGGAGACCAAACCAACCAAAACCAAACACCCGAGGAGGTTCGCCGTTGAGCCGAATTTGATTCCTCTTCTCAAGGTTCTGCAAAAGCCCTCTGGGTTGGTTTTTGAGCCCCTCAACAACACCGAATACAGCTATCGACTGAGGGTGTTCTTGAAGCGGGCTGGGGTCACCCGGGCTGACCTGTTCACCAGGGACGCCACGAGGAAGCAGTTGACTTGGCATGACACGAGGGCAACACATGCCACTTGGAGCGCCGTCAGAGGCGACCCAACCTCGAAGATCAAGTTCCGTATTGGCCACTCTCGAACGGACACAACGGACATCTACGTCCGCGAAGGCGAGCAGCTAAGAGACGGTTTTGGAACCGTCTTCCCTGCCCTGCCCGATTGCATCCTGATGAACGAATCGTCCACCCAATCGTCCACCCCACTTGTGGAAAATTGCAAACAGCAGCTTTTTTGCTGGAATGTTGCGTCCCCAACGAGATTCGAAGGGGTTGCCCGGTGCGAATTCAGCGTAATTCATGCGAGTTCAGTTTGCTAAGTCGAACGTAAGTCCACGAACTCAGGTGAACTCAAATCGTAGGCAGAAGTCGTTAGGCAGAATTGGACACCAACAATCTCGACACTCGTTTGCTTTCCCGTCTCCAAAATTCCGTTTGCGCGAAAACCTAAACGGTTACATAACTAACCCCCGTGCTGAAAGAACGCGTAATGGTCACCGTCACTACGACACCCGAGATTGCCGGGCGTATGCGTCAGCTATCACGCGCAACTGGCACGCCAATCTCGCGTCATTACGACCGGGCCGCAGCCGAATACCTGGCACGGCTCGCAGTTACCCCACAAACGACGAAACCCGCCAAGCCTGGAAAACTAGCGGGTTCGCACTCAAACCGAACTGAGGAAAATCCGAATGCACACCAATCATGTACCACCCGGGAGTGACGCGCAAGGGAGGGGGCCTTTTGAGGTCGATCTCGGCGACGAGCCCCAATCCCCAGAGATCTACGTCTCACCAGCCTTTCGCGAGATGCACGAGCGGGCCCAACGGCTAGGCCCCTCACCAGCCTTTCGCGAGATGCACGAGCGGGCCCAACGGCTAGGCCCCTCACCAGCCTTTCGCGAGATGCACGAGCGGGCCCAACGGCTAGGCCCCTCACCAGCCTTTCGCGAGATGATGGCTCGAGCCCGGCACTTTGCCGAGGCGCGGGCAAAACGAGTCGAGCGGGACTCAGTGTGTCCACGGTGGTTCCGGCGGGCATGTGCCTATGGTCCACGAGGCGTACAACGTGGTAACCAGGGTCGATCTCCTCGACGTGTCGGTCGTCACGTACCCCGCCGAGTGACAACGTCGAGCAGCGGCGACGACCCCGCGGGCGCGAGTAGCGATAGCGACGGCCCACACATAGTTTCGGCGCGTTGCGCCTCCGATTGGAGGCTCGCCAATGCCGCCTAAGACAGCACTCCGACTCACGGAGCCCGGCGAAACTCTATCGCCAATGCAGCAGATCGGACAGGCGCTGCATTTGCTCGCCAATGCCCTCGCGCAATTGGATGGCGCGAGATCAGAGCAATTGCTGACGGGTGCCGAGTGCTTAGCCCGCTTCGGTATGGGGCCCGGTGCATTGCGTGCCCGCGGTGTACCTCGCGTGAAATGCGGGCGTGCATTCCGCTGGCGAGTCTCTGACATCGAAGCCGCATTAGTCGCCCAGCCAGTCCGACCACGGCCGGCAAAGGGGCCAAAAGGTGGCAACGAGCTTGAGCAGTTGATTGCAAGCGGCAGGGCCCGCAAATGACCGCGCGCTCATGGTGCATCGCTGGAGGTCCGCCGAGTCGCCCGCCCCTAAGACTCGTGCACGGTGGGGGCTCGAGATGTCCGAGTGACGACGAGCGAGCGGGCGTCTATGCCCGCGAGTGGGCGGAGTATCTCGGCTCGCAGCTGGAGATCCGCCGGATGACATACTCGGAGTGGAGACGGCAGGCACAGATCGTTGATGCGATAGCGCGGCGCGTGCTGCCGCGGAGGGGTGACCGATGACCCGTCGCGACTCTACTGAGGTTCAGCGACTTGAAACGCTCGAGCGCAACGACGGTGCCGAGCAAATTCGGATCTCGTTGGATGAATTCATCGACGCCAACGGGCGAGCACATCGCTACATTTCGATCCGCAAGTGGTACCGCACGAACGATGGCCAATGGTGCCCCACTAAAGCCGGAATCACCGTAAGAAATCGGGAAATAATGCAAGTCGGCAAGGCGCTCCGCGCTGCATTCGATTTGCTCAATGGTGATGACAATGAGTGACGAACTCGTACCAATCGACGACTATTTGCCCGGGTATCCTGATGTTCCGGCGTGGGTGCGTGACGCAATTGTTCGAGCAGATGCTGGGCGCCTTTTTGACGGACTCGCAGTGAAAGAACTAGCGGCGTCACAGGTCCCGCCTGTCATTATCAACGATGCGGACGGTGGGGCCTTCGAGCTGCAAGCACTTTATGACTCCGGGGCACTTGACCACGTATCGCCAGACGGCGTCTACCTCACTCGAGGCAAACTCGTTGAAGGTCAGTTCGTAGCGCACAAGTGCTTTCGGCCAATCTGGTTGTCATTCAATGAATTGTACGAGCTGGGCAACGGCTTACTGCGGGCCTTTGGTGAGCACTGTCGGAGAGTCCACCGGTGACCGACTTCGATCGCTACCGTCGCGACGTGCGCAATCTACTTAGCAATCCGACTCAAGTGGCCGAGGTTTTAGGACTCGCCGATGGCGGAAAACGTACCGGCAACGGCTTCACTGCTCGATGCATCGAGCACGAAGATCGTCACCCCTCGATGTCAATTACACGCGGACCCGATGGGACGATCCGATACGTCTGCCACGCATGCAAAGCGACAGGTGACGTCCTTCGGATGATTGCTCTCACTTATGATCTGGACGTTCACAACGGTGATGACTTTCGCGAGGTCATGGCGATTGGCGCTGAGCTTGGGGGCAACCTTGGGCTTGCGGATGAGATACGGGGCCAGCAACCAAAGCAAAACCGACCGCGTCGTTCCGTGCCGGAGCCGCAAAAGCAACCGCCGCGGGAATACCCGCCTTTCAATGAGATCAATTCACTGTGGAACGCGTGCCACCCATGCTCTGAAGTTGAGGTTATTGCTAAGTACTTAACGGGCCGCGCTATTGACCCGGCTATTGTGGACGCGAGAGGTCTCGCGAGGGCTTTGCCTTCGAACGTGCAGCTTCCACAATGGGCGATCTGTCGAGGGGGCGACTGGCACTCGCAGGGCTTTCGTCTCATTGTGCCGATGTACGATGCGTGCGGCGTATTGAGGACCCTTCGCGCGTGGCAGGTCATTGGCAACGATGGCCCGAAGCGGATTCTGCCTTACGGTCACAAGTCAGCCGAAGTCGTTTTTGCGAACGCGAGCGCTCAGTCGATGTTAGCCGGTTCGCAGCCGTTTCCGTCATTGGCGGTAGTCGAGGGCGACCCCGACTACCTAACGTGGTCCACTCGGATTGAATCGCCAGTCGTTGCGGTTGGTTCAGGTTGGTGGAGTAAAGAACACGGTGCGCGCATTCGTGGCGAGGTTGAGGTTTACATTCGGACGCACCTGGACGACGCTGGCGAGAAATACGCCAAGGCTGTCGCTAAGACTCTATCGAAGCAGTGCAACATTTGGCGGCTTACTCGTTCCGACGACGGCGACGAAAACGACGCTGCTCGCGCTGGTTCGTTGCCGGATACACCCGCTGGTCACTGCAATCTTATGCGGGGCCGCGATGGTGTTGACAGCGAGGAACGACCCGAAGTCAACGCTAGCGACCTGTTGAGTAAGCTTACCGACAAGTCGATTGCGGTGCTTGCCAAACAAGACATCTATCAGCGAGCCCGGCGGCTCGTGGACATTACCGCCGATGCGAAGCGCAAGGACGGCGTCGTCCGTCCTGCTGGGACGATGGTCATCCGAGAGCTTCCAAATGCTCGTATTCGGGAAGTTCTCGAGAATAAGATGTTTTTCTATCGAGAAACGCAGGTCGGCAAGCGGCCCGTGCGACCACCGACCGAGGTTATCGACACAATTGAAGCACGCGGCCAATGGTCAGATATTCGTCCGCTGCGAGCAATTGCAAACTGGCCGCTTTTTAGGCCCTCCGGAACCATACTTTCCGAGCCGGGTTACGATCCTGAGCTCGAAGTCATGTGCGCACCTGATGTCGCGGTTCAGGTGCCGGCCAAACCGAGTTACGAACAAGCAAAAGAGGCTCTCGATCGATATCGGCACTTACTTCGTGAGTTTCCGTTCGTTGACGACTCACACTTTGCATCGTGGATGGCGATGCTCTTGGTTCACTTCGTTCGCTTCGCACTACCCGAAACTGAGCCGTTTTGCCCGATAGGCATCATTGAGGCCGCTGAACGCGGAACTGGCAAGAGTATGCTTGCGGACATTATCGGCCGTATCGTGAGCGGTCGAGTTTTGCCGCGCGCGGGAATACCCAAGGATCCGGATGAATGGCGCAAGGGCATGCTCGGTATTGCGATGTCTGCCTACTACTGCGTGCTTTACGACAACGTCACCGGCTTATTCAAAAGCGAATCGCTCGATACCGTGATTACTGGCGGCTATTTCGAGGATCGGCTTCTCGGACGCAACGAGAGGCTCTCGTTGCCAGTCCACACCGTGTTCATCATGACGAGCAACAATGCCGAGATCTCTCGCGACCTCGGAGCAGCGAACGTTCGAGCAAGACGTCGTCAAGACTGTAGTCAATGGCCGGGCCCGCCTGGTAACCGACGCGTTGACCATCGCTCGTGCATATATCGCAGCCGCCCGGCCGAAGGTTGACCTCATTCCAATGGGCTCATTTAGCGGCTGGTCGGATTGGGTTCGGGCGCCTCTTGTCTGGCTTGGACTACCAGACCCGGCACTCACCCAGCAGTGCCTCGCGCAGTACGCCTCGGAGGAGCGGGACGCCTCTCACGAACTTCTCCAGGCATGGCACGTAGTATTTCGAGACTCTTGGCAGACCTCAAAGGACGTTATTGAACTAACTTCGGACGCTTCGGAGGGCATTCCAAAACATTACGCGACCCTTCGTGAGGCAATTTCGACGAGCTGTCACGCGAAGGATGGTCGCTTCCCGAAACCGTCAGCTCTTGGCTACACCCTTCGGAAGATGAGAGGCCAAGTACGCGGAATCTATAGGTTAGAAGGAAGAACCGGGCATGCTGACACCCTGATGTGGCGTGTAGTGTCACTTAACAATGGGCAGCCTGACTGTAACGTAATTGGTGGGGATGGCGGCCATGGTGGTGATGGTTCCAGTCCCTTACGCGAGAGAGTCATGTCTGTAGACAGAGTAGAGACATCCCCACCATCCCCTCTATCCCCACCAAACCGGCCCGGCCGCGTCTCGATGTCCGACCCCGACCCTGACGACGAGCCTAACGAGTTCAGTCCCGAGGCATTGGACCGCCTATGACGCACGTTCGCCTTGCACTGGGCTGTCAATCGCGCTGGCACTGGCCTCCACCCAAGCGGCCGAGGGGTGGCCGGCATGTGAAGCGAGCCCCTGCGTTGCCTCGCTGGGCTCGACGAACGCGGGTGCCACCGGTTAAGCGTTGGGGCTGCCTGTGTCGCTGGGCGCAAGGGTGCGTCAATCCTTCGATTAGACCCCCCAGCCGAACAGGCCCACGGGAAGGTCAAGGTCGTATGGGCTGTCGTAAATACCGGCCGAACTTTCAGAATTTGCAGAACCCGGACAATTTATTTCACAGTCGAGAGTGTGAACCATGCAAAAAAGTCATAGCCAAAGCCGAAAAAGTTCAACTGTGAAGGAATCGCGCTCGGCTGGTTTGGGTGGACAGCCAGCGATTAGAGGGCCGGTCACTGCTTCGAAGCCGTCCAGCTGGGAAGGTATGCCAGTCGGACAACGCCGATTTATCGAAATAACTCAGGGTGTTAGCCTCCGGACACTCGAACGCGAAACGGGAATTTCCAAGAGTGCGCTTGCAACCTACAGCACAGGAACCCTTCCAAAGTCGGATGCACGGCGGGCCATTGAACAAGCCCTCGGTCTCCCCTGGCACGCCTGGGATCGGCTCGACTACCCCGGGCTCTTTTGCATCACTGGTACGGAGCTCGGGCCCTGGGATGAAACCGCCTATAAAACATATGGCGAGATTGCGGCCCGCAAACACACACGGGCAAGCCGGCTGCTTTTCGACGACCCGCGAAGTGACGACGACCTAGCGACGTTTGCCGGGGTGACTTCGGTCGATGTTCACTTGTGGCGCGAAGCCCGAGCGATACCCAACCTAGAAACGCGCCACCGTTTAGCGGGCGTGCTTGGGATTGACCTTACGGATTGGCTTGTCACCAAAGGCGAGAACGCCGATAAGTCAGAAGGTTGGAAACTCCACGCATCGCCATTTAGTTCGTGGCGCCGCCGCTCGAGGAAGTTTGATTATTTGGATGCGGGCTATCCGCCAACCGAAGCCGAGGAGTCGGCGCTTTGGGCTGCGATACTCGCCGAGCTTCAGAATGTGCCCAAAGCCGATCTAGTCGCAATGGGGTTTGCGCGAGGCAACCGCGGGGGAATTCGTTCTAAGAGTGTCGCGGCCGCGCGTGACTGGGGCGGAGCATTGCACAACCGATACTTTCCGCTGGACGCAAATCTGAGTGCGCATGAAGGGCTCGAACTAACGCAGCTGACTTTTAGGGCGCACAGTGGTGAGGATTACATCGCCGTGCTGGCAAAACGATTGCTCGGGTACGGCGCCAGGATACTCGGACAAGCATTTGCCGATCTGGTCACTCCCGACGATTCGACAGATATCGAATTGTGGGGGCACTAATGAACCTTGGCCGCGCTGTTACCCGATTGATTCGCCGTGGCCTTTCCCGTCTGCTCGAGCCCACCGCGACACCGGAGCCACGGTACAACGAGGCCCAGCGGCGAGCCATGGCGGAAGTCGAGGCGCGCCAGCAGATGAGAATCGAGCCGCTGGCTTACAGTCGCCCGAAGTCCAGCGACGTAACTGCGGCCGAGGTCGATCGACTTTTGGATTTCTATCCACCTGAACGCGTCGCCAACATGCTCGCCAGGTGGGCAGCAAAGGAGCCCGCCCCCGAATGAACTTCCGGTTCCATGAGCCCTGGACCGACCCGATTTGGTGCGAGCGTGCCAAGGCTGTCGTTAGTGCGCTTACAGCTGGGCCGTTGACCTCGGATCAATTGAGTGCCGCCGTCTGCCGCGCATTGAAAACCAAATCTGATTCCGCGTCCATGGGAGCGGTCAGCACGGCCGAGGACATGAACTTAGTCAGCTTCGATCCCGTTACGGGACTTTGGTCACTAGCAGCACCCTCGCGCAATGTAAGGCCACGCCCTGATGGTTGGGCGGGCTACCTCGGTCCAACCGAAATCGGCGCAGTCGTCGGGCGCGGTGGCTCGTTGCAATGCGGCGCCCCACCTGCACCGCGCCGGCATTTCGCTTTCACGGTCAAGCGATTCAAGGACGGGCCCTACTGAACCATGGCCCGCCGTGCCTCCCCCCTGCGAACCGATCCGATGCGATGTGAATTGCATCCTTGGGTCACGCAGTATCCCAAGGTCCGGTGCTTGGAATGTGTTCGCACGGAGAAGAGCGGTAACTACTATTTGGTTCAAGATGGCACTCGTAAGATAAACAAGACCACCGGCGAATGGGTGAACATTTGCCCCAAACATGCTGACTCGAAATGTGATTCAAATGGACGATGCCTCGAATGTAGGCGCGAGGAGTATCTTGAACAAAACCCGGTAATTCCTTGTGACAAGCATCCTGGGTCAAAAGTCAGCAGCCGTGGAAGGTGTAGAGCGTGTACCCGAGAAAAGCTCAAGAAGGCCCGTCAAGAACTCAAGCAGAGAACAGCAGAGTGGCGCGCCGCGAATATTGGTAAACCGTGCCCAGAACACCCCAATTCGAAGTGGCCATTTTGGAACGTGACTTGTCCCGTTTGCGGGCTCAC
Source organism: uncultured delta proteobacterium (assembly GCA_963819085.1). Classification (GTDB taxonomy): domain Bacteria; phylum Myxococcota_A; class Polyangia; order Polyangiales; family Polyangiaceae; genus FEN-1139. The sequence goes on from CAWFUX010000066.1 coordinate 68,795, forward strand.
ACGTCCGAAGCCGCTTTCACCAACTTGCCCAAGGCACCCAGACATTACCCTAACGGAGAGTCGCAAGTGCTTCGTGTGCGATCGGCGCAATAGACGCAAGAGCCTTTACCATCTTACAGACGAACAACTTGATGAACTGCTGAGTATGCCCAGATGCGAAATCTGTGGACGTCTTTTTACTGCTACAGGGAAGGACAAGCGGCATATCGACCACGATCACAAGACAGGTAAGGTGCGTGGCGTTCTGTGTGTGTCCTGTAACACCAGCCTCGGTAAATTGGGCGATTCTGTTGTGAGACTCAAGAGCGCGATAAGGTATCTCCGGAGAACGGGCAGGCGCACCGCGAACAGCGCACCTGGCCAAATGCCGCTTTTTAGCTCGATGCATTCCAATTCTACCGGAAGGCCCGCGGTATAGACCCATGTTGCCACAGCCGCTGCAACGTCCGCCGCTGGACGACCAAGGTCGCATCGTAAGTGATGCAAGGCGGATGCTACTCCAGGTGGCCTGCAAACGGTCGGAACTCGCCGAGCGGATCGGGATCACAGTTGGCCAGCTGGGACACATCTACGACGGGATTTCGCTCCCGTCGCTTCGTGTTGCGTGCGCTCTTTACATCGAAACGGGCATCCAGCCACAAGCTTGGTTCAACCTGCCGCTGATTCAAACTTCGTCGAATACTAATCCGGTTAGCAGCATTCCGACGGCAGAAAATACAGAGTCCAGTGAGCCGCAGTCCGCGGCCTGAATTTCAACCCCGCGAGGTTTTCACATGCTCATCAGAACTACATACTCCAGTGCCGTCGCCCAACGCCAGCTCGCCCAGGCGGGCATTGTTGCGCGAGCCTCCGCGGCCGGCGTTGACGTCCACCAGGCTGACGTTGCCCGGGCCGCGCAAATTCTCAGCCGAGCCAAGAAACCGACTGCCGAAGCCGACGGCGAAGTCGAAACCGAAGCAGGCGACGAAACTGAAGACGAGTTGCGAGAAAAAATTGCCGAGCAGGATAAGACGATCAAGAAGTTGCGGGCCAAGCTCAAGGAAGAACCAGAGGACAAGGACGCCGACGCGGCCATTGCTGCCAGCAACCGACGGCTAGCAGCGCGGGCCAGCGCGCTTGGACTGGACGTCAATGATTTGCGCCGCCAAGTCGGCGCGAGTGGCAGACGGTCGTCAACGACGGACGTCGGTTCGCTGGCTGCGTTACCGTCCGAGTTTCGCCGAATCGTCCAATCCGCAACCGGGCAACGTGTGGACGGTAGCGGACTGATTCATCTAGATGCCGTCGGGGTTGCAGTTGATGTAGATGCGGACCCCGCATCTGTAGCCCAGCTGCTCAGCGAGATGGAGCGGGGTCTGTAATGGACAGAGTCCAAGTTCTGCAATCATCGCTCGCCGCTCGGACGTTGGAGCTCGAGCGCGCGCAAGCCCTAGTCGCGACTCGCGAGAGCGAATTGACCGCCGCGCAAGATGCGTTCAGCAAAGTCAACGGCTCGTTTGAGGATTACCGGGCAGGACGTGACCTTGTGGACTTCAGAACCCGGCAACTTGCCAAGGCGCGCGACTCGTTGGCCATGGCGCAAAGCAATCTTGATGCATGCTCGACGGCGCTTGTGAACGCGGAGCATGAACAACGCAGCGCGGAGCTAACCAGCGAGACCGCTGCGCCTTTTGCGACTGAGCTTCGTTCCAATATTGACCAGGCCCGCACACTCGCCGCGCAAGCGTTGGAAGCATTGATCCCCCTCGATTCCGCTTTCATCCGTCGGCTCGTGGCTTGCCGAGCTTTGCAGGAAATGAACGCGCCGGCCCCGATTGTAGATTCGACTATTCGATTCGCGCCGATACTGGTCGCGCTGCTCGAGCAGGATGCAAACACTCTGCTGCCTGAGAACTGGTTGCAATTGATTCAGCAATTCGGCGAAGTCGAGGCACGGTGCAACGTTGCGGGCTTGGCGCTGTTACTGGCCGCTACGCTCAAACTCGAGTCGTTCGGCTCCACCGACACTCGGCAACAACTGGCGGTTGGCATTCACGGCAAGTCGTTTCAAGCGGTGTCATGTCGCGAGATTCGATTGCAACAACTTGCGGCATTGTCACCCGATCCGAAGTATCGCGAGCAACTTGCGCGGCTCGTGGGCGAACGCGAAGCAACGCAACAACGTGAACGACAAGCGACCGCGGACCTTGTGCAACACGAAGCAGCGGAACGCCTTCGAGCAATGGCGCCCGACGAGCTTACTGGCAAGCATCCAAGCGAGCCGTTCCGCAAGGGTACCCGCGAACACCGCGTCAAGGGCGTATCGTTTGCAATCGAAACCTGGGTTGACCCGGTCACCGGCATTGAAAGCAAACGATTGGCTGACACTGGTGGCACAATCAACCCACTAAGAGCCGCACCGCTCGGCGTGGAGACTATCGAAGTCGAGGGCTTGGCCCTTGAGTTTTCGACGTTTCGCGACGGCACGAAGGAAATTCACGAGCCGCGAAAAGCCGGAATTGTCGGTCGCATCGTTGACTCGATTCGCAACACAGTTACCCCCTCGCCGGCTGCCACCAGTGCAAAGCCTGAGTTGAACGAACACGGTTGGGCACTGTTGCCCAAGTCGAAACTGCTCGACGAGCAGCCGAGCGAAACCGAATCGCCTATTCAATGACTACAGGCCCCCTGACGCTGGCGCGTGCTTATCTCCTGTCCGCGTTGGCGTCGGGGGGCGTTCTAACAGGTAACAATGACTCTCTCAATTGACCCTTCAATAGTCCTTCCCGGCCACACTGCGAATATTCTCGGTTTCCTTGGCAATCCGCAGTGCACGGCGCCTCCGGTGCTACACGATGCGAACAAGCAGATCGTTCAAGCAAATAGCACGGTACGCGCCGCCTATACGATTCCCGGCTATGGCCAGGTGCCGGCGGGACGAAATGTCACTTTTCTGTTCTGCCCCGACGTGGGCGGAGTTTACGTTCTGAAAGACTCAGCAGGCTCGTTGACTGTCGATGTGCCGTCGCAAGTTTCCTACCGCCTGCTTGGTGGCTTAAGTGTGGGTTCAACATTTATCGACGTCGTTGCTTACGTACAGGGCAATACAATTATTTCAACGAGCATTGCGATGCACGGGGAGGATAGTCCGCGATTGCAGGCGCCCCAAAAACTCGGACAGAATATCGTCAACGGAATTCAACCGGTTGCGGGTGCCTACTACGCCAGCCTAGTCGGCGCGCTTGACTCGCGAGTGTTGTCGGCATTGCGTGCGCTTGTGGGCATGACGTCTGCTCAGGTCGTTGCAACTGGTTTGCCGAATCTCCAGTCAGCATTCAAAGCGGCCCTCGCCAGTCCAGTGCCAGCGCAGTCCGAGAACTTGGGGGAAATTACTCTGGCGTCGAATGGTTGGAGCGTGTCGTGAGTCGTCGCGCCACCGCTGCCAAGGTCGAGCCCGAGCCGTCGGAAAGCGTGGACGTTTGCCTTGAATCGATTCGAAACCTGTCGGAGCTGGACCTGGCCAAGATACACAGCGCGGTCGCTTCGATGGGCTTCAGATTGGCTAGCGTAAGAGACGGCGATAGCTGGTGGCATGACTGCGGCGGGCATTGGTTCCGAGTGAAGGCAGGCTTGCGCAATGGCTGACACCCGGCTGCCGTACCATGCCCGAATGATGGCTTTGTTCGCCAGCGGCTACGATACCGATTGCGCCCGGCTTATTGCCGCGGACGAGCACAGGCTCACGCTCGAGCAGACCCAGCGCCTGGACGCCGACGAGCGCCCAAGCACCCCACCGGGTCGAATGGTTGGCTTTGATCGGGGCCGTCGCGATTCGGCCTGATTTGGCTAGCTACCCTTGCGACGTTGACGCGTGGCTTCGTTTCGTCCCCAGGGTGACAGATTGTGCGGGGCAGCCTGTCAACGCGCCTGAGAGCCTCCTCACGGTTTCACATGGAACGTTCAATGGCATTGCACGATTTCCGTTCACGCTATCCATTCATTGCATTCAGAGACGCACATTTACAGTTTTACTTTCCATACCGATTAACCGGATTAATCCGGTTGAACTGATTAACAACAGTGTGTCGATTTATCCTTTCCATTCTCTGCGACGGGTCGTATATATCAATTGTCAGCAACGCAAACACAGCTGACCTGGTCGTCGCCAGTAGAAGAGACCGCGCTCGGATGCGCGTGACAAGCCACCCACTCAGACAGGCTCGATGGTTGTGAGCAGTGACAGCCCGGAGAGACGGACCACGCAATGGAAACCGCCGAAGGTAGTGGCGGAACCCAAGCCAAGGCAGCGGCCACCAAAACCCCGCACCCTGCAAAGGGCCGGGGTTGCGGCAGTAGAAAGGCAGGTATTCAAATGCCGCGAGTCAAATCAGGAGAGCCACCACGCCCCACAATCGGCGTGAAGTACCCGCTCGAAGTCCAAAGCAGAATTCACGCCGTTGCGAAGATGCTCGAAGCGCGAGCCGGTGGCACGGCGTTGCCAATCAGTAATGTGATGACGACCATCGTCACGCGCGGGCTTGCTGATCTCGAAAAGGAATTCAACGCCGAACTCACCGCAACGAAGCCGAACAGGAAATCAACCGCGGCCTAGTGCCGCAGAAAGTGAACATGCAATGCGAAAACATCGTAACCCACCGCTAATCAATGAGGGCGACGTTGTTTGGAAGGTGACGACGAAACTATTAGGTCAACGCGCGAAAAGCACCAAGCTCCATTCCGCGCAAGCCGCTCGTACGCTCGCCGCCGAATGCTTAGCAACGCGCAAATTTATTCGCGTAAGCTTTGAAATGGTGCGCGTCGCTTAGACATCAAACACAAGTGGCCCCGCGTCGTGTCACCGACCGAGGCCATGGCCGAAAACCTTCTTAGGAAAGGTCTCAACATGGAAAACAGTAGCAACGCGCAACCCGCGCAGCAATTACCCTTATTCACAACCGGCGAAGTCCTCACGGAAGTAGCCGTTTCAGCACTCACTACGGAGCCCGAATTGCGCGACATAGGGCGCAGTCTCATTACCCTCACGAGATACCACGCAACCAAAACGCCGGGCGAGGTGGCACCATGACCGACACACCGAAGTCAATGCCCCCACCGGCGAACACTATGGAAAAACTAGCCGGCGACCTGCTGGCAGTAGCAGCACGGAGAATCATCGACACAATCGCGTGCGCCCCGTCGTTCGAGCCAATGCGGCAACTGAAGGACGCTCTTGAAGTCTACGAACAAGCCAGGCTCGGCAACATACTCAACGACCCGCCGCCCTTGCCCACTTGCGCCGACTGCAAACACCGCGACCGATGCGACGGCATACCGGCGGAAGATCGGGACTGTTACGAACCCAACACACTACGAAGCAGGCCGCGCTAGTGGCGCGCCGCAAAAGGCGGCACCGACACCATGAACCATATTACCAATTCGACTCAGCCAAGGAACGCAAGTGCATCCTGCAACAGCTGGAAGCCCTCGCGGTCATTGGCGAGAAGTTCTATCGGCTCGCGGTCGATGTGTTGGTGCCCTTCGATGCAATCGAACACGACAACCACCCGTTTTGGTCGGATGAACCCCGAGTTCTGGCCATCAAAGTACTTTTGCAATTCGACGTATTGAACGCCCTCAACGAAAGGCGGATGAAATGACTACTTGTGAATTTGGACAAATCGCGTCCCGTCAATCCGTACACCACACGGACTGCACGGCCACGGCAACTTATGAGGCCGTTGACATGTTGGCCCCGGCACTCGAACGCACCCAGCGGCCAGTGTGCGCGGGCCACGCTCGGTTTCTACACGGTCAAGGCTTTTGGATATTCCCCCAGGGTGACACCGAGGCCGAATCGCTGGCCTTGAAAGATATCGTTGACCCCGAACCGGCAACGGAGCCCAACAACGAGCCAACCACCCACCGAACATTACAAGAGCTTACCGGCCGTGAAAGCGGCCTAGTTTTGTACCACCAAAGCCACGAGGCCATTTGCTGCAACTGGTCGTCAATCAATGGCTTGCCGCGCATCTTCGCGACTGGTGTCATTGGTCTAGCTGAGGACATACCAGCCACCGAAGGCGAGCCAATCACGGACGTTCGTGAACTGCTCGAAGGGTTCAGGCTTGTTCACGACGACTCAAAGGGCGACGTGTTCGGCGAGACTTCGGGCACTGCGTACGAGATTAGCGCCGATGTGACGGTCGTCACCTTCGAGGGGTGGAACTAACATGAACACAATCGGAACTCCCCAAGCATGCGAAGCCGTGGCCGTACTGGTCGGCAACTGTGCCCGCCAGCTGCACGCTCTATCGCAATGTATGGTCAGGCAGGACCTAGCAGAAGAAGTGCCGGCGCAAACTGCAACCGTGTTGAACGCCTGCAAGCTGGCACGCGAGAGCATTCAAGAGCTTGAGTCGATGCTCAAGCCCGCGCCCAAACGGAAAGGGTCAAAACAATGAAACGCTTGTTCGTGCTCGTGGCTTTCATGTTCACCGGTTGCTACGCGCAAGCGGGCGGCGGGTACGGCTATCGGTCGGGCTACTACGTCGCGCCGGCTCCAATAATCGTGGCGCCTCGGTACTACGCCCCGTCGATGCGTTGCCCGACGCCATATGCTGAGCCATGCGGCGCGCAGATCTGTTGTTACAACGAACGCGGCATACTCGTGTCAACGGTGGTGCCATGAACGACCTAACGACCATTGACCAATGCGTCGCCAGGCAACGAGAGCTTGAAAAGCAACTGTCCGAAACGAAGGACAAGCCGCAACGCGAATTGCTGAAAACCGAATTGCTCGCGGTACTCGAACGCATGCGTGTACTAAAGGCCGAGCGTAAGGCGTCCAAGCTAAAGGCCCCGGGCCCTAAACAGTCGTCGTCCGCGGCTAAGGTTGTTCCGGCCCCTAGTACCAGCAAGGCACAACCCGAAGTCATCGTGCTTCGAAGGTCTGCCCGCCCCCCGTCACGTCCACCGGAAGCCTTACCGCAACCGAGGGAACCACGTCCGTTTGCGGACTTGCGGCAGGGTATCAGCGAAGCCACTAGGAGGCATCGATGAAACTGAATTCTCGACAGGTCTTAGCCGTGACAGTACGGGTCAATAACTGCCGCGTGCGGTTGATAGAACTTGGTAAGGCAATCGACGAGCATGCGAGTCCCGAGAAGATGGCACCACTACAATCTGCTGTCAGACACGACGCGCTAGATGCAATCGACCAGTTACGATTATTCATGACCAGACTAGACGAGCCGTCACGTAAAAGTCGCAACCAGTCCAAGCGTAAGTTGCGCGCCATTGCCGGGGGCAAGCCGTGAACCTCTACCGCACTGTAGTTGTATTCGCTCTGCTACCCCGGGCGCTTCGTACCGGTGGACACGTGCTCGTATTCCTGGGGATGTGCCTGGTAGGGCTCTACGCGATGTGCAGCACCAGCAATGCCACCCTGTCGCCTGGTGATGGCGCGGACGCTGGCACACTCGAGCGGGCAATCGAGAGCAAGACTCGCGAGCTCGGGCCGGTGCCGACCGAATACGGGCCCCCGGTGCCCTTGTGCTTCGCCAGTGACGTCAAGGCCCTGTGCTGCCCGAGCGCTTGTGCCACGAAGGCAAGCCCCAAGTGGGAACGGGCAAACGAAGTATTGCGCGCTTGCATGAAGGGCATTGGGTGCAGCGACTCGGAGTCCAAAGGCGCGACCGTTGGCATGAAGTGCAATTGCTCGAAGGGGAAGCCATGAACAGCATTCGAACGGGACGAAAGCCCACGGGTACGGTTCAACGCACGAAGGACGGCCGCTGGCGTGCCAGGGTTACGCTTAGCGATGGTTCGCGGCAATGGCTAGCCCCCTTCCCTGTCGGCACGTCCGAAGCGATGGCGCGTGAACGGTGCGCGGCTCTGACTGAACAGGCATTCGCTACGGGCATCAAGGGCACGGGACCCAAGCCGAGCCAAGCGGATGCAAAAGTATCTTGTGAGGCGTGGGTTACGTTCTGGCTTGACGAACGCGACCGGCGGGCCCTGTCGTCACGTGTCACGAAATCCGGTCACTGGCGCCACCACATTGCACCGGTACTCGGTGACAAGCACCCGAAGCACTGGACCCGCAACGGCTTTCGAGCCCTGTCGGCTGCTCTTGATACCAAGGTTCAAAAGGGCGCGATTTCGTGGAAGTCGGCCCAAGATATCTGGGGCACAGCCACGAAGATGATCGACGATGCCTGCAACGCGAAACTTAGTGCCATCCGTTGCCGTGACGATAATCCTTCACTCAAGGTAAGAGGGCCCGATCGCGGGGCAGCCGTTTCGAAGCAATATCTTTTCCCGTCCGAGGCGTACCAATTACTGACATGCGAAGCCGTGCCGATACCCTGGGCGCGACTGTTTGCCATTGCCATCTACACCTATTGCCGGGCATCCGAATTGCGCGCGTTGACGTGGGCTGATGTTGACCTTGAACACAATGTCATTCGCGTCACCAAATCGGTTGCCATCGGCACCGACGAAATCAAGTCAACGAAGTCCAAGCGAGGCCGCACAATTCCAATTGAACAGGCGTTGCGTCCGCTACTCGTGCAAATGCATACCGAGTCGAACGGCGAGGGCGACTTGCTGCCTGGCATGCCGTCCCCTTTCAATCTGTCTGCCGGGCTGAAACGGTGGCTCAAGGTCGCAGAGGTCGATCGCGCTTCGTTGACTTCGAAGGGCCCCAGTGAGCGCCCCATTCGCTTCCACGACCTGAGAGCCACGGGGATCACTTGGATGGCCGTACGTGGCGACGAGCCGCAGAAGATTCAGGCCCGGGCGGGGCACGCAAGCTTCTCCACTACCCAGGGCTACATCCGTGAAGCGGAAGTGCTGACAGAGGGTTTTGGAGAGCCATTTGGCCCGTTACCGTCGCGACTCGGCCAAAAGTTCTGCCTACGAGTTTTGCCTACGGATAAGAAATCGAGCCAAAAACAAGGCAAAAACGGGCGTCCCCAACGAGATTCGAACTCGTGTTACAGCCTTGAAAGGGCCGTGTCCTGGGCCGGGCTAGACGATGGGGACCGAAAAGAGGCGCGAAGGCTAGTCTGCGCTCCCCCGAGGCGCAAGCCATGTCGCTATTTTGGCCCAGAACCCACAGCTGGCCGGCATTCCCGCGGAAAACGGCACATTATCCCGAGTCAAAACCCATGACCAGCAGCTGGCACCCGTAGCTCAGCTCACCGAATAGACCTGCTAGCCCGTACCCGTGAGTCGCTCGCTCGGCGCCGCCAACGGGACGACGGCCGCTTCTCGAACATTGCGCGACTGACTCACGTGCAAACGAGCGCTCTCGACAATTGCTTCGCACAGCTCGGTGAAATTCAAACCCGACGCCTCGGCGATTTTCGGCAAAAGGCTCGTCTCCGTCATGCCGGGCAACGTGTTGACCTCGAGCACGTATTCATTATTCCCTTCGGAGACAATCAGATCTACGCGCACCGCGCCGCTGACGTCCAATGCCTTTGCCGCGTGCTCGGCGAGCTGAAGCACGCCGCCGCACATCGCTTCGGGGAGCCTCGGCGGAATGAAATATTGGGTCTGGTTGGATTGATACTTCGCTTGATAGTCGAACACACCGTCGGACGGAGCAATCTCCAATGCGCCCAGCACCTTGCCATTGAGAATACCGACGGTGATCTCGCGACCCTTGATGAATCGCTCGACCAGAACGCTATTATCGTGGGCTTGCGCAAGGCGAATCGCGCTTACCAGCTGCTCTAGATTGTCTGCCCGTTGCAGCCCAATGCTCGACCCTTCGCGCCGCGGCTTGACCATGACGGGAAAACCAAAAGAAGAATGTGACTCGATTATTGCGTCGTGATTCGAGTCGCCGTCGTAAACGTAATAAGGCGGTGTCGGGACATTGTGCAGCCGGAAAAGCTCCTTAGCCTTGAGCTTATCCATGGCAAGCGCACTGCCGAGGACGCTCGAACCGGTGTAGGGAATGCCGAGCAGCTCGAGCATGCCCTGAATGCAGCCGTCCTCGCCGAGGCGCCCGTGAAGTGCCAGAAACGCAAGGTCGAGCCTTGAATCGCTGAGCATCTTCAGCGCATGCATCTGCGAGCCTATCTCGAATCGCACCACGTCATGTCCGGCCTTCTCAAGGGCCCTTGCCACTGCTCGACCCGTGCGCAGCGAGATTTCTCGTTCCGCGGAAGTACCGCCCATCACGACACCGATGCGTTTGGCTTTCATGCTGGATTCCTTGGACAGCGCATTGCTGGTCTATCCCCCGTAACGGAGAGCGGGACCCGGGGCCAAGAAATCGGTTCCTTTTCCTTGAATTTAGGCGTTTAGGCGCGCCGGCAGCAGTGAGGCATGCCTCGCTGCTGCCCTAGCTCAAGTCACCTCGACGACAATCGCCGTTATGTTGTCCCTGCCCCCGCGCTCGTTGGCCACGTCTATGAACGCCTGAACGGACCGATTACCACCGAGCGCCATCAATTCCGGGATCTCATCCGTCTCCAGATATCCGTGCAGGCCATCGCTACACAGCAAGTATCTATCGCCGATGACGTAGTCACTTTGAAATGTGTCAACTTGGACGTAATCGCGATTGCCAACGGCTCGCGTTATCACGTTGCGCTGCTTGCTGACTCGAGCCTCGGCTTCAGTAATGATGCCTTGCTTCACCTGCCAGCCGACGAGCGTGTGATCTTCCGTCAGCTGCTCGGCAAGGCCGTCCCGAACCCGATAGATTCGACTGTCGCCCACCTGGGCCAGCACCAAAAGGCGCGCTACGCGCATCATGGCGCTGATGGTCGTGCCCATGCCGGCCTTGCCTAGGTCTAGCTCCGCCATCGAATAGACAATGTATGTTGCCGCCTGAATCGCCCCTTCGAGTAAGCGATGGGCGGCCAAGAGGGAATTCTCCGAGGGTGGGTCTTCGAGCGTCAACTTCTGTTTACCCCGCTTAACCACACCAAAAACCGCGTCACAGGCTTCACGGCTCGCGACTTCGCCCGCGGCGTGCCCTCCCATGCCATCGGCAACCACCCATAGTCCGAGTTCGTCGTCCGTTAGGTACGCATCCTCATTGTGCTTCCTTTTGCGCCCGATTGACGATCCGGCGTAGGAGCGAAGCTGCGCTTCAGTCGGCACCTGCGGACTCATCACCTGGTCACCCTACAGAAATGGTTGCGGGTTTGAAAGCCGTCCATCGATCCTTCGTAGCCTGGAGGTAGGCAGCACAGAACAACACTATTTCTTTCGGAGCTGAACTGCAATTGCAACATTTAGAGCCCTCAGGCCAAACCTCGGCCCGCGCGCCAGCGCGTCAACCGAACCCTGAGGGGCAAGGCGATTTCGAATTCCGTCCTCTGCGGACGGCTCGTGAAAGAATTCAACGGCGAGCCTTCGCCAAACAATAGGGCAAACGGTTCCTTCTTTGTGAAGTTCTGTTGGGATCTGGGCGGACTGGGCATTAGGCTGAAGCGCTGAATGAAGGGCACCCCGCATTCCTCGGTAAGCCGCCTAAGCGGCGTTGGCTGGTTTGACGCAGCCCTGGCGGGCGTCGTCGTGGCTGTCGTGACGCTGATGATCGTGCCGCTTCCGACGCCGCTGCTCGACGTGCTGCTATCGACGAACCTCGCCATCAGTGTGTCGATCCTACTTATCACGCTTTATGTGCCCGATGCGCTACACATCGCTTCATTCCCAACACTCCTTCTGATAACGACATTGCTCCGCCTTGGGCTCAACGTCGCGTCCACACGCCTTATTCTGCTCAGGGCCAATGCCGGCGAAGTGATCCGCTCGTTTGGACAATTCGTTGTCGGGAGCAACTACGTCGTTGGCGGCGTTGTCTTCTTGGTACTCACGTTGATTCAGTACCTGGTCATTGCAAAAGGCAGCGAGCGCGTAGCCGAGGTCGGTGCTCGCTTCACGCTCGACGCAATGCCCGGCAAGCAAATGGGGATCGACGCGGAACTGCGCGCAGGGGCCATCACCGGCGAAGAAGCACAACAACGCCGCCGCCAATTGAGTCGCGAAGGACAATTCTACGGCGCGATGGACGGCGCCATGAAGTTCGTCAAAGGCGACGTCATTGCATCGATCCTGATTGCGCTGGTGAACATCCTCGGAGGCCTCGCGATCGGCATGGGACAACGCGGAATGGACGCCACCGATGCACTCAAACGCTACGGCCTTTTGACCATTGGAGATGGCCTGGTAACGCAAATTCCTGCCCTAATTCTGGCGACATCCGCCGGAGTACTGGTCACGCGCGTCGCCAGCGAAGAGCCCAACACTTCGCTTGGCGCGGAACTGGGAGCGCAACTACTTGGCACACCGCGCGCGCTGCAAGTATCCAGTATTTTCGTTTTGGCTCTCAGCCTGGTTCCGGGCTTGCCTTTTGCGCCCTTCTTCGTGATTGGCCTACTTTTGTTTTGGGCGTCACGCGCAAGGGCCCATCACCTGAGCACACGCCCACGGGGCCAACCCGCGAATCAGATCCTGCGCCCAGGCAAACAAGAAGGTGATCTCCATTTCGTCCCCATCATAGTTCCCTGGGCACTAGAGGTCGCCCCCGACCTTGCCCGTTACATCGAAGACGGCAAGCGTGATCCGGAGAACCAGCGCGGAATAAGAAACGCCGCCGGGCAGCTTCGGGAGCAACTATTTCTCGAACTCGGAGTCCCCCTGCCCGCTTGCGATATAGTGCGTGAGTTAACTCTAACCGGGCCCAGTCTGCGACTCGTACTGCACGAAGTGCCTGGCGCGTTGATTGAGGTTAGTGAACACCCGCCGAAGCAGGGCTGGCCGAAATTTCTAGTCGAAAAGGTCCAACCCAACCTGCAAGCCCGCGCCTCGGATTTCCTCGGAATGTCCGAAACCCAGACGCTGCTCGACGAACTGGAAAGGGTCGCCCCGCAATCAGTCCGGCAGGTGGTTCCAAAGATCGTGTCTCTCGGCGTTCTCAGTGAAATCCTACGTCGATTGGTCAACGAGGGCCTGTCGATTCGCGATATGAAGTCAATCCTCGAGGCACTCAGTCAAGCCCCCACCAGCGAAAAGGACCCACTCGCCCTCACCGAGCAAGTCCGCGCCCAACTCAGGCGCGCCGTGACGCATCAGTTAACACAAGGGCAAGCGCGCCTCAGCGTCATCATGCTCGACCCGAGCCTCGAAGAAGTCATCCGCACCTCAATCGCGCGCACCTCGGCGGGGGCATTCCTAGCGCTAGCCCCCGACGCCGCGCGAGATATAGTCAAATCAATCACCCGAGCCCTACAACAAGCCCAAACAAAAGCCAAATCGTCGGTCGCACTAATGACAGCCCCCGACACGCGCCGCTTCGTCAGGCGCCTGATTGAAACCGACTTACCGCAACTGAAAGTAGTGTCGCCCGCGGAACTGCTGCCCGAGATTGCACTAGAGACCCTCGCGACGGCGAATGTCGCTAATCTGTAGGAACGGCGGGCATTGAGTAACCCGTCAAGCTCTCGGTCGGGGCCTTGCGCACGCTTAGTCCCAGTCTAAGACCGTTGATAGACCACCTTGCGCGGAATCGCGCCGCTTTGCTCGAGCATGCGCTTGGCTTCTTTTTGCAGCATCGGGTGCGTCTTCTTGCCTAAAAACCCGGCGAGCATTCGTGCATCTTGATCGGCTAGACGCCTGAGCGCGCGGCGCATACCGCGCATGTCCTCCGTGTACGCGCAGGCATACGCACGGGCACGCCATAACTGCGGCCTTATCTGCTCATACGTATCGTCGTCCGGATCATAAAGCTCGAGCGACTCGACGGCACGCTTCGCCTGACCGCTGCGTGCCCAAGTCTCGCCCACTACGGCGACCATCATCGCGCGAGCCCTTGCATCGTCGTGACGCTTCAGATCGATGCCATCGACGAGCGGCTTTGCCATGCTCACCTGCCCAATGAGCAAGTGAATCATCGCGCGCTGCGCCCTCGCCTCGTCCGCGACCGTGGGGAGCACCTTACTTAAATCGATTTGCTCTAGCTCCTTCAGGGCTTCCTGCGGATCTTCCTGCAGTTTGAGCTGAGCCTTGGCGAAGATCGCCGCCGGATCCTTCTTGCCGAAATCCTGATTCAGCTTGTCGAGCGCCACCTTGCGGTCAGCCGCCGTTTCGACATTACTCAGGACGCCGGCCACGGCCTTGGCGCGCCCCGTCTGTCTCAATGCCCAAAACACCAAGGCGAGCCCGCCTAGCGTTAATAACGCTGGGACCCCCAGCACCACCGAGCGTCCGACAGTCGTCGTCCAGGTGCCAGCAAGGATGCCGCCGATGACCCACAGCACGACAATGGGGATACCGATGCGCAGGGCTAAACTTCGAAGTGGTGAGGGCACCACTGCCTTTGCAGGCGGGTTGGCGCTCGCTTTGCTGGCAAGACTGCCCTTGTTCGCGGATGGGCCTGGTTGAGTACGCCCAGGCGCACGTGAATCCCGAGCTTTCCCCGGTCTTTTTGAACTTGCCACGCGAGGGCTATAGCTCGGCTAACGAGTCACTTCAAGGCCCGGACGAATGGCCTTCGCTAGCCGAGGACGGCGGCCTGCTGATGGGCAGCAGAGTATCGGTAGCCCCCGGCACCGAAAGGTAGCGAAAGTGTTGAAACAAGCTCTGCAGGAGCGACCAAGTGGGAACCGCTAGGAGCGCTCCCCAAACGCCAAAAAGGTGCTCGCCCGAGATTAACACGAGCACGACGAGACACGGGTGGATGCGTGCCGCTGTTCCAATAATTTTTGGATTAAGAAAATTGGCTTCTAGTTGGTGAACACCCAAAATCCACAACAGTGTCCAAAGGCCGGTCCAAAATCCTGAGTCAAGCCAATCAGGACTGCAGGCACCGCAGTCATGATCGATCCGAAAATGGGAATAAGACTGCCAACGGCTGCAATTAGAGCCATCACGGGCCAATACTTCAGATGTAAAAGCCCAAAACCGATGGCTGCCAGCACGCCGTTGACGCAACAAATGATGAGTTGGCCTCGAACGACGCCTGAAAGTCCCCGGTCGATTCGAAACATCAACCAATCGAAGCTGAGTTGTGATTTCTCGGGCGCCAGCGAGCGAAAGAATCCGATGACCTTTTCCCGCGTGTGCATCAAGTAGCCCGCAACCATCAGAGTCATGAACAGTAAGAAAATGCTGCGAATCGTGCGTGCGACGATCAGCTGACCCACTTTGAGCAGCTGCGCGCCGTTCGCCTTCAGATAGTTGAAAAAATGGTCGTTTGCGTCGGCCAGTAATTTTGCCACGCGCACGCGGCCGTCCGTGGCCGTGCGCCGCGGTTCGATCCGCATTCGCTTGGCGTCAACCTGCACGATATCGAGACCACTACCAATATCAACGGCGTATGAGCCATCGGGCTGCGGTTTGACCTCTAGCGCCGGCGGGGCTTTGGTTTGAGGATCACTCGGCGCGCTGTTACTGGGGAACATGTTGTCCGCCCAGTTGTCGAGTTTGGGCCCGATCGAACTCGAAGCATCCTTTAGCATGGCCGGAGCGTCGCGAAGCAGCCCAGATGTTTCACGATAGAGCCGCGGAGCCGCAGCTGCGATCCCTAGATACAGCGATCCGAGAACGACCGCATACACGAGAAGTATCGACACCGAGCGCGGCAGCCTACGCCGCTCGCAGAGCTCCACCAGTGGTGTAAGCACATAGGCGATGATCAAGGCCAGGATGAACGGCAGCAAGATCTCGTGAATGACAACGACGAGAACGAAGATGATGACGGCCGATATAGCGAGAAAAACAACGTGCTTGCGGGTCCAGCCGCCCTTCGGCGCTAGCGGATCCGACTGGGGGATTTGCTCTGTGTCGTTGGTGCCGTCCGTCACTTTGACGCCCCTTCGTGTAACTCCGCAAAAGCCTGTTCGAGCCGCAGACGCGATTGCTCTAGGTACTCGGGCATGACTCGAGCGTCGCCGATTACCGATATGAAGTTGTGGTCCCCTTCCCAGCGAGGCACCAGGTGCACGTGAATATGCTCGTGAATGCCCGCTCCCGCGACGCGGCCTAGGTTCATTCCGACGTTCATCCCCACACAACCAGTGGCCAGCCGTAACGGCGCAACGCTCGCTTGAACCAAGCCCCAGAGCGCGACGCTCTCATCCTCTTCGAGCTGGGTCAGATCAGACACGTGACGCTTGGGAACGACCATGATGTGGCCTGCCGTGTACGGATACTTGTTGAGCACGACGTACGCCAAAGGGCGCTGTGCGAGCACCAAGGTGCCGGTGACCGGTGGCACTTCGACGTAGTTGCAAAGCACACAGCCCGAAGTCTTCTCGTTGAGGAGAAACTCCATGCGCCAAGGGGCCCAGATCACGTCTGACATCGGAAGCGTGACGCTAGCACCGCCGAGCAGCGATGCGAAGACGCTGGAACGGCTTAACGGAAAGAGGGCGCCATTCTCTCGAATTAGCGCCCTTTTTCGCTTGGTTTGTGCCGGCAAAATCCGGTCGGTTTTACTCGGGCTTATCGTCCGTGCCGGGCACGATGCTGGCAAGCTTGTCGCCAAGCTTTTCCCGCAACAAGTCACCGAGAGTGGCGGGGCGTCCCGCTAC
This sequence comes from uncultured delta proteobacterium, assembly GCA_963819085.1. Taxonomy (GTDB): domain Bacteria; phylum Myxococcota_A; class Polyangia; order Polyangiales; family Polyangiaceae; genus FEN-1139. The sequence continues at coordinate 85,333 of CAWFUX010000066.1, forward strand.
CTTCTCGCGATTGAGTGCCTGAACCTGCTCGGCCTGAGCACTGCCGCCGACATTGCGTAGTGACATCGTTATGCGTCGATCGACGCCGTCGATGTTCATGATCTCCGCTTTGACGGTCTCGCCCACCTTGAGTTCGGTTCCCGGGGGAACTTCACTCTGAGGTATCAGAGCTTCGATGCCCGCTGAGATTCGAACGAACGCACCGAAGTCGGTGAGGCTGAGCACCTTGGTCTCTTCGACCACGGTACCAGGCCTGAAACTCTCCGTAACCATTGTCCACGGGTCGTCCCAGAGCTGCTTTACGCCGAGTGACACCTTCTTCTCGTCATGGTTAATCGACAAGATGATGGCTTCGACGTCGTCGCCCTTGTTGTAGAGGTCGCCGGGGTTGTTGATCTTGACCGTCCAGGAAAGGTCGGTCTTGTGCACCATCCCGTCAACGCCTTCTTCGATGCCGACGAATACGCCGTAGTCCGTAATCGAGCGGACCTTGCCGGTGATCTTGTCGCCGGGCTTGTACTTCTCGGTGAAAAGACTCCAGGGATCGGGCTCGAGTTGCTTCAGACCCAGGCTGATACGCTTGGAACGCGAATCGACCTCGAGCACCTGACATTCAATGTCGTCACCGACATTCATCATCTTGGACGGATGCTTAATCTTCTTGGTCCAGCTCATCTCACTGACGTGAATGAGCCCCTCGACTCCAGGCTCGAGTTCCACGAAGGCACCGTAGTCGGTAAGACTCATCACCTTGCCGTGTACGCGCTTGCCAATTGGGTACGCTTCTTCGGCATGGCTCCAGGGATCTTCCTGGGTCTGCTTGAGGCCGAGGCTAACGCGCTCCGTCTCCGGGTTGTACTTGAGGACCTTGACGGTTACCTCGTCACCGACGGCGAACACTTCGCTCGGGTGGTTGACGCGGCCCCACGACATATCCGTAATGTGCAGCAGGCCGTCGATGCCACCGAGATCCACGAACGCACCGTATTCGGTCAGATTCTTGATGGTGCCGACCAGCACCATACCCTCTTCCAAGTTCTGCAGCGTCTTGGCCTTCATCTCGTCGCGCTCGCGCTCGAGCAGAACTCGACGCGAAAGGACGATGTTGCCGCGCTTCTTATTGAACTTGATGACCTTGAATTCGTAGGTCTGACCAATAAGTTTATCGAGATTGCGGATAGGTCGGAGATCGACTTGCGATCCCGGCAAAAATGCCTTCACGCCACCGCGGATGGTAACGGAGAGGCCACCCTTGACCCGTTGACTAATCGTGCCTTCGATAATTTCGTCGCGCTCGCAAGCGCTGGAAATCTCGTCCCACACTTTCATCTTGTCGGCCTTCTCCTTGGAGAGGGAGATCAGGCCATCATCGCTTTCGCGGCTTTCGATGAATACGTCAACTTTGTCGCCGGCTTTTACGACGGTATTCCCGTCCGCTTGGCGAAATTCATCGAGATTGATTACGCCCTCGCTCTTGCCACCTATGTCGACGACGACGGTGTCACGATTAACTTGAACGACAGTGCCGGCGACTATTTGCCCTTCGCCTCCGAGATCGACATTACTTGCCGTCACGTCAGACGATTCAAACATCGCGGCAAACGAGTCGATACCGCGTGTGGGCGCATTTTGTTGGGTTTCAGCCATGGATCGTTTTTCTATCCGTCCTTCCATCAGACATTCGGCAAAGATCGGGGGCATAGCGCTCGCTTTTTTTGCGAGCGTTGAGCCACAAGTCATACCGATAGGTCGCCGGAGCTACCCCAGAGCCCACATTTCGTCAAACTGCAATTGTCGGGGGGGCCACATACCCGTCGCAATCGCGATGCCCGAACATTAGGCCGAACGCCGGATTTCTTTTCCGTTACGGCACGGTGTCTTCGCCACTTCTCTCGAGAAAGGTTTGCTCCACGGTCGGGAAGCTGATTCGCAGCACCACATCCGAGTTCAAATGTTGGACGTCGATATCGCGGGTCCTAATACGACGATCGAATCCCGATAGCGCCACGATCAAGATCCGAAATGCCTGTGCCGCCGTTTCCGCCTGCGAAGCGTCCTCGAAGGTAATGCTCAGCGTGGCAACCGTGACCTTTACCGAGGGTTCGAACCGAATTTCTATGCGTTCGGACTTGCTCAACCAGTCGGCTGCCTTCGGCGAGTGTTCGCGCAGAACAAGCGCTAACGCTTTCGAACGCGCGCTCAGGGACATCAGGCCGGTTTCGCCGGGTTCGAGTTGAGTCGAGTCTTGCGATTGCTCGATGCTGCGTTCGGCACTGTCCAGCTCGGCCAGGGATACCACGACCGCCAATTCCGGAGGACGCCAATACAATCGCGCTGCAGCCGTGCGCGCGAGCGGCGTGAGATCGAAGCTGAACCAACCGGCCCCTAGATCGCGTTTATTCTTCTCCAGACCAAAGCCATAAGTCTCACGCGCGCTAGAAAATCGCCCGCGCAGCACGAACACGAAGTCCTTGCAGCCCTTTTGGCCGAGGCGGCATCCAAGCCAGAGAGTGTCGGTCGACTTGAGCGCCGGGACAAACCAGTTTGCAGGGCTGCTCGGGGCACTCGAGGATTCGCCGAACGTCTCCCACATTTTTTCAAGGGTCTGTTCCGGCTCGGCTCCCATAGTTTCTCGGAAGCGCTTCACGTCGAGTCGCAACACGAGGTCGAGATCCGCAGGAATGTACACGACCGGGCGAACCACGTTTGCGGCAGGAGCGGCTGGCGGTTTACCAACGCTGCGCCCGCAACTGAAGACGGCAAGAGCGAGCGTACCCAGGCAAGCAGCGCGAAACAAGCGGCTGGCGGTTGGCGCAGCATCAGCATAAGCAGCCATCACGGCTGTTCCGTCAGTTTGTCGGCAATCTTCTGAACCTCCGTGACGATCAGTTCTACGACTTCGTCAATGCTCATCGCCGAGCTGTCGATGTACTTCGCGTCGAGTGCTTGAACGAGGGGAGCCACCGCGCGGCTTTTGTCCCTATCGTCGCGTTCGCGCACTTCATTTAGGATTGTCTCGAGCTTGACGTCTTGGCCGCGTCCCGTGAGCTCTGCGTGGCGGCGCCTGGCTCGTTCTTCGGGTGACGCATCGAGATAGAATTTAGCTTCGGCATCAGGGAATACCACACTCCCGATATCCCTTCCCTCGACGACTACGCCTCCCGATCGACCGATACCCCTTTGCAATTCGAGCAAAGCTGCGCGCACGCCGGGCAATGCCGAAACCCGACTGGCACCATCGCTCATCTGCTGCGAACGAATCGCGAGCGTTACGTCCTCGCCACTCAATTGCACTCTTTGCCCTTGAGCACTGTCAGGAATGAAGAACCACAGCCTCCCGCTCAGCCAATGCTACAGCAATTTTGGCAACGCCTGCATTGTCGTCGAAGGACGTGGCGGCACGTTGTGCGGCGAGAGCCACCGATCGATAAATTGCCCCAGTGTCGAGAACCAGGTACCCGAGTCGATCGGCTACGCGACGCGTGACCGTGCTCTTGCCTGCGCCCGCGGGACCGTCAATGGCTACGATCGGTCGCTGTCGCTTCACGAGAGCTCCTCGACCTTTGCCCCCAATGTTCTCAGGGTCTCGGCAAAACCGGGAAAGCTCGTAGCAATACAGTCGGTGTCTTCGATATCCGTCGGGCCGTCTGCGACTAGGGCCAGGACGGCCGCCGTCATTGCGATTCGATGATCACCGTGACTCGCAATTCGAGCAGCCGTGAGAGCCCCGTCGGGACGTCCCTCGATGACGAGCCCGTCGGGGCGCTCCTCGCAGTGGATACCGAATGCGCTGAGCACGCCGGCCATTGTTGCCAGTCGATCGCTTTCTTTTACTCGGAGTTCCGAAACGTCTGCGATCTCCGTAGTGCCCCTTGCCCGTGCCGCCAATGCACAAACAATTGGAATCTCGTCAATGGCGCGAGTTGCCATCTCCCCGCCAATCAAGCAACCTCGCAAGGGTTGCTGCTTGAGCATGATTTCGCCGAGTGGCTCGTTGAGCACGCTACCTCTTGGCGCCAGAACGTAGTGGGCGCCGAGAGACTTGAGTATGTCGATCAATCCCGTACGCGAGGGATTCGTGCCCGTGTGCAGCGTCGTCAGACAGCTGCCTTCGACGATCGCCGCTGCCACCAGCGGAAATGCCGCGGCCGAAAGATCACCGGGCAGCTCGATGTCAAATGCATTGAGCGCCGTCGGACTGCCCGGAGGATCGAGGCGCACGGAGGTTCCGACGGTTTGAAGCGGGACACCAATGGCTTGCAGCATGCGCTCCGTGTGATCCCTGGACAGCAACGGCTCGAACAGAATAGTTGGACCCGTGGCAAACAGACCCGAGAGCAAGAGCGCGCTTTTCACCTGCGCGCTGGCAATGGGCAGCCGGTATTCTAGCTCGCCCAAACGTTTGGCGAGCGGCAAAGGCCCAATATCGAGCGGCGCCGTGATATCCCCGGCCTTTGTCGGATGATGACGACCGCGAATGAATGCGCCGCGAAGGCCCAGCGGTTCGGCAACTCGCTTCATGGGGCGAGCGCTCAAGGAAGCATCACCAATCATCCTCGAGTGAAAGGGCTGCGCGCTCAGGACGCCGCACATTAGACGCATCGTCGTACCGCTGTTGCCGCAGTCTAGATCGATGCTGGCTTCCCTGAAGCCCTCGAGCCCGACGCCTTCAACGACAATCGTGCCTTGGCTTTCGTCTTCGATTTGCACGCCGAGTGCGCGCAATACCCCGAGCGTTTTGACGTTGTCCTCGCCGTATGAAAACCGCTGAATGCGTGAACGCCCGCTCGCGAGCGCCGCCGTAATCAGCGCGCGGTGACTGATGCTCTTGTCACTCGGGATGTCCACTCGCCCCGAGAGCGGCTGGGTTGCCGGGTATACGCGAAGGCTCGTCATGGTTGATTTTTCGTCATTTTCCGCCGGAGCTTGCGGCTGAGACTAGCGCGGGCGTTGCGAGGCTTAGGATCTTTGCGAGGGCCGCGCCGTCGAGCGCCGCGACGTACGACACCTCACGATCCGTGGCCTGTGCCTCGAGTCGTTGTATGGGTTGAGCGACGCCCATGACCCCCATAATGAAGCTGAATGACTTGAGCAGATCACGGCTCGCCAGCATTTCACCGGCAGCCTGCTGGGCGCGCTCAGGCGTCTCGTAGCCGAGCGAGCCTGCCAGGTTTACTCCAGGCGCCTCGAAATTGCCGAGCACCCGCATCGCGCTCAGGCCAGCCAAGAACGGCACTTGCTGCGTCAATCCGGCAGGAAGCGGCGTCAACTTCAGATTGCCGCCAAATGCGAGCGGCGCCCGCGACGGGTCTAGCAATGCATTCGTCCATTCGGGCAATTGATGCACTGCTCGACCGTCGTGAATTCGATCGAGTGATCGGCGAATCCCCATTTCATTCCCAATTAACACGGTGCGCGAAGTGAGCACGCAAAAACCCACGTTGTGCACCGTGTAAAGCGTGTACCCCGCATAAGGACTCTGAACCAATGCCCCACTGGGGGTATTCGGTGTTGCCGCAGCTGCATTCTTGATTGCCTCGGGATTGAATCGACCCATGGCAATCCCAGCAGCGTCCGCACCTTGCATCGAATAAAAACCAATGACGAGGCGATCCAGATCACGCTCGGGCACGAAACCCGAGCCCGGGGGCAGTGGCGCTAGTCGATTCGCAAGTGCCAGTAGTGTCGGACCTAGTGCGGATTTTGCGACTGATGGAACTTCGGCACGCAAAAGGCCAATGAACCCCGAAGGCAAAATAGCCAGCGGATCGCCATCGATTTCCGCAGGCATCATCGGATGCGACGCCGAAACCGGGGTGATGATCGTTTCCTGCTTGGCGCAGCCGAACACGGTTGTCAGAACCGCAAGCGCGAGCCAAATCTTCATGCGTTTAGCACCTCGGATAGCGCGGCAAGCAATCGATAGTTCTCCGCGGGTAGGCCCACGGTAATTCGCAACGCGGTTGCCGCAGGAACTGGTCGCACAATTACGCCTTTGCGCAGCAGCGATTCGTAGATGGGTCGCGCTGGGCGCTTGCAATCCACGTAAACGAAGTTTGCCTGGCTGGGTGCGCAATCGAGCCCAAGACCCGTAAGGGCATTGTTTAGTCGAGTGCGCTCATCTTGATTCAGTTCCTGACTCGCGCGAACGTGCTCCTCGTCGTCGAGAGCCGCCCACGCCGCCACTTGTCCAAGCGTGCCGACGTTGAACGGCGGCCGCACCCGATTCATATAGTCGATCATCTGGGCGGGCCCGATGGCGTAGCCAATCCGCTGCGCCGCAAGCCCGTAGATTTTCGAAAACGTCCGAGCAACAATCAGCCGCTCGCGCAGGCTTCGCAGCGAAAGCGCGTTCGGGAAATCCTTTGCCTCGGCATATTCCGTGTAAGCCTCGTCAACGACGACGACCACTTCCGCGCTAACCGTCCGAAGCAAGCGTTCGAGTGCGTCGCGTCCCACGTACGTGCCTGTCGGGTTATTCGGATTGGCGATAAACATCAGCCGCGTTTGCGGTGTAACGGCTGCCGCCATTGCCTCGATATCATGGGTCAGATTACGCAGTGGAACGGCGGTAAACGGCACTCCCGCCGCCAGGCAAAGGATCCGATACATGACAAAGGATGGCTCGGCGAAAATCACATGCTGGCCGGGCCCGACGAACGTGCGAAGCGCAAGATCCAACACCTCGCTCGAACCATTGCCATGGATAATCTCATTCATCGGCACGCCGAGACGCTCCGACAGCCGCTCCCGCAGGGCCCAGGCTGCGGCGTCCGGATACCGGTGCGAATCACTCATTGCCAGTTGCATGGCCTTAATGGCGCGAGGACTGGGTCCTAGCGGGTTTTCATTGGAAGCAAGCTTGATGGCGTGACTCACGCCAAGCTCGCGCTCCAAGGTTGCCAGTGGCTTGCCGGCTTCGTACGGCGATAGTTTTTCGATCGACGGGATGACGAGATTCATATCAACCATTCAATGGTGGGCTCGAGGCAGACTTTGCCGCCCGTCTCGCCCTAGCAAAAATCGCAGGCCGGCGTCATTTAATCTTCGCCAGCCCGCCGCTGTATCTCGCATTCCAGCAGGCCTCGTATTGCCGGAGCTCGAAGGATTCGCGCCGAATCTGATCTCGCTTTAACCGTCTTTTTCGAAAATCGGTGCAGATTTTCTTGTCTTTGTCGGCACTCGGCCGAAAGTGTCGTCAGCTCGCCGAGCTAGATGCCGGCGTCGTGCTCGGGCTGGCGCTCGTGCTCGGGCTGGCCGCCTTTTCAGCTTTCGGCTCGGACTTGGACTCAACCTTGGCGCCCGTTGCGGCAGCCGGTTTGGATTCCTTGGCCGAATCCGTAGCTGCCGATGGCTTTGCCGACGAATAAAGATCGGAATACCAGCCGCCACCTTTTAGAATGAAACCCTGGCCCCCTGAAACCTGGCGCTTAGCCGTCATTTCGTGGCAATTTGGGCAATCCTTAAGGGGATCTGCCGTAATTCGCTGCTCAGCTTCCCAAGCATGCCCGCAGGCGGTGCAAACGTAATCGTAGGTCATGGGCTGCCCTTAGAAAATTAATCCAGGTCTACTCGAGATGTATCCGAAAAGGCTTGGTGTCAAGTTGCGTTGCGGGCCGTTCGGAACAACGGCCGCAAAGGTTATCGTTGCACTGCCGGCATCGCCGCCGCGCTGACCCGCGGAGCAAAAACCAAAAGCAACAAGCCAAGAGCCCCAACCAGAAGCAAAAGCGCCGGCCACAACCTGAAAGCACCCGTATTTCGAGGCGGTTGCCATCGATTTTCGCGTCGGCTATGCTTCTCGAAGTTCTTAATGAAGTACTCTAACTTCGGCCCCATGGCTCACTGATTTGGGCTTGTCTGACCGCGCTGAACAGCGTATCAGAGTTTAAGTTGCAATACGGGGCGTGACCATACACGACTTGTCGTGACCATAGTGAGATGCCCCAGCCCGGAAGTCCCCTCGCCTCTAAGTCTGAATGAGCTGGCCAACCGGACACGTTAGTGGGTCAATAAGGACAATTCGATGCACATTAAGGCGCTCGACATCTGCGGATTTAAGTCGTTCGTAGACCGTACAATTATCCATTTCGATCACGATGTCGTGGGCATCGTGGGTCCCAATGGCTGCGGCAAGTCGAATATCGTTGACGCGATCCGCTGGTGTATGGGTGAGCAGAGCGCCAAGAACCTGCGCGGTCGAGCCATGGAAGATGTCATCTTCAATGGTTCCGAATCCCGCGGCCCGCATGGCTTTGCCGAAGTCACGATCGTCTTCGACAATTCGGAGTCCCCCGAGTCAGCTGAATTGCCAGATGAGTTTCGGCACGTGCCAGAGATCGCGGTTACGCGTCGTTTGTATCGCGATGGCACCAGTGAGTACCTGCTAAACAAGACTCAAGTCCGCTTGCGCGATGTAACTGATCTATTCCTCGGCACCGGCGTTGGCACCAAGGCTTACTCAATTGTCGAGCAGGGCCGGATCGGGCAGATTGTCAGTGCACGTCCCGAGGATCGTCGCGTCTTCATCGAGGAAGCTGCCGGCATCACGAAGTACAAGCAGCGCCGCAAGCAAGCTGAGCGCAAAATCGAGCTGACCCGGCAAAACTTGCTTCGCGTGACGGACATCGTCTCGGAGCTCGAGCGCACTCGCAATTCATTGAAGCGCCAAGTCGCCAAGGCCGAAAGGTTCGTCGAATATCGTGGCGAGCTCGAGGATTTGGTCCTGCACGAAGCCTCGCATCAGTTCCTAGAATATGTAGTAGTTTCAAGGGTTTACGAAGAGGACTACAACAAAGCCTGCACAGTTACCGCGGAGCTGCGCACCAAGCTCGAGCAATTGGAAGATGGTCTCGAAGAAGACCGCACTCGCGCGACCGAGATGGAATCGAGCGCGGATGAATTGGCACGCGCGGCATTCGAAGCCGACAACAACGTAACCACTCTGCAAGCCGATATGGAGCGCTCGCGCGACCGGCTTGCACACCTCAATGATAAGCTTACCGCGGTCAACACCGAGGGCGAGGAGATCAACGAGCGAATTCGTCGCTCGGCGCTCGAGCAAGACGAGTTCACTCAACGGCTCACCGAGCTAGACCGCGACCAGCAAGCGCGTGAAGCGGATGCCTTTGCAGAGCTCGAAAGTCTCGAAGCACTGCGAGTCGAGGAATCGCGCGCCGCCGATGCCGTCAGTGCTTTGCGACAGCGCGAACACGAAGCTGGCAATCAGGCCGCCGCCGCAGAGGCACGGCGCGACGGAATGCTGGCGCGCGGCAATGATGCGCGACAGGGTCGTGAGCGGCTCACCGCTGAACAGGACACAGTCATTGCGGAACTAGGCGAGCTCATCGCCCGCAGGGGCGCTCTCGAGACGAGCGTAGCGGCCCTGGCCGAAGGCAAGCGCCTGTCGGCTTCGGAAAAAGAGCAGATTGAGCACGAGGTTCATGACCTGCGAAGTCACCTCCTCGACAGCGAAAAATCCGTCGATACTGCGAAAAATGAGCTCGGCATCAAACGCCACCGCCTGCGTGCCCTCGAGGATTTGCATCGTAAGCACGAAGGCGTGGGTGCCGGAACTCGCGCGCTTCTTTCCTTCGGTGACCCAACGGTAATTGGGCTCGTCGCGGATCGGCTCGAAGCGCCCGCCGACATGCAAGCGGCATTGGCTGGGCTACTCGGTGAGCGCCTCCAGTATGTGGTCGTGCGCGACGTATCGCGCGGCATGCAATTGCTCACTCGCCTGCGGGCAGAAAAGCGTGGCCGGGCTCACATCATTCCGTCAACCCCTGCGTACGTGGCGGGGCGCCGTCCGGAATTGCCGGCGTTGCCCGGCGTCGCGGGGTTGCTGGTCGACCATCTGCGCTTCGCACCCGAGGACGAAGCCCTGGCACATGCCCTGGTCGGTCACGCTGTCGTAGTGGAGACGGCCGCTGAGGCATTCGAACTATCGCGCAGCTGTCCTGAATTATTGGTGGTTGCCCGCGACGGCACCGTGGTTCGGCCCGAAGGCGTCATCAGCGGTGGCACCGGCGATGATGTCGCCGCACACATGGTCGAGCAGAAACGCGAATTGCGCGTGCTCGGCGAAGAAGTCGCGCGGCTCGAGGTCACCTATGCGGCAGTTGCGGAGCAGCACGCGTCATTGCGGGCTCGTTTGGCGGAAAGCACCGCCGCTTTGGATCGGGCTCGCCAAGAAGCACATGAAGGCGAATTGGCCCATGTTTCCGCGGAGAAGGACCTAGCGCGTTCGATCGATCAGATTGAGCGGCTCGAACATCGACACAACGTCATCGATATCGATCTGCAGGAACTCGACCGTCGGTTGGCGGAAAACACCAAGGCCGTAGAGGAGTGCACGCTGCACCTTGACGAGCTACGCGCCAACGGCAAGCAGCTGTCCGACGAATTGACCGAGGCCGATCAATTGGCTTCGGAATGGCGCGAGCGAGTCACGGCCCAGTCCGCCATGGTTACGGAACGTAAAGTGCGCCTCGCGCAGGTCCGCGAACAGATGGAAGGCGCTCGCGCGGCGCTCGATCGAATCAATCAGTCGCTAGCCGACCTCGATATGCGCCGCCAGAAGCTGCACGACGAGGGTGACGAAGCGGCCGCGGCGTACGGCGAAACCGCTGCTAAGTTGCTGCTTGCGCATGAAGGTCGCGACTTGGCTCAATCGCGAGCCCGTGAGATGCACGACAGCTTGGAAGTCGCGCGCGCAAGTCTGGAGAACATGCGTCAAACCCTGGCCGAACGTGACCATGGGTTGCGCGGTATTCGCGAAGAACTCGATGTTTATGACGCTCAAGCCCGCAAGTCTGAAATGGCCCTTACTCGGGCGCAGATCGAGCACGAACACTTGCTGCAGACAGTCCGCGAGAAGTTCCGCGGCCTGAACCTGGCGACCGTCGTTGGCGACTACCACCGTCGGCCACTGCCGGATGCCGATCATCGCCGGCGTATCGACGAATTGACCAATTTGATCGATCGCATGGGCCCCGTCAATCTGGACGCGAAGGACGAATACACGGACGCCGAGACCCGTTTCGTCGCCCTCAACCAGCAGCGTTTGGACCTCGACAATGCGCTAAACGATCTCGAGAAGGCCATCAAACTGATGAACAAAGAATCGCGCAAGCGGTTCAAGGAATCCTTCGACATCATCAACGAGCTCTTCAAGAAGACGTTTACTCGCATGTTCCGGGGCGGCCGCGCCGAGCTGGCGCTGACCGATCCGGAAGACATGCTCGGCACGGGTGTCAACATCATTGCGCAGCCACCCGGCAAGAAGCTTGGCAATATCGAACTCATGAGCGGCGGCGAAAAAGCCCTCACCGCGACATCCCTGATCTTTGCAATCTTTCAGTACAAGCCCTCACCGTTCTGCATCCTCGATGAAGTCGATGCACCGCTCGACGAAGCGAACGTAGCCCGTTACAACGACTCCATTCGAGCGATGACGGATCGCTCGCAATTCATTCTCATCACTCACGTCAGAAAGACGATGCAATCGGTGGATGTCCTTTACGGCGTCACGATGGGCGAGCCGGGTGTTTCGCGAATTGTCAGTGTGAAGGTCAATGAGCAAGCCAACGCACGCAGCGAAGCGCGCACCCCGAATGCGATGCAATCCAACTCGACGCCGCCCGAAGAAGCGGTTGCTGCCGAAGCCGATAAGCAAGCTGTCGCCTGATTGCAGAATTGAATCCCGCAATTTACCCGCAAAGGCGAGAATCCGGCGCGACCTATCGAGGGATCGGCAGCTGTAATATGTCAACGCGAACCTCCGCGACTCCAGCTCGGACGAGCCCGATTTTGCGCGCCGCCGAATACGACAGATCGATGATTCGTCCCTTGGGTCCAAAGGGACCGCGGTTGAACGATTCTAACTACGACTGATTCATTCGAGTGGACGTTCGTCACCCGGACTATGGTGCCAAAAGGCAATGTTCGATGGGCCGCTTGAGCGCGATTGGGATCATATCGTTCGCCGCTGGCCATCCGATGCCCTGCAAGCGAACTCGAGTAGTACGTCGCCTTGCCGCGCAGCGTTTGGACAGGGCGAGTGCGCTCGAAGTGCTGGCTCAGTTGGTCAATATCGTCGGGCTCGCCGGGTTCGTGAGCTTGTGTGGGTTCGATTCTTGGGGACGGCTTGGATAACGATTGGGGGCCGGAGCCCAGCCGCTCGGCGCAACCCGCAATCAGCAGAATGCTCAGGCAAAAGAACCGCATCAAACCCGATTGTAAGTCGAGGCGCGACGCAAGATTCGGCATTTTGACGATTGTTGATCGACCCTTGCTGCCGCTGCTGCCGTCAAATTCCAGCGAGGGATGACGTTCATGGATCGGCCTGGGGGCCCACGAAGCCATGTGGATTCAAGCCCCAAAAATGAGAATCGGCACCAAATGGGAAGCGGAGCCGAATACCCCTCCCCGCGGCCAAAAAGCAATGCTACTTTGCGGTCGCCCGCCGTCAGACAGTTCGTACGGCCAAGTCGGTCCGCTCGAGTTCGTTTCTGTGTGCTGGTACTCCCCACTGGCGGGGAGCCTGTCGGAAGATTGCATGCGTCGAGCGTTCGTCCGAGGGTAATTTAGGATCGTCGGCGCAAGGTTCGAAAAGAAATCAGCCAAATGGGCACGCGACTCTTCGTGGGAAATTTGTCCTACTCAGTTACCGATACGCTTTTACAAGAAGCGTTCGGTCGTTTTGGTAATGTTGTCTCCGCATCAGTTGTCGTAGACAAAATGAGCGGTCGTTCGCGTGGGTTCGGGTTCGTCGAGTTATCGAGCGATGCCGAAGCCGAGCGGGCGGTCTCGGAAATGAACGGTGCCGAACTCGATGGGCGTCCGGTTAATGTAAATATCGCCAGGCCCCGCGAAGAGCGTGGTTTTGGCGGCGGCGGTGGCGGCGGTGGCTTCCGCGGCGGCGGCGGTGGCGGTGGCTTCCGCGGCGGCGGTGGTGGCGGCGGCGGCGGTGGCTTCCGCGGCGGCGGCGGCGGCGGCTTCGGTGGTGGTGAAGGCGGCGGTGGCGGCGGTGGTCGCGGCGGTCGCGGTGGTCGCGGCGGTGGTCGCGGCGGTCGCGGCGGTGGCCGTGACGGCGGTCGCGACGGCGGTCGTGGCGGCAACTGGTAACCGATAACCGCAAATCTCGACGTCAAACCCGCCGCAATGCGGCGGGTTAAGTTCAGTGGCGAGGCATGCCTCGCCACTGGCATTCGACTAAAGTCGAGCTTCGCTCAGACTCGACTAAAATCGACGTTCGGCGAATGCTCGAGTAAATCGGCGGCGGTCAAAAACGCGGGTTTTCCCACCGTTGTCAATTAACGCGGGCCGAGGTAGTTGACCCTGGGTCGATGAGCCAAGGCATTCCGAGTTCAAAAAAGCGAAGCCCTTCGGCGCTTCATGCGAAGGTTCGTCACTTAGGTCGAGTCGCGAGTCCTTCCCAAACTCGAATAGTGGGCGGACGCTATCGAGTAATCAAGCGTGCCGGCGAGGGGCTGACTGCTCGCGTGTACGTTGCCGAGGACATGCAGATTGCGGAGAGCGTCATGGTCAAACAACTGACCGCTGAGGCGGCAGAGGATCGGCCCTCGCAACTCGCTTCATGCATGAAGTGCATGCCATTGCAGCAATCGACCACCCCAACGTGGTTCGAATCCTCGACTACGGCGCGCCTGCTTACGAACAGCCTTTTCTGGTTATGGAAGCGCTTCCAGGCGAAACGCTCAGTCAACTGCTGCGCAGGGAAGGCAGTCTCGAGTTCGAACTCGCCTTGTATCTATCGAAGCAAGCCGCAACTGGGCTTGTCGCCGTGCATCGTAGCGGAGACCGTACACCGCGATATCAAACCAGACAATTTATTTTTGGTGGGGCCTCCGGGCAAACCAACCGGTTTGAAGATCATCGATTTTGGAATGGCCCAATTGCCCGACAATCGCCACGCCATCGGCGGCGGCGCCCGTTTTGTCGTTGGCACCCTGCAGTACATGCCTCCTGAACAAGTATTGGCTGACCCTGTCGATGCACGAGCTGACGTCTATTCACTCGGAATCGTGATGTTTCGGCTTTTTACCGGCCATTTGCCGTTCGACGTGGACGCAGGGCTCGACATGCTCGGGCATCAATTGTTGTCACCTCTGCCGCCGATCGGTTGGCTCAATGAAACCGTAGATCCGCGCCTGGAATCAATAATTGTTCGAGCTACCCGCAAGCGCCCTCTGAATCGTTATCAGATCGATGGCTGCGTTGCTGAGCGATCTCGAGAATATTGGCAGCATCTCGATCGAAGAGGCGCGCGCGATCGCCAGGATATTTGGCGGAACCTGATGAATACGTGCCGGTGTCAGCCCGGGCACAGGAAATTGCCGATGGTCTCGCTTTGCGTTTCCGGCGAACCCCGATGCCGCCGCCACCCGACCCCGAAGAAGAACCCGAATCGACAATACCGTTCGATCTTGCGCGAAAACGCTAATTTGGCCGAGGCCGTTCCCCCTCGGGAATTCTTTGGCCCGTGCGGCGGTTACCTGTTCTGTCTAGGTCGATTCGAACCTCAACACTAACCGGAATTTTTCGCCTCGAGCTAACCCTATGCGAATCATGCGAAACGTAACAACCTCTACCCTTCTAGTTGCGTTGATTAGTCTTGCGGCTGGCTGCCAGCGCGCCAACGCCGCGGCGGCCCAACCCACCAACATCGGGAGCAATGCGCCCAGCCAAAGTCAACCTGCCCATTTGCTGCCGTTGCCTTCCCCGGCACTCGCAAGGTTCAATGCAGACGGCAAAAGCAGCAGCATCGCGGATGTCGTCGAGAAAGTAGTTCCAAGTGTTGTTAGCATCTCGTCAACGAGGGTCACTCGCATGCGGCAAATGCCGTTCGAAGATCCGTTCTTTCGCTTCTTTTTCGGGCCGGGCCAAGACCAAGGTAATCCTCGCGAACAGCGGGAACAGGGCCTAGGCTCAGGGGTAATCGTCGGCGATGGCCTCGTGGTGACGAACAATCACGTGATCGATCAGGCAGACGAAGTCAAAATCGCAACGCAGGACAATCGTCAATTCGATGCCCAGGTAGTGGGCTCCGATCCAAAGACGGACTTAGCGTTGCTACGCATCAAAGGTGACACCAAGGGCCTCATACCTATCGCTTTGGGGGATTCGAGCAGGCTTCGCTTGGGTGACGTCGTGCTTGCGCTCGGCAACCCGTTTGGAGTCGGGCAAACCGTCACCATGGGTATTGTCTCAGCTAAAAACCGCTCGGATCTGGGCATCGAAGACTACGAGGATTTCATTCAGACGGATGCCGCCATCAACCCCGGAAACTCCGGCGGTGCGCTCGTCAACATGGAAGGCAATTTGGTCGGAATCAATACGGCAATCTTTTCACGCTCCGGCGGCAACGTAGGCATTGGATTCGCTATTCCCTCGAACATGGCTCGGCCAATTATCGAAAGCCTGATGAATCACGGAAAGGTGGTGCGTGGCTGGCTCGGGGTCGCCATTCAACCACTGGATTCGGACATGGCCAAGGCCCTCACCTTGCCAGAGAACAGTGGGGTGCTCGTGTCCGACGTCACCAAGGACACACCCGCTGCCAAGGCGGGGGTGCGCCGCGGTGATGTCATTGTTTCGGTCGATGATCGCAAGGTACGCACCACCGGTGAACTACGCAATGCGATCGCAATGGCTGGCGTGAGCCAAACGGTAAAGCTCAAGATTCTCCGCGAAGGCAAAGAGATTCAACTCAACGTTGCGCTCGCCGAAATGCCCAACAAATCATTTGACCAGGGCTCCGACAAGCCGAGCTCGGATAGCAAGAGTGCGCCCGAACTTGGCATGCAATTGCAGCCGCTCACGCCCGACCTGAAGAAACACCTCGAGGTTCCCGCCGAGATCAATCAAGGTGTGGTAATCACCAACCTGGATCCTTCGGGGAACGCGGCTCGAGCAGGGCTCAGGCCCGGTGACGTGGTGCTCGAAGTCAATCGGCAACACGTAGCCGCGCCAGCCGATTTGCAGCGGCTCTGGCAAGGAAGTAAAGGCAACATTTTGCTCCTAGTCTTGCGCAAGGGTTCGACGAATTACGTGGTCGTGAAGCGATAGATCAATTCTGCGTCGAGGGCTACACCCGCCTGCGACGACATCACACCCACACACCGCTTCGTCGTGTATTCGGGTAACGAGCGCCACTCACTGAGCGACGGTCTTGACGCCATCGATCTGCGGGGGATGGCTTTGGAGCTTGCGACAATTGAACAGGAAGGTCGGACCCTGACCGGGATAACCCGAATTGCGGTGGAGCCACGCCTCGACCGCGCGGAACCCGGCATTTTCACCTGAGCGAAAAGTCGAGTCTCGACTTTACCGGCGGCCGACTCTCGACTAGTCTCGAGTGTCTATTGCCAATGAACGCAGCCGGCGCGCCAAAGATCGAAGAAATCACGGCGCCTTCAACCCCCGGGGCAATGTCCAAGCGGCGCGGCCGAAAACGCCGGCGAACGCGCCTGGAGAGGATCCGCCAGACATTTGCCGATCGGCTCGAGTTGATCCTCACGATATTGCTCGCGCTAGTCGTCATTGGATCACTGCTGGCCGTCGGCACGGTGCACGTAAAAGTGCTGCTCTTCGTTGCGCCAGTTGCGTTGTTAGGCGCCGCCTGCGTCTTATTCGCTGAAGACAATTGGAGAGCAAGCATACCCGGAGCGGCATGGGTACTTTGTGGGTTGTCGTTATATTCCTTGCTGCAGTCTCTGCCCATTCCTTGGAGTTGGCTGCACCGATTGTCCCGGGTATCAGCTCAAACCTGGGCGGATGCTAGGCAAATAGTCGGCGACCAAGCCCACCGGGCTGCCTCTCTGAGCGTGGATCCAGGAGCCTCGCGGTTCGAAGCGCTCAAGTGGCTAAGCTATGCGGCAGTGTTCGTCACTGCAAGCGCGCTGACCCGACGCACGGGAGCCAAGCGCGGCCTTGGGTTGGTAGTGGCAGCAGCATTGCTCGGGGGAACACTCACGATAATTCATGGTCTTTTGGGCCTGGAAAAGTGGCTAGGACTCTACAAACCGAGTTTTGCCGGGCCGCCCTGGGCACTCTCGCCCTTGCTCAACGCCAACAATTATTCAGGCTATCTCAACGTCGCCACGTTTTGTGCCATCGGCCTAGCCATGACGGGAAGGCCGCCCGCGCCGCGTTGGGCACTTGGCTTAATTGCCGCAGTCCTATTCGCTCTTTCATTCTTAACAGCTTCCCGCGGTGGCGTATTGTCCCTGCTGTTAGGGATGGTACTGGTGTCAGTCGCGCTACGCGAGCAGGCGAGCCGCGCCAGGCGAGAGGGCGCACCGTTGCTGCCCAGTTGGCTTCCGATTGCCGGGATGTTCATCGTCGGAGGCCTGCTGTTTTTGCTGGGTTCAAACAACGTCATCTGGGAACAGTTGCTGGACGAAACGACAACCAAGATTCGAATCGTCGAATGGACGGCACCCATGATTCTGGACCATCGTTGGTTCGGTGTCGGGCGGGGCGCTTACGAAACAGCTTCTTCGGCTTATCGAGCTATCCCAGGGCTGCAAATCTATCAACACGCCGAGAATTTCCTCGCGGATTGGCTTGCTGAATGGGGTATTCCCGTCGCGCTGGTCGGCATGCTTGCCTTGATGTGGCTGCTGCGCCCAAAGCGCCTCGGGTTCTTGCGGCATCCGTTGCCTACTGCAGCCATTATTGGAATTGGGGCATTGCTATTGCAAAATCTCGTTGACCTAGGTCTCGAGATTGCCGCAGTCGGGATCGCCGCTTTCACCGTATTGGGCTCATTGTGGGGCGGAGCCACACGGGACGCAGAGCGGCGCCTTCTACGCGCCGAGCAGCGCCAAGCCAAAAACGACGACAATTACCCGGCTGAAATCGAGTTTCATTCAGGACCAATTCACGATAAACCGAGCCCGATTGGCTCTCGCTCGGCCAAGCGAAGAGCTCGAAAACTATCGAGGCCGCCCCTAAGAGATCGAAGAATCTCTAAAGGCGCTCTGATCAGAACAATCGTCTGGATGACACTCGGGCTCGCACTGGTCGTGCTCGTGGGGCTCACGAGTCAACCCGATGCGGAGGAGCAGCGCCAAGAACTGCATGACGACTTTGCCGCCGTAAAGTGGACTGAACCATCTCAGGAAAACTCGTTCCGCCGTAAGTTGGTGCAGGCCATCGAGCGGCACCCAGCTGACCCCTATTTGCCGGTACTCGGGGCACTTACCAGCAAGAAATACCGGCGAAAATGCGCTGGTCTGGCTCAACCAGGCGCTTCGCCGCGATCCCGTCAATGCGCGTGCAGAACTACTATTGGCTGACGTGTTGGCTTCCCGTGGACACGTTCGCCAGGCCCTCGGTGCATTGCGCCACTGTGTCAAACACGAATCGGAGCTCACGGGAGTGGTCGCTCAGCGAGCCACCCTCTTTACTCAATCCCTGGATGATCTTCAGCTCGCAGTGCCCGAGGGCGCAGACGGAGTCGGGCTGCTCAATTCCCTGGCGTTGAATTTCGTCAAGCCCGAACAGCGAGATCTTCATGAGGCATTGCTACGGATCTCATTTCAGCGCGATGCCAACGCACCGGCGACGCATGCAATCGTGGTCGAGGATCTATTGCGCGACTTGGATGACCCAAAAAGTCCCTGCGCAGGCGATGCGCGCCCCGATTGCGAAGCTCGACTTCGAAAACACGCCAGCGTCATTGAGGCGCTCGGTCCGAAGAATCTTCAAGCGGTGCTGCTGCACGCTCGACTTTTGGCCCATGATGGCAAACTGGAGGAAGCGGGCCAATGGCTAGCCAAACGTTGTCAAGAGTTCACATCGGACGCCACTTGCGCCGCTAGCTTCGTAAACGTCGCGGCGCGTTTGGCGAGCCCGGCGCTGTTAGAAGAAGCGTCCGCAAGCTACCTTGCGCTAGCTTGCTCTACCCCGGATTCTTGTTCCACCGCCGCTACATGGATCGGGAATTTGTTCATGGCTCGGGGTAACTATGAGCATGCCCTGAGCCGCTTCGAGCGCGCCGCGAACGAAGCTCCGAGCGCCGAGGCCTGGCAACGTGTAGCCAGTGCCGCGCTCAGTTCCGGGCACGTCAGCCGCGCCCAATCGGCATTGATTGCGGCACGCCGTTTTGGAGCGAACCCAAATTCGGATATCGATCGACAAGTGGAGCAAGCGCGACGCGAGCAGTTGATGCGCGACGCGTTGAAGCGATGAGCCCTGCCGCCACGGCTTCAGTATCAGCTGCTGCTTACTGTTGCGGTGGCTGTCACGGTATCAGCGGCTGCCTACAGACGCGGAACCTGTCCGCGGCGGCGGCTGTACCAGCAGCAGCAGCTGCGGATTCGGCTGCACTGTCAGCTGCATGCTGCGGCAGAAGCTGCTCCTGAATCAAGAAAGCCGGCGCGGCCTCGGCTGCCGACGGTTGTTAACGTCGTTGCGCGCGACGTCGAACTCGTGTTAATCCGAGTGCGGCAAGGACTCCAAGTGCCATTATCGATCTCTCGCTGGGGCCCGATTGTCCTGCTACTCGGCAGCTGCACGAGCCTGCGTCTTGGGAATTTCCGCCATTGCCTCCGGTTGTCGTGGCTCCACCACCCATGGCGCTCAGAATGCCGGTACCTGAGCCGCCAGATGTCAGGACACCGCCCGAACCCAATGCGCCACCTAATGTGGCACCTCCCGCCGCGGCGGCGCCGCCTGCTGCTGCAACGCCGCCAGACGCCGCTAAGCCACCGACGCCCGCTCCACCAACCGCAAACGCGCCACCCGACGCCAAAGCCCCTCCGAGCGAAGCATTGCCCCCGGTATTGCTGTTGCCCCCAGCCGCGCGACTGCCGCCCGTTGCCTGCAAGCCGCCGGCCGCGACTGAGCCTCCCGTAGTCCGAGCTCCGCCAGCGCTACTGGTTCCGCCTGCCGTGATTGCGCCACCCGTGCCCGGATTGCCGCCGGTGCCACTTGCACCGCCAGTGCCCGTGGTACCTCCACCTGCGCACACAGCTCCAATTCTAACATCGTAATTGGCGTTGGTCCCAATGGACAGGCTCACTACCGCGGGTTGCCCGCTCACTGCGGTCACCGAGCTCACCTTCGCGTTGTCGATGGACACGTTGTACGTGCCTGCGGCAAGGCCGCTTACGCTCAGCTTGGTCGTATGCGCAAGGGTTGGCATCTGATTCTTGAGCGTAAGCTCCACTGAGTTCCCCGCGGTGCTGACGATTGCCGCAGTGTATTGGTCTCGATCCAATATTACATACAACTTTTGCGTGATCAGATTCAGGCGCTTGTTTACGCCGTCGCGTGGGGTAATCGAGTAGCAAGAACCGTTCTGCGTGATGTCACAACCATATCCGAAAAGACCGAATATTGGGTCTACCGCAACGTCCGAACTCAGGATGCGAAGCGCGCCAAATAGGCCCAAATCGGCTTCACCTGACATTTGTCGCCAGCCGTTGTGCAAGTTGCCGCCGGGGACCTTCGTTTCTCCGAGGAGCCCAGTTGGGTGCAATTCAGCCGAGCCTTCGTAGAGATTGCCTTTCTCTGCCTGGTAAGTCCAAGACACCGTTCCGAGGTTGGCAGGGTCTGAATCGATTTGACCTGAGTTGATGCAACCCACGTTGGCGATCTTTGCCGCGTACGATAGTCGCTCATCGACCTCGGGCTGCGTGGAGTAATTCCTGGCCCAATCATCCATGCAATAACCGGCGAGCGATACGGTGTACTGAAAGTTCCACCAACTCTCACCATTAACCGTAACCGGATCGGTGTAGTAGTACCAGGCGGGTTGCTCGCCACGGCACGCTCGTGTCTTTGAATTGATCTTGCCAAGCATTGTCGTGTTGCCGTTGAGCTTGGCCAACATGTACACCGCCTCTTCGCCGGTGTTGTCGTAGCTATATTCGGAACCATACGGGTAAGTTTGACTGCTGAAATTGCCGTATTTAGTGGTCATCTCGGAGGTAATCCAACTCGCCTCCGTCGTGTAACCTTCGTCCTTTAGGGCCTGAATGATGTCGGGCGTCGTCTGCTCGCCCATCAAGCCCGTGCTGACGTTGTAATTGATTCCGGCCCCGTAAAGGGCCTTGAAGACGTTGTACGCGCGCAGCAGGTACGTCGTGCTCGAATTGAGATACGTCACCAAGTTTGGGTAATACTTTGCGATCTTGTACAGGCTGAAATACGAATTATAAACATGCGGGTAGGCGTAACCTCGCGTCAGATCATCCGTATAGACGGGTTGATTGAACCAGTCATGGACCCTGTAATCGGTGTGATGCCCCGCCATGACACCGTTCCAGACGGTGGTTTCCATGTATTGGTCGAGCGCCGTGACCTCTGCGGCAACCGGGGTTTGCGCGTTCTTTTCGGCCAAAAACTCCGAATGCGTCAGGCCCCAATCATCGCCCCAACCCATGTAACCGGCAAAGGCCTCGCGCTTGGCCTTCTTGTCCATCATCCAATCATCCAAGGCTTTGTTGTAAAACTTGCTGGAATCATTCCACTGCGTACTTTGAACCATAAACGTGGCGTGACGCTGAATCGCCGCTGCGACGGGTTCAATGGCATAGAATTGCAGTACCGTCGTCTCTCCGTTGCCATAGTTGACGGTAATGTTGTTCTGGCCTAAGTGGCTCAGCTTTAGTTGATAGATCTTGTGATCCGTGGCCACGGTTCCAAGCGAAGTGATCGTCGTTTCCGAAGGATATTGGCCGACTACCGAGGCAATCGTCTTCGAGGTATGCAGATCGACTTTTGCCGTCATATCCGTCGCAAACATCATGCCGGGCACCGCGGTCACATCGACGAGCCCCTCACTGTATAAGCGACTCTTGACGTCATCTTGGCTCGCAACCTTGAAGAACTTAAAGCCGTATGTTTTGCTTTGGTTCGCGGCCAAAGTCAGGCTCGTATTGGGTAAGTAGCCGCGGTTGGTGCTCTTGATCACGTTCGAGTGGATGTAAAAGACGTTGAGGCCGTCCGAGTAGGATATTGGTGTCCCCTGATCTTGCGCCCAGGTACTTCCCGTGTGCTCTTCGACGTGCCAGTGATCCTGGTATTCGAAACCGGCGCCCGTTGTCGCATCCGGCGTCATCAGCAGGAATGTTCCGATGCCGCTCGGCCGCTTCGCAGTGATAAATGAGCTATTGTTGCCCGTGAATGAATGATAAACGACGCGAGTTTCATACAGCACATCGCCCGCGTTCATGTATTCGTTGAACGGCAAAGGCAGGCCAAAGTCCCCAATCTCGAGGCTTTGCGTGCCGGTGTTGGTGACGGCAATCTGCCAAGAGAGGTAGTCATTGACCAATGAATACGTCTCGACCACCTTGAAGTTCTTGATGCCGTTGGCGCTCCCCGAGTTCTGATAGGTGACGGTAACCGTACTGCCGCTTTGACTAATGGTTCGCCCATCGGCCGAGCTGTTGGTAAGTGCGGTCATCCAGGCACCGCCTGAAAGCCGATACGTAAACATGAGTTCGCCAAGCCAATAGTGGTCGGCCGTATTTTGACTGGCGGCGTTGCTCGAATTCATCACGTAGTTCGTCGGGAAGTTGTCGCCCGCGAGTTGCAATGAGGAGATTTCCCCGTTCGAGCCCGTTTGAACATTGAAGGTGCTATTCGAAAGCGTGAGAGCCGCGGCATTGGACGACGCAGTTGCAGCCAGCACCATCGTGCACAAAAGGGAGGCCCCCAGCGTTCGCAGTACGGTCAACCCGCGACGGCCAGACCCGACCAAACTCGCTATTCGGCTCATGCCGGTAAGTGGCGGTGCGCCCGGAAGTCGGTTCATAAAAGTGGAGTCTGGCCGGAGCTAGGCTGCCCGGCCCCGGCCCCGGCTGCGCTGGACCAGCCCGAGGAAGTGCACGCGAAACTCACAGCTCAGGGCCGGTACGAGCAAAACCGCATCTATCGCGAACCGTGATCAGAACGCTTTTCGAACTGTCACCGAACTGCCCGTAAACGGCGGCACCCTTGCGCCTGACAACGCTCGAGTCACGCAGCTCGGATCGACGTCGTCGCCAACCAATTGGCTTAGTTGAACGTTTTGAACGATGCCGCTCGGAGCAAACGTGATCAACGCCGAGCCTGACACGCCGCTGTTGGAACAATTCCTGACGCGCGCGATCGCAAACTTGAGCGCAGTGCGCGCGCCGTCCCTGTCGAATTCATTGTTATCGGCATTTGCCGAAGCGCCGGAACCTGCGCCCGCCGCTTGAGCATTAGGCTTGTCACCGACTTTGCGTGCTCCCGCAAATGACCCAGTCACGGGCTTCACCGTACGCCACGGACTTGAGTACTTACTCGAAGCATTCGGAACGGCCGTTAGTTGCTCGGGGGATATCACGTTTGACGACTCGCTCGCCGATGCTTGACCCGAACACATCGACATCGAGCCACGCAGCAAAGCTGCAAACCGCTCACCCGTCAAATCATAATCGCCAAACATACTAGCCGCGTGCACCGGCGCAGAACCCTGCCGAGACGCGAGCGTTGCGGACTCATAACCAATCGGATTTCGGTCCAAATACATCGCAAAAACGCCGGCACAGGCGATGGGCACCATGGCCCAGCTGATGTTCCTGACTGAAAATTGCGACAGTGCGCGTGCAGAATGGCGTACTTGCACCTGCGTCGGTTGAACCAGCGTCAACACACGCGGCCCCGTCACAGCCGGCGGTACCGGCGCTGCGGGTGACATCGGCGCGTGATCGTAGAAACTAGGTAGACGCGGGGCCCGCGGGATCTCGGGAGGTGGATTGCTGTGGACCGCCGGGGGGATACTCGTGGTCAGCGCGTGCAAGAACGGATCTACTGGCCTCGGCGGCGGCTCCGATACGGGACGCTGCGGCAATGCTTGCAGGAACGGATTCGCCGGTCTTGGTGGCGGAACCGAAGGTGTTCGAGGACGCGCCCGAGGCGGCGCTGACTCAACGCCACGAGCCGTGGCCTTGCGAAGCGGAAGGTGCGCCTGCGTGGGCTGCTCGTCAAAATCCGAATCCTCCAGACTTTCCAATCTGCGACGCGTCGTGGTAGGCGATGCATCTTCGTCCGCGAGGCTTTCCATGCGGTGACGCGGCTTTGCGGGATTCGTCTGAAGGGGAGCTTCTGATGGAGCTGCTTTTCTCGCGTAGGCGGAGGTCGTGGCCTGGCGCACCGCCGTGCGCAGCTCAGGGACCGCCAGCAATTTCTTCCAACATTCTTCCGCTTCGTTCCAAACGATTACATCGTGTTCCGCTAACTTCCAGACCCACAACTTGGCAAGACGATCATCGCGGATCCGTAAACGCACGTACCACATCCGTGAGTCATCCAACGCGTCATCGGTGGACGTGGTTTGTTCAGCGGTCGATTCGTCACGAAATTGCATTCAGAGCCCCAACGCTCAGCATCAACACCAAGCCGAAGCATAATGTGTGTTCACGCCATTGTCCTCTCATTCCCAACTATTTCGGCACAAAAAGCTGCAAAATTGGGGTACCAGGACGTCATCAGGTTGGAAGCGTGCACTGCAAGCGGAACTAGGAATCAATGCCAGGTACTAGGAAATTTCCAGGTAACGTTTCCGGCACGGAACCCACCGGAAACGAGCGTCGCTTAGCGATCCTCTTGTAGCGACGGCCCAGTTGGCACAAGTGCAATCGAGTGAACGTCAACCGAGCAGACCTGCTGCGCGCTACGCGGGTCCCCTCGGGGGGAGTCTGGCGGAGCAGACCTGCTGGGTGCGCAGTGGGTCCCCTCGGGGGGAGTCTGGCGGAGCAGACCTGCTGGGTGCGCAGTGGGTCCCCTCGGCCGTAATGTCTTTAACGTTTGTGTCTCCGTAGTAACTTGATGGGCTCCGCAAGATTTTGTGGCCCGGCCTCTCCCCTCTGCGCACCCAGCAGGCCCGCTCCGCCTCGTTTAGATTGATTATTGACTTTGAACCTCTTGCCAAGATCATTGCCCCCGGCCTCTCCCCACTGCGCACCCAGCAGGCCCGCTCCGCCTCGTTTAGATTGATTATTGACTTTGAACCTCTTGCCAAGATCATTGCCCCCGGCCTCTCCCCACTACGCGCCCAGCAGGCCCGCTCCGCCTCGTTTAGATTGATTATTGACTTTGAACCTCTTGCCAAGATCATTGCCCCCGGCCTCTCCCCTCTGCGCACCCAGCAGGCCCGCTCCGCCTCGTTTAGATTGATTATTGACTTGAACCTCTTGCCAAGATCATTGCCCCCGGCCTCTCCCCACTACGCGCCCAGCAGGCCCGCTCCGCCTCGTTTAGATTGATTTAATGACTTGAACCTCTTGCCAATATCATTCGCCCGGCCTCTCCCCAACACGCGCCCAGCAGGCCCGCTCGGCCTTGTTTCGTTTGATCTATGACCTGAGTGTGTTGGCAAGATCATCGCCCGGCCTCTCCCCCTCTGCGCACGCAGCTGGTCCACTCGGTCTTGTGCGAACGGGGCGGAACGCGACGAGACGAAGCGCCGAGCAGATATTTCGCTAGGTCGACCAAGCAATTCGCACGCCAGGATATCGTGCAATCAGGGTATCTTTTGATACTAAGGTGGCGTTTAGTTCGACAGCTGTTGCGATCAAGACGCGGTCAAATCGGATCGCGATGAATATCCGGAAGTTCGGCGGATGGGCAATGTCACCCGACCATTTCCTGCGCGCTTGGCTGGAGCTGCCATAGCCATGCGTGGGTGTCGAGAAGTATCACTTCGCGAATCCCCAGTCCTCAAGAACAATAGTTCCCTTGATCATCTGTGACCAATACTACTCGCTCTGCCTGCATTGTTTCCGATCTCGCTAATAGAATAGCACGCCGCAATCGTGTAAGTACCTCCGAGTGCCGCGTTTCGGCCAATATGCCGGCAAAGTGCCGCGGGCAGCAGGTCCAGGGGTTCCATCTGGCTCCGCTGCAACGCTGCGAAGTCTGCAGCCGTTGACCGCGTCCCTCGACTGTTTTTCTTGACGAAGAAACCAGATTGCGCGATTGCTCGCTCATGCCAGAGGATAACGAGCTCTTGAGAGCTTACAAGGGTAAGGCCGTATTGGTTACCGGTGGGGCGGGCTTTATTGGGTCACATTTGGTTGAGTCGTTGGTTGAGGCCGGCGCAAAAGTGCGTGTGCTAGACGACCTCTCGACGGGCAACCGCGGCAACTTGACGCCAGTCCTCGACCGGGTTGACCTGATTATTGGCGATATTCGCGATGCGGACTTGTGTCTCCGTGCCGTGGAAGACATCAATATTATTTTCCACCAAGCCGCGTTCGTTTCGGTTCCGGACAGTCTCAAAAAGCCCGATCGCACCTTTGCCATCAATCTATTTGGAACCTCTCACATCTTCGAAGCGGCACAGCAACACGGGATCAAGCGCGTGGTTTATGCATCATCGTGCGCTGTGTACGGTGATTGTTCGACGATGCCCCTGAGTGAGCCGCATGTGGGGCGGCTGCTGTCGCCGTATGCGGTTAGCAAGCGCAGCATGGAGGCGCTCGCTGAATATGCTTACGCTTGTCAGGGCATAACGTCCGTTGGGCTACGGTATTTCAACGTTTATGGCGCACGCCAGAGTCTGAAGAGCACGTACGCGGCGGTGATTCCGATATTCACTGGAGCATGCCTGGCGGGGCAGTCGCCAACGGTGCTCGGCGACGGCACTCAAACCCGTGATTTCGTGCACGTGAGCGACGTCGTGCGCGCCAATATGCTCGCCGGAGTAGCACCCGATATCGAAGTCGCGGTTGCCAACGTGGGCACAGGAGTTGCCACTTCGATTCAAACCCTCGCCGAGGAACTTTGTCGCCTGATGAAGTCCTCAACGGCCCCCGTCAACGCCGAAGCAAGGCCGGGCGACATCCCGCGCTCGGTCTGCGACACGATGCACGCCGAGCGGACCCTCGGTTTTAGGGCGAAAGTGCAGCTAAACGAGGGGCTAGCGAGTCTGCTCGGGGATCCCTAAATCGCAACCTGACCTGGGTTAACCCGAATTCTTCTCTCTAAACCAGGCGATCGTCTGCCGTAGGCCCTCATCGAAGCCGACTTGCGCTTGAAAGCCGAAACGCTCTTTGGCGCGTGTGGTGTCGAGCATGCGACGGGGCTGCCCATTGGGCTTGCTGATGTCCCACTGCAAGGTGCCGTGATAGTCCATCAATTGGGCGATCTTTTCGGCCAATTCTTTCATCGAGATTTCGAACCCTGCGCCCAAGTTTAACTGGATCCGGATCATCGTAACGCTCGGCTGCTAACACGAAGCCGCGCGCGGCATCTTCTACGAATAGGAACTCTCGTGTGGGCGTGCCGTCACCCCATAATGTAACTTGGCTTTCGCCGCGCTGCTGAGCTTCGTGGAATTTCCTGATCATCGCGGGGATGACGTGCGACGTTTGCAGATCGAAATTGTCACGCGGACCGTAGAGGTTTACGGGGAATAGCATTACGAAGTTGCAGCCAAACTCCTGCCGATAAGCCTGCGCCATCACCAGCAGGGCCTTCTTGGCAATACCGTAAGGCGCATTGGTTTCTTCTGGATAGCCATTCCAGAGGTCAACCTCACGAAAGGGGATCGGCGCGAACTTCGGGTAGGCGCAGATGGTCCCGGCTACAACGACCTTCTTGGTGCCGTGCCGCCGAGCTTCCTCGAGTAGGTGTAGCCCCATGGCCATGTTGTCGTGAAAGAATGTGCCCGGTGAAGCCTGATTGGCGCCAATGCCGCCTACACTAGCAGCCAAGTGAATGACTAAGTCCGGCTTTTCTTCCTCGAACATCTTTCGCACGGCAGATTGCTTGCGCAGATCGACGGCGGGATATTCCGGAATAACTATGTCGGTTGCCCCATGACGCGTGAGTTCTTCGACGATGTGCGTCCCAAGAAAGCCCGAGCCACCAGTAACTAAGACTTTTGATTTCGAGATGTCGACTGTCATTGGTGCTGGTCCTACAATTCCTTGCGATTGATGACTTCTTCTGCGGGCTAACCTTAATCTGCTCGGGCGGGGCGTGTCGAGGCACCGGTGCCGTGCACTTTCGAGCGGATCAACTCGAGATCTGCGTCTACCATCATGCGCACCAACTCTGGGAACGATACCCGAGGCTGCCACCCCAGCTTCTGACGGGCCTTGGTCGAATCCCCCAATAGCAGGTCCACTTCGGCGGGTCGAAAGTACCGGGGATCGATTTCTACATGCTTTTTCCAGTCTAGACCCGCGTGATCGAAAGCCAAATCGAGAAATTCACGCACGGAGTGGGTTTCCCCGGTCGCGAGCACGTAATCGTCCGGCTCGGCTTGCTGCATCATCATCCACATGCCCTCGACATAGTCTCCAGCAAAGCCCCAATCGCGTTTGGCGTCGAGGTTGCCTAGATACAACTTGCTATCGAGCCCAAATTTAATGTTCGCGATACCCCGAGTAATCTTGCGGGTCACAAAGGTTTCACCGCGGCGTGGTGACTCATGATTGAACAAAATTCCGTTAGTCGCGAACGTGCCGTAGCTCTCCCGGTAGTTGACCGTAATGTAATAAGCAAAAGCCTTGGCGCAGGCATACGGGCTGCGGGGGTAAAATGGTGTGGTTTCCTTCTGCGGCACCTCGACGACCTTGCCGTAGAGTTCCGACGAAGAAGCCTGGTAAAACTTGCAACTTAGGCCAGATTCTTGAATTGCTTCTAAGAGTCGCAAACACCCTAATCCGGTAACCTCGGCCGTATACTCCGGCACATCGAAGCTAACACGGACATGGCTTTGCGCGCCCAGGTTGTAGATCTCATCCGGCCGAATCGTGCGGAGCATGTGATTCAATGAGCTTGCGTCATTGAGATCGCCGTACACCAATCGCAACCGTGTTTCCGGATCATGCGAGTCGCGATAGATATGATCGATGCGACCCGTGTTGAAACTCGACGAACGACGGACCAAGCCAAAGACCTCATAGCCCTTTTTCAGCAAGAGCTCAGCGAGATAAGACCCATCCTGCCCCGTAATCCCCGTTATTAATGCCTTCTTCATAGTGGGTCGGCAAGTTAGCCTCGGTGTGAGCCGTTGTCCGCATTTACTGGCAACGGCCGACAGAAATGGGCATATTTGCGCTAGAAATGGCCCGTCTGGATGGACGATATTATTGGCATAGTCCAGGCTCGTCGCCGGCAGTCGCAGGCGATGCATGGCAGGCAAGCACGAGCGCACCCGTGCGCTAACCTGCCGCAGGACCGCCGGTGCCGTGCACCTTGGTCCGCACGAGTTCGATATCCGCATCGACCATCATTCGCACCAATTCCGTAAACGACACCTTGGGTTTCCAACCGAGTTTAGTTCTAGCTCTTGTGGCGTCCCCGAGCAGCAAATCAACCTCGGCTGGCCTAAAGTAACGCGGATCGATCTCCACGTGCTTCTTCCAGTCGAGCCCTGCATACTCGAACGCTAGCTCGACGAATTCGCGAACCGAATGCGTTTCACCCGTCGCGAGCACGTAGTCATCCGGCTCAGGCTGTTGCAACATCATCCACATGCCTTCGATATAGTCACCGGCATAACCCCAGTCGCGCTTCGCATCGAGGTTTCCGAGATACAGCTTATTTTCCAAGCCTTGCTTGATATTGGCAACACTTCGAGTGATCTTCCGCGTCACGAATGTCTCACCACGACGCGGTGACTCATGATTGAACAGGATGCCATTGACCGCGTACGTGCCATAGCTTTCGCGGTAGTTTACCGTTGAATAGAACGCAAAGGCCTTAGCGCAGGCATAGGGACTGCGCGGATAAAACGGAGTGGTCTCCCTTTGCGGCGTCTCGACGACCTTGCCGTAAAGCTCGGACGATGACGCCTGATAAAACTTGCAATTGATGCCCGATTCGCGAATGGCTTCAAGAATGCGCAAACAGCCGATGCCCGTCACTTCTGCCGTGTACTCCGGAATATCAAAGCTCACCCGCACATGGCTCTGAGCGCCCAAATTGTAGATTTCATTCGGCTGAAACGTCCTTAGAACATGGTTGAGAGAACTTGCGTCGTTGAGATCCCCGTACACCAGCCGAAAGCGCGTCTTCTCCGAGCGCTCGTCTTCGCGTATATGCTCGATGCGGCCCCGATTGAAGCTCGAGGAGCGCCTGACAAGACCGTAAACCTCATAACCCTTCGCCAACAAAAACTCAGCGAGGTAGGAACCATCCTGCCCTGTAATGCCTGTAATCAGTGCTTTCGTCATATCAATTCTCTAAGGCCTTCTCGAAAGTGCGTTCAGCATCAATCATACGCGCCACGACTTGCTCGACATGAACCTTGGCCTGCCAACCTAGCAATTCTCGCGCCAACTGCGGATTGGCATGACCACGGCGAATCTCTGAGGGTCGGATTAGGCTTGAGTTATATTCGACGTGGTCACGCCAATTGAGCTCCACAGACCGAAAAGCCAGTTCCACGAAATCGCGAAGCGCGCAGGTCACACCCGTAGCAATCACGTAGTCTTTCGGCACAGGGTGTTGCAAAATCCGCCACATTGCGTCCACGTATTCCGGCGCCCAACCCCAGTCGCGTTCCACATCGATATTGCCCAGAACCAGCTTCTCTCCAGAACCCTCAGCAATTCGACATACGGCAGCGACAATCTTCTTCGTAACGAATCGCTGCGAACGTAACGGAGATTCATGGTTAAATAGAATGCCTGTACAGGCGTGAAGTCCATAGGCTTCGCGATAGTTAGCAACTACCCAATGCGCAGTTGCCTTGGCGACCGCGTAGGGGCTCCTAGGTCGAAACGGTGTCTCTTCATTGCAGGGCTCGGCCGAGTCACCAAAGCATTCGGCAGAACCAGCATTGTACAGTCGCATCGGGCGCCCGATAAATCGAATTGCTTCCAGCAAGGTGATAGTACCTTGCCCGATGCTTTCTAACGTCTCTACTGGTTGCTCGAAGGAAAGTGAGGGCGACGATTGGCCGGCGAGATTATAGAGTTCGTCTGGCTTATATTTGGTCAATAGCTGCATCACGCTGCGAAAATCCGTAAGTGTAGTTGACACAATTGGGACCTTGTCGTCGATGCCCAAACGCCGCAGGTTTCCCCTACGCGCTGATTCGGCATCGCGGGAAGTCCCGATTACACGATAGCCCTTCGACAGAAGTAACTCCGACAGGTAAGCCCCATCTTGCCCAGTGACACCGCAAATAACCGCTGTTGGCACGTGAAATTCCTCGAATGCGCTCTATAGCCGGACAATGGGTGGGATGCACGTAGGAAGCGTTGAGGCAGAAGTTGCGCCGTGGAACTGCGGGCGTGACCGTCGCGATAACGCCAAAATCCGGGCGACTTGACTCCTACCATACAAAATTGTAGGATATTAATGAAATTGTATGAACAAGGATTCCCAGATATCAGCCATTGTTTCACAGTCAACGAAGGACCTGCTGGATCGACATGTACGTGCAACGGGAGTTAAGAAGGGACACCTAATCGAACAGGCCCTGCGTCATCACCTAATGGCACTCGATCAGCTACCGGCCGACGCCATCATTCATCCGAAAGTAGTCGTGACCAGAAAATCGGGCGAGGAAATCCTGAAGCAAATCGAAAGCGCAACACCGACCAAGGCGCTACGCGAGCTCATGCGAAATGGAGATTAGAGCGCTTCAGCTAGCTGACAACCGTGCAAATTTTCAGTCTGGTGATCCAGATCTCGACGGCTTCTTTCTAAAATTTGCGGGTCAGAATCAATTTAGGCACTATTTGGGTGTTACTTACGTTGCGGTTGAAAACCAGCGAATCATTGGATACGCAACGGTCGCCCCAGGCTGCGTCGAGATCGACGATCTGCCAGCGGCTTCGCGCAAAAAGCTTCCACACTATCCAATGCCGGTGCTCCGTCTCGCTCGCCTTGCAGTAGACAGTTCGGTGCAGAGACACGGGGTAGGCCGAGCCTTGCTCAAATTTGTACTGAAGTTGGCTGTTCGAATGTCAGACGAGTTCGGATGCATTGGCATTCTTGTTGACGCAAGTACTGAAGCCATTGACTTCTACAAGAAGCAAGGATTTTTTCAGATCGACGCAATTGAAGGTCGTTCAGACGTTAGACCTGCACCACTGCCAATGTTCCTGCCCATTCGCGCCGTGAAACTAACTGCTGGTAAAAATCGATGATATTGCTGCGAGCCATTACTGGCCATC
Source organism: uncultured delta proteobacterium (assembly GCA_963819085.1). GTDB lineage: Bacteria > Myxococcota_A > Polyangia > Polyangiales > Polyangiaceae > FEN-1139. The sequence goes on from CAWFUX010000066.1 coordinate 117,480, forward strand.
AAATCCCTGAGCGCTTTGGTGGGCAGGGATATACGCGAAGGATTAGTGAAAGTTGACGCGCGCGGCTGGCCGCGCAGGCAACATCAGTGCTTGGAGTAGGCTATTCTCAGGTGTCTCGCGATTTCAGCCAGACGATTGTCCGCCGTATATAACTGGGTGACCGATCGGCGACACCGGGATGCAGCGTGACCTAAGTTGTGCATTTGCCATAACGTCGCCCTTGTGGTGACGACGGCGATGCTGGCGGTGAAGATCGCGCGTTGTTGATAATCAAGCGAAGGATTGCTTGTACGCGGCTGGCGTTATCTCGGATAGCTCGAGCCCGAATTGGTCACGATGGGTACCCAGTCTCTCGAAAGCCCAAGTCAGATAGGCTTGCACCGGCACACCGATCGCGCGGCACGTTGCCGCAATACCGAGCAAGACACAAGCTCGATGTGCTCCCTCGGTGCTTCCAGCGAAGAGCATATTGAGACGGAGCTTTGCCACGTTCTGAAATTCCCGTTCGGTTGGTGAGTTATCTATCGGTACGTCGGGGTCATCAATGAAACGGAACAGGGCGTCTCCGTGGTTCTTGTAATACCTCACCGCAGTCATCAACTGTTCTGATGGAAGCAACGTCGGCTCGACCGCGGTAAGCCAACGTTCGAAATCATTCGCAATCGGACGAATGAATCGTCGGCGATGTTCAAGCAGCGCCGGTCCCGTAAGACCAAGCTGCTGCGCTTTTTCTTCTTCGCCATACATGGCCCCAATGAATTCACCTCCTTCGACTGCGAGTACTGGTTGTGTTTCTTCGGCATCTCGAAACTTGCGCCGACCATGAGCATTGCAGCCTGACTCCGTCACTCTGTCAGAGGCGAAAACCGCGTTGAAGCGATGCTCGGCGTCAGCCGTCAACGTGCCGCGAAAAGGAGTGAGTTTGCTCACCACAGCATCGCTGCTCTTATCAGCCTCGTACTGAAAAACGGCGAGCTCTCGGTTTCTGTAAAGCTCGATGTAGCCGTTGTGTGCCATGGGCAACTGAGGGATCAATACCTTCAACCCAGTGCCATCAGTCGCCATCCAAGTGCTGCTGAGCAGCTGACGCCAGTGCAAGCCGTTGAACGGGTGCTAGCAAGTCCGCAGCGCGCTCGATGAGGGACACGAGGGTGCCCATCGCTATGGGGATACGCCGCTCGCCAAGATCACGGCGAATGCGGTCGAGCGGTGTTAGCAACACGAATTTGTTGTACACGAGCCACGCCAACCACTCGCAAGTGACCTTCGAGCGCTCGTAGGGTGCAGGTAGTGATCGCGGAGTCGTTCTTCCACCGCATGCGCGGCAACGACAAGTCGTCCGCCGCACGACGCGTCGTCTTTGGTGCTCTTTGACGACATGTAGCTTCTCCTCGACGACTACGTCCGCTGCGTCGAGCGCGGTGCTGCCACAGTGCGAACACTTCTCTGGTCGAAATGCGTGTTCTTCGGCCTCGAGATGCGAGGGTACAGGCTTGCGTCCTGTGGGTTTCGAGCGCGCCCTCGGACGCTCTGGTGGTGTCAGCTTCGGCGGCGGCTTCGGACGCTCATCGAACGCCTGCCTAGTTTCGTCGGTTACTTCGGGCGGAGCAACTGGTGGCTTTTCGACTGCAAGCTTACGCTGCCGCCGCTGCGCAACTGCCAGTAGCTCCGTGATGCGGTCGTTGAGCTTCGCGAGCTCGCGCGTCAACGCGGTGACTTGCTCACGCAGCTGAGCGTTTTCGCGTTGCAAAACCTCGACGTCAACCACGACGCCAAGAGATCACAGCTCGGGATCGCTGTCGATCCCCAATCGTGCTGGGTCTTGACGATTCTTTCGATACCAGCCGCGTCGCGAAACGGTGAAGTCGATCCCGGCAAGCAGCGACGTGAATGTCGGTCCATCAACCTGCACCTGGCCCTCTGTGCCGCTGAGCTGCGGCAGCTGAAAACTGCCAGTCTCCAGCCTTTTTCCCAGAACACACCAACCGGAGCCGTCGAACCAAATCGCCTTGGCGATCCGACGACGCTTGTTCATGAAAAGGTACAGATGTCCATCGACCGGATCGAGCCCAAGTCGTCGGACGGCCCCCGCGAGTGCGTCAAACGATCCTCGCATGTCCACGGGAGCTGCGGCGACGAACACTCGTACCGTCGGAGGCAGACTCAGCATGACCGAAGCACCGCGATCAATCGACGAAGCGTTGCTGGGTCGAACTGGGCGTCAACTTCGACCGCAAGCTGACCAACCCGCACGACGTATCGGGCAACCCTCGACGCTGCCATCGGGACAAGTTCCACCAATTTCACGCGGCGTACGGCGAGCGCTTGTCGTGTCTTCTGCGGCGAGCCCGTGCCACCACGCGCGAGATTCACATTCCAGGCATGAAGCGAACGACCGTCGATACCTGCCGAACGAGCCCACTTCGCCAACGCGAGCCCAGATTTCTTCATTCTCGCGATGCACTCTCTCGCGTCGTTTTCGTCCTGAATCTTCCTTGCACCCATGGGGTCCTCCTGGACCCAGAGCCTCAATCAACCGCACTTCCTAAGTCACCCCGGTGTCGCTGATTGGTCACATAACTGGCAACTAGAGGCAATGGTTGAAGCTAACAAGTGGATGTCAATCCAACCGACACCCAGACCCAACAGGCGTCGTTCACGCGCAAACGTGACGACCTCCAAGTGAGGAATTCTACTTAGCTGAGGCATGAGAGCATAGGCGGCAAGAAGCTTATTTCGGCCTCCCCGATCGCCGACTAGCAGCTCCCCAAACACGAATTCGTGCCCAGCCACATCATCGTTTTCCAGTAATTGATCCAAAACGCTTGCGAACGGTTCGCGATTCGCAAGAAACCGAACCCACACGGATGTGTCTACGAGAATCATGCGGCTCGGCGCTTTGTCGGCAGTTTCTCCCTTCGACGGGGCACGTCCTGCGCGCGCGAATCCGTGCCACGAAGCGCCCGCAAGCGTTGGAATGCCGCATGACGTATGAGCGCCTCAAGGCCTAGCCTAACCGTATCCGTGTCCGACTTGGCGCCACAGGATGCCTTGGCATCATCCAAAAGCTGCTGGTCAATATTGAGAGTCTTTTTCATACATATGAATATACCATATTGATACAGCTTTCGCTACCGTACCCCCTCCTCGAAAATGCGCTCGAGGCCAAATTCAGCTCGCGCAAGGGCGGTGTAATCTCAGAAATTCGCACAGCGCTGATTCCGATCACATCGGCAGCCGCACAAATAACAGGCTTATCTGTTCGCGACTGATTGATGGCGAAAGCGCTGCGCAAGGGTGTGGGAGGGCTAAATTGAGTTCCGACCAATTTTGCGTGTGATCTAAATTTGGTCAGAACGGCACTTGACCACTTTTCTTACAGTCGCTAATTTCGGTCATATCGATAATATCGCGTTTATGGCCGAAAAAAACAACATAGGCGCCAGCCGTGTACTAGTCGCATCCGCCGACGAGGCATTGGCACACTTCGTATGAGTGCCTGCACGCCAACTTTTGCCACGGCGGCACTTGGACGACGGCGGCGGTGCAGCGGCACTTTCGCGGATAGCCCAGCTTCCCCTATTACCTCGATGTGGCGAAGGCACCAGACTCGCACCAACTCATTGGTGTCGAACGACTCTCTGCCTGCGGCCGTGTAGCGTAGAATTGCTTTAATTGCGTCAGTGATGTCAATCAGTCTGTCAATATCACCTCTCATAGGGGAATAGCCTCTTTTAGTACGCGCTCACGAAAGCGAGGCCGCAGTCCCCGTTCACTCACGACATCAACGTTACAGCCAAGTAAGTCCTGAACATCCGCAATAAGCCCACCCAGATCGAACAGGCTTCTTCCCAGATCAAGCTCGACTAAGAAATCGACGTCGCTGATGTGGGTGGCCTCGCCACGAGCCACGGAACCAAACACACGAATGTTCCGCGCCCCATGGCGTGCTGCAATTGAGAAAATTTGATCACGCTTTGTGCGAAGCGAGTCCAAAGTCCACGTCATGCTAAATTCCCCGTTCTTGATGCCTTGCCATGATTTAATTTCTCAGCCCAACCTTGAAACACGTATATCCTAGCTCAATTCGTTCCCCACACAAACCCTGGGAATGACACGCCCCCGGCACCAGCGGTACGCTGCGTCAACTCCCACGGAGTTTGCACCTGCGACTGATTTGTCCACGGCGGCACGTCAACAATGGCAGCAAAGAATCCGTGAGAACCCAGAACAGTTTCCCGTGGACGAAGTCATCGTAGCTGTCGTTGACTTGCGTCGCGATCCGTCAACTTGGAAGCGACGGATTTCTCAATTCCAGCCAGCGGATTATTGAGTCGAGCTTCCCTGCCGCGCGATATCCTATACCGCCGCCACTAACCCTCCTCAGATTGCTCCACATCCTCCCAAAGCACCCCCAATTCGAGTTCGATGGCATCGAAGGGAGCCGCGCGGACCTTTGCGTCCCCCACATAGCTCCCGAGCGCAGTCCATCGCCCGCCAATCAACTCGTAGGTTTCGAGCGTCCTCTCGAGAGGGTCCACGATACATAGATATTGCACCCCTTCCCTAGCGTAGGCCGCCCCTTTCTCGACCCGGTCAAAGCCATGAGTTTTCGGTGAAAGCACCTCACAGATCCAGTCGGGAGCCAACGTAACAAACGCGGCATTGGGGTACTTCGGTAATCGTGCGCGGCGCCAACCAGCGAGATCGGGGACGAGAATATCACCTCCCAGATGGAGTTCTGGCTCATCGACAATTAGCCACCCACCGGGACCACCACGACCGCGCTTGAATGGCGGCCCGAGTTCGTCGCCGAGTGCACTAGCTGCAACGCAATGCGGACCTGCTGGACGCGGCGACAGATGAAGCACCCCATCAAGGATCTCAGCCACTTTGTGCCGCGGAGCGGCTAGAACGTCCTCGTACGTGGCACGGCGAATTGCGGGTTCAGTCATGCGGCAAACGGAAGTATAACTCTAACTTGCCGTGCAGTCACGATTCAGTAAATCAGGCGGATAACGCCCACGGAATTGCACAACGTGCGAAGCGTCCGCGACGTTCCAAATCCCACGGGGACTACATTTGTGGCAGATTTGGTCACAGCGGCACTTGGACAATGGTTGTCGATGGTTACTAGGACATCGTCAGTAGAGAAGACGGCGTCTGGAGCGAACGCTACAGCGAAAACCCCGCCTTCCGCCCATCGTCATAAAACATCTTCACTGTATCGAGCGAAAACTGCGTCAAGTCTGTACCTACAAGTGCAAGCTTCTTTAGTACGTCGTTGGTAACGGTAATGATGTGGCAGCCGACGTCGTCCGCTTGGAAGATGTTTAGAAGTTCGCGAGGGCTGGCCCAGATTAATTCTGCTTTGGGCGCGGCTTTCAATATTTCCACGCACTCTGTCATGATTGGAACTGGGTCCACACCGGTGTCGGCAATTCGACCTGCGAAAACTGAGATACAGGACGGCGCTCCGCCTTTGACGGCTTCGACTACTGCGCGGACCTGAACCTGCGTCATAAGAGCTGTAACGTTCAGATTCACCCCTTCATGCGAGAGACGTCGAACGAGGTCATACGCAGGTTCGCTGCGGGTGTTCGTGACTGGGATCTTCACGTATACGTTCTTTCCCCAGGTCGCAATCTCACGAGCTTGCCTCTCCATTTCGGAAAACTCATCCGAAAAGACTTCGAACGAAATGGGGCGATCCGGAATTGCCGCGAGTATCGACTTTGCGAAACCCCTGTAATCGGTCAAACCCGCCTTGTGCATCAAGGTTGGGTTCGTGGTGAAGCCTTTGATATACGGCTTTGCGTACATCTCGAGCATGCCGGCCATTTCGGCACCATCCGCGAATATTTTGACCTTGAAGGTCTGTGACGGATTTCATTTTATTTCGCTCCTAATTTTGATGCCCATTGAGTGCCGAATTCGCGGAAGAAAGTATCCACTCTGACGCCTCGGCCAGGGATGTGACTCGTGCGTAAGGGGGGACTGGCTGCCGTTCACTGTAGCCACGGTCGATAAAAACACAAATACACCCAGCGCGTTGACCGGCCTCGATATCTCGCCATCGGTCGCCAACCATGAATGATTGCTGAAGGTCGATGTCATGACGACTCTTGGCTTCCAGTAACGCTCCTGGCTTGGGCTTACGACAGTTGCACGTATCCCCGTCGTGATAGCAAGTTATGATTTCGTCGAGAGCAAGCCTTCCCATCAAATCCGCGTGCATGGCTTCGACTATCTCGCGCTTCTGCGTACCTCGTGCGACATCCGGTTGATTTGTGACTACGATAGTAAGAAACCCGGCTTTTCGCAGGTTTGCTACGGCCTCAGCAACCCCCTCATACAACTCAAGCGTACTGAGCGAATCTGGGGGATACGGCTTTCCGTCTCGGACTACTGGGCGATTAATGACGCCGTCGCGATCCAAAAAGACGGCCTTTTTCATCACTTCGTCGATTCCCACTTCGTCTGAGCAGCTTTCAATTTGGGGTGGGATACCAGCAGATGCCAAATGACTGCTTGAAACGCTTCAGTGTGCGGCGTCACATTCTCAGGGTTCACCGTAGGGATAATTACGCAGGCATCCGCCGCCTTTGCGGTGTACCCACCGTCACGACCAACGATGCCGCAAATGCGAGCGCCGACGGACTTTGCGTACTGGAGTGCTGACACAAGGTTCGGGCTCACGTTCTTTTCGAGATTGCCGCCACCCACCGAAAGCACAAACACCAAGTCGGCTGGAGTCAGACGACTCACCTTCAGCCATTCAACGAATACGCTAGCCCAACCTTCATCATTGGTTCGAGCAGTCAGTTCCGAAACGTTGTCAGTGGGCGCGTATGCCTCGATGTTGCAGATTTTCCTGAAGTCATTTACCGCATGTGAGCAATTGGCGGCGCTTCCGCCCACACCTAGGAGAAATAGCCTGCCATTACGACCGCGCAGTTCCGCCAGCAAAGTCGCAGTCTGCTCGACTGCGTTCATATCGATTCGGCGAATAATCTCGCTTGCTTCATTCAAGTGCTGTTCGGAATAATTCATTGACAAGACTTTCTCTAGGCGACGGCACGCGAACGTGCCTCAGTGCTCCTGCGAGCTTTTCAAAATATACTCTTCGGTTTCGCGGATACCTTCAGGCGAACCAATTTCGTAGAAGCGGCGATTTACCTCGAATCCAGCGAGTTGGTCAACGTCGAGCAACTCGCGGTAAACGCTAGCCAAATCAAACGCCTCGGCGGCTGGATACGCGGCGAATGCTTCCTCGCAAAGCACCCCGAGCCCCCAATCAATGTGATGCATGTCGGCCGTCCGATGCACTTTGTCATACCGAACAATCTGGCCGTCGCGGAACAGCACGTTACTGCGATCCCATTGGTCGTCATTGCGCACGACCGTCATCAAACCCTGCTTGCCACTGGCGCTATGCGCGCGCTCAACCGCGCCAAAGTCGCTATCAAGGTACGAGTCTCCGTAGAGAACAAAGAACCGTTCACCGAGCAGCGGAATCGCTTTCTTTATGGCGCCACCAGTTCCTAGTAACTTGTCCGCGTCGGATGAATATGAAACCTGCAGCCCCCAAGCATCACCCATTCCAACAACCTGTTCGATCATTTCTCCGAGATAGCCCACGCAGACAACGACTCGGCGTATTCCGACCGCATGTAGCAGGCGCAGCTGATGGGAGATGAACGGCTCCCCCGCTACTTCAATCAAGGACTTCGGTATGGTTTCAGTCAGCGGCCGCAAACGCGTCGCGAGGCCACCCGCCAAGATTGCAACGGGAATCACGCTAACAGTACCTTGGTCCCTTCGAAATCGAAACGAAACCGCACTTCCTCGAGCCCGGCCTTTCCCATTGCCTGCCGAAGTTTCTTCCGATCATCGGCATAGAACATCAAGAAGCCCCCTCCCCCAGCGCCAACGAGCTTACCGCCTATGGCACCATTCGCGCGCCCAAGTTCGTACCAATCATCGATCTGTAGATTGCTCATGCCCTTCGATCGATTCTTCTTATGCTCCCAGTGCTCGTGCATTATCTCGCCGAAAAGTCCACATTTCCCGGCCTCGAGTGCGCGCTGACTGCGGTAACCGAGCTCTTTGATGTAGTCCAAGTTGGCCATCATGTCTCGGTCAGCATTCTCGGATTTCACCTTTTGATCCCGCAAAATACTCCCGGCACTTCGACAATATCCGGTAAAAAACAGCAGGAGATTGTCTTCTAGATCAAAGAGCGTGTCCATGCTCGCTGTTAGCGGCCGAGCGTCAACAGTCCCATCCGGATTAAAATTGAAGCAGGTGATGCCACCGTAAGCCGCAATATATTGATCTTGCTTACCGACCGGCTCTTTCAAATGTTCAATCTCGATTTCGCAAGCCAACCGAGCAACTTCGCTCGAGTGCAACAACCGCCGACGATGGGCGTGCAGTGCCTTTACCAGTGCAGTCGTAAAGCTCCCCGACGAACCGAGGCCTGTACCCGCCGGGATATCCGCCAAGGTCGTGATCTCCACTTGAGGCGTCCGCAGCTCCATCATCCGAAGTGCTTCTCGAATAATAGGGTGTTGAACCTCATCAACCGTATTGACGTGCTCGATATTCGAGTACTTTAGGTAGATCCCCGGCGTAAATGGCCGCATTACCGTGACGAACACGTATCGATCAATAGCCGCAGCAATTAGAAAACCACCGGAACGTTCATAGTAAGACGGCAAATCCGTCCCGCCTCCGCCCAGGCTGATTCGAAGCGGGCTGCGCGTTATGATCATTGTGGTGTTCCCCGATAAATGGCTTCCACAACCTCGAGTGCGGCGCGCGCATCACCTAACCCCGCCGCCGGTTGGCGCCCTCGCTCAATATCTTCAAGAAATTCTGTCATCTCAATTTCCCAGGAGCGATCCCCACGCGGGTATTCCCAGATCGTCGTTTCGGGTGGTCCCATTTCGGGCAGCATCTTGTAAAATGCAAGCCGCTCGAGCCCGTAGCTCCCGCCAAGCCCTTCGACATGCAGCTTCGCCGTTCGGCCATAGATCTCGAGCGAAAAAAGGTTTTTCCACTCTGTGCAACTGACTTGCAGGAACGCCGTTTGACCGCCTTTTGAAACCAAAGTCATAAACGCATTGTCGTCAACGGGCATGTCCCAAAAGTAGGTTTGTGCGTGGCCACTAGTACGGGCAATGTCACCCACGAACAGCCTTGCCAGGTCAATAAGATGCACTCCCTGGTCAATTAATTCACCGCCGCCTGACAATTTTGGATCGGACCGCCACTCTCGGTCGTAGCCAATGCGGCCACCGTGACCGTAGCGCCCCCTTACGAACATCATGTCCCCGAGCTCACCAGCATCCAAAAGCGACTTAGCCTTCAGCAAAGCCGGGTGGTACCGATGGTTGAACCCAACGCGCACCAGGCAACCACTCTTTTTCTGCGCCGCGATTACACGGTCGAGTTCTGTAACGGAAATAGCGGCTGGCTTTTCAACGAGCACATGCTTGCCCGACTCCAGCGCCGCGATTGTGATTTCGGACAACAGATTGTTTGTTGTGGCGACAATCACAAGTGACACATCGTCGCGACGAATTGCCTCACGCCAATTACTAGTAGCAAATGCCCCATGAGATTTCGCGAGCGACTCAGCGCGCTCAGCGACGATATCGGCGCATGCCACAAGCTTTGCGCCTCCCAATGTTTTTGCCCGTTTTTGTCCAATTAGGCCACAACCAACAATTGCAATCCGATGCGTCATCATTTGTCTCCCCAAGATAAGCCACGGTCTTTGGGAACTATCCGCCTTAGTGTATAAATATCCGTCTTCAAGTCCTGGCCGCGGTCAGGGAGCTCTTCCCAAGGGTCCCACACGGCGCTAAGTAATTTGCCAGTGATGCCGTCGCTAACGGCGGCGCCCAGAAAGACCGCTAGATCAGCACCCCGTTCAACGGGCGAACCGCCCTGTTGCTTTTGCTTCAGGGATCGAGCGTAAAATGACTCACCCACCTTCTCCGGTCCCGCTTCAAGAACTTCGTCCAACAGACGGGTATTGAGTGCACCTGGAGCAATGGCGTTCACGTCAATGTGATCGTCACGGGTCTCCTCGGCAAGGGTTTCGGCAAATCTGACAATGGCGGCTTTCGACGCAGCATACGCACTGATTCGAGGGAGTGGATTGGTCGCGCCACCACCGGAAAGCTGAACGACCTTGCCATAGTGGTTCGCGCGAAAGTGAGGCAGAATAGCCCGACACATCAGTACCGAACCCAGTAGATTGATTTCAATCGCCTTGACCCACTCGGCCCAATCAATTTCTTCAATGCGACCAAGCGGCCCGTAAATTCCCGCGTTATTTACGAGGATTTGCACATTTCCGAATTGCTCAATGGCAAGACCGACAATTCGATTAACGTCCGACTGCAGCGACACGTCTGCCGGCTCACCCAAGATTTTTTGTCCGGGCCGTGCCGATTCCTTCAAGTGAACGACCACCCCGTCAAGTTTAGCGGCGTCCCGCGCGCAAAGCAGGACATTCGCGCCGGCACCAACATAGGCCTTAGCGATAGCCAGCCCCAAACCTTGATTGGCACCGGTAATAATCGCCGCGCGCCCTTCGAGCATGCCCGTCATGCGAGCCCCTTTCCAATTGTCACGTAACGAACGGAAGAATTCTTCTCGAATTTATCCCGCAGGAATCGAGTTGCATCAAGCACGGTCAGCTTGCCAGAAATATCCAGGCTCACCTCTCGATAGATAGGCCATTCCGTTGCAACCACGAGCGCGTCAACGTTGCTGGCTGCCTCCGCAGGCGAGTTTTTGAGACTAATTGCGGACTGTAAATCCGCCGGCAACTCCTTAACCGCGGGATCGTGAGCAACAACTTGTGCTCCCTGCTCATGCAACCATCGACAGAGTTCGATCGCACTGGAGCGCCGCAATGTGTCCGTGCCAACCTTGTACGTAAGGCCCCAAACGCCCACGGTTTTGCCCGACAATTTCCCGAGCAAAGACTGCAATTTGTGACGTGTCCAATTCTTGTGCAGGTCATTGCTAACCTTCACGGAAGCAACCAGAGGCGATGGCCTGCCGGCATCGTTGCTCAGCCCAGTGAGAAATGCGATATCGCGAGCCAAAGTTCCCCCCGCAAAAGCCGCACCTGGAGAAAGATAGGATTTGGGTCCAATGCGCGATTCCGACTTTAGGCCGCGCTCGACCTCCTTGGCATCCGCCCCAACGTCTTCACAGATTGTCGCAATCTCGTTGATGAACACAACCGACGTTGCAAGAAATGCGTTGATTGCGTGCTTGGTCATCTCCGCTGATTCCACCGACATCCATTCGATCTTATCGGTAATCGGGGCGAATATCTCGGAAACTCTTGCCCTGTCCTTATCGCTGCGCACCCCGGCAATAACGCGGTCGGGCTTTGAGAATACTTCAATTGCCTTGCCCAGGCGGAGGTTCTCTGGCAGTGCCGCAAAGGAGATGTCCTTACGACCACTTCTCTTCTCGAGCGCACGGACTGAACCTACGGGCAATTGAGACGAAACGATCACCAAAGACCCTGGCTGGAGCTGTGGCAGAAGCTTCTCGACGCGCGACACAACAAACTCAACGTCAGCTACATCTTCCTCCGATACGGGCGTATCGAATGCCACCCACAAAACCGACGCATTTTTCAATGCATCCGCGGCGACGGTCGTAAAGCTCAGGCGGCCTGCGTCGATACCTTCACGGATCAGTTGGTCTAAGCCGGGTTCGGAAAGCGGCGCGCGCCCACTATTTAGTCCCGCAATCACGTCACTAGACTCATCGAGTCCCGTAACTACACAGCCCGCTTGAGCCAAGCACGCCGCTGTAACGGACCCAAGATGCCAGAGACCGACAACGCAGATATTCATGAGCGCGCCTCCCAGAAATTGTCGTAACCGACAACATTGTGCCCAGCCGTCAACGAACGTTCCACCAACTTACTGCCGATGAATCCGGCGGCTCCGGTTACGAAGAATTTCATTAGTCCTCACTGCGAATTCTGAAGATGCAAACGCCAGCCGGGCGAGATGCTTGCACGCGGGCCCGGCGGGGTCAACGCCTGCCGAATTGCCCTCCACCACGTCGCATGCGCCGCCCGGGCCGCCAATGTGGCCATTTCACAGCTGTTTGGGTGTCGGGTTCCAGCTGCACCTGGATGACTGCTCTGGCGACCCCGAAGAAATGGCAGCCGCGTGGGTTCCAGAACTTGTCAAACGGGCGCGGGAAGTCGCCGACGGAAATGTAGACCTCGTCGATTGGACAGAAATTCGCTCAAGCGCTATCGCCAGATGTCGTGACAAGCAGTGATTCTTCAATTCCACCCGCACGCTCGGGCAGAAGTGCGCATTCGACGGGCTACTCGGGCAAGGTAGAATTTCACAATTGGCGCCAATAGCGGCAGCCTACTCGGGCGACCCCGACGACATGGCGGCAGCATGTGTGGCTCATTGGGCCGCAGCGGCACGTGGACAATGGCAGCGGCAGCAGTGGCAGCGCCGTGAGTTCGCGCTTTGCCTAGCTCGCCCGTGGCCGATTAGCGGTGGTGGTAATCGTTGCCTCACAGGGAGGTTCTCTAGTAGAACCCCGACGAAGTGGCAGCTGCGTGGGTTCCAGTCCCGACCACATTTACATATGATCTAAATTTGGTCAGACTCGTACCGACGTACGAGCTCCTGGCGGATCACCCGTGATTCGGCCGCAGCAGCCGTGGCAGGTCGCGTGGCCGCCTTTGCTTTAGGGCTGAAAACTGCCACTTTCCTTGGCAACTTGCGGATAGTATGCATTTTAGGAGTGCCACTCCCAAAATGACACCAGATGACGTTAGAGGCGGACTTTTCAGTTTTTTTTCGGCACCGGCCCGGACAGCAGTTGATAGTGCCGTACTAGCCATTGGCTTACGCGGTCCACTTCGGATTGATCGCGGCGGCGACGGGTGGGCCTCGCTCGGCACCGGTAGCTGGTGCGGAGTCTGTTACTGCATCTGTATCTGCAGCGGCAGGCCTACACTTCGCGCGGTTGAATACACGCCTCGTCTAGAAACACGATAAAGTGAAGGATATCTGTTTGGACGGTGATCCAGGCGGCAGGTAAGCGCTCAAGCAGTGGTTGAAGCCGCTCCCACTCGAGCTCGAAGCCATAGACATTGCGAAAAAGATGCCGGAAGCGCAAATATTCTCCGAGAATTCGTACCGTCCCACGACCAATCACGGGCGGTCGAATCGTTGGCAAATCGAGCGCCATACTCTCGAGTAATTCGCGATGCCAAGCCGAACCCGCGGGCACGCCGCCGTTGAGTTCAGGCGCGATCTTCTCGAAGATTCGCTCAATCCCAGTATAGAAATCGTGCACGATGTCCCCGATTCCGCGAAGCTCGCGCAACGGTGGTGCAATCTCAGAAAAATCGCGAAGCGCTAGTTCTGCTTCAGCTACAACCGCAACGAGGCGATCGATTTCCGATCGAATCGACGCGGCAAGCCGCGCCAAGCGATCTGCGCTATCGCCTTGTCGCGTCACGATAGCTCGACTCCTTCTCGTGAAAGCACCTCGAGGTAATCCGACGACGCAGATTCGATGGGAACCAAATCTACGCGTAGACCGTGAGCCTCCGCCTCCAACTCAGCTCCCGCCCGGTAAAAATCACCAGCCGCAATGCCTTCGGCAGCTAGATCGATGTCCGAACCGTGCGCAAAGGTACCCCGGGCAAGCGAACCCGTCAGAACGACTCGACGAGCGCCAAACTGGTCAACGAGCAATCGCGCAAGGCTCCGGGCAATCGTCAATGCGCTTTGCGCCGCAACCTCATTTGCGGCAACTTCGCGCAAGCTGCGGTCTCGCTGGGCAACAAAGTACGACTCGAAAACAGACATAAGCGCATGGTATCACCGGAGCCGCCCCACGTCTAAGGCACTGACCAACTCCTCCAATTGAACGCCCAAAGTGAACAGGCCGTGCCGGCGGCATCCACGTTGCAGACCGAGCAAGCGTCGTTCACGCGCAAACGTGACGATCGTGCCCAGCCACGCCATCGTTTTCCAGCAATTGAATGAGATTCACACAGAACTGGGGATGACTCAAAAGGGCTAATGCGGGTGGCGTTAGTTACCCGTTCGCCGCGGGCGAAGCAGGACATCAAAGAAGTCCTTGAATACACAAGGGCGAGGTGGGGAACCGCAAAAGCTTGGGAGTACAGCGTTTTCACCTCACAACTCGGCAAGCCTACGCAATTTGTCCTTAACCTCGCGCAAGATTGGTGGCGAAAGACGGCCGAGTTGGCGCTGGAACCGGCGATTATCAATTGCTCGACTTTGATCAATCATGACCTCGCAAGACTGCTTGTTGCCGGCAAGACCCGCAGGTATTGGGACCCGCAAAAGATTCTCGCCTACGAGCCGCGTGGTGCAGGGTAATACCCATGTTGAGGGATGGTCCGTAGAATTAAGGAAGTTCGTTTGAATCACCAAAACCGGACGAGCCTTGCCGGGCTCCGTCCCGTAGCGCGGTGAGAGATCAGCCAAATAGAGGTGACCGTGTTCGATGGCCAGCTTATTCGTCACTGAGACCTTCCTCTGACAACGCGTCCAGCTCTTCAAGTTCAGTTACCGTTGACTTACGGACCGCGCGCGAAGCCTCCGCATATTGGGCACGAATAGCGTCGCGCTCGACCGACTCGCGAAGCAGCAACAGCCCGCGACGCACGACTTCAACCTTGGATTTCGCCTTCAAACGCTTTTTCAACCCCTCCACCAAAGCCAGTTCCTTGGCAGGCAACGTGATGCTCGATTTTGAGGTATTAGATTTCATACTAATACAATACCATTGTCCAAAACTGAGTCAAATTCTGGAGGATCTGACTCGCACAAGATTGGGCATTGCCCCTGATTTGTCCACGGCGGCACGTGGACAATGGCAGCGGCAACGGCAGCATCTCTCTAACCTTCGTCAGTCTGCTCCACATCCTCCCAAAGTACTCCACGCGGCAGCCCGGTTGACAGACGACGGCTTTGTTGGCAGAATTTGTGCCTAAGTTTGATTCCCACGCCTAACGCTGCAACATTAAGTTTATGAGTGCTCCTTCCTCCAACAAGTACCTGCAAATGCTCGAGAGTCACGACGCAGACTTGTTGCGCCTCGGAGTTCAACGGCTTGGCTTGTTCGGCTCATGCTTGCGAGGGGAAGAGCGAACCGACAGTGACATCGACTTGCTGGTAGAGTTTGCGCAGGGCCGCAAGACTCTCACCACCTTGATCGATCTCGGCGATTATCTCGAGAGTCTGTTCGGTCGGCGCGTCAACCTGGTCACGATTGAAAGTCTCAGCCCCTATATTGGTCCGCACATCCTACGTGAAGTCCAGTATGCACAAATCGCCGCATGAACGACTTAATCACATTCGCGACGAGTGCAATTACCTGATGCACCGCAGCCAAGGTCTAACCTGGTCTGCATTTCTCTCCAGTGAGGATTTGCGGCGTGCGCTGGGGCGATCTCGGATGCCGTCACCGTGGCGAATCCGGCAACAAAGCCAGTCCGGTCAACCGCGACGTATGTTGTTCCTATGTGGTGTCGAAATTGATTTTGGCCAGCGTAGCTCACGAAGAAACGATCGAGATCTATATTTCCGGATCTGAAATCCGTTCGGCCATCCCCTCGCTCTAGCCTGCGAACCTTGAATGGCACCTTAGCCTCAATATCACCTCTCATAGCGGCGGCGGCCGAACGGTGGCGCGGAGTGAACACCCTTCATACCCAGCAATGCGATATGATGGGTTGGCTGCTACCCTTCCTTGACTCCAAATTCACCATATGCATAATGAACTTCTGCCTATCTCAAGCGGCCAAACATGCCTCGCTGGTTTCCTGCAGCCCTCAAACGTATTCGGAAGTTCGCCGCTCAACGCAGCGTTCGTTTCACGCTAAAAGCACAACAGGAACTGGCAGTGCTTGGCTGGGGGTTCGACGCGGAGGACGCGTGCCATATGCTGGCGAGGCCTTACGTCTCGAGACTTTGCTGGTCGTCTGGTCTCCAGGATTACCGGTGAGTGGATGTACGTCTTCAAACCCTCAGTTTCTGGCGTGGTCCTGTACATCAAACTAGTGCTTCGGAATGACTGCCTGATCGTGTCATTTCACGAAGATACGGGTGAAGAATTATGAAGAAGACTCCTAACTCAAAAATTACTTCATTACCCCGCCGCAGCGTCTTGTCAAACGACGCCTGTCCTAATTGCGGAACTGTTATGGTGGAACGTCATGGACGCCTGCGCTTGCCGGTGAATGGTGAATCGATCATTGTTCCCTCGGCCGTCCATCTTCGTTGTCCCAAATGCAGCGAGGTGGTTCTCCGTTACATTGATTCACGGCAATTGAATGAAAATGCAATTGCTGCGTATCGCAAGAAACACGGACTACTTTCGGCGAACGAAATCCGGGCATTGCGCGAGCGCCTTTCACTGACTCAGAACGAACTCGCCAAGTTACTTCGTCTCGGCTCCAATACAATTTCGCGTTGGGAGTCCGGGAGGAACGTCCAGACCGAGGCGATGGACTTGCTTTTGCGACTCGTTCGCGATGTGCCAACCAGCGTCAAATATTTGCGCCGACGGGCAGCGTGATTCGAGGCCGCCGTAACTATGTGCCGCTGCATGATCCAGTGATATTCAGTTCCCCCGGTGGCCTGGAGCAACGGTTTATTTCGCTCGACGACGCGAACGTGGCGCTCACTATTGAGCCCCTGTCCGGAACTCGAAAGTCAGAAGACGCATGGACGCTCAGCGTCGCTTGTGTCGGTGGCTCGCCACCCCTCTGCGGCAGCGCCAGCAGCGGCCCTTCAACAGCCTCAGACTACTTTGGCACTACTGCCTGCCCCAGAGTGCCGCCAAATCTAGCTCAATCGCGTCAAACGGCTCCAGGCGCGGCCGTTCGTCACCGCCATGTGCGGCTACAACCCGGTACGTGGTCCCATCCAATCCAAATACTTCGATCGTTTCAACAATTGGATCGATTAGCCAAACATGTTGCACGCCTTCGCGAGCATAAATTCTCATTTTTTCAACGCGGTCAAGTCGGCGCGTCGATTCGCTCAGCACTTCACACACCCAATCAGGCGCCACTTCGACAAAGGAGGTCTTGGGATACTGGGGCATGCGCTCCCGGCGCCAACCTGCAAGGTCGGGAACCACGATATCGGGTTCGCTACCTAGGTGCAACTCAGGTTCAAATACTATCCACCAGCCCCCTGGGCCACCTCGACCTCGTTGAAATGGAGTGCCAAGATCCATTCCTAGCGATGATGCCGCCAAAGCATGCGGACCTGCGGGACGCGGGTGAACGTAAAGCACGCCCTCAATGACTTCTGCAACCTTTTCAGGTGGGGCTTGCAGAATATCCTCGTACGTCGCGCGTCGGACAGCCGGGTCAGCCATGTTGCTCTCAAAGGATAGACCATATTCCCTTAGCGCGCATTCGACGGACTACTCTGCAAGGCGGACCGCGGGATTTGGCTTCAGGCTGGCCGCCAATAGCGGCAGCCTACTCAGGCGATCCCGACGAAATGGCGGCAGCATATGTGGCTCATCTGGCTGCTGCGGCACGTGGACAATGGCACTAGTCCCGATAGGCTTCGCGACGGTTCAAGACGTGCTGCACGACAAGCTCGCCACGGGTGGGGTCAAGTGCAAACCTTACTCGCCAATCACCGACACGAAGTCTGTATTCGCCGGGTCTGCCCTTCATGGCCTTCACATCGCCGTACCCGGTGTTTGCGAATCTATAGACGCTATTCAAGACACGGGCAGCCACAGCGCGATCCATGCGCCCGAGTTCTTTGCGGGCCGCATCGGAAACGATAACCTTCAACGTCACGAATCGGCACCGAGCACGATCCCAAGTTCTTTGGCTACCTCTTCCAAAGTGACCAATGGCTTACCCGCTCGCAAGGCCTCCCGTGTTTCCGCAATGGCGCGCAATTCCTCTTCCGTCTCGGGCTCGTCGTCAACGGGAGCATTCGTGAGGGAAAGGGCAACGGGGTCGAGTTTCTCAGCCAGAGGCATAATCAAAGTATGGCCCACCCGCAGGCCGTTGGCAATTGCGGGGAAATGCTGCCGTGAACTCCACTGAAGCCGCTGCATACATCGCCAAGAAGCTCAATGATACCGAGCCGGTCTACAAGGTTACTGCCGATAAACCCGGCGGCACCGGTTACGAAGAATTTCATTAGGCCTCATTGCGAATCTTAAAGATGCGGGCGCCAGTCGAGCCGGATGCTTGCACGGGGCCAAGCGAGGGGACGGCAGTGGCGCCGAGTGCCGTCGATCTCCATTGCGATAACGGGGCTACAAGCAGCGCGGTCTCGCCGCCATTGAGTTCGGGCGCAATCTTCTCGAAGATTCGCTCCATGCCGGTATAAAAGTCGTGAACGATATCGCCAATTCCGCGCAGCTCGCGCAACGGCGGCGCTGTCTGAGAAAAGTCGCGAAGCGCAAGTTCTGCTTCACCTACCTACGCTCCTGTTTGCTCACGAGCTGTGGAAAGCGCGGTACGATGGCAATCGTCACGGCAGAGTGTCCGCCACTTAATGTACCGCTGTATGATCCGGTGATATTCAGGTCCCCCAGTGGACTGGAGCAACAGTTCATTGCGCTCGACGACGCGAACGTGGCGCTCATTATCGAGCCCCTGTCCGGAGTTCGAATACGCCTCACTGAGGCGAAAATCGACTTCTGGCTCGAGAACGAGGATCCGGTCACGTTTTTCGAGCGCGCAAAGTCAGAAGACGCATGGACGCTCGGCGCAGCATTCAGCGCGAAATTCCGGCTCGAACGGATAGCTGAGGGATAGCGCGACTACCCGTCCGAATTGGTGCAACTATAGCAGACCGTAACAGTCTCCTGCATCTGTGGCTGATTTGGGCACGGCGGCACGTGGACAACGGTGGCGGCGTGGCGGCAGCGGAACGGTTAGTTGCGGTTCGAGACCGCCGCGGCTTGCTGTACGAGCCCCAGTAACCTAGGGCAAAAGCTCGAATGACTTGTTGAGCTGCCGCCCAATGCGTATCGCGGCGAAATCCCTGCGATCCGTTGTCAAAATTCGATAGACTCGCCGCCGCTCGGCCACAGCCGCAACGAACCCATCTACCAATCCCAAGTTGAGCGAGCGGAACTTGGCGTCAAGTTCGAGCGCCCGAACCATGTCAGTTGGTAAAGCATGCTCGTATTCGTAACGGGTCGCCGGATCAAAAATTTCCGCTACCAATTTCCGCATTGCGATTCTATTGTCACGCAGAAAGTAATCGACCTCCGCAAGAACAAGCGAGGGCACTATTACAAGACCGGCCGAAAGCAAGACCTTCTCAAAGTCTGGAAAGCTAGGTCGCCCATCACGTGTACTGGCAAGCGCGCGAAGAAGCCCGCCTGTATCCGCAACGATTGCGGGATTCAAACCTCTAGATCTCCAAAAAGTTCCGATTCATCCCCCAGTTTACTGTCCATAGACTCAAACAGTCTCGTAGATGGAGACCTTCGACCCGTATAATAGCGAGACGCTACTACACGTAGCCCCTTTCGTATTAGTTCGGAAGCTGAATGTCCAGCTGCCCTGGCCCTCTTCAGAGCCTTAATATCCGCTTCTTCAAGTCGAACTGTGGTCGAAAAGAGTTGCGCCATACATTCACCATACAACACTCGAGTCCAATATTCAAGCCACGGTAGCCGCGCCTGGGGATTTGCGTCCGCGGACAGCGACTACAACGTACGGTTCATATACGTGCGTCCGACTGATTGGTATCTTTCGATCGACATTGAAGACAAGCGCGACGTGATCGAGCGACCGATTAAGGACGATCTTGACATTAGCGGCTGGGATCTGCGCAAGGCATTGCGCTTATTGCGCAAATCGAATCCGCCACTTCTCGAATGGCTTCAAAGTCCAATCATTTACCGCGAGCAACTCGCCGTAGTGGATCCATTCCGGCGTCTCGCGGCGGACTTCTACTCGCCAAGAGCAACCTATTTTCATTACTTCCACATGGCGCAGGGAAACTTCCGCGAGTACCTGCGGGGTGAAATCGTTTGGCATAAGAAGTACTTTTACGTGCTTCGGCCTTTGCTGGCCATGCGGTGGATTGAACAGGGTCTTGGCCTTGTGCCCATTGAATTCCAGGAACTTCTGGATGCCACGGTAACAGACGGCGATTTGCGCGGCGCAATCGAGGAACTCTTGCTGGCAAAGCGTGGGGGGGCAGAGCTCGATCGTAGTCCGCGAATTCCGGCGATCGGCGATTTTGTCGAGCAAGAGATCAAACGACTCGAACTTTTGCAGGGCACGCACCCGGTGGGCACCGGCGATTCCTCATCACTCAACACGTACTTTCGCGATACTCTCGCGGTGGTTTGGGGGTGATCGTGGGCCGCCAAGTCAAAAAATCGCCTCCAGTCGAGGACGGTTTAGCTTCGGGACCAACGATGCTGGCCGTCATCAAGGCGGTCGCCGACGCCCCTCCCCCGATGTTCAGCGGCGGCGGCAAGTGGGAAGGGGGAAGCCGTTCCGCACCGTGCTGTCCTCCGGAGACTATGCGGCGGTTCGTGCACTGGGAGGCGAATACCGCGCGAGGACTCCTCGAAGCGTGGCTACCTAGCTTAGCTTGCCATCGCTCGCGCCTGCCGGCGCTGCGCTGATTTCGCAACCTTACGCGGTGCCTTTTCGTCTAGCTTGGCGCGCGGCACCAATTGTAGGTTGTAGCCCAATGCGCGAGCAAGGCGAATTACCGTTTCCAAGGTTGGGTTGGGATTCTTCGTAGTGAACAGCCGGCGCACAATCTCAGGCTTCGTGGAGATGGCCCGGGCGAGTTCAGCTTTACTCATACCAAGGCCCAATCGAGTTTCGTCAAGTCGGCGTACAACGTCATCAACCGCATCAATTTTGGCTCGGCTCTCCGTGTATGCTTTCGCAAATGATGGCGACACCATTTGCGTATCGAAGAACTTGTCGAAACCGGTCTTGGTGTGGCGTGGCATAGGAGGCCTCACTCTCAGTTAGCGTAACACATATGTTACGCCCGGCAATGAGTCGAAATTCTGCTGGTTTTAACTCACTACGGGATTGGGTTTGTGGCCTATTTGGTCACAGCGGCACGTGGACAATGGCGGCCGCACCCTTGCGAGTGGTATTACACCATGGTATTACCGGTTTGTATGCCTCTCGTAACCCGGACTGTAAAGCTACCAAAGCCAATGGCTGCAGCACTTTCGCGAATGGCCAAAAAGCGTGGCTGCTCGGAATCAGAGTTGATTCGCACCGGAATAGAGCAAGTCACCTTAGGCGACGAGGGCATAGACATGTTGAAATTCGTTGGCCCGAGCATTGGGGTAGGCCGGGGCCCAAGCGACCTCTCTTCAAATCGAAAGCGGCTCTCGGGTTATGGACGGTCGCGCAATCGTTGACACAGGCTATCTCGTTGCATTGCTCAATCGGGATGATGAGTACCACGGTTGGGCGAAGGGACTCCTTGGGGAGCTTCGTGGCCCATGGGTAACTGCCGAGGCCTGTATATCCGAAGTCGTCTTCTTGCTTGAACAGGCCGGTCGAGCTTCCGTGGAAGCTCTGTGCAGTTGGATTGAGAGGGATCTACTCCTGAGCGTCCACTTTCTTCCTGAAGAATTGCAGCCAATCCGGGCTGAAATGTTACGCTACCGGAGGCGATGGGTAGATTTTGCCGATGCGTGCTTAGTGCACCTTAGCGATCAACATCCTCGATTGCCCGTGGTCACTGTAGACAAGGCAGACTTTTCAGTCTTTTTTCGCCACCGGCCCGGACGGAAGTTATTGCTGCCGTACTAATCACAGGCTCACGCAGCGACCGCGGTGACGGCAACTCTTGCCTCGGTTTCATGCCTTAACCACATTATCCCGCGGCTCGCGATACACGCCCCGCGAGTCGACAATGAGCTGGGCATTGGCCGCGACCCTGTCGTAATCGACCCCCGAATGGTCAGTGGCTATCAAGACTGCATCGGCAGTTGCAATATTCTCTGCGCTGAGCGGGACTGAGGACATTAAAGGAATATTAGGCCACGATCGCGTTGGCTGCGTAGCTGCCACGTGTGAGTCGTGATAGCTAACGATTGCACCGCGATCCAAGAGCAGACTTATTAGCGCGTAGGATGGACTCTCGCGGGTGTCGTCAACATCCTTCTTATACGCCAAACCGAGAACCAGAACTCGGCTGCCTTTAACCGATTTCTGCCTCGCGTTCAACGCCGTTTGAAGCTTGTCGATCACGTACTTTGGCATGCCAACATTCACCTCACCCGCGAGCTCGATGAAACGAGTGTGAATGCCAAATTCCCTAGCCTTCCAAGCCAAATAGAACGGATCGACCGGAATGCAATGACCACCCAGGCCTGGACCCGGATTGAACTTCATGAAACCAAATGGCTTGGTCGCCGCGGCGTCCAACACGTCCCAAACATCAATATTCATTGCATCAAATACGGTCTTTAGTTCATTGACAAGCGCCACGTTCACGCTTCGAAATATATTCTCCGTCAGCTTGGTCGCCTCAGCCACACGCGCTGACTTCACTCTCACTACGCGCTCGAACGCCATCTCGTACAATGCAACCGCGAGATCGGCCGCGGCATCATCCACTCCACCCACCACCTTCGGAATTGACGCCGTAGTGAATTGCCGATTACCAGGGTCTTCACGCTCTGGCGAAAAAGCCAGGAAAAAGTCGCTCCCGCACTTGAGGCCAGACTGCTCGAGAATGTTCCTAAGCAACTCATCTGTCGTGCCAGGGTACGTCGTTGACTCGAGCACCACGAGCTGTCCCCGCCGAAGGCGCGAACTGATAGCTTCGGCGGTTTGCACGAGAAACTGCAGATCGGGCTCCCTCTGAAGAGTCAACGGAGTTGGAACTGCAATCAGCAACGCGTCAGGCTCGCCCAGGCGACTGAAATCCGATGTTGCGTCAAACAGGCTACTCTCACGGGCAAGGCTTACCCGCTCGGCACCGATATGCATGATATAGTTTTCACCGCGCCGAAGCGAGTCGACCTTGCGCACGTCGATATCGAAACCAGTTACCCTTACCTTGGCCCGCTCAACGAAGGTCAGCGCTAGGGGCAATCCCACGTGACCTAGGCCGATTACTCCCAGGTGGAGATTGCGAGTCGTTATGAGCCTGAAAATTTCCTCGCGGGCGGGCGGCATCGGGTTCAACGTACCGTTGTCGGGGCCAATATTCAATGCGATCACCGCAGTACTCACAGGAGCGCGACTGAAGCGAGGTTTTCAGCCAATCTCAATTCAGATTCTACAGTGAAAATCCCGCCTTTCGGCCATCGTCGTAGAACATCTTCACCGTGTCCAACGAGAACTGGGTCAGGTCGGTGCCTACGAGCGGTAGCTTCTTCAAGACGTCGTTCGTGACCGTAATGATGTGACAGCCGACGTCGTCCGCTTGGAAAATGTTTAGCAGCTCCCGGGGGCTGGCCCAGATTAACTCTGCCTTTGGCTCGGCTTTCAATATTTCGACGCACTCTGTCATGATTGGAACTGGATCACGGCCGGTATCAGCGATGCGACCTGCGAAAACTGAGATACACGACGGAGCTCCACCTTTGACTGCTTCGACTACTGCACGGACCTGGGCCTGCGTCATGAGGGCCGTTACGTTGAGATTTACCCCCTCATGTGAAAGGCGCCGGACGAGATCATACGCGGGTTCACTGCGGGTATTGGTTACCGGGATCTTCACGTACACATTCTTGCCCCAGGTTGCAATCTCGCGAGCTTGCCGCTCCATTTCGCTAAATTCGTCTGAGAAGACTTCGAACGAAATGGGACGGTCTGGAATAGCCGCAAGTATCGACTTCGCAAATCCCCGATAGTCGGTCAAACCCACCTTGTGCATCAATGTTGGATTTGTGGTGAAGCCCTTGATATAGGGCTTGGCATACATTTCGAGCATGCCCGCGATTTCAGCGCCGTCCGCGAAAATTTTCACTTTGAGGTCTGATATGGATTTCATTTAATTTCGCTCCTAGCGCGCTTGTCCATTCTGTATCGTATTCGCGGGTGAAAGAATCCATTCGGACGCCTCGGCAAGGGACGTGACTCGTGCATACGGTGGCACAGGCTGGCGTTCGCTGTAGCCACGGTCAATAAATATACAAATGCAGCCTGCACGTTGACCTGCTTCAATATCTCGCCAACGGTCGCCAACCATAAATGAGCTCTCGATGTCGATGTCGTAACGGCTCTTGGCTTCTAGCAACGCGCCTGGCTTCGGTTTACGGCAGTTGCACGCATCCCCGTCGTGATAGCAAGTTATGACTTCGTCGAGTGCAAGCTTGGCCATCAAGTCGGCGTGCATCGCTTCCACCGTTTCTCGCGTCTGCGTTCCACGGGCAACATCCGGCTGATTTGTGACTACAATCGTAAGAAACCCGGCGTTTCTCAGGTTTGCAATGGCCTCTGCAACGCCTTCGTATAGCTCAAGCGTACTGAGCGAATCGGGGGGATAGGGCTTTCCGTCGCGGACTATTGGGCGATTAATGACACCGTCGCGATCCAGAAATACGGCCCTTGTCATTATTTCGTTGATTCCCACTTCGTTTGTGCGGCCTTCAATTGGGGGTGTGACACCAGAAGATGCCAAATAACTGCTTGAAACGCCTCCGTGTGCGGCGTGACATTCTCAGGATTCACCGTAGGGACAATTACGCAGGCATCCGCCGCCTGTGCGGTATATCCACCGTCACGCCCAACGATACCGCATATGCATGCACCGACTGATTTTGCATACTGGAGTGCTGACACCAGGTTTGGGCTCACATTTTTCTCGAGATTGCCTCCACCCACTGAAAGAACAAACACCAAGTCGGCTTTGCTCAGTCGGCTCACTTTCAGCCACTCGACAAAGACGCTGGCCCAGCCCTCATCATTAGTTCGGGCCGTCAGTTCCGAAACATTGTCCGTGGGCGCATACGCTTCTATGTTGCAGATCTTCCTGAAGTCATTGACTGCATGTGAGCAATTGGCAGCGCTTCCACCCACCCCGAGAAGAAATAACCTGCCATTACGATTGCGAAGTTCCGCCAGCAACGTTGCCGTCGTCTCGACGACATCTAGGTCGATTCCGCGAATAATCTCAATTGCTTCATTCAGGTGCTGTTCGGAATATTTCATTGACAAGACTTTCTGTGGGCAGCACCACGCGGACGTGCCTCAGTGCTCCTGCGAGCTATTCGATATGTACTCTTCGGTTTCGCGGATCCCTTCAGGCGACCCAATTTCGTAGAAGCGGCGATTTACCTCGAATCCAGCGAGTTGGTCAATGTTGAGCAACTCCCGGTAAACACGAGCTAAATCAAATGCCTCAGCCTCAGGATAGGCATCGAGTGCCTGTGCGCAAAGCACCCCAAGCCCCCAATCGATGTGATGCATGTCGGCCGTCCGATGGGCTTTGTCGTAACTAACAATCTTGCCATCGCGGTACAGCACGTTGCTGCGATCCCATTGGTCATCGTTGCGCACAACAGTCATTAAACCCTGCTTGCCACTAGCGCTATGTGCACGTTCGACGGTACTGAAGTCGCTATCAAGGTACGAGTCACCGTAAAGTATGAAGAAGCGTTCGCCGAGCGCGGGCAACGCTTTCTTAATGGCGCCACCGGTACCTAGAAGCTTGTCCGCGTCCGATGAATATGAAACCGCTAGCCCCCATGCTTCGCCTATTCCAACAACCTGTTCGATCATCTCCCCAAGATGACCTACGCAAATGACAACTCGGCGTATTCCGACCTTCTGAAGCAGGCGCAGCTGATGGGAAATGAACGGTTCCCCCGCCACCTCAATGAGAGACTTCGGTATTGTTTCAGTCAGCGGTCGCAGACGCGTCGCCAGCCCGCCCGCTAATATTGCGACAGGAATCACGATAGAAGTACCTTGGTCCCTTCGAAATCGAAACGGAAACGCACTTCCTCGAGTCCGGCCTTGGCCATCGCCTGCCGAAGCTTCCTCCGATCATCGGCGTAGAACATCAAGAAGCCCCCTCCCCCAGCGCCGACCAACTTTCCCCCGATCGCGCCATTCGCGCGGCCAAGTTCGTACCATTCATCGATCTGCAGATTGCTCATCCCCTTCGAGCGATTTTTCTTATGCTCCCAATGCTCATGCATTAGCTCGCCGAATAGTCCACATTTGCCAGCCTCGAGTGCCCTTTGACTGCGGTAACCGAGTTCCTTTATGTAATCCAAATTGGCAATCATATCTTGGTCGGCCTGTTCGGATTTTACCTTCTGGTCCCGCAATATGCTTCCAGCGCTGCGACAATATCCCGTGAAGAACAATAAAAGATTGTCTTCGAGATCAAAGAGCGTGTCCATACTCGCGGCCAGCGGACGTGCGTCAACAGTTCCATCAGCATGAAAATCGAAACAGGTGATCCCACCGTACGCGGCAATGTATTGATCTTGCTTTCCGACTGGCTCGCGCAGATGCTCAATTTCGATTTCACAGGCCAATCGTGCAACTTCGCTCGAGTGCAGCAGACGGCGGCGATGGGCGTGCAGCGCTTTGACAAGGGCCGTAGTAAAACTTCCAGACGAACCGAGGCCCGTGCCGGCCGGGATGTCCGCCAAGGTTGTGATCTCAACTTGGGGCGTCCGCAATTCCATCATCCGGAGTGCCTCTCGGATGATGGGGTGCTGCACCTCATCGACGGTCTCGACATGCTCGATGCTGGAATATTTTAGATAAATTCCAGGCGTGAATGGCCTCATTACAGTGACAAACACGTAGCGATCAATGGCTGCGGCGATCAAGAAACCACTGGAGCGTTCGTAGTAAGACGGCAAATCCGTTCCACCACCGCCCAAGCTGATTCTTAGCGGGCTGCGTGTTATAATCATTGGACAGTTCCCCGATAGATGGTTTCTACAACCTCGAGTGCAGCACGCGCGTCAGCCAAACCAGCCGCAGGCTGGCGACCTCGCTCGATGTCTTCGAGAAATTCCGTCATCTCGATTTCCCAGGAGCGATCCCCCCGCGGGTATTCCCAAGTCGTCGTTTCGGGTGGTCCCATTTCAGGCAGCATCTTGTAAAATGCAAGTCGCTCGAGCCCGTAGCTTCCGCCAAGCCCTTCGATATGGAGTTTGGCCGTGCGCCCATAAATCTCGAGCGAAAAAAGGTTCTTCCATTCTGTACAACTGACATGAAGGAATGCCGTTTGCCCGCCCTTTGAAATCAGAGTCATGAATGCATTGTCGTCAACGGGCATATCCCAAAAGTAGGTCTGAGCGTGACCACTGGTACGGGCAATGTCACCCACGAACAGCCTAGCCAGGTCGATTAGATGCACCCCTTGGTCGATTAATTCACCGCCACCCGATAATTTAACGTCTGCCCGCCACTCGCGGTCGTAGCCGATTCGGCCCCCGTGACCGTAGCGGCCGCGCACCAACATCATATCCCCCAACTCACCTGAATCCATGAGTGACTTGGCTTTGAGCAAAGCGGGGTGGTACCGATGATTAAACCCAACGCGCACCAGACAACCGCTCTTCTCCTGCGCCGCAATCACGCGATCGACTTCCGCAACAGAAATTGCGGCCGGCTTTTCAACGAGCACGTGCTTACCGGATTGCAGGGCTTCGATGGTGATCTCTGCAAGTAGATTGTTAGTTGTAGCCACGATGACGAGGGAGACATCTTCGCGACGGATTGCCTCACGCCAATCGCTAGTAGCAAATGCTCCGTGAGATTTCGCTAGCGCCTCAGCACGCACCCCAACGATATCGGCGCAAGCCACTAGCTTGGCACCACCTAGTGTCTTAGCCCTCTTTTGACCGATCAAGCCACAGCCAACAATTGCAACGTGATGCACCATTATTTGTCTCCCCAAGATAAGCCACGGTCCTTAGGAACTATTCGCCGCAAAGTGTAGATATCCGTTTTCATATCCTGTCCGCGGTTCGGGAGATCTTCCCAAGGGTCCCACACGGCGCTGAGCAACTTGCCTGTAATTCCATCGCTCACGGCAGCACCTAAGAAGACCGCCAGATCAGCGCCCCTCTCAACCGGCGAGCCCCCTTCTTGCTTCTGCTTCAGGGACCTTGCGTAAAATGACTCACCCACCTTCTCGGGTCCCGCTTCAAGCACCTCATCCAACAATCGCGTATTGAGGGCGCCCGGCGCAATCGCGTTGACGTCAATGTGATCGTCGCGCGTCTCTTCTGCAAGAGTTTCTGCAAATCGGACAATGGCGGCTTTGGACGCAGCATATGCGCTGATTCGAGGAAGCGGATTGGTCGCGCCGCCCCCGGAGAGTTGAACAACCTTGCCGTAATGGTTAGCGCGGAAATGGGGCAAAATGGCACGACACATCAATACCGACCCGAGTAGATTAATTTCAATCGCCTTCACCCACTCCAACCAATCGATTTCTTCAATGCGACCGAGTGGTCCGTAAATCCCCGCGTTATTTACGAGAATCTGCACTTTTCCGAAATGTTCGATGGCGAGACCAACAACTCTAACCACGTCCGGCTGTTGCGAAACGTCTGCCCGTTCCCCCAGGATCTTTTGTCCAGGAACCAAGGCTTTTCGCAATTCATGGACTGCCGCGTCAAGCTTGGTCGCGTCCCTTGCGCAAAGCAAAACATTCGCGCCGGCACTCACATAAGCCTTGGCGATGGCCAGACCCAAACCTTGATTCGCGCCCGTAATAATCGCCGAGCGCCCTTCGAGCATGCCTGTCATGCAAGCCCCTTTCCAATTGTCACGTAACGAACAGAAGGATGTTTCTCGAATTTGTCTCGGAGAAACCGGGTCGCGTCAAGAACTGTGAGCGTGCCCGAGATATCCAGCGTCACCTCTCGATAAATGGGCCACTCGGTCGCCACTACGAGTGCATCGACATTGCTTGCTGCCTCAGCGGGCGAGTTCTTGAGGCTAATTATGGATTGCAACTCACGTGGCAACTCCTTAACGGCGGGATCATGAGCAACAACCCGTGCTCCCTGCTCATGCAGCCAGCTACAGAGCTCGACCGCACTCGAACGCCGCAGCGTATCCGTACCCACCTTGTACGTGAGTCCCCAAACACCAATGTTCCGGCCCTGTAATTTGCCCAGCAAAGATTGCAATTTGCGGCGTGTCCAATTTTTGTGCAGATCGTTGCTAGTCTTCACCGAAGCGACTAGGGGCGATTGTTTACCGGACTTTTCGCTCAGCGCCGTGAGAAAGGCAATATCGCGGGCCAATGTTCCCCCCGCGAAGGCTGCACCAGGAGAAAGATAAGACTTGGGCCCGATGCGCGATTCCGACTTCAAGCCGCGCTCGACCTCTTTAGCATCTGCGCCAACATCTTCGCAAATTGTTGCGATCTCGTTGATGAAAACAACCGACGTTGCAGAAATGCGTTGATGGCGTGCTTAGTCATCTCGGCGGATTCGACCGACATCCATTCGATCTTGTCGGTAATCGGCGCGAGTATTTCAGAAACTCTTTTCCGATCCTCGTCGCTGCGTACACCCGCAATGACTCGATCAGGCTTTGTAAACACCTCAATTGCCTTGCCAAGACGGAGATTCTCCGGAAGTGCAGCAAATGAGATATCTTCACGACCGATTCGCTTCTCAAGGTTACGCACGGAGCCTACCGGCAATTGAGACGAAACGATCACCAAAGATCCCGACTGGAGTTGTGGCAAGAGCCCCTCAACGCGCGACACAACATACTCGACATCCGCCACGTCTTCCTCGGATACCGGGGTATCGAATGCCACCCACAAAACCGATGCGTTTTTCAATGCGTCCGCAGCGACGGTTGTAAAGCTCAGACGACCCGCGTCGATGCCCTCACGAATCAATTGATCTAGACCGGGTTCGGAAAGCGGCGCACGCCCCGCAGTGAGTCCGGCAATTACGTCACTCGACTCATCGAGTCCGGTAACTACATGGCCTGCTCGAGCCAGGCACGCTGCGGTAACCGACCCGAGGTGCCAGAGGCCCACAACGCAAATATTCATACGCGTGCCTCCATTACCCATGGGTTGGCAATTAGGTAGTCGATTGTCTTAATAATGCCCTGTTGAATCGTCAGTTTTGGTTTCCAACCGAGACTTTGAATCTTAGTAGTGTCCAGAAAAATGAAGGGATTGTCACCGATCCAGCCCCGATCGCCGCCAGTCAGATCAATTCGCGGCTTCACGCCAAGATGCTCGGTAATCCAACCGATTGAGTCAAGCACCTGACAATAGTGATCCGTGCCCAGGTTGATAACATTGACCTTGTCTTTGGCATGCTCGATTGAGAGGAGCATCGCATCAATACAATCCTGCACGTACAAATATGACTTCCGCTGCTTGCCGTTGCCTAGTACGCGAAGTTGACTGGGATCACGCAGCAGATTCTTGACGAAATCGAATACATGGCCGTGCGTGTAACGCTCACCCAATATCGAAACAAAACGAAAGACATAGGCCTGAAATCCAAAACCTTCGCAATACGCGGCAATCATCCCCTCACCTGCAAGTTTGGACGCCGCATATAGGGAAGTTTGAATCGGAAACGGGGCATCTTCAGGCGTGGGTAACACGCTCGCTTCACCATACACCGAACCCGTCGATGAAAATGCAATCCGCTTGATACCGTTGGCGCGCATTGCCTCTAACACGTTGAAAGTGGCAATGGTATTTTGCTCGAGGTCCTTACGGGGGTGTTCCGTGCCGAAACGGACATCTGCGTTGGCGGCGAAGTGGACAACGAAGTCGCTGCCACCCATCGCCTTGGTTAGAGCTTCTGAATCAAGCACATCTTGCTCAATGAGCCGGAACCTCAAATTGCTCCGAGCACCTTCCAGAAACTGGGGTAGCCCTGTCGAGAAATTGTCGTAACCGACAACATCGTGGCCGGCGGTCAACAGACGGTCTACAAGGTTACTGCCAATAAACCCGGCTGCACCGGTTACGAAGAATTTCATTAGGCCTCATTTAAGACAGTCAAACCAGCGAACTTCCCGTGGCGCGGAATGATTACACGAAGAAACGCGGGGGTCAATGTGGCTGGGGATGGGGCATAGTTAGTGGTTTTGAGTTGCCCAGCGACCACCAGCCGCTTCATGTGTAGGCTGGCGCAATGGTCCTCTTGGCCCCTATGTTAGTCTCCGCTATCATCCCATGCACATGAACCCGATCCACAAGTCGAGCGCCAAACTGCCCCGAGCAATTGAGCGAAGAATCTCTCAGCGTGCCGCCGCATCAGAACCTCTGGGAAGCTGAGATCAGCACGAGTTTCGAGACGGTACGTGTATTCCGCGATGATGTAATTCAATGTGAGACCATACCATGACCATCAGTAAGTCCGACGTTCGAATGCGAAATAACGCTAAGCACATCACGAAGGGAAAGGACGGAACCGCCAACGGCTTTCTGATCCCAGTGTACAATGTGCACGACGGTTTCCTTGCGGAGCCGCAGAGACCACAACAGGTCTACGTCACTGTCGTAAGTCCGGGCGCAATCAAGGGGCCCCATTTGCACATGAAGCGCTGGGGCGTCTTCACGTGTATCAAGGGCAACGTCAAGATAGTGATGAAGATGGCCGACGGCTATGTCGAGTTATTCTCTGGAGAGCACCACAGTTTCTGCTCGGTCCAGATCCCTGCAGGCACTCCAGCGGCCATTCAATGCATAGGCACCGAGGATGCCTATGTCCTCAATACACCCTCACCTGCGTGGCAAGCGGATGACCAGGACGATTGGCCCGTCACCTTCGATGACTACACGTTTACGTGGTAGGTTGGTGGACATAGGTCCCAGGCGCACTAGCCTCCGCCGTGGCGGCATCGCATGTCAACCGGACCCATGTTTCCAGGTGCCCAGACGGAGCGTGGAACATGCAGCCGCCGGCGCAGAGGAACGCACCTGCTTAAAGTCAGGCGAGAATTGTCGATATAGCTGACCCGGAATCCTCACTGCACAACAACGGGCAAGTGTGCCATTAAATGCTGAATATTGCTGGCAATAGTCGCAACGGATGTTCCGTTGACCGGCGCCTGCTGACATGTCAGCATGGGCCGCCAGCGGGAGTCGTAAGCAGTGTTTAGTCGATTACGTCAGAGTTTCTGGTTACTGATTGCCGCAATTGTCGGCTACTTGCTTGGCAACGGACCGTTCGCGGAATGGGTTGCCGATGTCTGGAACATGCTTAGAGTGAGTTGGTGCGAGGCGCGTTCCGTTCGTGGCCCGAATGGTTCATTCACGTTGCTAATCGCCGGTTTTCTCCTTGGACAGGGGCTCTTCTTGATGGCGAGGCGTCTCCTGGCCCGCGTTGGTCCGACGCGGGCCAGGAGAACCGAACGTCTTGCTTCGTGGGATCCATCTTTGCAGATCCCGAGGCGTTTCGGCCTGCATCGCTACCTCGAACATTGCGCCAAATGGGCAGCCGATGACCCAAGTATTCGTACACCGTCACTGGCGCTATTCAAGATACGCGGTCTCGGGGCTCTCAACGAGGAAATGGGGACCAGCTCGGCCACGCGTCTGTTGCAGCGTATATCCACTGAGGTTCGTTTGTCAGCATTGCCTGATACCACGTCAAATCTGACGCATTGGCTAGTTCGATACCTCCCACGCCCGCTTATACCGACTGGTCGAGGAATGCCGTTTCCTCGTTACCCTGCCCGTTGGAGCGGAAGCACATTTGCGTTAGCGTTTCGCGAGCTTGACGCGGTTCAAGCAATCACAGTCACGCGTGATCTCGCGGCTTGGATTCACGGGGAACTTGATGCCCTCAAGGGCAACTGTGAAGTCTCATTGGTAGCCGGGATAGCTGTAGGTGGCGCCAGCGTCACCGCCAGGGGTCTGGCTGCGGCAGCACTCGAATCGACAACCAAAAGCGGGAGTGCATTGCTAACCGTGGTGTATGACGAGAGCGACCTGCGCGAGCCAGCAATTTTGCAGCTAAGTGACGTTGCACACCAGAAGGTTCAGATGGTGCGGCAAGACACCAGCAAGATTACTCCGGAGACGCTCGCTCCGGACTTCGTAGCTAGGACTGTAGCCTGGCTGAGAACTTGGGGTCCTGGCCTGGGATGCTTTCTTGCTTGTCTCGCGTTGCTCCAATACACAAGCAGCAAAGGCTCAACGGGACCGACCTACTACGTTTGGCCAGAGAACTTACAAGAGTTGCAAATTGTTGATGGCACCGGCTCGAGGAAATGTCGTCTGCTTCGAGTCGACCTTCCATCGGAATCTGCGGGGGGTTGGACGTTATCCGAGGGCAAGATAGTGCAAGGCGACCCTGCGGACGGGCCGCTAGCCTCTTGCCAAATCCACGTAAACGTTACCAACTCGACATCGCACGCGTACTACGTCAGTTCCTACGATTTTACGCCCATGGACGCGACGGGACGAAAATTTACAGTTGATCCAACTCGAATGCTCCTCATGGACCAGGGGCTCGCGGGGCGTTGGATGAACCCAGGAGAAAGTTGGTCTGGTTGGCTCGTATTTCCAAGGCGGGACGCTGCCATAACCGAACTCGTATTCGAACCCGATCGGTTCACGCGCATTGTCCTGAAGGCAATGAATTGAAGTGGGCTGCTGAGCATTCGAGTGGACAAACACATCGAGACCGCGGGCCAAGCATCGCTAAATAGTCAAAGTATGCGTGTAACGTTCTATCATCGAAAAGCACTTGCACTTCATCACAGCGTGGAAAGGTATTTCCGCGATGTGCGTGCCTCTTTGCCTCCAGATGTACATGCTCGGGTTGCAACCTCAAGGTTCATGAGCACCGGCGTTTTTCGAAGAATATATGACATCGGGCAAGCCTCTTTGCGCCAGGGCGATATCAATCACATCACAGGAGATGTGCATTTCCTTTCATATTTGCTTGAAAAACGTCGGACGATTCTGACGATTCTTGATTGTGGAATCTTGCATAGAAAGACTGGCTTGCGACGTGAGCTTCTTCGACATCTCTGGTACACAATTCCTGTACGTAGGGTTGCTGCAATTACGGTCATCTCGCAGGCTAGTAAGGATGATCTCCTTCGATTCGTCCAATGCGATCCTAACCTCATTCGCGTGATTTATGTTTCAATTTCTCCGGACTTCCAACCGAAGCCGAAGGAATTCGATGAGCAACTACCGAGGGTGCTACAAATTGGAACAGGCCCGAGCAAAAATATTGAGCGAACGGCGGAAGCGCTAGCGGGTCTCTGCTGCCAATTGGATATCGTGGGCAGGTTGTCGTCTAGTCAGCGTGAAGCCCTGACACGCCACGGAATCAAATATTCTAATTCGTTTCAACTTACGGATGCCGAAATTCGCGAGAAATATGAGCGTTCGGATATCGTCATGTTTCCGTCTACTTTGGAGGGATTTGGAATGCCCATCATCGAAGGGAATGCAATTGGGCGGCCAGTCATTACGAGCAACATATCCTCAATGCCCGAAATTGCTGGTGACGCAGCCTGTTTAGTTGATCCTTTTGAGCCGGAAAGCATTCGTGCAGCGTTCCAACGCGTTGCGGGAGACCTAGACTATCGCCACTCACTTGTCGACCGGAGCGGGCGGGCGGCAGCGGCGCCGAGCCAGTTACCTCAAGGCCTGCCCGCTGCGTGGACCCGGTGACGAACGCCGCCTGGGTCGCCGATGTCGTCGGCGCGGCGGTGTTCTGCCCGGCCGTGGTCGACGTGCTCGTCGCGGTCGCGGTGGGCGTCGTGGTCGCGGTGGACGTCCCTGTGGGGGTGGCGGTCGCGGTGCCTGACGTGGTGGACGCCGGGGTGACTTGCGCCTGCGACTGCGTGGTCGAGCGGCGTGGTGGTCGGCGTCGCTCCCGTAGACGTGGCGGCGGGGTTAAGCAGCGACTGCGCCTGGTCGGCCCCGGCCAGCGTCAGGGTGTCGCCGTTGTACCCGAACCACAGGGCGACGACAGCGCCGGCGGGCAGCGTCGGCACGGTTGGCGTGACCGCGGGCTGGGTGCCCGCGTCGACGACGAGCGGGTCGTAGATGGATATCGTCCCGGTCGCCGGGTTGATGATGGCGCCCTGCACGAAGGCGGTCTGGGCGGAGTTGGCCTCGTTGCAGGGCCCGGCCGCCGGATCGGTCGCCGTCAGCTGGTACGGCGTGGCCAGCCCCTGCGCGCTCAGCGGGTTCGCCGGCACGATTATCGTGCAGTTCGCGTTGGGGGCCGCCGCGTCCGCCGCGGTTTTGGCGGTGAACACGTGAGTCGCGCCAACGGCCGCCGCGACGATGGCAAGGCTCGCGACCACGGCGACCACGGCCAGCACGGGGACCGGCATGGTCCGGAGCCGGGACCCGCCGCGGCGGCGGGAGCCGGCCGGCGGCCGCGGCCGCTGCCCGGCAGGAAGGCAGCGGGTCCGCCGGACCCGGCACGTGTCCTTCGGTCGCGGCCAGCCTCGTCGCCAAAGCCGAAAGATCCGCGCTCAGCGCGCGCCCTGCGGACGTCGCGTGGCGCCCTGGCTGCCCGTACCCGCCCGGGCCCATGTACCCGCCTGGGCCGGCGTATCCGCCGGCGGCCCATACTCGCTCGTCTGCCCGTAATCCTGGCCATAACCACGTTGGTCGCCGTAGCGGTCAGCCGCTCGGTAGCCGTCGCGCTGGCTGTCGCCGAAAGGCTGCTGTAGCCGCGCCTGTCATCGCTGCCGACGTCGGCGCCGCGTGCATGCCTACGCGTACCGCGGTTGCCGCGGCCCGAGCTAAAACCCATGTTCACGGTCCCTTTCGAACGGTCTCGTTCCGGCCGTGACGCTCCCAAGACAGGAACGTTAGTGTTTCGTAACCATTGGCGTCGGCCTTTTGGCCGTAATAGTTCTTACGAATTTTGGGACATCGATGACAACGAGTAACGAGATGGACGACGCGGAGTTCCCTGGGTACGTCGCGGAGCGGCTCAGCAGCGTCCCCGGCGTGACGGCCGTCGCGCTCGGCGGGTCCCGCGCGGCCGGGACCCAGCGGCCGGACAGCGACTGGGACTTCTCCCTGTACTACCGCGGCCTGTTCGAGCCTGAAAACCTCCGCGCGCTCGGCTGGCCTGGGGAGATCTCCCGCATCGGCGGCTGGGGCGGCGGCGTGTTCAACGGCGGCGCCTGGCTTCGCGCGGACGGCAGGCCGGTCGATGTGCACTA
Source organism: uncultured delta proteobacterium (assembly GCA_963819085.1). Taxonomy (GTDB): domain Bacteria; phylum Myxococcota_A; class Polyangia; order Polyangiales; family Polyangiaceae; genus FEN-1139. The sequence continues at coordinate 153,664 of CAWFUX010000066.1, forward strand.
CCGGGACCTGGACGAGGTCGAGTGGCATCTCGCCGAGGCCGTCGAGGGCAGGTTCCGGATCGAACGGCTGTTGTTCCACCTGGCGGGCGTGCCCACCTACATCGTGGTCGCCGAACTGGCCGTCAACGTCGTGCTGTACGGCGAGCTGCCGTCCCCCGGCGGCTACCCGGACCGGCTCCGCCAGGCGGCGCACCAGCGCTGGCTGGCCGACGCGCGGCACACGCTCGGCTACGCGCGCAGCGCGTACGCCGGCCGCGGCCGGCTGACCGAGACCGCCGGCGCGATCGCGCTCGCGTTCGCGCAGGGGGCGCACGCGACGCTCGCCGCGCGCGGCGAGTGGATCACCAACGAGAAGGCGCTGCTCGACCGGGCCGGGTTCCGGCGCGCGGACGAGGTGCTCGGCGCCCTGACCGCAGACGCGGGGTCGCTCGTGGCGGCCGTCGACGCCGCGTCGGACCTTATCGGGGAGGCGGCCGGGTAACTACACTGGCAGGTGCGAGAACGGTGATGAGATGAGCTGGCGGGAGCACAACGGGCACGCCCACGGCGCCGACGCCGCGGGCCCGGACGCGGACACCCGCTGGCTGGCCGCGGCCGGCGTGCTCATCCTCGCGTTCATGGGCGGCGAGGTCGTCGCCGGCCTGCTCGCGCACTCGCTCGCGCTGCTGTCCGACGCCGCGCACATGCTCACCGACGCCGCGGCGATCGGCCTCGCGCTCGCCACCGCCAAGATCGCGGCCCGCCCGCCGCGCGGCGGGTACACCTACGGCCTGCGCCGCGCGGAGATCCTGTCCGCCCAGGCCAACGGCATCACGCTGGTGCTGCTGGCGGCGTGGCTCGCTTACGAGGCGGTCCGCAGGCTGCTCGCGCCGCAGCCGGTAAACGGCGCCGTGATGCTCACCGTCGCGCTGGTCGGCGTGTGCGTCAACCTGGCCGCGACCTGGCTGATCGCACGGGCGAGCGCGCCCGGCCGCCGGCGCGGCCTGAACCTGGAGGGCGCGTTCGCGCACGTGCTCACCGACCTGTACGCGTTCGCCGCCACCGCCGTGGCCGCCGTCGTGGTGCTCGCCACCGGGTTCAACCGCGCGGACCCGATCGCCACGCTGGTCGTGGTCGCGCTGATGCTGCGCGCGGGCGGCGGCCTGATCAGGGCGTCCGGGCGGATCTTCCTCGAGGCGGCGCCCGCCGGGCTCGACCCGGCGGCGATCGGCGCCGCGATGGCTGCCAGGCCGCACGTGGCCGAGGTGCACGACCTGCACATCTGGGAGATCACGTCGGGCATGCCGGCGGCGTCCGCGCACGTGCTGGTCGCGCCCCGGCAGGACTGCCACGCGGTGCGCGCCGACCTGGAGGCGCTGTTCGC
>CAWFUX010000067.1:0-16937 GCA_963819085.1 uncultured delta proteobacterium
TCAACTGTGCAATACACTACCGAAGAGATAGTCGCAGGCACAGCTGATGTCGGCAAAGTCAAATCGCTTGCGCAGTGCAAGTAAGTTCAGTTCGAAATTTCAGGACAACCTGCTAACCTCGTTGGCGCATGGTCAAAGTTACGCGTGAAGTCATTCAGATAAAAGGGGCGCGCGAACACAATTTGAAGGTTGACGACCTTAGTATACCAAAACAACAGCTCGTCGTGTTCTCGGGCCCGAGTGGTTCCGGAAAGTCGTCATTGGCTTTTGATACCTTGTACGCCGAGGGGCAGCGCCGTTACGTCGAGTCCCTCTCTAGCTATGCCAGGCAGTTTCTAGGTCAGCTCGACAAGCCGGCCTTTGACCATATCAAGGGACTTAGCCCCACGATTGCGATTGAGCAGAAGGCGGCCTCCGCAAACCCGCGTTCCACGGTTGGAACAGTGACCGAGATACACGACTATTTGCGGGTGCTTTACGCTCGTCTTGGGGAACTGCGTTGCCCGAAGTGCGGTGCGCCGGTGCAAGCATTGTCAACGGACGAAATTGTTCAGCGCGTGGCTACATTCGACGAGCCTTGCCTGCTCTTGGCTCCGCTGGTCGAAAACAGAAAGGGCGAACTCAAAGAGCTGTTTCAGTCGCTTCAATTGAAAGGCTTCGTTCGTGTCAGAATTGACGGAGAAGTGGTTGCGCTTGCCGAGGCCCCGAGGTTAGACAAGAAGCGAAAACACACGGTCGAATTGATAGTTGACCGGTTTGATCCAAAACGCACATCGCGTCAGCGCGTGGCTGATTCGGTGGAAATTGCGCTTAGAGAAGGGAACAATAGACTTCTCGTATATACGACAGCGAAACGCAAACTGACTCATTTGGGGCGCGAGCGTGCTTGTGCGCGCTGCAATATTTCCATTCCGGAACCGTCACCTCAGCATTTCTCTTTCAATTCGCCGCTCGGGATGTGCGCGGACTGCAACGGTCTTGGAAAACGTCTAGATATAGATGCAGACCTATTAATTCCAGACCGGAAGCTATCGATCCTAGAGGGTGCCATCATACCCTTCGCCAATGTTATGGCGCGCGGCAGTGGTGTCAATTTTGGCCTGTTTGATGCTCTAAAGCGGGAATTTGGTATCGCGCTCGAACGCCCGTGGGCGGCACTCTCCAAGAAGCATCGCGAATTGGTGCTCTACGGGACCGGCGACAAGCGAGTTGAAGTCAGCTGGGTAGGCAGTCACGGCCGAGTGAGCTGGCCAATGCAGTTCGAAGGCGTGATTCCGATGATGCTGAGGCGGTACCGCGAGACCAAAAGTGAAGAGATGCGCCGGTACTACACGCAATTCATGGCCGAGACAGCGTGCGGGAGTTGCGGTGGTGCACGCCTCGGGCCGATTGGACGCACGGCGCTCGTAGCGGGTCATAGTCTTTCAGAAATAAGCTCTTGGTCGGTCGTAGAGAATCGTCGCCATTTCTCAGGCTTGAAATTGCCAGGAACCCAGGCTGCAATAGCACGCGAGATACTCTCGGAGATCAACGGTCGGCTGGAGTTTTTGGAGTCGGTCGGTTTGGGCTATCTGACGCTTGAGCGCTCGGCTACGTCGCTTTCCGGCGGCGAAGCGCAGCGGATCCGTTTGGCAGCCCAGCTAGGCAGTGAGCTATCGGGCGTATTGTACGTCCTAGATGAACCTTCGATTGGCCTGCATGCTCGCGACACTACAAAATTAGTCCAGACACTGCGGAAATTGCGAGATCTAGGTAATACCGTTATCGTTGTCGAACATGAACGCGGAACCATCGAGGCTGCCGATCACGTCGTCGATTTCGGACCGGGTGCGGGACGTCAGGGTGGGCAGGTCGTGTTCGAGGGAACGCCCCGACAGCTGAAGACCGCAAAGTGTCTGACCGGTGAATACCTGTCTGGCAAGCGAAACGTGCTTAGCCGCAAAGAACGACTCATACCCAGGGCATGGCTTACAATCAAGGGCGCAACTGAAAACAACTTGCAGAATATCGACGTGCCAGTACCTCTCGGAGTACTGGTAGCCGTCACCGGTGTATCGGGTGCCGGAAAGAGCACATTAGTTTCTGACATTCTGCAGCCGGCTCTCGCGCGCCGCTTACATGGATCAAAGGGGAGGGTCGGCGCGCACCAGGGGATCGAAGGAATCGAAGCAATCGATAAGGTCGTGCTCGTCGATCAATCCCCGATTGGGCGGACTCCACGATCGAATCCGGCCACGTATACCAAGGCCTTCGATGATATTCGCGGCCTATTTGCTCAAACGCCCGAAGCTCGAATGCTCGGCTTTGCTCCAGGGCGATTTAGTTTTAACGTGCCAGGCGGGCGGTGCGAGGCATGCCAGGGGGATGGCCTCAAAAAGATCGAGATGCATTTCCTCGCAGACGTTTACGTTACATGCGAAGTCTGTCGCGGTCGGCGCTATGACGAGGCGACACTGAGTGTTCGCTACCGCGAAAAGAATATCGCGGACGTACTCGAGACCAGCGTGGACGAAGGCCGAACGTTGTTCTCGGCCCATCCGTCACTTAGCGTAACGCTAGCGACCTTGAGCGAGGTGGGCCTCGGATACGTCCACTTGGGACAACCCGCTCCCACGTTGTCCGGCGGTGAGGCGCAACGAGTGAAGTTGAGCCGCGAATTGTCGCGACGTGACACCGGGCGGACGCTCTACGTGCTCGACGAACCCACGACGGGTCTGCACTTCGATGACGTGAACAAACTCCTCGGCGTCTTGATTCGACTGGTGAATGCCGGAAATACCGTGGTCGTCATTGAACACGATCTCGATGTAATTCGCTGCGCGGATTGGGTAATTGACCTGGGTCCGGATGGTGGCGCGGGCGGCGGTCAATTACTGGCCGCTGGTACCCCGGAGCAAGTAGCCTCAAACCCTCGCAGCTACACGGGCCAGGCGCTCAGGGGGATGAACTTTCACAAGTAGAGTCCCGGTTTTGCGCCTCCTCAAGCCCGGTATGTTTTGTGTGCTCGACGGGCGCCGGAAAATTTTGGGCCCACCAACTGGCTACCAGGTCGGGCGAAGGGTGGCTTGATTCGGAGGAATTGGGCCGGATTGACGCCCCGGAGACACCCTACACGTCGAACTCGCCGTTGAGGAACTTGCACGTGCCGGACACTCCAAAATCCTTCATTTGAACCGGTTTATGCTGGTAGCACACACTCCTGCTTTCGAGGTACAGTTCGGGCGCGGCAAGGCGATGAGCCAAAGATCAAGAAAACGTCGTTCCACCAAGAGTGCCAATCCCCCGGGTCCCAGTGTCACTAATGCTTCTGCTCCGGAGGAAGATGACGCCGCAAGCCCTGCAGCTCCGGTGGAATTATCGGAAAAACCAATTACCGGAACGCCCGCAGTGACTGAGGCAACTAAGGAATCTGAATCTGGTGGGGCAGTAAAGTCCCCGGAAACTGCGGAACATACACCGGACAGTAATACCGAAGTCTCGACCAACTCCGCTGCAGCCGTGCCAACCGCCCCCGATCCTAACGATTCGACCGAAGGTCCCATCAGTGCTCGGTCTTTGGAGCCCAGTACCGACTCCGTCGATTCTGATTGGTTCAACGAAGGCAAGTCGGCGCCTTCAACGTCGGCCGAATCACCTCAGGCAACCACGGCCACTCCCCGCGACAAAGATGAGAATGACCACACTCAAGCGGAACCGACGGGCAGCCCAAAGCCTCGGTCTGCAGTGCTCCGTCCTAGCTCGGCGCCGCCGCCTCCCACAACATCGAGCGAACCGCCGAAACCTCGCGTTGCTGCCTTGCGAACGAGTGCACCACCACCTCCAACGCACGTTGCTTGGTCACGTCCGGGGCTGACACCGCCGTTGCCTTCAAGCATGCGTTCGAATCACCCACCATCAGCGACGCCGCACCCCTCCGTTCCTCCACCCACTAGGCCACCACCCCAAGTTCGTCCCTCATTTCGGCGCATAACACCGCCTCCGCCTCCCGTTCGATTGACAGTTCCGCCGCCCACGGTAGCTGGGGAGCCCGCGCCAGCCAGTCCCTCCCCGAAGCGCACGTCCACGCCTCCCGCGGTTGCTGGAACGAGTAGCGTGCCGCCGAGCACAGCAACAGCAACGCCTCCTCAGACTTCCGGACCCACTTCGAAAACTGAGGCGTCGTCATCAACGGCCGTCGCCGCCCCAGTGACCGCAGAAATCGTCGCCGAGCGCTCCACGACTCCTGTTCCTTTAAGCTCTCGACCTTCTCGAGCTGGCACAAGTGCGGCCTCTCCCAACCGAATCTCAAAAAGCCCGCCGGGGCCGCGCATCAGTACAATCCCAACATCCTCGCGCGTGGCGTCGGCGCCCGCCTCCGTGCGCGTCGAGAAACCAGAATCGAGTCCAGAAAGCGGTGCGCAGGACCCGGTTACGGTGCGGATGGCTTCGGAGCCACCCGCTTCAGCCGCAGCTAAGAAATCTTCGGGGGTGCAAGTTTCGCCGCCCGCCTTAGTCGAATCTCGCGAGTCCGATCCAAGCATGCTCGAGATTGAGAGTCTCAGCCAAGGGACATTGGAACCGGTGATGGTCGAAGGGCCCGCCGCGACACCATCCGCTAAGGAAACCGAGCCCCCATCCGCAATAGGTCCCACTCCGCCCGGTCAATCAGGCGCCGAGTTAGTGGCGGAGAGCGCTGTTGCCCCGGGTAAAGATAGTGCATCGAAGGTTGCCGCGCTGCATGGGGCCGCATTCGGCGTGCACGCGCAGCGGGTTTCTGCCTCGCCCAGCCGTCGTAACCTCATTTTCCTCGGGCTTGGTGGACTATGCGTTTTTGCCATTTTGGTTTTTGCATTGCGACCGCGCTCGCCCGGTTCGAGCGGCGCGGCGGCTAGCGTCCAATTGAGTCCCCAGCCGTCTTCGGTACCGGCTCCGGTGCAACCGGCGGATCGTCAATCTACGGTCGGTCGCGACGAGGCACCGCCGAGCGCAGCTCCTTCCGCGGCGTCTCCGGCTGAGCCAGGTGGCGAGGATACGGTGCGTGTCGTCATCAACATCCGACCGGAAGGGGCTCGCGTCTTTTATCGTGGCAAAGAAGTAGGCCGCACGCCCTTTACGCTCGAACTATTGCGCGGAGAACGCCGCGTGTTCGAGGTAGGCTACCCGGGTTACTCGACGCGCCGGCTCGTGGTTGACGGGGAAGAAAAGGAAATCTCGTTCAACATGACCCAGGATGCAAAGTAGTGAGATCCCGAGTCGCGAACGACCTTGGCTAAGCAGATGGGCCCGAAGCGGGCCCAATCACTCAAAACGTAAGCTGCGCGCCCAAGCCTGCTGACTTGAGGCTGGCCCAGGGTGCAACCTGCAGGGTCGGCTTCTTCTCTAGTTTAGCCGATGGACTTCCTGCGACCGGCTCATCCGGTGAGGTCAATAGAACGATACCCGTAACTCCGAGCGTGATCGCAACGCCAAACGCCATATCGGCAACGAGCGCACTATTTTCGACCTTGTCCGCCTTCTTTGACGTTGGATGATCGTTGTATTGGCTCTTGGCGTTCAGTGCGCGAATGCCAAAATAGGTACCCACCAAAGTCGATACGCCGGCGACACCCAATGTCACGTAAGCAGGCGTCATGCTGGGCGGAGGTGGTGGAGGCGGCGGTGGAGGCGGCGGCGGAGGCGGCGGCGGAGGCGGCGGTGGAGGCGGCGGTGGAGGAATTGCTACCAAGTCCACCCGCTGTTCCCCTTTGACCGCGGCCTTGATTACGACAATGACGTCCTTCGGTTCAAACCCTGGTGCGGTGACGACGAGTTTGTGCTCGCCGGGCACGAGCTTGAGAGCCAAGGGCGTTTGCCCGGGCTGCGCTTGACCATCGACCATTACGGTTGCGTGTTCAGGCGTCGTGATTAGTTGGATTTCCCCGGAACCGTTGCATTGAGTTGGGTCACCCTTGCTTCGGCGATCGTGCGCTTATCCACGAGGGACTTTTCGACACTCGGATTGGCCAAAAATCGACTGTACGAGGGTAGGGCTTCGTCCAAACGCCCCAGCTTGTCCAAGCAATCCGCAATCCAAAACTCTGCGGCGGCGCTTGGGATTAGTGCTTCGGACTCTTCGAAGTGAGTCAGAGCGGTTGCAAAATCGGCAGCCTTGTACGCCTTCTCACCATCGGTGCTGGCCTTCTTGGCCGCGGCCTTGGTTTTGGCGTCGGGTGGTTTGGGGGCAGCCAGGGTGCTGCCAGCGGCGGTGGCCTTATCGCTGGAGGCTGCGGGTCCGTGGACCGGGGACTTAGTAGCCTCTGACTTTACGGATTCTGCCTTAGCCGGGGAACTGGCCGTTTGGCTGGGCTTGGCAGTTTCCGGGGCTTTGGGAGTCACGGGCTTCGAAATAGAGGGCGCGGCTTTGAGGTTAGCGGGCTCGGCCGGAGCAGCCTTTGGAACCATAGGCAGGTCTTTTGCCGGCGTGTTTGGGGCAGCGGAACCAGTTTGTGCCTGAGCCGGGCTTACCCAGCAGAGGCCACAAAGAAAACCGGTGGCCAAAGCCGCAGTTGAGCAGTTCAGTAAAAACGTCGATGGGCGAAGGGAACGCATCACAAGCCTCCAGCGCCCGCCACGGCGGACGTCTGCGCACAGGCTAGTACGAAGAGGTGCCAAATCGTACTAGAAACCGCCACGTGGTGAATCAAATCTGCCGGGTGGGTACCCGATAACGCTAGAGTCGGGGTTGTTCTCGGCCCTGGGTTCATTCGTGGGCGCGGCGCTGGTTAGCTTGGCGTTCGACCGTACCGCGGGTTAGAAGTCGGGGATTTTCTCAACTAAGTTAGCACCCGCACGCCGTGTCCGGTTCATCCTCTCACCTGCATTCGATTCGTTCCCACGCGGGCAATCGGTTTCCGCTCGTGGCTTGGGTCAAACGCACCGAAGCCGAACTCGCGCTGTCTGTTAGTAATCCCGAACCACCGCTGCGGCGGTCCCTCGGACGAGTTGCCGATTTCGCAGTCCTGGAAGCTCGCGCACGGGCGCACGAGAAAAAGTCGGAACTCGAACTAGCATCTGCATGTTGGTCTGAACTTGCGCGTGGATATCTGTTTCGAAAATCGAGGCACGACGCGGCTATCCAATGTGCGGAGCGCGCGCTAAGGCTCAAGGAAGACCCGTCGCTTCGCGATGAATTGGCGACATGGTTGGAGGGCATTGGGAGCTGGTCGCAGGCAGCTGAATTATTGAAGTCGGGAGGAGAACCCTCCACCAATCCGGAGCGATTACGTTATTACCGTAGAATCGCGAGTCTGTGGTGGCGCGCGGGTCAGGCGGAGCGGGCCGCGCAGGTGCTGGCGGAAATCGCGCGAATTGACGCTGATTGTACCGAACCGCTGGAATGGTTGGCAGATCTGCACGCCAACGACCCACAGGTCGTAAGTCGTGACCGTGCCGTCTTAGCGCAGCTTGAAGCGGCACGGCGCTATCAGCAACATGGGGCGCGCCTGGCGGCGTTCGAAGCTGAATTGCGCGCTTTCGAGATCGACCCGGGTTCTGTTCTGGCGACCGAACAGCTAGCAATATCCTTGACCAAATTAGGTCGCCGCGAAGCTGCCGAGGACGTATGGCGCGAATGCGCAAGAATTTCAAACGATCGGGCACTCTATAGTCAGCAAATCGAAAAAGCGCTGAGCCGCGACGAGTACGATCGTGCGCTGGCAGTTGGTCTCGACGCTCTCGATGACAGCGTACTCGACGTCGATTCCGCGAATCGAGCATGTGAATACGCTCTCAATCCCGTCGGGACGGTTCCCAAATCGTTCGACGGAATTCTGGCACGAGCCAACCTTTATGGCTGGCTCGCGGCACGCCACGAGATTGCTCTCGTCGAGAACAAATCGCATTTGCAAGTGGGCCCCTGGATCGTTCTGACTCGGCTGTTTGCGAGCGTCATGGGCAAGCACGACTGGGCTGTCGAGTCATTGTCGCGCGGCATTCTCTTGGATCCGAAATCCGCCGAGTCGCGGCGCATGCTGGAAGCAAGTGTGGCAGAAGCGGACGCCAATTCGTTGCCGCGTGCATTGGTCAATGCGGCTCGCGTCGCCAAAACGACGGAATCGCAACTTTGGCTCGCCAACGAATTCGTTCAATTTCAGAAACGCGGATTGAACGCTCCGGGACTGATGGCTTGGGCTCTGCGCGTCAAGCGACGCGAATCATTTTCCGGGTCGATCGAATTGAATACGGTGGCCAGTTGGAGTTCCCGAAAGGCCGCTGACGACGAGCAATGGCAAACCTTGGTGCGTGAATCGCACAGTCTGCCGGTTGCTGAGCGGATTTCGGTTTTGGCTCGCGTATCTGCCGCAATGGCGCTGGATCCGGATTGTATCGAACCCTTGCGGGACGTATTGATAAAGTGGATTGAAGCCGAGCCACTGTCTACGGCAGCCGCCGCTCAATTGGCTCAGCTAGTTGATGCAATTGCTCTCAACAGCGATGCTGACGAACCCCCTGCTGCGTGGAAAACGGCTTTTGAATTGCTGGCACGGAAAGGCGGCGAACGAGGCTGCCTTGCCGTAACGGCGTATTGGCTGCGCAAGGGGCGCCCGGACGAGGCGTTGGCTTCGGTTCGTCTTGCGATCGAAAAGCTGGAACCTAGTCAAAGATTACTCGGTTGGGTCGTCACCGTGGCGCGCCGCATGGCCGACAAGCGCCTGTTTGCCGACGCTTTGACATTAATGGCGAAAACCACGGATTCGTCAGTCGGTGCGATAATTCTCGCGCTGGCGGCCGAAACCTATCTCGATCTAGGCGATGTGGAAATTGCTCGCCGTGTTGTCGATAGCGCCCTGGTGGTGTCTCCCAATTCGGCACGGCTAGTGAACGTTAACGTGGCGCTTCAAGATCCGAATGATCCACGGGGCTTAGCCGAAACGCTCGAGCGAGCCCTGGGTATTATCCCTCCTCGCGCTCAGTTTGCCCTCCAATTGGCTGATGCTCATGAAAAGTTGGGCAACCAGGAACTTTCTCTAGCGTGGGCGATACGCGCCAACGCGCTACGTCCAGCCGCAGCCCCGCTGCGCTCGCGTGTGGCCAGCCTTGCTGTCTCGGCCAACGACGCCGGGCGCATGACTGATTGGCTTATTCGTTCAATCGATGTGCCGCTCGCCGTGCCGCTGTGGCTGCCGACTGCAGCAATGGTACTGTCGGCGCTAATCGGAACCGATGCTCCCCGTGCCGCTGAGACGACTCGTCGCCTCATCTGTGCTACGGGTGCCTCCGACCCACAATGGCGCGCCACCTTGATTGCTAGCGCCGACTCAGTCGCGGACTCTCGATTGGCACTCGAAGTGCTCGAACGGGCAGTTGCTGCAGGTGCCGAATCTGCGGAAAACCTTCGGGAAATCGTAAAACGTCGCCTACTGCTCGGCGATCTCGAGTCTGCGTTCGAAGCATCGCTTCGGGCTTTGCGCACCGGAGTAGAGCCCGCAATCGTTCGAGATTGGGTACCGAATCTCAATGACGTTGAGTCATTTGAAGTACCGGGCACAGAACTCGCCGCGGCCGAGCTCAAACGGGAACTTTGTCGAGCCGACGGCAATCTGGACTCTGAGGTTCAGGCCGTGAGGCGCCTGGCTGCGGATCGATTTACGCTGGCTAACGACGAATCCGAAGCAAGCTCACTTTGGTCTGAGTTACTGCAATCAGAGTCTTCCGAAATTGTTGAAGCGGTGTCCGAGGATCTGGCCCAGAATCTCGGACATCGTGCCGCTGCTCGAATGTTACTCAACACGAGTGAGTTGGCCGCCACTCCCCAGCACAGGGGCCGACTGTTAGTGGCAACCGCGCAGCTTGCCGCTCAAATGGGCGACTCCGAACTGGCACGGGAGCAGATTGGGCAGGCAATAGCCGTCGATCCGTCCAATATTACCGCACTCTTTGTTGCCGAGTCTCTCCTTGAGACCGAGCATGATCAGAATTGGCTCGACGAGCTGTATTACAGCGTTGCCCGCTCAACGCTCGGCTCCTACGGCGAAAGAGCTCTGCACTACCGTGCCGCAAAAATCTTTGAATTGTCTGGCGCCTTCAGTCGCGCCCTGCAGCATGCTTGCGAGGCTTTGATGGCCGTGCCGAGTGAGTCAACGACACTACGGCTGGCGGCTGCATTGTCGCGCAAAGTGGGCGACGCGGCACCTTTCGTGAATGCAATATTGACAATCGTTAAGCGTTCACAATTCGAGCAACAATCGGCAAGGTGGCTCAGCCTGGCTCAGAGTAGTCTCGAGGATCGTGCTGATTTCCTGCCGGCTCGACTAGAACTCCTGTTGCAAGCTCTGGCTTCGGGGCCCGCGGCTGCGTTGCTCGCACAGACCACCGATGCCGTATTGCAACTATCCGCGATATCCCAGAAAGGGGGAGAAGCCGCGCGTGACCGGTTGCGTGACGTCATTCGGCAGAACCTGGAGAAAATCGAAGGCCCGAGCGGTGCGCGACTGGCACTGTCGGCGGCCGACGCGTCCGTGCGCCTTCAAGAGTCAGAGCTTTGTGCATACGCGCTGGCCTGTGCAATTCGATGCGACGCAGCCATTGACGAATACGAAGCGGCCGAAGCAACGATAAACTGGCTTTGCACCCAACCCGAAAGAGCGCGTGAATTGCTCTTCGAAGTACTTAAAGTGTTGGAGCAGCCGTACGTTTAATCTCGGCATAGGTGCCCTCAAGGCGGTGGGATATCTGCAGCTAACGGTAGGTGATTCCGGGTCGTTGTTGAGACTAGATGCGTTGGTTACGCGTACCGGCGAGAGCGAGTCATTTTGGAGTGGATGGCGGCTTTGCTCGATCGCTCTGCCAAGGATTTGTCGCGTTCGACGCTGGTTGTCAGGCAACTGGTGCAATTGCGGATTGTCCAAAATCGCATTGACGACGCGGTTCAATTGCTACAGTCGTTCATTAACGGGCAAGCGAGAACTGCCGAGGCTTACGATGGTGCACTTCAAGGCGTAGCGCTGCTGCTGAAACACAAGAGCCTAGCAGATGCCCAACATTGGGTTCAATTGATCCGCGAGAGCCTTACGCCAGTAAATGCCGCGTCGATTGAATTAGAACTTGCTCGAATGACGGGTGAGACTTTGCACTTGGTGCAAGCGTTAGCTCACCGCGCCTACAGTGACCCGAGTTCACCGAGCGAGGGAGTAAAGTTCCTTGTCGAGGCAACCGATCTGGCCGATCGATTGGGCCACCAAGAGGCCGCGCTCGACTGCGCTCGATCGGCGGTGAAGTGGGATCCGAAGCATTCGGGCGCTCAATTGAAATTGGCGGCACTTGTATACAAGTCCAAAAATCCAGATGGCTACGACCATCCCGAAGAGACTGTGGCAACGCTTGGCCAATTACCGGCACAGTCTAGAGGCGAGGATGAGGAATTGCGTTCGTTCCTGCTCGCCGAAGCGCTCGATGCCACGCGCGGCCCTGGATCAGGCACCGATGAACTCGTTCGGGCGCATGCGAAGGTAGGGCTGCGACCGCTTATCGCTTTGGGGTTGGGTGAGCGTCTCGTTTTGACGGGCGACACTGAGCGAGCATTGTCGATGTTCGAAAACGCAATCGCGGGTGATTTGCGTGGCCTAAGAACATTGGCAAGCGTCTGCATCGAGGGTGCGCGAGTGGCGCTCGTTCTCGGCCACACTGAGATAAGCGAGCGTTGGCTGGAAAGGGCCCTCTCCGAGGCGGGGTGTCCTCCAGATGCAGGCGTGCTGCTCAAAGACGTTCGACGGGAAATTTCCAAGCGCGATCAGGCTCGCGCCGCTGAATCGCGTGCGCCGTCGTCTAGCCCGGAGATAACCATTAGCGAACCCGCGGCGCTCGACATTCAACCACCCGAAGCCATTGCAGAGCCAGTGGTAGAACCGACACCCTATTCGCCGGATGATGAGGGCCTGGAAATTCCACTGGTCCGGCGACGCAGTGAAAAGCCTGCGAATCATTCCCAGTCGGCAATTGCGGTTGACCAGGCTATGATTTCCCCTGAAACCGACCCGGGTTCGCTTGATGAAGCGATCGCACGTGCAAGTTTCATGGTCGAGCACGCCTCCCCTTCATACCAGACTCTCACGTTGTTACGCCGGTGGCTCCGGCAATGGCCAAGTTCGCATCGCCTGATGGAATATGTTCGAGACGCCGCATTCGTCGAGCGTGATATCCCGCTTTCGCGTGCCATCGAGCATGCACGTGGCGTATTGCTCGGTGTTGGCGAACGTGTAGAACCACCTGAACTCGCCGCACAACCCATCGTGCCTGAAGCCGTTCGCTCGCTGTTGTTTCGAGACATTTCCACTTCGGTGAGCGATGCATTAGCGCTGTTATGGGAGGGAGGAGAACACCTCTTGCAGCGAGAGCTGACCGATTACGGTGTTACGGGGCTAGACCGAATTGCGTCGAGCACGGCGAACCCACTCGGACAGGTATTTTCGGAAATTTCGCCGCGCTTAGGGCTCATGCGTACGCCGCTCTTTTACAAACGCGGGTCACACCGCGCCCGAGCGACTGTAGCCTTGTCAACGCCGAGCGCTCTGCTGATTGACGGTGAATTACCGAAGGAACTCCGAGAGCTGACTAGTCTGGTCGCGGGTTCCCTATGGGTAACTCAGCCCGAATACTCGCTCGTGATGGGCGCTTCTGCGCCCCAAGTCAAGACGGTGCTGATTGCATTGCAACTTGCATTTGGTCCACCACAGCGACACCCCCCGACCAACGTGAGTGATGCGCTTCGGTTAGCAGAGAAGCTTTGGGAAAGTATCCCAAGCTCGGCTCAACGACGCTTACGTGACCTTTGCCTCGAATCACTTGACTATGATAGGGCCCTTGAATTTGCCCAAAGAGCGAGACGGCGCGCCGAACTATACGCTACGGGGGACATCGGGTGGTCGATTGCGCGACTTTCCCTAGATGAAGGTCGCGATATTTTGCCGACGGTTTCCGAAACTGAAACGGGAGAAAGTGCTCCCAATCTAGCCGATCTGCTCAGGCTTGCGACCAGCGCTGAATACGCAGCAATTCGTTGGCAGCCGTCCAAGGGGTCCGAGCGACGGATCGCAGCACTTCAAAGATAGAACTTATGGCCCACGAAACCGAGCCAACCCCGCAACCGACCCTGACATTTGTGTCGCGGTGTGGGACGGGGCCGACGGGGTTAAGGGCTCGTATTTTGAGGTTGGTACGTTCCTCGCAGCGCCAGCTAGTCATTGTGTTGGCGATGTTGGCCCCCGGCTGTATTTTTCCCGAGCCCCCGACGTGGGAAGGCCCGAAAAAAACGCAGCCGCTATTGTGGAATCCCGCCCCGTCCATTGAAGAGTTCCAATCATTGAGTCTTGGCGGAACTCTGAACTTCTCCGTTGCTGAGAGCTCAGAAGACGCTGGGGAGGCACTGCGTGCCATCTGGTACCTCGACAAGGAATATCAAAATAATCGAGACATTCCCCCCGGGCACCCCAATGTCCAAAAGACCATACAAGCATCGTGGCCGGTCTCCACCAAGGAGCCAGAATGTGTACCGTTTAGACTCGTGGTGACGCACGTAAGCAATGACAGTAGCAACAACACCGATAGCGGTATTCTCGATCACAGCCCAATAGATCCCAACGACGCTTCGACGATGACCTGGTGGCTCAACCTAAATGACTCGGCGGGCTGTCCTGGAGCCACACCTTGAGGTCTTGCCTCCTGATACTCGTGCTGTGCTCTAGCGCCTCTTGTTCAATTGGCATTTCCGCGAGTGATAATTCCACAATTCAGTCCTACCCCTGCAAGAGTACCCAGGATTGCCCAAGTGGCATGGTTTGTTCGTCGAGTCTATGCCGAGTCAGCGAACTATCCATCCCGCAGGTATTGCTCGACGTGTCGATCCCATCGACCACTAACTCTCCAGATTATTCTGGAATGGGTTTCGTTCTACCACTCGATGTTCCAAGTCTTGGCAAATCCGATATAACGTTGCCCGACCTAGTGCCGCTTTCGCTGGATGCGGACCCGCAAAACGCCTCGAATGCTGGTCTAAATTGCGACTATTCATCAAGTGCCGCCGGCCAGAATTCCATACAAGTGGAGGTAACGCACCGCTGGCCCGTGGATGGTCTCGAGCGGACGGTGTTCACCGCCAGCAGTCTGCCCACAACCATAGCTGGGATGCCGGCGGACTCTGGTTTTGACTACGAAGTTTACTTCTCGTTGCCAAGCACAGGACAATACCCGGACCCCAAATGCAAACTACCCCCGGTGCTAGTTCGTGATGTGGGAATGTCTGCCGGTCGATCGCTGACTTTGGCTTGGCCGTTACCTAAATCGATAACATTGGATGTCCAGATTCAAGCTTCCGCCCTTGCCGCAGGCAGTGATCTCAATCATTGGCAAGTTGACATAGTTGACCCAATTCAAGGTCGAGTCCTGGCCGTGCCGGTGACACTGGGTGCCGGCGCAGCCGATGCAAAGGATCCGAGCCTCGTAGATTACAAAGCCACCGTTAGCTACAATCCAATCCTCTCGGCGGACTCGAGCCCGCCCGTTGGTACTGAGCTTATTCGGATCCAGCCGCCCAAGGGGGGCGCTCAACCTACTTACTACGCATCCATGTCGGGCTTGAGTCTGTTCGCGGGTAGTAACGAAGCTCCAATACCCATCAACGCCGTGCCTGGTGCTGTGGCAATCAGCGGTCGCGTCGAGACGGCCGATCAGGCGCAGGCGTTGCAGGCGCCGATTGCTTTTCTAAGCACCGGGTTTAGCGTCAGCAATAGTGGCATTTGGGCCGACTACACAGCGTCCACGCAGAGTGACGCTAACGGTCAATTTCATATAACATTGCCGGCAGGTCAGTACCGGGTGCTCGTCGTCCCACCTGGAGACGGTAAGCATGCGGTGCTCGATACACAATGGACAATTCAATCGACTCCCAGCGATCAGGCAGGTCGATTGCTTCAAGTTCCGGTCTATTCCCAGGTTCAGGGCATTGTCGCGAGTCCGTTGCCGTCATCGCAGTCCGCGACAATCGAGGCAACCCCAACGAATGGCCTGCTCGTTGACAAATCGACCCAAATTGTCGCACTCCGCAATACCAGCCCTGGTGCCCGAGCGGCGTCCGCCATATTTCAACCCCAGTCGAATTCATTTTCTCTACCAGTTGATATGGGGAGCTTTGACTTCAGCCTTCGCGTTCCCTCCGGTTTGCCGTGGATCGTGGTACCGGGCAAAGAAGTGGTGAGTGGGACGAACACGTTGTCCAATTGGAGCTTCCCATTGCCGGTGCCCTGGGCAGGATCGTTGAATGCGCCAAGCAATAGCAATTCTGTTAGTGGTAGTTCCGTCAAAGTTCCCTCGGCCGTCATGCGGGTATACGCACTACTCGGGGACAAAGGACAGGTTGTCAATGACCCGAAAATGGCCTCGACAATTGTCCAAATTGCCGAAAGTCGCTCGGAGGCGGATGGGACATTTCAGCTCGAATTGCCAGACGGATTCCAGCCGTAGCATTGCCAATCGCTCCGGCCGGCAGCAAATCCGCGCTGATTTCACGGGCCGCCTTCCCCGAGCGAGCGGATTTGCTGGCATTATGTCATAACATTCGCAATGCTTTCGGCCACTCAAGTGTTGGTCCGTTGGAAGATGTGCTCACGTGAAGCCCATTGAAAGCCAAGATACCCGAGGTTCTATCCCGCCCTCGGCGAGTTCCGAGGTTCGCGTTGGTGCGCAAGAATTGGCCGGAGCCCTTCACGAAGTTTCAAACGCGCTGACCGTGGTCCTCGGCTGGTTAGAGGTTGCTGAACAACACGTGGTCGGTGAACGTGCCCGTGAAGCATTGGAAGTAGCTTTGCGTCAGGCTCGGCTTGGATATCGTGTGGCGCGGCGGGCTATTGGTGCGACAACGCCCAGTGAAAATGGTTCGGACTCGTTGCAAGACATAGTGTTGGGCGCGATTCTGGCGGTACGTCCGCTCGCCGAGCAGCGGCACGTAACTCTCGTCTCGAGCGGACTTCCAATGCCAGGCGTGTATTTGCCAACCCCCGATATTGCGGCACAAGTCCTGATAAACCTACTTCTGAATGCCATAGCCTTTAGCCCAGACGGCAAGACCGTAACGCTCTGTTGCCGTGCTAGTGACGAGCGGGCATTGATTGAAGTGCGTGATGAGGGGCCTGGAATAGATCCTGGCCGCGCCGAGACAATCTGGGATGCCCCTGTGTCGACGCGGCAAGGGGGTGCGGGGATTGGCCTTGCCTATTGTCGGAAGTTGGCAAAAGAGCAGGGTGCGGAGCTTCGACTGGTTCGCAATCGAATGGGGGCCGCATTCGAGCTAGATTGGCCTAGGGCTGAATCGACGCCAGGTGAACCCGTTATCGAGCCAGTGGCGCAAAGTTTGAGCGGCCTCCGGATTTTGCTCGTTGAAGATGACGCCTCCATCTGTTCGTTGGTTGAATTGACATTCGAATGTCAGGGCTCGAAAGTCGTCAGCGCGGGCAGCTTGCACGATATTAGACAAGCCAAGATTCGGGGAGAACGTTTCGATCTAGCGCTCGTGGACCTAAGTCCGTTTGGTCAGGATATTGAAGCCGGCCTGAATGTCCTGAGGGAAGGGGCGCCTCAAATGCCAATGGTCCTCATCACCGGTTCGGCCGCAGGTCTTCCGGAGGGTGCCGAAGCGGCATTTGCGGCTTGGGTCCGAAAGCCCTTCGAAGCGGGGGAGTTAATCACAGCGGTCCGGCGCATCACGGGTCGATGATACGCATGGTAACGCTGAACAATGGGCCAAATCCATTCAACGACCATAGTAGCCCTTGCGTGTTCCCGCGTTGCCGCGCTAAAGACCGACCCCGGAAAACTGCTCCATTATGCCGCGCATAGGGCCGGGTCCCGGCGCGAGAGAAAACATTGTTCGCCAATAACTACTCAAGAACCGTATCGAATAAGCGAGGGTGGCGGAACTGGCAGACGCGCTA
>CAWFUX010000068.1:0-41518 GCA_963819085.1 uncultured delta proteobacterium
GGATAAAATGGCGTTTCCAGGCTTTGCGGATTTCATCTTGCCTCTCTTCGACAATAGATTGCAGGCTCGCCGGCGGCCGAAACCACATGAACATGAATCCTCGGCTCTTCACGTGAAAAGAAAAAGAAGCGATAGGGACCTTGCCGAAAGAGGGTGGGACTCACGAACCCAAAGCATACCTCTATTTGAGGTGCCTCAGCAACCGCTGCTGTCGCCACTAATTTGCCCGATTGTTCGCGCCCCTGGTAACGAGGTCCCGTGGCACTTGTCCGTTGTTACCATTGGCTCAATCCGGCAAGGGGAGGGGCTTCCCAATGAACCTCTCGGGTCGATTGGCGCTAACTACGCTCGGTGATCTGCTCGGAACACTCTATCGAGCCGAGGTTCGGGGTATTCTCGAGCTCACCGAAGACGCCGGTCCTGCCGCAGGCCGCGTGCACCGCCTTCACCTCGACAGCGGTCGGCTGCGCCTCGTCGAATCGCCGCTCGGAGCTGGGCGCCTGGGCGAGCTGCTCGTTGCCAAGGGGCTGCTCTCGCGCTTTCAACAGTTCGAGCTTCTTTCATTCTTGGATGAAACTTCGGACAAGCCTACTGGACAATGGCTAGCGGAACAGAAGTGGGTCGCGCCCGCTGCGATAAGCGAAGCAACTCGCGAACAATCGACGCAGCGACTATCCGCGATCTATCAATTGTCCGACGCTCGCGTCGCGTTTCGACTCGCCCGCCCCGCTCGGCCGCAGCTTGTCTCAAACTTGCCCCTCACTCCCGAAGAATTCCTGCACGGCAGACCGAGGTCTCGCGATCGCACATTTGCTGCAAACGCATCGCCGAGTTCCTCAAGTTCTCAACAAAGCGCGTCACAACTCATTGACCCAATGCGCCGACGAGCCCTGCTTTTATTGGGTCTTGAGCCTCACGCGGACAAGAATGACGTCAAGCGCGCATTTCGTCGCATTGCAGCAAAATTGCACCCCGACCGACACCTCGTCGCGCCGAAACAACAACAAGAACTCCTGCGCCAGCGCTTCTCGCAGATGACGCAAGCTTATCATCTGTTGACCGGTTAGAGCCGGCTTTCCCCACATCGCTTGATACCTAATGCCCGAGCTGCGGCCGGGTCGAAGAGCCCATCACCTCAACACAATCGCGGCATTAGGTCGATGCGCTCAATCGCGCAATCGCATCCGGCAACTCCCAGAGTGACGTCAAAACCAAATCAGGATTCGATGCCATCAAGCGCTCGGGCACAGCGATTCCACCTAACACCCCGATTGTAAATGCACCCGCGGCACGGCCGCAATCGATGTCTTGCGGCCCATCGCCGACGATGACGAGCGCTTCCGGCAAGCAACTCGTTCGCTCTGCTATCACTCGCAGCGGCAACGGATCGGGTTTGAGCGAAGGCAGATCGCCGCCGCCAATGATTACCTCGAATCGATCGACGGCCCCTAGCGCGCCAAGGACGGCAAGCGTAGTAACTTTGGGCTTATTAGTGCAAATACTCAACGGATACTGACTCAAAGCCTCGAGAGCTTCGAAACCACCGGGCATCCAGGTAGTCTTATCGGCAGCGTGCGCCGTATAGTACTCGAGGAATTGGGCCAAAACGGGCGCAACCTTCGGAGAATCTGCCGCCAAGCCTGTCGCACGAACAATCAACTGCTGCGCGCCATCGCCCACGTATCCCATCAATAGCTCGAGCGGAAGCTCGGTATACCCGAGTTGACCGAGGATGTGATTGACGGCGCTGGCGATGTCCACCCGTGAATCAATCAACGTGCCGTCCAGATCAAATACTATGCCGCCGATGTGTTCGAGCTTTGCTTCAGAAGTCATGCTTTCGAACGGTATAATACGCGTCCGACGAAAAATGGCCCCATCTTTTCCATGAACTCTGCCGTTTGACGCGTGCGACGCATCGCCTGCACGACATGCGACAGCGGAAACAGCTCGGGTCCCATCAAACCGATGACGAAGTCGTTATCATTGGGATCGAGACCGTGACAGGCGAGACGAATATCATGCGCCAAGTTCTGCTCACCGTATGCCCGACCGATACCGCCATGTTCGCGAAGGATTGCTCCCTTTTCGCTAGGTTCCAGCTGCTCGAAGCCACCGAGCCGTCGCAAAGGGTACCAGATGGCAAATTGGTTTGAGGGGTCGAGCAGCGTGCGCCGCGGGCGCCCGATTAGCCAATCCTCGAGATCGGGCTCGAAACCGCTCGAGTAAGTTCTCCCCAGCATGGCGTAGTCATGACGGATGCCAATTGCGCCAGGCAAACTATTGCTGCCGACCACGTTGCGAACCTTTGCGGTTAGAGCGCCCGGGTCTTCTTCAATGACAACCACTGCCAGCCCCAACGGATCGTGAATGTCGTCTAAGATGATCCCGGTCAGCTCGAAATCATCCATCAATGAATTCAACGTCCGCGCAACCGCGCTCGCTCCAGGCGACCGCGGACACTCAAGGGCAACCAGTTGCACGAACAGCCGCCGACTAGACACTTGAGGCTTTCCGTCGCGGGGGGCTCCGTGTTCGGACACATCGATTTTCGGTAGTTCACTGTTTGTGTGGCCAGGTGCGCTCATTAGGGGGGTAGGCATAACGCTATGCAGCGGGATTGGGAACCCCCGATGTTGATGGAAGTGCCGCTTGAGCTACAATTTTGGGGTTAGTTGGGCCCCAGATCCGCCGAATATCGGACGACTTAGGCGAGCACCGTGCAGAGTGCAAAGTGTTGGGTCAATGCGGAGCACGGTGTGTGGAGTTGGTCGGGGGGTGTGTCGCTGGGTCAATCAGCAGTCAACAGATCTTCGACCTCTGCGAGCGAGCGCACTCTTTCGCAGGGTTTATCGGCGTGGTTGCCGTGTATGTCGAGGAGAATACCGCGCATGCCGACGCCGCGTGCGCCCATAACATCGACCCTGAAGATGTCACCCACGTACGCGACCTCCGAAGCATCCACCCGCATTCGATTCAGCGCGACGCGGAAGATCTTGGGGTCAGGCTTTTCGCAGCCCTCTTCAGCTGAATCGACAATTGTCTCGAAAAAATGTCCCCAGCCAAAACGCGCAAACGCCTTGCGCACGGTGCCATTGGCATTCGAAATAATGCCCAGTCGAAATCGATGCCCAAGCGACGTCAGCGCCGCCTCGGTCCCCTCGATGATGTCCTCCCACAAGTTCTCGGTGTCGTGATACAGCCGCAGCCGCTCGAAAGCCTCCAGCGGCGAGCGTGCCGCACGTGCCAGCCGAGCAAGCTCTTGCATGTAGGCAAGCCACGGATCCGTGTGACATCCCGAGTAACTAGTTCGCTCGTACGCAAGCCGCATCTCAACCTCGGCAAGCGCGAGCGATTCAGGAGTCACCACGACACCATCCCGCGCAAACTCGGCCGCAATGCGCACGAAGTTCGGCATCACCAGCGTGCCGCCAGCGTCGAGAAGCACCGTCGTAATCATGCCAGCTCCGTTGCGGCTCGAAGTGGGTCAACTCGTTGGGAATGATCGCGACGACTCATTGAAGGAGCTCTAGTTGCTCGATCCTGGTTCGGCAACTGATTCGTCGTCTAACTCCGACCAACGTTCAAGTCCGGTGCACTAACGACCAGCACCGAACTGCGGGGCTTCGCGGCGCGTAGCCTAAGAGCGTTTCCGTGTCGTTACAACCCAATCCGAACGACTACCGCTGAGTAAAGCGATGTCGTGCCTTCGGTGATGGTGACATCGCGCGCTCTACATCTGAAGAGCTGTTCAGCGAGCGTTCCTTTTGCAAGCCTGGATGATGGGCCAACCACCGCTAATGAACGGTTATTATTGCGTACCTTGCCAGCAAGTGGGGGCACGAAGAGCACATCGCCCATTTGCGTCAATGACCAATTGGAGTGCATGCTCCTATCCGTCACGATTCTGTAATGGGCGGGGCTGCGCTGCTCGAGGGTGTTCGTCAAGTTGTATTGCGACACTTCTTGCGGCTGTTTGCGGGGTCAACTATGGCACGTCTTTGTAGCTCATGGTCGGGCCAACATCATCGAGCTCGCAGTCGTGATGACGGGCGTCTTTGGCACTCGCCTTGCTGCCACTCAGTTATCGAGTCCGCTCCTTCGCATTCGTTCGTACTGTCAAGGGCGGAACCGGTCACTCGCGCGGCGCACGCAGACGATTCAAAGCCTGATTGCGTCAGGACAAGGGGCGCCACCAAGTGCGACGCCCCTTGTCACTGCAACCGCAAGTCGCCTAGAGATCGCTACGCTTGATTCTGCGCAACCGGCGGCGCAGGCACTGGTTCATCAGGCTCGTCACTCGCTTGCCGTCGCTGCGCGAGACCAAGCGATATTCGATAGTCTCGCCGCGAGACGGCAACGCGTGCGACTTCACGCCACTCGTTGAGCCAATTGATGTACGATTCGGCTACGTCGCGGCGACGTGGGTCCATTTCGGGGGGTTCGATGACTTCGTCGGGGCGCGCGCCGAGGCGTGCGGTTTCGATGAGTGCTCGTAACTCAGCTTCTTTTGCCGGGTCCACAATCTTTCGGGTTGCTAGCAGCTCCACTGCGGTTTGGCTGGTGCTGGCGTCAATCGAAGGCGCTTTGCCATCGCGCAATAGATCGATTCGATCCAGGAACCTTTGCACGCCGGCTACAGCAGCGACACCCACGTTTGCTTCGAGATTCTCAAACCATGTTTCAGCTCGTCGTCGGTCAAACCGCGGGCGAGCATCGTGCCGCGAATCACGGGATTTCTCGCCACTGATTTAAAGAACTTACCCCCGCGCTCGAGCCAACGATCGATCTGAGCCTCATTGATTTCCATGAGAGTTTCCTTTCTGGTGTGACCCCGCCGATCTGAAGCACTCTGGTTGTGTGTGAAACCCACAATGGCCCCTCACGACTGACGCGATAGTCAGCGAAGATGAACAAATAGTAAATAATAGATAGGGGCTCAGAACCTACATAAGTGCATTGGACTTTGAACCGAATATTGCACCGGGCGGAGCTTCAGCAGCCGCTACGAAGCTTCCCCAAACGATTTGAAGCTTCCTCAACGGCGAAACGAGCCAAATTCAAGACGATTTCGGGTTGTACTCACGCTGCAAATACCGGTACCCGTCAAAACATTAGTTATTTCAAGGTTGTAGAAGCTTGGAATCGGCTGATCAAGCTTCGCAGCTTGCTGTTGAAGCTTCAAAATGGCCAACGCGGACGGTCCGAGTGGCGCGACCGGGTTCCGACTACACGAGAGCACCTCCGTTTGCGGTGCACCAAGACCTGAAGTCGTGCATTCCCGAGTTCGGCCGCGACCCGCTTGCTGTGGTACCGCCGAAAATACAGCCCGCCTCCCAGCGGCGCGCACTACTATGGGCCACTCGCCTCATGCCCAACTCAACCCCCGAACAGCGCGCCCGGCAGCAGATCGATGCGCAGCTGGTGGACTGTGGTTGGGTCGTCCAGGATT
Organism: uncultured delta proteobacterium; assembly: GCA_963819085.1. Taxonomy (GTDB): domain Bacteria; phylum Myxococcota_A; class Polyangia; order Polyangiales; family Polyangiaceae; genus FEN-1139. The sequence continues at coordinate 5,453 of CAWFUX010000068.1, forward strand.
ACAAGGCCGTTGATTTCTCTGCCGGGCGCGAAGTGGCACTCCGCGAGGTGCCGCTGACGACGGGCCCTTGCGATTACCTGCTGCTTGTCGATCGCCGAGCCGTGGGCGTAATCGAGGCAAAGAAGGTCGGCACGACGCTCTCCACGGTCGCCGAGCAGACGACGCGCTACGCCCGGAGCCTGCCGGACTTCCTGGCCGCTGGCGTCACCGGTCTGCTCCCAATTACGTACGAATCAACCGGAGTCGAGACGTTCTTCTGTGACCGACGTGATCCCGATGCCCGTTCTCGACGAGTCTTTGCCTTTCATCGTCCGGAGACACTCGCCGAGTGGGCAACCGAGGAGAGCACACTCCGCGCCCGTCTGCAGGTGATGCCCACCGAGCACCAACTCGCGACCAGCGGCATGCGCGACTGCCGTCCAGCACCTCACTTCACCGAACATCGACGATGTGTGCCGGGTCACGATTTGCACGATTCAGCGGCTCTATTCTATCTTGCGCGGTGAGGAGCTCGCCGAAGGTGCCGACGAACTCTCGGGCGCGGAGCTAGCCGCCGCACTCGGGAGCACGCGCACCCGCGATGTCGCCTATAATCCCGCGGTTCCCATCGAGAAATTCGACTTCATCGTCACCGACGAGTGCCACCGCTCGATCTACAACCTCTGGCGGCAGGTGCTCGAATACTTCGACAGCTTTCTGATTGGTCTCACTGCTACGCCCGCGCCGCAGACGATTGCCTACTTCAATAAGAACCGCGTTGCCGAATACAACCACGAGCGCGCCGTCACTGATGGCGTCAACGTCGGCTACGATGTTTATCGCATTCGCACCCGCGTCACCGAAGCGGGTGGCAAGGTCGAAAAGGGATTCTTGATCGACCACCGCAGCAAGGCTTCCCGCGCCGCGCGCCAGGCCGTGCTCGCTGACGATCTCGATTACACGCCAGCCGATCTCGATCGCTCTGTCGTCGTGCCGAATCAGATCCGCACCGTGCTAAGCACCTACCGCGACGCCGTTTTCACGGAGCTATTCCCCGATCGCGCCCTATTGCCCAAGACGTTAATCTTCGCCAAGGACGATTCACACGCCGAAGACATCGTGCATCTTTGCCGTGAAGTATTCGGCAAAGGCAATGATTTCTGCAAGAAAATCACATACCAGGCGAAGCACGCCGAAACGGGCAAGCCCGCCAAATCCAAAGAACTCATCAGTGAATTCCGCCTGGCGCCCGCGCTGCGCATCGCGGTGACCGTGGACATGATTGCCACGGGCACGGACATCAAACCGCTCGAAGTGCTCATCTTCCTGCGCGATGTGCGCAGCCGCGTCTACTTTGAGCAAATGAAGGGCCGCGGCACGCGCGTGCTCACCACCACGGAACTGCAATCCGTCTCCGGCGAAGACGCCCGCGCCAAAACGCGCTTCATCATCGTGGACGCCGTCGGCGTCTGCGAAAGCGACAAAACCGAATCCCGTCCGCTGGATCGCCTACCGAGCGTGCCACTCAAAACCCTACTCAAGCGCGTACTATTCCCCGCCGGCCGCGACGAAGACACACTCACAACACTCGCCGCGCGCCTCGCCAGACTCGACCGCCAACTCGAACCCGCCCAACGCCAACAAATCGCCAACGCATCGGGAGGCCAAACCCCCGCAACGCTTGCTGGAGCGCTCCTGCGAGCCTTCGACCCCGACGCCATCGCCGAACGCTTTTCTGGTCACATCGGCACGGAACCGCAAGACATGCCCGCAATACAATTCGAAGCCACCCGCAAGCAGCTAATCACCGAAGCCTGCGCCCCCTTCGACAAACCAACCCTCCGCGAAACACTAGAAACCCTCAAAAAAGAAATCGAACAAATCCTAGACATCTACACCCCCGACGAAGTCCTCAGCCAAGGCTTCGACGAAGCCGCCAAAGCCAAAGCAGCCAGCCTAGTCCAAGACTTTCGCGACTACCTAACGGCACACCAAGCCGAAATCAACGCCCTGCAAATCCTCTACAGCCGCCCCTACAAACAACGCCTCACCGAGCCAATGCTCAAAGAACTCGAGAAAAAACTCCGCGACAACCACGCCGCCTGGACAGAAGACCGACTGTGGGACGCCTTTGCCGTCATCGAGCCGAAGAAAGTAAAGGGCCGCTCACAAGCTGGGCGATTCGCAGACTTGGTTGCATTGGTCCGTTTCGCGTTGCAGCAGCAACCCGTGCTCACGCCGTTCGCAGACTCCGTGTCGGCGCGATTCGATGAATGGCTTAGGATCAAGGCAGGTGCAGGAATAGGGTTCACAGCAGAGCAACTCGCCTGGCTCGGGCTTATTCGCGATCACATCGCTACCAGTCTCAGTATTGAACCCGAGGACTTCGAGTACGCGCCGTTTAGTCAACGGGGCGGATTGGGGAAAGTGCATCAGTTGTTTGGGGAGCAGTTGACGACGCTATTGGAAGAATTGAATGAGGTTTTGGCGGCATGAGGGGAAAAGCAACGGGCAATCGCACCCAAGCCCAAATTGGAACGGGCGCTCTCGTCGCAGAACGTGGTGCCGACGGGGGCCCAATATCTGAAACCGGCCAAGAACTCTTGGCACGCATCCTTTCTGATCGCCGACGAAACTGGCAAGGGCGAGGCAAGTATATTGAACCGGATTCGCCCGACACCACGAGTCTTCCTCCGCTACCAAGGAGTTGGACTTGGGCGAGCGTTGCGCAAATTGGCCAAACTACGACAGGATTCACACCACCAAAGAGCAACGCAGCGCTATTTGGTGGAGACATCCCATTCTTCAAGCCATCCGATCTTGATGTGGGGTACAACGTTCGCGAATTCCGTGACTCACTAACAGAACAGGGAGCGGAATACGGTCGAGTGCTCCCGCCACTAACGATCTTGGTGACATGCATCGGCGCCACAATTGGTAAGACGGGTTTTGCACGCGTTCGTTGTACAACCAATCAGCAAATCAACGCACTCACTGTGCCAATCGAATTGGTGTCGCCGAAGCTAGTCTATTGGTATTTCAATAGCGCATTTGGACAGAGGCAAATAACTGAAAACGCGTCCGCCACCACGCTTCCAATCCTCAATAAGAGCAGGTTTGAGGCATTGCCAATTCCTCTTCCCCCACTATCCGACCAGCCGCGAATTGTGGGGGAAATTGAAAAGCAATTCACCCGCTTAGAGGCAGGCGTGGCGGCGTTGCGGCGGGTGCAGGCCAACCTCAAACGCTACCGCGCCGCCGTCCTCAAAGCCTGCGAAGGGCGGCTTGTTCCCACTGAGTGACCTTGCCCCGATTTAGTGGACAGTTTGATTATGCAGCATTTGCCTGAAAGTTTGCAAGCTCAAATTCGATTGGTGACATGTAACCAATACTCGAGTGAAGTCGTCGTCGGTTGTAGAAGACCTCGATGTAATTGAAGATGGCGTGGCGAGCCGCGTCTCGTGTATCGAACACGACTCGGTAGATAAGTTCTTCTTTGATGGCTCCAAAGAAACTCTCTGCAACGGCGTTGTCCCAGCAGTTGCCTTTGCGACTCATGCTGGGTTGGAAGCCGTTGATTTTAAGAGCGAGCTGGTAGTCGGGGCAAGCATACTGGCTGCCGCGGTCTGTGTGGTGAATTAGACCTGGAGGCGGCTTGCGGCGGGCGACCGCCATGTCGAAGGCGTCTAGTGCGAGGATTCGGTCGATGTTTTCACTCATCGACCACCCGACGACTTGGTGGGTGCATAAGTCAATTAGCACGGCAAGGTACAGCCAGCCCTCCCGCGTGGACACATACGTTATATCACCCACCCAGACTTCGTCGGGACGTTCAGATGTAAAGTTGCGTGCGAGGATGTTTGGAGGCACCGGGTACTCGTGATTGGAATCAGTCGTGCACTTGAACTGCCGCTTTTTGCGCCCGCAAATGCCTTCGTCGCGCATCAATCGTGCAACGCGCTTGCGACTAACATGGCGCCCTTCGTTATGCAGAGCCTCATGAATCCTGGGACTCCCGTAGCACTCCCAGTTGTCATCAAAGACTTGGCGAATCCGGGAGCTAATTTGCTTGTCCTCGAGCTTTCTAGGACAGGCAGGACGTTTCAACCAAGCGTAATACCCGCTCCGAGAGACTTCGAGAACTCGACATAAAATCGTAATTGGAAAGTTGGCCTTCTCCGCACGGATGAACTCAAATCTCAGGAGCTCTGCTTGGCGAAGAAGGCCGTCGCTTTTTTTAAGATATCGCGCTCCGACTCCAACTCGCGAACCTTCTTTCTAAGTTCACGAATCTCAAGTTGCTCCGCAGATTCTTTGCCGATGCGTGCCGTGGCCTTCACCATGCCAGCATACTTCGCGCGCCACTTGTCGAGCAAACTCGTTGCAATGCCTATGGACTTGGCAACATCTTCAACAGTGCGCTCGCCGCGTGACAACATCATGCGAACGGCCTCGCGCTTGAATTCCAATGTGTACTTCCGGTACTTCGCCATGGTGGCCTCCTGGGAGAATACTCCCTTGTTGGGTGTCCACCAAATCGGGTCAATCTCATCCCATTTCTGCGCAGTCAGAATGTGAGAGAAAATCGTTTCGATCCGGAGGGACTGCTTTACATCAGCCCCAAGTTTCATCAAAGTCTTGCAAAGTCAGCGCTGCAGCCGGGCGATCTCGCCGTCGTGCGATCTGGTGCTGTCGGAGTGACGTGTGTCATTCCCGAATCGCTGCCCGACGCAAACTGCTCGGACCTAGTGCTTGTTCAGCGTCCTCTCGGCCTGGTGGCGCAATACGGCGCCTACTACATGAATTCGCTCGCGAAGCGTCATGTAGCAGCTGGTAAAGTCGGAATAGCGCTCACTCACTTCAACACGAAGTCTGTGGCAGCGCTTGCGGTTCCTCTCCCGCCCCTTGCTGAGCAGAAGCGAATCGTCGCCGAAGTCGAACGCCGGTTGAGTGTGGCGGAGGAATTGGAAGCGGTGGTGGCCGCCAATCTTCGGCGCGCTGCACGCCTGAGGCAGGCTATTTTGCAGAAGGCGTTTAGCGGCAAGTTGGTGCCACAAAACCCCAATGACGAATTTGCGCCTTATCAGTTTGACCGAGTCGGGACCGCGCCCGTCATTACCCCTAGACCTCAAATCACACGGACAGCGAAGGAACCCCAGCGCATGGCGACTGAACCGATCGAATCCTTGGACGAACTATTGGAACGCCTGGACGCTCTTGGCGGCGAGTCGGCACCCGAGCGTCTCCTAATTGCCACCGGACTCGGAGACGACGTCGAGAAGTTTTTCGACTTGCTTCGGTCAGGTCGGGATGCGGGCAACCTAAGTGTTCCAATCGGAGAAAGCGGAACTATTCGGAGCAAGCGAAATGCGCATTGATTTCATTGAAATCAAGAGCCAGTGGAAAAACCTTGCAGGGTTCCGCATAGACTTTGATGAACGTCGCGAAGTGGCGGTCATTATAGGGAAGAATGGATCGGCAAAGAGCAACTTGCTCGAGGCGATCATTACAATTTTAGAAATTTGCATTTGGGTGAGCTGGCACCATTCTCGTATGAGCTACACTACTTAATTAGCGGCAAGAGAATTGTACTTACGGCCGATGTTGACCGGCACCCGAAGGCAGTACTTGAGGGGAAGTCCATTTCGCTTCAAGAGCTTCGTTCCAACTGGAGCCCGAATTACGTGGTGGGTTACTATTCAGGCGTCAGCGATCGATTTCGACGAGCTTTTTGCCAAGCATGACTTGAAGGCGCGAAATCTCACTTTGACGCCGGCTGCGGTGGGTACCGCACCCCAAAAACTTCAGCTTAGGCGGTTTATACGTGCCCGTCCCGTGCATGGTCTATTCGCATTGTTGGCTTTCTACTTCGCAAAAGACGATGCGGCGAAACAATTTCTTAGCGAACTACCGAGGATTGAAGGATTTGATTCCGCTCTTCTTGTTGTGCATAAGCCATCGTGGGCGAAAAGCAGAAATCGTCCCGAGGACTTTTGGGGTGCCAAGGGCCCAGTTAGGGACTTGCTCGACTGCATCCATCGATACGCGCTAGCGCCATTCTCTAGGCGCTTGCGCGTGAAAAGTGACTTTGCAAAACATGAGACCCGTGAGCTTGTTTATCTGTATCTGCCGGACTTCAACGCGTTAGATGCGGTCGCGGCAGAATATGAACATGACCCAGTTTCACTCTTTCAAGCACTCGATACTATGCGACTGAGCGGGTTGATTGAAGATTTTAGGGTGCGCGTTCGCGTGTCTGGCGCTACCGGTGCCATCCACACGCGTCAGCTTAGCGAGGGCGAGCAACAGCTTCTCACGGTCCTTGGCCTGATGCGCTTTACGCGTAATGCTGAGTCATTGTACCTCCTGGATGAGCCGGACACACACCTTAATCCGGCATGGGAGGTGGACTATCTCGAACGATTGCGCACTATCGGAGGCATCGACAGATGCAGTCATACGATCATTGCAACACATGATCCACTGCTTGTGGCCGGATTGCGCAAGGAAGAGATTCGGGTGCTTAATCGACAGCAAAGCGGACAAATTGTTGCCACAGAGGCGGAAGAAAGTCCGCGGGGTAGGGGCATAGCGAGCCTACTGACAAGTCCGCTTTACGGATTGGAGAGCCAACTTGATCCGTTTAGCCTCCGGGTTCTTAAGCGAATTTATGAAGTCTCCTTGACGGATCGCGGGCCAAAGAGAACTCGTCATCTTCGTCGCCTTCGAAACCTTATCCCACCATTTGAATTGGACGAATCTTCTCCTGATCCATACAGAAATATTGCGCGGAAAGCATACCAAATAGCACAACAGAATATTCTCCAGTCCGGCGAAGAGAGCGAGAAGAAACTCGTCATGATCGACCGCCTTGCGGAACAGCTGTTTGAACATGTCATGGAAAATGAGGAATCGTGATTCATATCAATCCAAACCGTAACCGTTCAGCCGACGACGGGTAGAATTGGCGGGGGGCAATGGCGAGAATGGTGCCATGGCAAAGGTCAAAGCACTGGTTCGGCGCAACCGCGAGTATTGGACCGACGTTGTGGCGCAGTTCGAGAAGGGCTCGCTCAAGCAGCAGGAATTCTGCGAGCAACGGGGCCTTGAGGTGGGGACGTTTCGCTACTGGCTCTATCAGCTTCGAGGGGAAGTCAAACGGCAAAGTTCAGCGCAGAGCCGATTCGTCACGGTGCGACCGACGATGGCAGCTCTTAGTGGGGCCTGCCAGCTGCGAGTGGGCTCGGTCACGCTCAGTCTGATGGAGCTGCCGTCGGCGAAGTTCATCGCCGAGCTGGCTCGACTCATGGACCGATAAGTCGATGCTGGGACTTTCGACAGTGACGCGGATCCTGTTGTTCACAGGGGCAACAGACATGCGCAAGGGGTTTGATGAACTGATGGCCCTGGTGATGGCCAGCGGCGAAAATGTCTACAGTGGAAATCTTTACGTCTTCATTTCGGGTCGGCGAAATCGAGCGAAGATTTTAGCCTTTCAGACGGGCGGGCTGGTGCTGTGGTACAAGCGGCTCGCTCGGGGACATTTCAAGATTCATCTTCCCGAGGGCAACGATCGAGCCGAGATCGACAGCATCCAACTGACGATGCTGCTTGATGGGATCGACTTCGCCAGGGTACGGCGACCGCCGCATTGGACACCCGATACGTAAAAAAGTCAGATTGGGGATCGACAAACGAGATCGATCATGATCTACGTTAGTCGATGACGTCCCAGGACATCGACGAGCTCGAAGCGACGCTGGACCCGACAGCGCGACTCGTCATCTCAGTACTGAGGGACGACAACGCGCAGCTGCGCAAACAGCTGGATGCGAGCACCGAGCAAAGTCGAATCCTAGCCGAACAAGTCGCGAGACTTACGGAGCAAGTACAGGACCTAAAGCAACGACTCTTCGGTAATCGGTCGGAGAAGTTGCAGACGGTTGGCGAACAGCTTCGTCGTCGAATTGATCCCAATGAACTGACGGTAGACGGCACGCCGATGCCAACCGAGCCCAAGGCGCGGGCCAAGGAGAAACGACGCAAAGCTCGAAAGGCTGGAGAAGCCGAGCGCGCACGTAAGCGTGGTCTTCGCAAGAACATCCCCGTCGTCGTGGAACAAAAGACAGTGGCCCCCAGTCAGCTACCCGAGGGGTACACGCTCGACGACTTTCACAAGCTCGGCGATGGCAAGACCGTGCAACGAGTGGAACACGTCCGCGAACATTTGATCATTGAGCGCTTCGTCTTGGAAACGTTGATCTCAAACGACGGCAGTCAGATCATCACTGCCGAAACGCCGCCTGGGGTCGTTGACGGTGGTCATTACGGCCCCGGTCTTCACGCACACGTAGCGGTCAGCCGCTGTGATGACATCATGCCGTTGTACGGAAGCGAGAAGGCGCTAGAGCGCGCTGGGTTCCCGATCGCACGCAGCACCCTGTGCTCGATATTTCATCGCACAGCCGAACAACTGCGTACCATCTACGAAGAGCTCCGAGGTGTCGTACGCAGGGGACGCTATGTGCATGCAGATGAGACTGGGCAACGAGTGCTCGACAAGGAACACTGCATGAAAGGTTGGATGTGGGTCATCCTTTCGCAGCAGGCCGTCGTCTATCACTACAGCGACAGTCGCGATAGCAACACTGCCAGAGAGCTTTTGGGCGGTACCACTGGCAATCTCACCATTGATGGCTATGGCGCTTACAACTGTCTTAGCGACAAGGATGCCCGTCGCAATCGCAGCGGCTGCTGGGGTCACGCACGGCGCAAGTTTCTAGAAGCAATCCCGCCAGGGACGAAAGAACACGAGAACCGCGAAGTGCTCGAGCTCATCGGTGACCTCTACCAAGTCGAGCACGATGCAACCGAGCGTGGCATCGAAGGAACCCCTGAGCATCTCGAACTGCGCCAAAGCAGAAGCAAGCTCATCGTCAAGAAATATGGCGCTGGGTGGATGCTCGCGTTGGCAAGTACTCACCCGATTGCAAAATGGGAAAGGCGCTCAAGTATGCGACCAAGCAACGCGACAAGTTGGAGAAGTTCCTCTATGATCCGAAGCTGAAGCTCGACAACAACCGAGCAGAGCGCGCCCTGAGGATCGTTGCTCAAGGAAGAAAGCGATCACTCTTTGCTGGAAGTGCCGAGCATGCGCAGAACCTGGCGGTTCTACATTCCATCGTCGCGACATGCAGGATGCATGGGATCAATCCCTACGAGTACATCAAAGACATGTTGATTCGGATCCAGACACATCCGGCATCTCGAATCGAAGAGTTGATGCCTTGGCGATGGCGACCGTCAAACGAATAGTCGCCGACTGAAATGTCGAACTCACCACACCCACACCACCGATGGTGGCGTACTCTCAAAGTGCGCGCACCACCCAACAACCGAGGCCATCCACGAGACGGCAGCGGCAACCAACAGCCAGGTCCGCATCGAGTTCGATCAGAATCTGGCGGGCAGCCCGCCCGCGCGACGAGATTCGCACCGGGCACCACTCGCCGCCAAGCACAACCTCACATCCTCGGCTGAACGGTTACTCCAAACCGAATCAGGCCTGACCCTAATTGGCTCCAAAGGGCTGACGAGCTAACTCGGCAGCTAAGAATTAAGACAGAAGAAGAGCGGTTGGATTTTATTGATCGGAAGCGGTCTGAAACTTGGGCAGCCCCCGCTTTGCTAGCCACTTTACGGAAAGTAGTCGGAAACAAGTGCTGGTACACCGAAGCGCCGCTCGACGGTTCTGATCCAAATGTCGATCACTTTCGACCGAAAGGTAATGTGCGTGAGGTAGACCGTCAATTGAGGAGTACGGGCGAGACGGCCCCAGGATATTGGTGGCTTGCCTTCGAATATAGGAATTATCGATTTACGTGTGCACATGCAAACCAACGACGCGTCGAGCAGGACTCACAGGGCGGCAAATGGGATTTCTTCCCTGTTCGAGGCGCACGAGCCCTGGAACTTACTGATTGGGGCGTAATCTCCGAAGACTTTCTCGCCCTTGATCCGTGCTCTGCTTCCGATGTCGCACTGCTTTGGTTTGATCCGTATGGAGTACCGGGCATATCTCCATCGCGCAAGAAACCTATCACGCCAGAGGATCGCGAGCGTGTAGACGCAACGATTTGGCTCTATCACTTGAACATGAGTGATCTGACTGCGAGACGGGCTGAACACCTCGATGAAGTTCGTTTGGACATTCTGAAGGCGGATGCGAGCCACAAACTATGGAAGGAGGTGCCCAACCCAAGCCCGAATGCCAAGGAGAGCTTCGACCAGAAAGTCGCAGAGATCCGGCAAAAGATTGCTGACGACGCCCCGTTTGCAGGGGCCAAGCGGTGCGCAGTTAGAACCGCGATGGCCACCTACGAGTGGATCGAAGAGTTTCAAGTTATATAAATAGCCGCCATCCACTCATTCAACTACTTTACAGGTGCAAAGCCTGGTCAAGTCACATCTTTATGAAACTGTAGACTGCGGTAAGTGCCGAAGTCCTACACTCTAACTGGCACCGCCGGGCGAACCGGCACAGCACGTAATCGCGGCCATTCATTCACGACTGCAGCATAAAGATCACCGTCATACTTGGGTGACCGAACACTGAGCACGGCCGCGTAGCGGCTCTGGACTGCGTCATCACCATCCCAGAAGCCCCTGGGAACTACCGATACCGTAATGGCTGGATCGAAGATGTCCTTGTTGCGATTTCTGGTACAGCACACCGTCGTTTCCCACTTGTAATCGTGCACGCGCCGATGATGTTCGGTCGTTTTCTCATGATCAACGGATATGGGCAGGTCGCCTCTGGTCCAACCGGCTGATTCTAGGGATTGTATCTCGGACCTATCATTAACTAGGTGAAGGCACCTTGCCTTTGGCTTGGGTTCGGCCCCTTTGGGAGGGTTCCAATTGTAAACGTGGCTATCAGGACGAAATTGCACTTCTAGTCCGCATAGGCAGTATTCGTCGTGGGCATTGCCGTCAACTTCTGGAAGGTAGACGATTGTCCAAGAGAAGTATGTCCTGCTGGCCACGCTGTACGACTTGGGCAAGAGAAACGGCAACCGAAACGTCTTTCTAGGCGCAATGACGCCCTCGTAGACAACGGACACCTTTCGTTCATCGCAGGCAACCAGTGCTTCGGTCGTGGTATCGAGAAATCCGTGGCCTTCGGAGTACGCGTCACCGTTCTTCTCGGCACGATGAATCATGATCGCACGAGTCGCCAAGGGGCCAAAATCGGGACATCGGGTAAGCAGATCGACAGCGGACCGTGCGGCCAATGGTGCCGCAAGGCTGGTGCCAGCACTACCGACAATGGTGCTTGCCGAATCAAATACGAAGAAGGGAGATTGCGGGGCGCCACCGAACGCGACCACGTCAGGTTTGACGACCGCTCCCGAGCGGCCCGGTCCCCTGCAGCTGTAGTCCGCCACCAATCGGTTTGCTGTCGTTGGTTCACGCCAGAACGCCCCTACGGAAAGAACGTTTACCGCGTCTGATGGCGTTTGTATTCGCTCCAGTCCTGGGCGGTTTCCCCAATTGCCTACGGCCGTGATGATCAACTTGTTCGTTAGGAATGCCAATAAGTCCAACGCGTAGGTAAAACGGCTTATGCGCCGTGCGATTGGACCCGGCGGACCAATCGAGAGATTTACGACCCGCACGTTCGGCTTCAGGCGAGGCACCCAAAGCTCCAACGCGTCCACCACTCCGTAGAGTTCGAGTGAGTCGTCTTGGGCATCTGGCAGCACTCGAAGCGAAACCACCCGAGCTGGCGGCACCGGAAGCACCCCGCCAGGTTCGATGTTACCATAGAGAGCGGCGGAGGTGACTGCGGTGCCATGAGCGACTAGCGAGGCATCGGGCGGGCTCGTGGTGCAATCGTACGCATCTACAAAGTTGGCGATTGCCGGGATTGTCAAGTCAACACCGCCGTCAACAACCGCCACCCACTCGTCGCCCATGGCACCCTCTGGAACTTCTCTAGGCGCCACTCCAACCATATAAAACAAGTTCCACGGCGTGCCGTGCTGTCGGTTCGGACTCAATGTCCGTGATTCTGTCGGCATCATCGGGAAGTCTAATACTTTCGATTTTGGCAAAATCTTTCTGAATACCCGGTACTGGGGAAGTTGAAGCGAGCAGGCTCGCTACGCGCTTGAGTTTATCTGGTACTCCCGATACATAGAGCACCCTCCCCATATCACTGGGTTCCTCAGACGCTTGCCACGCATCAGAGCCAAGCACAACCAACCTGGCTGAACTCAATAAGTTATCGGGATGGTACGACTTGGCGAGAAATCGGGGCGTCATTTTGACTTCAACAACGACTTCATCGAGTCGCTGTGACGGAGTCAATTCATCAACTTTTTGAATGAGATCGTTCATCTGAGGCTGCAACAAGCCCTGTGACTCTTCCCAGTCTCTATAGTCTGGCTCCCGGCCCCCTCGACCGCGATCTACCACTTCTTGATACGCCTCTGCATTGCCTAGTAATGTATAGTGCTTCTGTTCCGTCACTTGTTGGTCCCCCGCAAATATCCATGCACTGTGGACTTTGATACCCCCAGCAATTCCGCAATAGAACTCATTGAGTTGGCGTCGTCATTGAGCACCGTCCTTAAGCGCTGCGCCAGAATCTTCCTTGATTCGGTCGTTTTTGCAGTTTTAGCCAACTCCCGCAGCAAACAAGTGCTGACTTCCGTTTCGCTGAGCGCGGCTCGCCGTCGAGCCGCATCCGCAATAGTCTTGATGTGCGCGCCACTGGCCCCGGCCAGTGTTTCTTTGGCAACATTCCGAATTGGTACAGGCAGATCTTGCTTTAGGTGCAGCTCTAATATCGACACTGCAACATCGGCGTCAGCAATGTCCAGTTCGATACTCGTATCAAACCGCCGCCGAATGGCCAAATCAACCAACTGCAGATGGTTCGTCGCTGCAATAACGAGCCCATGTTGGGGAGGGCGGTCAAGTTCCAGAAGCAACGTGCTGACGGCCCGTTTCATTTCTCCAACTTCATGGGCATCGTCGCGTTGTTTCGAGAGTGCGTCGAATTCGTCTAAGAATAGAACCACAGGATTGGCGCGGGCGAAGTCGAATAGCTCATGAATGTTCTGAGCAGTTCGACCTAGAAAACTCGATACAATCACAGAAATGTTCGCTTCAGCCAGCGGAAGCTCCAGGCTCGACGCCATCCAACGAGCAACCATCGTCTTTCCAACTCCGGGTGGGCCGGTGAGCAGCATAGTCCGACGAGGTTGCAGCCCCGAACGTTCAAGAAGCTCAGCCCGACGATGCTCATCGAGTAACTCCGCGAGCAGCGCTGCCGGCCCTGGCGCGAGCACTGGTGCCAGCCCCTCCAGCGGATTCTGAACAGTGCTCAGCGGCATTCGCCGGTCCAAGTCGAGCGGCGCGGCGGCAACTCGTCCTGGCGAAAGAGCCGCGTTGCGAGTCGACGAGCCGCCCGTACCCACAGCGGACTTGAGCCTCTCAGCCAATTCTGGGTCGCGTTCTCGAAGGACTGCGATGAGATGCCTTACGGCCGTCACGCCTTGGTACGCATCACCACGAACCGCACTGGAGGCCGCAACCAGCAGTGCCTCCCTAAACTCCTCGTCCCAGTCAACACTCGTTCGCCCTAACCGTCGAATCGGACCATCTAGAACGGGCCCAGAACGCCGTAATTCAGCCACTTGTTGTATGTAGCGTTCGGTACTATCCTATGTCAATCGGAATCCGAACGGTATTTGGGACAGCGCACGTTGCCCATACGCCGTCGGGCGAAGTCCTCGAATTTCGCATTCGATGGTGACGGTTCCGTGCCGTCGCAAACACCATCACACATAGCTTTGCCTGCTCTGAACAGCCCACGGGATTAGCACGAAGGTTCACTCCGGATTACCGGCATCTCTGAACCCCTTTCTCTATGACTGCATGCGTAGATTCTCGACGTAGGCCTTGGCTTGGTCTGTTCCCCAAACGTCACGGAGTGCTCCGAACGTTTCTTCAAAGTCGGCGGCCGCGGTGTCGGCTGATCCGGACCTTTGTATCGACAATGCACGCGTCTCGCCCACGTCGCCGTCCGCAGACAGGGTGGTCTCGACATTGACGACGACCTCGGCTCCCCAACACTCTTTGGCTTGAGCTCGTAGCCCAGCCGGCATCTTTACTGTTTGCTTTCCTGATGCAGTGAGAAGCATGAACGACGGCGGATCATATGTAAGCGACACAATCTGACCCGTGAGCGCAATCGTAGCTTTGTGGCCAGAACGTCGAACGCTCCGCATGCTTACGAAGATACGGTTCGAGCGGAGTGAGCGCCGTCGTTGTACGCCATTGTCCGCGTGCAGTCCTAGAGGCGAGCCCAATCTTCGAATGCCCTTCCTTCGCGGAAGCACTGGCTCGCGCGAACGCATCAGCCGCTATACCTGTCAGATACGATGCCTTGCCCTTGCGAGTCTTTGCTAGCTCATCCCCCGACTCGCGCCAAAACGCCAAAGCGATTGAGTCAGTACCGAGCGGCGCCCCACGTTCCACGGCTCCCGGAACCAGCGGGACAATCAGACTGCCCTTAGCTGTGGGCCCGATTGAAAAACTCAATGCATCGCGCACCTGCGCCGCTGGCCAATTGTGTTCAGCTGCAAGCCGCGCCGCGAATGTGAACCTCAGCGAATTGAGCGCCTCAAGCACTGCTGTGAGCGCCTGCACGTAGACTTGCGCCGGCACGCAGCGGCTTCCCGATGAGGGCTGAAATCGAACGGCAAATTCCTGGCGCATTAACGACATGTTACCTCATCTCGGACGCAGATGTCGGACGAACAATGTCATGCCAGAAATATCGCAACTTTGCCTAGTTTTCAGACAATTCGCGCCTCGGGCACGTCACCGCTCGGCAAAATCACGGGCAATCATCCTCGAATTCGTTACAGATCGGACCCCGGCAGAGTCTCGAGTTGACGGACGTCGTCTCCCGACGTTTCCGTGCCGCCGAAAACAATAATCGATCATTCGGCGAACTGCCTCGGCGATGCGTCATTCGTCCCTCCAACCGCCGCGAACGCGCTCCAAGAACGCGCGCCACGTGTCGTTAGGCTCCCAAACCCGAGCAATATGAGCATCGGCCCGCTCGCGTGACCAGCCTAGTTCGGCTTCGGCATATAGAGCCGAAAAGCAGGAGACGCGATAGTTCATTGCGCAGTGGACGAAGACTGCGCGACCGCGCAAGGTGCACATGGTTTGGTGGAAGTGCTCATAGTCCTGAACCAACGGATTCTGAAAAATCACCGGAATGGTGGTAAGACATCCCAAGTGCCGCGACCGATGCCGCCTCATTGGGCAAGCAGTACTTCGGATCGAGCAGGCCCAGATTGACTACTGCCTCAAAACCACCAGATGCAAGCCGGCGTAGGTGCTCCTCGCTTGGCTGACCCGCTGTGACGATTCCATCACCAATCGGTAAGTAATTGCACATGCCATCCAATTCGACCACGACGTCGTCCTTGTTGTTAGTCATTTGATAGTACCAATCTCTCAAATCGTCACCTCGCCAGGGATACAATTCGGCAAGCGCCAGCCCTCGTGGTGGCCACCAATGGTAACGTGGCCCAGATGAATAAAGTCGCGCTAAAGCAAGAGAAAATGTGATAATCTTAGCCATGATCCCGCTTCACTGGTCCTTATGATACCAACCAGAGAATACGTATGAGCGATCTCGTTCCCAAGCCTCCAGCACCGGGCGGCGACATCCTTCTGTACCAAACGGAGGATGGTCGCACGCGGCTGCAAGTAGGGTTTCAAGGTGAGACGGCGTGGCTATCGCAGGCGCAAATGGCCGAGTTGTTTCAGACGACCATTCCAAATGTCAGCATGCACATCCGCAACGTTTTTGCGGAGGGAGAATTGCAGGCCGGTTCAGTTGTTAAGGAATCCTTAACCACTGCCGCCGACGGCAAGAAAGTAGTGAAGGACCTGAAGAAGCTCCCTGCACCGCGCCAGAAGAAAAGGAAACAATGAGCAACCCGAGCCAACTCGTCCAAAAACTCTGGAACTACTGCAATATCCTGAGAGACGACGGCTTGTCCTATGGCGATTACGTCGAGCAGCTGACGTTCCTATTGTTCCTGAAAATGGCCGACGAGCAGTCGAAGCCGCCGTTCAGCAAGCCTTCGCCGATTCCCAAGGGTTTCAGTTGGGCCGCGTTGCTTAAGCTGGATGGCGATGACCTCGAGACTCATTACCGCCACACGCTGGACGAACTCGGCAAGCGGTCGGGGATGCTGGGCGTTATCTTCCGCAAGGCGCAAAACAAGATCCAAGATCCAGCCAAACTCCGTCGGTTGATAGTCGATCTGATCGACAAGGAGCAATGGTCCAGCCTGTCAGCAGATGTGAAAGGCGACGCGTACGAAGGATTGCTCCAGAAGAACGCAGAAGACGTCAAGGGTGGCGCGGGCCAATACTTCACGCCGCGCTCGCTGATTGCCGCGATGGTGGACGTCATTGCCCCGCAACCGGGGCAGGCCATTTGCGATCCCGCCTGCGGCACTGGCGGCTTCTTGCTCGCCGCGCATGACTACATGGCCAAGAATCCCACGCTGGACCGGGCGCAAAAGAAGAAACTCAAGAGCGGCACATTCTTCGGCATCGAACTCGTGGACAGCGTCACGCGCCTCTGCGCGATGAACTTGATGCTCCACGGCATTGGCGGCGATTCCGAGGAGGATTTACCCGTCGTCACCAAGGACGCGCTAGCCGGCAAACACGGCGAATACGAGATTGTCCTCGCCAACCCGCCTTTCGGCAAGAAGAGCAGCGTTACGATTGTCAATGACGCGGGCGACACTTCCAAGGAATCTCTCGTCATCAACCGCGACGACTTCTGGGCAAGCACGAGCAACAAGCAGCTCAACTTCCTCCAGCACATCTTCACCATCCTCAAGCAGCACGGTCGCGCAGCCGTCGTATTGCCCGACAACGTCCTCTTCGAAGGCGGAGCCGGCGAAACAGTCCGCCGCGAGCTCCTCAAACAAGCCGACGTCCACACCCTGCTGCGCCTCCCCACCGGTATCTTCTACGCCCAAGGCGTCAAAGCCAACGTCCTCTTCTTCGACCGCAAACCGGCCCAAGAAAAACCCTGGACTCAAAAACTCTGGATCTACGATCTACGCACCAACCAACACTTCACCCTGAAAGAAAACACCCTCAAGCGAAGCGACCTCGACGAATTCGTCAAATGCTATAACCAGAAGAATCGAAACAATCGAAAAGAAAGCGAACGCTTCAAGTGCTTCACATACGAAGAACTCACGAAGCGCGACAAACTAAACCTCGACATCTTCTGGCTCAAAGACGAGGCATTAGAGGAATCCGCCAATCTGCCCGATCCCGAGACGATCGCGGCGGATATCACCGCCGATTTGGAGGCGGCTTTGGAGCAATTTGCGACCATTGCGGAGGACTTGAAGGGAGCGTTGTAACTGCTACCGCCGAACCAACCCAAACACGCGCCCACCCAGCAGATGCATGGATTCAAGCACGGGGCTAGCGGCAACCTCAAAAACATAACCCCAAGCCACCGCGACGCGAACGCCAGCTTGAGCCTCCTTCAACGACCCACGAGCAGTCTCAAACCGAAGACGTGCATTCCCCGCGGCGTTCCCCAGCCCCTCTGCCAAGTTGAGCGCGATCGAACTAATGGCGCGACGAAGTTGTGACGCGAGATCACGATCCCTGCGCTGAATAGCCTCAACCAAAGGCCGAGCCAAAGCAACGACCGCAAGTGCGTGTTCTAAAACCGAGCTACTTTGTGGATTGTACATGCCCCCCGGGGCGCAAGTTTCATGACGCCGGCAAGCAGTACTGCGAGTTATCCCGATCCCGGCGGCGGGAAACTTGCGCCAAAAGGCATGTACAATCCACAAAGTAAATCCCGGTGAAAGCAACTGCAGCTGATTCAGTGGCTGGGACAGGGACAGTGGCAGCGACGGGAACCGTGACTGATTCAGAGACTGTGGCTGGGCCAGGATCTGTGACAGCCCCTGATTTGGCAGCAGCAGATGCAGCAACAGCCCCAGTCCCCGCAGCAGCCGCAGCAACAGGCCCAGCAACAGAACCAGCCCCAGTTTAAGTCGGTATCATCAAAACCTCAGGCGCACGCCTGCGCCCCCGCGCGACCGCAACCTTAACCAATCGGTCACACAACTCAGCGAAATCGATCCCGTAAACCGCCGCAGCCTCAGGATACAAGCTCGTCGCAGTCATGCCGGGCAGCGTGTTTATCTCCAACAGAGTAACCCGCGCCGGACTCTCACTTTCATCGACGAAAAAATCAACGCGCGACATATCCCTGGCGCCCACAGCCCGATGTGCCCGCACTGCGAAATCTTGTATCTGACGAATGACCTCCGTCGAAAACGGAGCAGGGCAGACGTGACGACTCCCGCCCGGCGCGTACTTCGATGCAAAGTCGTAGAATTCGGCCAACTGCGGCAAAATGAGAGTTGGTGGGAAGGCCTCGGGTGAGCCTGGGACGGCTTCGAACACGCCACATGTTACCTCGACTCCACTCAACATTGGCTCGATGAGGGACTGAGCGTCCAGTTGCAGCACAGCAGTGATTCCTGCAACCACGTCGCTGACCGGCTGCGCCGCGTTGATGCGGTACACTCCGATCGCCGAGCCCCCTTGGGCAGGCTTTACCACGAGCGCTGGCCCTAGACCTTGCCTGGCTCGGCTTGCCGCGGCCTGAACATCCTCGCCTCGAGTAACGACTAACTCTGAAGCCACCGGCAATCCGTGCTCTCTGCAAATTTGCTTGGCGAGCGGCTTATTGGCTGCGACCGCGCTGGCGAGTACGTTGCAACCTACGTACGGCACATTCAAAACCTCGAGCAGCCCCTGCAAACAGCCGTCTTCGCCGAGCGTGCCGTGCGTAATCGGAAAAACAACGTCTGGTTGCTCGGCGACCAAACGGGTTGCCAGATTGACGTCCAATTCATGGCGTGTAACCGAATGGCCTGCGCGTCCAAGTGCCGCAACGACCCCATCAGCGCTCCTCCGGCTGACATCGGCTTCGGCAGATGGTCCCCCGCATACGACTGCGACTCGCAGCGTCATGCTGCTGAACCCTTTTCGGGCAGATGCACCAAGTCAATGTGAAGTGCCTTGCTGAAATCGAAGATCCGTTCGTCGCGGTAGAACTCGCCAAAGACGATGCGCGTTAGGCCCGCATTGGCGATGAGTTTGAAGCACCCGAAGCAGGGCGATGCGGTGACGTAAATATCGCCGCCTTCGATGCGTGCGCCGGTGCGAGCTGCCTGAACGGTGGCGTTTGCTTCCGCGTGCACGGTGCGCACGCAATGGCCGTCCTCCATCAGATGCCCGACCTCGTCACAATGGGGCAGGCCGCGAATGCTGCCGTTGTAGCCCGTGGCCAATATGATTCGGTCGCGTACGATGACCGCGCCGACGTGCTTTCTGTCACACGTGGACCGCGTAGCTACGACGCGGGCAATCGACATGAAGTAGTCATCCCAGGAAGCGCGTTCGGTGCCTGACATGTCTGCGCCTATACCGCGAATAGGCCGCGCAATTCCAGCCATTATCGCGCATAGCTAAGCGTCCGGTTCGGGGCAAACGCGCTTGATGCGAAAAATAGCGCGTGAGAGTATGACTTCAGCTATGAATCGATTACTGCGGGTCGGGATTTTTTTGGGTGCACTGTGTCTTGGTTCAGGGTCGCTCGGTGGCTGCGCGCAATCTGCCGGGTGTAAAAGCGACACCTGAGGTAGCAAAACAAGCGAAGCCTTAGTAGCCCCGGGCGCACCTGAGCTTCGAGAATATTTATCACGACTAACGTCGAGTCGCCGCTAGCATTGCTGCAACCAGCGGATTGGTCTCACCGAGGCTCACGTTGCCGTAGCGGTGATACGAGACGGAGACAGTCTGCTCCATGACATAGTGGCGAATTTCAGTTGCCGGATCATCCTCCACCGGATCGACAATCAACGTGATATCGAGTTCAGCGGCGCGCTTGCGCAATCCTTCTGGTGCACGCCCGAGAACGCGCGCTCGCCTGATATGTCCGCTTCCGAGCTCTTCAATCCAATTATCGCCTTCGAGGCTCAATTGCTGCGCGTGTGCGCCGGCCAGCTCGAGCGCTCGGCGTACGCGCAAGAGGTCAAGGTCGCTGGCTCCCGCGCCCACTAGAAGCCAGGTAGGTGCCGGTTGGTAGCGAAGCCAGTTGGCCTCGCCAACCACGTGTGTTCCTGGACGCTCAGGCAACAGTTCACTCAATGCCGGTAAGGGGCCCTTTGCGAGCGATGCCGTAGAGCCGGCACGCGGACGAACGTGGCAGAATTGCAGCAAATACCCAGGCCCACCCGCTTTCGCGCCGGGCCCAAAGCTGGAAGCCTTTCGACCGCCGAATGGTTGACGCCCCACTACGGCGCCGGTAATTGCGCGGTTGACGTACAGGTTGCCGGCATCCATGCCCGTTACGAATCTTTCCTGTTCGCTTTCACTCAATCCGAAGAACCCCGCCGTGAGGCCGTAGGCCGTTGCGTTCATGATGCCGAGCCCCTGTTCCAAATCGCGGGCGCACAAGACTGCCAGCACCGGCCCAAACAATTCGGTTCGGTGCACGAATGACCCTGGTTCCACGTCCCAAAGTATCCCAGGCGAATAGAGCTGCGGGTTGCTCCGAGAGCGCTCTGGCGTGAGAGACCACCTTGCACCGGATTGCCCATGGCTGAGCACGCGCGCTAGCGGACCTTCGGGTGGACGAATCAGGGGGGTAACGAAGCTCCCGAGGTCCCACGCGGAGCCCACTTGCAGGCTCGAAGTCGCGTCAACCAGCGCACGCCGGAATGCCTCATCGCGATACACCTCTTCTTCGAGTACTAGGAGACTGAGTGCACTGCATTTTTGACCAGCATGACCAAAGGCACTATGAACGATGCTATCGATTGCGCGGTCGCGATCTGACAGTGAGCTCACGTAGGCAGCGTTCTTTCCGCCCGTTTCGGCCAACAGATGCAGCTCTGGCCGCATGCGCAGAAACATCCGTGCGGTGCTAGTTGCACCCGTTAGCACGACGGTTGAAATGCGCGGATCGGTGATGAGTGGACTTGCCACTTCGTCGCGACAAGGCACGAATTGAAGGGCGTCCGCGGGAATGCCTGCACGCCAGCAAGCCTCGGCCGCGGCTCGGGCGACGAGCGGGGTTTCCGGTGCCGGCTTCAAGATCACTGGGTTTCCGGTTACGAGCGCGGCGAGGCAGCCGCTCAGGGGGATGGCCAGGGGAAAGTTCCAGGGAGGTGTGACCACAACCGGCCCCCGTGGTTCGAGATCGAACCGGTTTTCACTCTCTCGGAAAGCGCAAGCGTAGTAGCGAGCGAAGTCAACCGCTTCCGAGACTTCGATATCAGCCTCTTGCACGCGTTTGCCGGCGTCGAGCACCATGCGTGCGACGAGCCGCGCGCGGTCCTTCTCCAGCTCGTCGGCGACACGATTGACGACTTGCATGCGAACGTTTGCGGGCGTCTTGGCCCAAGGCGATGCCGCGCTTTCGGCAACGCTCAGTGCTCGCTCGATATCGTCCGCGTTTGCCAGATGCACGAGGTAAGCTTCAATCCCGGGGCGCGAGGGGTCGAAACCAGCAGCCGTTTCCCGCTCGAGATCCCGGCCGTCGATGCGCGGTAAGACTACATGATTGGCTGACAGCGCCCAGTCTAGTTGCTCCTCGAAGTATTGCCGATTGCGGCGTCTCGCAAAATCCGTATCGGCAGCATTGTCGAATTGAATAGGGGTCGCCGAGTGATCGGAAGCCATTGGTGGCTTCGAGCGGTCTTGTTGCCGATAGCTTTCCACGGACGGCTCCGACGAAAGATCGAGCGCACGCAAGAATGCCTCGCTTTGCTCGACGAATGCTGCGTCTCCCGGTTTCATCGCCACACTGCGCGAGAGGAAATTCTCGGGGCTCGTGTTTTCGTCGAGCCGCCGAACCAAGTAGGAAATCGCGGCGGGAATATGCTGAGGCGCAACGGTCGGAGCGTAGATGAAGACGCCGCCCGAGAGCTTACCGAGCACGCGACCAACACTCGTCGCCATGCCTTCGAGCATCTCGAGTTGCAGCATCTCCGATAGGCCGCGCTGCTTGGCGAGCAGGAGCGCGTAGCACTGGTCGAACAGGTTGTGCGAGCCCACTCCGACGCGGATACTCGCCGCGTAGACAGAGCGGAGCAAGTGTTGCAGCAGGCGCTTGTAATTCGCATCTACAAGGCTTTTTTGGGGATAGATCGGCACGCTCCAGCGGTGCTGCGACGCTTCCACGGTTTCTGCGGCGAGGTTGGCGCCTTTGACGAGACGAAATCGCAGCGGCACGCCGCCCGCAGCCGAGCGAGTGCGCGCCACCTCGAGCAGCCGATTCACGGTGGCCATCGTGTCAGGCAAATAGGCCTGAAGCGCGATTCCGATCTGCGCATCGAGTAGCTCTCGGTCCCTTGCGAGTCGCGCAAACACAGTTTCGGTCAGCTCGAGATCCTGGAAAGCCTCCATGTCGAAATAAACGAGCCGATTCCGCTTGCGCGCTCGTTCGAGTACCGGCTTTAGCCTGCCTGTCACGACGTTAACAACGGAGTCAAATGCGAGCACATTCACCTGGCTGTAGACGCCCGAGAGCTTCACGCTGATGGCGTCGATGTCCGGTCGTTCGAGCAACTCCAAGTACGTATCGACATGGTGCTGCGCCTCGGCCTCACCGAGCACCGCTTCGCCCAGGTGATTCAGATTGATACGGGCGCCGGCATGCCGCTGTACAGCCAGTCGCGCCGCGAGTGCGTCGGGAGTTGCGTCCAGCACGAAGGGCGAGGCCTCGCGCAGCAGGCGTGCCTTCACCGCGTTTGCTGTCACACCGGGAATGGCGGGGCCAAAAATCGAAAGAGCTCGAAGCTCGAGGCGATCGAGGAGCGGTAAGGTTGAATCAAAGCCGATGCGTCGAGTTGCCTCGCGGATTGCGGCGATTGTCCGTTGGTCACTGTGGCTGCGGTGGACGCGATCCGTGAGTGCTAGAGCCAGACGCTGAGCGCGGCGCGATGCGAGCAGTTCCGCCAGTGACTGCTTTTGGTGTTGTTCGTCCACACCCTCTTGCTCGAGTGCCGCCTGCAGCACTTTCAGGGCCAGCGCCAATGTGAGTCCGCCGATTGCCGCCGCGTCTGCTTTTTCGGCTTTCTCGAGGATGTCTTGCATGCGTTCACCTACAAGATCGACTGCCCGAGCGCCGAGATCACCAAGTCGACCGCGGTGCCGGCGGTTCCATTCCGAACGTCGAACATCGGGTTGACCTCCACCACGTCCATCGAGCAGAGCACTCGTCGGTCGGCGAGTACCTCGAGTAGCAGGTGCGCTTCTCGGCAGGTGAGCCCGCCTGGAACGGGAGTGGCAGTGCCGGGCGCCTCCACCGGATCGAGTGCGTCGATGTCGAGGCTCACATGCACGCGCCCGGCCGCACTTACACGTTCGACGGCTTCGCGCGCGACAACACCTATGCCGCGTTCGTCGATATCCCGCATCGTAAACACACCGACGCCTGCGGATGCGAGTTCATGGCGCTCCCGGGCGTCCAGCTGCCGAACCCCCACCAAGGCGACGTTGCGTGGGTCAAGCTTTGCGCCCGCACAAACCTCGAGCAGCCGCGCATCGCCATGACCTAGCAGTACGGCGAGCGGCATTCCGTGAACATTGCCGCTAGGGGATGTTTCTGGAGTGTTGAAGTCGCCGTGGGCATCGATCCAGAGTAGGCCTGCCGGTGCGACTCGCAGAGTCCCCGGGACGCTGCCAATGGCGACTGAATGATCGCCGCCCAAAGTGATCACCACGGCTCCGGATCGCACGGAGGCCTCGACTCGGTCTCGAAGACGCACACACACATTTGCGATGGCCGGAACCACATCATCTTGAGCGATACTGCTTGCCAAGGGTGCGTCGATGTTGCCTAAGTCTTCGCCCTCGAGCCCGAGTTCGCGAATGCGACGCAGCAGCCCCGCGTAACGAATTGCAGTCGGGCCCACATCCGTGCCGCGTATTGTCAGGCCGAGGTCGAGAGGCACCCCGAGAATGTGAACGGCCTTTGCGGCTGCTGTCACCTCGATGCTCACGTGGATCTCCGGCCTGCAAGGTTGGCACGCAGGTTGATCATGAAGTCCTGGACGTTCGTTACGATCGGCATGGCCTGAGCTGAGCCGCGATTCGCTAGCTTGTCTGCCGAAAACTCAGTGATATCGACGATGGTCAAGTACACGGGTCGCACTGTGCCAAGCGCTGTGACGTGATAGCTCGGAACCATGTTGCCAAACGCGATGGAGTGAAGTTGAGTTGCAAGTGTAATTACGGTCGTCGCACGGCGCGAGTGCACACGCATGACATCTTGGGCGTCGTAGACATTGGAAATCACGCCCGGCATTGGGCCATCGTCTCGGATTGAGCCGGCGAGAACGTACGGAACTTGACGCCGCTCGAGGGCGGCCATGATGCCATCTGTAACTGACAAGGCAGACAAACCAGCCCCAATTGCACCAGCTTTTCGAACACGGTTCAAGATGTCGAGGTGATGATAGTGCCCACCGGGAACGAGACGCTGTGAGTAGATGTCCTGGCCAAGTCCCGTGCCGAAATGTCCAGCCTCGAGGTCATGCGTGGCGACAGCGTTGCCAGCCAAAAGGGCGTGGCAGTACCCAGCGTCGATCAAGTCGGCAAACGAGTCGCGGCTGTCCTTGTCGAACGCCACCGCGGGTCCGGCGACCCACACGATGTAGCCATGGTCTCGCTCATGTCGCAAAAGGTCGTAGAGATCGTCGTAACTGCGGGAGAACGGCGTCTCCCGCGTGCCACGCGTTCTGAAGGCAAACTTGCCCGCTGAAGCGTCGGCGGAAGAAAACCCCGTGGTATGAACGTAGATACCCTCTTCGCCATCTTCCGTTCGCCCGATCGCAACCAATTGCCCTTTCTTTACTCGGCGCGCTTCGACGACATCGAGGTGCCCGGGGCCAATCGCCGAACCGAGCACAACGACGGCATCCATTCGGCTTTCACTCACCAGTTGCCAACCGCTTGCCAGTCGAAAGTACTCCGGGTGGTTGGACGTGGCGTGAAAAACCTCGGGTACTACGCCGTCGGTTGGAGCAGGCTCGAAACGCGCCAGCGGAGCGCTAAGAAGGGCTGATGCGGAGAAGTCGGGCGCGTTGTACGTGGGCAATTGAAAGGCCATAGCTGTGCTAAACATAATGATAGCAGGCCGGAGCGGCGGTACCCACCCGCACTCCCTGAGTCGCAAATGTCCGCGCCTGCGAAGGCTCACGCCCAATCACCCCAAGTCCTTCCACCCCAGGAAGAAACTCGGCAGCATTCCTGAGACGTCATCCAAGTTCATGCGAGATTTCTGATTTGGATTGCACAGGAAGCGCGGAAGGGGCGGAAGGAGTTATCCTCAAAAATATCAAATCTTCCGACCTTCCTGTGCCACTGTTTGGGGATGAAACCGGGCCGTGTTTCATGATTCAGTGTGGCGGCAAGCCGCCATTCCGGACTTCCTGTGAAATCCAATGAGCCGATGGCCGTTTCGCTAGCGGCCACTACGTCTCGCTCAGCGTGAAGCAAGTCCACGTGCCGTCATGACCCCCAAAAATCAGAACTGTTCATCCCATAAAGTGTGCTCGGGGCCTGGCGTGTCTGCGCCTACACCTCGAATAGGCCGCGGGTTTCCAGCAGTGCCTAAGCCTTGCGAGCCGCGCGTTGCAGATACCCCGTTTGGGACACTTGACCGGCTGGCGGTGTCGTGGCTACCTCCCGAACGTGAAGACCCGGTTTGGAGCGAAGTTAATCCCCTTTGGTCTAGCGCTCGCCCTGGTTGCGGCGGGGTCAGTAGCGCTCGCGCAAAGCGCCCCGAATGGCGATGAGTTGCTCGCGCAGATTGCCGTTTTGGAAAAGCCTGCCAACCAGGCTGCGCTGCTCAAGCAGCCACTCGATTCGGCGCGCGCTGCGCTCAATCGAGCGCGTGATGCTAGGACCGCCGGCGACGTCGAGCATGGTATCGAGCTCGAGGCATTGGCTCAAGATTACGTAACGATTGCCCGAGATGTGCTGCGGGCAACGGATCTCGAGGCCGCGCTCAATAAGGCGCAGATTGAGTTGACGAAGACTGAAACGTCGCGCCGCCAAACCGAGACGTTGCTCGAGGCAACCATTGCGCAGCGGGAGCGCACCAAGGCCCTGCTCGTGCAGTCACATGCCGAGCGCGACGCGAAGAAGGCCGCCGAGGGAGTGAAGGCCACGAACGGCAAGTCCAAAGGGGAGGGGGCAAAGGCCGCGACCAACAAAACTAGCACGGACGGCGTAAAGCCTGCCTCCACCAAAGCCAACACGGACGGCGCAAAGCCAACCGACAGCAAAACCAAAGTGCACAACGTGAAGCCAACGGATAACAAAACAAAAGTGGACGGCGACAAGTCTGCGCCCCAGAAGACTAACACAGATAGAGCAAAGCCCGAACCCAGCAAGACCAACAAGGGGGATAAATAATGATTCACCCCCAACCGCATTCCGCGAAGGCTCCACGCGGGCTTTGCGCAAGAGTCAGTGCACTTCTACCGGTAGTTCTTTTCTTGGCTTGTGCGACACCCGCAAGGCCGGGCATCTTGAGTCAAGTCGATGCAGTCCGGCAGACTGACGCGGCCAAGGAAGCTGCCGGTCTTGCTCCGCAGGGTCAAGCTCAGGCGGAGCAATTTCGCGAAACGGCCGAGCAACAGTGGAAGCAAGGCAAGACGGCATCCTCGCAGATAGCTGCAGAACGCGCGCTCGCTGCTTACGACCGAACACGCACACTGGCCCGAATCGTTCGCGCAGAGCGGGGCTTGGCACTGGCACAGAATCAATTGGAAGAGGCTTCGCGGGCACTTCGACAATTGGAGGCTCGGCAAAAGCAGGTTGCCGCCGAGCAGGCGGATCTCGAGATGCAATTCAAGGTCGAGCGTGACGCTGAGCTCTTGGCTTCACCGTTGCCAGCCTCGCCCGCGAGAGAAGCCGCGCGCCGTGAGGTAGCGCGGGCGCTGTCCGCTCAAGGGCGCTTGCTCTGTGCGTCCGCTCGGCTATTGGCGTCAAAGCCCGAGCCCCTGGATGCCAAACTGAAGGAGCTCGATGCCCTCGACGAACAACTCGCCAAAGAACGAGTGCCAGCGCCCATCGATATTGCGACAAAACTTCGATCGGATTGTCTGCATGAGCTCGTCGAGATTCGACGCCCGAGCATCTCGAGCAATCCGCAAGGAACTGCCGGTGATGAGCTGTTCGTCAAATTGAGTTCTGCCCAGTTCACGCCATCGCGTGACGACCGGGGTATCGCGGTAACGCTGCAGGAGGCCTTCTCGGGCAATGACCTCGCGCCAGTGGCTCGTGCGGCCCTCAAGCGCCTAGAGCCGATAGTCAAAGAACAGGCGAGCGTTCCACTCTTGGTCGTAGTGCACGGAGCCCGCAGCAACACGAAGCGCGATGAAGCTCGCGGTCAAGCGGCGGCAACCGCCTTACGTCAACTCGGCGCATCGAAAACGGACATACGAATCGCCGGCGATAGGTTGCCATTGCTCGAACGCAGCGTTCCGGGAGCAGCTCAGCGAAACGAGCGGCTCGAAATCGTGTTCGTGATTCCCGCTACCTGACGCTTTGGGCAGCGGTGCCCGTTTGTGAGCTTCAGAGAGATAAGTCGCTCCTGAGTCGAGCTTGGTCACGACCGGGAAAGAGCGGCCTCTGGGCCCCGCGCGGAACAATTTCTGCTGGGCAGATGAAAATACTGTGATCGAAATTGAGTTTTACTAACAACGGAACGCCGAAGTATCCGTCCGAAAACTGATCCTTAGAATGCCGCGAAGTTCCGTGAGACGTCTGAGCAGCTTGACGACACTCAACGTAAGAGCCCAAGGCTACGGCGTCGCACTCCAGCAGATCGCTCGACTGCGCGGCAGTGCTTTCTTTAATGGTGACCTGAGCCCCGGCGGCCTTGGCGCCTTTCGCAACTGCCTCTGCCGCCGCCTTCGTATTTCCGGACATGCTGCAATACACAATCAATACTTTGGACACGACTTGATCTCCTTTTTTCCAAGACCCAAGGCCGCAGGCCGGAACATCGCCAATCCCACGCAATTGCCACACACACTCAAAGTCTCCGGCTTCGGCCAGATGGTGAATCAGCGACCTCAGTAAACGATCATGGCTGGAAGTTCCCCAATCGGCAACCCGTCGAGGGTCGTCGGGGTTATCTTCCAGCGTTGAGTCAGAGGCGAGCCGGTACAGGGCGGACGCAGGAACCTGCAAATCCGCAAAATCTGCGGATTTGCTGTAAGCTGCTCCTGCCATCATGTGTCTGTGCAGTTCGGTCACCTCCTCGGTCACCTTCGCCCGGGCCTTCGGCGGTGCCCTGGGTGTGGGACTGCTGGGAGCCTTGTTCAATCTTCTGATGGCACCACGTCTCGTGGCCATGACCCCTCACTAACAACTCAGCAAGGGCACCACTCACGCCACTTCCCTGCGCCGCGAGCGCAGCAGTCAAGGTGCTGCCGAGAGGCCAGCTGGCAGACTGCGACGGCACATTGGTGCACGCAACCCGCGTAACTCTGTATACTGAAACGCTCAAAGGGAAAGGACGGCCCATGAAGAAGTTCTTGATCGCCATCGGCGTGCTGGTATTGCTTGCCGTTATCGTCGGCATCACCCTGGTCGCCGGCTATAACCGCCTGGTGGGTCTCTCGCAGGGGGTCGATCAGCAATGGGCCCAGGTGCAGAACGTCTATCAGCGTCGCGCCGACTTGGTGCCCAACCTGGTCGCCACCGTGTCCGGGTCGGCCAACTTCGAGAAAAGCACGCTCGTCGAGGTCACCAACGCCCGTGCCTCGGTCGGGAAGGTGCAGATCAACCCCAACACCGCGCCCGCCAACGCCGAGACGCTCCAGAAATTCCAGACCGCCCAGGCCGACCTCGGTTCAGCCCTCTCGCGGCTGCTGGCGGTCGTCGAGAAGTATCCCGACATCAAGAGCACTCAGAACTTCCGGGATCTCCAGGCTCAGTTGGAGGGCACCGAAAACCGCATTTCCGTGGAACGCGGCCGATTCAATGAAGCCGTGCAGGCCTACGACACGGCCGTCCGTCGCTTCCCGGCCGTGCTTTACGCCGGGATGTTCGGCTTCTCACCCAAGCCGTATTTCACCGCCGACGCCGGTGCTGGAAAGGCCCCACAGGTGCAGTTCGACTTCTCGCCGAAGAAGTGAGCCAGGCGATGTGTGATGGAGGCGCCCTTGCGAGCTTCACCGCGGATCATGACGCTACTGCTCTTCCTGGCCTGGTGCCTGCCGGCCATTGCCGCCGAACGCCTGCCCCCCGCCCCCAAGGACTATTTCAACGACTACGCCGGCGTGGTCTCCAAAGACGCGGCCGAACGCCTCAACTGCGCCTGGCCCAGTTTGAACGCGAGACCTCCAACCAGTTCCTCGTCGCCATCTATCCCAAGATGGAGTCGGATTCCTCGATCGAGGATTACACCGTCCGCTTGGCCGAGTCCTGGAAGGCAGGCCAGAAGGCGAGGAACAACGGAGTCATCCTGTTCGTCTTCGCGAAGGATCACAAGTTGTTCATCCAGGTTGGCTACGGCCTTGAAGGTGCGCTGCCGGATGCGACGGCCAAGCAGATCATCGACACCCAGATCACGCCCCGGCTGAAGCAGGGCGATTTTGACGGCGGCATGGCGGCCGGCATCGACGCGATTATCGCGGCCACCAAAGGCGAGTACAAAGGCACCGGCGGGGCCGCCACCCCGCGGGCACAGCAGCCGCAAACGACTGTGCAGTCCTGGCTCGTCATCCCCTTCGTCGTCCTGTTCGTGCTTCTGGCTTTCCTTCGTCGAGCCGGCGGGATCGTCTACGGCCGTTCCGGCTATCGGTCTTACGGTTCGTGGGGCGGCTTCGGCGGCAGCTCTTGGGGGCGGGGGCGGCGGATTCAGTGGGGGAGGCGGCAGCTTTGGCGGCGGTGGCGCCGGGGGGAGTTGGTAAGTCCCATGCAGACCAAGGAATTCCTCAGGCAGATCGATCACGACCGCCTCGTCAAGGCCATCGAGCAGGCCGAGTCGCTCACCTCCGCCGAGGAATCCGTGTCTTCGTCACGCGAAAACCTGTCGATGACCCCGTGGGCGGCCGCCACCCACCATTTCCATAAGCTGGCCATGCACAAGACCGCCCTTGCGCCATGGCGTGCTGATCTTCGTGGCCCCTCTGAGTCAGAAGTTCGCCATCCTGGGCGACCAGGCCATCCACGCCCGCTGCGGCGATGACTTCTGGCAGCAGGTCACCCATGCCATGGCCGACCATTTCCGACAGGGCCAGTTCACCAATGCCATCGAACACGGCATCGTCCAGGCCGGCCAGTTGCTCGCCCGCCATTTCCCTCGCGGCCAGGACGACGTGAACGAACTACCGGATACCGTCGCCCACGACTGATGCGGTTACCGTCAGTTCCTCGTGCAGGAGACCGTCAAGCGTCGTCGGGGCTATCCGCCCACGCCCGTGCTTCAACCGGTGTTCACAGCAACTGCCGAGGAGAACAAAAGGAGGTGGCGAGGCATTCTCGGGTGCCTCGCCACCAAGGGAAGAAGAATCGTTGCACCAGGTCATATGAAACACGCAGGTGCTGGTTCACCTATGCCACAAGTGGGGTGTCCTGTCAAGCGAGAGATATGACGATCCAGCTCTGCAGAACAAACGGGGTGTAGACCGGCAAGGGGGGAGCGAGGCAGTGAGGTGGCGACCGGCGCGCAACAAAGAGATCTTCGCCAGTTAAGGGGGGCGAAGACGTGGGGCAGAATGGCTGGATACGCTCTGGAAGATAGCCGCAGCTCAGGCAGATCGCTTCAAGCGGAGCTCAGGCGGATCTGTATCCTGCCGCAGAGTGCTGGATCGATCACCCAGGGCGCGATGAGTTGAAACCGCAGACTTTCCGCCAGCCGCCGGGCCAGGGCTTTGAAAGAGCCATAGGCTCTTGGCACATCCCCCAACAGATTCCCACGCTCCAGAAGTTGCATCAGGAGGTGGGCGATCTGCAGAAGCATGTACCAGTGTTTCATCGCCTGCGGATGGGTGCTGTAGGCATGCTCCAGAGCGTATCCGCCATTCTTCTGGATATTGAAGCCTTCGTTCTCGATCTTCCAGCGGCAGCGTCCCCCGCCGTTAGCCAGCGTCATCACCTGCCGGGCATGGGTCAAGGGGAGATTGCTCAGCCACGCGAATGTGGTGCTTTTGCCGTTGCATTCCTCCCGGCACTCAAAGGCGTTGACCTGATGCTTTCGCCCCTGATCATCCACATGAACCAGGCCATTGGCCCAGGCGAAGCTTTGCCGCAGAGGCGCTGACTTGCCGGGGGGCTGGATAACCTGCTCGCCGCGATTCTCACGCTGCCGATACTTGGCCGTCTGATACTCGCGCCACAGCGCCGACAGAGAGCCTTCCTTGAAGGTAACGATGTAGCCCCAGCCGTTCTTCCGGCAGACCTCGAAGACCGTTCCGTTGGCATACAGCCCGTCGAACAGGAAGCAGAGTCTCAATTGCGGGTACTTCCTCTTGATCTGCTCGGCCAGACGGACAAACCCCTTGAGTTCACAGTCCTGCTTGCTGGGGTTGGGATCGGGGTTCTGGATAAACTCCGTGCCCAGGGAAAAGGCCAGCCCGCTGGGAGTTACCAGTTTGGCTTCCAACACCGGATGGTAATAGAGGAACCCATCGCCCGACTTTTTGCTCAGACAGTGTTCGCAGTGCCGCTCTGAGCCGAAAGAAAGTTGTCCGGTGGCATCGACAGCCACCAGCAAGGCCCCTCCCAGCCGCTGGTCGTCCAATGCCTTCATGCGGATCAGTCGCCGGATCATGTGGTCGCGCAGGTCTTCCAGTTCCCCCTCCGGCAACAGCGTCAGGTAGTAATTGACGGTGTCGGGATGAGCCGCCCCCTCTTGCCGATGGCCACACAGCCGGCAGAGGTTCAAGAGGGCCGCTGGCGTGTCCAGTTCATGGCGGATTCCCCGCCGGGCGGCGAGTTTGAGGCAGAAGATCAGCAGCCCCACCCACAGCAGATGGGCCTGCTCATAGAGGATGTAGCGGCCATCCCGGCCGTCGGCCAGTCGCCCCATCCAGTCCGTCAGGTCCGGGAAGAAGTGTCCGGTCGTTCTGGCCAGGGCGGCGATGGGGCTCAGATTCTTCCTTGCCGCAGTTTCCGGAGGGTGCAGTGGGTCTGAATCAGAGCCAGTTGCACCTGGGTCATCTCCCGCAGGAGGCGTTTGAGCCGTTTGTGTTCCAGTATTGATGCTTGAACCTCATCCCTGAGTTCCGCCGGGACATAGACGGTTCGCGTCTTGCCGGCCTGTGTGAGCGTCAAATGACTGCCGCCGGCGGCATTCTTGCCCAGGGAAGCGGCCAGGGGCGGGCAATTGGGCACGGCCTGGGCGAGCCTGGAGGCGAGCATGTTCTTGAGGACGGTGGCGTTCTTGGGCAGCTTCATGGGTGCCTTTCGTTACTAAGCGATATAGCTTAGCACAAAACCGGGGAAAACACCATGGTGCGACAAAAGAAAAACGGCTCCCAAGCCCCAAATCACTCCGCCCAACGCCCTCCTCGACACACTCACCCGCTCTTCGGGTGCGAGAAATGTTTATTCGTCAACGCTGATGACGATCAGACCAGCCGGCAGGTACTCTCCGGGAGTCTGCCGGGCTGCCACTTCCCCTTGAAGAACACGGCGGGCGTCTTCTTCAGATCGACGTTATCACCAGAGAACTGCACACCACCGTCCTTCAACCTCTGCCGTTGGATTGCGGGTCCGCCAGGG
Source organism: uncultured delta proteobacterium (assembly GCA_963819085.1). GTDB lineage: Bacteria > Myxococcota_A > Polyangia > Polyangiales > Polyangiaceae > FEN-1139. The sequence goes on from CAWFUX010000068.1 coordinate 38,345, forward strand.
TACAGGCCCAAAAGCTCCGCGCAGTCGCCGGTTGGGTTCCGCACGATCCGGTGCAGGTGAGTAGGCTTTCCGTGGTTGGCACAGGAGCGGATCAATTCCTGAAGCAGCCCCGCATTGACCCCTGTGCCGCAGAAGTACTTCTCCAGCTCGGCATAGAACACCACGGCTCCCGAGGGGACGTGATTCTGCAGCAGTTCATGCAAGTCGAGCCAAGACGGTTGAGGCATCTCAGGAACATAGCAGTGCGGCCGCGATCAGGCCAGTATTGGCCCCGTATGCGTGGCGCACCCAGGGTCGGGAGGATGACGTTCAACCACCGGCCCGCCTGCAGTTCGGCGATGGCGAGTTGCACCGCTTCAGGCAGGGCGAGCCACAGTCACCGGCCCATGCGTCGAACCAGAATCATAGAGACCAAGGCTGTTCCGACCCCACAGCAGCTCCGCTTACTGCAGAGCGGCCAACTCGATGACGCCCAGATAGGCCAGGCGGGAGTTGCCTTCGGGGCTCACGCTCACCTTCACCTGGATGGTTCCGGCGGCATCGGCAGAGACGTTCTCGAAAACCGCCTTGCGGTCCAGATTGCCCGCCACGTTCAGATCGCGCCACTGGTTGCCGATGGTATCACGCCCGTGAGGCAGCCAACCCAGCGTCATCGTCGGCCTGCGAAGCAAAGAACGTCACCGGTACGACGCCCACGGCGCAGGCGACGTAGCCCTTCCCAGATGCCTCTACGGCGGCGGCGTGCGTGGCCGCACCGATCGTCCAGTTGCCCTGGGCAAAGTCCGCACCATAGATCGCACCGGGTGCTTGGTGACTATTCGCCATCAAACGGGCGGAAGTCACGTCGACGATGACGCCGGTGCTGACACCAGTGGTCGAGCGGGCAACTGGGATCGCCGCCTGCAGGGCCACGGCATGCCGGGGCGGGTGGAATTCCACAGACGGCCCTGGCTATCGGCAGCTCGCGATTCTGCACCCCGCCGAAATGCAGCAGCGACGTCTGGCCCTTGGCCGGGCTGCTGTGCGGGTGCTTCTGGTCCAGCAGCCAGTCATACATGGGCTGTTCGTCCATGGCGCGGCCCCATGTCTTGATGCTGTGATGCCCGTGGGAATATTCGGTGTAGCGAATCGTCCCGTCGTCGAAGAACGTCGAGCCGTCGGAGTAATAGGGGTTGGCCGCGCCCCTTCTTCAGCGGGAAGCCCACCGCCGGCAGGCCTTTGGCCTTGCGGATGGCGTTGATGGCCGTGCACGTCTTATCGACGAAGGTGAAGCTGTTGTCGTCGTCGACGGCATGGAACGCCCCAGATCGGCGTCGGGGCCAGGGCGGCGGGATAGTCTGCCAGTTTAGGCACAACGGAAGAAATCGGGACGGCCGCGGCAAAGACGCCGGGGTACATCGTATTGATGTCCCATACCACCCCGCCGCCGAGTGACCATCCGATCGTATACATCCGACTGGTGTCCACGGGATAGATCTCACTCGTCCTGGCAAGCATGCAGACGGCCATGTCCAACTCACCCAATTTCCAGCTCCAGCTCGCCTGCGGGGCATACACGATAAAGCGGCGGTGCCTGGCCGCGGCGAGCAGGTTGTCGATGTTCTGGTCCACCTGGGCGACGTTCACCAAGGCTGGTTTGTTGTCGCCCTGGCAGCCAAGTCCGTGAAAGTAGATGACCAACGGGAAGGTCTCGCCGGGTTTGGCGTCGGCCGGCACGTACAGCAGGCCATGCAGGCCGGGTTTGCCCGGGCCGCCGAGATAGTCAAAGACGGCGAAGTCCGCAGGATTGGCAGCGTGGGCCGCACCGGCGAAGGCCATCACCACCGCCGACTACACCAGCGGGATGCAAGTCAGCGACTTCGCCCAGGAGCACGCAGACCAATGCACTGCATGGGGTCTCCTGTGCTGGGGGCATTGCCTAACTACGAACTAGAGATGAAGTTTAAGGCAGACCAGGTTTGAAACAAGGTGGAATAGACTCCTCCAGGGACACGATCCTCGCCCCTGCCATCGGCAAATCCGCAGTGGGAGGCACACCGCGAGGCCCGTCTGCGTCTCGTCCCCGCCGCCCGCGCCGTCACGTCACCGACGTTCAACTTGAGTCGAACTGCAAACAAAAAGAGGTGGCGAGACACTCATGTGCCCCGCCACCAAGGGAAGGAGGATCGTCACAACTGTTCATACGAAACACCCCGATGCTGGTTCGCCCATCCCACAAGTGGTTCACCGACAGCAGATGCGTACCCTGACTACCGTCCACCGGGTTCGGTGACGTCGAGGGCACCCGCCGGGACCGCCTCGTCTGCCGTGAGCGTCCGCGGAGACACGGCTGTCGTGCCCTGCCAGGGTCTGTTATACGCGCAGCCCGGAAATGGCTACAGTTGGCACCGCCACGGCTCCATCCGCAGTTGTTGCCATCCCAGACGCCCATAGAAGCCCCGTGCAGCGTCGTTATCTATGTCGGCCAGCAGTTGTGCCCGCGTTGCACCGTGGGCCTGACCCCATTGCAGCACCGCTTCCAACAGACGCCGGCCGACCCCCTGGCCGCGATGGGGCTGGGCGACAGACGAGGTCTTCCACCCAGATCGATGGGCGTCCCTCCGCCGTTGAGATCACCAGTTGGCCGGTGACCATGCCGACGACCTGCCCGGACGCAATGCGCCCCGACCATCACAGCCGCACGCGAGGGAGATGCCAGCAAGAGTCGTAGGCCGGCCAATTGTCTACTTCGATCAGGCTGAAAGTTCTGCTCGATGGTGGAAGAGGTCGGCCAGAAGAGCGAGTAGCTCCTCGATATCCATTGCGTCGGCCAGTTCGATGCGGTGAGCGATTGGCTCCATTACGCCGCCTCCGTCACCAACGTCCACAGTTCTGCATCGGTGAGCGATCGCCGAAGGTGCGTGGCCTGGCACCAAGAACTCGATCCAGCAACGGTCCGGCACTGGATAAGGGGTAGCGCGATTCCTAGTCGCAGCAGTCGATCGCACAGCAACGCGCAGGCCGGAATGATGGCCGATGGCAAACGGCTGGAGTGGCCGGCCGATATCCGCTGGGTCGAACGCCTGGTAGCAGGCCCGATCCGCAACGTAGCGTGGCAGTGAATGCCGGACTCGTGCAGGAAGGCCGCCTCACCCACCACTGGCTTTTGGGCGGGAATCGGACGCTTGGAGAAGC
>CAWFUX010000069.1:0-183473 GCA_963819085.1 uncultured delta proteobacterium
ACCACGAGCCACTCCTTTGGGAATTTATAGTAAGTCCTTGAGCAAAGGCGATGCACTCCGCAACGCAGAACAATACATACATAACAAGCGCAAAGGTGACCGAGCGTCCAATCAGCGCCTCCTGTTCCGGTTCGGCGAGAATCTGGACCGAGATGCAATATCCCAGAAAAGCGACGATTAGCAGATCGGCAAAAGCGACCAAGCTCCGTGCTGGATCTAGGCTGAAAAGTATCGACCCGAAGGTGAGGAACAGGAATAGGCTAAGAGCGATCAGGAAAGGCGTCTGTCGCCGCATTGGAGGAATAATGGCGAGTCGAAAGAGCCCATGCGGTCCACCGCGCAACACGCCGATAAACAGGACTAGAGGTGCCAATACCAAGAAAGGCGTCAGTATGAACGAACCATGACCCGCCAAGAGGTCGATGCGGTCCGCTCCTATCAGACCAACGGTACCAATCAGAAGGATATACTGTAGTTTCCGCAAGATATGACAATTTAACCGTTACAGTGTACTTAGTTTTTGTAAAACCGTTTTTGGAATGTTTTTCCCCAAAAAGACTGCCAATCCGAGAAGAATGTTGAATCTCATCATAAATCTCGTGTAGTTGCTGAGTCTTATCCTCCCGGTTACATTTGTGAGATGTCGTCGATATGCGACGAGGGGCTCCGAAATATATTTCGTCTTCCCGCCTGCGACCGCATTCATACAACCAATCCAAGTGTCGTGATGCACTCGCGTGTCTCCAGGGAATGGTAATATGCACCGCAGCAAAGAGGAGCGAAACGCCATGGTGCATCCATGAAACTTTCCAATCAGCAAGTTCGACCATAGCCCAGCCCGAAACTGGCCTCGTTTAGCGTAAAAGGAATCTCCGATCGTATTTCCATCCTCGTCAATGATTATGGCATCGCTTGCGACGAGTGTCAGTTCAGGGTCAAAGGCAAAAGCATTCAAAACCGTCTCCACCTTGTTCGGCAGCCAAATATCATCCTGATCGCTCAGAAACACGATCTCGCCTGAGCAGTGCGAAAGCGACTTTTCGAAAGAGCGTAAGACTCCCTCGTTCTTAGCATTCCGCAGCACAGTCAGCCGATGATCCTGCATCGCGCATACTTCAGCGTAGGTGCCATCAGTGGAGTTGTCATCAACTAAGACCACCTCGTCTTGGGCTGACAACTGTTCAAGAATAGAGCTCAGTTGCGGTGTGATATAGCGCAGACCCTGATAGGCCGCCATACACACCGAGATCTTTGGCCTAGAGTTCAACCTGTTTGCCCAGTTTTCCCCTACACGCGTCGCCGATGCCCATTGCCATAGCCCGAAACTTACTCCACTTCTCGTCTTCTGCTAATGCGATTTTAGCGGCATCCAGCAGCATTGTCTTGCTTTCTCGCCACGTCCAAGGCCAGTCTTTCGCATAGCGCATCAATAGCTGCAATCGATTGCGAGTCATGTAGTAGCGCCGATTAGGGGCGTGGTGTGTCACGCCGAAGCGAAATCCAAAAAGTTGATAATATGAAGTTCGCCCTAGGGAGTGCAAGAGTACCGCGGGCGATTGAAGAATCAGCATACCTTCCCGGCGGGCGCGTAGACAAAATTCTATATCGACAGCATCCATGTATAAGCTTTCGTCGAAAAAGCCGAGCTTACGAATGACAGTCAGTGGAATCATGCTTCCAGAGGTCATCGCCGTCAGGATTTGACCATCGCAGCGCACTTCAACCGCAGCCTAACCCCTGATTGTCGGTCTATCCAGCTCGGAGCAAGAATCGCAACCATCGGCGAATTCGGCGCCCGCCGATAGGTCTCGATCATTTCCGAGACAAACCCATCAGATACTTGGCTATCCTGGTCGAGCGTACAGATCCAATCGTACCCGCTTTCCAAAGCATATTTCACACCTTGGTTGAGCGCCCGGGCAATCCCCAGATTCTCAACATTGCGAATCACGGTGCAGCCTACACGCCTATCCAATTCTTGGAGTTGCTGTTCCGTTTCAATCCCGGAACCATTATCCACTACCACGATGTGGCCGACCTGTGCAGCGACGTTTACAATATTGTCGATGAACGTCGGCTGGGGGTGGTAGCTAACGATCACCGCGCAAATGGTCTGCGCCGTCACACAACCTCCCTGATTAGGATCGTATTGATTGTATTGGGTGGCTTAAGACAACACAACAATCCGGGCTAAAATAGGGTGACTCTGAACTACTAGTGCTTCGATTTCGCGGATTGCAGTATGCCAAGTCGAGATCAAAGGGTGCTCGTAGGAGATCTACATTGAGTCTTAGCATTTCGGTGGCGATGTGCACGTATAACGGAGGGCGATTTCTCAGTGAGCAGCTTGCGAGTATCGCAGGCCAAGATAGACTCCCGGACGAACTCGTGATCTGTGACGATGGCTCATTGGACGATAGTCGCGAAATAGTGAAACAGTTCACTCGGCGCTGTGCTTTCGCAACGCATTTTGTAGCTAATGAGAATAACCTGGGATCGACGAAGAACTTCGAGAAAGCCATCTTATTGTGCCACGGGGACATAGTCTCACTAGCGGATCAAGACGATATCTGGTACTCGCACAAGCTCAAGAGAGTCGAGATAGCATTTCTAGAGTCCAGCGAGACTGTCGCCGCTTTTAGTGACGCCGACCTCATTGATGATGACTCCCGATTACTGGGCCAGTGCCTCTGGAACGCTTTCTCGTTCGGTGCCGTGGAGCAAGACCGGTTTGAGAAGTGCCGCGCATTGGAGGTCTTGCTAAAACATCCGGTGGTAACCGGCGCGACTATGGCGTTCCGAAGGGAACTCATTGATATTATGTTCCCAATTCCCTCAACCCATATTCATGATAGGTGGATATCCTTCTTGCTCGCAGCCCGGGGACGATTCGTGGCGATTCGCGAACCCCTCATGCAGTATCGACGCCACAAGGGCCAACAAGAGGGTTTGCCGCCTCAGAGGCGCTAGGGAATTGATAGCGCAAGCCAGGGATCGGGGTGCGAGGTTTCACCAGGAAGAGATAGAACGATTTCGTGAACTCCATGCCCGACTGAGAAAGTGCCAACCGGGTTTCCCGTACGCTCAATTTGCGCTGAGTGAGATTGAAAAGAAAATCTCTCATCTTGCGCAGCGAGCGCAATTGCCGCCACAAAGGATTGCGAGGATTCCGCGTGTCCTCCGAGAATCTTTCAATCTCGGTTACTGGCGTTACTCGGCGGGCTGGACCAGTATCGCAAAGGACCTAGTGATTGGATAACACAAGTCGCTGCGCTCCCAAGTCGGCATCGCGGGTTCGACAGAGATTGGCAAGCGCGTTTGGGACCGAAATCTTCTGTACGCGCGTATTCATAATCCCTCACGTTCGCCCATTTTACCGATCAGGCCGTCCCATGTCCCCAGAAGGAAATAACGGAACTTTCGCCGCTCGGTCTCGTTCAGCGATCGAACAGACGACCATGTCGCGCAATTGCCGGCCAATGCAATTCAGAATCCATCCAGGAAATCTGAAGAGATATTTCCGATAAAAGGCAATGCAATTACGCGAAATGTAGTAGCGCCTAATGGTACTGTGGTGACTGGGATGGAAAGTTCGGCCCAGGACGATGGTATCTGCTGGGGAGCCAGCAGCGTGTAGCAATCTGGCCTGTTCTGCATCTGCGATAAGAAATCCGGCAGCTCGGATGCGAAAGCAATATTCCCAGTCTACGAGGTCAATGAAATATTCTGATGCAAACCACCCAACTTTATCGAAAATCCAGAGCGGCATCAAAGTTCCAGATGTCATCGGCAAAATTGGGCTGAGGTCGCTGGCGCGCGGGACGTGTAGCTCGATACCAGTATCTGGATCAACGTACCGAGGGTGAACCGAAGCCACTCGATCGCGATCGGGGTGGGACTTCCATGCGTCGAACATCTGGCGAACAAAACCGTCAGTCACCCTGCTATCCTGATCGAACAAGATCACCCAAAGAAACCCCTTGACCTTGGCCCATGCAACACCTTGATTCAAGGCCTCCGCAATACCAAGGTTCTTCCTGTTTTCAATCAGTTGAAAACCGAGCGCTCGACTTCTGTTCCGCAGTGCTTGAACCTCGTCGGCATTCGAGCCATTGTCTACTACAACTAATGCCTGTACCTGAGCCAAAACGTCGCTCAGGAGTTCGAGCATTTTGGCACTGGGGTGATAGGTAACAATCACGGCGCAGACAGGTAGGTTTGTCATTTTGTCTGCTCTCAATAAAGTGTCATGAAAATCACTGTCTGCAATACCAGTCGCCGCTTGCGGTGCACGATGGACCGTGGGGCGTGGGGACCACGTCCTCATCGGGATGTCGGATGCTTCTTACAATGCTGCCTGAATTTTACGATGGAGTCTGCTCTCTCTCAAAGTAGCTGTTACCTAGTTCTCTGTTGCAATAGCGATCCGGTTGACCCAAAACCCAAGAACTGACACAGAGGAGATTAGAGGTAAGCTCGGGCAGAGGTCCGGAGATAGACGCTTGTTTGCCGCGGCTCGTACGGAGTTCGTCCGGCCATCGAAGGTCGGGCTGCGCGCGCAGATGAAGGAGCGTGTGCTGGGGCGGCGGGACAAGCAAGGCCGAAGCGGTCCTTTCCAGGTCGTCACGGCGGAATACCAGTATTTTCAGGACGGTGCATTGTGCGTACGCGAGGAGCGGGACATCGTCTATCTGCAAGGGCCCGTTCCCGCGCAACCGGTTGCAAAAGATGACTTCGCCGTCAAGACCGCCGCGACCGATTCGTGGACTTTCGGCTTGACGCCGGATCCCGTGATGCTCATGCGATTCTCCGCATTGACGTTCAATGCGCATCTCATCCATTTCGATCAGCTCTATACCCAGCGCGAGGAAGGCTATCCGGAACGTGTCGTGCATGGGCCTTTGGTGGCGATTGTCTTGGCGCGATTATTGGCGCTCAATCAAGTGGATCGAGTCCGTCGCTTCGAATTTCGAGCACGCAGCCCTCTTTACGTCAATCATCCGATTCAGTTCTTCGGCCGGCCGCAACAGGACCGGATCGCAATGCGGGCCATTGGGATTTCGGGGATGCTCGCGATGGAGGCGACCGCGTGGCTGAGCTGATCGACAGGTTGGCCTGCGTCAGTCCGTAAACGAAGGAGTGGCGGGCGATCGTGCTGCTTACGGTGCCCGGGCGTCGATTCCGTCGCGGCATGTGATCGTGTCGATGGTGATTTTGACGACCTCGGTCCGATGCGCCCCTTCGGCGGTGTCGAAATACTGGCGGTCTACGGCAATGGTGCGGCCAACGTCCGGCAAAATGGTGTAGCTGACCCGTTTTATCTCCGAGTGCCGCGTGCCGTCCGTGGTCTTCCAGCGGACCCGATAGCGGATCAGACCGTTGCAGCCGTTCGGAGCGCAGCTCTCGCCGTTAATGCCGAAGGCGATGCGGAACTCATCCTTGTCCAGGCGCATGATGAGGGGGTCCTGGGTCAGCGAGACCGTGCGCTCGGACGCTGTCGCTGCGCGAGCGCCGGGACCCAGAGCCATGACGGCGAACAGGCATAGCAGCATCGTCCTCATGCTCGTGACAGTAGGTGCTCATGGGCGTTACGGCAAACGATCATTACTGCAGGGTGGTTGAAATCCGCTCATGTGATGGTAGTCACTGTCTGTGCTTTGCGACGCTGGGCTGGATCGCAGAGCGAGGCATTTACGGCGTAGTAAAGTGGCATGAACTGGCGTGAAGGGTGGCTTAAAATGTCTCGGAATCCACGGGAAGGAGAGAGGATCAGTATTGGTTCCCGGCGAAACGCTACGGATGGGGCTGGGGCCCTCCCGCGATGTGGCAAGGATGGGTGGTGCTGATCGTGTGGTTTGCGGCGATTGCGATGGCGGCGCTCCTGTTGATGCCGGCCCACCTCGTCGCGTTTCTTCTCTTCAACCTGATCATGGTCGTGGTCTTGCTGTTCATCTGCTATGCGAAGGGTGAGCCACCCGCTTGGCGGTGGGGCGAGGAGCGAATGAGGCTTGCGACGATGGCGTTGCTCGGGTGTCTCTTGGCCGCACCGTGCCGGTATGCGCATGCCCAGACCGAAAGCAGCGTTACCGCCTACGGTGGCTACCGCTTCGGCGGCAGCGTGACGAATACCACGAACGACTCAACCATCGATCTCGCAGGACGATTCGAGTTTTGCGCTGGCGGTCGACATCGGACTGGATCCGAACCGTCAGGTCGAGCTCTTCTACAGCCAGCAGCACACGGCGCTCACGTCCGGGGCGTTCTCGTCGCAAGCGAACAACATCGGCCTCACCCTCCACAATTACCAGATCGGCGGAACTGCGTTCATCGAGGAAGTGGGACGTGGGTTGTATGTCATGGGAGGCATCGGCGCCACGACTGCGAAACCCGACCGGGCCGGACTCAATTCCGAGACTTTTTTCTCCGCCAATCTCGGGATCGGCTGGATGGTGCCTCTCGCGCCGCGTGTCGGACTTCGATTCGAAGCACGCGGCTATGGCATCCTGCTCAACAACAACAGCGCGCTCTTTTGCGGCGGTACCGCCGGTTGCACGGTCGCGATCAAGGGTAGCGGCGTATTTGAGGGCGAGGTGCTCGCGGGTTTGACATTCCGATTCTGATCGTGGATCCCGCGCCCGGCGCTCCGAGTTGTTGTCGAGTTCTTGCACACGAGTGCGCGAGACCGTTATATAGTCGTGTTGGGATGGGGGATTGGCAATCCATATCAGGATGCAAATACGGAGGTATAGTGATGGTTGTAAAGCGCGTATCCACTGGGAAGAAGACGACGAGGCGAAAAGCGGCGACACCTGAACTGACGGGTAGCGGCATGATCGAGATCCTCGAATCGGAGCAATCCGGACCGGTCCTTTCGACGACAATCGACGCGGACCTCAGGCGCCAGCTGGTCGCGACCGAGGCGTACTTCCTCGCCGAGCGGCGCGGATTCGCGGCGGGCCACGAACTCGAGGATTGGGTTGCAGCCGAAGCGGCGGTGGACTTGCGATGCCATAAGATGCGAGTCGCATAGCGTCGCGGCTCGAAGTACGGGACGCTCATCATCGAAGGGGGACGGTGTATGAAAGCATCGCCCCCCGCGGACCCGTCGCTGGCGCGATCCAGCACACGCAAATGCAGCTCATTGACTGATGAAGCGGCGCAGGGTAGAAGCAGATCCGCCGGTTTGACGCTGCTGCGTGATTCGATGGAATAATTCCTGCCAAGGGTCAAATGATATGGCGAAGGCTTATTGGATCACGTGCTATCGCGAAATTCTGGATCCCGCGAAGCTTGCGGCCTACGCGAAGCTCGCCGGCCCCGCGATCGAGGCCGGGGGCGGCCGGTTCGTCGCGCGAGGGACCGCTGCGAAGGCCTATGAGTCCGGGCAGTTGGAGCGCACCGTCATCATCGAATTCGATACGATCGAGCGCGCCATGGCGGCGCACGACAGTGCGGGTTATCGAGCCGCCCTCGCGGCACTGGATGGCGGCGCCGTGCGAGACGTGCGGATCGTTCCCGGCGTCTAGTTCGCAGGTCGCGCATGGGCTGCACCCCGACGGACTTCCGCAAGGCCGCCTCGGTCCGGGTCGGATCGCGCCGGCGACCTGGTTTGCGACGGCGCGCGCATCGTTCACTATAATGCGGCGATGCGTCGAACATCGCGTGCGGTGGTGGTGCTGATATGGTTGAGCGTGGTGGCGGGGACGCCGGGGCGCGCAGCCGCCAGCGAGGCGGCCTCGCCTACCGCTTCCCGATTGATGCGCCGGCAGCGGGGCGCTTCGCCAGGCTCGCGCTCGCGTGCGTGCATGAACAGTACCCGAACCATATCTCTCATACGCTCGATGGCGATAGCGACGCCCGGCCTCCCTACAAGCTAACACCGGCATTTTACGGGTGCTACGATTGGCATTCGGATGTGCACGGGCACTGGCTGCTGGTGCGGCTGCTGCGGTTGTTTCCCGAGGCGCCGTTTGCTGCTCAGGCGCGTGATGCGGTCGCGCGCAGTTTGACGGCGGAGAATATCGCGGGCGAGGTAGCGTATTTCAGGCGCGCGGGGCGCGCTTCGTTCGAGCGGCCATACGGCCTCGCCTGGCTGCTGCAGTTATCCGCGGAGCTTCGCGAGTGGCCGGACCCCCAGGCACAGGAGTGGTCGAACCTCCTTCGGCCGCTCGAGAGCGAGGTCGCGGCGCGGCTGAAGAGCTGGCTGCCGAAGCTTCATTATCCGATCCGCACCGGCGAGCATGATCAGACGGCCTTCGCTTTCGGCTTGGTCTGGGATTGGGCGGGCGTCGCCGACGATGCACAGATGCGCGGCTTGCTCGAGGAAGCGGCCGGAAGGTTTTATCTGCACGACCGCAACTGTCCGCTCGGCTACGAACCCTCGGGCGAAGACTTCCTGTCGCCTTGCCTTGCAGAGGCGGATTTCATGCGCCGGGTGCTCGAGACCCAGAGCGTTCGGCCGCTGGTTATCGGTATTTCTTCCCGGTGTTCCCCGCATCCCGCAGACCCTCGACCGCGTGGCTGCAGCCCGCTGTCGTGACTGATCGCGCCGACCCAAAGCTGGCTCATCTCGATGGGCTGAACCTCAGCCGCGCATGGATGCTGGAAGGGGTCGCGCACGGCCTACCCCCGGACGATACACGGATTGCCGCCCTGAGTGCTGCCGCCAAATTGCACCGCGACGCCGCGCTCCCCGCCGTCACCGGAGAGCATTACGAAGGCGGTCACTGGCTGGGAACTTTCGCCGTCTATCTCACGAGCGAAGCCGGATTGAAATGACGTGCCGGCCAGGGCTTGAGGGCGTGATCCACGCGCATCTCACCCGCAAACAATGGGAAGCGCAGCTCGATGCGATGATCGCAAAGGGTGCGAAGGTCTCCGACGACGACTATGACCCGCTTGCCACGTATCTTGCGGCGCATTTCGGGCCTGCGGCCGCGCCTTAGCGCTGATTTGCAGGGGTCGGGCGGGGGGCACTAGCGGGCGGCGATTCCGACTGACGCAGGGCGAGTTGCGCCGCGGCCAAGTCCTCGAGCGCGGTCCCGACGCTCTTGAAAATCGTGATGGCATCGCGCGTGCGATCGCCGGAAGGAGCCGGAGGCGAGATGCGAGAGTTCCCCGCGAACGGCGGATCGATCGATGATGCCCCGCGTCCAATGCGCCGATGAGTTCACCGGATTCGCTGAATGCGCCGGACGCGAGTGTCGACAAACAGTTCGCCGCGCGCGATCGCGTCATCGTCGGCCTCGCGCATCTCGGGCGTAAAGGCGCCGACCAAGTCCAGGTGCTGCCCGGCTTTCAGCCACGCGCCCTGCACCAGAGGCTCCCGGGAGAGGGTGGCGCAACTCACGACGTCGGCCCAGCGCACCGCCTCCTCGAGATCCTCCGTACGCCTCGATCGATGAACCTGCCCGCGCCAGCGAGGCCGCGAACGCGCGAGCGCGATCGGCCTGCCGGCCCCAAATCCGCACCTCGCGAATCGGCCGCACCAGCACGTGACTCTCGATGAGATGCGGAGCCAGCCTGCCGGTGCCCACCATGGTCAATCGCGACGCATCGGGTGAGGAGAGGTGCCGGGATGCCAGCGCCGAGGCGGCGCCGGTTCGCCGCAGGGTGAGCTCGCCGCCATCGAGCATGGCGCGCGGCTGACCGGTGGCGGCATCGAGCAGCAAGTAGATGGCATAAACGGCCGGCAGCCCTTGCGCGCATTGTCCGGAAATACGGTGGCGATCTTGATCCCGAGCGCACCTCCCGCTTGCCACGCGGGCATGATCAGCAGCGTCCCGCCGCCTTCCCCTGGAGCGGCGCTCCACATGATGCTGCGCGCGCGGCGGCACCGAACAGCCGGCTGCGAAAAGCCGCATCGAGCGCATCGATGAGCGCGCGCCGATCCAGGCGTCGCGGCGAGTGCGGCGGCATCGAGCTTGCAACATGCGGGAATTCACCGCACTCATTAGATCACATTGACTTCGCGCAGCGGCGCATTCGCGAGCAAGCGCGCGTAGGAGAGGGGGTCAAGATCGAGCGAACGGTATCGGCCGAAGCAGATGTATTCGGCAAGTCCCCGGCCGATGCCGGGCGCCTGCTGCAAGCCGTGGCCGCTGAATCCGCTCGCCAGCAGCAGATTCGGAATGCGGGGACCGGACCCACGAACGCATTTTGATCGAAGGTGTTGTAGTCATAGTGACCGACCCAGGCGGAGGTCATGCGCACCGCCTCGAACGCGGGTACGCGGTGCGCCAGTATCGGCCACGCATGGCTTTCGAACAATGCAAGGTCCACTTCGAAATCGTCCGGCGCCACATCGGGATCGGGCATCGCGCGGGGGGCCGCACAGGAATCGATCGCGCTCGGAGCGAAACCAAAGCCCCGAGGGGTCGATGACCAGCGGGCAATTCGGAATTGACACGGGGCAGGTGAATACGAACACGCTGCGCTTGCGCGGGAACACCGGCAGATCGACGCCCGCGCTCGCGGCCAATTCGCGCGAGCGCGTGCCGGCGGTGTTCACGGCGTAGCGGCAGGTAATGCGGCCGGCTTCCTGCAAATTAGCGGCGAGGATTCGCCGATCGGCCGACTGCTCGAATCCGATCACGCGGTCCCGCACATAGAGCACGCCGCTGCGCTCATTAGCCCGCGCAGCGCCGCGAGCAGCGCATGACCGTCGAACCAGCCTTCCGCGCCGGCGGTATCCGATCCGGCCTCGAGATCCGCGGTGTTGAGCCACGGGTAGCGCAGCGCAAGCGCCGGTTGATCGTGCAACGTGACCGGCACCGACGCCGATATGCTGAATCGCGACCCGTTCCGCGAGCGCGGCCCGGCCTTGCGCTGTGGCGAGGAACAGATAACTCGATTCGATCAGCCCCAAATCCCGGCTCACTCCGGTGTGCGCCCAGCGTCGCGGCGCATCGCGCAGAAACTGCATGCCGAAAGCCGACAGCGCGATGTTGAGCGGCGTGGAGAACTGCTGGCGAATGGAGCTCGCGGAGCGCGTACTGGCGGACTCGCGGTAGCTCGGATCGGGCTCCACCACCAAAATGGAACCGCGAAATTCGGGAGTGGAGTGCAAAAAGTAGGCGCACGCCGAACCCATCACTCCGCCCCCCGCGATCACGACGTCGAACTCGGTGCGCAACGCCCTGGGCTCCCTGGGCTCAAGCGCGGATGCGCAGGTTCTTCGGATCGTAGAGCGGTGTGAGCGATGCGCGAGCGTTCACTCTCAAGTGCGCGAGCTCGATTTGGTAGCGGCCGGCGTCGACGAATTGATCGCTGCAGCCCGTCCGGGTGCGCCACATAGCCGAGCGCAACGGCCGCGCCCACGGTATGCCCGTACATGGCCGAGGTGACGAAGCCGACCCGTTCGCCGTCGCGGTAAATGGGTTCATTGTGATAAACCATGGGCTGCGGGTCTTCCAGCACGAATTGGACCAGTCGCCGTCGCGGCAACCCCGCGTCGCGGTGCGCCGCGAGCGTCTCGCGCCCAATAAACCCACCGGCTTTGTTCCAATCGCAGGTGAATCCCAAACCCGCCTCGAGCGGCGTGTCCGCGGGCCCCATGTCATGCGACCAGTCGCGATAGGCCTTCTCGATCCGCAAGGAGTTCAGCGTGTGATAACCGCAGTGGCGCAACCCGTGCGCCTTGCCGGCATCGATCAACGCATCATACACCGGCAGTGCGAAAGGAGTCGGTATATAGAGCTCCCAACCGAGTTCGCCGACGTAGGTGAGCCGTAGGGCGAGCGCGGTCTGATAGCCGATGCGCACCTCCCGGCAGGTCGCAAAGGGAAAACCGGCGGGCGAAAAATCATCGGTGGAAATCGCACTGAGCAGTACACGCGCGTTGGGGCCTTGGACATTGAGCATCGCGTACGCGTCCGATAAATCGCTCACGGTGCAAATCGAGCCGTCCGGAATATGGTTGCGAATCCACGCTTCCACGTGCGTCTGCGTGAACGCCGCCGTGATGACCAGGAACCGATCGGCGGCGAGGCGGGTGACCGTCAGATCCGCTTCGACGCCGCCGGTGCCGTTGAGAAACTGGGTGTATACGCAGCGGCCTATGGCCACATCGACATTGGCCGTCGCGATGCGGTTCAGCACGCCGACCGCATCGCGACCGTGCACCAACAACTTGGCGAACGAGGATTGTTCGAACACGCCGATGCGCTCGCGCACCGCCGCGTGCTCCTCGGCATTGTTCGAAAACCAGTTCTGGCGTCCCCAGCCGTAAGCGTAGGAGGGCGTTTGTCCGGGCCGCGCATACCAGTTCGGACGCTCCCAACCCGCCGACTCGCCGAAGCAGGCGCCGGCGGCCGCGAGTCGATCGTGAAGGATGCTCTTCTTGACGCCGCGCGCGCTGGTCCACTGGCGAAACGGCCAGTGGTCCTGATAGCCGATGCCGAGCGACTCGACGATCCGGTCCTGCAAATACCGGTCGTTATCCTGCCACGGATGCATGCGCCGCAGATTCACCGACCACACATCCATGGGCGCCTGCCCCTCGAGAATCCATTGCGCCATCACGAACCCCGCTCCGCCGCCGGAGAGGATGCCGAGCGAATTGAAGCCGTTGCCGCCGCGTGCACGTTAGTCAACTACGATCTCATGCTCGAGCATCTGATCCCCATCGAAAAGGAAACGGCCGCGAAAGTATTTGCCTGCGAGCAAAAGCGGCATCCAAAGGCGATCATCGGCCCACATCTCGGCATACGGAATGGCCTCTCGATGCACCCAAAGAGGAATGGCCTCTTCGGTAACTTGGGCTTCGCCTTCGCAGCCACTCGCGACGAACACGAAGCCGTGGATGCTATGCCCATCGACGAATTGAAACCGGAGTTCGCCGCGCTGCTGCAATCCGAGCGGCGTAACACATAATTCCTCCTGAACCTCGCGCTTCGCACAATCGAGGTAAGTCTCACCCGGCTCGACACGCCCGCCGGGGCCGTTAATTTTACCTGCGCCGAGTCCGCGCAATTTGCGGATGAGCAGCACTTCCTCACCGCGCATAACGAACACCAACGTCGCGCGATCGACCGGCGACCAATTTCCCCACGGGGGTATCACTCTGGCAATTGGATTCGACACGCCGCACGCTAGCGCGAGTCGGTAGTGCACGTCGAGGCGGGCTTTGCGCAGCAAAAAAAGGCTTGGCCAGGCTGGTTTTCTGCGGGGTTGCGACCTATGTAAGTCGTTGCCCAATCCTCGACCATGACAATTGCATTCGACAATACCTATGCGCGGCTTCCAGGGCGTTTCTACGCTCGAATTGCTCCAACGATGGTGCGCGAGCCCAAAATCGTGAAGGTGAATCACTCGCTGGCGGAACTGATCGGACTCGGCCAAGAGCTGCTTGATTCTCCGAATGGGGCCGAGATGCTGGGAGGCAATCGGGTACCGGAAGGTGCCGATGCCATCGCGCTTGCCTACGCCGGGCACCAGTTTGGGGGTTTCGTGCAACAGCTTGGCGATGGGCGAGCGATCTTGCTCGGCGAAATCATCGGGTCGGACGGCGGGCGACGCGACATCCAGCTCAAGGGCGCGGGGCGAACACCGTTCTCTCGCGGGGGCGATGGGCGTGCAGCACTGGGCCCGGTTCTGCGGGAGTATATCATGAGCGAAGCCATGGCCGCACTCGGAGTGCCCACGACGCGCGCACTTGCAGCCGTGACTACGGGTGAGGTAGTCGTTCGCGAGGAGCCTCTACCGGGCGCCGTGCTAACGCGTGTAGCTGCGAGTCACCTGCGGGTGGGCACGTTCGAGTACTTTGCGGCGCGCGATGACCGAGAGGCGCTTCGAATCCTGACAGAATACGCCCTCGCTCGACACTTTCCGCTCGAGGCCAATCGTAATTCAGACGGACAAAACGACGCATTGAGGTTGCTTGACTGCGTAGTGGATGCGCAGGCTTGCTTGGTCGCGCGCTGGCTCGGTATCGGCTTTGTGCACGGTGTGATGAACACGGACAACACGTCGATATCGGGGGAGACCATCGACTATGGGCCATGCGCCTTCCTCGATGAGTATGATCCAGAAAAGAAATTCAGCTCGATTGACCACAGTGGTCGTTACGCGTTTGGCAATCAGCCGCGCATCGCACTGTGGAACCTGGCACGCTTTGCCGAGACGCTGCTGCCTCTCATCGCCGAGGACGTCGAGCAAGCAGCTGGTTTGGCGACAAAACGCCTCGAGCGATTCTCGAGCCTCTTCGACGCCGCTTATGCCCGCGTGTTGGGGGACAAGCTCGGGTTCGTAATTCAGAGCGACGATAAACGAGCACTAGCGGCCGATATCCTGGAACGCCTCGCGGCGAGTCATGTTAACTTCACCGTATTTTTTCGCGCAATTTGCCATGCAGCCGAGGACACATCGGCAGACGAGCAAATTGCATCACTTTTCGACCAGCCCGCTGCGTTCCACAGCTGGGCCAAGTCGTGGCGGCAAACGCTACTCCAAGAGGACACAACACCCAAGGCTCGCGCGCGTGCGATGAGGCGGGTCAACCCGGCGTTCATCCCGCGTAATCACCGCGTCGAGCAGGCGATTGTGGCTGCCCAGGGCGGAGACTTCGAGCCATTTGAAAAGCTCGTGCGCGTGCTGGCGCGACCTTACGACGAACAGCCCGAGTTCGCGCATCTCGCCGAGCCGCCGCTCCCCGAAGAGCGCGTGCTCGCCACATTTTGCGGCACGTGAAGGTGCTAGGTCGAAGGAGGTTCCGTGCCGCCAATAAACCAAGAAGATCCGGCAGCACGTTAGCCAGCACCGGTATCACCCGTTTGAAATTGCTCTACTTCTCGAACGTCGCCTTGAATTTCTTCCCCTTGATGTGACCCTCGCTCAGACTTCGCTGGGCGGCTTCAGCCACATCGGTGGCAATGGCGACATACGCAAAGTGCTCATGAATTTCGATTTTCCCAACCTGCGCCGAGTCAAGCCCTCCCGCTTCACCCGTGAGAGCACCCAGAATGTCACCGGGCCGCAGCTTCTGCTTGCGACCTCCGGAGATTCGCAACGTTACCATGGCGGCGCCTCGATCGAGTGGTTGCTTTGTTGACGCCTTGCCGGCGAGCGCTCGACTGCGAGTGGCGCGCTCCAACGTGATTCCAGCAACCTGTTCGATCGCCTCGAGCTTGAATCGTTCGTCCGAAGCGCACAGCGATACGGCCAGGCCTGTTTTACCCGCGCGACCAGTGCGACCGATGCGGTGCACGTACATTTCAGGTTGCGATGGTAACTCGAAATTAATGACGAGATCCAGATCCTGAATGTCGAGCCCGCGAGCAGCCACGTCCGTTGCAACGAGCACTCGCGTGCTAGCATTGCGAAATTTTGCGAGGATTCGATCGCGATCGAACTGCTCGAGGTCGCCGTGAAGTGCGGCCACGCTCATATTCGCCTCTGACAGTGCTTGCTCGAGTTTTGAAACCGTTACTTTGAAATTGGTGAACACCAAGGCCGATTCGTGCGGATGTCGCGCGAGCAGCCACAGCAAAGCCGCGAGTTTCTGATCAGGCTCCGCCTCATAGACCAACTGACGGATCTCGGATGGCTGAAGTTCCTGCTTGATCCGAACCCAGACCGGCAATTGCTGATGCTTTTTGCTGAGCGCGTCGATGGGTTCGAAAAAAGTGGCCGAGAAAAATGCCGTTTGCCTCGGTTTCGGGAGCGCCTTGAGGATTTTTTCGATGTCCTCTTGAAAACCCATGCTGAGCATTCGATCGGCTTCGTCGAGCACTACCGTGGCAACACTGTGCACCTTCAGATGGCGGCGGCGCAGCTGATCGAGAACACGCCCCGGTGTCCCCACTACCACGTGAACTCCGCGGTCAAGCGCGTCTTTCTGCCCTCGAACGGGTTCACCGCCAGCCAGCACCAATACCGAGAGCCCCGGCAGAGAGCGGCCCAACTTGCGAAACTCGCGCGCCACCTGCGCGCTCAGCTCACGAGTGGGGCAAAGGACCAACGCTCGCAATTCCCGTGGCCCCGTAGTAAGCCGCTCCAGAATTGGAAGTGCAAATGCAAGCGTCTTACCACTACCCGTTTGGGACTGCCCTACCACGTCGAGCCCTGCGAGTAGTGGTGGAATCGCACCGGCTTGAATAGGAGTTAGAGTCGAGAAACCGAGCTCGTCTATGACGGAAAGCAATGGGGGAGAGATCGCAAGCGTTCGGAAGCTATTATCCATGCATTCAGACTCTAGCAGCTATTCACGCTGGCAGAGCGCGCGGCTCGCAGACCACCAATAACCTGCACGATTCGTCGTCGCCCCGCATTTTCAACCAATTACACGTTTTGCGGGCGCCGCCGCGTTGAGTCGACTAGATGTAAATCATGGCTCTCGGCGCGACGCTCTATCATCTTCAAATTGACTTATCCGACGTGGATCGGAGTGTCTATGCGGCTCTCGACCTGCGGGTCGCGCAGCATCCGTCGGAAAACATGCGCTTTCTTCTGACGCGTGTGCTTGCGTATTGCCTTTGTTTCGAGGAAGGCATCGCGTTTTCGAAGGGACTATCGACGACCGAAGAGCCGGCGTTGTGGATTCGCGATGCGCAAAGCAATCTGCGCGCGTGGATTGAAATCGGGACGCCGTCGGCCGAGCGACTGCACAAGGCGAGCAAGGCCGCCCCACGCTTGGTCGTGTTTACCCAGAATGATCCGGCCCAATTGCAGAAGGAAGCGGCCCGCGGCAAGGCGATTCATCGCGCCGAAGAGATTGAAATCTACGCGCTCGAGCCGGCGTTCCTCGACGCGCTCGCCGAGATCACCGGTCGTAACACGAAGTGGGAACTGGTCCACAACGGCGGTGAGATCTACGTCAACGTTGGCAGCAACAGTGTCACAGGCACCGTGACGCAGCACTCTCTCTTCGCCTGAAAAGCATTGGTAAGGTTTTTGTCTCGGCGGCACGGAAACGCGGTGACACCCCGGTGCTCGCCGCGGCCGTGTACCGCAATCTAACGTCGTCGAACTGGGCACCACCCCTTACCCCGAAAGTATTACTCGAGTGTGATTTCAGTCGGGTGCCGCGGAAAGCCGGTAACGAAGCCCATGCTGTAACGGGCGTTGATCTCACTGAGCGCACAAAAGGCGCTACGGCCATCGCTCAAGTAGCGATACCCATCGATCCCAAACGGCCCAAAGTATCCGGCTGCCCCTAGCGCGGCTGCCGCTTGCTCAGCTGCAGTTAACGAGCTGCTGCTCTTCGACGGGCAATAGTTCACCCGCGCGCACCCAGCGAATGCTACGAAAGACACCACGGCTTGACACCTCTTGCACACAGATTCGCCCGAGTTCATGACGCCGATCACGCCAGATAAAGCCGTGCAAGCTTACCTCGAGTGCAGGCGTTATAAGAGGCTCCACAACGAGACCCGAGCGGCGCAAGGAAGCATCGATCCAAGCGGATTGCTTTGCGTCAATGTGCCCCAAAATGCGTTGCTGACCGCGACCCGCGAACGATAGTGGTCGCTTGAGCAACCATGCGCGTTCTTTCTTACGTAGCAGCTCATCGAGCTCCAGCCGACTTTCGACGTAGCGTTGCTCGGGAAGCCCAAGGTTAAGATCGACCGCAAACTTGCGGTGATTGACGGCATGCAACACGGACAGCGGCGGGTGTGGCTCGGGCTCGACCCCAGCCTTTACCATGCGCGCAATCGCGCGCGGTGTTGGGCACCAAGCTCGCCCGGTTCGCCCAAGTGCCATTTGATCAGAGCTGTCGAGCAACACGTCTCTTGGTCCCAGTAGCGCGCGCGCACCCTGCCCGTAGCGATCGAGCTGCGCTAGTACGCGCGAGCGAGGGCAGTAGCTCGGTTCGGCCATTTCGAGCTCCGCGTCGAGATTGAGCACCCAGGCAAAACCAAGTAAAGCACGCACTACACACTCTCAGGCGGATTCGGAATTGGGCGGCCCTTTGCGGACGGGACGTACGCCTCAAGCGCGCGCACGAACGCTTCGCTCATACCAGCGCTCAGACGAGCGCTTTCCGAGATAGGGTTGCCGTGCATCACCCAAGGAGAGAAAGGGGCTGGGAGCTCGAGTGACCATCGCTCGAAGTCGCAACCTCCGGTCCATTGCTTGAACCAGTGCGTTGCAAAGCTCACATGTCCGAGCTCTTCGTTGGCGATGCGCTCTTGAATGGCCGCCCCGGTCTCATCTCCGACCAAACGAAACCGCTCGGCAAAGTTTGCGGCATATTCGAGGTTGGCTGCCTCGAGACCCATGCCCATCACCGAAACGAAGGAAAGCTTGGTCGGGCAAGCAGGAACCCGGCGCCAGAACCAATCGCGAACGCCGAAGTCGCCAACCCTGCAGCCCAGCGCCTCGATGTGCTCGCGATAAAGATTCATGTGCCGAATCTCATCGAAGCAGATCCCCAAAAGACCCCGCCTGAACTCGAGCTCCGCATCCGAGAACGCCAGCATCGCCCAAGCCATGAGCTCAGCCGCTTGCAGCTCATGGTGAAGAAACGTATGCAGTGTTCGCGCGCGATAATGCGGATCTTTCAGCGCTTCGAGCCGAGGCGTTCGCTCTCCACGCTTGGCTTGCCGTAGCTGCGTCGGCCTGCCTGGGCGCGCAATTCGGCGCGGTGCATGCATGCCGAACTGTTGCGGCGGGCTGGGCGGCGCCAGTTTAACCGCAAGCTCGTCCGTTGATATATAGTGCACCGCCCAAGCTTCGACGTCGGTAAACAAATGCGCTGCGGAAGGCGTGGCCATGGATAAATTCAAGCCTTCTCTTACCACAAACGCCTGGCGGGCCCGTCGTCGAAATAACTTTTGATGTAGTGACGGCACGGAAGCGCACGCTGCGGGGCTGTGACTGCCTTGGCAAATGTCCGGGTAATTCGCGACCGTTTGCGGAGTCATTGGCATCTTTGGTGCCGAACGACCATATTGCGCTGTCTATGCCTAGGTTGACCTCCGTATTTGCCCTGTCTTGCCGCAATGAGTGAGAGCTTTGCCTCACTGACGTTGCAACTCGATACCGAGCAATGGCGTATACTCGGTGTGTTGGCCTGCGAGCATCATGTCACTCCCAGCGCGTTCGAGAAACTGGGTTTTGCGGCAAAGCTTCATCCCTGGCTCGCCAGCTGTTTAGAACAAAGGCTCTTTCTGGATGCGGGCGTGGTGCACGTACTCGACTACACGCGTCGTGCATCTGGCGAGCGCGCAATCGCCATTGCTCCTTCATATCGCCCACTGGTGCTGCGTCACCTCGCCGAACAAAACGCCTTTGAAACTTTGCGGGACGACGCACGCGTCGTGGCTGGCAACAATTCCGTCGGTGGCTTCATGACAGCATTGTACTCGGGGGACATGCAAGCTCTATTGACGGAACTAGCCGAACTGAAGCGCCGACAGGCGCGAGATGAAGACGACAGCTTTGTCCGGGACCGGCTAAGGGAAGCTGTCAGCTCACCCTTTGATGCAGACTGGCTCGAACGCACTTGGGGACAATTCGCGGGGGGCCTGGGCGAACAAGTGCTGGTGGATGCCTTGGTTGCGATGGAACCGGTCGATGCAGTGTATAAATGGGAACTCTCGAGAGTGGATGAGAATTCGGGCCCGCGAACGCTGCGTGTTCTCGCAGAACATGCGCTGTTGCGCGGGGAGCTCGACACGCTCACGATGCTCATATCACGCCTGCCCGCTACTGAGCAGCCTTCTTTGCGCGTCGCGGAGTGCTTTGCAAGAGGCGAACTTGCGCAAGCACAAGTTATAGTTGACGAACTCGCGGGCGAAAAGCGCTCGACGAAGTCCGTAGCGCCGTGTCCGGTAAGTGTGACAGCTTTGCTTGCTTTGCTTGCTTTGAGCCGCGAACAGCCTGCGGGTGCCGTGCTCGCCAAACGGCTGTTTCAACGCCATTCTAGTCCAGAATCACCGCCGATTGCGGGCTGGCCGATGGCGACGCCGCACTCCGCGGTTGGTCGCGCGATTCGCGTGTTATTGCGACGCCTAACGCAACCGGAGTCCGAGCGCCTCCGCTTGAGTCCTTACCATCAACCCGCCGACGCACCCGGATGGGAAACCATGATACTAGCACTCACCGTACAGTCTCAGGATTGCGACGCGGTGACGCGTGCGGCTTGGACGCGGCAACTGCTCGACGATGGCATGCGCTGGAACGCCGCAGGGTACAATTGGATTGCCCGTCAAGCGTTGCATCTGGCGAAGGCACTGAGTGTGGAATCCGCGCCGGAACTCGCGTACATCGCACCTGGACCACCGGGTGAACCACTGCTCGCTCATTTACTCGAGCGTGAACCCGAATGGCGTCGCGCACTTCGCGCTTTGGATAAATTCGTGGAGACGGCGCAGCGGGATGTCGCATCCGTTTCGCGTCGTGTTGCCTGGTTCATGGATATGACGAACGGTGAACTTGCCAAGCCGGCGCTAGAGGAATACCGTACTGGGACGGGTTGGACTCGGGGGCACCGCGTCGATTTCGATGAGCTTCGCTCCTATAGGGATGCGTTGCCGCCGGAAGACGTGGCCATACTTGTGGCTATCGATTCAGCGCCGCGTCGCAATCGACTCCCGCTTGAGGCAATCGAAGCGCTAATCGGTCACCCGCGCGTGTTCAATGGTGCTCGGGGTCGGCAGCCCGTGGAGGTGATTCGGGGGAACTGCCATGTTGAAACTCACCAAGATCGCGGACACCTGGTGATTCACATGGAGCCTTCCGGAGCATTGGAGGGACTGAATTTAGTCGTCGAAGGCGAGACGCGCGTAATCGTTTATCGCGTCAGTGCCGCGCTCGCCCGACTCATCCAATTGCTACCAACGGGGCTTCGAATCCCAGAGGCTCACCAAAATGAAGGGCTCGCGATTCTCGCGCGGCTCGCGGAGCATGTGGAGATTCGCAGTCCAGAGCTAGGTGCGTGCCGCACGGTGGTTGCAGACAGCACACCGTGCTTGCGTATTTCGACCGAGGCCGGTGCGTGGTGGGTTGAGATCGGCGTGCGGCCTTATGGTGAATTTCGGGCGGTTTTTCCCTCCAGGTCTAGGGCGTTCCGTTGTCACGATGCATGCCGGCGAGGACCTATTCGACACCGAGCGCTCTCTCAACGAAGAGGAGGCACGCTATCACGCGTTGCTCGCCAAGTGTCCAACTCTCCGCGGAGCGTCCATGCCCGGGCGCGAGAACGACGAAAACAACATCGAACCCGTGCACGGCTTTAGCTTGAACGAAGAAGAGCTATTTTGTCTGCTCACCGAGTTGCGAGAAAGTGGCCTCAATTGCGCCCTCGAATGGAAAAGTGGGCCTGTTATAACGGCCCGAGGCAAGGTGACGGGTGCAGCGCTGCAGGGTTCCCTGCGGCGCGTGAAAGGCTGGTACTTGGTTGATGGCAGAATCAAGGTCGATCAGGTAACGGACCTCGCGCTCGCTGATTTGGTTCGTATGCCTTTCACGAAGTCGGGGCGCTTCATTCGACTGCCGAACGGCGATTTTGTCGAAGTCGAGAAGCGCATCCGTCAAGTCCTGTGCAAGTTGGCAAGCGTGGCTCAGCTTCCGGCGCGCGGCTCGCCGGGTGAACTCAGGGTTCCAGAGGCGGCCTTCGATACGCTCCGCTCGCTGGTCGAGTCGCAGTCCGCGATGGTCGTGGAACCCACTGCAATCGAGTGGCTTTCGCGCCTCGACGCAACCATGACGAGTGACCCCTCACCTCGGGAAGAGCTCAAGGCCACGCTGCGATCCTATCAATTCCTCGGGTACCAATGGCTGTGGCGATTGAGCCAGTTGGGCCTCGGCGCATGTCTTGCGGACGACATGGGGCTCGGTAAGACGGTTCAAGTTATTGCGCTACTGCTCGATCGCTCAACGGCCGGGCCCGCGCTAGTGATTGCCCCCACTTCGGTGTGCACCAATTGGATCGAAGAGCTGAGTCGTTTTGCGCCGTCCCTGACCGCCGCCGAATACACGGGCAAATCGCGGTCGGCCCTGCTCGACCAATTCAAGCAAAACGGTGGCGACTGCCCTAATGTCCTCATCGTGAGTTACGCACTATTGCAGCAGGACGCCGCCGAACTCACTTCGATCGGGTGGAACACGGCCGTGCTCGACGAGGCGCAGTTCATCAAGAACCCCCATTCGCTGCGTGCCAAGGCGGCATTTCAACTTTCGGCACGCTACCGGGTGGCCATGACAGGGACTCCCATCGAGAACCACCTGGGCGATCTGTGGAGCATCTTTCACTTCTTAACCCGGCATTACTCGGTTCATTCAAGCATTTTCACCTCTGCTACCTCAGGCCCATCGATCAGGATCGCGCCAGTGAGCAGCAGTCCTTATTGAAGAAATTAGTTCAGCCATTCTTGCTGCGTCGCCGCAAAGACGATGTCTTGCCCGATTTGCCGCCCATTACCACGCTCCGCCATGAAGTGCGTCTCTCCGAAGACGAGACCCTGCGCTATGCGCTGCTCCGCCGTCAGATCCACGATAAGCTTCGAACCACGTACGGCAAACGCGATCACAAGTTGCAGGTGCTCGCGGAAATCACGCGGCTGCGCCGTTTCTGCTGTCATCCGCGGCTTGTATTTCCAGACGCGCCCACGGAATCTTGCAAGCTTCAGGCCTTTTTGGAGCTTGCCGAAGAACTCCACGACAACGGTCACCGCGCCTTGGTTTTTAGCCAATTCGTGGACTTTCTCGGCCTTGTGAGGGAACAGCTCGACGAACGTAAACTCGACTATTTGTATCTGGATGGTTCCACTCCCAAGGACACTCGACAGACCCGGGTAAAGGCGTTTCAAGCCGGCGAGGCATCTTTGTTCTTGATCAGTCTCAAAGCGGGTGGTTTCGGACTCAACCTCACAGCCGCAGACTACGTCATTCACCTGGATCCCTGGTGGAATCCTGCCGTCGAAGCACAAGCTACGGACCGCGCCCACCGTATCGGGCAAGAGCGCCCGGTTACCGTCTATCGATTGGTCACCAAGGACACTATCGAAGAGCGCATCGTCGAGCTGCATCGAGAGAAGCGCGCCATCGCAGAAGCCGTGCTCGACGAGACGGCGAGTGCCAGTGACTTGACCAGCGAGGCGCTGCTGGAGTTGCTAGGGTTAGAGTCAGGCGCGTTCGCCGACTAGGGGTTGGCCCTTATCCAATAACCAGGTTGCAGAACCCACTGCGCCCCGTCCCAAACCCACTCGGGGCCGATCCAGAATCCAATCCGCGTATTCGGGTGTAACCCACCAATCGCCGTCAATCCAAAGCCACGTGCCGCCGTTCCAACCCCAATAACCTCGCCCCCAGTGGGGTGCGACGGTCACATGATTGGGACCAACATATACGCGTCCAAAGGCGCTGTGTCTGCCAATGTAATGATTCCGGAAGTTGCCAGCACCGGGTTGACCGCTGACGTTGCCGCCCGCGTGACCGGCAATTGAGATATGGCCGTTCGACATCGGGCTGCCGATATTTCCACGAAAGCTGGGACTACTCCCAACATGCCCACCGAAATAACTGCCTCCAAAGTGACTGCTTCCAAATCCAACTCCTGCATGTGCCGTTCCGCCGGATGCGTGCCCGCCTCCCGAATGACCACCGCTTCCATGCCCTCCACTTGAATGACCGCCTCCCCCGTGCCCGCCTCCGCCATGTCCACCGCCGCCCCTCGCCAGGGCAACACTGGGAGCGAAACTGCAGGCGAATGCCGAAAGAAGAAGGAGCACACGCATGCGAAGCGCAAACCTATGTGGGACAGCTTCGATACAATCACCAAATCCAACCGGAGCATCCATCACCGCAGCAGGTTGCATTGCCCATGCCTGGTCTGCAAACGCCGATCTCGGTATAATTGGAATGCACCGCACACACTTTCGGGGCAAATTTCCCCATGCAGAAAGTTTGCCCCATCGCCGGGTCCAGGACGGACTAGTCCGTCCAAAGTTGAACGCGGCCAGGGCGTTTTTCTAGCCGCGCCTTCTCAAATGGATAGGGTTGTCGTGCTCGGCTGCATGCGACCGCTAGTTCGCGACGAGCGAGACGTTCTGGAGGCACACGGTCGCGGACGCTGAATACGCCTCAATGCTGAACCCAATGCCCGCCCCGGTATCTGCGGCGGTTTGAGTGAACGTGTGCACGAAGTCGGTTGACGTGGCTGAAGGCGCATCCAACGAAGTGGTGAAGTCCGCCGTGTAGGGCGAAACCGAGTGACCGACTTTCGCCGTGAAGGTGTAGAGCGTCCCGGTTGTGACCCAAGCCGTGTACGAGAACGTGTACGACGTTCCCGCCGAGAGCGGCGTGGACAAGGTTGCACCGCCCCAGCCGAGCGTCCCATATCCGTAGTCGGTGAGGGAGACGCACAGCGCGCCCCCCGACACGGCGATGCTCGCTCCAGAGTAGGTGCTGAGCGTCCAGTTGGTCGTCCCTGACGAAAAGTCGCCATTGTCGATAAGGTTATACGTCCCGCAGACTCCGCCTGAGCAGGTTTGTGTGCCCGGGCAAGCGGTGCCGCACGCGTTGCAGTTCGCTTTGCTCGTTTGCAAATTGACGCAAGTGCCGCAATCGGTTTGACCTGTTGGACACGCGCAAACTCCCGCCTGGCAGGTATTGCCGCTCGTGCAGGCGTGGCCGCAGGTTCCGCAGTTGGAGTTGTTCGTTTGTAGATCTACGCAGCTCGTGCCGCAAACGTCGGGCGTTGTCGCACCGCAGCATGCGCCGAGGGCGCAGCCGTGAACGCACGTGGAAACAGGTTGCCATTGGCCCGTCGAGTCGCACGTCGCCGTCTGATTGCTGAGGCATCCCGTGCTGTTCGGCGCGCACACGCCTACGCAGTCGCTGCCCGTGCATAGATACGGACAAGCCTTTGAGGTCACCGCGAGCAAGTCAGGGCCGCAAGTGTACTTCGTCTGGCCAGTGCAGAACGACTCGTTCGACTGACGCCCCACACATTGGCTCGCGGGCGCTGTGCAAAGGCCTTGGTTGGGGCCTGCCGAAGTATCACACAAGAGCGTGCCCGAGCATGTTCCGTTGGCAATCCACTTCGTGCCGTCGCAAAGCAGCTGAACCTTCTGCGCGTGGCCGAGGCAATTGAGAGCGCCGAGCGTCGAGCAGGGGCAGTAGAGCGAGGGCTCGGCGCAAGAACCGTCACCCGTTCCCCCAGTTGCTTGCGCGCCGCCAGTGACGTTACCTGCGCCTCCAACCGTTGCCGGCGTGCCGCCAGTGACGTTGCCTGCTCCGCCGTCCGTTGCCGGCGCGCCGCCAGTACCAAGACTTACGCAGAAATGCGACGTACAAACGAGCCCGGAGTCGCAGGTGTCATTGCCGTAACACGCACAGGTTTCGCTTCCGATGGCGCAGCCCGTGCTTCCCCCTGAGGCAGGGGACGTGCCACCGCCCGACAGACTACCGCCATTGCTGTTCGCTCCACCCGAAGCGAGAGCGGAGCCACCGATGCCAACGGCCCCTCCACCGGTTTGTCCACCCGTTTCCTGCAGCGCGCCCGCGTCTGCCCCAGCATTGTTGCTTAGAACACGGTTAGACGAACCACCACCGCAACCCCACGTCGTACTGAGGACCGTACCCAAGATAAGCGTGCTTTTGCCGAATCTAGAAACACCAAACATACTCTTGCCTCCAAAACCCAAAGTGTCAGTGGGACACACTGCGGCCAATCCGCGAATAGTAGCAAGATCCGCAACTCGGGTGAAGCCCAATGCGCGGCCGACGCCGAATTACACCCTGACTGATATTACTGACATGTACGTTGACGCAGCCAGTCCAAGCTGTGCCCCTGCCGATTCTGCGACGCATTAGCCGCGCTCAACCCGCACCTACGCGCCATCCTTCAGCGCAGGTTGTTCACGTTCTTCCAGCGCTGGTCTTCCGACGCGAGTGAGCCGTTGCCGAATAGATACCGAATCGTCAAGCCGGACTGAACCCCGAAGGGCGCCGTGTATCCACTGCGTGCCGAAGCCAGCATGCTGGCCTCAATCTCCCGTCGCGGATCGGTATAGACCGCATTCGTCGGCGCCGCTTCATTGATGGCTTTGTTGATTTGCTGCATGTTAAGCCATGGGGAAATGACAAAGTCGTCCGACAAGCGCCACGTGGCACCGAGCCCACCCCCGACACTTCGGTAGTCGAAATTTCCGAGCACCGTGTTTTCACCAATCCACGCCCACAGATCGATAGGCTGGAAGTGCCAACCGAGAAACACGTCGCAGAATTGCCGGGTTACGACCTGCTGCTGTCGGCCCTGGACATTCGTCTCGTCGTAGCTCTGAAACTCGGGACCCGTTGCGCAGCGGAACCCAAAGTTCTTCTGATTGACGGTCTGCCGTGGAACGAGATTGAACTCGACCCCGACGGAGCCATTGGCTCGGAGTCGATAGTTTGCTTGCGGCTTCTTCTCCCCGGAAAAGAGCAACCCCGCGCTCCAGTGCTCGGACTGCGGTAGTGACCACGCGAGAACATTGTTTGCGCTGCCTCCCACGAATTGAACACTGGCGGTCTCGTTCGTATTCGGTACAGGCTGGCTCAGATGGGTGTAATTGGTGGCCATCGACTGCTGGACGCGCCAGCTCGGCTTGGAGTAATTGAACGAAACGGATGCCGTCCCGGATGCGTTGATACCTACGCCCTTAATGTCACTGAAGTACGTACCGACCCCTGGGGCGACGTACCACTTCACGCTCTGTTGGGGTCTGCCGGTAAACGGTGGCCGAATCGGATCGAATACTCGAATCGTGAGTGCGTCATTTTCCATGCCAGACGCCACGCGCTGGTCCATGAAATCGTCCAAGCCACGTTCGAGTTTGGTCAACATGCGCTCCGTCGCGGTCGCTGAATCGATGCTGTTCGGGATTTTGTCTGTGGTGTGTACCTCCGTGGTGTAACCCTCGATCCTCTTTCCAACGATGTCGCACTTGATGCGCGTTGCGTCTTCAGCGGGCACACTGGTAATGGTGACGCTGACGTCGGCTTCGCGAGCATCGGTCACCATTCGCAGAAACGGAATCTTGCTCCTGAGACTCGTCGCGAGGCTGACGCAATCAACCGGGGGTCCGGGCAAGTAGCAGTCCCATTTCACCGCAAGAGTCGCGGTCGCGGTGGCCGGCGACAAAGCAATGCCGAGGATAAAAGCGAACGCAGCGAGGTACTTCATGACAAGGCCGAGGACCTTTCTTATGTCGTTACGGCGCGCCGGAAACCGCAGAGCACGTGCCGTCACGACATTTGAGTCAGAGCCCCATCCCACAATAACCGAGGTAAGGCAATCTTCGACTCATGGTCTATAGAAAGCCAGTGCGATTGCAACCAAGATTTGGAGCCCGCTTGCGCGGTTCGAACCACCGGCGGTCCTAGGGCGTGAGGGGCGTGAGTTAGACCGCGATCTGAGCGAACCAGGTCATCCCGGGCTTCATCAACGTGTTCGGAGCTTCACCAATCGATTTGAAGCTCCAGTAACCGAGAACAGAGCCTGATCTTCGCGATTTTTTCGTTGTCCTATTTACTTATCAGAGGCCAACACATTTCTACCAGATATGCGGTAACAACCGATACTTCACCTTGCTTCGATACTCCGCATACCCCGATAATTTTCTCACTAAGAATACTTCTTCATCTAGAAGCCTCCAGATGATCGCGGCGGTAATCGGGATAACGGCGAGTATTCCCCAGAATGAACCGAGTGCCAGTGGCACCCCCACGAGCATGACCAGAGCGCCGATGTACATGGGATGGCGCACGATTGCGTAGGGACCCGTCGATACCACTTTCTGCTCGGTATCGACCTCGATTACCGCCGACGTAAAGCTATTTTCCCTGAATACGAGAAATACGAACAGCAGCCCGAGCGCGACAAGCATATCACCGACAACGACAACAACGGGTGGAACTGCAGACCAGGCGAAGCGATGATCGATGGGCGGAAGGACAATCACCAGGATAAACGCGAGCGTGGCTATCAGTTGAATTATCTTTTGGCTTTTTTCCGTTTCGGCACTTGAACCAGCTTTGACCCGTCTCTCGAGGAGCTTTGGGTCGTTCTTCATGAGGTAGAGCGTAATCGCCAAAACCAACAAGGAAAATACCGTGAGAAATACCCAAGCCTCCCAATAGTGAATGGTCCATGCGGGAAGAAATATCATCGCGGCCAGTGCAACGATGAGTTGCACTAGCCCCTCGAATGCTTTCCGGTTCAATTCCTTCACTTCGCAACTCTACCATCGGGTGTTTTCGCGTCCACAGCCCGAGATTCCGCGCGGAAAACAGCAACCCGCGAAATGGGTCTCAGAACCCATTGCCCTCGTAGCAACCAGTGCAGGGCCTTGCATCATGCGCGCTAATGGCAGTGTTTGGTGTTCGTTGGATAGAAAAACGGTACAGATCGACACGACCATCTAGTCACGGTCGCACGGGCAGAAGATGATGCGTGCTTGGAAGATGCGTAAAAGGTCAAGAACACGCCCGCTACCACTGCAATGACCGCGACGCCGGCCCGCGACGCCTCGGGACCGGCGGCCAGAAACGGCAGCTCTCCGCGCCAGGCAGCGGAATCGTGACGTTGGTCAAGCCGCAGCACGTGATATTTAATACCCGCACTATCAAAGAGCACCCCAAAGTGTCGCATTGAAACAATCCGTGCGGTCGAAAGCGCGTCCACCAACACCGTACACGAATCGCAGGAGCTTCGGTCCGCGACCGAGCGCCGTCTCGAACCTCAGCGCGTGGCTGCGAGCCAGTGTTTGCGGCGGACCCGATTTGGAGCATGGGTGCGCTCTTGCTACGGCAACTGAACCTTCACCGGCACCGAACTATTCTGCCCCGTGCCATTCGCCCCCCTGATTGCGGGGCCACGAAGTTGTTCAAGTTGCCGATGTGCAGGACCGCTCGAAGTGTGCCGACCGTACACCTGGAATTGACTCTTCACAAGATTCGTTTGATGTCGCGCGCTCAATAGCAGCGCTTGTGCGTTGAAATCATTGCGGAAGCACTTCCGCTAAATATTTGGGGGGCTAATTGCGGTTGGACGAGTTACTTGTATGCTGGTGTCGCTCGGCTCGGTACTTGTTTCAGACCGGCAGGCGACAACTATGCTGACAGAGGTGGGCACAGGTACGGACCACAGAAACAGGCACGAACCACAGAAACAGGCACTGGCACCCAAACGGATCACGGAAACCGGCACCGATCACAAAAACGGAAACCGGCACCGAAACAGAAAAAACTTTCCCGCGCCGACAAAAACCAAAAGGCCCAGCAGCAATTGCTACCAGGCCTTAGTTTACGACGGCGCCAACTGCGCCGCCTTTTGGCCCGGCGAGACCCTACGCAGGGGGACATGTTGTCGCGGCGCCGAGTTGCGCTGTGTATGAAATCCAGCGCAGCTACCATTGTGTCTCTTGTCTCACGCGTCGGGGCGGGCTTTCAACACAAAGTTGCGATATATGGGGCCTGAATGCTAATCATGCGACATGTACATCCGACACACCGACCATTATCACTGGTGCAGTTACGAACTCGTACAAGTACTTACCACTCTGCTGGTCTGCGTTGCGTGCGGCACATCCAGCAATAGCGCCGCGACGACTGTCGAGACGGGTGGAGCTTCAAGCAGTTATGGCGGTACCGCCACCACCGGCACGGGGGGTTCTAGCGTTGGTAGTGGCGGCAGCCCTACGGGTGGCAACACGGGCGGGCAAGTCGCATCAGGGGGAACATCCAGTTCAACGGGTGGTGCAAGCTTCGTCTCCGACCCGTCCTGCCCAAGCACGATCCCGCAGTTTGCGGACGTCTGCACACTGCCAATCGGTACTCAGTGTGCTGGTCCGGCACAGGTCTCCACAATGGAGATGCAATGCCTGTGTTACGTGACCTCTCCGTCGTCGGGCAACGGGGGAGAGCGGTTGTGGTGGTGTGAGGAAGTCTACCGTGGGCTATGTCCAGCAAGCTTCCCCCTGAGTGGCACTTGCCAGAACGCCGGTGACTTCACCTGCCACTACGTCATATCGGATGGAAGTCTGCAGGGTTGCAATTGTCAGTCCGGGACCATGACCTGTTTTTTGCAGAACTGAGTGTGGCTGATGCGCCGCCCAACATCTCACATTTGCTTCACCTCAAGCAAACTTTACGTATCAAGTGATCGGTAAATTGGCTCCAGGGTGAAGGACCACTTGTTCGCAGTCGGGATGGTTCACTGAGCCAGGCTAAGCACCTAGAGGGACGTTGGATTTTTTGGCCGCGACCGTTCACGCAAGCCAGTTCTCGACATCGAGTCGCCCCACGTCAGGCTGAATCATGCCGGCGCCTTTGGCAATTCCTAGCAAGGTGTCTGCCTCGCCTACTTTGGCTTTAGATATTTTGACGAACTGCCGTTTTCAGTAGGCCTGAGCCGACGAACGGGGCTTCAGTTTACCCGCCGACGCGGAAAGGCATTCACACTTTCTGCGATTTTCCTGATTTGGGTTTTTGCGGCGCGTTGGGCACCGACTTGCCCGTTTTACGAGGCGAGACTCGGTCCACATCTCCGTTGCGGCGGCGTGTCGCGTCAATTGTTCGACGGATTCATCAATTGAGCAACCATACACAGCAATTGTTAGCGCATATCAGACCTTGCGGGCATGTGTCGTGAGTCGCATCACAAGCTGGGCCCGGGTCGCACTGTGGCGGCTGAGGGCCGCCGTCGAGCGGCGTTGGTATGCCCCCGTCAGGGATCTCGCCGCTGGCGCAGAAGTTGATGCAAGCTTCGCCTGCGTGGCAGCCTATCTTTTCCTGATTGCAGTCAACAATGATAGCCTGCATCCGATACAAATGGCCTGGAACGAGTGCGATGTTCCAGACAAGCTCGGTGCTAAAACCTTGGTTGCCAGCGTCTAGGGCTGAACCTGGCACAGGGTCTGCACCGACGCCTAGGTTCCAGCCGTTTTTGGCTGGGTCCTGATCGGGCGTGATGACAACTGTATTGGGCGTCACGGTCTCGTCCACGGTGCGGACTGCTGCTTTCCAAGTGCCGTAGACCGCATCAGGAGGAAATGGCCAACCCCCCTGCTGCCAATCTCCCGAATGATTACTCGGGTCATTCGTCGTGTCAGTGACGAACAGCGACGGCCATACCGGTCGCAAATAGGGATCGAGAGCCGCATCATCGCCGTGAAGCACGTGGCCGCCCGTTTGCGGAGCCGTTACCGAGCCCGGATCGGTCGAAAGCTGCGAAACGGGATAAGACCGCGTTGAGACAGTACCGTCAGCAGTCGTAACTTCAACGCTTCGCACTCCCAGCAGGAGAGCATGTTCGTCGTTGAAGAACACCCGCACTTTCGTCGGACAACCACCGGACGGCACGACCGCTCTAATGTATTCATTTTCGTTGAAAACTTCTGACGTCAGCGGGTTCCCACTCGTAAACGGATAACCGCAGTCCGTGATGACAGGCTGCGTGACACCCGGCGTGCACGGAGTGCCGCTGTTGGAGCTCGTATGGCCGCCTGTGGTGGTGCCGTTGCTGAAGGTGCCACCCTTGTCACCGCTGGAATTCTGTTCCGGCGGGGCACTGTTGCCGCCCGTGCCGTTGCTCGGCATGCTGCCACCCAAGCTCCAATTGGTACGGTCGGCATTGGTGTTGGTCTGCGACGTGTCGGTGCGTGCCGCGCAAGCGACGCTGATCAACGTGGTAAGTAGCAAAGCCAAAGCTAACTTAGGAATTGTCAACCTTTCCCCATTGTCCGTCGCGCTCGGTTCGCCGACCCTCCATCGGGACTGGATTCGTGCGGCCACGCACTCCCCTTCCGCTGCTGCTTTTGCCCCAGATCTCGAACCATTTAGACCCCGCTTATTTGCTTACGTGCCCTGGTGACGCCCGGGCCCGCCACTGCTGCGCGCGGCGTCAGTAAACGTTAGACTCCGCTTACGTGGTGCTTGCTGCAGATGAGCCACCGGTGGGCGCGGCTCCACCAGTGGGTGGCGCTCCACCAGTGGGCGGCGCTCCACCAGTGGGCGCGGCTCCGCCAGTGGGTGGTGCTCCACCGGTGGGTGGCGCTCCACCGGTAGGTCGTCCCCCGCCGGTCGGCGGCGATCCGCCGATGGATGGCGCTCCGCCGGTAGGACGCATTCCGCCGGTAGATGGCCTGCCACCGGTGGGCGGCGCTCCACCAGTGGATGGCCTGCCACCCGTGGCCCGATTGCCACCAGTCGAAGGTGGGGGTGGACCGCCAGTCGTGCTGCCGCCGGTCGAAGGTGGGGGTGGACTGCCAGTCGTGCTGCCGCCGGTCGAAGATAGTGCTCCGCCCGCCGCGGGTGGGGGGGGGCCGCCAGTGGCCTCGCCGCCTGTCCCCGGCGAACCCCCGAAAGCTGGCCAAAAACTATAACCGCCAGTCGCTCTGCCGCCGCTGCCGGTGGACCCTCCCGACGCCACCGCCAATGTCCCGACTGTGTTGGTGGCACCTCCCTCGCTCGGATTGCCAGCTGAATTGGTGTTGGCACCCGCGGTATTGTCAGCACCACCAGTATTGTCGTCGAATGACGGAGCAACATCCTCCGTGGCGCTGCACGCAATACAGAGCAGAGTTACTAAGCTTGTTTGTAAAAACCAGTTGGTGCTTAAAGTCATCTCGCTTGATTCGGGGTTCAGGATTGCCCACTCGCAATGGGTTGATTGTGAGGTTGGTACCTCGACGCATGCCAATGGCTCAGGCATTTTTGCAGTTACGTGCAGAAACCAGGACGGAGTCCCAGGCGATGCGAGACACCATTCTCGAACTCGACGGGTGGAAACATCGGCGCACTGCACTTCGGCGGCGGTGCCGCCAGCGAGCCGCCGTAGCCGTGAATGATGGTGTCATTCACTAATGGGCGCCGTGCGGCGTCTCGGGCAACGACTCACTGAACGTGCAGCCATGCCGCGACTTGTCTTGGGCGTGCCGTCACGCCATTGAAAATGGCAAACGAGCTGCACTGTCGCCGTGACCCAGCTGAATCTGCTCGCGCAAGTACCTGACGCGAAGGAGCGAGGCCACCATGTCGCCCGGGCCATGCCCGAGTTGCTCGAAGTCGAAGTAGTTCGCCTTCGCTTGCTCGAGGCGGTCGTCCATGACGCACCGGGGAGGTGCACACCGAGCGCCGTCTCGAACCTCAGCGCGCGTGCTGCGATGGTCGCAGTCGGGAAAATATATCCAATGACCCAGACCAAGTCCCTATTGTGATTTGCCTTTGATGAGTTGTGAACTTATACAACGTTAGCCGCGATGGCCAGGTGACGGAATGACGTATCTTGTTTTGGGCGGCACGGAAGCGCTGAGAGGCGGCACACAGCCGCATCACAGTCCGAGTAATGGATGCCAGGACAGTACTACCAACTCGCGCATCTTGGCGCGAATCAACGCTGCATAGGGGGAGCGACGCGATAGCATTTCCTTGACGCGCGATTGCTGGACGAGAACGGCGCTTTCTTCCCAGTCCTCATTGAATTGCTTCAAGAGCCGCACTAGCTCAGCGTACGCCTTAGTCACGTCCACGTAGCGTCTGGTAAGGTCGGAGGAAATCTGACGTCCCCAGAAGGCATTACTGGAGTGGATTGCATTGAGTTCAGACGCGGTATTCACTGCCGGTATGTCACAAGGATCAGTCGCAGTGAAGCTCACTGAGAGTCCGCCAACGTCCGTAACAACGAGCTGGGCAAGACGGATTTCCACATTGTCGCAAGTACAATCGAGCATGCCGCCCTTAGGCCAGCGCTGGTGCGTTGGCTCCCGTTCGGCAGCAGTCCATGTCTT
Organism: uncultured delta proteobacterium; assembly: GCA_963819085.1. GTDB lineage: Bacteria > Myxococcota_A > Polyangia > Polyangiales > Polyangiaceae > FEN-1139. Next base: position 33,714 of record CAWFUX010000069.1, read on the forward strand.
GCGGCGCTCGTTGCAGCGGCTGTGAGCGGGGAAAAGATTGCTCCAATCGAACGCAAGATCTGGAAAGTCACATTTCGGTCGCAGGTGTTCGACATCGAAGCTGATTGTGGCAATCCCTTCGCAAAGGTAGCATTTGCCGCTAAAGTCCTCGTCAAGGGCTATCCTCACATCGTCCCCGAAGGGAGTGGAACGACTGGCCAGGCTTGGGGGCGAATCAATCCGGCGTTCGACGCGGATCACCGCTCCCCCGCGAGCTTGCTCTGCTCCAATTGCGTCCACACCTCCAATGCGAGCGGATGCGAACTCTTCTGCAGTTGGCTCGCTAGTTGCTCGTACTCTGCCTGTTCCTCAGGCGAGCGCCGCGGTTTCTGCTGCAGCAACGTCTCGAGCCAACTGCGTCAAAATCGTCGTCTTCCCTGACCCATTCGGACCCGTGAGGATCAAATGACGAAATGGAGTGCCGTTCGTCGAGGCAAAGTCAACGGCGAAGTCTGGCAGCTTATAGTGATTGAAGACTTCAATGCGATTGATGTAAGGCATGTCCCTTGCTGGCTGTTTCGGGCGGGTCGCCTTGCCGTAGCAGCGCGACAAAACTAGCCGATTTGTCGAAACATTACAATCCAGGTAACAAGCCATATGGGAAGTGGAGCTGGTTCCCGCGTGGCGCTGGCGCGAGAGGCTGTGTTATTGCGGGTTTCCGGGTGTCGGTCCCCTCCCTTCGACTCAAAACTACCGACCACTATTTCAAATCGAGAGCTCTATGTTCGCGGGCCCATTTCGCCTTCTTGGCGCAAAACGTTGCAGACGGCGCGTCACCTATCTTGCCTCACCCATGCCGCCAAACTGCCTGGCAAGATGAATGGCGTAGTTGTCAGTCATGCCGCTTACGAAGTCCAATACGCGCGCTAGCGCGAGATACTTCAGCGAGTTCGGACAGCCCGGCTTGGCTAGAAGAGAATGAAATGTATTGGGCCCTATCAAGTCAATTACGCGACTGCTCTTCCACCTTAGACAGGTCGAGTACTGGTCGCAGTACAGCAAACAGCTCGTCCCATGAGACGATACCGATCCTCGAGTGGGTTCCGGGGTTGCAGGGAGCTGCCAGCTCGCCGCTAGGCAAAGCTCCGCTTTGAAATCGATCAAGATAACGTCATCTGCCTTCGCGGTGAGCGGGGAGAGGTTTGGTTGGCCTAGCCGCCGTCGTTGACAGCAGAATATTCAAATCGAACGAGGGCGCTGGTTCTTTTGAAAGATTGTCTGCGAACGTGCCGACCTGATCAGTGCACCTGCGTTGGGTTTGCGTCTTGGCTATTCGATTCCAATGGGTAAAATGGGTACGACGTCTGCGAATGATACGTCGTCCAATCTTTCGGACTCGGTTAGCTATAAAATCCCAATCTGGATTGACGCTGGATACCGAATCAACCCAGCAATCTACGTCGGTGCGTTCTTTCAATACGGGCCTGCCCGATGCTCCGTTCGACCCGTGGATAGGCTTAGGCATGGGCTACGAGTGGTTGACCATCAGCGAATCTGGAACACTAACGGTTGCCGGGGTCAGCGAAGCATTTGACGGAAACGTTACGGGCAAGGGGCTCCAATTCATTAATCTACAGGCAGGTGGGGACTGCCACGTATCGCCCGCTTTTGGTTTGGGCCCGTTCATTAGCTTCTCTGCCGGCCAATACAGTTCCTATTCGTCGACGGTTACAGCAGCTGGCGTGGAGCAGAAGCAAAGCGGCGACATTAGCCAGGGCACGCACGAGTGGCTGACGCTTGGCGTGCGCGGACAGTTCAATATCTAAAGGCCCTCCGCTTCGAGTTTCCGATTCGTTCGGATCAGCCCTCCTCGGCACGGGTACACCGACCAATTACACCCGCGCTTCCGCGCCGACAAAAAACCAAAAGGCCCAGCAGCAAATGCTACCAGGCCTTCAGTTTACGACGGCGCCAACTGCGCCGCCCTTATCAATTCACGTCACTCCGCAGGCTGCGGCGCCACCGACGACTTCGCGCTGCCGCCAGCTGACTTCACGCCAGCACTCAGCGAGATTCTCATCATGTAGTGGTGCTGCCTCCACCCGCTCGGCCGCGGCTACGCCGCGACCTCTCGACCTCCTCCAACGCCATGCTCGGTCGCCTCGGGCGCCCTGCGCGTGGCGGGAAGGAGGTGGTTTAGGTGAGGGGACTTGGGAGTGCTCGGGTCGGATCGTTGCGAGTTGTTGGCACCGGTGAGGCATCAATTGCGAACTCGAACAACCACGGTGCCAGCGATGAAATCATGTGTCGCCCTCCTCTTTCGGCCTCGTGCACCCGGCTTGCGCAGTCCTTGAGGCGCCCGATCACGGTGCTACTCGGCGACGCTAGCTACCGCCGCCCCAACCCAAACACCCGCCCCCCGAGGGAATCCAGCGACTCAAACAGCGGTGCAACGGCGCTCTCCGCAACATAACCCCAAGCGACGGCAATGCGCACGCCAGCGCGAGCTTCACGCAAAGAACCGAGCGCCGTCTCAAACCGAAGCCGAGAGTTCCCCGAGCGAGTACCTAGACCCTCCGCTAAATTGAGCCCAATACTACTGATGGCGCGACGAACTTGCGAGGCGAAGTCCCGATCTCGCCGACTAATAGCGGCCACAACAGGCCGGGCCAGCTCCACCGTGTGAAGAACGTGTTCCGTAATATCGTTGCTCATTGTCTTGTGCATGCCCCAAACCGCGCAGTTTTCATGACAACGTCAAACCGTGCATCGACGCGCAATCGAAGGACGTTGGCAGGAAAAGTGCGCGATCAGGCAGGCACAAGGCAATGAGCAACGGCGGACCTTGGGCTGTGAAACCGTGGTGGGCTGTCTCGGTGTCGGTGTCGGTTTCGGTGCCCGTTTCTGTGATCTGTTTCGGTGTCTGTGGGCCGTTTAGGTTCCTGAATCCGTGGTCTGGATCGGGGTCTGTGGCTGCCTCGGCGACGGACACGGGCACGGGAACAGGCACTGGCACCTGCACCGAAACAGAAAAAACTTTCCCGTGCCGCCCCACAAAAAACCAAAAGGCCCAGCACCAAGTGCCAGGCCTTTCAGGTTACGACTACGCGTCAGTTCACTCCGCAGGCTGCGGCGCCACCGACTTGGTGCTGCCGCCCGCTGCCTTCACGCCCGCGCTCAGCGAGATTCTCATCATGTAGAACGATCTCCAAACGAAGATCAGCATGATGATGCCGAAGATGCCGGCCAGTGTGTGCCGCGTGTTGTCCGTCAAGCCCTCGGCGAGTTCGACTGCAAGCAGGCCGAACAGCGTCGTGAACTTGATGATGGGGTTCATCGCGACTGAGCTGGTGTCCTTGAATGGGTCACCCACCGTGTCACCGATGACGGCGGCCGCGTGAAGCTCCGTGCCTTTTTCCTTCAGATCGGTTTCGACGATCTTCTTGGCGTTGTCCCACGCGCCGCCTGCGTTGGCCATGAATAGAGCTTGAAACAGGCCGAACAGGGCGAGCGAGATGAGGTAGCCGATGAAGAAGAACGAGTCGAGGCAGGCAAAGGTCAACGCTCCTACGAAGACGACGATGAAGATGTTGAACATGCCTTTTTGCGCAAACTGCGTGCAGATGGCAACCACCTTCTTGCTGTCTTCGATCGAGGCCTTGGTTGCGCCTTCGAGCTTGATGTTCTTTTTGATGAACTCGACAGCTTGATACGAACCCGCCGCTACGGCCTGAATCGACGCGCCCGAGAACCAGTAAATCACAGAGCCTCCGGCGATGAGGCCGAGCAGGAACAGTGGGTTCAGGATGCTCAGGTACTGGAGCTTCTCGGTGTCGAGGCCGTTGGTGAGCATTACGATGATCGAGAAGATCATGGTGGTTGCACCGACGACTGCGGTTCCGATGAGCACCGGCTTGGCTGTGGCCTTGAAGGTGTTGCCAGCGCCGTCGTTTTCTTCGAGCAGGTCTTTGGCCTTCTCGAAATCGACCTTGATGCCGAAGTCCTTCTTGAGTTCAGCTTCGATGCCGGGCAGCTCAGTGATTGTCGAGAGCTCGAAAACCGACTGCGCGTTGTCCGTCACTGGGCCGTAGGAATCGACGGCAATCGTGACCGGGCCCATTCCGAGGAAGCCGAAGGCGATGAGGCCAAAGGCGAAGACGGCGGGTGCCATCATCATTCCATCGGGGAACCAGGTGCTGACCGCGTAGCCGCCGCCCATCAGGCCGATGAACACGAGGCCCATCCAGAACGCCGAGAAGTTACCGGCAACGAGGCCCGAAAGGACGTTGAGCGACGCTCCGCCTTCACGGGATGCATTGACGACTTCTTTGACGTGCATCGACTGGGTCGAGGTAAAGACCTTGATGAACTCCGGAATCAGCGCGCCGGCGAGCGTGCCACAGCTGATGATCAGGGAAAGCTGCCACCACAGGTCCTTGCTCCCGAACAGGACCGGAATCATGTACTTGGAAACGACGAAGGTCAGGACAATCGAGATGATCGAAGTCAACCAGACGAGAACCGTCAGAGGCTTCTCGAAGTTGGGCTTGCCTTTGCCATCGAATGTATTCTTCTGAAGCATCTCGTTGAGGAAGTAGGAGCCCGCGCTGGCGATCACCATCATGATGCGCATTGCGAAGATCCAAACCAGCAACTGAACCTGAACCTTGGGGTCGGTCTTGCTGACAGCCAGCAGAATGAACGAGATGAGCGCGACGCCCGTGACGCCGTAGGTTTCGAAACCGTCAGCGGTGGGGCCGACCGAGTCACCCGCGTTGTCGCCGGTGCAGTCCGCGATAACACCCGGGTTACGTGCGTCGTCTTCCTTGATCTTGAAGACGATCTTCATCAAGTCAGAGCCAATGTCGGCGATCTTCGTGAAGATGCCGCCGGCAATACGCAGCGCGGAAGCGCCGAGCGACTCGCCAATCGCGAATCCGATAAAGCAGGAGCCCGCGAGATCCGGGGGAACGAAGAGCAGAATCGTTAGCATGAGCACCAGCTCGACGCTGATGAGCAACATGCCGACGCTCATACCCGACTTTAGCGGAATCGCGTAAACCGGGTGGGCCTTGCCCTTGAGGCTGGCAAAGGCCGTGCGCGAGTTGGCATACGTATTGATACGAATGCCGAACCAGGCAACGCCATAGCTTCCGAGAATGCCGATGACGCTCGCAAAGAGGATCAGTGCAACGCGCCCGCCGCTCATATGCTGCACGGCCGTGAAGTACCAAACCATGATGGCGCCGATCAGCACCTCGAGAATCACCAGGAATTTACCCTGTTGAATCAAATACGTTTTGCATGTCTCGAAGATTAGTTCGGACACTTCGCGCATCGACTTGTGAACGGGCAGGTTCTTCACCTGGTTCATCACGACGATGCCGAACACCATGCCGAGGGCTGACACGATAAGACCATACTTGAGCAAGTCGTGGCCGGTCATGCCGCCATTGCCCGCGGCGTCGGTGAGGAACTTGACACTTCCTAGATCTGGCAAAACGAGGTTTGCTTCGCCGCCACCCTTATGGGCTTCTTCAGCAGCGCGCGCGAGTGACGGGATGAACCATGCGGCACACCCCCCGATGAGGCTTAGTATTGACTGAATGGATGCTCTTGAGCGATTCAAGGTTGAGCTCCTTACAAAGGCAGCCTCGAATCGAGGTGCCGGGATTTTGAGAGCGCAGCAGTGTTGCCACAAGCGCTCTCGGCCGCGTGCTAGCACGCGCCGCCAATACGGCTCAACCGCGGATGTGCGTAACGCATACGTTGCGCGAAAATGTCTGCCAATCGGCCCAGTGATGACGATTATCAATTCGATGAGAATGGATAATCGCTACGGCCGGAAATCGTGACGCAGCGTTATCATTTTCTTTTTTGGTCTATTACGGCACGCGCGGCACAAGCATCGACGCAGCGCGCCATAATACCAATTGGCCGATAGTTCGGACGATTCGGGCTGCGAAATTGTCGTTTAGATTGTCGGCCCCGCCTTTCACCTAAGACATCGACGTGGAAGCGCCTGCTTATCTCTTCTGATAATGACGCAAGCCCCGTATACGATTGTATGGGTGTTTCCATGCGCAGCCTTGTGAAGCACTGACGCAAGATCTCCGGGTATCGAGCTCTAAGCAAACCACCACGTGTCGAACTACCTTCGAGAATTGGCTTCAGAATTCCGCTTGCGCGGCTCAGCTCGGTTCTTCGACGATCACGCCGCATCGAGCGTCATCGTTGGAGTCGGAATTCTCGGCCTACTCAGTGACGGCAGTCGCAATTCGGATGGCACCTTCCGATTCAGCGTTGACGATCAATCCGAATACTTTCGCTCGGCGGCACTGGTCGATCGAGTCTGGTTTCTGGTAAAAAAGCCCCATAATCGGCAGGAATTGCGCATCGTCGTGGGCCGCACCGCGGAAGCAGACGTTTCAATCCCCGAACTCTCAATCTCGACCGAACATTGCGCCTTCGAGGCGACACCCTTTGGACTGCGCTTGGTCAACCTCGGTTCGACGAACGGCACCATCGTCGATGATTGCCTCTTGCACGAAGGGGAATCCGCAAGCCTTCGATCGGGCTCCAAGATTGTTCTCGGTCGATTCGAGTTCGAGTATTTGCGCCACAAGGATTTCGTGTCGCGGCTTCGCGTGTATGGAACCCCACTTGATAGCCAATCGGGTTGATGCTTCATTAGCTTGGCGCACATGTGTGTGCATTGGCCACTGTGGTTTTGTGCTGACTAGGCAGGGTTCGTCGCGCTACAATATCGAAAAATCCCGCAAAATGTAGCGCAAATTGCCCCTTATTGACCCCAGACTTCTACCGTATGGGCCACTGTCCCACGACTCAATCGGGGGGAAGGGATGTGCGCTATGGAGTGGAACCAAGACTATGAGTCGGGTTTGGCGGACATTGATGTCCAGCACCGATACATCTTCGCACTCGTTCAGCGCGTGAACCAACTCGATGACAAGGTCGAGCGAACCGAACTACGAGAGGTTGCCGAGGAGCTGGGGCGACTGGCTCTATGTCACTTCGGTTGTGAAGAGCAGTTGATGGTTGCCTACGACTATCCGGAAGCGGCGCGACATATCACCGAGCACCGAAAACTGGAGACTGTAGTAAGCACGTTCAAGCGCGACGAGAATTACCATGCTCATAACTTGGCGCTTTTCCTGTGCAACTGGTTGGTCTCGCACACGATGATGGAAGATCGTCAATTGGCGACACACATTTTGAAACTACGATCCCGAGCCATGGGAATGTCAGTCTCCGACTTTGTCGAAGGCGTCAAGCTGCACCGCCCCTCTGCAACCTATCTAACGGCAGGCGCTGTCAGCCGCAAAGCCACTAGTAACTCGAGATAATCGCAAGGCTCATCATCGGCATGGGATTCCGTGCCGATGCGGCATAAAAGCCCCAAGGATTAGACCCCAGTTTCCTTGTGGCCGATGCCTGGGTCGGTGTCAGCAAGACCTTTATTTTGCGGAGGTCCGTTTCCGGCGAGACGGAGGCTCGCGTGCGGCCCATATTGGACGCATGCAGCTCGATGAAGAAGCCTGCCATGCTGCCGTAGAGGCCAGAGAATCCCGCTACGATGGGCTATTTTTTACCGGCGTGACTTCGACCGGCATCTACTGTCGTTGCGTTTGCCCGGCACGCACGCCGAAGCGCGCCAATCGGCGATTTTTTCAGTCAGCGGCCGCCGCAGAGAATGCCGGTTTCAGGCCCTGTTTGATATGCAAGCCCGAGCTCGCCCCAGGCGCCGCACCGATTGACGCCGCGGAAAGGCTTGCTCACGATGCGGTAAAGCGAATCGAGGCGGGCGCGCTCGATGAGCAAACCCTGGAGCAATTGGCCGCCGATCTCGGTGTCACGGGTCGCCATCTGAGGCGCGTAACGCTTAGGACTTTCGGCGCTGCGCCCGTGGACATCGCGCAAACCCATCGCCTTTTGACGGCCAAACGACTCCTGCGCGAGACCGAGCTCTCAATGACGGCCATCGCGTTTGCCAGCGGTTTTAAGAGCCTTCGACGCTTCAACGCGCTCTTTCTCGAGCGATACGGCATGGCGCCATCTCGCGTGCGCGGCCGTGCGCGACCGAGGGACAGTGGGCTTGCGTTTACACTGGCGCCGCGCGGCGGTTTCGAGGGGCAGGCATTCCTTGCTCACGCACAACTGAGGCAAGTTCGCTGTATCGAGTGTGCTCCGTATACCCGCACCTGGGCAATCGGTAAGCATGTCGGCATCCTTTCACTTAATGCTGTCGGCGCCGCGCCCATCGTATCGGTTTCAGATGGCCTCTTGCCCGTGTTTCGACAAGTCATTGCGGCCGTTCGCGGGGCGCTCGACCTTGATACGGATGTTCAAGCCATCAACAAGTTTTTCGAGTGCGACGCGTATCTAGCTAAGGATGTAGCTTCCGACCCAGCCGTGCGCTTGCCCGGTGCGCTCGATCCGGTCGAAACGGCAGTGCGCGCGATAATTGGTCAACAGGTGACGGTGAAGGCCGCAACCACGATCACTGCGCGACTGGTCGAGGCGCTGGGCGAACCCATCGAAACCGACGTTGAAGGGCTCAATCGCCTGTTCCCGTCCGCCGCCCGTCTCGCGGACGCAGGAGCCGAACGCATCGGTAAACTCGGAATGCCGCGAAAGCGGGCTGACACTTTGGTGCGATTCGCGACGGCCGTTGCCGACGGCAAGATTTAACCTTGCGCGCGGTGCCTTATCGGCGGGGCGCGAGGGCTTGACCGCGATAGCGGGCATTGGGCCTTGGACGGTGGAATACGTCGCATTGCGCGGCCTCGGCGATCCGGATGCATTTCCATTGGGCGACGCGGGCCTCCGCTTGGCATTTGGTGGCGATTTGAAACATGCCGGTGAAAAATGGCGTCCGTGGCGGGGCTACGCTACAGCGCGCTTGTGGCGGCGGCACGCTCAAAGCGAAAGGAAAAATGCATGAACACCATGGTTCTTCCAAGCCCAGTGGGTCCACTCACATTGGTGAGTGAAAAAGATAAACTCGTCGGTTGTTATTTCTCGAACAACGATTTTGCGACGCAAAAGTTGGCGGATTGTGAGCTGACCCCGGGGGCCAGTGATCCGGTTCTCAAGGTTGCGCGTAAAGAGCTCGAACTATTCTTTGCTCGTCGCCTCGAGAAATTCACGGTTCCGGTGGCTCCTAGCGGCACGGAATTTCAGTGCCGAGTCTGGAAGGCGCTGCAGAAAATCCCGTTCGGCAAGACCGCTAGCTATGGCGATATCGCTAGGCAATTGGGGCAGCCGAGCGCCATGCGCGCAGTTGGCGCCGCCAATGGGAAAAATCCCATCTGCATCATAATACCCTGCCACCGCGTCATAGGCGCCGACGGCTCGTTGACTGGCTTTGGTGGCGGCATCAAACGCAAGAAGTTTCTTTTGGATTTGGAGTGCGGCAATGGCGGATAGATATGGGGCGTAACCGGCAGTGCCACTAAAGGCTGCCATTTTATTTTATGCCGCTGCGGCCCAAGATCGGCAATTGGTCACGCTTACTAGCTCGTTCCGTCGAATGCAGCCTGGATTTTGGCGATATCCAGTTTTTTCATTCGCATGACGGCATCGAACGCGCGATCGCGCGCCGCTGTATCCTTGCTCGTCATCCAGTCGGCAATCGCGCGCGGGACAACCTGCCATGAGACGCCAAAGCGATCCTTCAACCAGCCGCAGGGTCCCTTCTCGCCACCCGCCGATAGAGCCTCCCAGTAGCGGTCTAGCTCAGCTTGACTCTGACACATGACTTGAAGCGACAAACCTTCGTTGAATGTAAAGCCATGATTGACATGGCTGTCCATCACGATCATTTCCTGACCCGCCAAAACGAAGCGACCATGTTTGATGGTGCCCTCGGGGCCCTCGCCGGCCTCATAGCGTGCTACGGCCGTGATTTGCCCTCGGGGGAAAATATCGACGTATGCGCGCATGGCCGCCTCGGCCTGGCCGTGAACCGCTCCGGCGAACATCAAGCAAGGCGCGATGATCGCTCCATTCGCTGAGCGTGGCCCCGTGATGACTTGCCACGATACGCCGAATCGATCCTGTACCCAGCCATAGCGTTCACTCCAGGGATATTTATCAAGCGCCATCAGTACTTTGCCGCCTTCGACCAATGCCGCAAACAGGCGATTGGCTTCGCCCGACGTCTCGACGTGAACGAAGAATGATATGCTCGGGTTGACAACGAAGTGCGGTCCCCCGTTGAGCGCCGTGAAGCGTTGCCCGGCTATGTCGAATTCAACAGTGAGAATGCTTCCACGTGGCTTGCCGCTCGGGTTGTCTTTCGACTCGGGATAGCGTGACGTCGCCGTAACGCGACCGTCAGGAAAGATACGTGTGTAAAATTCTGCGGCCAGTTCCGCCTGGTCGTCAAACCAGAGGCACGGCACGATGGATTCACTGGTCATCCCGAATGCCTGCGGTCTCGCCGGGGCAACCGCAAGCCCACTGCACGCATATGCCTGAAAACGCGCCAAAATGCCCCAATTGAACCGCCTTTGTCGAGCCGTGGTCGGGCAGCTCGGCCCCGGGGGACTTGCGCGACCGCGAAGAAGGGCTCACTTTGAGCTCCGGCCCAGTTGAGTCAAAGTCAACCTCCTGTAAGAAGATCTAGCTTGAGGCCTGCACCGGCTGATTACCGCCCGAGCGCCCGCGATCCATCGACATTGCGCCCGATGGCGGTCGTTCGCGCAGGCGACGCCGAGCCAGATCTATTGGAAGGCGAGATTCCGGCACCACCGACAAGTCAGCCTTCTCAGTCGTCGTTGGTTAGCAGTGCAAAGGCAGAACCATTTGCGCTCGCCGAAGATTACTCGGTGACCGAGGGTGGTGACCGAGCCACACCAATAATGATCCCTCCGCCGCCAGCGGTTCCAATTGATTTAATCCAAAGGTCCTTCGGCAATTATCAGCCATCGAAAGAGCTTGCGCCCCTTGCGCAACCCCCCACCAATCCCGAGCCCCCAAAGCAACCCCACACGGCTGCTGTGCAAGCGGCGGGTGGACCAGTCCAAGATATCGATTCCAATCGACCCCTCTCGGCACCTCGGCGTGCCGAGAGCGACTCGGTGGCAACTCGCGAGCCTGGCACTTCGAATCGACGCAAGTACAGTCTCGTCGCTGTCGCCCTTGCGAGCCTGGTTATCGCTGCGGCGGTATTAGCTCTAGTAAATGGGGGCAACCACGATGTGTCTAACGCGAGCGCAAGGTTGCAAACACAGGTCGTGCCGGCGTCGCAGCAACCCGCTTTGCCGAAGCTCATCGATGCCCCACCCACCGCCCATGAAACCAATGACCCTGCACCTCAACAGGTTGCCGCAGCTCAATCAGCGGGGACACCGCCCTCGTCCTCAGCCGCACCGGCCGCATCGGCTCCAGGCGAAACGACCCGAGTAACCCTCGACCTGAGTCCGATCGACGCAAGAGTCCTATACCTCGGGCGCGAAGTACCGGGTCCTCCATTCGTGTTCGAGATTGGGAAGGGTCAACGGATGGCAATCGAGGTATTAAGATTCGGCTTCGCGACGGCCAAGGTCGTGCTCGATGACAAGAAGCCGCTCGTTCACTTTGGGATGCTTAGGGAGCACAAAGCAAAGCCTGCAGCCCGACACGTGGCACACGAGTAGCGTCGTGTCCAAGTGCCGAATCAAAATAGAAAGACTCCTCAGTCCGTAAGCACGACGCCCACGAGTGACGCGGGCGGCACCGTCAATTCGATGGAATCTTTGCCGTCCTGGTTTTTCGTATACGGCGTGAGCGAATCGATTGGAAACGGGCCTCCTCCGCCTTTGGGACCAGGTTTGCCGTTGAATGATACCTGGGTGCTGTTGAGTGAAGCGCCGGTCAACACCCAGGCTTTGAGCTGCCGCTTGTTGGATCCCGTTGCAATCGTGAGCTTGGCGGGATCTTCTTTTTCATTGACGAACACCAGACCCAAATCTGGCTTGTTCTTGAAGCGGGACGCGAACACCTTGACGCTCGAGTCGCTTGAAATCATCGGTGTTGGCTGCCCAATTCTCGTTCATGTGAATCGAGTTCTTGCCGGCTGGGCCATTGCCCCACTTCACGGCGTCGCCATCCCAGAGGTATTCATCGCTGGAACTGCCACCGGTAAATCGCCAAAACTGTATGTTTGCTTGACGTGCCTTTTCGATGCGATCAGCGTCGAGTGTCCAGGATTTACCCGCCCACCAGCTCGTGTTGTTACCGAATTGGCGCGTAGTCACTTCGCGCAGTGCGTTGTTTGGGTTCACCGCGACCGCCACTGCACGACCCCCTTGCCACGGCCAATCAGTGCCGTTGGTTTCTAGCTCGGGAGTCGTGCTTGGCGTGGTTGCGTTGCCCGCTGCCGGTGCGGGCATTGGAGGACGCAGACAACCGGACGCCAGAAGGACTGATGCTATCGAGAAGAAGTTGTGTCTCATCGTTAGCGCAGGCTACCGCATTGCCGAAGAGCCGAAAACACGCAATATTGCCGTGCCCTCACGATCAAATCCGGCTGCGCTGCCGGCGGCTGCCGCTGCACACTCACATGCCAGGAATTGGCATCAAATCGACGACCTCGATGAACCCTTCCGGCATCATGAAATGAGGATGTCCCTTCAAAGATTCGGCGAGCGCTTCCTTCGACTCCGCTTGCAGAATGGAATATCCGCCAAGATCGTTAGTGTTCGGTGTGGCTCCGCCCTTGGTGACGCGTAGGCTCTTTCCGAGCGGTGCTCCCATGTCGACTATCGTATTGCTTGCGTTCTTGCTCCACGCCATCCACGCGTCCATTCCAGCCTTCTGCTGTTCTGGAGTCGTGTTCTGCATCTGCTCGAATGACGAAATGGGTGCCTTGTAGAGAACGAGAAACTTTTTCATGTGTGAAACCCTCTCAGTACTTTCTTTATAACACGTGAACTTGGTGTGCCCCTCGGCCAACGATGTTTAGGATCACCGATCCCGATCCGCAATACTCACGCATGTCCGTTTCGCTAGGGACACGCGCCCCCAACTGGCGCCTCCGTCAGTCGTTGCGACTAATCGATTGTACCAGGCAAGATACCTTAGGCAGCGTAACCAGTGTGTAGTCGAATTGCATTGCACTCACGGATGTCAAATTGCAACCGACAAGGTCGCAGCTCAACATTCCGGTGGACAAATTCGTTTTGTTTGACTTGATGGCGTGACGGCACGGAACCGACCTTTTCCGTGCCGCCGTGCCAAAATAAGGCGTGTAAATGCCAATCCGCGACGATCGTAGAATCGCATCACCGTAGTAATCCGAGGTCAACGGAATTGCGCTACGCGTCCCCGAACGCATTGAAATCTGGTGTAGACTCTTCGGTGTTGATGGCAATCCACTCAACCGGGTTTGCCGTCTCGCGAATCGAACCAGGCGCCGGCATATGGAGTGTCTGCCGTGCCCCTTGGAACTTTAGGAGCCCCACAATGCGCCTGCGTCCTTTTTTCGCCACATCGAGTCGCCGACTATCTTCACCGCGCAGGCTTGTTCGAGTCGCGTCTTTCGCAGTGATCGGCGCCTGGTTGAACGGTTGCAGCGGCAATTCGCAGCAAGGTACTTCGAACAGTGTCGGAGGTAGTTCCAGCGCGATGGGTGGAGCAGGTGTCGCGGGCGCAAGTAACGCGACTGCGGGTGCAAACACCGGCGGCGCGATAACTTCGGGCGGCGCGACTGCAAATGCTTTGGGCGGTCGCAGCACCGCAGGTGCGTCTGCCAACATTAGTACCGGCGGTAACGTTGCAAATGGTGGTAGCGGCGGTGCGGGTGGCGCACAACCTGGCCTCGGTGGAGTCACGGGCGTTGGCGGGGCCAACGTCGGTGGCATCACCAGTGAAGCAGGCGGCACTCAGGTTGGCATCGGCGGCGGCGCGACTGGGGGCCTTATTGGCGCAGGCGGCAGCACCAAGGCTGGCTCCGGTGGCACTGGCCTGGGCGGCGCCTCAGCGTCTACCGGCGGGATTAAGACTGGAACCGGCGGCTCCTCGACGAGTACGGGTGGCACCAAGTCAAGCACCGGTGGTGCAGGTGGCGCTAAGACTGGAACTGGCGGCGCCGGCACGGGGGGCATTGTTGCAACCGGCGGCGCCGACACGGGTGGTGGGGCGGCTACTTCCCCTGGCAGTTTGTACAATGGCATTCAGTGGGCAGACACGTCCGGCAACCCGATTCAGGCGCACGGCGGTGGCGTCATCAAAGTGGGCAACTACTACTACTGGTTTGGCGAAAATCGCAACTCGGATGGCACGTTTTACGCAGTTTCTTGCTATCGATCTGCCGATTTGGTGCACTGGGAATTGCGCAACAACGTCCTGTCAGAGAACTCGGCGTCCGAACTCAAACCCGCCAATATCGAGCGCCCCAAAGTCATCTATAATGCAAGCACGAACAAGTACGTCATGTGGATGCACTGGGAAAACGGATCCGACTACAGCGCCTCGCGTGCCGCGGTTGCAAGCTGCGACACAGTAGACGGCAATTACACCTATTCAGGTAGCGCTCGGCCACTGGTGAGCTCGGGAGTGGTAGACCACGGAACCGCGGGCTACCAATCGCGCGATTGCACGGCGTTCGTGGACACCGACGGCAAGGGGTACTTTATCTCGGCATCGAACGAGAACTACGATTTCAACCTTTACCTGCTAAAGAGCGACTATCTCAGCATCGACAGCCTGGCGGCCACTCTTTTCAAGGGCGGGCACCGCGAGGCACCCGCGCTGTGGAAGCGCAACAATGTCTATTTACTGCTCACTTCGGCCGCCACCGGTTGGGATCCCAACCAGGCCCAATACGCCACCTCGTCGTCACTGACGACTGGGTGGAGCGGGTGGGCCAACGTTGGCGATTCGACGACGTTTTACTCGCAATCGACGTTCGTGGTGCCGGTTCAGGGGAGTTCTGGCACCGCTTACCTTTACATGGGAGACCGCTGGGCGGGCGCTTGGAGTGAACCCGTCAACAATTCGACGTACATTTGGCTTCCAATCACGTTCTCGTCGAACACCGCTCTGAGCATGAGCTGGAGCAACACGATAACCATCGATGCATCGGCGGGGAACATCACGGGTGCCACCAATCGCTTTACTTACATCAACAAGAGCAGCGGCAAAGCAATGTCCGTCCAGGATGCCTCGACCGCCGATCACGGAAACATCGTTCAGGTCACGTATAGCGGCGGCGATGAACAGAGGTGGACCCTAAACTACGACTCGGCGGGGTACTTCAACGTTACCAACGTCAATAGCTCGAAGGTCCTCGACGTCACTTCCGGTTCGACCGCCGATGGGGCGGCCCTCATTCAATACACGAGCAACGATGGCGACAACCAGAAGTGGCGCGTCGTGGACAAAGGCGCGGGTTACTATCAGCTACTCAACAAGCAAAGTGGCAAAGTCGCGGAGGTTCCCGGCAGCTCGACTACCGAAGGTGCAGCGCTCGACCAGCGAGCAGCGGCCGCGAATGCGGACAATCAGTTGTGGCAGATGGGTGTGGCAAAGTAGCGACGGTTCCGTGCCGCACCAACCCAAGTAGTCAAAAATGCAGCATTTGTGGCCGATATCTTTAGATTAGAAACATTTTAGAAATATAGAAACTGGACTCAAAGGTCTCGGACCGTGTTGACGAACGGACCCTGGCGCTTGAAGGATTTGACGTGCCGGATGTCATAGAGATCGCCAAAAGTGGGCGTGCCAGTTGCCGAGGTTGCGGCCGCAACATTGCGCGCGGCGAATTGCGCTTCGGCGAGGCCCTGCCTAACGCGTATGCGGAAGGTGAATCGCTGTTCTGGTTCCACATAGTGTGCGCGGCCTGCATGCGGCCTGAAAAATTTGGGCCCGTACTCGATACGTGCGAGCAGCCTATCCCCGAGCAGGATTGGCTGCGCCACGCGGTCAAGGAGGGCGTGACGCACCTTCATTTGCCGCGCCTAGTGCGCGCCGAGCGTGCTAGCAGCGGCAAAGCCCACTGCCGACAATGTCGCCAAGTCGTGAACAAGGACAGCTGGCGACTTGCGCTGCAGATGTTCGAGGAAGGACGCATGCAGAACATCGGCACGATTCATATCGAGTGCGCCAAGGAGTACTTTGGCACCGTCGATATCCTTGATCGAATCGAGCGACTCACGGTCGAGTTGAGCCCGACCGATCTGTCGGAACTCGAGCGGCTTTTGATGGCACAGCGGCACGGAAAGCCCGCCGAAGCGATCTCACAATGATTGCGCTCGCTCCGCCACGGCCAGACGTTGGCAGCCATTGTTCCTACAGTGATTGCATCCGATTTACTAGTTCATGCCGTTGGTGCTCATCCCCGATTGCCTTGTCTGCCATGGGGTAGAGAATCTGCTCTTCTTTCATGTCATGTCGGATCAGGATGTCGCAGAGTTCGCGTGCCGTTCTCGCGCAATCATCGATAGTCTCGGATTGCAACAATGTCGCGACACTGTCCGTCAGGCGACGAATCTCCACATGTTCCGAACCCATGACGGTTTTTGGCCCAATTGCCAAACCATAGGCATTCTCGACGAGTGGGAACAGAACACTTTCTTCTGCTTCGAGGTGCCGATGCATCCCAAAATTGAATTCGGCAAAACGCTTGCGTGCTTTCGAGACGGCGCCAGCGCTAATCGCGGCCACGAGCTCAGTAAGCATTGAGTTGAGCCGTTGGTGGTCGCCTTCGAGATATTCCGTGACGTTTCGCAGTGCCGCAGTGCCGCGCCTGCGGATTTCAACGCGCCGCCGTTTAGAATTTTCCGCAAGAATATTCCAATCGAACCCGCCTGGGTGCCGAAGTTGCAGCTCGCGCAACAGGTGATTGGGATTCGAAAGGCCAGCGAGCACCAGGCTGTTGCCGGGCGCAAGGTCATCGAACGCTCGTAGCGTCGTTGAAAGTTGTTGGGCCCGCGCAACCTTCGCCAGGTTAAGCCTGGGGATTGTGCGCCAATTGAGTGATCGTGGGTGCCAAGCCCCGACCGTATTTCAGTGTGTATGGCCTTAGCGTCGATTGTCACAACGCATTATTATCTAGTCCTGGGTGTCCAGGCGTCAACCCATCACAAGGGTACCGTGAGAAAGCTAAACCGTGCCGCCGCGGGAGCGATGCCGGAGCGATGATCGCTTGGCTCATGCTGTTTGTCATGCGGGGCCACGCGAGCCGGCGGCGCGGCCCTCGCGCTTAGTGCAAAAAGGAATACGATGCCCATCTTTTCTGGCATGCACGGCACGGAACCGAGTCATGCATTCGGTGTCCGTGTGGCCTTTGGGGGCGCGGCGCAAAAGTGAGTTTGCGGCGATTACCGAAAGATAGTTGGCTTCACCGATCTTTGCGCTGGCGTTGATTGGGTGTCATGCGCGAGCAGCCCCTGAACAGCGTGCGGGCCTGTCGCGTTAGCCTCCGATCTTTAAGCGTGGGTTGGGAGGGGAGCTCGGGCTGCAATTTTTTCTGAACCATTCCGAAGTGGATCAGACGCTACAGAAAAAGATGAGCCGCGATGCTCGTCTAGGTTCACCTTGAAGAACACCCAATTCGTCGCGGCATCTGCCGATGATCTGTCTCAAGAAACTCGCTTGTAAGAGGGTGGGCCTCTTAGCCGGGCTGGCGGCTGTTTCGCTAGTTCAGAGGGTTTAGCGATGCGTCAAAGCACACTCACTGCCATATCAACCGTGTCAATCGTCCTCGCTATGGGCTGCAGCGATTCGGGAAGTTCGACGGCCCAGGATCCGCAGATGGCAGCGCGCCAGGACGCCTTGAGCGCGGAACAGAAATCAGTCAGTGCGAGCCCCACCGGGACGTCGGAGCCAAAGACTGATCGTCATCATAAGCGCTTCAGCCCAACGAAGAGGCCACCTAGCGTCCCTGAAGACTACGTTCTCACTCACAACGGCTTCATGCACCCGTCTTGCGTAATTAGCGTAGACTCTGACGAAACGGTGAGCCACGACGGAGTCATTCGCGGACCAGACGGTAGAGTTCGCGACATTATCTTGCCCTGCGTCTACAACCGTTATTCGTTGGACGGTCAACTCGTTACTGAGCAGACGGGTTCCGTTGCAGCACGTCCCCACGCCGTATATGACGGCTGGGTAGTTTTTTACGTGTACAATGGCAGCGTTGCGGCGGGTGCGACAATCACAACTGACTGGGTAGTTCCTCTTGCACCAACCAACGCTGGCACGCAGGATGTTGCCTTTTTCAACGACATCGTAACGGAGTCGAGCTCCACCGACGATATTTTGCAGCCCGTGCTCGACTGGAACAGCGGTGCTTGGACCACGGAGAGCGAACATTGTTGTATCAACAACAACGACGTCTACAAAAGTGGCGGTCAAGTGTCGGTGGGTGACACGATTCGCGGCACGGTCGAAGGCAGCAACTGTAGCTCAAATGGGGCTTGCTCTACATGGACGGTGATTACCGAAGACGTTACGAAAGGCACCTCAGCGACGCTGACCGTAACCGACGCCGCGGGCGTCCCAGTCTCGGTGCACCCAGCCGTTCTCGAAACTTACGACATTACGTCATGCAACATGCTGCCTGCCAGCGGCAAAGAGACCTTTCTCAACAACAGTGTTACGAATTCTAGTGGGAGTACGCAGCCGTTAGCGTACAGCCTCGGAGTCATCACCGCGTCTCAAATGCCAAGCGGTTTTCCAAGCTGCGGGTACACGGGCACGACCTCGAGCAACAGCTATACGCCGATATTCAGCACAAGCGTCGGAGGAACCAGCAACACCGGCGGCGCTTCGAGCACCGGCGGGAACAAGAGCACTGGTGGGACCACATCTACTGGCGGAGCGAGGGCTACGGGCGGCGCGTCGAGTTCCGGTGGGAACAAGAGCACGGGCGGAACATGTTGACCGGTGGAGCGAAAGCTACGGGCGGCGTATTGGGCACCGGCGGCACCAAATCGACGGGCGGTGGCCTGGGCAACGGTGGAAGTGCGATCTCCACCGGGGGTACCAAAGCAGCAGGGGGCTCTTTGGCGACCGGCGGCAACCCGGTAGCGACGACCGGCGGAAACGTCGGTACCGGAGGTCAGGCCGCAGCGGGTGGCGCAATGGAGAGCACAGGCGGTCACTCGAACTCGGGCGGCGCTGTCGCGGCTGTTGGCGGCTCGGGCGGTCACTCGAACACGGGCGGCGCCGTCGCGGCTGTTGGCGGCTCGAGCAGCGCCTCGGGCGGCGCGACAGCAATTGGAGGGCCCTCGACGAGCGCCGGCAACGTATCGACTGGTGGCGCGCAAGCGACTAATGGCGCTGGAGGTAACAGCAGCGCACTCACCACCAGCTCGGGCGCACCCAGTTCGCAAGACACTGGAAGCTGCAGCTGTCGGATACCGGGCAAGCAGAGTGCAAACACTGACTTTGGTGACGGCTGGGCACTAATTGGGTTGACCTTGCTAGGCCTTCGTAGACGTCGCCCTTGCGCCTCGGTTGTCTTGGGCTCGTCTTGCGAGAAAACTAACTAATCCCGCGTTTCGCCGCGTTTCGCCGTAGTTTCAGCGGCGTTGGGACAAGCCGCGGTACTTGAAATCACGGAATTCGCAGCCACCGTTCCCGCAACTAAAGATTGCCACCTTGAGACTCGTGAACCCACCGAAGACATTGTGGTGCATGCCCGAGACTTCCATTTGCCAGGGGTGCTTGGCCCAGGTGCTTTCGTCCGTTGAATAGTGATAGGTTACCGCGTTGTCGATGTTGGTAAGTCGAATCCTGACTTTGTCGGTTTCAAGTTTGGTTCGAATCCAGCTGTGCTCTTCGCCGTAATTGTAGGTGTACAGCTGCCCCGAACACAGGCCGACGCCGCAGTAAATTCTTTCATTGTAAAATAGCAGCAGCCCACCATGTGTTGAGCCATGGGTGCAAACTGTCACTTCAACTTCATAGCGCCTGTCACCCACAATAAAGGTAAGTGGCGACGAGTCCCTGGGAAGCGCTCCCTTGCCTTCAAGCAATAGCGCCTTATGCCCGCGCGTGATGCGGCGCATCTCGTCGGGTTGCGGATTGAAGAAGCACCACTTTAAACCAAACTTGTCAGTCGAGAAATCGTCAGACAGCTCGAGCCCGGCATTGCCCTCGATCCCATCGGCAGGCTTTCGCAGCGGCATCGATAAGTCGCCGCCCAGGGCTTCGAACCAACCGTCATCTGTCCAACGAATGGGCTCGAGTAGAGTTTGACGCCCGAGTGTTCGAAAGCCGTTTTCGTAGCCGTGATAGACCATCCACCAGTCGCCTTTTGGACCTTCAACCAGTGACGCATGGCCGCGAGACCACCACGGTTCGGTCGAAACCTGCGTGCGTATGATTGGGTTGTGTGGGCAATTCTCCCAAGGGCCATGAATTGAACGCGACCTAGCCGCTATCACCATGTGACTGGTGGGCGGCCCTGAAGTGCCGCCGACCGCGGATATCAGGTAGAACCAACCTCCCTGCTTCAGGATTTTTGGACCCTCGGGTGCGAACATTTCCACGACCCAATCCTCGGGGTACCGCCAAGGTTCATAGACCTTTTCCAAGCTCCCAGTCGTCGAAAGCCCGTCTTGACTCAGTTCGATTCGTCGAATTCCATTTACGAATAGGTAACGCTTGCCGTCCTCGCCGACTGCGTGCCCCGGGTCAATGCAACCTTGAAGGCCAAGGTCAATCGGTTCACTCCACGGGCCCACGATGTTGTCCGAATGAATCACGTAAATCGAAGAATACCGCCCCGACATCGTTGGAATATAGACGTAAAATCTTCCTTCGTGCTTCACCAAATCCAATGCCCAGACCGAGCCGATGTTCGTCTTTAACGCAGTGCAGATCGGTTTCCAATTCACGAGATCTCTAGAATGCCAGATGACGATCCCCGGATACGACAGGAACGATGAGAACGTCATGTAGTAGTCAGGCCCGTCTTTGAGAATCGTTGGGTCGGGGTGATCGCCTGGAACAATTGGGTTGACGTATCGACCGTCGCCGAGGTCCGCCTTTCGTTGCCCCTCGATTCCCAAGCCCCATTCGATCGTTTCTTCGCGACTGGTCATTTTGCGCTTATAACCCAGTTTGGTTGGGGTTTTACCCAATTAGCGATCTTCGGAGAGGTCGCCAATCATTGCTTAGCATGCCAACCGAACTCGGCGTCTTTGGGCTCGCCGGAACCCGCGTTTCCGTGCCGCTGTGGCAATAAGAAACGGCGCTGCCGGTTTCGCGGCACGGCAACTACGCGTGCACGATGCTTGACCTATATCCATTACCGTGGTAATGAACTCGCATGACGTTGGCACAATCGAAGGTCACAGCGCAGGGTCAAATCTCGGTGCCGGCTGAGGTGCGCCGCAAGCTGGGGCTTGGCCCGGGCTCTATTTTGGAGTGGGCAGAGGAAGGCGGGCGCGTCGTGGTGCGCCGTGCGGCTCGGTATTCGTCTGAGGAAGTCTGCCGTATTTTGTTTCCAGCGGGCCTGTCAAAGCCAAAGTCGCTGCGGGAATTGAAGGAAGGCGTCAAAAAGGCGGTGAGAGTTCGTCATGCGCGCCGTTGACACCAACGTGCTCGTGCGTCTTATTACGCGCGATGAGCCTCGACAAGTGAACGCTGCGGAATCATTCGTCGTCAAGGGAGCTTGGGTTTCCCTGCTGGTGTTAGCTGAAACCGTGTGGGTTCTCGACGCCGTGTACGAAATTGGACACGCCAAAATGGCATCAGCGGTCGAGATGCTGCTGGCCCACAAGGATCTCACGATTGAAGACTCGGATGTTGCCCTGGCGGCGCTGGCGCAGTTTCGATTGAAACCCAAGCTTGGCTTCGCAGATTGCCTTATGTTTGAGATTGCCCGCAAGGCTGGCCACACGCCTCTAGGCACATTTGACCGCGAGCTGAGCAAACTCGACGGGGCCGTTCGTCTCTAGTCCGGCGCTGCGTTGCGGCAATTGTCGAGTGCTCACTTATGGGGCTAATAGATCGTTTCCACATGACCCGGGCAGCATCGTTAATTTAAGCGCCTCAGGGCTTGATTCCTTTGGGGGCTAGGGAATCCTTCCCTCAACGGCTGGCGCTCTGTGAAGCACGTTTGGCCCCACCACCGTGCAAAAAAAGTGCGAAGTTTGCAACAAAGCGTTATGTGCCCATAGAAGATTTTCGTGTCAGCTGAAGCATGGAATTGCAAAACTAGATTAACGACAGTGCACACGGATGTAACCCATGGAATGATAGGGTCCGGTAGAGCTGTTCCCCGACTTTCGACCAATGCCGTCCAGGAGTGCCAATGACTAAATCTACACTAGTACGTTTCACCGCATGCTTTTCATCCCTCTTGTCCCTAGCCAGCTGTTCGGGGAATAATGCATCTACCGTCACTTGCAACCCCGGCGATCCTGGTTGCAGTACGGTCGGCGGCGTAAGCAACGGTACCGGTGGGTCAACACAAGGCGCAACATTGGGTGGCGCGTCTGCTGGCGGTTCATCTTCGGGCGGTGCCGCTTCAGCAGTGGGCGGCGTAACTTCCGTGGGCGGCTCCACCACGAACGTCACAGGCGGTGCGACGTCAGCAGCCGGCGGCACGACAACCAATGCAACCGGTGGCGCTCCACCGAATCCTACCGGCGGTGCGCCGAATGGCACCGGCGGCGCTCCGAATGGTACCGGCGGCTCGACGGCAAAGAGCAGCACGGGCGGCTCAACAGGCGCTAATGGTGGCACGACGGCCAAGAGCAGTACAAGCGCGACGGGCGGCGCTTCGAGCGCTTTAGGCGGCAAGACATCCACTGGCGGCACGCCTGCAACGGGCGGTGCGCCTGCAACGGGCGGTGCGCCTGCGACGGGTGGCTCAGCCGGTTGTGCTGCAGTCGATCCGGGTGGCAAGGCTGTGGCCAAACGCGGCGACAAGACCAGCGTCACCAACGATTATCTCAACCTCTGCACCACGCGCCTCCTCAATAACAATTGGGGGTCCGTAGCGATCCAGAAGCTCGGCAAGACCTGCAACGCGCCGGAAAGCGTAGAGGTCAATTCCGACGGCTCGCTCGGATTGGACGTTCAATCGTGGCAATTGCGCCGACGACGGGAGTCACCCTGATTACCCGGAACTCGAGTATGGCGTTGGCCCCTTTGGTTCTGCCAGTTCGCTATTGACCTCGCCCGCGTACTCCTCCACCACGATGCTGCCGATCCAGGTCAAGAACATCCAGACTGCGATCGCGACCATCGACACCTTTTCAGTTAATTTGACGGGGGGCTCGAATTTCAACTTGAACATCGAGTTCTGGCTCAGTCAGAATAATCCCCTCACGAACACGAATGGTGGCGTGTACGCAGAGTTCATGGGCGTTTGGGGTTGGGACCCAGCCTCCACCTGGTGGAACTGCACACCCGCGCTCAACCAGTCGGTCACTTCCAGTGGGAAGACCTATAACCTCTGTCACCAAAGCGACACCTGGGGCAGTACTTGGCGTTTCTTCCAATTCGAGGCAACCGGTGGCTCACAGCGCAGCTTCAGCGGTGCCGTGGACATCAAGGCGTTCCTCGATTGGTTCTTTGCCAGCAGTTACGTCTCGGGAGCCACGAAAGATCTCTGGCTCACACGCATCGAGATCGGCACCGAAATCGGCGATAGCACGGCCGGGACTTGTACCATCAAGAACATCTCGTACAACATCAACGGCACGACTCAGAGCCCGATGCACGGGTAGTAGCAGCTAAGTCAACCAGTCCCTCGGTTGCGATTCGAGCCAAGAACGGAAGGCAGAACTTAACTGTCTTCCGTTTTGCTCGTGCGCACGCTAATCCAAAGCGTTGAGTTGACTTCAAACGGCCTTTGCCCGTGTGGTTCGCGATCCTTTATGTCGCAGCGGCACGGAAAGCCACGTTAAGTACCCGCATGCGAATCCTGCGCGACACTCAATGGAAAACCGAGAAAGCAAAATCAGCGACTCGCTGACTTCCCGCTTTTGGCTGCGCCCGCTCGAGTGGCCTTTGCGCAAGTGGCGCCAACCGAGAAGCCAGCGGGAGGCGACTTCTTCAGCCGTTGCTCGGTATTAGCGTCATAACGACCCGACTCACCGATCCGATCCTCGGGGTGATTTCGGTTCCAAAGGCGCTGAAACGCGAGTATGTCCAGCGCCCCCTGCGGCAAGGCACGGTGGCTCTTGAAGTCGAAATGGACATTGTCCGACGCGCCCAACCAATGAAAATCTTCGGCCTCGAGCGCCGGTCGCCACTCCGCCACGTTCGCGATGTCTAGGGCGCGCCCCGTCTCGTGATTGCTGTCACCGGGCGCGGTCGCCATTTGAACACCGCAGCGCCTCCCAGCCGCCCACCGCCACACGAGATATTGCTGAGCAACGGTTCGCAGTGCACTGTGAATTCTCATCGTTCTATTGCGGTGCGCGTCGAGCACCCGCAGCAGATGGTCGCGCGCCGCCGACTCGAGATACGGGAACGTGTGCGCTTCGAGCACGAGATTCGAGCGAGCAGGAAGGGGCACGAACGCCTTAACATCGGCACAGCGGACCTGATCGATAATTTGACGGCTCAGGCCGTCAACACTTGACGTGGAGCAACTTCCGGCAGCCGCTTCCTGCACAGTCCCAAAGTGTTTCGGCCTTGCGGGCTTCGACGGCCCGGGCTCTTCTTCGAAGCCGTCTTCGGGGAACGCGGATGCTGGCGGTTCGTCAGTTGGCGTTGGGGTCGAATTGTTAGCATCAGGCGACAGTTTCATCGCCGCTGGGGCAAAGTCGCTCGGTGCTGGCGCATCCGGAGTCGGAGCCTCGGAGCTAGAGCTGGGTAAGGTCGTGGCACTAACGGTAGATGCGCCTTCGGTCCTTTTCGAAGTTCCCTTCGCAATGAAGAAGATATCGACCCCAAGTATCGCGGAAGATCCCCACGACCGCGAGACTCAACCAAGCTGTCCGACGCGATAGGCGCATGCGACCTCGCTTGCGGCGCGGACGTGAAACGTCAGGTGCACTTACGCGAGGCTCAATGCGGGCGACAGTGTCTGCCTCGGTGTGATTGGCGGACTCGACGTCATTGTCGGGCTCCAAGCTGGAATTCCCGTCCGCGCCATCGTCCGGCATGGGCCCCGGGTAGCGCGAATGGGAGTCGAGGGCAAGCTTCAGCCGCGCTCAAGGTGCGCGTGCCCGCTAGACGCGGGCAAATAAGCGCGGCCCGTCGCGGTACGTCGAATGCGTGCCGCAACGACATAAACTACATCGCTCGACGAAGTGCGCGGGGTTGCGCAGCCGGGCTGGGTTGAGGACTGCACTATTCGACTACCATTGTCCGCCCGTTGCTCAATTGCTCGTACGCGCAAGCCGCACCGTGCAGTCGCCGCAGTTTGGGTCGGGTCCGCTCAGGATCTCCGTACCTCCAGAGACAGAGTAGGCGAGATCGAACGTTTCAGTCACTGTCGTGCTCGCAAAACAGCCGTTCTGGTCGCACGAGCACACGCCGCCGCCGCCGCCAAATGACCCGCACGCTTCGCACTTCCACAACGGGTAAGTCTGCGACCCGTTCGGGCCGTATATCGTGCAGCTCGTACCGTCGGAACTCCCGCTGCCACCTAGCAACGTGCAACCCCAGCCGAAGCTACCTGAATCGATGGGCGTCTGAAGTGCGCACCAGTCCTGCCAGAGCTCGGATGTTGAAACGCCGAAGCGGAAGGTCGTATCGCATCCCGCGCCGCGCACGATGGTGTACGCAAAACCTGGCCAGGGATCAGGCGCTGCCGTCGTAAAATGCATACCGTTTTGCTGCTCCCAGTAGCCAGGCGGATACGGGATGTCCGCGCCTTGCGGCGCAGGGGGTGGCGCGCCGCTGCCCCAGGTGACCTTTCCGGTGATAACGCCCGAGGTGTCCTCGCTAAGCTCGAGCTTAAGCGCTTCGGTTGGGTCGAAATAGAAATCGAGGATGTCTCCCTCCCAGGTGCCGAGGAAGGGGAAGGTGTCATTGCAGCTAGTGACGACAGTGCCCGACGAACCTGCGGCGCCTCCCGTTCCCCCCGAGCTACTGCTGCCACCCGTGGCTATAGCCGTGGTGCCCCCGGACCCGCCGATGCCGCCCTGGCCACCCGTGGCGCTGGTTGTGGCACCGCCGCCTTTGCCACCCGTGGCACCGGTAGTTGCACCGCCAGCGCCCTTGCCACCCGTAGAGCTGGAGGTTGTGCCGCCGGTCGCGATCTTTGCCCCGCTGCCGCCCGTCGCGCTGGGGGTAGTGCCACCGGTCCCCGCTTTAGCGGAGTTGCCACCGGTCGCAACCTTTGTGCCGTTTCCACCGGTGCTAACCTTAACGCCGTTGCCGCCGGTGGATACGGTGACGGCGCCCCCGAACCCAGATTTAGTGCCGCCGCTGCCGGTCCAACCCGTTGCGCTGGTGGATGCTCCGCTACCACCCATGATGACGAAGCTGGCGCCGGCCGCTTTGCTGCCGCCTGTGTCGCCGCTGCCGCCCTGAGCGTTGGTGTAGTCCCAGTCGCCTGCCGTTCTCCCTCCACACGCCACACAGCAAACGACCCACACAAGAGCTGAAGCCCGCATGCCCACATTTTGCCGCGATCAGGCTTCAGCGCAATCCCCAAATGTTCAACCGAGTGTTTTTTAGAACCTAAACCGAGGCCGCTCGCCGTCCAAGCGAGAAATCCCAGTTCGGGCAATCGTTGTGACTCGTCGAACACGTGCCGCAGCAACATAAATGCATCACGACGCGATACGCAGGGTTGCCCATCCGTGGGAAGGAACACTGAACTGGTACAATGTGTTGCTAACCTTGACCGTGAGCGTCTGCGCGGAGGAACCTTTGTTATAGACTTCCGTGACGATGCTGCCATCCGCGTTCTGGAAGGCTACCGCGTCAGTGCTGCCGGAGACGCCAATGCGCGTCGCGCCCGGTAGGATGTACTGGGAGTAGTGCCGGAATGCGTAATAGGCTGCCGTCGCAGTGAGCGTCTTTGCATTGCGGTCCACCACCAATAGGGCGTTCTGGGGCCATTTGTCCAGGCTCATGCCTATGGTGTCGAGGACCATGTTCCAAGCGCTGTACGAGTTCACGCCCGAGACGATCCAATCCCGGATGAGCTGCCAGCTTTCCTCACCATAGAGATGATCATTCTGCGGCATGTTCGGGTTGTACCGAGTCTGGTCCCAATAGGTGGACGCAAAGTTGTAGTTGCCGCACCTGTGCTCCGTCTGCATAACGGGCGCCTTGGCCCTCAACGTGTTTACAGCGGCCTCCAGGTTCCACTGCACACCGAAGCCCTTAATGTACTGCATTGCAGCGCTATCATTCGATGCGGCAAGCGCGATGTTCGTATCGTCCGGATCCTTGGACATGGTCCCGCACCATAGCTGGGTGGTGAGGTTTCGCTGGGCAAGCGTTGGCCCCAAGTAGGTCTTCATGAAGGTAATGAGGTTCGCTTGTGTCCAATGGACCCTGGCATAGCCGGGCTCGTTCTGCGGGTGAATCGCCTCGATATTGAGGCCAAGCTTTGCGTACTCTTCCACGAACCTGGCCATGTAGAGGGCATGGGCCGTGAGCGTCTGCGCGTCGCTCTTCATGTTGCTGGAGCTGTCCATCATCCAAGCGGGAACGACCCACGGGCTCGCCCAGAGATGGATGTTGGACTTCACTTGCAATGCCGCCTGAATGTAGGGGATCAGTTTTTGCTGGTCGCGGGCAATGGAGAAACTGGTCATCGAGTAGTCAGCGGTGCTTGTATCGTCGAGCGTGTACCAGCTCATCGCATAGTCGCTGGCTCCCATGGGAAGGCGTCCATACGTGAAATTGGCGCCGTCTTGCGCGTCGAAGAGGAGTTTCATCGCGGCCGGTATCTGAGAGCTGACAACGGAGAGGGCATCCCATCCCATCTCGTTGAAGCAGCCGCCGAACCCGCTCCAGCTTTGGTACTTGGTGGTATCGTCGACCGTGATGTTGGCAGTTCCGCTTGCCAGCGTCGTTACCTGCCCTGTCTTCCAATAGGCGTTCTGGGCCGAGGTAATAAACAGCGGCCCCGTGGAGGTGCCGCCACCGGTCGCAGTCGGCTGCCCACCGGAGCTGCCGGGGCCACCACCTGTGTTGCCTGCCGGGCTCCCTCCCGTGCTTACTTTGGTTCCTCCGGTGTTGCTTAAGGTGTTGCCTGCGGAGGTTCCTCCGGTGTTGCCGCTCGGGTTGCCACCGGTGGTACCGGTCGGGCTCCCACCGGTGTTGCCCGCCGCGACCCCGCCGGTGTTGTTCGATGGGCTCCCACCAGTGTTGCTAGCCGCAGTTCCGCCGGTGTCGCCGCTCGGGTTGCCCCCGCTGTCAGAGACCGAGCTGGCACCGCCGTTGCCGATGGGAACGCCTCCACTGGAACTGCCGCCGCCGGCCGAACTAGCGCCCCCGTTGCCGACAGGGCTGCCGCCGATCGAGCTACTGCCCCCGTTGCCCACACCTTTCCCGCCCGAACCCGCAACAATGGCGCTGGAGCCGCC
Organism: uncultured delta proteobacterium; assembly: GCA_963819085.1. Lineage (GTDB taxonomy): Bacteria > Myxococcota_A > Polyangia > Polyangiales > Polyangiaceae > FEN-1139. The sequence goes on from CAWFUX010000069.1 coordinate 62,162, forward strand.
CTGTTGCGAACTCGAGGAAGATGAGCCGCAAGCGGCCACGGACAACGCGAGCAAAATGCCGGTAATCGGTGCGAATGGTTTATTCATCGTTCAGATTCCAGTTCGATATGTCCGCACCGTGAGGGTACGTCGTGTGGGGCTTCGGGGATAATCGCACTTAAGTGACCGCCGGAGGGGGCCATCAGGTGCCAATAGCCCAATGCCCGCTTTGCCAGGTTCTGATTTCAGAATCGGGTATCTCGTGCTTCTGCCCCGGCCCAGCGTCTTTGAGGAAAAATCGAGCAAGGGCTTGACGAACAGTGTTCGTGACGAATACTGTTCGTTCATGGGAACCAGAAACCCCTTCAAAGCTCCTGAAGTGGTCAGCCGTCGCGGAGGCGCTGCGAAGCAACCCCTCGGGCGGGATATTATCGTCACGGCAGCGCTGGACTTGCTCACGCAGGAAGGGCTGGCTGGCTTGAGCCTGCGCAAAGTCGCAGCGGCCCTCGACACCGGAGCTGCTTCCCTTTACGCGTACGTGGAAGACTTGCAGGAGCTGCACGCGCTCTTACTGGATCGCGCTTTGGCAGGCGTTGAAACGAGCAGAAAGCCGCAACAAAGCTGGAGGGTTCGACTCGAAACTTTGCTCGAATCGTATTACCGCGCGCTGTCTCGCAGCTCGGGGTTGGCTCAATTGGCAATGAGTACCATTGCTGCCGGCCCGAACGCCCTGCGAATCATCGAGGCTCTTCTCGGCCTGCTTGAAGAGGCAGGCGTAGAGCAAGCTACAGCCGCCTGGGCTGTAGATCTCATCAGTCTCTACGTGACGGCCATCGCCGCTGAGCAAAGTCAGCGCCAGCGGCAGCCCGACCCGCTCGGAACCATTGCTCAGGCCGTTGGTGCCGTGTCGTCAGAGCAATACCCGCGAATTCACGCGTCGCGAGAGTACTTGCTTTCGGGAAAGGGGCGTTTCAGCTGGTCGCTCGACGTGCTCATCAAAGGCATCTTGCAGACACCGCGACCCGCTGCGCTAAGCGAGAGAGCGGGCGCATTCACACGCAAGCGCAAGACACCCACTCCTAGCCGGAACAGCTCGAAGAAAGTCTGAGCGAGGATACCAAACGTTTCACTCGGTGCAAACATCACTCGCGGGGTTAGCAGGCGTGCGTTCGACGCCCGACCGCTCACCCACGCTTCATGAACAAGGAGAATCGACAATGAGAACTGGATCAGGAACACCCATTGAAAATCAACCCTCACTCCTCGCGGGTTTCACCGACATTTACGCAGGCGGCAGCCCACCCTGGGACATCGACAAGCCGCAGCCACCATTTATCGCGATCGCCGATCAGGTGAAGAGCCCCGTGCTCGATTCGGGATGCGGCAAGGGCTCGACGTCGCTCTTTTTCGCAGCCAGAGGTCACCAAGTCACTGGCATCGACTTCGTAGAACTTGCCATTCAGCAAGCCCGCGCTAGGGCAAAGGAGCGTGAACTCTCAGTGAACTTCCTCGTGAAAGACGCAATGACACTGGCTGAATGGGACGCGCGGTTCGCGAGCGTCATCGACAGTGGCCTGTTTCATATCTATCCTGCCGGAAAGGAAAGGCAGCAGTACGTCCAAGGGCTCAAGCACGTGCTTGTGCCAGGAGGGCGTCTTTACCTGTTCAGCTTCCGCGACCACCCGTCAGCGCCCGGCGGGGGCGTGGCGAAGCATGAATTGCGCGAAGCGTTCGCCGAGGGCTGGGAGATTGAGTCGGTCGAACTATCCGAAGGGGAATTGAACCCAGTTTTTGAGGCGGAGTTTCCGAACGCATTTCCAAAGGATGAGCCCATTATGTGGTTCGCAATTATCCGTCGAGCTGAGTGAGTGATCTCCAGCGTGCGTCGCGGGTTGGTAATTGTCACGTTGGCCCGACAAAAATTACCGACCCGTTTGCCGCGAAGTGTGTGTGGTTCTGAACATGGGCGACGAGTTGATCGCGGTCGATTGAATGAACCGCGCCACTGACGGCACAGGCGACGATTACGGTCCTGATGAGCACACCATTGGCCGCGATGTTCGCAAATTGGCGAGCCAGCCGCTTGAAGAAATGTTCGGCCGCTTCTCCGGGCGACTCTGGCACAACTGCCACACCCTCCCGATCTCCGACCCCGGCGAAGGCCTGCTCAGGCCATTGGGCGCCCGGTTCCAGAACGACTACGCACCCCGTAGCGGAACTTACTGTCGAATCAGTCGAATCAGTTGCTGTCGATTTTGTCACTTCCATAAGCCTTACAGTTTTCTAGCTTTTCCTTATGTGTGTCCTTCTTTGAACTTGGCTAGGCCCCTCGAGTCCGATTTGCGTAACGATTTTGTGAAGAAGTGTTGAGGGCGGCCGGGCTGTCAGTGAGAGTCCCGACTATCCGGAATCGGGTCAACGCATGCGGGCGGCGCGCGACTGGACATTATGACACGCGAACTCCAGGTGTAGGCGAGAGAGTACGCCCATGCCCGAAACTCCGAGAGCCGCATCGACACACGAACTAATCGCTCTGGTCACCGGGGCCAACCGCGGGATTGGACAGGAAATCGCGCGGCAACTCGCCGCTAAAGGCGTGCAGGTGCATTCGGCGGCGCGCCAACCGGGTGCCGGGGAATTGTTGCTCGATGTGACGCGCCAGGATCACATCGACGCGCTCGCCGAACGACTGCACGACGGCCTGGACATTCTCGTGAACAACGCTGGCGCGTCATTCGATGGGTTCAACGCGGACGTCGCAAAGCGCACCCTCGATGTTAATTTCTCGGCCCGATGCATATCACGGATGCCCTGTTGCCGTGTTTACGTCCGGGCGCGAGAATCGTGATGGTCTCGAGCGGAATGGGCGAGCTTTCACACGTGGGCCCGGAGCTGCGTGAGCGTTTCGACAGTGTAACCCTGGATCGACCAGCATTAGTCGATCTCATGCAATCATTCCCGCGCGATGTGGCGGCTGGCGTGCACGAGAAAAACGGTTGGCCTTCGAACGCGTACTCGGTTTCGAAGGTCGGCTTGAACGCGCTCACGAGAGTCCTCGCGCGTGAGCTGGTTAGCGACGGACGAGACATGCTCGTCAATGCGGTCTGCCCGGGTTGGGTTCGGACTCGCATGGGAGGGCAAAGCGCGCCGCGTTCGCCCGAGCAAGGAGCGCGTACCCCGGTGTGGTTGGCGTTATTGCCCAAAGGTGGCCCGACGGGGGGCTTTTTCCGGGACGAAAAAGCCATCGCCTGGTGACGAAGCGTTGGTGGGACTCAGTTTATGCGACGAGCAGGCAATTGCCGTCGCCAAGCTAACGCATGGATTCGCAACCCGATGATGGCAGTAGCTGGCATTGATTATCAGGATCAGAATAATAGTGCAATTGCCGGTACCATGGGGTTAGCACCCGGGATCGAGAACTATTACCTAGTGCCGACGGATGCGCTCGCGGGGACAACGCTCACTATCACCGTCCGTTACGTGGACGGTTCCACCGCTACGATCACGGTAACTGCCGCCCAACTTGGAATGCCAGATACGACTTATCCACTGAACTAATATTGGCGCTAAGGCGCAATTGTGTCGGCACACACTTGCAGAGCGAGTGACCCTCATGCTCGCCAGTCACGCATAACACGTTCGGTGAGCAGCCTGCGGCCGCGTGCGTGCTCGCATCCTGAGGGAGCACGGCCCCTACTTGCAAGTGCATCAGTCGGTTGATGGAGCTGCTTGCTTCGCTCGCCGATTCGCACTACTCACTTGCCCGGAGGTCATTCGTGTCACAAGTGAAAGCTGTCCCCGAAGGAATTCATACGCTAACGCCCCAACTCACAATCGACGGCTGTGATCAAGCCATCGAGTGGTACAAACTCGCATTCGGTGCCGAGCTACGCGGCCGTGCTCCCGATCCAAGCGGCAAGAAAGTTTGGCACGCCGAGCTGCGCATCGGCAACTCCGTGTTCTTTCTCAACGATGCTTTTCCAGGAAATGGGCGGCCCTGCTCAGCCGGCCTCCTTGTGGCTGTACGCAGAAGACGTTGACCAGTGGTGGAAGCGTGCGGTGGATGCCGGAGCCAAGATTACAATGCCCCTGACCGACATGTTTTGGGGCGATCGAACCGGCACCGTCGTCAACCCATTCGGCAACCGCTGGAACCTCGCTCAGCGCGTAAAAAATATGACGCCCGAAGAAATGAAGCAAGCACAAGACGCATTCGTCGCTTCGATGCCGAAGAAGCCTTGAGTCTGCAGCCCGAAGCGCAAACTCATCCCAAACCAACGGACTGCGCCGCTGGTCGGTTGCCACTACTCCCAGTGTTCTCGCCCGCGTGACTCAAGAGCCCTCGGCGTGCGCAAACCTTCGGAGGCTGTCTGTCGCTTACGTTACGAACGAGTTAACTTCGCGACTCGGGTGAGATTGAACTTGGCGGCTAATCCCACTTTACAATCAGGTAAGTAATCGAGCCCTTTCCGCCCAGGCGCGGCAGGTTGGGCGGCTTCCAACCCTTGACGCTTCCCAAAAGGACCTCGGCTTCGATCTTATCGTCGAACACTGTCGCCGTTCCGCCTCGCGCAGCCGATTGGAGGCCCACAATCTCGCACTCAAACTCTTCTGCCCGAATTGCTTCGACGAGTTCCGTTACCACGGGGAGGTGCGTTGAGTCAGAGACTACTTGCGCGAGCACAACAAACCTAATTCCCGTCCGTGTGGCGGCTGCCAGCACGCCATCGTACCAATTCGCTTTGATACCGTCGGCGAGACTCTGTAGTCTTTGCTCTTCGCGTTCTTGCTGTTGCCTTTGTTCCTCTTGCTGGGCGAGGGCTTTTGATTCTACATCGGCCTTCTCGCGCAGTTGCTGCTCGTGCCTGACCTCCGCGGCGGTTAAGCGTTTCTTCTCTACGGTCATTCGAAACTCTCTTTGTAGGACTCAACCACCAAAGGCTCGTATACCACTTTGGGTGCGAGGCATCGCACGGAGCTGTAAAAGCACGCAGTGAGCCGAACGGAACGCTGGAAAACGCGTCGTGTTCGATTCGTCGGCAGCGCCAAAGCAGAGGAGGTTGCCGAACTTCACGTAACTCCACGACGACAGACGACTCGCGAAATCCTGCGAAAATCGCCTGACGGGCGCCCACCCTATGAGGAAAGAACACCCCATCTGGCGGTAGTCACCGGGCTGCCGGCCAGATATGGCAAAAGTGTAAGTATCTAGAAAAGGGCCGATGATGGCTGGAGCCACACCAAACGCTCTGCGGGACGAAAACGAGATCTTGCGGAGCGAGCTCGAGGCGCTTCAAATTCGCTTGAAGGAGGCGGAACAGTCTCTCGAAGGCCTTCGTACCGGACGTCTCGAACGGGAGCGCTTCCTAGCAGAGGCCATCGAAAACGCGACGACGGCGTTTGGAGTTGGCGCCCCTGATGGGAGCTTGATTTTTTTCAACCGCGCCTTTGCCGAGTTGACCGGTTACTCGCGCGAGGAACTCGAGCAACGTTGCCTTACCTGGGCCACTGATCTCACTCCGCCCGAATGGCGCAAACCCGAAGCGGAGATCTTGAGCAACGCCAGCCGCACAGGACAGACAGCGCGCTACCAAAAGGAGTACCTCCGAAAGGACGGTTCGCGCGTACCCATCGAGCTTACCGTCCAGCCAGTGCTCGATGGTGAGGGCAAGGTCGTTCACTATCGGTCGTTTATTACGGATATCACTGCGCGCAAGCGGCAAGAAGCAGAGTTAGTCAACGCGCACGAGAGAACCACCGCAATTCTAGAGTCCATTGCGGACGCCTTTTATTCCCTCGACGATCAGTGGCGATTCGTCGTTGTTAACCCTGCCGCGCAGCGCGCACCCTTTGGGCGGCCCGCAAGTGAACTGCTCGGCAAGGTTATCTGGGACGTTTTTCCAGCACTTCCGGGCACACGCATTCACCAGTACTACCTGGACGCGGTTGAATACCGAACCCACGAGCATTACGAAGCACAATCGCCCCTGAACCACCGTTGGTACGAAGTGTTCATGTTTCCGCGCGCGGGTGGTCTCGACGTCTATTTGCGAGACATCGACTCGATTCTGGTGAATGCCGATTGGAATCGGTTGACGCAAGTGGTCGGAAACCTTTTGCAGAATGCGGCCAAGTTTACGGGCCGCGGCGGAGCGACTTCTGTCACCGTCCGCCGCGACGCGCAGGCAAATCGAGCGGTCATTCAAGTCACGGACACGGGTATCGGCATAGCGCCGCCATTACTCGCCCAATTGTTTCAACCTTTCATGCAAGCTGATCAAACGTTGGACCACAGTCAGGGAGGCCTGGGCCTTGGTCTAGCGCTCGTCAAGGGCCTGGTTGAGCTTCATGGTGGTGACGTATCCGCCGAGAGCGCCGGGCTCGGTCAAGGTGCAACGTTCGAAGTGCGCTTGCCCTTGGCGAACTGCGAAACCGCCGCGCTGCAACTCAGTGTTAGCGGTCCCAGGACTCGACGACGCATCCTCATCATTGAGGACAATATCGACGCGGCCGACACATTGCGCGAGGCCCTCGAGTTCTGCGAGCACGAAGTCGAGGTCGCCTATAGCGGGCCCGATGGGATTGAGCGGGCCCGCCAAATTCAGCCCAACGTCGTTCTGTGTGATATTGGCTTGCCCGGCATGGATGGCTACCAAGTGGCACGCGCGCTGCGCGCAGATGACTCGTTCAGAGGCCTGTTTCTCGTAGCCTTGAGTGGCTATGCGCTGCCGCAGGATTTGCAGCAAGCACTCGAGGCTGGTTTCGACCATCACCTCGCTAAGCCCCCTAGCTTAGAGCAGATTGAGGAGCTGCTCCAGAGTCTGCCCCGAGCGAGCGGCACGCCCTAAGCGGCGGGCTTTTTCCGTCAAACGGACACTAGCCGTACCGCACCAACATCGAGCGCGGAGTCCACTGGACTTTTTTTGGTTTTTGCGGCACGGAAAAGCCGAGCAAACGTTGACGCGTTGGAATCCGACTGCGATTCAGGTATCAACGATTGCTAACCGCTGCGTGAGCCCAATTTACGGCAATCGCCGCAGCTGCCGCAAGCTTGTGCTTGGCCTGCCAAGGCGGCCCGATTGATCGACCCATCGTGTGAAAGAAGGTGTCGAGGTCAACGCCGCCGAGTGCCGCTGCCGCGTCTTGAAACACACGCTCGCGGTCGTACCAATGGACGGACCAATCTCGCGCCTCGGCCGCGAGGGCCTCGCGATACATGACGGTGTCGGCGACTGTCTGAGCACGATTGTCGGCGATGCGCTCTTCAGTTGTTGGCGGAAGCTTGGGGCACACACGGAGCGTAATGCTTGCGATCGGCACGGGCACGGCCTCAGCAAGCGAGATTGCCCGCGCCGCCCCGCGCTGTTGCATTCCTGGGCACTCGGGCGAGGTGCCGGAATCGGGCCGTCAAGACCCCCAAAGCAGCCTGCCAACGAAAAGATGAACCGTTCGGCGCGGGTTGCGTTGCTCTTAGTGCGGGTCATGAAAACATCGCGAACCATTACTCTGAGTGCGTTCCTAACCCTGGGTTTGTCAGCTACGCAGGCCATGGCTGCGGACGGCTGGGGCGCGAGTTGGAGCTTCGGGCCGGTTCATCCGACCACTAGCAACCACATCATTTATGCCAAGACCACGCTAGTGCCGGGTCGCTTGCCGGTCTCGTACTGGTCCTCTTCGAGCATAGGCCCGCTGTTCCTCTGGCCGGGCATGTCCAACCCCACGAGCGACCTCGTCCAGACCACCATGGACGCTTGGTCGGGCTCGGAGAACAGCAGCTATTGTGGCGCTGCCACCGGCCAGTGGTGTGTCGAAGCGTCCGTCTTCGGCAGCTTCGGCCAGCGCAACGGCCCAAGTGTTGCCATCGACCCTGACGACCACGTGACTATCGAATACAAACTTGGGTCGGACAACAACACGTGGACCCAAACAGTGACATCCGAGAAGCTGGGGAAGGTTGTCTCGACACTGACAAGTACCAGTGGCCTCATGTACGGGGGTGGCTTCGGTTTTGCCACGGAGGCCGACGCTGATTCGTTCACCGTCAACACCGCGTACTACCTGTGCACCGAGATCCACCTCGCCGCGGCAGATTCGGCCTTCGGCGCGACTGGCGTTGGCGGCGTTGGCGCGAATCACGGCGCAACGGGCACGGGTTCCGGCATCGGTACCGCAAAGAACCTCCACACTCCCGATAGCGGCCTCACGTGGCTCGTCAATCTCATCACGCTGCCCGCGATGAACCCGCAAGGCACGCAGACCGCCGCACCCGCCTATAACTGCACCGGCACCGGCGGCACGTCGGGAACCGGTGGTGCGCCGAGCACGGGCGGAATGGCAGCCACGGGTGGCGCCCGCACGGGCGGCGCGCCAAGCACCGGTGGAACTCGAGCCGCCACGGGCGGCGCGCCAAGCACCGGCGGATCTCGAGCGACCACGGGTGGAAGCCCGGGTTCGGGTGGCATCGTGGCGACCGGCGGCAAGTCTAGCACGGGGGGAAACGTCAACGTCGCGACAGGCGGGCTCAATGGCGTTGGCGGAAATCCGACGACTGGCGGACGCCCTAGCACGGGCGGAACTCCCAGCACTGGCGGCCTCGTTGGAAACGGTGGCACCGGCGGCCTCGTTGGAAATGGTGGAACCGGCGGTGTTATGGCAAACACCGGCGGCAAGAGCGGCACCAGTGTCGGCACGATGTCGGCCACCGGTGGCGCGAACACGATGGCTGGCAGCGGCAATAGCCAGGCCGGAAGTGCGCCAACGAACGGCGGCGAAAGCGCGCTCGCCGGCAACTCGAGCACGCTCCCGAGTAGCTCCGGCGACGCGGGGACCTGCTCGTGCAGCGTCCCTGGCAAAACCGCGCCGCGTGGACTGCTTGCGCTAGCGATTGGTGGCGCAGCACTCGCGCTGCGAAGGCGCCGAAGCCGCTAAGTTGACTCGTAACGAGCAGCCTTGGCCTTTTTTGGGGTCATAGTCGGCACGTGGCTACGGTTCACTGCAAGCGAGTCGTCCGATCGGGGAGCGAGCTTTGGTTAGAGTGCACCGCGTGTGCTTAACCTACGAATCGATGACGGTGCACCCGGGTTGCGCAGCGCAAGTCGCGACAGTTCGAGTGGCACAGCTCCCAGGGGTTCCGGTGCAAGCGTTGGCCGTCCAGGTGCAACCGTAGTCGGCTCTGCAGTTGGCTTGAGTCGATTTTACGCAACGAGGGACGGCCGCTGACCGAATAGAGAACAAGAAGGCAAAAGAGCCTTCACATTGGCTCCACTGCGTGTGGACGGAGGCGTTTCATGTTCTCTCGAACCTGGACTTTAGGATTAGTTTATTCAGTGGTTGGCATTACGGCCGGGTTAGCTGCCGGTTGTTCTTCAAGCGCGAAACCGACGGCTGCAGTCGATACACACTCGGACGATCCTGAGTCCGATGCTGGTACGAAAGGTGTCCCCGGTAGCACCGACGAAGAGCCAGACACCGTAGCGGCGGACGCAGGCACACTCCCGAGCACCGCTGCAAAGTGTATTCCCTCAGCGGATGATCCCGACGACAACTTTACGGACAGTAACTGCGACGGCATCGACGGCGACAAAAGCAAAGCCATCTTCGTCGCAACGACGGGCTCCGATACGGCGGATGGGTCAATGGAGAAGCCCGTCGCCACCCTCACTCATGGCATCGAGCTCGGCATCGCTGACGGTAAGGACGTCTACGTTTGCAAAGGTGACTACACCGAAAGCACGATTCAACTGAGTACTAGGGGCGTGCGCGTGTACGGCGGCTACGATTGCACGGCCAATTGGGTACGTAATTCGCAATCGCAAGCGCACCTCATCTCAACGGCAAGCACTGCGCTTGGTATCAAGAACGTAACCGATTCAGTTGTATTCGACCGAATCGATATCACAGCCGCAAACGCCAAGGCCGGCAGTGAGAGTTCAATTGCGGTATTCGTCGCCAACAGCAAGAATGTCACACTTCGCCGCGGCACGCTTCAGGCCGGTTCGGGTGGTGACGGGGCGCAATTCGCCGCGCCGCCGGCTGCCGAGAACTCAATTCCCGCTTGCGTCGGCTACGTATATTCAACCGGTCAATGCTTTGGCGAACCCGGCATCGACGTGTACCAGTACAAGAATTGTTTCTACACCGGTACGACGATCAGTAGCGCGCCGTTTACGGATCCATCCTACTTTAACCTGGTATTTGATTCGAAATTCTCGGCGAGCAACCTATGCAAAGGGGGCGCCCTCTCTAGTCATGGCGGTGCGGGTGGCTGGACCCTCCTTGGCGACCCACGTAACGGCACCAATGGTGTCCCAGGTTCTCCGGCATCCACGACCGGCGACTTGCACGGTGCCGATGGACCCGACGGCAGCAATGGATCGGCCGCCACTCAGGGTATCGGAACCTTGAACGCAGATGGCTACGTCGCTTCGAACCAGGGCACGGCCGGCACCGACGGCACGATCGGTGAGGCGGGAACTGGCGGCAGCGGCGGTGGATTCACGACCGTATATCAAGCAGGCGCTGGCGATTTCCAGACGTATTACTACGCTCCCCGAGCGGGCGGCGGCAAGGGCGGTTGGGGAGGTTGTCCGGGAGATGGCGGCGGCGGCGGCAATGCTGGCGGTGCGTCGATTGCCGTGGCGATGTTCCAAAGCCAAGTCACATTGGAGCGGACTACTCTTGCCGCTTCGAATGGCGGCAAAGGAACCGCAGGCGGTCTCGGGGCAAACGGAGCCAACGGACAACCTGGTGGCACCGGGGGCACCGCTTATTATCAGTGTGCGCAATGTCTTTCGGGGCAAGACATCGTTTGCGCGAACGTCAACAAGACTAACACGACCTCGGCCGAGTCGGGAGGCCACGGCGGCCAAGGTGGTCACGGCGGCCAGGGCGGCCCAGGCGGTGGCGGACCTTCAATCCCGCTCGTCGTGAGCGGCACCGCACCCGGACTTTCGCAAGTCACGTTTCTACCGGGTTCGGGTGGTCCCGGTGGCAGCAATGGCGGACCTCGCGCAGCCGACGGCGAATCAGCTGAACAAAGGCAGCTGCCATGACACATAAGAACTCAAGTATGCGCTGGGGTCGGGGCCCTGGCGCCCACACAACAAAACCAACTAGCGAAAACGCATCCTTCAACAAAACACTAAAGTGCCTAATGACGCTGTGGAGCGCACAAAAAACGCGCCGAGCGCGAGTAGTTGGAGGTCATGCCAACTGGCCAGGGTCGCTTAGTGAAATTTGCCACATCGGCACGGATACACGGGAGACATCAATGGCACATTCATGCGGCTATGGTCTATCGATTTTAGTTGGAATTGCCGGCGTTTTAGTGGGTTGCGGAGGGGCTCCGGGACAGCACAGTTCCGCCGCTGGAACAGGGAAAGATGGCGGGACGAGTGCTGTGCCGCCAAAGCCCATCAGTGACCGTCCGCCCTGCATCCTCAGTGCAGATTGCCCAGCAGGGCTTCACTGCGACCTCGGCGAATGTATCCAGGACTGCAATACCGCGAGCGCGTGTTCAGGAGACAAGAACTTGTTCGTCCCGAGCGCGTTGCCTAACCCAGAATGAGCCTGACGAAGATCCGCCTCCACCGAGCACAAGCGCCGGGACACTGGATATAACCCCGTTATCGGTGAAGCTCACACGCGCCAACAGTGGCAAGACCATCAATCTGATGGTGTCTGCGGATATAACGGACGAGGTTCGTTATCGCGTGCAAATCAACGCTCCCTATTTGTCCATCGACAAAGCGCGCGGCTCGTTCAAGACGCAAACGGCATTACCTATCAAAGTGGACACAAGCAATATTGTCGGCCGCGATATTCCCGGCTCGGTAACTATATACTCGACACTGGGTGTGACCGATATCCCGATGCCCTTGCAAGTCGGGGTAACGGGTAGATATCATGGCGCATTACGTTACAACGGGGACACAATCCCCCTTGGCGATACCCGTTTTGACTTGGACATCATCGAGAACAACGGCGACGTGTCGGCCCGAGTGGCTCCCGAGCATTCGATGCTCTTTCCACAAGGCGCAACAAGCGACAACGTTGCGTACGGGTTTGGCTCACTCAGTGGCGACGGCAGCGTCGATTTGACCATCGACCATCTGCTCGACGCTACTGCTGGCGGCGCTCAGAACCACTTCAATCGACAGATCGGTCGTCGTATCGTGATGCACCTAGACGCGTCGAGCACTGGTGTATTCGACGGCACATTCAGCGAATCCGTCTATGGGCTGTTTGAGGGACCGGTTAAGACGAACGGAGCGGCCCACCTCGAATTCATGCCCGAAGATCAAGATCCGAATTTTCAGCCCCATTCTGTGGCTATGCCGAGCATTATGGCCAATTCCCAACTTTTGCCCTTGTCGGTGGCCACCGTATTCAACGGCGGTCCCTACGCCTGTCCGGTGAGTCAAACAAGCACTACGGGTGTTCTTTCTTCCTGCTATAATCCGCTTCGCGCTGCGATTCACAACGTAAACACGAAGTTCTCTGAACTCAGTGAAGACTGCAAGGCGGCGCTGGGTCTTGGTTCGACGGGCGGCGTCGCCTCCGCCTGCGGCTGCCCAACGTATCCCGCTTGTTTGATGTACGACAATGCTAACGGCAACGACTATGTGGGAAAAGGCCCAGACCAAGGTGCACTTGCGCAAAGCCTGGTGGCCCCGGCGGCTCTCGTAGCGCAAGAGGAAATGGTTCAGGCCCTGCGCGATTCCGTGGCTGGCACGGGGCTCTCCACTGAACTCAAGCACTACGATACGGCGCTCGCCGCCCTAGCGCCGGTTGCCAAGTGGATGATGCAACCGGGCATGCTCGAATTCTTCCGCAATATTCCGAAGGACCAGGCCGCCCAACCACCAACAACTTTCATAACTGACATCTCGGCTGCCCAAAAGACAGCCGCGGGCCTAAGCGCCACGGCTCCGGATGTCCCGCCTTCGGGATCGGAAATTGAGGGTTACCCTGCGGCGCGTGCGTTGGCTCGAGTCGTGCAATTGCTGGTTGATGCGAACGCCGAGCGACAGCGAGTTGCCAGTGTCGTCACGACAGGAAATCCACAAACCGAGATCTCACAGGCACAATATAACTCTGTCGTCACCTACCTTGAAGCGGTCGCGTTGATCGGCGTTCTCAATAGCTGGGCCGTTGCTCCGCCGAGCGCCGCAGCCTCAGTGACCGGCGTTATCACCAAGCTCGACCATGCATTTACCGACATGACGCAAGACGTTGGCGATAATCTTGGTACGCCAAGGCGGCACGTGCCGTTCGTATACCGAGCCGACGACACGACTAACGGTGCAACCAACTTTGAGCAGAAGCTCACGATCGCCAACAAGGCTGTAGCCGCGCTCGAACCGCTTGAAACCAGCTTTAAGCCGAAGCCCAGCAGGTTGATCAGGCTCAGTATGCCAACACGACTCAGATGCAAAACGCGCAAAGCACTTTTGACATACAAATCCATGACATCTGCGGCCTAGACTTCAACCTGGACCCAACCGCGGGTACGCCTGACTGGACCCAGTGTGGCGCAACAGGTGGCACCATGAAGGAACTTAACTTCGAAATCCAGTCCGCTCAGACCGCGGCTGAGGCGAGCGCTCAGCGTGCAAAAGGTCAGAAAGACAAGATTGATGTCGATGTGCACCTGGTCGCTAGCAAGAAGCAGATGCGCGACGACGAGCTTTCGTTCATCTCCAGCTCAAACGACCAAATTAACGTCAATACTGAAACTATTGGCATGCTAAACGCCATTCAAGACATGATGCATATGGCGTCCAATAGCAGCTTGTTTAACGCTGGCGCGCCCGCGGTCATGGCTGTTGCTGATTACGGTCTCGGTCTTGAAAAGGCCGGACTCGAAGAGGACAACAAGGAACTTGCGCAAGAGCAGGACATGAAGGTCAAGCAAACGGACGCTGACGTCGAATATGCCGATGGCATGGCCAATATCCAGCGGGAACAAATTAATATGGCTGAAATGGTCATTGAGGCTCGGCAGACCGTGATTGGCATTCTCGAAGCCCAGGTCAAACTCGCCAATGCCCTGTCAAAGGCCCAGGAGCTCTACGCTAGTCGCACGCAAACCAAGCAGTTGATCGTGAGTGACCCGGCCATGGACCCCGCCTACCGCCTTGTGCGCAATAAGACTGCCCTCAATGTGCTCGACGCTCGCGACACGGCGCAGCGCCAAATGCTGGCAGCCGGCCGCGCCCTTGAATATGAGATGGACCACGATTTGCCAACATTGGAAGTCGCCGTTCAAAGTGCGCGCAATTACACGGCACTCTCGTTGCTTCAGACCTGCTTGGACGGTATTTTCGACCAATTCAATGAGCTATATAGCTCACCACAACCGGCCTCGACGCAGGTATCTGTTCGCAAATTGTTTGGGATCACCGGCCCGCGCCAAGACGAAGTCACCGGCGCAACGTTGAGCGAGGGCGAGCAATTCCGCGCCTACGTTCTCAACAACCAGTCACTCGACGCTAGTGGCTCGCTGCGGATTCAGTTCAGCACCAACTTGATGCCCGGAAATGGCCTATGGTCCACTGCAACCTGCATCGACAAAATCAGCGATGTTCAGGCCCAGCTTGTGGGGGACTTTCTCGGTGACAACGATGCTGAGATCCGCCTGGCTCTCTCAGGCATGTCCGTTCTGCGCTCCTGTGACACCAATGAACTGCGAGACTGGAACCTCGACACTGACTCTGTCGCTGTGATCCAGGCCGGCGTCAACACGTTTGGCACTGAAACCAACACATCCCTCTTTGGTCAATCCGTTGCACGGGCGACCTGGACTATCGATATATGGGGTGGAAACTTGGCGCCCGCGAATGCTGATGTGGATGTGACCAAACTCGACGACATCGTTCTCAAGATCAGGCACAAGTCGATTCCCGTTCAGTCCTCCGGTGGCAAGTCTCTCGACGACAGTTGTCTCGGAAGCATCATTAATAACTAGCTTCGTGCGGCTGGTGCGGATGACGGCGATTGGAGTCCGGCACAAGCGCGTGTCGGCACCATCAGGAGACGTTTCGGTTCTCAGCGCCGTGATACCTGCAGAACGACTTGGGCCGCTGACGCTGCTTCCCGTGCCGACGACGGCACAGTTGATACCGGACCATTGGATTAATGTCTGTGGTCAAAACTGGCCGGTTACTGCACTTGGACGTCGACAACTGAAGGAATATTTGGACGGACTCTGAGCGACACTTTCGAGCCGATTACATCAAAGCGCAAGAGAACGAGCGCCATCACCCGTTTATTTGTCTGAACTAACGATCCAAGAAAGGTCGGACGAGCAGTTGGTCTAGGCGGTGCGCATTTGATGGCCCTTGCCCTGCAATCGCCCACACCAAGACCCAACAAGTAGTGTAGCTTGTTCTTCTTCGATCAAGATGTCGCCTGTGTATTGACAAATTCGGAGCTGTTGCTCTCGTCCGAACTTAGAAATCTCTGGCCACGTCGCCAGCTCGGCGATGCACGGTCCCTTGCTGCAGACCAGCGGCGACACAGAAAACCTGTTTTTCGTCCGCGGCAGTTGTTCGGAATAACCGAAGAGTGACCACTTGCAACATATGGTCACGAATGCTATTCTCGTGACCATGAAGTCTAGATCAACCACCATGGCTGCCGGGGAATTCAAGGCGAAGTGTCTCTCGGTGTTGGACGAGGTTGAACGTGGGCGACGAACTGTAATCGTGACGAAACGAGGGCGGCCGGTGGCGCAGGTCGTGCCGTTGCCAGCTTCACGAGGGTCCACACTGGAAGGCAGCCTGCTCCACGATGAAGAGCCTTTCGCGCCAGTTGCGGTGTCGTGGAAGGCAGGCACGTGATAATTCTTGATACTCACGCGTGGATCTGGTGGCTCACAACGCCTACCAAACTAGGGAAGCGTGCCGCGCGCAGCATTAAGCGAGCTTCGAGCATTGGCGTGCCGGCTATCAGCGTATGGGAGGTTGCGATGAAGGCCCAGCGCGGCAAACTGAAGTTCAACCGGCCCTACGCAGCCTGGCTGGATCAGGCCTTGATTGAAGATCCTCGTATCGAGTTGTTGGCACTCGTTCCGCGCATTGCGATTGCGGCTGTCGATCTTAGCTGGACACACACGGACCCTGCGGATCGGATGATCGTAGCTAGCGCCCAAGTCCATGAAGCGCCACTGGTCACTGCGGACGAGCGGATTCATCAATCCGGACTCGTGCGCTGCATTTGGGACTAATGCGCTGAGTCACCTGCTGTCTCGGCGGTGCAGAGAGCACCGATGACCCGGTGAACAACGCTAGCAACGCTGTCGTCGGACGCCATATAGCTCCCACGTTAGCTCATCACGGATAGCAGTATCGTCGAATTCTGGATGGCGCGCCTTGATGCGCGCGCAAGCCATTGCGCGAACTGCATTACTCATTTCGCACGCGATCATAACCCGGCGCGGCCCACCCATTCGTCGGTGGGCGTCAGCCTGAGCTTTGGCAGCGTCAGGAGATGTGTCACGCGTGGGCAAGAGAATAGCACTTGGATTCGGTGTCCGTGTCTGTATCGGTACCCGCATCTGTGCCTGTATCGGTTGCCGGTATCATCAAAACGACGCGCACGCGCCGTCTAAGCCAGAAGTCCCCCGACTTCGTGTACCCAATGCAACTCGCGTCCGCGTGCCGCATAAAAACAAAGACTCCTAGTGGACACGTTTGCGAGCTATTCGAACCGTCTCCGGGGTCGGATTGGAGTTCGTGGTGTTCACCCAGGAGGCATTCCAATTCCAAACGAATTGGCCCTGAGGCTGAGGTAATGCGACGGTTGGGGACGAGCTGTCCTCACCGACCGCGCCGCGGTGACGGTCCACCACAGCTTGCGCTCGGGCAGGCGGACGACTGTCCACGAAATCGGATCTCGACGTGTCATCGGTTCTTCTTAACACTGACCTTTACTAGTTCGCGGCTTGCGCGTCCAACTTGTAGCACAGGTACTCGCTCACGGCGCCGTCTCCAGCTCTCGCCACGTCTTTCCCGCCTCGATCGCGGCAAGGATCGTGCGCGCGGAGAGGTGATCAGCCGGGTCGAGGCGCAAGAGCCGCCGCAATGCTGCTGCCGCGGTCTCGCGGCGATCGTGACGCAGTAGTGCGCGCGAATGCCCGTGAAGACAGCGAAGAAAGGGGCGATTGGCTACGAATCGCCACGGTAGCACGCCGTTGAACTCCTCCCCCACGGTGAGCGAGCCTATGGATACGCCGAGCTCGAAGTGGTGGAGCGCGAGTACGGGCCAACTCGAGAGATTGCGCTCTCCGAGCAAGGCGTGCGCGTCGAGACAGCGAAGGTCAATCGCGAGCAGCTTGTGGAGCAGTTCGTCCGCCTCTGCGTACGCACCCGCGTCGATGCACTCTTGGGCTTCGAACAGGAGGTCCGAGCCCGCGTCGTCGTTCGCGGGCAAGAGCTGCTCGATTCGGTGCGCCGCACGCCCATCTCGGCCCGCGTTGTCGCCTTCGGAATCCGGGTGCGCTTCATTCTCACGATGCAACGCCATGGGGACGAGTCCGAGCACGGATGCGTCGATCCGAACCGACGACACGTCGCCCGAGAGATAGGGATGCCGCGCGTGCGTCCACTGCTTCCTCGGTTTTACGGTGATAATAGCACCTGGGATTTCGTCCCGCACCGCCGTGCGGAGTGTCACCTCGCGGGTCGAACCCAGCAGCCTGCAACGCAGCGCGTTCGACTTGCATGCGAGCACGACGAGTTCGACAGGCCTGCCAACGACGAGGTCGTCAGCCTCGACCTTGTGCGGGTGCAAGGCATCGAGGCCGGACGCCGCGAATGGCGCGAGGCCGAGCCATCTACGGTAACGTGCGACGAGGGACGCGCAAGCACTCGAAACCGGGAACACCACGTTAGCGAGGTTCAGCTCGTACGTGAGCTCGCCACGCCGGCAGCTCGCAAGCAAACCCACTCGCGACAGCCCTGAGTAGTGAATCTGCATGACCGTGACCGGCTCGCCGATGACGTGGGCGTCTACTGGGAGGCGAGCTTCGGCCTGCAGTGCCGTCTCAAGCTCGAGGAGGAACCGCGTGTCGTCGGTCGGGTTGGGGCTGTCACTCATGCGTCACCCTTCTTTGTTCGCGGCCGGCGCGACCTCGGGATGAACGACACTGGGCCTTTGTCGTCCCATGGCCATTCAACCACGTTGTGGCCCCAGGGTAATCCTCCAACAGCCTGTTGGAGGATTACCCTGGGGCCAAGCTTCGGCAAAAGCGCTCATATGACCGCTTCGAGCTGTTTTTTTTCACAAGAAGCGTCCGCAGTGCTTGGTGCGCTTTGGACGACCCAAATGCACGCCATCGGGCAAGCGTTTCAATATCAGAGAATCGGCCCTGAGGCGGACACCATGAGACGGCTGGGAACCAAGAACATCGGCGCTTCAGGGACAGCCGCATCGAGCAACACGAGACATCGATCTACACGGCACCGGTGAACCCACCGAAGCTCACGTGCGCGACGAAACCAGGGCTGATGGGGTGCGTGCACGAGATGCAGCTCGCCAGATTCAGCAGCCCTATCTTCGTAGTCAATATACAGCTGCCTGGTCGCGGGAACGTTGAACGGAGGGTCCTCCAGCGGAACTCGCTCAGCCATTACTCTGCCATCCTTGACATCAATAGCGCCCTCGAGAATGAATACAGGCCAGGCTTTTCCAGGGCCATCCCAATAGCTATAGAGATGACCGGGAATGCGATCTTCGAATGACAGCCTCCCTTTGACCGCGGCGGCCTGAGCCAACATGTCCAAGTTTGGTTCGACGACGGTTAGTCCGAGTCTCGATGCGTCATCCGGTCGAACTTGGGTGACCTCCCGAAACACCGTTGTAGCTACGTGCAGTTTTCCTACATGCTTGGATACGAGTTTCAACACGCTGCTGCTCGAGTTCGCGTAGTCGATGAGGACGCACGCGTCCACGAGCAGCAACGGTCGAATGGTTGTCACGGAGCGACCCAGGAATTCGCTAGCTCTCGCATCTTGTTGAGGTCCAACCGCAAGATTTCTGCCGCGCGGCTCATCGAGATTTCCTTTTCCTCCACCGCGCGCCTAACGAGGCGATTCAAACGATCCTGCACGAAGTCCACCGGCACCAGGTGATCAGGCTCGTCAGCTAACTTGGCGAAAGGTTTGACTCCACGGAACTCGTTTGCCGGTAGCCCGTCGGGCTCTTTAGCCATGTCGAGCGTCCGCCCAGTTAGCGCGTGGTACTCCGTCTGAAATTGGGCCCACACGACTTTGGGATCGGCCGCTTTGGAGGCAATGCGGTACACGACCGACGTACAGCTGACGCGGAATATACGCTTCAGCTTCATCACGATCCTAACGAGCGGAAGCCCGCGTGCCTCATTGTATTCCTCGTCGAAGAGTGCTTCGGGCATCAAAAAGTGGCTTGCGAAGGTATCGGCTTCCTTTTCCTGTGCCTTGTCCTCAGAAGTCGCTGAAACATCGTAGGAACTTAGATGCAACAGCAAATGTCCGAGTTCATGAGCGGCCGTAAAGATCCAGCGCTCGACGGATAAGCGGTCCCAAGTGTTAACAACGATGGCTGGCCCGCCATCTTGCTCTGCGACAGACAGACCAAAGAAGCCCTCCGAAGAACGGTCAGGGGTAAACACCTTGACGCCCTTGTCCTCCAGCAACCCGCAAATGTCGCGGATTGCGTCCTTTTCCGTTAACCCCACGCTTTCGCGAGCGAGATGAGCGGCTTGTTTGGCTCGATCCAACCCGTTCAGCGAGGAATCGAGCCTCGTCTGCACGATGTCGAAGGCATAGGCCTCGCGACAGTTCAGAATACGTTCGAGTTCGTTATAGTCGTCGAGCCAGCTAACAACTTCCGCCAATAGTTCAGCGCGGGTGTTCATCTTGCGGTCGGCGCGAAAACGAACGGCCTGCAGCTGCCGCACGGGCACGAGCAACTCCTCGAGGCGCACACCAAGCGCCTCGGCCACACGCATCAGTGAATCGACGCGCGGCGCAGCCGTGCCAGCTTCGATATTTCGATAACCCGGTCTGGAGAGTTCAGCCGCTTCGGCAACCTCGGCCTGGCTCTTACCTTTCGCGAGTCGGATGCGGCGCAGGTTGGCGCTCAAGATTGATAGGTCCATTGAGACCTCCTAGACGATAAGCTATCAAATTTACTAAATTTATCAAAATGATAAGTATTGTATCCACTCCTTGCTCGGTCTTTCGCACCCCAGCAGGTTGACAAGCCGATCGTTGGCTCATAAAAGTCTAAAAATACGGGTACATAGTCGCTGATAGCTGCCCACCGAGGGCACTTTACATATCCGGTGGCCGGTGTCGGGATTACAAGTTCCGGCCCGCTGCTTTGAACTTGCAGCAGCCTGCTGCACAAATGTCAACGACCAGCGCATCAGCGCATCTACATCAACCGTGTAAACCGGTTTGGATTGTTTTCTTGTCGCTGCGGCACGGAAACGCCGATATCAAACCATCGAGCTTATCGATCGGATCAGGTGGTGGTGCCAGGACGATTGTGCAAGCACCCCCTGCACAAAATGATCGTCCGACCAGCACTGGTGATTGCGCATATTGCGCCCGAGATCGGCTTCGGAGTCCTCCTGCAATATTGAATGGCGAGCGACACCCTCTTTGGCCGCGGACTCGCGTGGTTATTTATAGTTGTCTTAGACGGCGATTCTCCACGAGGCTCCTGGAGTTTTTCCCATAACGACCCGCTCGAAGAGAAGCTCAGCGCCACTCGCTGTCGTTGCACTGGTCGTTGGCCACCGAGCAGCGACGCCTTTCGAAGTCCTTTTCTTTAGTGGCTTGGTCGTCACGTACAAGAGCTATTGGCGTGGTTCGCGTGTCGGGATGGGCGACGCACTCTGTATCAGCAACCCAGCAACGGGCATTGAGTAACCCCTAGTCCGCGTGCCGAACCAACAAATGAATCCCGAACCTCCTCGTTGCGGAAGAAGGTTCGAATTCATTTCATTGGTGGAGCTGTGGGGGATCGAACCCCAGACCTCCGCACTGCCAGTGCGGCGCTCTCCCAGCTGAGCTACAGCCCCGAAAGGGACCGAAAGATAGCCAAGGCGGGCATTCTGGCGAGGAAATTCGACACCGACCTTGCAGTCGGGTCCACTTAACGGTTACGAGCACCGCCCGGGGGCGGCATTGGCTGTGGCACGCCGGCCGGGACGGGAGCGAACTTGACCCCGCGATGGGCAAAGCCATAGGCTGGCCCCCGTATCTGGCCCGGCCGCAGCGGGCCGAGCAGGGTGTGAAACCATGGCATTGCAGCAGCAGCAGCAGCGATATCGGGTTCGTCAGAAGATCGCCTCCGGGGGCATGGCGGAGGTGTTT
The DNA here is from genome assembly GCA_963819085.1 of uncultured delta proteobacterium. Classification (GTDB taxonomy): domain Bacteria; phylum Myxococcota_A; class Polyangia; order Polyangiales; family Polyangiaceae; genus FEN-1139. The sequence goes on from CAWFUX010000069.1 coordinate 83,506, forward strand.
CGAGCCGAGAGCGCCGGCCTCGAGGGTTTCAAGAAGACGGTTGCCATCAAGCGGGTGCTTCCGCAGTTGGCCGAGAAGAAGCAGTTCATCGGCATGTTCCTCGATGAGGCGCGCGTCAGCGCCCATCTGTCACATTCCAACTGCGTTCAAGTTTTCGACGTCGGCATGGGTGACAACACGTTCTTCATTGTCATGGAGTACGTGGACGGGACCGACCTCAAGACGGTCATCGAGTACTACCGCCGCCACCAGGCACTCATCCCGCTAGAAGAAGCCTGTCTCATCACGGTTCGCATCTGCGAGGGCCTGGCCTACGCGCACGAGCTGACGGACGCCTCCGGTCACCCGCTGCACATCGTGCATCGCGATATGTCTCCGCCCAATGTGCTCATCACGCGTTACGGTGAAGTTAAGATCGTGGACTTTGGTCTGGCCAAAGCCAACAGCCAACTCGAGAAGAGCGAACCCGGCATTATCAAAGGTAAATTCGGATACCTATCGCCGGAAGTCGCGCTCGGTCAGGTCGCGGATGCCCGCACCGATATTTTCGCGATGGGCATAATTTTGTGGGAAATGCTGGCTGGGAAGCGTTTGTTTTTTGGCGACACGGATTTGGATACCGTGCGTCAGGTGCAGGCCGCGCGCATTCCCCCTCTTCATCAGTTCAATCCCCTCGTGGGCCCTGAGCTCGAGCGAGTCGTCGCGAAGGCTTTGGCGCGCGACCCGGCGCAGCGTTACCAGTCGGCTAAGCAGTTCGGCAAGGATCTCAACGCGATCCTGTTTGGCGCCCGGCGCCCGGTCTCGTCGTTCGAAATAGCCGAACTAGTGTCGCGCCCCTTGGCCCAGCGCGAAATCGATCACGCGAGTCGGTCGAAGGACGGCGGGTCCATCATCAGCTCCCTCATTGAAGAGGCCCTCTTCGAGTTCGTATCGCTCGGCGATTCGGGGGTGAGTCAGTCCGGAGCTGCACCGCTCGGCGGCAATCTTCAGTTTGGAGGGCCGCAGAATTGGTCCGGACAGGTTAGCGATGTTGGATTCGGGGTCGAATCGGGCACCCGGGGCGGTCCCTCGAGCAGTCGCCTGGAAATCGGAAACCTCGCCGCTCTCGAAGACGACAACATTCCGCAGTCTCGACTGCTACGGGCCATGGGCGGGACGGCCAGCGGCTATCCCTCCGAGCACGTTCGCTCGTCGAGTGGCCGGCAGACTCTCAAGTTAATTGGAGTCGCTTTACTGGTAATTCTAGGAATCGCCGCAGGCTTTTTTCTTGCGCGGCGCGGGACAGCGAAGTCACCGAGCTCCATGACGAATTCCGGTCAACGGTGATTCGAAACCCGCAATCCGCCGACGAGGCTTAAGGCGCCACCAATCAATCCGAATCTAAGTCCGAATCTGAAATGAGATTCCGATTCAGAACTCAGGAAGCCGTCTCAGCTTCCGCGTCAACCTCATCGTCGTCATCGTCATCGTCGGCTTCGTGCAGTTCCTCTTCGAGCTCGCTTTCGTCCGGTACGTCGAGGTTGCTTGAAGTGCCACCGCCTTCAGCGCCGGCCCGAGCGGCCAGTCTTTCCTTCTGAATCCGCTCCTGCGCCAACTTGTGCAGGACACCCGGCTTGGGAGAAACGATGGCAGCCATCGCGCGACCTTCCATAGAGGGCCGCTGCTCGACGTTGACGAGGTCGTCCATTTTGGACAGAAGAAAGTCGAATTGCTGCATTGCAACCTCGGGATGCGTGATTTCACGACCTCGAAAGCGACAAGTGAGCTTCACTTTGTTACCGGCCTCGGCAAATTTCCGAGCGGCGCGCAATTTGACCATCAAGTCATGGTCATCGGTCTTGGGCCGGAGTTTGATCTCCTTGACCTCGACGACCGTCTGCTTGCGTTTGGCCTCGCGCTGCTTCTTCTTCTCCTCGTATTTGTACTTTCCGAAGTCGAGGAATCTTGCAAACGGGTGGGCTTGCCTTCGGGTTGACTTCGACCAAGTCGAAACCCGCCTCGCGCGCCCGCCGAATTGCTTCGTCCGTGGAAAGTACACCGAGGTTCGAACCGTCCGCGCCTACGACGCGTACTTCCGGCACTCTGATGCGATGGTTTATGCGGATTTGAGGTCCGCGGGGTTCCCGAGTAAAACGACGCCCCATGGCCATACGACTATGAATTAACTCCTTGCAAATTGGGCCGAGGCCCAGCCGACAGAAAGCGCACCGGGCACGCAACCCGACGGCCGCGTGACGGCATGCCCAAAAAATAAACGACTACTGAGCCAGGTGCATAAGCGCATCGGACCCGTGCCGCGCCTGTATTCACACAGGCAGATGCTGTCATCACGAGTACATCGTCATGCAGCAAATCCCCGAGGTATTCCCTGTGTACTTTGGACGACCCTGGTAGGCGCGATTGGGATTGAACCAACGACCCCTACCGTGTCAAGGTAGTGCTCTACCACTGAGCTACGCGCCTCTTCTAAGTTGTGGCCTTTTCGACCAAGGTTTCGTCGTAGTTCCAAACGCAGGGGACGCATCCACTACAACCCCATTGAAGAACTGTCAAGCGCAGTGGAGATTCTGGAAGGATTCCCAGCGGTAGTCGGGCCGAGCGTCCGCGCTGCCCCTAGATTGCCCCCATGTGACAGCTCGGAGTCCCGCTTGCGCGGCCCTCACAAAGCCGGTATACGCCGCGCCTCTCGGCCCCCAAATTTGGGGACGGGACCACGAGCCGTCTCTCGTTCGGGAGGGTGAAGCGGCCGTGGCCTTTAGTCTCCCTCCTCAATCTCGAACACCGCTTCGATTTCAAGCTTCGGCGGACGCGAGACATGTGTGGCATCTGCATCTGACTATCAACAAACTCCAGTAGCCGCCGGGCGCCCAACGGGTCCCAACCAACAACAAGTGGTGGCTCACACCTCTGAGCCCGCTCATCCTGAAGCCAGTCATCCGCAGCAGTCGGGCGGTCCAGGCTTTGGCTTCATTCTGATAATGCTCCTGCCCATGGTCTTTTTGCTGTACTGGATGCCGCGCTCGCAGCAAAAAAAGCAAGCGGCCGCGCTATCGAAGCTGCAAAAGGGTGACAAGGTCGTCACGCAGAGCGGCATGATCGGCAAACTGGTCGAGATGGGCGAGCGCAGCTACAAGCTGGAAATTGCTCCCGGCGTCAAGATTGATGTTTTGAAGAGTTCAATAGCCGGCAAAGATGGCACCGACGCTCCGGCGGGCGACAAAAAATAGGACTATTCCAGCGGATCCGACGTGATCAATACCGTATTAATGTATAGCTTTCTGGGGATAGCCCTGCTGCTCATCGTGGCTGGGCTAATTCGACGCGCCAAACGCGTTGTCCTGTGGTTTGCGGCAAGCCTAGCGCTCTGCGCCGCAACTGCTGCGCACTTCGACGCCTTCTGGCCGATGGCGATGTTCGCGCTCGGCACGATGTGGATGTCGTTGCTCGGGCTGAACTTCATCGATACGAGTTGGTGCTTTCGCCTCGGGTTGACACTGGTTGCAGCCTTTCTGGCATTTATTGTGTTGTGGCCGACACTCGACACGATGAGCAGCGGCAAGATCCCCTGCCCACATTGGGTCGAGCAGCACGTGAAGTTCCGACTGGTATCGGGCCTCGACCTTCGAGGTGGGATGCGCCTCGTTTACACCGTTGACGTCGATGAAGCGATCAAAGACAAGCGCGATCGCTACTTCGAAGACATGCGCGTCGAGCTGACCAAGGTCTACGGCCTATACAAGGGCAACGAGCGACCCAGTGAAGATATTTACAAAAAATTGCGGGATATTGTAGAAATTGATGCGCCGCGACGCCCGGTTAACGTACTGCGGCTCATCATCAAACCCGGCGCCGACCCGAGCAAGGTTGATGCTCGCTTTCTTCAGACGTTCTCTGGCGACATGAGCACGACTCGCTCGGGCGATCAGCGAACGCTGACGTTTACGATGAAGTCCCGAGCGGAATCGGCGATTCGCGAACGTGCCGTCGGCCAGGCAAAGGAGATTATTCTGCGCCGCGTCGATGAGCTTGGCCTGCGCGAAGCTTCGGTAAGTACGCGCGATGAAGACGTAATTGTCGAGGTGCCTGGTGAAGACCAAAAGGCATTTGACAGCATTCGGGAGATCATCAGTCAAACAGCGCGTCTCGAGTTCAAGTTGCTCGCAGACGACGAGGACTTCTTTGGTCCGATTGCCAAGAAAGAAAAGCCGGATGCGCTCCCGGAAGGTCTCGAGTTCCTAGAGGAAACACCTCTAGTCGGCCTCGACGAAAGCGGCGAGCCCAAGTCGAAAAAGACCACCTACGCTTTCATTCGAATGAAGCCCGGCGAGACCGCGCAGAAGTGCCTCGAACGGCTCAAGGAGTGGGTCAGTACGCTGCCCATCACTTCTGATCGGGAAATCGGGTATCAAATGATGCACGACACGGACCCCGATACTCAGAAGGAGAAGGAAATCGGTTGGCGAACGTACTACCTGCGAAGCCGCGCCGAGGTCACCGGCGACATGGTGCGTGATGCAGTATCGCAGCCAGACCAGGAACAAGGGGGCCTCGGGGGTTGGCATGTGGCTTTGACATTCAGCGACCAGGGCGGCCGCGTGTTTGACCGCATCACGACGGTTAATATCAAGCGGCGCTTCGCCATCATTCTCGACGGCAGGACCGAAAGTGCCCCGACGATCCAATCGAGAATTCCTGGTGGGCACGCGCAGATCACCATGGGTTCGAGCGACCCAGAAATTCAACTCCGGGATTCGCGCAAACTCGAGCTAGTGCTCCGTTCCGGCGCACTGCCGGCTCCCATCTCTCCGTCGAACGAGCAACGCATCGGTCCCACCTTGGGCAAAGATGCCATTCAGTTGGGCATGCGCGGTATGGCCGTCGGCATCCTGTCCGTTCTGGCGTTCATGATGGTGTACTACAAGAAGGCTGGGGTGATTGCGGACGTTGCCGTAACGCTGAACGTCCTGATGCAATTGGCAATTCTGGCTTCCTTTGGCGCGTCCATGACGTTGCCCGGCCTAGCCGGTTTGGCGCTGACCGTGGGTATGAGCGTGGATGCCAATGTTCTTATCAATGAGCGGATACGAGAAGAATTGCGCGAAGGTAAGAGCCCCAGGGCCGCGGTAGAAATTGGCTATTCTCGCGCCTTGACGGCCATTATCGACGGTCACGTTACGACTCTCATATCGGGCATCGTGCTCGCTCAATATGGTACGGGGCCGGTCAAGGGCTTTGCGGTGACTCTCATCGTCGGCGTTTTAGCGAGCATCTTTACGGGCGTCGTAGTTTCAAGGGTTATGTTCGACGGATGGGTGCGCGGCGGATTGAAGCGCGACCAAAAGCTCGATCTCGGGTAAGCCATGCAGTTATTTCCGGTTGGCAGACTTTATGATTTCATGGGTGTTCGACGGTGGTCGATCACCGCAAGCCTGTTGATGGTTCTAGGGTCGATAGTTCTTATTTTTTATCCCGGGCCCCGGCTGGGTACGGACTTCAAGGGCGGGACCGAAGTCGAGGTTGCCTTCACCAAGATGGTGACGGCGGCCGAGATTCGAGCGGCCGTAGTTCACTCTGGGTTCTCGCAGCCCGATGTCGTGCGCGTCGTTGATCCCAAGGTTCCCGCGCGTTACTTGGTTCGCGTTCAGGAAGTCTCGAATATCAGCGAAAGCAAGCGCCAAGAAATCGAAGGCCTGCTTTGCGCCAGCGGAAATTCCGGCGAGTGCGCGGTCGATGCCCACCAGTCAACGGAAGTAAAGTTCAGCCCCGGCGGCGACAAGATAACGGTTCGCTTCCGAGATGATCCAGACCTCGCTTGGGTAAAAGCGCGTATGGCCACAGTGGCCGGGCTTGAGATGCGGGCCGGTGAGCACAATCCCGTTCTGCAGAGTCCCCGCGATCACAAAGTGGAAATTCTGCTCAAGAGCAAGGGTGACCAACTACTCGACGGCATGCGAGTGCACCTTGGCTCGGACCGAGTGCCTCACGATGCGCTGCGCGTTGAGTGGATCGGGCCCAAGGCGGGCGCGCAACTCCGCGATTCGGCGTTGAAGGCAATCGCTTTTGCGATTGTATTCGTGATGATTTACATCGCGTTGCGGTTCGATATTCGATTTGCGCCCGGTGCCGTCGTGGCCATGGTTCACGATGCCCTTTCCGTTCTCGGCATTCTCATCATAATGGGACGCGAGATCAATCTGACGACGGTCGCCGCCATACTTACGATTGTCGGCTATTCCGTGAACGACACCGTAATCGTGTTCGACCGTGTTCGTGAGAATTTGGGCCGGCTGCGCGGAGCATCGTTTGTCGGGCTGATCAACGTCAGTATTTCCGAAATGTTGGGTCGAACCATCCTGTCGTCTGGCACGGTGATGGTCAGTCTTCTCGCGTTTTTCCTCTGGGGCACGGGTTCACTCAAAGACTTCGCACTAGCTCTTGTGATTGGTGTCGTGCTCGGCACGTATTCATCAATTTACGTCGCGCTACCGCTAACGGAATGGCTCGACCGCCGCTACTTCGGCGGCCACGGCGCGATGGTCCGCAAAGGCACCGTGAAGAAGAAAGTCACCGCGGTCGTTTAGGTAGTCGTCGCGGGGGTCTAGTTCCGAGACGAAAGCGACATCATCAGCCTGAGCACGTACCAGAACATTAATGCCACGGATGCGAACAACTGCAGTGCGGCTGCGACGTATCGATCTTCGGGGAAATTTCTAATTACGTTTGACGTGTCGTAAAGAATCGCCGCTCCCGCAAACACAATCATGGCCACACTGAAAAGCGTGCCCAGTTGGAAGCCAAATAGGATACTCGCACCGATCAAGAGCAGTGCCCCAAACCCGGCCCAACGTAGGATTGCGCCCAGAAATGAGAAGTCCTTGCGAGTGACGAACGCGATGCCTGTGAGCCCCGCGAACCCGACCAATGTAACGGCAGCGGCGCTCTTGATTGTCGAGGGAGCGTACCTCTCTGCGACATAAAGCAAGGGAACGAAGATTATCGCCTCTGCGGCGACGAATCCGGCTAGGGCTGCATATTGTGCCGGCACCGAGTTGGAGGAGAGTGCGGTGCGGCTGGCAAGCCAACTAACCAGCATGAAACCACCCAAAACGACCAACCAACCATAACCGGTCGAGAGCAAGGCCATTGCAATGCTGTCAGCCAGCCCGGATTTGAACAGTCCGATCTCAATCGCCGTAAACAGCGCGAGCGCCCCGAATAGATGGTTGTAAGTCCTAACGATGAAACGCGCTCGCGTGTCAACTGTTTGGGACGCAGAATACCCGACTCGACTGACGCTTTGCTGATAGGGGTTCATCATGGCTCCGACAATTTGTGACCGATTAGTAGGGGGCGCAAGGGGCGTCGGGGGCCCTGGGGCCTGACGAACCCTTGTTAGCTTTACAACGCCTAACCTGCCCGGATTGTTTCCTGGGGTTGACAGTGCTCAGTTGGCATGGTGTCAAGGCAATTGTGGCTGCGCCCGATATGCCAGTGATTCCGATGCTAAACCCCGAATCTGGGCTCCCCGCGACAGTCGCGGAATTGTCGGCCGCTCTTGGGCTATCACGGACGGCGGCCCAGATCCTTTGCAGCCGAGGCTTCGATAACCCCGGGCTAGCTCGCCGATTTTTGGAGCCGCGGTTGGCGCAATTGACTCCTCCAAGCTTGATGGCCGATCGTGCAGCGGCCGCAGAGCGCCTTGCGCGTGCCGTGAAAAACAAAGAAAGGATATGCATATTCGGGGATTACGATTGCGATGGCATCACTTCCGCCGCGGTCATGACGCACGCGCTGCGACACTTGGGGGCCGACGTCGAAGTAACGCTCGCGAATCGATTTGACGGCGGTTACGGCGTTTCGCTGCCCGCGGTGGGGCGCATTCGCGACAAGCGACCGACGCTTGTCGTGACTTGCGATTGCGGCTCGAGCGATGCCGAGAGTCTGCGCGAGCTGGCACGGTCCGGCATCGAGACCATCGTGATTGACCATCATTTGGTGCCGAACGAGCCGCTACCGGCCGTGGCATTTCTCAATCCGCATCGTCCCGACTGCGGTTTTCAGTACAAAAATCTGGCTTCGTGTGGACTGGCCCTATCAGTGATTGCGGCGTTGCGCGCCGAGCTGGACACGTCGCTCGACCTGCATTCGTATCTCGATTTGGTAGCTATTGGCACGATCGCCGATGTTGCGCCGCTCGACGGTGACAATCGCATCCTCGTTCGTGCGGGCCTTCAGCGAATCGCGGAGGGGACGCGCCCCGGGATCAGGGCGCTGCTCGATCGAGCGCGGATCGAAAAGGGTGCGCCGGTCACCGGTGAGGATGTGTCGTTTCGCATCGCTCCGCGACTCAACGCACCCGGGCGCCTCGCGTCGCCCGATATTTCGCTCGAATTGCTGTTAGCCGAGGACCCAGCCACCGCCGAGCAATTGGCGGATAAAATTGAACAATTGCAGAACGAGCGCCGCGGCATTCAAGACCGGATGTTGGCGGAGGCTCACGTTGAAATCGAAACACAAGGCTGGAAGAGCGACGCTGGGATCGTAATTGGCCGCGATGCCTGGAGTTCTGGCATCGTCGGCATTCTAGCCGGCAAGTTAGCCGAGCATTACGGGATTCCGGTCGTCGCGATCGGCATTGACGGTGAGATTGGGCGCGGATCGGTGCGCGGCCCCGCGGGGTCTCGCCTGTACGACCTATTGGAAGGCATGTCGGATTGCTTGATTCGATTTGGAGGCCACCAGGCGGCTGCAGGGCTCGAGGTGCGAAGTGAAGCGCTTGACATGCTGCGCGCGCGTTTCACGGCTGCTTGTGCCTTGCAAGCGAATGATCGCGGCCCGGTTGCCGCTGTGGACGACATCGACGCCTTGCCAATCGACTCAGACGACGACCTGTTCCAGGTTGCGCGCGACCTAGCGCGGTTCGAGCCTTGCGGAGAAGGCAATCGTCAACCTTTGTTGTTAGCCCGCGGAAAGGTACTCAAAGCTCGTGAGGCGCGCGGCGGTCACCTTCAGCTTGAAATTCAAACCACCGCGGGTCAAAAGCTGCGAGCATTCGGGTTTGGTCTCGGATCTAGGGCGGAGGGGCTATCGGACGAGCTAAGTATCATCGGCACACTACGCCTATCGCGATATCAATCCATCGAACGAGCAGAAATGCGGATTGAACGCCTGTCCATTGATGAAAGTGAGCTCGACGGTTCTAGCCGAAGTTCGAAAAGCTAAAGGTTGGCAATGAATGACTCGCACGAAAACTTGATCAAGTTCACGAACGTGTACAAGGCGTTTGACCAAAAGGTGGTCTACGCGGGGCTGAACCTATCAATTTACCGGGGCGAGGCACTTACGATCGTGGGGGGATCGGGTGTTGGCAAGAGCGTGATGCTCAAGATGCTAATTGGGCTCCTCAAGCCCGAGCGAGGCTCAATTATCTTCGACGGTGCTGAAGTGACGAAGATGCGAGAGACTGAGCTGGGCCGAGTTCGCCAACGTATCGCGATGTTGTTTCAAAGTGGTGCCCTGTTCGATTCGTTGACCGTTGGACAGAATGTCGCCTACGGCCTAGAAGAGCATTTCTATCGCTCGATGTCGAAAGAGGTTATTCAGGAGCGGGTTGCTTCGTCGCTGGCAGCTGTCGGCCTCCCGGGGGTCGAAGCGATGTGGCCTTCGGATTTGTCCGGCGGCATGCGTAAGCGCGTGAGCCTAGCCCGGGCAATCGCCGTGCGCCCAGAAGTTCTGTTGTATGACGAGCCGACAACGGGTCTTGATCCGGTCAATACGGCACGCGTCAATCAATTGATCATGAGTCTGCAGAAGGCGCTCAATGTTACCTCGGTCGTGGTCACGCATGACATGAAGAGCGCATTCGCGATTAGTGATCGGATCGCGATGGTGCATGGCGGGCGCATCATCTCCGAGGGTACGGTCGAAGAGTTCCAGAATTGCAGCGACCCCCGAGTGGTCGATTTCGTCAAGGGTCAGGCGCCGAATAACGAAGACGTCGAGACGCTGTTGAATAGTTGATCGGCGCGATTGGTCGTTCGACGCAAATCCTATGTAACGATCTCGCTCGGGGCCTTGCGCACTCGGAGCTGGGGCCCTTCCGGCTTGTGCTTTCCGGCTGCTTACCTTGCGCGTCGGACGCGCAAGGGCGCCTACGTTTTGCCAACCATTTGTTGTCACCGAGCATTCGCAAGACTCTCAAGGCGCCTACATCCCAGCTCCAATTGCTCCAGACCCGCTCCCTCGAAATTTACGAGCAATTCAAGCCAAAGGTTGAAAGCGCCAGCCTAGGTACTTGTTTGGTTTGAGTGCGTCGGGCATCGGGCGCCTGTCGGCCAGTGGGCGGGTGGCTTCAATTGTGCGTGATTGATGACTAATGCGCTGCGACGTGACGGGGCCTTCTGAATGAGCAATGCTCCCGGGCGAGTCCATGGTTTCGTCGAGAGAAGTGAAAGTCGGGGTCTTCGTAATTCTCGGGCTATTGTTTGTTGGGCTCGTGGTTTTTCTGATTGGGGATGAGCGACAAGTCTTTTCTTCCAAGGTGTCATTTCGCGCAATATTCGACGATGTCGAAGGTCTCAAAACGGGTTCTTCGGTACGGATGGGCGGTATCGATGTCGGTACGGTTGAATCGGTCGGCTATGCCGAGGACTCCAGCGACGTGCGTTTACACGTGAAGTTCTCGGTCGTGAAGTCTCAAGCGCGCCGCATCCGCAAAGATAGTAAAGTCAAGATCGAGTCCAAGGGCTTCCTCGGCGACAAGATGCTCTCGATCATTGCCGGCAGTCCCAAATTGCCCCCGATCGCGCCGGGAGGCATCATCGAGGCGGAACACGACCCCAAGGATCTCCAAACTGCTCTGAGTCGAGTCGGTGTCATCACCGCAAAGGCCGAGAAAATCATGGAGAACCTCGACGCGACTACGTCGCACTTCGCGGACCCCGCCTTGCAGGAAAACTTGCGGCAAAGCGTGGAATCCCTCAGCCATATTCTTCGCAGCACCGATGAGGGTCCCGGTTACGTCTCTCGCCTCCTCCACGATCGCGCTGAGGCCGATCGAATATCGAATACGATTGATAAGTTTCAGGTATCGGCGGTGCAACTGGAACATTCGCTCAATGCCGTTGCTGACATTACCGAGCGCATCGAAAAGGGTCCGGGCCTGGTCCATGAGTTGCTCTACACGCAAGACTCGGCAAAGAGCGTGGCCCAGATTGGCGATGCCGCCGAGGAACTTAGGACGTCGCTAAAGGGCATTCGTGAGGGCAAGGGCATGGCCCGTGCGCTATTGTATGGCGACGCGACCGGCGACCAGTCGCTCGCGCAGGTTGGTCAGATATTGAACGATGTCCACGGGATCTTGGCGGACGTTCGGGCAGGCAAGGGGACGCTCGGAGCCTTGCTCACCGATCCCTCCGTTTACGAAGACTTGAGGGTCCTGCTCGGGAACGTCGAGCGGAACAAGTCCTTAAGGGCCCTGGTGCGCTATTCGATTGAGCAGGACGAGGCCTCACGCGCCACCGGCAGTACGCCAAAGAAGTAGGCACGGGGACCTGGCGACAGGCCGGTGTAGCCGATTTTTGTCCACAGATCAGTGGGCGCGGGGGCTGAACCGGCAAAATTCAACGGTCAATCGGCGCAATGACGCGAGTAATTGCCTGGAGAACTCGCGCAATTTGAAGTGCTTGCCTATACTTCGGCCCGCACGATGCGCACCTTCGAACGAGTGTTGAGAATAACCTGCGTGCTCGGAATCTTCGGGCTGGCGTCCTTTTTTACACTTTGGCGTGGAACAGGCGGGCTTTGGCGCGGTCTCGAGATAGCCCACGCGGTCACCTCTTCGGGCAAGAGCAATGCCCCGTACGACTTGACCCAGCTTGTCGCTGTCCACGAAACGCTGTCCACAATCCGAGACAAATACGTCGATCCCCCGCGCATCAAACCGCGTCAGATGTTCCTGAGCGCATTGAACGAAGTGCAGAAGGACGTTGCCCAAGTCATTGTCCACTATTCAGAGAAGTCCCCCAACGTCAAGGTGCAGATAGAGACCGAAGCGCGCGAGTTTCGAGTCGACAACGTGCAGGCGATCTGGGACGTAGCGGCAAGGCTCCGCGAAGTCTTTGTGTTCCTCAATGAACACCTCAAGAAGGACCCAGAGCTTGACCTGCGTGAGGTCGAGTACGCTGCGTGCAACGGAATCTTACGCACGCTGGACCCGCACAGCGTGTTTCTAAGCCCGGAAGCTTACCGCGAGATGAACCTCTCGACGTCGGGTCATTTCGGCGGGCTAGGCATCGTGATCTCGATTCGCGATCAGCAATTGACGGTCATGCGACCCATGCCCGACACACCCGCCGGGCGCGCTGGCCTAAAGCGTTACGACAGAATTACCAAGATTAATAACGAATCCACCTTGAATATGCCGCTGGACGACGCCGTGAATCGGCTTCGCGGTAAAGCCGGCTCACATGTAACGGTCTGGGTGCACAGGGACGGTCAAGAGGGCTGGACCGGTTCGCGACCGTTTACGCTCGTCAGAGAAGAGATTCGCATCCGCTCGGCAGACGGCAAGGCCCTCGGCGATGGCGTTGGCTACATTCGCCTCAAGCAATTTCAGGCGACCACGGCCGACGAATTGCTAAAGGCAATGCAGACCCTGTCGCACCCAACAAAACTCAAGGCACTGGTACTTGATCTTCGGGGCAATCCGGGAGGTCTTTTGGAGCAGGCGGCACGTGTAGCCGATGTGTTCTTGGAAGATGGCGTAATCGTTTCGACTTTGGGTGAACACGAGGGCCGCGAAGAAAAGAAGGCAACGCGGGACGGAACTGAACCCGACTACCCCATAATCGTTCTGACCAACGGAAGTTCGGCGAGTGCCAGTGAGATTGTAGCCGGCGCGCTGAAGAACCAAGATCGCGCGGTGGTCGTTGGTCAAACAACGTTCGGCAAGGGCACGGTTCAGTTGGTGTTTCCCCGTGTTACTCCGGACGGCGCTGCCCTCAAGCTTACGATTGCTCAGTACTTAACGCCGGGTAACGTGTCGATCCAGGGCGTCGGAGTCACTCCGGATGTCGAGCTGAATCCGATGACAGCCGACCCGCTCGACATGGATATTTATCACGTCGAAAATCTGATGCGGGAGCGGGACCTTTCCAAGAGTCTATCGAATGAAGGGCGTCGCAACACGGATCGCCCCACCTTCACGTTACGTTACGACTTGCCCGAAGCTCAGCGTTCGCGCATGCGCGAACTCGGCGGAGACATTGATGACGAGTTCTCGATGGATTTCCCAATCCAATTTGCCAAGGAATTGTCATTGGCAATATCTGGGACCAAGCGCACAGAGCAATTGCGCTCGGCTCGGCACTTCATCGAAAAGAAGCAATTGCAGCAGATGACCACGATTGCGGCAGAACTGAGTAAGTTGGGGATCGATTTTTCGGCGCCCCCGGCGGACGTCAAGAACGGCCCCACAGTACGGGATTTCGTCGTCCACGCTAAGACCGATCGGAAGAACGATACTGTAATGGCGGGCGAGCCCATGTCGCTCGAAGTCGAGGTCGAGAACCATTCGACGGTACCGGTCTACCGGCTGCGCGCGATGACCAAGAGCGACAGCGGCTACTTCGATGAAAAGGAACTCGTGTTCGGTCGAATCGATCCGGGCAAGAGTCGCACCGCGAAGGTACCTCTCGGCTGGTGCCAAGTCGAAGGGCGTAAGCTCGCAACCACGAAGCCACTTCCAGAGAACGCCAAACGAAGTTGCGTAATACCTCTGGACGCAATCACTCGACAGGACGTGCTTCGAATTCAGTTCTTCGCCGAGGGCAGCGAGGCTCCCGCGAACGCGGAACTTAGACCGACGACACTCGGCCTCAAGCGTCCCGTCTTTGCCTACAACTATCAGATTGCCGACAATAGGCCCGGCAACGGCGATGGTCAGTTAGTGCGAGGCGAGGGTGCGACCATCTACCTGACCGTAAAGAATGTCGGAACGGGTCGTTCTTATGAAACCCAAGCGTACCTGCGAAACTTGACGGGTGACGGCATTCTTCTTCAAGCGGGTCGCTTCGATGTTTCGAACTTGAATCCGGGAGACGAGCAACAGGTAGCCTTCACATTCGACGTACTCGATTCGCTGGAAGACGATTCGATAAAGCTCGATTTGAGCGTGCTGGACCGGGATCTGCGCGTCAATTCCAGCGTGAAACTGGTGATTCCGGTAGCTCAATCGGGGAGTAAAGTCGAAGCAGTCACGGGGCGAATGTTGGTGTCAGACGGTGCAAAGGTGTTTGCTCGCCCGTCACCAGATGGGGCCAACATTGGCGACTTGGATCGAGGCAGCGTAGTTGACAGAGTGGGACGGGTCGGTGACTTTACTCAAATTCGCCTGGCAGCGGACCGATCCGCGTGGGTGCAGTCTTCTGCCCTGTCACAGGCGGCCAATCGCGCCGTTTCCGTGAAGTTTAAAACGACGCTCCGTCACTCGCCGCCCTTATTGGAGGTTACCCCGATGCAACTCTCCACTACTACGGATCACGTCAAAATTCAGGGCATCGCGACGGACGCCGATCGGGTATTGGATGCTTTCGTATTCGTCGGGACGCGCAAGGTTCACTATCAATCGAACCGAAACGCGACGGACGCCAAACGGCTGGCATTTTCCCTCGATGCCGAACTGAACCCGGGCGTGAACGTGATAACGATCGTGGCTAGGGAAAACCACGATACACTAACGCGCCAAACAATCGTAGTGCGGCGTGACGGTCCCGGAGGCGTGCCGCTTCCAACACCCAAGTCCACCCTGCTTGGCGACGAATGGGGATTCGGTGAATCCGACTAAATCGACATGAAACCGATCCTATCGCGAGCTCAAATTCAGAGCTCTAGATCGGTTGATGATCAATCAAGCGAAGATCCCTAGCTTGGTATTGATGGAAAATGCCGGACGCAGCGCGACGCAAGTAATTCTCAATCGATGGCCGGAGCGCTCACGGCATGCCTTGGTCGTTTGCGGCACGGGAAACAACGGTGGCGACGGGTTTGTGGTTGCCCGACAACTCGCCAGCGCAGGCTGCCAAGTGCAAGTCGTTGCTCTCGGCACACAGGAGAAATTCACTAGCGATGCCGCAGTCATGGCTGCGGCCTGGCTCGGAAGTGGCGGACAGATTCAATGGGTCGGCGACTCCACGCAGTTGGATTACTTGCGGAGGGAGCTTTCCAGCAGTCAACTCGTAGTGGACGCTCTGTTCGGGACGGGGCTATCGAAGCCCTTGTCAGGCTTTTACTTGGACGCCGTTGAATTGCTCAACCAAAGTCATATTCCGTGCTGTGCATTGGATATCCCGAGTGGGCTGGATGCTGATACAGGATGCGCTCTAGGCGGCGCAATAGTGGCACACGCCACAATAACTTTTGCGCATCCCAAGGTTGGCCTCTTTTCAACACCGGCCATCGAATACGTGGGTGACCTGCACACCGGCTCTCTCGGCATACCAGAAGAGTCCTGGATGCAAGTGGGTGCAACTGCGTATCGAGTAGAATTGCAGGATGTGGCGCGGTGGTTGCCCCCAAGGAAATCAACAATTCACAAAGGCACCGCCGGGAGGGTGGCCGTCGTTGCGGGAAGCCCGGGTACCACCGGTGCCGCATTGCTAGCCGCGCGTGGCGCGTTACGCGCAGGCGCTGGGCTAGTGACGCATGTCGGCTTTCAATCGACGATTGATGCAATCGAGTCACGCGTGCTCGAAGCCATGACAAAGAGCCTAGATTCCCAGAACGTTCCCCAGCAATTGGAGGATGTGCTCAGCGCGACCAACAGCGTAATTTTGGGACCCGGGCTTGGGACTTTCGGTGAGTCAAAGCTCTTGGTCGAGGAAACATTGAAGCGATCTGCAGCTACAGTCGTGGTAGACGCGGATGCGCTTACGATTCTCGCTGCGTCGCCCGAATGGTTGGCAGGGTCGCCCAACAAACGCATACTCACCCCGCATGTGGGCGAGCTGGCGCGGCTGCTCAAGACAGACATCCGAGCGATCGAGGCTGATCGATTTCAGGCATTGCAAAGGGCCGTTGAGCTCACCCACGCCGTCGTTGTTCTAAAGGGAGCTTATACCTTGGTGGGTGCGCCAGATAGACTGCCCCTGGTGGTCGGAGAGCCCTGCCCCGTGCTTGCTACGGGCGGTTCGGGGGATGTGCTTGCCGGCATCATTGGCGCGCTGTCGGTAAACATGGAACCTTGGTGCGCGGCCGCCTGCGGGGTTTACTGGCACAATTGGGCGGCGCGATGTTGGGCTCAGTTACATGGCTCTGACCGTGGACTTCTCGCGCACGAGCTAGCGGATTCGCTTCCTAAAGCCCTTGCCGAGCTGTCACAGGCGGCGGGCCAAATGTCAGAATGACAGTTCGGCGGGGGGCAGTCACAACCACCCGTTGAGCTTAAGTGCCAATTGAACCGGTGTTTTTGACAACATCGCCCACTGGCACGGGGCTTGCTGAAACGGACATTCGGAGACACCTTCCCATGTTTGCCCCCGAATCATCATCCTTTGCCCTGGAGTTACTCAATTCCATTCCCAGCCTCAGTGCGCGTGCGCGCTGTCTTTGCAGAAATCAGGCGGACGCCCAGGATCTCGTTCAAGAGACTTTGGCGAGAGCACTCAGTCACGTCCATCAATTCGAAATTGGGACAAATCTGCGTGCGTGGTTGCAGCAGATTCTATTTCACTTGTTTGTCTCGCGACGCAGGCGCGTGCTGCGGGAGCGTTCGGGCCTGGCCAGGTTTACCGCTGAGAATCACACTAGCGAGATCAGTAGCGATGCCCAGTCACCGAGCGCGACCCTATCGCCGCGGCTTGAGCTGGCCTTGGAAGAATTGCCGCCCAAAATCGGTGATGTTATTCGAAAAGTCGATATCGAGGAATTGAGTTACCGCGAAGTCGCCGAGCAGATGAGAATACCGATTGGAACAGTGATGAGTCGACTATTTCGCGGTCGCCGTCGCCTAGCAGAAGCCGTCGCCGATGAAATGCTCCCGGTTCCAGCTCAAGCAGCCTAGTGCCTCGATTCTACTAGTCGAGTATCTCCACTGTTCCGTTCAATACCCGGCGCGCTGTGGTTTCGTCGTCGAGTCGCAGAATCAACGCGCCCGTGTCGTCGATCCCGAGCGCGCGCCCCCTGACACCGTCAACGGCGATATGCCTCCCGAGCAACGCGTCGCATTCACGCAGCTGCGAAGCCATGGATTCGAATCCATGGCTTACCCAATTGCGGACCCGGTTGTCGATGCTCTGCAGAATATCAGCCAAAATCGTTTCCTTGTCGGTGCTGCGTGCTCGAAGCAATGACAGAGAGGTCGCCACGGTCTCAATCGGCCGAGGCAGTTCCCGCATCGACACATTGAGCCCAATGCCTATGACGAAGGCGGGCAATTGCCCCTGCTGAAGTTGGCATTCGACCAATATTCCTGCGAGTTTTTTGCCGTCGACCAGGACGTCATTGGCCCATTTTATCTTTAACCGCCTGCGTCAATAGCGGTCCGACTGCGTCCCGCAACGCGAGGCCAATTGCCAATGTGATATTGCTGGGCAATTCGCTTTCATGGTGCAGGCGCATGATCAAACTGAAAAGGAGATTTTCCCCGGCGGCGGGCGAATACCATAGTTTGCCGCGTCGCCCGCGCCCTTCAGTCTGGTAATCCGCGACCACTACTAGACCATGGGGTGCGCCCTGCTGACACAGATGCATCGCGATATCATTCGTGGACGTCGTCGTTGCGTGGAAAATCAAGGGTTGCCCGAGGGGCAATTCGCGCGCCCTTGCGATCTGTTCGAAGCGTCCAGGGTCAAAGGCAATAACCGTGTCCATGCGGGCTCACTAAAATAAATAGATCACCAAATGAATCGACAATCACTCACACTCGCGCTCGATGTCGAGCGCGATGTCGGCCGCCGGCGCAGAGTGTGTCAGTGCACCGACGCTAATCACGTCAACGCCGCGCCTTGCCAAGTCGGCAATTCTGTCCAGCGTAACCTTACCGGATACTTCTAACATTGCTTTGCCTTGGACTAGCGCAACGGCACGGTCGAGTTGCTCGAGCGAGAAGTTGTCGAGCATGATGATATCCGCGCCGGCAGCCAGGGCTTCGGTGACCTGCTCGATCGACTCGACTTCCACCTCGATTCTCGACGTGTGCGGGGCGCGCTTTCGCGCTAGCGCGATGGTCGTCGCGATGCCGCCGGCGGCTTCGATATGGTTGTCCTTGATGAGAACCGCGGACCCCAGCGTATCGCGATGATTGTGCGCCCCGCCCATGCGAACAGCATAACGTTCGAGGTGGCGCAGCCCCGGTGTCGTCTTGCGAGTATCCGTGATGCGAGTGCTGCTGCCCTCGGGCAATGCGTTTACGAAGGCGCGGGCCAGGGTAGCGATCCCACTCATCCGCTGCACGAAGTTTAGCGCCGTTCGTTCCGCGAGAAGAATGCTGCGCGCGGACCCTTCCACCTCCCACAAGGTTTGCCCCGCCGTTACCGAGGAGCCGTCTTCGACGGAGCCCTCGACGTGCAGACTTGCGTCAATCGAATAAAACACCATGGCGAATACATCGGCTCCGCAGGCAACACAAGGAGCGCGAGCAATCGCACGACCTACGGCGAGTGTCGTTTCAGGCACGGTAGCTTCCGTAGTCAAATCGCCGCCGGCCAAATCCTCTGCTAGCGCTCGCTCGACAATTTCGCGGACAATGTTCGTGATTAGCATTACTGCCAAAGACCGTAGCCCCGCCCCAGGATTGAGGCAAAGACATTGCAAAGCACATGAAAAACAATGCCGGCCCCAATGCCGCCGGTCCTGATTCGAAGCCAACCAAATAGGATTGCAGGGAAAAACACGGCAAGGCGTGCAGGATTAGGCTCGGTTGCAAAATGCCCAATCGCGAAAAGCGCGCTCGACCAGAAGAGGCTCGGACCAACATCGGCACCGAGCAGCCGCCACCTGCGACGGCTTGTTTGATCAAAAGCATTCATCAGATACCCGCGATAGAAAGCCTCCTCGGGCAGTGCAACGACGAGTGCCTGCCCGAGCAACTCGTCATTCCACGATTGCGGTGCGCGAAAGTGAAACGAATGCAGCGGGTGCCACCAAAATACGAACCCCAAGATGAACAGTGGGAAGATCAGAATCGAGGCAAATAATGCGGATTTTATGGCAGCCAGCGTGTCGCGCAAAACACGCCGAAACTCAATCGGTTCCGACTCGAATAGGCCGCCGAGCGATAGGCCACACGCGCGCACTTGGTCGGTTGTTGCACCAACGACGCACAACCAATACGTTACTGCAAGAAACGTCAAACCAACGAGGCTCGCGTTCCAACTTTCGGGTGCAAAATAGGAGATCGCGGCGACCAGCGCTGTCACCAGCAAAGCGGTTGGGAGTGGCCCCAGTTTGCTGATGCGTGATGTTGAACGGGCGCTCATGGTCAATGAGGAGGAGCCTCCGGCGCAGCAACCTTCTCACATCGGTGATTTTAGGACAGAGAATCGGTATTCCTGTAACACTGGAACTTTGTGCTTCTCGGTGAATACATGGGGAGTTTTTTGGGTTTTGGCGTCATGGAATAGGCGATTTGCCCCCGTTGGCTGCTTGCTCTGTCTCCCCGTCGACCGCCCGCATGAGATAACGTGCCTCCGTTCCAATCTCGAGCCCGCCCCAACTTAACGGGCAGTATTGGACGCCGCGGAGGATGCATGTTGAGTCCGAATAACGAAACGCCCAGGCCCGCGCCGCAGCCAATTCCTGGCCGCGTGGATTTCGCGAAATGGCCCCCTGATGACGACGACATTCCCGCTGGGCCACCGATGGGGCCACCCGGTATGCCCGGAGGCGGCTCGTTCAACGCAGGTGACGGTGACTTCAAGAAGGGGCGCTTTGGCCCTGGCCTTATCATCATCACCCTTTTGGCGGTGGGAGGTCTCACTGCATTCTTGATTTTCGGCATCCACAAAGACGCGGAACGGTTGACTGTTCCCGAGGCCGTCGCCAAGGCGAAGGAAATCTTCGTCAGACCGATGAACGAACAAATACCGGAATGGCGCAAATGGGCAGCCACCGAAGCGAGCGCTGAACTCAAGCGTGAAGCGCTAAAGCAACTCGCTTGGGCTAAGGATCCTGACGGAGTCACCTTGGCAGCCAAGGCGCTTACCGACCTCAACGAAGGTGTAGAGGCCGATGCGGCCATGTGCTTGGCTTTCTACGGTTCGCCGCTTGGGGATCCAGCGAAGGATGCCTTGCTCGCTGCGCTAAAGACAGCCGGTCCCGGCGCCAAGCCTCAAATAGCTTGGGCGTTGGTTGAGCTTGGAGACGCGCGCGCCTTTGACCAGGTGATGGTGCTATACAGGGCGGGCCATTTGAGCCAAGTTCAACGTATGGGCGGAGGCATTGCCTTTGACCCAGAGAAGATCACAAAGCTCGTGTCATTGGACAAGTTGGCCAGTATGGCCGGCGACGAGAGTCCGGCTGTGCGCCAGCTCGTTGCATCGGTTCTGTCACGCAATGCTGCGCCGAAGTTCACCGATGTCTTGATCAAGTTGCTGGGTGACAGCGATCAAGAAATTGCGAGACAGGCAGCCCCTGGCCTCGGCAAGATTGGCGATGAGCGCGCCCGCCAGCCGCTTATCCAAGCGATGCGCGGCTCCGACAAGGAAAGCCGAACGAAATACCTCGAAGCGCTGCGTGATGGCATCGGCGCGCAGGGGCTCGTGCTTTCGATCGAAAGCGTGACGCGCGACAACGAGAAGTCGACCTGGTACCAGACGCGCGAAATCTTCGAATTGCTCGACAGGCTCAACGATCCGCGTGTGGGCGACTGGCTGGCCCCGTACATCGAGACCAAGCCGCATATCCACTGGCAGACGAAGGCCGCGCTCATCATGTCGAAGGTGGGTGACACCCGCGGCGTGCCGACGCTTGCCAAGCGCCTGAGAATGGATCCACTGAAGATCTACAGCGACCAGCACGACTGGGAAATGGAACTCAAGCGCGACGACAACGAACGCGTCGAAGCTGCCCGCATGATTGCGGACTTGGCCCAATTGCACCCCGAAAAGGTGGACGAAATTCGCCAACAGGCCGAAGACGCGCTCATCTTTTGGATTCACGAACTGCCGTCACCGCATGCCAACGGGCTGCGCGCCTTGGCGGCTTCGGGGTCCAAGAAAGACATCGTAGCGTTCCGCAAGTGGTCGAATCCCGATGTCCCACTTCCCAAGGAAGGCCAACAGCCACCGATGCCGGAAGAATGGGTCATTGCGCAAAGCGCACTTCGCTATGTTGGCTGGCTCAAGGACGCGGATTCCTGGGATGTTTTCGAGAAGATGCTGAAGAAGCGCCCCAAGGAAATCGACGCCACCATGGAAAGCTTGATGCAAGGTGGCCTCGCAATTCTAGGCATGACCTTGCGCGCCGTAGGCAAGGGTGCCGCTGAGGGCATGAGCGAATGGGGTGATCCCAAGGGCTTCAAGCCGTTGATGGACTACATCCAGGACACCAAGAACAACGAGCAGAGCAAGATGGAGGCCTGCGCGGCCTTGGCGTGGGTCGGCACCGACGAAGACATGCTCACGGTTGCCAAGAAGATCGATGAATATCGAGGCGCGGAAAAATCCGATCAATACCGTCGGATGTGCCTGCTCGAGACACTCATCACGCGACCGGTTCAAGGTACGGCTCCGGCTCTCATCGGGCTCATCAACAAGGATTCGCTGATTGAGACTCGTCACCAATTGGCGCGCGCTATCGGCAAGGCGGGCCTGACCGAAGAGGTGACTGCAAAGCTTTTCGAGATGATGAAGGACGAGGCGCTCGTCAATGACGCTGCGTTAGCTCTGATTCTGGGAGGCAACGCCGACACGGCCGCACGCGCAGTGGCCATGTACGGCAAGCTCTTCGGTGACAAGGCCAAGCCGGCACTGGAGGAGTTGCAGGAACTCTGGTACCGAACATTCGGGTATTGGTCCAAGGACGACCTCGAGAAGGGTCGTATCTTCAATTGGGTAGACAATGCGATCGCGATCTCCCACGTTGAAGTCAATCAGACCCCGCAAGAATGGGCTCCCGCCCTTCTGACGAAGCAATTCGACAATCTAATGTTCGACAACGGACCGCATTCATTCACCCGCGTCGTGCTTCGTGTGCGGCTGTATCAAATGGCCAAAGGTACCGATGCAACCAAACGCGATGGCGCCCTTCGAACCTTGGAATTCATGCAAGAGCAGGGTGTTTTGCTCGCCCTGCGTGAAGAGGAAGGCGCTGTCGGAAAGCTTGCGCGTGAAGCCTACCATCGCCTGATGAATCCCAAGGTGGCCGCAGGCACTATCAAGATCGACGAAGAAAAGTACCGAATGCCCGACTGATATTCGTGACTAGTCAATTCCGAAATCTCGCCGCAGTGACAGCCGTCGCTGCGGCGTTTTTTCATTGGAGTTGCGCCGCCCCGCCGCCTTCGTCGTTGTCTCCGCCGCAAGCGCGGTCTCCCTCGGTCACTAAAGTGAGGAACATGACTTTCACGAATGGTTGTGTCCGTAGCGGCCTGGAACAATGCTTCAATGCCATCGATGACGACTGCAATGGGCACGTGGATGAACACTGTGGCACGCCTGACGGCTTGATTCAGTTAATAATCGCTTGGGATGTGCCTCGTGCCGACGTCGATTTAGATGTGATTGATGCAAATGGTGAACTAGCGAGGCCCGACACGGTCACTCGACTGGGATACCTCAAGGATCGCGACTGCCCGCTGAGCTCAACATGCGCCGACCAAAATACCGAAACGGTCTCGAGCGTGGACCAAGAGGTATTCCGCGGTCCGGTGAACGTGAGGATTCGAATCAAAAGCAACTCGTCCGATAGGGGACAATTGCGTGTCCAGCTAGGCGGCCATCTTGGTTTACAGTCAATTTCCGCGTGGACTCTCCTCACAAATTCGAGTGAGCGCGCCGAATTCGAAATTGCGCAATAGACAGCGCACCACGCTCTTTCCTTACATTCGGCTACGTTATCTGACCCATGCCGAATGTCTGCGAAAAAGCCCCAATTTTCAGCGTGAACGCATCCAGGCGCGTTCCAAATGCCCCGTTTCAGCGCTTGAAAGCCGCACAACGTAGCGTTTTTCTTCGAAAAAATTCCGAGTGGAGTGCTGGCGCCCGGTTCCGTCGGAAACAATACTGTACATTGACGTGGAGCACCCTCTTGGAAAAGTGACTGGCGACTTCGAGGCGATAGGCGGTCCCGACGCACTGCTCGACATAGTGGTTGATCGCGCCTGGCTTCAAGAGGCTCGTACCATAGAAGTCGATCTTCCCCGCAATCTCGGGTGCGCCGCTTGCGAAGGTGCGGGTTGCAATATTTGCGGCCAATCAGGCGCAATCACAGTACGCGAACGTTCAGAGCCCCCCGAGATACTCAGGTTGACGCTGCCTAGGCAAGAAGTCGGGCCAGACTCCAATCCTGATTCTTGCCGAGTAATTCTGCTGCGTATTCAGGGGCGGGGCGGTTTGCCCACCAGTCTAGTTTGGCCCGCGCAGCGAGGTCGATTATTACTGCGCATTAAGGCCTTTGGTACACTCAGTGGTTGTGTGCGTGCGGTGGACGACGATCAGATTGTCTCCTCCTCAACGCTGTCTCGCGCGGACGTGGTTCTGGCGCAAGGGGAGCCAACATCGACAGTTTCACCAAGCCCCCGCGCTCGACAACCCGAAAATGTGCAACCTCAAGCCAGCGAAAATCTGCCAGTTTCCAACGTTGAAGAGCAATCGCCCAGGACACGGCGTTCGCGCGCACTGGACGATTCTAACCGGCAATTGCCGGCTCAAGTTGTGTCCGACAAGGCGGTAATCCCCGAGCCAGTGAAGCTCTCGCGTGCTCGTTGGGGGGGCTTGCGCTTGCGTGACGTCCTGATTGGATTGCTTGTCCTTGCGCTCGGTGCTGCGGCTGCTTGGCTGCTGCTTTAGTAGCGCGATTGCCCCGAAGTGATGGGTCATTCGGTCTAGGCCTGAAAATTCCTCACGGCACGATAGGCCGAGTTAGTGTAGTACTCGCGCGATGAGCCCCTTCGCGATGGCCCTACTGTTAGTCGGTGGATTTGGCCTATTCACCTGGAGTGGGCTGCGCCGTTTGCGCCTCCTATTTGCAGGAACCACTCGGCAACCCGCAAGGCTTACCCACTGGAAGATGCGCGGGTCACGGCTGATACATGAAGGCCTTCTGCAGGCGCGACTGCGCCAATACACTTGGGCAGGCTGGGCGCATTCGCTGATTTTCTTCGGCTTCATTTTGCTACTGGCTCGCACGACTGTCCTTTGGGGACGCGGCTTTGATCCTAGATTTAACCTTTGGATATTGGGACGAGCTCCCGTTTTTGATTTTCCGCTAGGTCTACTTTACAACGCTCTCAAGGACTGTTGTTCGGCAGCGGTGCTGGTTGCCGTCGCCTTCTTCTTTTTGCAGCGAATCTTCTTGCGCCCGAAACGCCTGACTCTGTCAAGGGAGGGCTTGATCATCCTGGGCATCATTGCGGCATTGATGATTGCGGATGTGCTTTACGACGGGGCAAGCCTGGCGCTAGCCAGCGTGTGGAAGACTGACTGCTACCGAGCGGACTCCGCTGCCTGCGTGCAGATGGGCAAGTTTGCTAGCGCTGTCGATTGGCCGATGCCCCGCATCGAGTGGCGCGCCGTACCCGATCCGCTCGGCTCGCTAATGGGACTTGCACTGCGAAATCTCGATGCGAAAGTTCTCGTTTTCCTTGCTGCGCTCGGCTTTTGGACGCACTCGGCCCTGGTTGTTCTATTTCTCAACTTGCTGCCCTATTCGAAGCATCTTCATATCCTGACAGCACTTCCGAATTTGCTGTTATCGTCCACGAGTCCTTCCGGAAAACTCGATAAGATTGCGCAATCCGCCGAGGTTCTGCTGGAAAAGGCAGACCTATTGCAGTCCCAGAACCCCCAAGGCCACGCGCCATTTGGTATTGCGCGCATCGATGATTTGACCTGGAAGGATCGGCTGGATCTCTATTCGTGTACCGAATGCGGTCGCTGTTCGGAGCATTGTCCAGCTCATCGTACGGGCAAACCCTTGAGCCCTAAGCAATTGACGTTGGATTTGCGCGGCGCGTTGTTGAACGACAGCCGCAGACTCTTTGCATTGGGCCACGGCAAGAACATCGACAGAGGTGAGCCCGAATCGCTCCAAACTGATTCACATTTGATTCCACAAAATTCTAAAGCCGGAGACCGTCTGGTCCTGCACGGCCTGCCGCGCGTGCGAACAGCAGTGCCCTGTCGGCATTAGCTACGTGGACAAGATAGTTGGGATGCGACGCGATCTGGTGCTCATGCGCGGCGAGGTCCCCTCCGAGTTGCAGCGCAGCTTCGAGGGAATGGAACTCAACGGCAACCCGTGGAATCTCGCGCGAAAGGGCCGTTCTGACTGGACCGATGGCCTTTCGGTGCGGCGCATCAAAGACGTTCCACGGGTGGATGTCCTTTACTGGGTGGGTTGTGCGGCAAGCTATGACGGCAGGGCCCAGCGCGTTGCAAAATCTCTGGTAACACTCATGCAGCAGGCGTCCGTTGATTTCGCAATCCTCGGTGATGAGGAGACATGCACGGGTGATTCCGCTCGAAGAGCTGGCAATGAGTACCTCTTTTTGCAACTCGCCCACGCGAACATTGCTACCCTCAATCGCTACTATCTTGAGAAAAGGTTTGACCGCATTGTAACGGCTTGCCCCCATTGTCTAACTACACTCAAGAACGAGTATCCTGAGTTCGGCGGACAATGGCCAATCGAGCATCATTCGAAGTTCCTATTGGAACTCGTGCAAAGTGGCCGCTTGCGCCCCAATGATTCGAAACTCGAATCTATCGTGTTTCATGACCCTTGCACCTTGGCCCGCTATGAAAACGACGTAATTTCTCCGCGCCGCTTGCTGAGAAACCTTCCGGGTGCGTCATTGGTAGAGGCCGAGCACAGCGGCAAATTCACTTTGTGCTGTGGCGCTGGGGGCTCTCGTATGTGGTTGGATGAAGACCCAACCTCCCGCATGAACGAAGCCCGCAGCAAGGAGCTGCTCGCGACTGGGGCGCAGCGAATCGTAACGGCTTGCCCGTTTTGCTCGACAATGATTAGCGATGGCGTGGCGCAATCGGAACAACATCGGAGCGCCGAAGTGCTGGATATTGCAGAAATCTTTGCCTTGTCGTGCCGAGTTGATTCCGTGGGACCCAATCCCCCAAGAAAAATCGATATCTGAAGTTCACCGGCCGGCGGTTGGCTTATCGATATGGAACTAGAAAAACCGCGGATTGTTGGCATTGAAGGACGCTAGTGCCGCGATTCATCAGAATTGATAGGTCCTTATTGATGTACGAGCGCACAAACCGACTATACTGAGTTGCCATGAGCCTTTGCCGAGAAAGCCGCGCGACATCCGTGTACGAAGAGCTACCGGCCCGTTCGCGGGGCAACTCTGAAAAAGATCAGAGATATGAGTGTGATCTTTGTGGCAAGGACTTCGAGGGGCAACCGGCGGGTAGCGGTCTTTTCATTTGGACGCGCGGGACCGAATTGCGCATCGAGGAACCGCCGCTTTGTGAGCGGTGCGCAACGCGTGTAACGGCGAGTGCGCTCTTTCAGTGGGCAATCGACGAAGACGAATAACGGCTCAGTGCAGTGTTGATATCGGGACCTCACCGAGGGGCGGTCGCCGATCCAAGAGTTCGCGCGCAGTGGTTCGTAGCACCGCATTTACAGCGGTGTTTTCGAGAACCTCGACGAGTTCGTCGCGCTTACATAGCGAGAGCAAGGGTAACGTGATGCTACCCGGAGTTCCCGGGTTGTGAAGTAACGACATTCGCACTCGAGGGCGAACGAGCCAATCGGGGCACTGAGCCAATTCGTCAATCACAGCCGACCGCAGGGGGCGCCTCACGGCCAACCTGACGACGTCGTCTTCGGTGAGTCGCGGATTGTGTAGTAGTGTGCGAACGACCAAAGGATGTGGGTCCGACAGCAATCGCTCGAAGGCACGGCGATTGGGGCGTCGCGCCAGACTACGCCGCTCGCCGACCGTCAATTCTCTGCCCGTGCCGTAGTCCGGCACCGGGGGCATCGACTCGGTTGTCACGTGGACTTGGGTTATCGGACGCAACAATCGGTTGAGACTCAGTAAACCATCTTCTACGGAGGCCTGCCGCAGGGCAGTCACCCACGGGCAATCGCCCAATTGTACTAGGCCGACGACCCAAGCAATCAAAGCCTCCCTTGCAGCCGGATCCCCTCGCTCGGCAGATTTGCAAAGTGCGTCCAGTAAGGGTGCCGCTTCGACAACTGACATCTGTTGAACGTGGTCCAGGAGCCAGGCACGGCGTAATCTTAGCTCCTGCAATGACAAGAGGGTTTGGATGAGCCTATTGACAAATATCACGGCGCTAAACCCAGTGGACCTTAATTGGTCCAATTCTAGCCGGACTCTTGTTGTTTCGTCACGTTATTCATCACGCTTTACCCCTCATCGATTTCTCCGCCCTCAATTGGTCGGATGTTACCGCTCGGGTAGGGGTGCTTGACCATGACCGGGAGCGTCGAGGACACCTTGCCCCAAAGTGAACCAATCGCGCGCTTCCGCTCCGCCTTTTGGGACTCGGTGCGGGCCCCATTGAGGAGACTGACCCTCGTTGTTCTCCTGTTTTCGATTGTTGCGGCTGCTCTAGTGGCCCGCTTCGGTACGCCGTGGACGAGACTCTCGGCATTGGCGATTGTCGTTCTAACGCTGGCCTGGCTGGTAGCGGCGCACCTCAATAAGTCCCGTCAATTGCACGACGCGCGCCGAGTTCTCACTCACATTGTCATGGCATGCGATCCCGAAGGGGGTCGCCGGGCGCTTCGGGCAATACAATTACACGAGCATTCGCTGCGCGACGAGTCTTTTGGCTCTTCCACGCTGGCAGAACAGTACGTGAGTCGTTCACTCTCGAGCGTTTCAATCCAAAAGATCGAATCCAAGGGTCGTCGGCGCGGGTTAATCTTCGAAATCTTGGTATTTGCCGGGCTTGCGGCGAGCGGCTTTCTGGCGGTGGCCGGTGGGCACCGCATTTTAGAAGGCTGCAATGTTGCCCTGTCCCACAACGGCAAAGCACCATTTTCCATGCTTTGGCTCGATGTGGATAGTGTCACCGCGCTGCCCCCTGCCTATTTGCGTATCAGTGAGCATTCTCTGCTGTTTGGCAGCCGAGTATCTGAACCCAAAGGTACCTCAATTTGGATCCGAGGGCTCCCTGTGCACCCGAATATCCCGATGGTTTTGACCAATGGTAGGCAGTTCGTCAATTTCGAGGGTGGGACAGATGGGGCGATGTCCGCCCGCTGGACACTCGAGCGCTCGGAGCGATTACGTGTCGCGGCACGCCTCGGCCAAGTGCTCGTTGAACAAGGGGATGAAATCATTGTCGACGCGGAAGTCGATTTGCCCCCAGTCGTTGAGCTCGAAAATGCGAATCGAACCCTGCGGCTCGAGCAGATCGAACGCGTGGAGTTGATTTATCATGCCAAGGATGACCACGGGCTTCGGCAGATCGATTTGGTAATGAAGTCCGCGGATCGCGAGGAGCGACGTCAATTGATTCGCCTGGACGGTCAGCAGCGCGAATATCGCGGTTCGCACGCAGTAGCCGTCAATGACCCATTTCTGAGGAACGCTCAACTCGCCGTGATGGTGCGAATCGAGGCTCGCGACGACAGCTCACAAGTCGAGAACATTTGGGGTTACAGTGAATGGCTAAAACTCGAGCCTCCGAGCCCGGGTGAAAATGAAGCTTCTCGATTGAAAACGCTCGATTCAATCAGGGTGCAGCTGCTCGATTGGCTAGCTCGGGAAATAACGCTAGATCGAACGGAGCCGAGTTCCACTGTTGCGAGTCACGTAACCGGAGCAATTGGGCGGGCTTTGGCCGATGCGCACGAAGGTTGGGAATGGCCGCGACCGATAGAATTGTTGCTGCGCGCACAGAAGGAGAAACTCGAACGAATCTCGCCGCGCCCGCCGAGCGCAATTCAGACAATCGAGCAAGCCACGCTCACCGTTGATGCGGCTTTGCACGCGCTAGGCGAGCGCGACGCGAAGTCGGTTGCGCGCTCCTTGGCCGAGCTTGCAGATGAAGTAGCTCATGGGGCACGAATGGCCAGTGGTTCAGAGAGACGAGCCGCTGGTATACGCCGTATCGATGCGGCAACGGACGTAATTGCCAGTGGCGGCAAGCAAATGGCGCTGCTCGGCAGCCTGGGTGCTGACCTATCTGGAATTATTCGGGCCACCCTGATGCGAATCGGCAATGCCCGGAAAATCGAAGACTTTACACATGTGCAGTTGGCTGCGGAATACCTAGCCGCCCGGCTCCGCCGTCCTATGCCTTCCGCAGGTGGAGCCCAGACATCGAGCGTGGAATCGGGCAAGTCAGGTCAAGAAATGTCGGGCCATTCGCGCGTGTCAGACGCGGATGTTCGCATTGAGCGACTCCTCTGGGAATTGCAGCAACTCAAGGAAGAGCACAAGTCGGGGCTCGAATTGTTGGAGCGCGCACTGCAAGGGGCGGCTGCGACAGCCCAACTCGATGAAGATAGACCGTCAGCTAAGCAACGAGCAGATAAGCTGCGCAAAATCGCCGAACGATTGCCGTACTTGGGAGCCGAGCCCGATTCGGCCCTGTCATCGCAGGCGGTAGCGCGCGAACAAGCACTGGGTATGGCCGAAGCGGTCGAAAGACTTTCCTACGGTGATGCGCTCACTCGGTCGCGCGCGGCGCGCGATGCAGTCAATGAAGCCACGATTCGGGCATCGCACGAGAACAATCGCGCCAATGTCGATGAAAAGGATCTTCGGCAGCTCCGTGACGAAATCGATGGGCAATCACAGTACATGGAGCAGGCGCTGCAGCGTGCAGAGCAAAAGGCCACCCGCGCCGTTGCCGGTCAGCTACACGAGCAAATCGGGAAGGAACGCCAGTTGGCAGCCAGGGCGCATGCCCTGGCAACCCGCGAGAAGGGCACGGACGCAGTACTCCCAGAGTCGATGCGTCGTGATCTAGATCGGGCCTCTGGATTCATGGACGATGCAAGCGAATCGTTGTCCCTGAGCGATGGCGATTTGGCCTATCATCAAGAGCAGAAGGCTCAAGCATTGCTCGACCAATTCGACGCAAAACTCAATAAGCCCTCGGGTCACGATGGAGAAGACTCGGCTCATGGGAAAGGCTCGCCTGCAACGGACAAGGGAACCGTAACGCCAACGGGGGATCCGCAGGCAGCGGCCGCCTTTAGGCGACGCGTTCAGCGAGGGCTGAGTCAAGACTTGCCCGGCGATCTAGGTTCGACGATTCGTCGCTACGCGGAGGGCCTTTTGCGATGAAAGGTCGCTATTTGCACGCGGTGCTGCTGTCCGGGCTGCTTCTCGGCTTGCTTGCCCTGGTTATTCACCCAAAGCGACACGAACCGCCTCCGCTCGTCGTTGCCAAGCGGGCAACTAGCATTGCAGGCCCGGCTGAGATTTCATCCGCCATCAACGGCATGGAGCTCGGATACGCCGAGCGGCTATTGAATGATGCCTCGTTGAATCCCAAAGAGGCATCTGTATTGCGAGCTCGGCTAGCGCTCTACCGCGGCGACTGTGATGAGGCACGCGGCATTTTGTCGTTACCCAATGCTTTGGAAGGGCAAGCCATCCGTGACCTTTCCCACCTGGCGGAAGGCTGTGCGCGGGCCGTTGCAGGAGCCAAAATCATAACGGACGATCCACGCGGCGTCTGGGTGCGCGTGCAAGACGAGGCCGACTCTGTTTGGGTTAGCCTAATTGCAGACGTTGCCGCTCGCGCGCGCGACGCGACGGGTGCAGAGCTCGGGATTCACTTGCCGCGGCCGCTGCGAATCGAGCTCGTGATGGACCACGCGAGTCTTTCGGCAATGACTGGGTTGCCGCTGGAGGCTGCCGAGACTACTGGTACCGTAGCGGTTGCACGCTGGGGCCGAGTGACGATGTTGTCGCCGCGGTCGTTTGCGAGGGGCTACCCCTGGCAAGACACTCTAGCGCATGAAATTACGCATTTACTCGTGACGGCCGCCACGCGAGACAATGCATCTCTGTGGCTTCAAGAAGCCTTGGCCAAACATTTCGAAACTCGATGGCGGGACCCGCGACCGCTCGACAACGTTCCCAATCAACATGAAGTAACTCACCTGGCTTGGCTGCAAGGGAGTTCCGTCGGTATCGAGAATCTCGGGGCTTCGATTGCGCTATTGCCTAGCCCCGAGTCGGCGCGAATTGCCTACGCCGAGGTCTATGATTTCTTGGATTTCATACTGCATGAGTCGGGTTGGCCCGCGCTGCGTCTGTTGCTCCGTGATTTGCGCGAATTGGGGATTGACGGCACGGATAAGGCCTTGGTTTCGGTTACGGGCTACTCGCAAAGCGACTGGATCAGACGCTGGCGCAGCGCCCTTTCCCGCGAGTCCGTGACAAAAAAATCAAGCACTGAATCATCGCCGGAACTCGCCTTAGAGGGTGAGATCGAGCGAGTACAACGGTTGCGACTGGCAGAACTTCTCACATCGCGCAAAGCCTACGGCGCGGCAATTCAGATACTATCGCAGGAGCGCATCGCCGATTCGCATTTGCCAGAACTGCGCGCGACGGCGGGCCTTGCCACATTGCAACTAGGTGCACCCGACAAAGCCTTGGAACTGATCGGGTTGCCGGCGGGGCTGATGGGGCTTCAGGGCAGTTGGCTCGCGCTACGCGGGCGTGCGCTCTTTGAACTCGGCAGAAAGGCGGATGCTGAGACCCAATTCAATTGGGCCCTCGCGTTTGCGCCGACGGACGAGCGAGTCTGCTGCGAGGGGCGGAGCCAATCCGATGGTCTGGCCGATAAGCTTTCGATTGATTCAATTCGGCGGCCTCTGTGCCTTGCGGCCCGCGGTTTAGCGGCTTCGGCCGGTCAACCGCCGATGGACTAAGAGGGGTCCACAGGCGCCAAGTTCGAAAGCTGATAGTCATTCGTGCCAAAGTCGTATCTCATACCGGTTTTGGGCCTATCGCATGGGAATTTTAATTGTCAGGCGAAACGTTCATCTAAACAATAAGTCGCTATCTGATGTGCATCGTTTCACCAACGTTGACCGAAATGGTCTCGTCGGCCTACTATCTTCATGACGATCTTTGCCCCGTTTGAGCACAAGTGAGCCTGGTCAATTTGGCAGCCGCCCAACTCCTGCGAGTCCTACCGAGGGATCGCATTAGTCGTGCCGTAGGTAGACTTTGTGAGCAACGGTTACCTACGCTGGTGTCGGGGGCCGTTTCGCGTACGTACGCCCAGGTGTACGGGGTGAATATCAGTGAAGCTGCCGCGCCGCACGGTTGTTACCGGAGCTTCGACGCTTTTTTTACGCGCTCGCTGCGAGAGGGTATCAGGCCCATATCCGACGCAAAAATCGTTAGCCCTTGCGACGGTGTTATCTCGTCTTTAGGTCCGATTGACGACGGTGCCAGACTATTCGTCAAAGGTCAGCCCTACGAAGTCGGCGAACTGCTCGGTCAATCGAATTTGAGTTGGGATTTCATTGGCGGTCACTACGCGGTGATTTATTTGTCCCCGCGCGATTACCACCGGGTACATTCCCCAGTGGATGGCCTCCTCCGTCGAGTCCTCGCAATACCGGGTGACTGCTTCCCGGTCAATTCATTGGGTGACAGATGCGTACCTCAGCTATTCGTGCGTAATCGTCGAGTCGTCTTCTTCATCGAGGCGGAAGGCAATCGGACGATGGCGCTTATTATGGTGGGCGCACTGATAGTGGGAAAGATCACCGTCAATGCTCTGGGAGATCGCGACGTTACGCAAGGCGTGCACGAATTGGGAGCGGGGCTTCGTATTCAACGCGGCGATGAAATAGGTGCATTTCATCTCGGATCGACCGTAGTGTTGCTGTCACCGCCCGGTGTGACCCTGAGCGCTCCTGAAGGTAAAGTGACGTACGGTCAACCTTTGACTCGAGGTCTAGCGTGAGCGACGAGCGATCCTCATCATCGCCCGCGCCAGCGGGCGGCTCGGTACCACCAGCGGCGGTACCCGGACAATCGAGCCCGTCCAATCCGGTCTCGAATGGTCCTCCGGAGCCTCTGCGTTTGCCATCGATACCGGGACTCGTCCCACCCCGAATCCCCGGCCGCGCCCCTCTTGATAGTGCCAACTTGCGCTCGACGCAGCCGAGTGCAGAGCCCCAGGGTTTGATGCGGCCTCATTTGCCCATCAGAAAGCCGATACCGCTCCCCGGCGCGGACGCTCCCGATGCTACGACTATCTCCAACGAAGACTCTTCAGACGACGAGTCCAAGATATTCTCGGGCGCTCCGATTCTTCCGAATGCCACGCCGCGCCGGTTGGTGCCGCCGCCGAAGCCTCCCATGGCAGCCGGACCCACCGCTGCCGCAAACTCATCGGGAACCGGTCTCGCGCCGCGTCGCAGAGCCACACCAGCCCCGCACAACGTCGCCACTATTACGGCGATGCGCATCATCTCCATTGGAGTTGAAGACCGACCACCCCCGAGTGAATTTACGGCGCGCCCCCACGGGTCGGCGCCTGACCTAGACATCCAGCTTTATCGCGAGGAGGAGGAACCCAGTTTTCCGCGGGCACCGACTTTTGATCCCGATACGGATAGGGCGCCGGCGCGATCATTCACAGAATCTCTGCCATCGTTCGATGGGCAAAATGCAGGGACCGAGGCGCGTACGGCACACCTCGAAGCTTTGCCCGCTTTTGAGTTATCCGAACCCATTGAGTCCCCAGAGCAATCGGCAATGGCGCCGCTGCCCGCCTTTGATATGCCGGAATCCGAATCGGCGGAACCAGAAGAGGCGGAACCAGAAGAGGCGGAACCAGAAGAGGCGGAAGACGAGGCTGCGACTGCACAACTTCCAGCCTTCGAAATGCCAGAGCCGGACCTGCAACCGCAGGAATCTGCGATAGCTCCGCTTCCAGAATTCGAGATCCTTAAACCCGTCGATGCGCCTCAAGATCTCGAACTCGTGCCCTTGGCAACGGCCCCGCAGTTGGAACAGGACTTCGAAGACGAGCAGCCACCGCCATTGCCAGTACACGCGCCTCTGGAACCAGTCGAGCTCGAGGAGGATGACGTCGCGCCCGACTCAGGCCCACCCGAGTTGCCGTCAAGGCTCGAGTCGCTGCCGAAGCTGGAGCCGCCAGCACCCCCGTCGCGTGCAGTTTCTGCTCCAATCGCCGCGCCCCCGCCGCCACTTCACTCGGAAGTCGCGCCTCCGGTGTCTGAGGCGAACGAAGCCGTGGGGCCCGCAACTAAACGTAATCCGCCGCCGCCGCCCCGGCGAAGTTTCCCCGCGCCCGGTGAAGTACTATCAGGCGCCGCTAGTTCCGAGCCATCACAGCCAGTTGCCGTCGCAGTCGCCCCGGCTTCACAAGAATCAAAGTCGGATGAAAAAGCCGCTTCGCGCGCGCGGCGTCCCTGGTGGGAAGAGCTCTTCAATGAAGACTATTCGCGGGCGCTTAGCAGGCTCAGTGACGAGCAAATCAAGAGGGAAGCATCCTTCATCGAGGAGTCCCTGGGAGTTGCCCAAGGCGGCGTCCTTCTCGACCTCGGTTGCGGACCAGGTTATCACGCGGTCGAGCTTGCCGAGCGTGGTTATGCCGTCGTCGGCTATGATCTTTCGCTACATCAACTAGCGCTTGCGGCGGATGTCGCTCAAGAACGCCAACAAAAACTGAATCTCATGCAAGGCGATATGCGTGAGATGGCATTCGATGGCGTTTTCGACGGTATTTATTGTTGGAACACGACATTCGGTTACTTCGAAGAAGAGAAGAACCTTGCGGTTGCCGAGAACATATTCAAGGCCTTAAAACCGGGTGGCACATTCCTCGTGGACGTCATCAACCGCGATTTCGTAGCGATGCAGCAGCCCTCGAGCGTCTGGTTCGAAGGTGACTCGGCGGTATGCATGGATGACATGACGGTCGATTTCATCTCGAGTCGCTTGCGCGTCAAGCGAAGCGTGATGCTCGACGATGGTAGAACTCGCGAGTGCGCATACTCGATCCGACTCTACTCGCTGCACGAACTCGGCAAGCTCCTTCACGACGTGGGCTTTCGCGTTGCCGAGGCCAGCGGTGATCCGTCGATGCCCGGAGTCTTCATGGGACAGAACGCACCACGGATAATAATTCTCGCGCAACGACCTTAGGGCTTTGACGCGCGCTCCGTTGTTGGTCGCTCGTAAATCGCAGTTACTGAGGCCTCAAGTCTAGCCATGAGCTTTCAGAGCGCCGCATTCGGGGCAGGGGCCCTGAATGCCACATGAACAAAAGCCGGAACGGCCCCCGTTCGTGTCACCAGTGCCAGCAATGCGGGATGCTATTGGTAAGAGTGCCTGCACCAAATCAAATCGGTCCTGAATGCTCTAAGAACCAAAATCGGAACGACCTCAATATCAACAAACGCCTTCAGCGAGGAACAATTCGGCTGCAAATTATTACCCAAGCCCGGTGAGTTGGCTTTGCGTCCAGGCCAGTTGGGGTACCGATTAGATGGACAAATCGACGAAATCCATGGTTGGCGCGTGAAAATGCCTGAGCGACAGCTACGAAATGGCGTGACTCGGAGCGGCTCCATCTGCTAAGGCCGCTCTCGGGTTCCTCCGGAGCAGTTTCAGCGACCTGGTATCGATTTCGCATGAGACTGGAATGCATGGTGCGGCAGGCGGCCGAACGCGTAGCACTAAACCAGCTGGACTTATCGTTTTGAGCAGCGGTTGCCGGACGAATTGCAACGGACGCTCGAGCAAGTTCGAAGGCACTGAAGCAATGACGACGGCAGAGAACGGTTTCAGTTCGCACCCTACCGAGGTCGAATCATTGCGCATGGACATTCGAGGTCACTTGCAGCCACTTACAGTTTTTCGACGTGAGTCGTCGTTGCCAAAGGTGTCACCGTTGACGCGTAATCGAAAATTCAAGCGTTGCCTCGGGTCCTGCTCATGCGGGTTGTCCGCTTTGATGTTTTTGGTTTTGACGGCACGCGTTGCTCGAGCAGCGGACAATACAACGCCCGCAGCCGCAACACCCGCAGCGCCGGCAGCGGCACCCGCTGCCGCGGACAACACGGCGCCCGCCGCCGCCGCGCCAGCTACTGAACCTGCAGCTGCTCCTGCGGCAGCGCCTGCAACGGAACCTGCAGCTGCTCCTGCAGCGGCACCAGCAGCAACGCCCGCCGCCGCCGCGCCAGCAGCCGCTGCGGCAGCGGCACCCGCCGCCGAAGAAACTCCGAGCAACGACATCTATCTTCCCGGTTCGCCCAAACCCTATGGTCTAGGGCTAGATCCTGAAGCACCCAATGCCGGTCCAGCTCCGGGTGGTCGCGCGCCGTCATTCGGCACGCCGACGCAGAAAGATGACTGGAGTTTTCGCTTAGGCGGTCGCATCGCTGCATTCGAAGTGGTTGGCGTCGGTGAAAAACCCGCCGATCCTCCCGCAGGCTACAAGGGCACAGCGCTGCACATGCCTTCGTATATTCAGGGTCGTCAGCCTTTCTGGCCCGGCGCAGGCCTGTCTCTCTTCATGCAATACGGTAATCCCATGGTCCAAGCCACGGTCAATTACTTCGTAAGCATGGCTGGGCAAGAGTTGCGTGGTTACTACAACCCATTTCTTGGCCCCGTTGCGAGCCAAGCTTTTCTGACGTTTACTCCGCCGGCGTTCGGAGCCACGCGGTTTCAAGCCAAAGTAGGCTCATTCACAGAAATCTATGGCGGTGTTGGTGAGTGGGGTTGGGGCATCTTTGGTCCTCTCATTGGCATTCGCGGTTACGGTGAAGTCATCGCCGTCGAGCATGACCTCAACCCAAGCACCACGATTTGGTTCTCTCACGGCATCAACGCCGTACCCCAGGTGCCAGAGTCCATACCACGCGGCGATTACGTGCCCTGGGTCGAGCAGGGTATGTCGTCATTCGTCAATCACGCTCATGTCGGTCTTAACTACAAGTCAAACTACAAGTTCCGACTGCACTTTGCCCAAGTAAACGGTACCGACGAGCAGACATATATGTCCGGTAACGACAGTATGCCGAAACGTGACGGGCGAATTCGTGTCCTTGCTCTCGAGTCGCACACCTTGCTCGACCCCTTCGGTCATATAGGTGTTTCTGCTTCCTATTATGATCTCAAGCGAGCCCTTTCCGTAAACGATGGTCTTTGGTGGGGAGTTGACTGGACTCAAGGTGGCCGTGAACAGGTCAACAAGTTCTTGGGAACCGGAAACTCGGGCGATGGCGGCACGGGAAAGATCCTTGCACTCAGTGCGCAATGGGATTTCAGCGCGGCGCGTATCATGTGGTACCCGCGCAGCTTTGACGGGCGCTCGCCTGACATCAAGGTTCACCTTGCTGGAATAAAGTACTTTACTCTGGATGCGGAACCTGCCGCTTTGGTTGGGCCAAGCGGCAATATTCAATCGATTGACAGCCACAATTCGTACAAGGGAACGGGTGGCTACCTAATCGGTACCGAAATCCAGTACTCGATGCTCTCCTGGTTGTCATTCTGGATGCGCGCGTACGGAGAGAACCGCTATGAACCAGATAGCCGCACACTTCTCGTCATGGACGTGTTTGGCCTACGAAGCGTTCAGAACAATCAGTATGTCACGGGTTCGGCGCCGCTCGGGCCTTGGCGCGTATACAGCATTACGCCCAGTGTTCACTTCCGATCGGATTGGTTTAGCTTAGACGGTATTGAAATAGCTTATTCGCGGCGGTTCTACAGCAAAGCCGTGGACAATAACCCGAACCAGCCCTTGGATCGGAATGTATTTACCATTGGGGCCTACAGCAGTTTCTGATGGAAAAAGCCATGTCTTGCGAAGAAAAGAACCGAACGACCCGGATGGAATTGAGGAAGGTTAGTTTCATGCCACGTTACCTAACAACCCTGCTGATTGTGTCGTCATTGGTGACGACTTTGTCGGCGAAAGCTGAGGAGCAAGGCTCGGAACCATCGCTCCCCCGACTGGGTCAATCACCGGGCGAGCCTCAACTACGCAGTGCCCCGCCTTCGACTCCCTTCGGTCAACCGCCAGAATCGTCGAAGGACAACGTCCTCGATTTTCACGGTTATCTCTTCATGCCAATGCGTGTCGGCGTATTGGACCGTTCGAATCCCGAGCCTGGCCAGAGTTCAATTGCCTTACACTCACCACCTGCAGTTCCTGGGACATACCTTCGAACATTTGACTACACGGGCGTGCTGCCAGGTCCATGGGTACAACTTAACTTCGGTTACGGAAATTCAATCATATCGGCAACAACCATAATCGCGGCATCCGGCACGTCTGATGGCGGGTCGGGAATTTATAATCTGTCGGATCAGCTGGGCGTATACGACGCCTACATTACCGCAAATCTTTCGAAACCCCTGAAGACCCCCGTGACGGTGCGGGTAGGTGCCATGACAGGGCGCTACGGAGCCATGGGAGCCTTCGATGCTGGCCGCTATGGAACGCCGCTTCTGTTTCGGACCAACTCAGTGGGCGAAGCCATTAATGCAGGCTTCAAATTGGGTCCTGAGACGATGCTCGCCGTCGAGCAGGGAATTGGCGGACAAATTGCTCGTGTGCCGAACAATCTGACGCCTGCCGGCTGGAATGACTATGCCAACCCCAATACAGGGGCGAGTTTCGTCAATCATTTTCATGTTGGTTTGAGCCATGCCAATTTTGTTCAAGTAGGTCTTCACTACGCAACTGCGTTCAGCCAAGATGACCAGACTCTCGGCGGAAAAATTCCAGACGGCCGCATCAGTGTGTTTGGCGCTGATCTTCGTTTCACTATGGGAAGATTCGGTCACTTTTATGCGGGACTCGGCCGCACCGAAGCGCGCAATTCGGGTGCAGTGTCGGGCGTCATTGAGATTCTCAACGCGCGCGGCGGTCCTGAATTAACCCAGTATTATCTCGGGCCGAACAGCGGCGGGTCGGGTTCCCTCACCACCTATGGTGCTCAATACGACATCAGCATGGCCCGAGCAATTTATGACAAGCGCTTCACGGGAAATAGCCCCGACTTGACTCTGAGTCTGTTTGGCATTGGCACTTCGGTAAAGAGTGACGATCCAAATTTCAACAGCAAGACAAAACTGAAGGCTGGCGTCGAAGCGACGTACAACATGGCTTCGTGGGTAGCTCTGTCAGGACGCTTCGATCATGTTAGTCCCGATACGAGTGACAGCTCGACGGCTTTCAATATAATTTCACCGCGAGTTCTATTCCACACAGACTGGCAAAGCCGTGACGAATTTGCCGTGCAATACTCGCACTTTACCAACGGCAAAAACGCCGCTGTCTACACGGGAGCACCCCCAACGGCCGACCCCACGGTGCGCCCTGATTCGCACGCCTTCATGATCTCGGGTACCTTTTGGTGGTGACAATGAGCACGCGCACGTTGCACAAGTCAGCCAGAGTCGAAATGGGACTGATCCCGGTAATCATTGCTGGATTAGTAGGATGCGGCGGTTCAGCTGCTCGAGATCCAATTTCGCTCGATTGTGCTGGCGTCGATGCACAATACGAATTCTCGACGCCCCTCCTCGATGCAGAAATTGGCTCGCCCAACCACCCGCTTACGTATTTTGGAGCAGGCGACAATACTCCAGGTTGTTTGGCCAACCCACCCGGTGTCGTAGATAGCGTTCCTGTCGGCAATTTGACCCTTGATGATGCGGGACTCCCTGTCATCGACGCGAGCATCTGCACGATCCAAGAGAACGTTCAGGGTTCGTCCTTCTTTCCTACCACTCAGGTCAGCGCGGCCCGCCTCTCCTATCCTGGCACACCCGAATACAACGCTACGGTTACTACGCCCGTTCATCGGTCATTGGTGTTCCATTCGCAAGGCTGCACGAATTGGGGATCCAATGCTTCGCACAGTCCGCCCGGCGCACCGGTAATGATTCCGTACCAATATGCAAGCTGCAATCAGTATACTTCGCCGGCGCACCTTGAACAGATCACGGGCTATTGGGATGGCTCGGCGTTCGAAGGTATCGGCTTTTGGGCTCGAACGCCGGGAGTAAGTAACCATTCCGTGATGCTAACGCTCAACAACGCTGATACCGCAGTGGAAGGGCCCACCGTCTCTTGCTACTTGCCCTATGTTCCCCGCTCTAGATGTACTCCCGCCCCGAGTGACGCCACCGCCGGGTTGGGTTTATCCGTCGTAGATTTCCAGAGTGGTACAGCGACCGCGGGCGGCGTACCAGGTCGCATTCCATTGCGAGGTGAATGCGGTAATGCATTCCAGCGCGTCCTTACCACGACGCCTGATTGGCAATTCTACAAGCTACCGTTCGATACATTCTATCAGTTGCCTTACCCCAACCGTATTGACTCGGGCTTCGACTCCTCAACTCTCCTGCAGATTTCGGTCATTTTTCCGAAGGAAGTTCGTACAGAGCTTTGGATAACGAATTTCCGATTCTATCGCCGTAAGGGCGCGGATGCCGGCAATGGCTCCAATTGATCAAGGCCCCGTTTCTCAATCCGCAAAGTCGTCACCCATGAAAGCGCATCTCGAACCATTTTCCGCCACGCTATCGAGTGTCCTCGCAATGCTCGTTGCCACGGGATGCTGGACCTCTGACGCGAACAATCATGTCAGTGATGCCGGCGTGCAGGACGTCAACGCGCTCTGCGCTCCCGCCACTGCCGCATGCTTCGAGACCATCCCCATGCCGGCCGACGGCGTCATAGTCGACATCGCCCACGGTACCGACTCGGTGACACTATTACCTGCGGGGATCAGCGGCGGCTTCTACCCGTTCCCGGGGCCTGACTTGGACGCCGGGATTTTGAACGGCATCAGTCGCAGGTTAGCCGGCGATCCCTTATGCCCAGGCCCGGCCGATCCATTATACCCATATCATGTCTGCGGTACTGTTCCGGGGTCCGCTGGTTGGACGATGAATTGGTACTTATCGGCGACCCCGCCTCCAACATGCACTGACCCCTTCAAATCTACGCAAGGCGCTATTCTCGACGCCTCGAAATTTGATGGCCTAACCATCCAGCTATTTGGGAACGTGGGTCCGACGGGACAGATGACGGTGGCTGTTGCTAGCGTGGGCACCCCACAGGATCCAACGCGGCAACAGGAGCTACAGACCGTCATCAACGTTCCAAATTCGTTTACTCCGACTACGTACAATTTTCGGTGGAGCGAGCTGACGGCGGTATGCGGTAGCGCAAACTACTTTCAGCCCTCAAGAATCATTGGACTCAGAGCTTCGGTGCTTGCTCTGGCTGGCGTCGCGTACCCCTTTGACATGGTCGTTGGCGTGATTGGGTTCATGCCGAAGTCACAATAACGCCTGCACTCGGCTTTCCGTGCCGTCACAAA
Source organism: uncultured delta proteobacterium (assembly GCA_963819085.1). Classification (GTDB taxonomy): domain Bacteria; phylum Myxococcota_A; class Polyangia; order Polyangiales; family Polyangiaceae; genus FEN-1139. The sequence continues at coordinate 125,035 of CAWFUX010000069.1, forward strand.
CCCCAAGAAATAACAAATACTGGGGGCCGGTGGGCTTTTTCGATTGCCGGGCAGGAATCGATTTCGTATTCAGTTTTGGCTTCGAATGCTAAAGGTTTGCATTCGAAGTTGTGCGTATGACGGACGAATTGACGCAGGTCGTGGAGTGGTTGGGCCTGCGGCTCCGCGTGCCCGTCGAGTGGGAGATCGTGAGGCACAGTCTTTCGCTCGACAATGGTAGTCTCGTGTTCGTGGATCGCCGGCGCGAGACATTGCGAATCTTCTGGCGCGATTGCGAGCGTGCACCTGATCTCAATCGCATGCTTTCGGACCAGCGCAGTAAAGATGTTTTGGATTTCCCAGGCGCAAACATCAAGGAGCTCAAGGGGCACTCGGGCTGGCAGGGCACACTTCGAGAACAGGGCAACGATGAGCGCGTTGTGAATGCGGCGCACTACGATTTTCGCGCTGCGCGTCTGATCCAGGTAATTTTGACTGAGGCAGGTGACGTGACTGACGGCAAATCCGTCAGATCGGCGCTCTTTGGCAGTATCGAAGTCGTTTCGAAGGCGGCCGAGGCTCGGGAGTTTCGTGCTTTTGGTTTGGACGTCACGGTTCCCTTTGGGTTTCGGTTGATCAAGGCTACGGTGAAACCGGCGGACGTGACGTTTGAGTTTGCAGAAGTCGATGCGAAGCACTCTCGACATACCGGAAAAGCGGTAACGGTGCATAGGATGGGAATGGCAGCTGCCTGGGCCCCTGAGGATAAGCGAGGTTTGTTAGCGAAGGAGACACCGCAATTGCGACTGAGCGATGTGCAGCGGACTTCTCGCGGCAAACACGTGGCTTTTTTGGCCCAAGGCAAGGAAGTGCACCCCCGACTCCTGAGTTTGTTCGGCCTAAGTCGGAGAGGCGACGCGCTGCTTTGGCACTGCGAAAACAAGAACGCTGTCTATTCGGTTGCAACCAAGTATCTAAAGCGTCGGCCACTTGAAGTATCTGAAGTATCGACGCTATGTTGCAGTGAGGGTTGCAATGGCTAGTGCACGCAGGGCCAGCGGCGGCGCGCAGCCAATCCATGACGCGTCTACTACCCATGTAGAGGTGCTTGACCTGGTGCCGACGGTCAATCAGGCCATGCGGATCGAGGCTCAGGAGTCTGGGCTGCTGCTCTGGTTGCCACTTCGCCAGCGTTGGTGGATGCGGCCGCCCGTGAGTTGGGTTTTGCCTTATCGCAAGGAGAAGGGCATTGCACTTGACGCGCTTGGTCGCCAAGTTCTCGAGTCCTGCAACGGTCAGTCGACCGTCGAGCGAATAGTCGAACAATTCGCCGAGCGTCACCAGTTGCGTTTTCATGAGGCCCGGGAATCCGTATTGGTCTTCTTGAAAATGTTGGTGCAAAGGAGAGCAATAGCCCTGGTGGCCGCGTTACCAGCCGAGGGCGGCGGTCGATGAGCAAGTCGGGCCCCTTGTCGCTGCGCCCGATAATTGCGAAGGACCAAGTTCGCTTGAGCGCGGCGCGAGGTTTCCGGTTGGCAATGTCCGGCATGTCGTACCGGATGTTTCGTTCGACGGTAACTATCGCGATTCTATCGCTCGCAACAGCTTTCATGGTGCACATGTTGAGCTACGGGCTGTTGCAGCATGCAACTGAGCGAGGCGCTCTTTCCGAATTACTGAGTGAGCGGCGCCTGGGTCAAGAGCTCACGCACCTCGGAGATGTGGACACGGAAGTGGCAATCCTCGACGCGTTGGCCGCCAGCGTTCCGGAGTGGACGAGGGAATACAGTCGCTGGTCGAGTTTGGGTAACGCCCAGATTATTCAGGCGCAAGCAACCGCTCGTCGGCTGCGTGAGGCTACTCGTGCGCTCGATGACTTTCCGGTGGCGGCACGCGCGGTTGTGATTGGGGACGCAACGGCGCAAGAATTCTTCTTGAGCTTTGAGCCTGGCGATTTCGAGCCGACTCGAGGCACAGCTAATTCACTTGGGTGTCCGGCCGCCGTTGGGCAAGTTTTCAGAATTGAAGCGGCTAGTAGTCGACGAACTTCCGCAATTGCGAACGTTCGCAAAGGCTGTCCAATCAGGGCAAGGAAGGGCAATCGACGAGTTAAATCGATCATTCCCCGGTAAATCGGTCGTCGAAGCATTGTGTCAGTGGTCACCGGCACTTGCCGATCGCATTCGAGCGGTGGGCTTCGAGCTGACGTCGAAGGATCTCGTGGACTTGTCGCGGTTGGCGTCGCGTACGACCGATATTAAGTCCGTCAATCGCCTGCTACAAAATGGAGAGGTCTCGACGGAGATTGGCCGACTTATTTCGATTGAACCGTCTCAGGTTAACTTTGAAAGCGTTTCGGAGTACGTGAAGAATTCGGGTCGAGCCAGCGCGGTTGGTAAATGGCTCACGCGCGCGGGCGCTCCGCCTGAAATTACGCCGCAGCGTCTCCTCGAGTTGGCGACGACGCACCGACATGAAGTCAAATTGGCGCGCGCCTTAGGCAACCTGAATGAAGATCGAGGTGCGGGTTGGTTTGGACTGTCCGAGCGAAATCAATGGTTGGTGGTGCTTTCGTTCCTGGTTTGCGTCGTGGGCGTCGCCAACGCGATGTTGATGTCGGTGACCGAGCGATTTACAGAAATTGCTACGATGAAGTGCCTGGGGGCCATGGACGGGTTCGTCATGTTGATGTTCGTTTTCGAGGCCATGATACAAGGGGTTGTGGGAGGGATTATTGGGCTGTTTCTGGGCGTAATTCTGGCCACGATTCGTGCAGCGATCGAATACGGATCATTGCTGGCGGGCGCCACGGGGGTTGTCATGCCGGTGGGCTTGGCGATGCTGGTCTCGTTGGTGTTGGGGGTAGCCCTAGCGGCGATCGCGGCGGTTGGGCCTGCTTGGCTGGCTGCGCGCTTGTCCCCGATGGAAGCTATGCGCGTGGAATGAGGGTAGCGGTATGACTTTCACAGATTCCATGGACAAGCCCATCATCATTCGCACCCTAGGGTTGGAAAAGCACTACGGCATCGGTGATGCAACGACTTACGCACTGCGTGGGGTGGATTCCGCAATTGTTCGCGGGGAATTCATCGCGGTGATGGGCCCCTCGGGTTCTGGCAAGAGCACTTATTTCAATATGATCGGCGGGTTAGATTCGGCGACGAGCGGACGGATCCTGATCGACGAGGTTGACGTGGCGCAGCTTTCTGCCGTAGAGCTGGCATTCCTCAGGTGTCAAAAGATTGGTTACATTTTCCAGAGCTACAACCTGATTCGATACATGACGGCACTCGAAAACGTCACGGTGCCGATGGCGTTTGCCGGCGTGTCTCCTGAAGAAGCCCGCCGCCGAGGGATGGCACTGCTGGCACTCGTGGGCCTCGAGGAACGCTGGGCTCATCGTCCCATCGAGATGTCGGGCGGTCAGCAGCAGCGAGTGGCTATAGCGCGTTCGCTTTGCAATAACCCTAAAATTCTGCTTGCTGACGAGCCGACGGCCAATCTCGATCTAGAAACGGGCCAAGAAATCCTGAACATTCTTCAGCGCATTAATCAAGAACGCAAAATGACCATCGTGTGCTCCACACATGATCACAGGCTCTTGAAGATATGCGACCGCATATTGTGGATTCGCGATGGTCGCGTGGAGCGCGTTGCATCGCGCGAGGATATTCATATTACCGTGGGTTCAATCGGAGGCGAAGCGTGACGAGGGCTTTGAGGCTTCTTCATGCTGTCGTGACGGCACTTGGACTAGCGTTGTGCTGTTTGTCGCGTGCTACGGCTGAGCCTGCCAACCTCGACGCGGGTCCCGCCGGAGATACCCGCATAGCCTCTGAACCGGATGATGCATCGCTCGCACCCGACGAGCTCGCGTATCTAAATGACTTGCGAGCACTAACCTCGAATTCACACCGGTTATCGGGTACGCCCGAAGGACGAAGTGCCTCGGATTACATACAGAAGCGGCTCGATGCTTTGGGCCTTAAGCATGTATTTCTCCTGGATATGCCCGTGTGGCAGATGCATACGGTCAAATGCGAGCTGGTGCTGGATGGAGTCCATCTGCCACTTTACCCCATGCGACCGAACGTTGTCGTGCCGCCGACGACTGGTCCAGACGGTATCGTTGGGCGACTCATTTATGCCGGTCGTGGCGAGGCAGTCGACTTCGGAACGCGCGAGGTTTCGGGCTCAATTGTAGTACTCGACTATGACAGTCTTGCCGGTTGGCAAAGAGCATTTGCCCTGGGGGCGAGCGCGGTAGTTTTCGTGGGTCAAGGTAGTGAGATGCCGGTCTCACCCAAGCTTTCAGGGGTGCCCTCGAACCAACCGCGTTTCTACGTATCCAGGGATGAGTTGCGTGGCTTGGATTTGACGCGTGACCACGACACTGTGAGCCTCGTAAGTCGAGTTGTTTGGAAACAGAACATTGGCAGAAACATCATTGCAAGAATTCCGGGAACGGATCCGGGCTTTGCGCCGGATCGACTGGAATCTGAAGCCTTGGTGCTTGCGGCCAACTACGATTCATTCGGCGATGTTCCCGAACTGAGCCCTGGAGCAAGGGGGGCCGCGAATGTTGCATCTTTGATCGAAGCGGCCAAGGTGCTGGACGCCCAGCCTCCCAAGCGTGACGTCTGGGTGATGTTTTTGGATAACCAGGCCCATTATCATCAGGGTGCGCGGGAGGTTTACGACGCCCTGGAGATGAGTGAGGAGCGTCACAATCAGCTGGCCCGGGAGCATACAGACGAACAAAAAGCCTTGCTAGCCATGCGGGCGTTGTTGCAACAGCGCGGGCCATTCTTGCGCGGAGCGCCGGGAAACTCGGCGATCATATCCGATCTTAACCGCGTGCTTGCGGAAGAAGCCAACTTTCGGCGCGACGACGACCGCAAGGTGTCGCAGGCATATCGGTTGAGTATCTCGGTTCCTTCAGGGGTTGACTCGGAGCCTGCGCGCAAGCGGGCGGAGCAAGCGGAATTCCGCGCTCTGCTATGGGACGATATTCGCCGAGCCTTTCACGAAAATTCACTGGAAGCTTTCATCCAGCGGCAGCGCTCATTGGCGAAGCAGTCTGGAAAAGGTCAAACGCGCGCCCAAGGCTACCTCGGTCTCATCGACGAGCTCAAAGATGGCACGCTTGCTCGGCTTTCAGCGAGAATCGAGGAGCTTTCAGGGGCAGTACTTCGCGACAATCAGCGTGATGCCTTGCGCCAAGGTGTCGGCACTGCCGGCGGTGACGGTCGCCAGATACCCTGGGTTGTTCTTCACGCCAGCTTCAACCTTTCCGACGTAGGCCCCAGTTGGGGAGTCGTCGCCGGAGACTGGACTAACCAGTTCTTCGATTGGCGAGCTCCCCGTTCGGACGGCGACAATCCGGGATACTACGGCCGCGTGCTCAATGTCCTGCTCGAGACAGCCAATGCAAACCCGCGTTTGCTTGCTCTAGATCGGCAGACCTTGGCGGACGCAACACTCGGCTTCACCTTTTCCCCAGGCACGTTCGTATCCTCCGGGAGTATCGCGGGGAGTTACGGCATTTACAATGTTTCGCTGATGACTGGCTACGACGCGCGAAGGCGCGACGGGTATCCAGCGGACAGCCTGCCCAACTTGAATTGGCGCAATGTACGCCGACAGGGAAGCGAAGCCATTTCCCTGCTCAAAGCAGCGGCGAGCGACGTCAATCTGAGCTTGCCGGCTGTCTTCAAGCCACTGGCAAAGAGTAAATATCCTGCCTACGGCTCGGGCCAGGTTACCGGCGACTATGTTGCACTACAAGTGAGCGGCAGCCTAAAGGAAGATAGGCCTGCGGTCGGAGCGCTGCTTGCGATGTGGCCGGGTAACATTTCGTGGACGACGCAGGCTTGGATGAGCCTGCAACATGCGCTCACGCCTTCATTCTATGACCCGCTTGCGCTCGAACCCGTTGATCAAACCGGGCACTTTCGCGTGATTGGGCTGCGTGAAGATATGTATACCGAGCTCATGACGCTCGGCACGCTGAGCGATGAACAGGGGAGGGTGCTCGCAATCACGAATCAAGATAAGCAGACTCAGCGTTTGACGGATGCCATGCGCGTCAATCTGATGTTTGCGGACGGCTACGCATGGTCAACTTTGGACGCCGCTGAGACTCAGCCGAACCTACTCCGAGTCCTAAACGCATCGTCGGACGCGCCGTTTCGAACTAACCGGGCTCTGTGGGGTCAGCTGGAAAACCAGGGCTTTTGCTATATCTCCGATCAAACGGTCAACTACCACCTAAAGCTTTTTCAGCCCATGGGAGTGGCCGCTTTGGGCGACTTCACAAAGGCGCGTCCGAATGGCAAGGGGCTACAACCGAAGGAATTGGCGGCGGGTCTACGCCTGGGCGAAAGAACGGCGAATGACCTGTGGAATCTCAATGAGGGGCGGCTGATTCGTCTGCGGGAGAGGGGAGTCACCAGCGCCGACCTCGAAACCTTACACAGCCGAGCTCACCAGTCACTTAGACAAGCGCTGGCGGCCACGACGATAGCCGCCAAGGAGGCGGGCTTTGCGCGTAGCGCGGCGCTGTCACAGCACGTGTACTTGCCGCTTCGGGCTGCCATGGATGACCTAGTGCACGCGATCGTGATACTCCTGCTGTTGGCGATCCCGTTTGCGTTTGCCATCGAGCGCCTGACGCTTTGTGCTACGACCGTGTACGGGAAAATCGCGGGGTTTAGTGTGGCGTTTCTTGCCACGTTTGCCCTTTTGTATTTGATGCATCCGGGCTTTGCCATCGCAACGACTCCTGCAATCGTATTTCTTGCCTTTGCGATAGTGCTCTTGTCGTCATTGGTTACTTATATCGTCGTGCGCAAGTTCAAGGCCGAATTGAAGGCAATTCAAGGCCAAGGGCCCAGTGTTCACACACTTGAAGTTTCGACCATGGGGACGCTATTGGCGGCCGTCGGCATGGGTCTGTCAACGATGCGTCAACGGCGCACACGCACAACGTTGACTGCGGTAACGGTCGTGATGCTCACATTTACGATCTTGTCCTTTGCCTCGTTCACTCGCACCGTCGGCGTACGGGAGCTATACGAAGGGCCCGGCGGCGAGCATACCCCAGAGAAGGTGCTGCTGCGCAAACTCGACTATTCGCCGATTAAGTGGGGCGTCCTCGATATGCTGCGTGGGCAAGAGGGGCAGGGCGGCCTGCTGAGTCCGCAGTATTGGCTCTCGCGCTCGACTAATGGCACCGAACGGATCAGCGTCGCCAGCAGCGACACCCCTGGTCAGGCATTGGTTGTCGACGCAGTAATGGGTATTACGCCCGAAGAAGTGATGCGTTGGCCAGAGCTAGCAGATGCTCTCGGTGGCGGGTCTGCAGCGACAATCGTAGAGGCACTCGGGCGAGGTGATGTATTCGTTCCGACGATACTTCAGAAGCTACTCAAGCTGAAGCCGGGGCAGGCCTTACTCCTGAATGGTCACAAGGTTCGATTGGGTGGCGTACTGAACGCGGCGGCGATGGAACGGCTTCGACATTTGGACGGACGCTCGATTCTACCCGTTAATTTCCAGGATGCGGCCAAGTCTAGTTCCGGTTCCGGAAGCACGGCGGTTCAGAAAGACGAAAACCAATTGATCATGGCGGACGAGGCCGACAAGAATTTCGTACATCTGACTAGTGACCAAGTTGCGGTGGGTTCGGCTGAGTTGGTTCAAGTCCTCGGGGGTAAGCTGCACACAATTTCTGTCTATCCGGGTGCGGGGGTCAGCCCGAGCGACCTAGGTCATAAGTGGGCAGAGCTAGTAGTCATGCCCGTTTGGGCCGCCTCCAAAGACGGTATACAGCGGCTCATCTTCACGGTATTGACTGAGGTGTCCGGGGGGCTTGCCCTATTTGTCCCGCTACTGCTGGGCGGGCTGATCATTTTCGGCACGTTGCTCGGTTCCATCAGCGATCGCGAACGTGAGATCTACACCTTCTCCGCGCTCGGTTTGTCTCCCGGGCACGTCGGCGCGCTGTTCTTTGCTGAGGCCGCTGTTTACGCAGTCGTGGGTGGCATGGGTGGGCAATTGCTGGCGCAGTCAGTTGGCCTGGTGCAAAGCTCGCTGGCTCGGGCAGGTTTGATTCGCCCGGCGTCTATCAACTATTCATCGACTAACTCATTATTTGCGATGGCCGTCGTTATGGCGACGGTACTAATTTCAGCAATTTATCCGGCCCTCCGCGCATCCAGGAGCGCCAATCCCGGCTTATCACGGACATGGAAATTGCCCGAACCCGACGGGGATAAGTTGAGCCTGATGTTCCCTTTTACAGTGTCGTCGTTTGATATTACGGGCGCCGTAAGCTTTCTAGCCGAGCATTTTCGACACCACGACGACGCGGGTTTCGGTGATTTCGCGGCATCCGACGTTGGGCTCGAGAACAACGTGAAGGGAAATTTGACTCTGGCGGCGGACTTCGCGCTGGCGCCTTTCGACTTGGGGGTGACTCAGCGCATGACGCTAACGGCAATTCCCTCAGAGATCCCCGGTGTGGATGAGGTCTCAGTTCAGATATCTCGTCGCAGTGGGACTCGCGGCGACTGGCTCCGCGCCAATCGGGTGTTTCTAAAGGACTTGCGTCAGCAGTTCCTGCTTTGGCGTACCCTGTCCAGTGACGTCATCGAAAGTTACCGAATGCGAACGCTGCAGGAGCTCAATTCATCGGTTTTGCAACCCGCGGAGGCGACGCCAGCGCAATGACCGAACTCGCCAAAAGCATCGGTAAGAGGCTAACGCGCAAGCGCGCAGCGGACCGTGAGCTCGAGGAATTTCGGGAGATTTTGCAACCCCCGAATACATTCGTGGACGGCTTCAGTTGGACTGCATTTCTGGGTGCCCTGTTCGTCGCATTGCTAATGGTGCCCGGGTCCATATACATGACACTAATTGCCGGCATGTCCGTCGGACCCGCTGCGCAATGGGTAACTGTCATCCTTTTTATCGAAGTAGCAAGGCGTGCCAATAAGCATCTGAAGCGCGCTGAGATTTTCACGCTTTTTTATCTAGCCGGCGCCATCATGATCTCGGCGTCGATGGCACAAGGGAATTTTCAGGGCGGCCTTGGTGCCTTGTGGTCCCAATTTTTCGCACAATCAGATGCTGCGCGAGCCGCAGGAATTACGGAGCATTTACCTCATTGGGTCGTACCCGCGAACCCCGACGTTCTAGAGCGCCGCTCGTTATTCATGTGGGAGTGGGCACCCGCTCTCGGCCTGATTGTCTTTACCATGGTCATTGGTCGCATCGACAACATGGTACTGGGATACGGGCTATTTCGGCTGACTAGCGACATCGAAAAGCTTCCGTTCCCCATGGCACCAGTTGGGGCACAGGGCATCATGGCACTATCCGAAGAGCAGGATGACGCACTGCAGACTCGTATCGGTGGCGCAACGACGGGTTCTTGGCGGTGGCGTGTCTTTTCGATAGGGTCCGTCATTGGGTTGGTGTTCGGTGCCGTTTACATCGGTATTCCAACGATTACCGGGGCCTTACTCGATCGGCCGATAACCATTCTGCCGCTGCCATTTCGCGACTTCACTCCGCAAACGGGGAGCGCCCTACCAGCGACCGCAATTGCCATTGCGATGGATCTTGGAATGGTAATCCTCGGAATGGTCCTACCCTACTGGGCGATGATCGGCACATTTGGGGGTTTTTTGGTTACGCTCGTGATTAACCCAATCTTAGCCCACCCACGAGTTGGTGTGTTGCGGTCGTGGAACCCGGGCGACAACATGCAGACAACGTTCTACAAGAATCAGATCGACTTCTATTTCAGTTTTGCAGTAGGCGTAGGGTTAGCGATTGCGCTCGTCGGACTATTTTCCGTCGGAAGAACGTTGCTAAAGGCAAGAGCCAACAAGCAGTTGCGAGTGCCAAGCACCGGGCTTCAAAGTATTCCCAAAGGTCGTGGCGACCTAAGGCCAATCCTCATCTTCATCACTTATTTGGTCGTTGCGACACTTTATACATCCGTGTCAACCTGGCTACTTTACATCGCCGATGGGCGAATTTATTGGCCTGTGGTCGTCGTAATGCTCGGCTATGCCTTCATTTACACGCCCATTATTTCGTATGTAACAGTTCGCCTCGAGGGGATTGCCGGCGAAGTCTTGAATATTCCGTTCATCCGCGAAGCTGCCTTCATTTTTTCCGGTTATCGAGGCATGGCCGTTTGGTTCTTGCCGATTCCGCTGTACAACTACAGCCAAATGGCCGTGCAATACCGCCAGGCGGAATTGACCGGCACCAAGTTTGCGTCAATTTGGAAAAGTGAGCTGCTCTTGACACCGATAATCGTCATTGGCTCACTGGTGTTTGCGCACGTGATTTGGCGATTAGGTCCAATCCCGAGCCCTCAATATCTCTTCGCGCAGGAATGGTGGGAAGTTACCGCGGCGCAGCAGTCAATGGTATTCTCCTCCACTCTCGGCGGTTTTACGGAGTTCGAGCAAGCGTTCAACACCACGTATATTGGTGCGGGGCTGTTGGTGGGCGGCGCACTCGTTAGCGGCCTAACCTGGCTCGGTGCACCCATCTTTTTTGTATATGGAGTCGTGCGCGGACTCAATCAAACCTTGCCATTTGTGATCATTCCGCAATTGATTGGCGCGCTCACCGGGCGGTACTATTTTCGCAAACGAATAGGTCCGATGTGGCGGCAATACATACCGGTAATTTTCGCGGGCTTCAGTTGTGGCATGGGTCTTGTCGGTACGTTGGGGATTGGTCTCACATTTGTCGCGAAAAGCGTGTTTACTCTGCCCTTTTGAGGAATTTGAAGAGCCGTCATGCCCCCTTCAAGCAAGACAGTTGAAAAGGACGCACCGGCCGACGGCGGCGCCGTGCTTGTAGAAATAAGTGACGTTTCCAAAATCTACGTGCTGAAACGTGAAACCGTGTATGCACTACGCGACGTTCAGCTACGAGTCTTTCGAGGCGAATACCTGTCAATAATGGGGCCATCGGGGTCAGGCAAGTCCACGTTATTTAACATCATTGGAGCTCTCGACCGCCCCAGTAAAGGTCATGTCCGCATTGGGACATTGGACTTGACCAACTTGACGAGTCGGCAGCTAGCGTATGTCCGCTCCAACTACATTGGTTACGTTTTTCAGGCTTACAATTTGATCCCATCGCTCACGGCCCTGCGAAACGTGGCACTTCCTCGATTGTTCACAGGCGCCAGCCCGGAAGAGGCCGATACTGCGGCGGCCGATCGACTCAGGCAAGTGGGGCTGGGACATCGGCTCGAACATCGACCAGGCGAGTTGTCCGGCGGGCAACAACAGCGCGTCGCAATTGCACGTGCCCTAGTCAATGACCCCACTATTATCCTGGCAGACGAGCCAACGGCAAACTTAGATCTAAAAACCGGCGCCGAGGTAATCGAAATTCTCAAAGGGCTTTCCGTGGATCAGGGCGTGACTATCATTACCGCGACCCACGATCACAAGATGCTTGCCAATTCCGATCGGGTCGTTTGGATATCCGACGGCCGCATCGCGAGAGTTCAAAACCGCGAGGAGCTTCATATCGAAGAGGGCAAGATTTCAGTGGCCGGAAGCGACATTGCGTGACCTACAGGCTGCCGATTCGGTCCGCCCGCCTTTTTTGACTGCCCCGCTACGATTCATCCGTGTAAAATGGGGCCGAGTTGCAGAAGTATTCGCTCGCAGCACTCTACCAGGCCCGGCAATCCGCTGTAAAGGACGCGGAAAGGGTCGTCGCCCAGCGACGGGTTGACTGCACAAAAGCCGACCGTCATTGCGAGGAGGCGCAGGCGCGTCTCGCGGAATTTCGTGCTCGCATCCAAGCACAGGCGCAGTCGCAAATTCGCCGTGCCCTCGAAGGGCAAGCCATTGTTGCTGACCTACAAGTCAGTGCGTCGTTTAGGACCGCCGCGCAGCACGAGCTGGACGCATTGGAACAGAACTCGCAACGAGCAAGATCGACGGCCGCGGAATGTAGATCGCTTTTAGGACAAGCTCAGCATCAAGTCGAGATTTTGCGGCAAGAATTGGGAGTCGTGGAGCGTCATCGCGAGAAGTTCCTCGCAGAGGCACGTCGAACCGAAGAGGCTGAGGCCGATGAGGATGCAGCGGAATTGTGGCAAACGCATCAATCAGCGCACCCTCGCGACGGGTCCAAGTGAAGATCGACGCCCGCATTCTGTCGCCGTTTTGCTCGAAAGGTCCACGGCGGGGAAGGTTCGTGATGCCCGCGAGTTTCGCGCTGAAGCTCGCGATGGTTGTAGCGGGGTGTTCATTGCAGCAACCGCCAGCACCGGGTCCTGCCAATCCGCATCTGCCGGCAAATGGCAACGATAGTCTCGCGAAGGTCCGGGACGCACAGGCTCCACCGAGCATGATTGAACTTGACTCAATCCGCCCGGTTATTAGCCACTTCGAACTTGCCGAAGTGCGAAAAGCCGTGGAGCGAGGGGAGGACGCAAGAGCCTTGGAGCTATTCGAGCAGGCGTTGGTTCGCGTAGACCCGCCGATTCCCGATCGATTCCGCTGGCACCTCTCGCTCGGGTATGCATATCAGAAACGCAATGAGTGCGCGCAAGCATTGCCGCACTTCGACGCGGCTTCGTCCGGGGCATGGCCACTTCGACACTACGCACAATTCGGTGCCGCTCAATGCCGGGTAGCCTTGGGATTGATACCCGATGCGCTCGGCGGCTTGAGTATTCTGAAGGCAGAGCCTCCGCTTCTCGATTCAGTTAATCTGCTAAAAGGGCAGATAGCATTTGACGGAGGTCAGTTGAATCACGCCATTGACATCTGGCGCGATTACCTGAGTCACGCGACCACTGCGAGCTCGGAACGTACCTCAGTCAGGTTCAGTCTGGCTCAAGCCCTTTATTCAATGACGACGGGTAACGACGCTGGCACAGGGGGTGAACCCGCGGATTTTCGGGGTTTATCGATCGACGCTAATCTCAAAGAAGCATTGGCAATTTTGGGCTCGATTGTCGTTAAGGATTGTGACAGTGCCACGCAAGAGCGCGTATTTGCACTCAGACATGCCATCGTCGCAAAGTTGTTTTCGGCCGATCCGCAGCAGGAACAACAGTGCAGAATTCGTGACCAGAGCGATCAACTCGAGATTTTGATCGAACGGCGAGATTTCAGGCGAGCGCAAGAATTGGCAGCCAGCTTGCTCGAAGAGCTCAAGAGATCGGGACTTCTTCAATCCGGTGCGGGCTGCCGCGCGCAATTTGCAGCCGCCCAAGCCCACTTGGGCTTAGGCGAATCCGCCGAAGCCGCTTCTGGATTCGAGTCAATCGCTAGAATTTGCACTGAGCCCGAGGAGATCGTCGCCCGTTCGTTGTTTGCTACGGCACGACGCGCGCAAGAGCTGCACGACTTGCCAGCGGCAATTGTTAGCTATGAAACCTTCGAGCGGCGCTTCCCGGGCGATCGCCTGGCGGACGATGCTCGACTGCGCCTGGCCTATGCCTACTTGGACTTGGGCTCGGAATCGAAGTTCACGGATTTGATCATGCGTATGGCCGACGACTTTCCGCAGGGTGACATGACCCCTGAAGGCCTGTTTCAGCTGGTTCAGAGACGGATTGGCAAAGGGGATTGGACGAACGCGGTGGTGTTGTTGTCACAGTTGGGGCGACTGCCTCGAATCGTGAGTCACGATGATGTAGAGCAGTCGGAACGGCAAATGTACTTTTTGGCTCGGGCCCAGTATCAAAATGGGCAACGCGAAGCCGCTCTCGACGGCCTTGAACGTCTAGTCCATGAGCGACCCTTTAGCTATTACATGTTGTTGGCTTACAATCGATTGATGTTGTGGGCACCCGAGCGCGCGGCACGGGTAAAGTCAACGGCTACTACCTTGAATGTGGATGCGCCCTTTACCGTGCCGTATCAACCACAATTCGACAAACCTGGATACTTCAGGGCCATTGAATTGATGGCACTCGGCGAAATCGACAGGGGTGCAGATGAGCTGAGGGTTCTGCAATTGCCACCCGAAGTGGAACCGTTATTGCTCTGGACGAAGGCATCATTCGAAGCCGCCGCGGGCGCGCTCCGGAGCTCGCAGCGGTTGGTAAGAGAACGGATGCGCGATTGGCCCCGGCGCTGGCCCGTCGGGGCCTGGGAACCCGCGTGGAAGGTTGCATTCCCACAGCCGTATTCGGAGATCGTAAGTCGCGAAAGTAAGCGCGCGCAAGTACCAGAATCGCTGGTGTACGCTGTCATGAGAGAGGAATCGCAGTTCGATCGCGAAGCCGTTAGCGCCGCCGAGGCATACGGCTTGATGCAGCTGATTGTGCCAACTGCAAAGATTGCCGCGCGAAAGCTTGGTATGACGGCCGATCCTCTGTCGCTCAAGCGGCCAACGATTAACGTCGCGCTTGGATGTCAAGTGCTCTCTAAGCTGTTGCAAAAATTCAGTAGCCTTCCGATACTGGCAATACCGGCTTATAATGCTGGCCCGGGCCGCCCAACACGTTGGCTCAAGGAAAGGCCAGATATGGACTTCGACGTGTGGGTCGAAGCCATCCCAATTGCCGAAACGCGCACCTACCTCAAGCATGTGCTCGCCAGTTGGGCAACTTACAGTTGGCTTTATGAACGTGACGCCTCTGAGGCAATCATGAGGTTGCCACTGAAAGTGAGCGACTGAGGGGCCACTCCCGAAGCGGTACCGTCGAGCGGTCCTTGTGCTAAGTGAGGGTCGTGCCGTCGGTACTGTCAACGCATCTCAAGCTGTTTGCCACCGCTTGTGCCTTCCTTGTGTGCACACTTTCCGGGTGCCGCTTCGTGCGTGGCGATAGTAAGAAGTCGAGCATTGTGCCCAAGGCGTCGCAGGCAGAGCGTCTCACAGGGGACCCGTGGATTGACGGAAAATTGCCAGCGAGCGTATTGCAAGGGCAACCGCGCGAAGGTGGCGAGCTCGTATTCCAGATTGACACCAACCCACCCAGCCTCAACACCATCATCGATTCGGATTATTGGGCGTCGCAAATCACGTCAAACCGCGTGTATGAATCGCTGGTAACGGTTGACCCTTACGATGAGCCGCGGTTTCGATTCTTGCCTTCGTTGGCAGAGACTCTGGAAATTAGTCCCGACGGACGCGTCTACACTTTCCACCTGCGGCGGTCCGTGACTTGGCATGACGGGTATCCATTTTCTTCCGCGGACGTAATAGCTACATTCGACAAAATTCAGGATACGACATCGAAGGCGGCCTCCCTTCGCTCCTATACTCAGGAAATAGAGCGATACGAAGCAATTGACGAGTCAACGATCCGATTTTACCTAAAGCGTCCCTACTTTCTCATGATGGACGGTGTCTTCGGCGGCGTGCCGATTCAGCCGTCTCACATAATCAAAAAGTTGAGCGGCGTAGGCTACAGTGAATCAGCCACTAACCCGATAGATCGGGCACCAATCGGCACGGGACCGTACCGCATGGACCAGTGGGTCAACGGTCAAATGATTTCGCTTCGCCGGAATCCCGACTATTGGGGGAAAAGGCCCCATATTGACCGCATAGTATATCGAATCGTGCAGGAAGAGTCGGTAATGCTCGAACTTGCCGAGAGGGGCGAGGTTGACGTTGTTTCAAGGGTGCGCGCCAATCAATGGATTAGATTGAAGGACTCGAGATTGCAGGAGAAATTCAATCGGAACCTCTATTACGAGGCAAACTATCGATGGATCGGCTGGAATCTGCGGCGTCCTCAATTCCAGGATTCCCGCGTGCGGCGAGCACTAACGATGCTGACGGATCGTCCTGGAATAATAAACTCACTCCTGCACGGGCTCGCAAAACCGACGGTCTGTCATTTTTATTGGGCCAGCAGGGCCTGCGATCAAACATTGAAGCCGTTGCCCTACGATCCGGTCGAGGCCGTGCGCCTCCTGGAACAGGCAGGCTGGGTCGATCGCGACGGTGACGGAATCAGGGACTTTCAAGGGCATCGATTCGAGTTTTCCTTCATGATTCCTGCCGCCTCGGATGAGGCAGCTCGCATTGGCACCAAGATGAAGGAAGATTTCTTCCGAGCAGGTATTGACCTAAAACTACAGCGCGTCGAATGGTCCGCCTTCGTACGCCGACTGCGGACCCATGACTTTGACGCCTGCACACTATTGTGGTCGGGCGAGCCGCGCGGAGATCCCACGCAGATTTGGAGTTCGAGCTCAATTGACGACGGTTCGAACTACATCAGCTTCAGCAACCCAGTCGCGGACAAACTAATGCACGAAGCGCGGGGCGAACTCGACGATAATAAGCGCGACGCGCTCTATCGGGCGTTTGGGCGAATTCTGTACGATGAGCAACCGTATACGTGGCTCTATGTTCGACCCACCATGTCCCTACTCAGTCGGCGGATAAAGGGTGTCAGACCAACGTTACTTGGGTGGGTGCTAGAGGATTGGTGGCTTGAAGGCGGACCCAATCGAACGGGAGGAGCGTCATAGCGATGCTTCGCTTCCTGCTGCGCCGCTTGCTTTTGATGGTTCCGACCTTCATCGGAGTAACCCTCATTTGTTTTCTGGTACTGCGGCTAGCCAATGCCGACCCCGTAACAACTGGACTCGAAGGCGCAATATCCGGGCGGCAAGTTTCGAAAGAAGCAATCCTTCACTTGCGGCACTTTTACGCACTCGATCAGCCGTGGCACATTCAGTATTTGAGGCTGGTGCGCCGACTCGTAACGCTGGATCTGGGGACCCGATGGCAAGACGGGCGCCCGATATCGGAAGTCGTAGGCGAAGCGCTTCCCGTTACGCTAATGTTGAGCGGAATATCCCTGATAATTGCGTACAGTTTGGCAATCCCCCTCGGTGTTTTTTCCGCCGCTCGCCGAGGTACGCGCAGGGATACGACAATGACGGTATTTCTGTTCGTCCTGTATTCGCTACCGAGCTTCTGGGTTGGTACCATGCTCATCGTGTACCTGAGCAGCGGGCAATTTTTAAATTGCCCATGGACCCATTCGCCTGGCTGTTTTCCACTTCAGGGATGGCATTCATTTCGCGGGTTCGAGCAACTTAAACCCTTCGACAAGGTTTTGGACGTAATTTGGCATATTACGTTGCCAATCGTGACTCTAACGTACGCATCATTGGCGAGTTTATCGCGATATGTGCGGATGGGGATGCTCGACACCTTGCGCCAGGACTATATTCGCACGGCTCGCGCGAAAGGTTTGAGTGAAGCTCGCGTTAGTTACGTTCACGCATTGCGAAATGCGTTGATACCCATCGTGACACTCCTTGGGCTGACGCTGCCCAGTTTAATTGGCGGAAGCGTCATCGTGGAGCAAATATTTGGCATTCGCGGTATGGGCTTCGTGGCGCTCGAAGCAATACGACTTCCAGACTACCCGTTGGTGATCACGATCGTCGCCTTCACGGGCCTCCTGACGATGATCGGAGTTCTAGTTTCAGATCTACTTTACGCCGTCGTGGATCCTCGAATTCGCATTGAGGGACGACAATGACTGCCTCGACGACGAAGTCCCACCTGGGCCTTGGGTCCCTCAGAAGATTCTTGGTAGCTGTCCGCGCGCGGCCGGTCCAATGGGTTGCGCTGTGGATATTGGTGAGTTTCATCTTGTGCGCGCTCCTGGCCGACATGCTTGCCAGCAGTCAACCCCTCTTGCTCTATTTCCGCGGGCATTTGTACCTGTTTCCCAATCTGTTGCATCCAGCGCAGCTTCGAATTTACGATAATGAGTTGCTCCTCAACTACTTGAAACCAGGCGATTGGGCCGTGCTGCCGATCGTTCCCTGGGGGTACAATGGGCATGATTTAACCCATGTGCTTTCGGCACCGGACGCTGTTCACTGGTTGGGCACCGACTCGAGTGGCAGGGATGTGCTGGCGCGCGTGTTGCACGGTGCACGCGTCAGTTTGATCGTCGGAATTTTGAGTGTCTGTGTGCTGGTCGTCGTGGGCGTTACGATGGGAACCGTTGCTGGGTACTTTGGCGGGATCTTAGACGTCATTTTGATGCGACTCCTAGAAATCGTTCATTCAATCCCAACCATTCTCCTGCTGGTCACTTTGCTGTCGGTGCTCGCACCGGAAGGGTACGGGGCCGTTGTGACGATGACAGTCGTGATTGGACTCGTATGGTGGACAGACGTGGCTCGACTCGTCCGCGGCGAGATACTGCGCGTCAAAGAACTAGACTATGTCCAGGCTGCGCGTGCCCAAGGCGCGGGGACTGCTCGCGTGATTTTCACTCACGTGCTGCCCAATTCCTCCAATCCGGTGCTCGTAAGCGGCACATTTGCTTTGGCAGCCGCCATCCTCGTCGAGGGTGCCCTCAGTTTTCTCGGGTTCGGAATTCCGGACGATATGGCGTCTTGGGGAGGGTTGCTCAACGAGGTCCGCAGCAACGTGGAGGCCTGGTGGCTGGCATTGTTTCCAGGTGCGGCGATATTCGCTACGGTAACGGCGTTCAATCTCCTAGGGGAAGGTTTGCGGGATGCGCTGGATCCCCACCTTCGGGCGTAGACTAAACCCAGCAATCCCGCATCCTGAACGCGCTTGATGGCTAGGTTTTGGACGCAAAGGGCGTACGTCAGCGTACCCAAATCGGAAATCAAAACGCGGCTTTTCAATCGACGAAGTTGGTAGCTGCAAAAATCGAACGCAAGAAAGTTGCAAAAGCTCAGCAATTCTGGCGCGACACTTGGTGGTCGATAAAAATTGCAAGATTTGCGCATTGACCAGCCGAATGCGTCACCTAACACGGTACATTTGCAGTTTTACGGTGCAGATGGCCGGCCATCTCAATGCTGTCGGTAGCATCGGCAGCGCGAACGCGGGATCGACTCGCACCGTGAATGACACTTGTGCTAGCACGATAGAAGAATGGGCAATCGAAACATTCGTTACTTGAATTCAGCATCTATACGTGGGGCAATCACCTGGGCAATCACTTGGGCGAGCTTCGGCACGATGGTCGCGGCAGGCACAAGCACAGCCTTTGCGAAGCCACCAACATCGTCATCGACATCAGCCGCTTCTGCCTCGAAAGCGTCAGCCACTGGTTCCGGCAGCGCCACGGGTGATTCGTCGGCCGCGGGTCAGGCGACTGTCGAGCCCAGTACACCTGCCGAAAAGCGGGCGGCAAAGCTTGCCAGCGAGGCGACTGGAGCCGATTTTCGAGCAGGGCATCATGCAGTGGCCGAAAAGAAACTGCGCGATGCGATTCAAATCTGCATGCTGCAAAGTTGCTCGGAAGCATTCAAGGCGCGGCTGCATCGTGATCTCGGATTCGTGTATGTCGCGGGAATGAAGCGAGTCGAAGACGGCAAAGACGAGTTTACGGCGGCTCTGACGGGCGATTCAACGGTCACGCTCACGAGCGCCATGGAAGACAAGCCCGCCGTCAAGCAAGCATTTGGCGAAGTGAAGGGTGCCATGTCGAGCGCGCAAACTTCCGCAACTTCGGACACTGAATCTTCAGCGGCCAATGAGGAAAAATCGGAACCCGAATCGAAGCCTGCAGATGCCGAGAAGGCGTCGAAGCGCGCCCCGGACAAAGACCAACCTGAGACCACCGCGGAACCACCCGAAGTGAAGTCGGCACGCGCGTTCCTCAACTGGTTCAGTCTGGCAATTGAGCAGGACGTGGTCTTTCATTCACAAACACCCAATGCCTGTTCAACTGGTGGCCGCTATAAGTGTTTCGATCGCAACGGTATTCAAAGAAACGTCGATGACTTCGTTCCGGGCGGCAACCAGGTATCCGGCGGGCTCGCTAGCGGTACTTGGCGAATATTGCTCGGTTACGACAGAGTGTTCGCGCAGCGATTATCGGTTGGTTTGAAGGTCGGGTCCGTAATAGCGGGCAAACCCGAGATTGCGCCCGGCGAATCGGGGTTTAAGTTCTTTCACGCGGAGGGTCGGGCCGCGATATGGCTAGCGCGTGATCCATTTACTACGAGTGGCCTGCGCCCTTACGTTTTTCTCTCAGGGGGCCTGGCTGAAACGGCTAGTAAAATCCTGGTTGAATACTCGGCGGCAAACTGTCCCAATTGTAAATTGAATGCATACAAGCGAAGCGGCTACGAGTTCGTAGGCGCGGGCGCAGGCATTCAATACGCCATTACGCCGAGGAGCGGGCCAACCCTCGAAGCGCGCTACATGCAGTTCTTTGGCCCGGCCGTGCCGGCCATTGGAGCGCAATTGGGTTACGCTTTCGGTATCTAGGTTGCATAACCCGTTCAATGTTCCGATGTTCAAAAGTCGTGCGCCTACTACTCGCCTTGGCAGGCCTTGTGGTGGCAGCTGAAGTTGGCGGGGCTCCCGCCGAGGCATCGCACCAAGAGAACTCGACGATAGGCTACGTCAACTTGCACGTCGATCTGCCGTACCAACACAACTACAAGCGTGCCTCACTGCTGCGCGGGACTGGCCAATTCCCGGCGGCGTTAGCCAAAAAAGGCGGGCTTGCCGCCGTAGTTTTTCCACTATTTGTCCCTTTCAAGGTCTCCAAACAGGGTCCGCGCTTCGCCGACTTCGAGCAGAGCTGGCAGCGCATGGAACAATCCTTGAGCGAGCAAAGCGCTTACGCGCATCCCGGTGCCGAACCCGCCGCGGGGCAAATTCGCACGTTTTATTCCTTCGAGGGAATGGGTCCCTTGGGCAACGACCTACCTGGGCTCAAGCTTTGGGTTCGTCGGGGCGTGCGACTCTTTGGGCTGGTTCACAACCAACACAACGCCTTGGCTGCGTCGTCGATGGATCAGCACGGAGAGGATTTTGGATTGACGGCACTTGGCCGCCAAATGGTGGCGCGCATCTACGAGCTAGGCGGAGTCGTCAACATCTCCCACGCTTCCGATCGCAGCGCCGCCGATATCGTAAAAATGGCAAAGGCCTTAGGGCGACCGGTCGTAGCTTCTCACTCGAATGCGCGGCACCTAATGGATCACAAGCGCAACTTGCCCGACGAGCTATTGGACGGGGTGGCGAGCACCGGCGGCGTCATTGGCGTGAATTTTCATTCGGCGTTCCTGGTAGCCGGGCGAGTTGCAACCCTCGAAGACGTGGTCGCACAGATGTTGTACATCGCCAGGCGGGTAGGCTTCGAGCATGTCGCAATTGGGTCAGATTTCGAAGGCGGGATTCGCCCACCGCGTGAGCTTTCGAACCTAGGGGATATTCAACATTTGGTCCCAGCATTGCGGGCAGAGGGAGTAACTGACGCGCAAGTACGCGCAATTCTCGGTGACAATGCGCTGAGAATACTGACGCCGCCGCGCGGCTAGCCTAGAAATGCTCACCAGTAAGCCGCGCGCAGGGTCGGGCCCCTGCGCGTCAACGTGATAAGAAAAAGCCGGGCCCCTGCGCGCCAACGTGATTAAAGCTCTCATTTTTGAGCACAATCGAGCCGAGCGCCCAAATTCCGTTGTAGCCATCCGCGGCTCCTGTTATGACCGCGGATACTATGGACGACACTTCCCGCGAAGCGCTAAACGCATTACCTAATTGGCTGCGAACGCTGGCGGACGATCTGACCGCCGTTGCGGGTCTATTGAAAGACACTCAGCTTTCGGACGAATTGCGGCTCTGGGCTGCCGGAGCCGTTGGCTATGTGTTCAAGTCAGTCAACCTTATACCCGACGGCATCGACGATTTGGGTTACCTCGACGATGCGTTCGTCCTGCGCGTGGCTGCGGCTCGAGCGCTCGAGGATTTGCCGGCAGACGAAGCGGCTGCCCTTACTCCACTTGCTCAGTTGGCTGAAGGCGCATCCCTGATCAAGCGCCTAATCGGCTCTGACTATGCGCGACTCGATGACTTCGTCTCGGGTTTGCGGATTGCGGTCGTGCGCGGCAAGAGTCCCTCGGATATCGTCGAGGACAACGCGCTTGCCATTCAAGTTTGTGAAGAGGTAGCCAGCTTCGCCCGTAGTTACCTGGCGCCGCCCTTCGCCCAAGACGAGCGGACGCTTATCAAATTGAAGTCGTTTCTTTCGGCAAAACTACCGTAGAGCACACGTCACCGAAACATCTCAGAATGGTTCGGTAGTCGGACCTGACCTGGCTATTGCCCTACTAGCGCCCGCGATTGCGGTGTCGGCTGCTGAGCTACGCCGGAACTCACCATCGAACTGTTGTTCTGCGGCGCGTTGTTGCTCGCGTTGAGCTCGGACATGAGTTCACGGCATTCGGGTTTGCCCTTCAAATGCCCGACCAGGACATTCGAGGAATCTTGAAATGCCTTCTCCAATCGGATGCCCTCGCGAGAGCGATTGGCCACCTTCTCACGACCCGCTTGCAGATCATCCTCGAGGGCTTCCGCATACCGAGCCAGTTGCGAGCGCAACTCTTCAATCTGTCGGCGCAATTCCCGAGCAACCGCCTCTTTGGCGGCGCGACGCTCTTCGCGTGTGCGCAACCAATCCCGTTTGGCGTCAATGAGTGCCTTCGCTGCGCCCGCGGCTTCATAGACGGCCCTTGTCCCTGTGCCGGCGCGTTCGGACTGATCGGCTACTGCTTGGCGGTCGCGCGACACCTGTTGGGCCCGTGAAAGTTCGAGGCGAGCCGTCTCTTCCTCCTCGGCATAGGCAGCTGCCTCGCGCAAACAACGAGACTCCTCTTGGGCGAGTTCCTCGACTTTGCGCCCAATTTCAGCGCGCAGCGCCCGCCCGCGGCGCTCTAGGGCTTCGAGCTTTCGCGTGTGACTCGCGATTTCACCTTCGAGCAAGTTCGCCTTGGAGGCCACCTCCCAAAGCGACGTCAGCGCTTGCTGCACATCTTGGGGGCTGTTGTTGGAGGGATATGCCCGGGCCGTCATTCTAGAGAACAGACCTGCTCGGCTTGCCCATTCGATCACGCTCGGCGACTTGGCTGGGGGTGGAGGCGGCGGAGCGGCTGCCGCCTCAGTTCCTTCCTTTTCCCATGAAGTGCTGGGCAAGGAACGTTGCAAAGCCTTGAGCTCTTCGAGCAGGTGATGGCCGTCGCGGAAGCGCTTCCTGGGATCCTTCTCCAAGAGCTTGAGCACGGTTTTTTCGGCTACTGGGTGGCAATCCTTGCGAATCGAGCTGGGACGCGGAGTACTAGCGGTCCGCTGCATCTCGAGCAGCGTTTCACGGTCGTTCGAACGGAAAGGCAACTGGCCGGTAAGCATCTCGAAAAATAGAATTCCAAGCGCGTACAAGTCTGATTGCGGCCCGGCCTGTTCGCCACGTGCTTGCTCGGGCGACATGTATTCGGGAGTTCCAAATACGGCTCCCTTGGGCGCCAGGCGCGGATCGTGTGCGAGTGCCGCCAATCCAAAATCAAGAATCTTTACGAAGTCTTTACGCCCGCCGCGGGTGGTAAGCAGGATGTTGTCGCTCTTGAGGTCGCGGTGCACGACGCCCAAATCATGGGCGCGCGCGAGTGCGGCGCACATCTGTTCGAGAATATCGACGCCTCTTTGGATGGGCATGGGCCCACGTGCAAGTTCCGCAGAAAGCGGAGTGCCGACGAGGTACTCCATGACCAAGTAAAGCTCGCCGTCGTCCGTTTCACCGATATCGTGAATATCGATGATGTGCGCGTGGTCGACTCGGTTTGCGGCGCGCGCTTCACGGAGCATCCAGGCGCGCAGGTGCGTTTCGCCGCGTAAGTCGGGTCGGATTAGTTTAACCGCGACGACCCGATCGATAAGCACATGGCGCGCGCGGTACACGACGCCCATTCCGCCTTCGCCGATGCGTGCCTCGAGGCGATAACGCCCGGCAATTACCTTACCAAGGGACGGGTCGTGAGTGGAACGACCGCGTGAGGTGCCTGGCTTTTGCATGTTGTCTGTCAAGTTGGTTGGGTTGGGCGAGAACGATGCCGAACCTTTCGGCCCGAGCCGTCAATGATACGGCATTTGGGGCGGGCTCTGAAAGGGGGCATCGTTGCCGATTGTCTTAGTGGCGTTCAAAAAAGCATTTGAATCAGCGGGATCCTGACCTCGGTCTGCTGTTTGACGCCGTACATCGCCACTTCGCGCCGAGTGTAGGTATCACGGATCTCAACTGCAGGAACCGTGAGAGCTAACTGCTTGCCGGAAATGTCAACTAGCGCCGGCGGCACGAATACTGGAGCTGCACGCCAATGCGCGACTGCGCGCGCACCGCGCTGTAGTCGCGTGCCCTGAGGTTTCGCCGGGCTGCTAGTCGGACTTGCCGGTGGTACTGAGGCTGGTGGCGGGGCTGCCGCTGGCGGAGGCGCCGCTGGCGGAGGCGCTGCTGGAGCAGGGGCACCTGCGGGAGCAGTTGAGGTAGATGGAACAGGAGTGGATGTGGGAGGCGGCGCCGATTGATTGTTTACCGCAGGCATCGTGGGCATGTCATTGCCCGGGTTCGTTGCGCCCGTGGAAATGGTATCATCGCTAGGTTGATCCGTCGGCGGAGCATCCTGCGTATATTCTAGCGGCGTGTCGTAAGAAACCGCGTTCATCGAGGCTACCGCTGTTGGGATCACCAGCAACATGCCTGCGGAAAGGAAATACATGGCCGACTTCGGAGAAAAACTGCTCTCCAGGTAATGCCCGGCGATTCCGCCGCCGATCATGCCTACTCCGCCGCCAACGTAGTATGCCCAACCTGGCTTTACTCTGATTGCAGCCTCGGTGAGCATTACGACTTCACCTCCGAGCAGCGCTCCGCCAACTAGGCCTTTACCCGTTACGGAAGGTTCTGCTGATTGAGCTCTGGCAATAGTCGAAACCAAGAGCGGGGCGGCAAATGGCAAAAGCCGCAATGACCGAAACAACTGCATGTTCCCTCCAAACCAAGGCAATGGTGCTTAGAACTAAAAATCGTGAAAAATGTGATCTATCGCCGCGAGTCCTGTCAACATATCACTGCTTCGGCTCAACGTCCGCCAACCGATGCATGTTCAAGGATTTGCCAATCAAGCGGCCCGATGGTCTAATAACGCTACGTCCTGCCGGCGACGCCCACCAGCTTTGCCCGAAGTGCCAAAGCAGCGACCCGTCGGTTAAGGTAGCTAGCCAGCTGACCGAAAGTCGTTCCATCTGAATGTCGTTGTTGCTGAACAGGCTCGCAATGTTCAGGCTAAGGCGTGCCTAAGCTGCTGCGGAATTGCCTGATAGCGGCGTGCTTCGCCTGGGTTATTGCCCTATTTTTGGCGGCGCTGGGCCTGACATTGGCGATTCTTCCTTGGCTGAAGGCCCCAGAAGTACCAAGGGCCGCTTTTTTTCCCGTACTCGTGGTAATCCTTGGCAAATCGGCGGAGCTTGCCACGCTACTTGGAATTCCGGTTGGTTTCGCGCTGGCCGCTCGCAGATTCGTTCATGCGGCGCGAACCAAGACTTTTGGGTCGCGCGTCTCACTTGGGCCCCATTGGCGATTCGTGCTCGCCTTGACCTGCGCGTTCGGTGCAATCCTGGGGACAATTGGTTCGGCTTGTATCAACTACTGGTCACTCGCTCCCGGACGAATGGCGCGAAGCGCCTTAATCAGTGCT
Organism: uncultured delta proteobacterium; assembly: GCA_963819085.1. GTDB lineage: Bacteria > Myxococcota_A > Polyangia > Polyangiales > Polyangiaceae > FEN-1139. The sequence goes on from CAWFUX010000069.1 coordinate 150,525, forward strand.
CGTGAACGTTGCCTCGCCGACCCGGGGGCGCCAGGTGTTCCCATTCCAGTCGTGGGGGCGACTTGGACTTGCGGAAAAACCCAAACCCCAAGACTCGAAGGGACGTTGCCTGGCTCCAATCATCGCGCATGGTTCTCGGCCGGTGATGTCCAGGTCAGTGATGATTTGCTAACCGTCAACCTGGAGGATGTTCGCTTGGGTGTGCGACCTTCGGGACGTATCCCAAAGTTACAGCTTCACACGCTCCACGCTAGCGTACACGGGGCGCGTTCTGTCTTTCGACCGGCTCAACTGGGGTCTTGGTCGCGTGCAATCCTCGGTGTTGGCACTGGATTCCTGCTGGGCGGGTTGGCGGTTCACCAAATTGTAATCAACCAGTGGACGCGGCGCAGAGTTGCTTGGGCCCTATCAGGGACGAGCGCGTTGGTTGCTGCCCTTGTTCTTACGATCGCCGACGTTAAGGCCGGCAAGAACCTTTCAATATACCTCTGGGTGCCGCTGGCCAGCGTCGTTGCCTTTGCATTGGTCAACAGCCTCATCCGTCAGTTGGTGCGCAAATCTCCGGCGGTTCCGGTTTGATTTTCGAGAGCGCCCGGTTGGGATTGGGCGGCCAATAACGAGAGGCCCAAGGCGCCGGTCACTAGTAGCCCCGAGCAAAGCGGAATATCGGGCGAGCTACGAGCCAAAAGAACCAGCGCGAGGCTCAGGTGTGGTTCCGGTGCGGCACTGCGAGGCCGCCACAGAAGCAACGCCACTACCAGTATCGCAAACAACTCTTGGGTATCTTGGAACAACCGAGGAAACAACGAACTCGGTTCGCGATGCAATTGAGCGAGGCTTCTCGAGAGCAACACCTCGGCAAATGATCCCTGGGGACTCACGCCCCGCTGCGACAGCTTGCCGAGCGTCACGGCAATTCCAAGGCTCGCTAGCAAGGCGTATCGACTCCGCGCCCAGAGTTTTGCGAGCCAAATTGCAGTGACGAGCAGGGCGCCCGCATCTAAAACGGTTGCGAGGCTCGCTAACCATCGAGCTACAACGTATTGGCGGGGCAACGCCGCGTCACTCGCTTGCAGTGCGAGGAGCCGAGCTACCACTTGGGCCATGCTTGCGGCACCCACGAGCGCCAAAATGATTCCCGAGGCGCGCAGGCGAGTTGGCCTGACGCAAACGCCCGTAGCGTAAAGTGCGACCAGCGTGCCGGCAATCCCCAAAATCAAGGACATCTCGGGCGTGCTCGAGCCCATCAGAAAATCGAATGAGGCCGCGATCACGAGAACGATTACGCAAGTCGCAGCAGGTGTCACAACCACGCGATACGGCGCTCCCAATCGGTCGTCATGCCAAGTGACGTACGCAAGACGGCCTCCAACGAGCACGATGAGTATCGCCAGCAGTTGCGTCCAAAAGGCGCCGAGCAACCGACTCGTTTCGAGCAGCCTGCCCAGTCCCGAGCGCGAGCCCGGTAAGGCAGCTGCCAAGGCTCGCCCGAATATTACCGCGAATAGCGCCACCACGAGCGTTAGGCGAATCGCACCCCGGGAAGTCGGGCTAGGACTGGTCACTCTGTTGCCTTCAGTCAAAGCTTGCCGGTTGATTCGATCCTGGCGTCGCTTGGCGCTGCTGAATCATGTAGTTCGTCGGAACGAATTCGCCAGCTGGGGAGCGTTCGAGATTGCGCGACGGCGGTGAATTCTGGGGCGGCGTCGGCGAAGGTGAACCTTTGAGGATGTACGGATAGGCAAACCAGGTCGAGCACGCCATGTCGGGGTTTCGGTGGAATTCCCAGTGCAAATACACATTGCCGTCGGGCGAAACAATCTCGGAAGGTGGCTTGCCGAACGGTGCGGCTTTGTTGACGGCTTCGAGTGCGTTGATGTCGAAGGCCGTAGCCCCGCTGGTCTTGACGATTCCCATCGTCACAACGCCACCTTCGGTTTGATTGAGAATGATTTCCAATTCGGTATGTATGTCGTAGTTATTGAGCGGACTGTCCTTCGGAAGTTGATCGAGGTGGGCCAAAAACTCGTCCGCGAATATGACATGAATGCGCTGGTGCATCGCATTGAGGTAATTGGCGAAAGCGCTAGCGCGAGTATTGAGCGCAGTTTGATTGCCGGGCTTTACATGCGGCACGTAATTCTCAATCGCGCTCTTCCAGCGGCTCAGGCCCACCATCGCCCAGGACCCGCGGTGCTTGCTGCGCAGGCGCAATGAATCCGCCTTGCGATCTTTGATGAGCTGCTCTTTGCCAATTACCGCCTCGGCTTGATTGAACGACAAATTCAGATTGATGCCGCCGGGTGTTATCTGGCCTGAGCCGAGGCCCATTCCGTAGCTATATCGATTCTTCTGCGGAGGCGGTGGCAATCTCTTTTTCGGGGGAGTCGGCGTGATGTTTTGAGACGGCCCAAAAAATGGTTCGCCATCGTCTCCCGCTGCGATTTGCGGCGCAGGAGGGATATTGGGTTTCTCCTCGACGGGCTTGGGCGTCGGCGGTGGGGCTTCGGTCGCCCTTGGACCATTGGGCGCCGGTGGTTCCTTCTGAGCTACTGGACTCCGATTCGGAACGGGAGGCGTGGGCTTAGGCTGCTCGGGCGGCAAGGGATTGCCCTTGTCCTCGGTCCCTTCCGAACTTGCGACGCGAGATTCATCGGAATCCCCCGGTTGCTTTTCTGCGCCCTGATGTTTTTGGCCCGGGGCTGGCTTTTCCTCGTTCTGGTCGGTCGAAGTAATGCGAGACTGCGTTTGCTCATCGACCTTGTTATTCTTATCGCCAAGGAACTCCGCGTCCTTATTCTCAGGTTGGTTCTCGTCCTTGAGGTGCTGCCGAACCGCGATTGAACGTTTGGGTGGCAGTATCAGTTGCTGGGGCGGTTTCTTCGCGGCCTCGGCCTTCTTCTCCTCGAGGTCCTTCTTCTCCTCGGGCTTTTTCTCTGCCTGCTTCTCCGGGGGTTTTTCTTCCTCAGCTTTCTTTTCTTCGGGTTTGACCTCGGGCTTGTCGGGCTTCTTCTTTAATTTTGGTTTTGGCGGCACGACTTCAGCGGTTGGCGCTGGAGTCTCCGCAACGGGCGGTTGAGTCAATAGGGCAATCTCGACGGGGCGAGTCTCGAGGCGCACCTCGCGTTGCACCTGAGCCGCGAAGTCGCGAAGCGAGCGCTTCTCTTCGACGACCGTCATCACCTGCTCGACGCTATTGCGCCCCGAGAGCTCGAATAGGATTGCGCACGCGATCCACAGAAAAAACGGAATGCTGGCGTCGCGCGACCGCATATCAATAGTGCTCTAGGACAACTAACCCTGACTCGGGACCAGCCTTAGCTTACTCGTCAGGCCTGGCCGAGCAATCAGGGCCACCATCCGCAATGGGCTCCCACGTCAGATGTAACGAAATTCGCCTATTTGCGGCAGGCAATCGAACAAACTTATGACGAATTTGTCACTTTCCGCCGTTGAGCCCGCTCCTTTCCGCGACGCGCCCTGCGGGTTCAATGATGCGCAGTGTCAACGTCGAGTCGAACTCTTGCTAAGAAAAGTGGCATAGCGGATTGCAGTGGAGCTAAACTCTAGTCGGCGAATTTTGGGGGGTATCATAACGATCGCGTGATTGTATTGCAGTGGTACTAAATGGAACCCGCGCGTGGCCCCACTAACACACAAGCACACACACATTTTAGGTGGCAGGCGTTGCAGGCCACTCGTTGATCGAGATCGGACTTGTTGACGTAATTGAGATTTTCTAACCCGCTTAGGGCCCAGAGGCTACGAGTAGAGTGCTGATGTCTCGTTGGAATCAGTTCACGAAGAAAATAGCCCAAATGATCTTAGCCTCTTGTCACTTATGGATCTCGAAATCACAATAGACCCGCGTTGTGCGTGCGGAGTAAAAAGCAAGATCCATTTTGGACTGCACGGTTTCAGGGAATTCGATCGATGGCTGGCTGAAGGGAGTCTTGAGATGTTTAAGTATGTTACGTCACTAACGTGTCTTGGAGTAATTGCATTAAGCTGCGCTTCGAAAAATGGTGCGGAAGGAAACGGAAACACCGGTGGCGCCTGCTCGTTTAACTGCGGACAGGGTGGGATCGGTGCGGGCAACTCACTCGATGGGGGCAATAATGCAGGTAGCGGCAACGGGAGCAACTCAAATCTGAAGGGCGGTAAGGCCGTAGTTACGGCTGACATCATAGCGGCGATTACAGCTGATGCTTGCGCCGGCACTAGTTCGGAGCTCGAAGTGCCGCCGGCATTGCTCGAGTTCGTTATCGACACCAGTGGTTCGATGACAGACATCCCAACCGGCTCCACTGAGTCGAAGTGGACAATCACTCAGAGAGCATTGGGCAACGCGATAAGCACCGGGTTACCTGACAATACAGGTGTAGGCATGTTGTTCTTTCCGAACATGAACACGGTGCCCAACCACGACACGGTGCCGCACCTTGTTTCGGATTGTGTAAATACTTCCGCCCTGATTCCAGCGGCGCCGCTCGGTGCGGCTGGCTCCGCACAAAGGGCAGCCATTGCTCAAGGGTTGGCCAATGCCTATGTCGCAGGTGGAACACCCACTGATGACGCCTACGAGTATGCGTACGCCAGTGGGGTTCTCCCGGCGATGCAGACTTACGGCTACTTCACGCCCTTCATGGTACTGATTACGGACGGGCAACCTACAATTTCTTTGGGCTGCCTGGGCACGGGGCAAACGGCGTATCCGGTTGATTGGCAACCGATTGTTGACGACATTAAGAGTGCCTTCAATAATGTTCCGCTCGTGAAGACGTTCATTATTGGTTCACCGGGAAGTGAAGCACAATCATCGACCGGCGCCGATGGCCGTCCCTGGCTCTCCGAAGCCGCAAGGACGGGAGGCACCCCATTGACACCGAACTGTGTCGATACCGGCCCCAACTATTGCCATTTCGATATGACCCAATCGACTGACTTTGCGACGGACCTGGCGGATGCACTCCAAGCCATTATTAACTCCGCCATCCCGTGTTCAGTCAAGATTCCAGCGCCCACCAATGGTGGAGTAGCAAACGCCAACGCAATCAATGTCATCTACGAAGAAAATGTCGTTGCTGGCACGCCGACTCAGGAATGGCTTATTGGTCAAACCTCCGATACGTCATGCAATGGTGGTCAAGCGGATGGTTGGTACGTGGACCCGGCCACGGGCAACATGGTCCTCTGTCCACTAACCTGCAGAACTGTGCAGAGTGACAAATACGCCAAGCTTGACGTTCGACAGGGCTGCGTCACTTACAAGCCCAACATCCAGTAGGCTCCCTAGCTAGGGTGGGGGAGTTCGCGAAGGGCCGTGGGCGTTGATCGCCGCGGCCCTTTCGATATTTCAAGGCGCCATGCCAGCGAACGTATCGAGATTCGCAAGAAATAAATGGTGGGCAGGTTTTCTATCGCGCAAGAATAATTTCACGTCACCGGCAGTTAGCAAAGAGTTCCAAAAGAAAGATCCGCCGCAACTACCATCTGGGAATTGAGACTTACGAGAATGGTTTCCAGGCGCCGAGCACCTTTGAGCCACTTGCCATCCCGGGCTACACTACCCAAGTAATCGGAAATCGTGGGAGCGATTTTCAAGTGGAGGTTATAGTGCGAAAAGTAGCGCCTGGGCGGAAACTCGCCGCAGCGTTGGTTGGTTTGAGCATTGGATATTTCTGGGGATGTAGTGCCTCGGACAATGCGACACCGGACGACATTACCGGTGCGGGCGGCGCGGGTACGAATACAGTTGTCGGAACGGGAGGCAGCGGCACCGGTTCAAACACCTCGACTAAGACACTCACCGGTACTGGAACGGGTACAGGCACTGGTACTGGCACTGGCACTGGCACCGGAACGGTCACTGGCACCGGAACGGTCACTGGCACCGGAACGGCAACTGGAACCAAGTCGACCTCGAGCTCAAGCACCGGCACCGGAACGGGAACCGGCACCGGCACCGGAACTAAATCCAACAGCGGCACAGGTACGGGGACAGGAACTGGGAGCGGTAGTGGCACCGGAACAGGGAGCTTTACGGGCTTCGGAACCCTGACCGCCACGCTTACGTTAACGGCTTCCGCAACTGCGACCCGAACCTTGACGAATACGAACACGAGAACTCTAACGGTCACGAGCACAGGCTCGGGCTCAGGCACCGGAACTGGTTCAGGGTCGGGTACGGGCACCGGAAGCGGAACGGGCTCGGGATCGGGAACCGGAACCGGAACGGGTTCAGGATCAGGTACGGGGACCGGATCAGGTACAGGTACGGGAAGTGGATCAGGTACAGGTACCGGAAGTGGATCAGGTACAGGTACCGGAAGCGGGACAGGTTCCGGATCAGGTACGGGGACAGGCAGTGGTTCCGGAACGGGCACGGGCAGTGGCTCCGGCACAAGTACCGGTACGGGTAGTGTGACGGCTACGGGTACCGGTTCGGGAAGTGATACTGCGACTACGAGTGGTACCGGAACGGTCTCGGGTACCGGAACCGGTGCGACTATTCGCTGAGGGCGCGAAGCCTCATGTCCCGCGGAGAAAATCGCATGTTTGTGGCAGGAAGGTCAGAAAAAGCGTTTCACTCACTTCCGCTCGAGTCCACCTGGGCTTAGCCGTTAACAGCGGTTCGAAACACCTGCAGAGGAGTAAAAAGCTCATGAACTGGGAAACGCCATCCTTCGACGAAATCGAAATGAATGCGGAAATTGGGTCCTACCAGGGGGACAACGACGATTCGGATTACGACGGGCTCTAGGATTTCTTTCGTGTCGCGATTGCTGCGTAGCAGCCTGTCCGTAGTCGATTTCGTGAACCTGTGGCACTAGGACGTTCGTGTTTATCCATGTGCTCGGTTCAGCAGCAGGGGGTGGCTTTCCGCAGTGGAACTGCGGGTGCCTAAACTGCGAGGGTGTCCGGAAGGGTACCATCGCCGCTCGGGTTCGTAGTCAGGAATCCGTGGCAGTTACTGCCAACAATGACGCTTGGTTCCTGTTGAACGCGTCGCCGGAAATTCGCCAGCAGATTGAGGCTTTCCCGGCGCTCCACCCGCGAACGGCGCGTGACACCCCAATTGCGGGAATTCTCTTAACCAACGGCGATCTCGACCATTGTTTGGGATTGTTGTCTTTGCGCGAATCGCAGCCTTTGACGATTTACGCTACCAAACGCGTTTGGCACGGGTTTACCGAGGGCAATGTGCTCTTTCGCACATTAGAGCGATTTGACGGCCAGGTCACTTGGCAGCCGTTGCAACTCAACGTAACTCAGCCCCTATTGTTGCCGAATGGATCGGAGTCGGGGCTAAGTGCATGCCCGATTGCAATTCCCGGCAAGCTTCCGATACATCTGGGCGGATTAGTTCCCGACCCTGAAGACAACATTGGCCTGAGAATTACGGATCAGCGCTCGGGTAAGGTACTGGCGTATTTGCCAGCGGTCGGCTCGGCCGCGCCCGAGGTTGAGCTGGCCGCAGCCGGTGCTGATCTGCTGTTCTTCGACGGGACCTTTTGGTCGGATGATGAACTCATTGAGCAACAATTAGGGGACAAACGCGCCGAAGACATGGCCCATTGGCCTCTTGGGGGAGTCACGGGCAGCCTGAAGTGGCTCGGTAAACTTTCAAGAGCCCGACGCGTATTGATTCACGTAAACAACACGAACCCGCTTTTGCGTGATGATTCACCGGAACGTAAGCTGACAGAAACGGCGGGCGTTGAAGTCGCGTACGACGGTATGGACCTTTCCCTATGAACAATGAGCCAGTACTCTCGCGGGATGACTTCGTAGAATGGTTACGACGCGAAGGTGCTGGCCGGTATCACGACAAACATAGATTTCATCAGTTGATGCATGAAGGCAAACTCAGCCAAGACCAGCTGCAACAATGGGTCCTGAATCGATATTATTACCAGACGCGCATTCCAATAAAGGACGCGCTGATTCTGTCGAAATCGGAGGACCCCAATTTCCGGCGTGCCTGGATGCACCGGATATCCGACCACGATGGTAGAACGCCAGGCGAGGGCGGTCTCTCGCTGTGGCTCCGACTCGCAGAAGGCGTTGGGCTCGACCGCGACGCGGTCGCAAGCTGCCGGCTGGTTTTGCCAGGCGTTCGTTTCGCTTGCGACGCTTACGTGGAATTCGTACGCGAGCACAGTCTAGTTGAAGCCGTAGCCTCGTCTCTAACGGAATTCTTCGCTCCTGATTTTGATGAGCAAGCGAATCTCGGCCTGGGAAGAGCATTACGACTGGGTTGACCGCTCCACACTGGAATATTTTCGCTCTCGGGTGCCGCGGGCAAGGCTCGACTCGGAAGAAGCCATTTCTTTCGTCGTCGAGCAGGCAAGCACGTATGACATTCAGCAGCGCTGCGTAAATGCACTCATACGCAAGACGGAGATACTGTGGCATTTGCTTGATTGTGTTACCTTCGCTTGTTTTCCAACTCACATGGAGGCAGGCGGGTGATTGCCCTGTTAGCCAGGCCCAAATTGGCGACCAAAGCCAGGCTTCGACTCGATCACATTACCAATCAGTATGTCCTATTGGCCCCAGAGAAAGGGCTAGCTTTGAACCGGACTGGCTCGGCCATCTCCCAGCTTTGCACGGGCGAACACACAGTTGAAACCATCATCGAGCGATTGAGACTGTCTCATCCATCCGCTGAGCGAGCGTTGATAGAGGCCGAGGTTCTGACATTCTTACAAAGTCTACTCGACCGTGGTCTTCTCGAGGTAGAGCAGTGACGACCACGGAACGACCCTACGCATTGGTAGCGGAACTCACTTACCGCTGTCCCCTGCGTTGCGTTTATTGTTCCAATCCCACTAACTACATGGACTTTGCCGATCGGCTCACCACCGAGGATTGGCTGCGCGTCTTCAAAGAAGCCGAACAGATCGGTGTCTTGCAGGTCAATCTGTCCGGTGGAGAACCGCTCTTGCGAGGCGACTTAATAGCGCTCGTGAAGGGTGCTTCAGAAGCAAACCTATATAGCAACCTGATTACCAGTGGTATTCCGCTCGAACGCGATAAACTTTCTGCCCTGCGCGACGCTGGGGTCAATAGCGTACAGGTGTCAATTCAAGACACGAACCAGGCAGAGTCGGACCGAATAGCAGGTAAGACATCCTTCGAGAAGAAACTGCAGTCGGCTCGCTGGGTCAAGGAATTGGGGTTGCCGCTTACACTGAACGTCGTGCTGCACAAGAATAATATCGGTCACGTCGCCGAAATCGTCGAGCTTGCCGAGACGCTCGAAGCAGATCGCCTCGAGTTGGCCAACACGCAGTATTTGGCTTGGGCTCTGGTAAATCGAGAACAACTGCTCCCAACGCGTGAACAGCTAACTAGTGCTCGCCGTTGTGCGGTGGCGGCCAAGGGCCGACTCAAGGGCAAAATGGAAGTTCTCTTTGTTTTGCCGGACTATTATTCCGACATGCCCAAGGCATGTATGAGTGGCTGGGGCAGGCGTTATATCGTCGTGAGCCCTGACGGTCTGGCCATGCCCTGCCACCTGGCGCACACGATTCGAGGTCTCGCATTCGACAATGTGTTGAATGCGTCTTTGTCCGAGATCTGGCAAAATTCTGCGGCCTTTGAGGCATTTCGTGGCAGTGATTGGTTGCCCGAACCGTGCCGAAGTTGTGACAAGCAATCAATTGACTTTGGCGGTTGCCGCTGCCAGGCGTTCCACCTTACCGGCGATGCTGGCGTAACTGACCCTGCCTGCTCGCTTTCACCTGACCATTCAATTGTCTTATTGGCACGAACCAACGCGACTGAGTCACTAGTACCAGCTAGCCTCATATATCGTAGTGCCGCGCGAAATGCCCGTACCTGAAGCAGATTCCGTTGCGGCGTTGGCGGCTTCTCTCGCCGCTTCTCATACGTAAGGCGCCAGCCGACGCCAATTCGATGATTTGACCAAGACTAGTACGAATTTGCCTGCGTGAAACCATATCCAGTGGCCGCAAAAGGGGTCCTAAATTCATACTGGATGTTCATACAAGCCAATTTGTGGGCAGTTCCGTGGGTTCTATTCGAACAATCCGTCGTGGGTTGGAACGCTCGGTGAAATCGAGTTGAATTGAGCAAAAGTTGACGTAGGCTTTGCTCGTGGCAAATTTTAGTCTTAGGCTGGCGTTGGTTCGCAGGGGTTTGATTGGGCTCGCGGTAGGTACGGCCCTTTCGTGCGGTGCGCGCTCCTCGTTCCCTGAATTTGAGTCCTGTTTCGAACAAGGCGCGACGCGCACTTGTCAGAATGAGTGTGGTGCTGGTCAGCAGACGTGCAGCTCCGGGGTTTGGCAGCCCTGCGTTGTCGCCACAAAGGCACGCACTTGCAGCAACAATTGCGGTAGCGGCACGATGACCTGCGCTAACAATATCTGGAGCGAATGTATTGTCGCTCAGACAACGCGTGATTGCAGCGATAACTGCGGGCCTGGCACGCAAGTGTGCAGCGACAATGCCTGGCAAGCTTGTCTTGTACCTGACTCGAGCCAAGACTGTACGAACGACTGCGGTTCGGGCCACAGAACCTGTTCCAAGAATGTCTGGAGCGACTGCAAGGTTGGCCATCAGACGCAGACTTGCACGAGTGTTTGTGGTACCGGCAACCAGACCTGCGATAACGGCGTCTGGTCAGCTTGTGACGCGCCACAACCGTTGCCCCCCAAGCTTCACGCTACGATACGGGATTTTCGATATCAGCAGCCCATTGACTTTGGTCACCCCGAAATTGGCCCTTCGGTTGATGACCGCGGGTTAGTTCAGCCGCTGCTGGGTTCTGATGACACACCGGTGTATGCGCCAACGGGTTCGAGTCTAACTGTTCAAAGCGCTCAGACTTTTTATGAGTGGTACCATGATATACCGGGGCCACCGGCCATAAACACCTCTACCATGATTGACCTGCCGCTGACGGTTGCAACCGATCGACCGGGTCTCTTCGTCTACGAAAATCACGATTTCTTCCCGATCGATAACCAATTGTTCGGCAACGAGGGGATGGAGCATAACTACAACTTCACCTTGGCAACGTCAGCTACCTTCACGTATCTCGGAAATGAGGTGTTCAAGTTTACCGGTGATGATGACGTCTTCGTGTTCATCAATCGGCATTTGGCCATCGATCTCGGCGGTGTGCATGGCGCTGAAACCGCCACCGTTGATCTAGCGGCACACGCACAACTATTCGAGATTACGGTAGGCAACCGCTACCCGATACACATATTCTTTGCCGAGCGGCATCCAACTATGTCGGACTTCGTCGTGGAAACGAGTATCGCGGATATTGGAGCCTGTCCGTAGCGCCTTGCGGCCCGCAGATGCGGTTCCATTGGCTGGTTCTGCGCTAGAAACTACTCACAGCCACAGGCACGGAACTATTGTTATACGTATTGTTTCCCAATTGTCCGTAACTGTTGTGCCCCCAACAGTGAGCCAAACCGTCGGCATCGGACGCGCAGGTATACTGTTGACCGGCCGCAACCGCGGTAGCATTGGTAATGTTCGAGACGCGCACGGGCGCTGTGGAATTATTCGTGGTACCGTCGCCTAATTCACCTACGACGTTACCGCCCCAGCATTGAATCGAACCGTCCTTCAGTACGGCACAACTTTGCATGAGCCCCGCGGACACGCCCACAACATTGGAAACACCGGAGACGGGCGCCGCCGTGGAGCGGTCAGTCGTGGTGCCATCGCCGAGTTCGCCGTGACTATTTACACCCCAGCACTGCAACGTGCCGTCCTTCAATAGGGCGCAGGTATGTGCGCTGCCTGCTGTAACGCTTGCCACATTGCTCAGATTCGAGACAGACACAGGAACATTGCTATTCGCTGTATCCCCATTGCCCAGTTCACCGCTGCTGTTTAGGCCCCAACAGACTAGCCCACCGTTGTTGACTACGGCGCAACTCTGGCCCTTACCGACATCAATGTTCGAGGCATTGGTTATCGACCCAACCGTCACCGGCACGCTGCTGCCCACAAAGCTGCTGTTTCCAAGCTGTCCGGAGAGGTTATCTCCCCAGCACTGAACGGTACCCCCAGAAATTAGTGCGCAGGAGAAGGCATTTCCGGCGGCGACTGCAGTGGCAGTGGCAATATTCGAGACATTCACTGGAACTGAGCTCGGGGACGTGTTGCCGTTTCCCAATTCACCGGACCCGTTAGTGCCCCAGCACATTACGCCACCAGTACTGAGCAATGCACAGGCATGTGACGTGCCGACGGAGACTCCGATGGCGTTGCTAATGTTGCTAACCCGTACGGGGATGGGACTTTGGTCTTGGACACCGTTGCCCAGCTGCCCCAAGAAGCCGTCGCCCCAACAATGAATCGTGCCGTCGCTCAAAGCAGCGCAGGCGAAATCGGTGCCCGCGCTCAACATGTTGATCACGAGTTTGGTATTCGTTGCCCCCCCGGCACCACCCGTCCCAAGTTCTCCCCCGTTGCTGGTAGCTCCACCTGCAGTTGACGTGCCTCCCGTTGCAAGCCCGATACTGCCGCCAGTCGAAGCGGTGGGGCTCGAGCCTCCCCCGGAACAACCGCACAGCCCAGCGGCAAGTAACGATATCAGAATCAACGCGCGCTCAACAAAGATTACGCCCTTCACTTTTCCATTCCTTTCGAGGTCAACCGCACATTTTACTGCCACCACGCCACGTTACTTTCGGGCGGCCGCGATTGCAACATTACCGGTTGAGAGCCGTTGGTTTTCTTCGGCTGCGACACGCCCGCCCACTTTGGGAGCTGCAATTCCGACGATTCGCGACTGATTGAAGGAGCGATGCTGGTCCTTAACAGGTAGCCACGTTCCGGCACGCCCAAATCAAAAATGGCACTGCCGACAATGGCGGCATCACAAGGGCGGGAGTCAAAAGAGCACTGCGCGAATGCTCCCGACGATTTCGGGTATTGTGAAGTTGGCGTCGGCGTAGCCCTGAGCCTGAACGTGCACCGGGACGTATCGGCACCGAACCGAGACGCGTCTCGATTCCCGAACCGTGCTTGAGATCGAACCCGCGTAATTCGTTGCCAAGCTCTCGTCGTCTTGTCGAGCGACGAAAGAGCCTGGAGCTGCCGATAAGAACTCACTCGTTTACCGCCGGTCCCTCAGCGAGGAACTGACGCTCGAGGCGATTGTCCCCGAGCCGCCGCGGCAAGTACCACCCTGCGCCATGCACTGATACATCCGAAGAGCTAGCGACAAGATCCCCGACGCGACTTCACCCCAGCCGGGTAATACTGTGCGCCATGCACTGATTCATTCGAAAAGCTAGCGACAGTCAACAGAGGCTGCGCGATCGAGACCGGCGATGATGGAATGGCTGGAAACAGGGCTATTTCAACACAAAACCGCGTGTGACTTGGGGTCGTACCACCGCAAGATTAGCATTCAAATTTTACCGCAACCGCTCCCAGCAATATGATGCGACCGAGATTTCGTATGGTTAGAGGTGCGTCAATGGCAACTCATAATCCAGTGTCATTGGCGACTTACACGAGCATAGCTTCAATTTGGTGATGATGCTCAATTAGAGCTTCGATCACAACTTGACGACACAGCACGAAAGCCCCACCCAAAGTGCGGCGAATGGGAGAAGCGTCGAATACCTGCGGGGCCACTCAGTGCGCTTGCACAAAAGTACATTGCGGTACGAATTCGCTGGGGATGGCCCCCGGTGATCCACGGCCTATTAGGAAAGGGACTCACCGATGTCACGTTTAGCTATAGGGATTGTACTAGCAAGTTTGTTAGCCGAACTAGTCGCATGTAGTGGCTCTGACTCCAATAGCGGTGCCGGAGGCGGAGGCACCGTAGGCGTCGGTGGAAACGGCAATGGCGGAACTACCAACGCAAATGGCGGCGCAAATTCGGTCGGCGGCAGTAGCGCCGGTGGAAGCGGAACAACTCTTGGCAACGGCGGCACGGTAAATGGCACCGGCGGAGCCGCGGCAACGGGCGGTGCGGCTGCGGGCGCTCCTGCAACAGGCGGAGCCAATCCCACGGGCGGAAATTCAAGTTCGAGTACGGCGAGCACAGGTGGAGCGATGGCAACTGGAGGAGCTTCGAGCGCAGGGGCTTCTAGCACTGGAGGTTCAAAGGCCGCGGGCGGTAACTCGAATGCTGGCGGTTCTAAAACAACGGGTGGTGCAACGAGCGCCGGAGGTTCCAAAGCCACGGGCGGCGCCTCGAATACGGGCGGGAGTGGGACAGGCGGTTCAACGACCACCACGCATGTCTCAGTGCTGCAGCACCACAATCATGCATCGCGTGATGGAGTCTATGTGGACGCGGCGGTTACTCAGGCCACTGCAGCGACCATGCATATCGACACTAGTTTTGCTGGTGCGACGCTGACAGGCCCAACCTATGCGCAGCCATTGTACTTGGCGGGGACGGGTGGAGGTCCAGATTTGGTTATTGCCGCCACGGAGCAAAACCACGTCTATGCATTCAACGCAGCCACCGGCGCAATGGTTTACAACGTGGCGCTTGCATCACCTATTACGAGTTCTGCACTTCCTTGCGGAAACATTACGCCACAATTGGGAATTACAGGTACCCCCATCATCGATGCAACTACCAGAACACTTTACGTTGATGCAATGACCGGGATGGGTGCCACGGCTTCGAGTGCCAGGCATATGGTCTATGCCTTGAACGCAGATACCGGCGCGACGGTGACCGGGTGGCCCGTGGATCTCAATGCAACAGTATCGTCAGGCGGAACGGCGTTCAACTCGCTCGTACAGAATCAGCGCGGGGCATTGGCGCTGCTCGGTGGTAAGGTGTTCGTGCCCTTTGGTGGCCATTTGGGTGACTGCGGCTCGTACCACGGCTGGATCGTGGGGATCTCGACAACCGATCCGACTCAGGTAGTTGCCTGGCGCACTCGCGCCATCGCTGGCGGAATTTGGGCACCGGGAGGCATTGCCTCCGATGGGACATCGCTATTCTTCGCAACGGGCAACACCGAGGGCAATGCTGGAA
Source organism: uncultured delta proteobacterium (assembly GCA_963819085.1). Lineage (GTDB taxonomy): Bacteria > Myxococcota_A > Polyangia > Polyangiales > Polyangiaceae > FEN-1139. The sequence goes on from CAWFUX010000069.1 coordinate 165,535, forward strand.
GCTTTGCCCCGCCCGGTTCCTATCAAGATGGCGAGACGGTATTTAGATTGGCGCCAAGCCTTGCGGCCGTAACCGCGAACGCAGATTCCTTCACCCCAACCAATTGGTCGTCGATGGACCAAGCGGACGCGGATCTCGGCGGCACCAATCCGATGGTGTTCGACGTTGCCGGCGCCACGCCAACGGGCCTTGTGATCGCTCTGGGCAAAGACGGCAATGCTTATCTGTTGAATCGGGCCAATCTCGGCGGCATTTCTGCTGCCTTGACACAAGCCACGATTGGCGGAACCATCATTAATGCGGGCGCCGTGTACCCCGCGTCGAGTGCCACTACGAGTGGAACTTTTGTCGTCTTCAAACAGAGCACCACCACGAATTGTCCCGCAAATCAGAAGAATGCTGGTCTGATGGCTATCAAGATAGGTGCCACCTCGCCTCCGACAGTTACGGTGGCTTGGTGTGCCGGTCCGGCCACGAATGCCTCGCCTTCCGTAAGCATGTCGAATTCGCAAGGACAGGATGCCGTCGTGTGGTCCGTCGGGACGGACAACAAGTTGCATGGTGTGGATGAAATCACCGGAGCCAGCGTTTACGCGGGTGGCGCCGCAACGGATACAATGTCCGCGTTCCAGAAGTTCAACACGCCCATAGTGGCCAACGGCCGCATTTTCGTGGCCACGAATAGCCAGGTTTATGCGTTTACTCCCTGACCATTCTTGGTGAGTTGAGAAATGGTCGGAGGACCATCACTAACGCGGAACTATCTCAAGGGCTACCGCTGCGCCATCCGGTCCGGGCATTGGACTACCTGCAGCCACGATACGGCTGGCGTCAACGCCGCAGCTATCGCTCAACAGTTGGGCCACGTTGCCGGCGCGTGTGACTGCTGTCTGCCAGCCGGTACCTTTGGTAGGAGTTGCTGCAGCGTAGCCTTTTACATCGACGTGCACGTCGGCTGACTTGATGCCGCCACCGATCAGACAGACTGCCTTCTTGCCGGCATCCGTCAATTCAGAACCCGCAGCGGCCATGAATGTGGGGCTAGCAAAGGTTATGCTTAGTTTCTCGGATTGTCGCTTTATTTGCAGCTTACCAGTGCCGATGAATTTCTTGAGAGGTGCTTGTAAGTCGCGCTCCAAACTCTCGGCCTGCGGCGTGAGGGTGCTTCTTTTCGCCTTTAGCTTTCCTGCAATCTCACTCAGTTTGTCCCGTTCCGAGGAAACCTGCTTAAGGGCATCGAGCGTCTCGGTAAGTTGCTGATGCTGCGCAGTTGCCTGGGTTTGAAGCGTTCGATATTCGTGACTGAGCGAAGAATGCGCGCGATAGAGTGGCAAGTAATAAGCTGCTGCAAAGGTTGCGGTCCCCACCAGTAGGACTCCCGATAGTATTTTCCACCCGCGACCCCGATTCGGAGAGATACCAATCGCGGCGAGGTCATCATTGCTATCCATCTGGTTCCAGTCTTTTCTTCCCATTCAATCCTCGCTATGCGGTGCTCTCTTTGGACCTGCGCTGAGACATCAGAGTGCGACGGCTGAACTGCGACCCGGCTATCGTGCCGTGGATAATGAGCTTTCGGCAAGGGGCGATGCGGCCGCATTGCCCCGATCGTGAACGCCTTTCGGTATTCAAATATTCACGAAGTACGGTCGCCCTACCAGGCTTTCCTGTCTGGGCTCCTGACTGGAAACTACCTAGAATTTAGCCAAAAAATAGGGAAAGCTGTTTCAGTCTAACGCCCGATCGAAGGGCAAATTCGACTATTGCATCTTTTGGACCCGGGCGGAAAATACATTGAACCCTTGTCGAACGCGCGAGCAGTCAGTACTTTTTGTGCGTGTCATCCTTTCCCGTGATGGGCAGGCCGGTAGACCTAGGTCGCTACAGCATCGACGAGATTGACGATTTCGACGAAGTCGATGACGACGACGGGACTAGCGAGCTCAACGACGATAGTTGGTACGTCCAAATCGACGCGGGCGACGTAAAAGTGCTCTCCCGCGATCAAGTCATCGACTTTCATCGGTTAGGCGTTATCAGCGGTCAAACGTACATTTGGCAGAAGGGGATGCAGCAGTGGTTGCCCCTTTCCACATTCATCGGTCAACCGGAGCCACCGCCAACGGATGATAGCTGGCAAGTCTTGATGGGCCCCGGTGACATAAGGGTACTTTCACTAGAGCAACTCGACGACTTCTTTCGCCTGGGCGTAATCGACGAACAAACCCACGTTTGGCAAGCTGGAATGAAGGAGTGGTCAACTCTCTCGAATTTAATCGGGGCCGACGAGGAACAGGAAGCCGAAGACTATCTGGTACGCCATGATGGGCCCTGGCGACGTGCGTACTCTCACGCTCGAGCAACTCGACGACCTCTTTCGTCTCGAGGTGATCAGTGAGCAAACGCCGCTCTGGCAGCCAGGCATGTCGCATTGGTTGCCGCTTGGGACAGTCGCGGGCATTGAACCGCCTGCTCCCAAGCCTGTCGTGCGGGCGGCACCGGCGCCCACACCTATCGCGCCTACTTACACGCCGAGCGCGCCTGCATACACGCCGAGCGCGCCTGCATACACGCCGAGCGCGCCTGCATACACGCCGAGCGCGCCTGCATACACGCCGAGCGCGCCGCCGCTCTCGCTCAGCATTGGTGCACCCGAACTCAAGCCAAAGGGAGGCAGTTGGCTAATTCGCCTGTCGATAGCGGCCGGTCTATTGCTGACGCTCTACCGCAATGACGCCCTATACTCGTTTGCTCAGACAGCCCGCCAACAGGAGCCATTCGCTAAGGCCGAGCAACGAATGTTTGGGGGACCTTTGTTTGGTACGGCACGCTCAGTCGATCGCATGATCACCGACGGCGGGGGTCGCATCGCGGCAGTGCGACTGCCTTACATGGTAACGCAGATGCACGAAGCGGCGGTGACGAATGCCGCCGCACAAGCAGCCCACTCACCAGCCCCTGTGAATGTGCAGCCTCAAAAGCCAACCCGTTCGGCCACGGTCGCTTCACAAGCAGTCGGCGCAGAGCCGAAGCCGGTAAACGACTCAAAGTCAGTCGCCGATGCCAAGCTGCCCAAACCTACCCAAGCGGTTGCGGTTGCAGGTTCCCGCTCGAAGTTTGCTACCGTCAAACCCGTATCGATGCCGCGCGCAGCTAAGAAGAGCTCTGCCAAAGGGCAATCCGTTTTCAAAGCGAAGGGTGACTATTACGATCCGCTGAACGCGTCGATGTAGCGTTTTCGGCGTAAGCGTCACTGCTGCCATGCCACTGAAGTGAGGTTCCTTGGCGCGTCGATTGAATCGATGCACTAGGCTCGGGACAATTCGGAGAACTGCTCGGCGATTTCTTCAGCCGTCCAAAGTCCGTCGCCGGTTTCCTTGAAACGCCCGGAAGTTTCAAGGATCTTATACACAGCGATTCGACTCCCCGCCACCGTGAGCACCTGCCCGGTCACGTCACTCGCCAGATGACTAGCTAGATACAAATAAACGGGAGCCACATGCTCGGGCGACAGTGCCGATGTCTTTTGAAACATCGGAAGTTCCTCGGTCTGGCGCGTCTTGGCGATTGGCGCAACGCAATTGACCAGAATGCCGTGCCGCTGGAGTTCAATGGCTGCGGTTCGGGTCAAGCCGTAAACTCCAGCAGCTGCCGCGGAGGCGTTGCTTTGACCCAAACTGCCGAGTAGTCCTGCCGCGCTAGTCGTATTGACGATACGACCTCGACCCTGCGTTCGCATAACGACCGCCGCCGCTTGCAAGCAATTAAAGTACCCCCGAGGTGCGCGTCAACGACCGCACGCCAGGTTTCGTGGTCCATGTTCAAGAGCGCCCGATCCCGCTGAATGCCGGCGCAATTGACGAGTACGTCTAACTTTCCGAAAATTGTCGAGCGCAAGTCGAATCAGGTTCTCGGCGCCCAATCTCAACGATATGTCATCGGGGCTCCCGATGGCGCTCGAACCAGCTGCCTGCAGCTCGTTGACGACAGCGGCAACAACAGACGGATCGCTGCCTACGCCGTCGCTGCCAGTGCCAACATCATTGGCTACGATACTGGCCCCTTCTTTCGCAAAGAGTTTTGCCACGGCGGCCCCGATGCCGTTGCCGGCACCCGTGATGATCGCAACCTGACCTTCTAAGAGTCTCATGATCGACTGCTTTTTATCTCGGACGGCCCGAATCGGATACCAATCTCTGACGTTGGCCAGATAGCCGCTCAATCGGGCGGTTAGCAGGCCATCGCGAGAACTTGAAGCGGCTTTCCGTGCCGCGGCGCCAGAAAGACAGTCCTTTTAGAGTTCCAAGACGCGAAATGTCGAATCGAGCTTGAACCCCTCCTCGTCGCCGGGGCGCCGCGGGTACTCGTGGCTGCGCCCGAGCCGCGAACGGGATTTTTAGGTGGGTCTCGTGGCAACACGCAGTAGCCTTCGGCCACCATGACACGCCGACTATTGGTTACGAGCGCCTTGCCCTACGCAAACGGGCCCATTCATCTTGGTCACCTCGTTGAATATATTCAGACGGACATTTGGGTACGCTATCAGCGCCTCTGCGGCAACCGCTGCATTTACGTCTGCGCCGATGACACGCACGGCACCGCAATCATGATTCGCGCTCGAATGGAGGGCAGTTCCGAATTGGACATTATCGGGCGAATGGCAGCCGCTCACGGTCGGGACTTCGCCGACTTCGGTATTGCATTCGACCACTACGGGAGCACTCACTCTGAGGCGACCCGTGCCGTGTGCAACGAAATCTGGGCCGCGCTAAAGGCCGAAGGTGCCGTCGAACAACGTGATGTCGAACAACTCTACGACCCAGTGGCTAAGACGTTCCTTGCCGATCGATTCGTTCGCGGGGAATGTCCCAAGTGCGGGTCGCCCGATCAATACGGCGATAGTTGTGACAAATGTGGTTCCACGTATTCACCCACTGATTTGAAAAATCCGAAAAGCACACTGAGTGGCGCGACGCCCGAACTCAGATCGGCGGAACACCTATTCATAAATGTCGAAAAGCAGCACGATTTTCTCGATGCTTGGACGCAATCAGGGGATCATCTCGAGCCGAGTATTGCCAACTATTTGAAGGGATACTTCCTCGGTCAGCCATTGCGGGACTGGGATATCTCGCGACCGGCGCCCTACTTTGGGTTCGAAATCCCCGATGAGCCGGGCCAATTCTTTTATGTTTGGTTTGACGCCCCAATTGGCTACATTGGGGCCACACGCGAGTGGTGCCAGATTACCGGCGAAGACTTCGACAGCTGGTGGCGGTCCAGCGATACCGAGATTCATCATTTCATCGGCAAAGATATTACCTATTTTCACACGCTGTTTTGGCCCGCAATGCTTCGAACAGCCAAGTTCAGCCTACCGAGCAAGGTGCACATTCATGGCTTTTTGACGGTAGAGGGCGAGAAGATGAGCAAATCGAAGGGCACGTTCGTGATGGCGCGAACGTATCTCGAACACCTGGACCCTGCGTACCTGCGTTATTACTACGCGAGCAAACTCGGGTCGCGGCCTGAAGACTTGGACCTGAATCTGGATGAATTCGAGAAGAAGGTAAACTCTGACTTGGTGGGCAAAGTCGTCAATTTGGCAAGCCGCACCGCACGATTCATGCAGGGGACTACCCTCAGCGAAGTGTACCCGGATGACGGAGGGCTTTTTGCCGACGCAGCGGCACGCAAAGAGGAAATCAGTGCCGCTTACGAAAGCTGCGACCTAGCCCGGGCCATGCGCTCAATCATGGCGCTTGCCGATCGCGCCAATGAATACGTCGATCGACTCGCCCCGTGGACGATCAAGAAGGACCCGGCACGTGCGTCCGAATTGCGAGACGTGTGCAGCGTCGCGCTCAATCTATTTCGACAAATCGCCGTCTACTTGACGCCCGTATTGCCTCGCTTGGCGGAGCAATCTGAAGCCTTACTCGGTGTGCCGATTCGCAGTCTTGGTGAAGTGGATGCGCCGGTGCTGGGGGCAAATGTTGGCACTTTTGAACACATGCTGACGCGCGTGGACCCGAAGAAAGTCGCAGCCATGATCGAAGCGAGCCGCGAAGGCGAAGGTCAAATTGACGGTGAAGTCGCGACCCCCGTGGTAAATAATGATGATGACTCGGCACTAAAGGCTGAGCCAATCGCCGCCACTTGTACCATCGACGACTTTACGAAGATTGATATGCGCGTTGCACGCATCGTCAACGCGGAGGCGATTCCGGAGGCAAAGAAGCTACTAAAACTGACATTGTCCTTGGGAGGTGAATCCCGTCGCACCGTCTTTGCCGGAATCAAGTCCGCCTATGAACCAGCGGCCCTGATTGGCCGTCTCGTCGTGGTTGTTGCTAACTTGGCACCAAGACAAATGAAATTCGGACTCAGCGAGGGCATGATAGTGTGCGCTAGCGGCGGCGATGCGGACGGGATCTTTGCGGTATCGCCAGACACCGGAGCTACCCCTGGTATGCGCCTGCGATAGCCCAAGACCAAACAACATGCCGCCCGCGGTGTAGGGCTCCTGCTCGACTCGACGGTTCGCGCGACAATCCGAGCAAGAGCGCATCTCAAATTCCTCGCGGAAAGTCGTGATTCGCTAGCAAAAGGTACACTCCCCTGAGCGAACCTTGGAAATAGGGCGTGTCGTCCATTTGAGCTGAAAGCCAAGCGTTGAGGTACGCATCCGCTTTGGCTTGACTGACAGCCATTCCAGAAAGAGCAAACGCGCCCAAGAATGCACTGTTCTTGTCAAACGGGACCCCCGCTACACCGCCATGGCTATCAACGTAGGTCGAAACATTCTGCAAGAACGTCTGCGCCGCAGCGGTTCCAAACCAAGCGTAGTCCACGGCGACCCGCCAGGGCGTTCGACACGCGTCATAGGAGTAACCACTATTGTTTGGATTCTGCCCCGCGCTCGTGCCCCAATCCGGCACTAGCGCACCAGTTGAGTTCGAGATGGTCAATGCCTGAAATGAGGCCAGCATCGTGTAAGCATTGCTGGCTAGTTGATTCCAGAACGGATCGTTTACGTAGCTCGCCCAAACATGCCAATAGCCAATAGCAAAGTACGAGGGGTTTACGGTACCCGCCGCCCAGCCACCAATCGCGTCGCCCGGAAGTAAGTAAACAGGCGGGCCCGCAGCCGTCTCATGATTCTTGATTGCATTGATCAGATTCGTAGCATCAGGCTTATAGCCGCCCCACTTGGCGTCCGCCTGGACAAGGGCCATTGCGGCATCCTCATCGCCGTCCGTGGCTGCATTTTGGCCCCAAACTGTCGTAGTACACGCGTCGATTTTCCAATTCATCAACCCATTACTATCGACGTGCGCCTTGTAATAAGCCCAAAGTTTGTCGAGCGCGTCCCGGTCATCATTGCCGACGGCTAACAGCATTCCGTAACCAATCCCCTCGGAGAATGTTTCGTCGCTGCCAACCGCCGAGGCGACACGCGATTGGCCGTTGCCACAATCGACGTAGAAGTTGTTCTTCCAACTGGCATACCAAGTTCCCACGTTGAAGTTGCCGACGTTTTGGCTGTTCGGAGTTGGCAGAAAACCGACGTAGTCGGTTGCCGGCATGCTACCGCCAACATTGTTACCTCCGATAGCCGCGCCGCCCGTGCTCGCCGCTGATGATCCACCGACGGATGTGTTGGCGACGGTTCCTGAATCTCCCCCGACGCTCGGACTTCCGCCGGCGTTCGAAGTGCCGCCGGCGTTCGAAGTGCCGCCGCCAGCCCCGATTGAACTCTCGCCACCGTTGGCTGCAGCCCCCCCACCGATGCCTGTCGCGCTCGAACCGCCACCATTCATGCAACCGCTGGCGGTGACGCCTAAGAAGAGACCGAGAAGTAATTGCTGGATACGCATGGAGGTCTGAAATCCTTTCCCGAAGCCTCAATGCTGTCAAACGCAAAGTTGGCCGAACTTCTGTTTCATCCCGAATCGGCGCGTAAAACGGCTGGAAACTCTCGTGGTTCCGGTTGGTTTAGGTTCAGCGAGACGGGCTTGGATTGAATGCCCGGTTTTTGGTTCCTTTGGCTTGGACGGCACGGAAAAGTGCCACCTCCGCCGTTTGCGCGTCTGGGGACGGCTATCTTGACTCCCTTGCACAATGTCCGTATGGCGGCCCGTGCCCAATCTCAACGCTGCTCAGCGCGAGGCCGTACATACGCTCAAGGGGCCATTGCTGGTACTGGCGGGCGCAGGCACGGGCAAGACAAGGGTCATCACCTATCGAATTGCTGAGTTAATCAAGAGCGGTGTTAGTCCGTCTCGTATATTGGCGGTTACATTCACCAATAAGGCCGCCCGTGAAATGCGGCAACGCGCCTTGACGTTGCTCGGACGTCGAAAGCCCGGCGCAGAGGTTCCAGAAATCTCGACATTTCACTCGCTCTGTGTGCGCATCCTGCGAAGGCACGCTAAAAGGCTGGGTTACCCGGATGCATTTTCCATTTATGATCGAGGGGACCAGGAGACACTCGCGCGCCAGGCGCTGCGGGACATTCGAGTAAGTTCGGGCAGCTTGCGCCCCGGTGATTTGCTTTCCTTCATTGGGGGCTGGAAAAACAAAGGCATATTGCCGCAGGCTGCCGCCGAGGCTGCTGACGGCGAACGCGTTGAACTGGCAGGCTCAGCCTACGCAAAGTATCAGTCGCAATTGCGCGCCTCGGGCGCAATGGACTTCGATGATCTGTTGTTGTTGACCAATCGTCTGTTTTCGGAATTTCCCGATGTAAGATTGGCCGAATCCAAGCGATTCGATCATTTGCTGATTGACGAATACCAGGACACTAACGACCTACAGTACCGCATCGTCAAAGGCATGGCGGAGCGGCATCGCAATCTGTGTGTCGTCGGTGACGATGACCAGTCGATATATGGCTGGCGGGGCGCTGAAATTGAACATATTCTGGGGTTTCGCAATGACTGGGCGGAAGCCAAAGTGGTGCGCCTGGAATCCAACTACCGGTCGCTCGCACCGATTCTTGCTTATGCCAATACGTTAATAGCGCACAACAGTACGCGGCATCAAAAGGTACTAAAACCATCGCGGGATGGCGGAATGGCGCCGCGCATTTTACGGTTCGAAGATGAGGCCAAGGAGGCCGAGCAAGTAATTCTGGAGATTCAGCAGCTGCTCGTGAGCAACTCAGAGAACCCAGTCCTGCCGAGTGACATCGCAATCCTCTTTCGAACCAACGAGCAACCGCGGGTATTCGAAGTCGAGCTGCGACGCGTGAAGATCCCCTACATTCTCGTGGGCGGACAGTCGTTTTATGATCGCCGAGAAATCCGCGATGTGCTTTCGTACCTTCGCGTGCTGGCCAACCCCTTGGATGAGGTGTCACTACTCCGAATTATCAATAGTCCCGCCCGCGGCATCGGCGTTTCCACTATCGAGGCACTGTTGGAGTTTGCGGTTGCCGAAGGAAAAGCACTGGGGCCGGCCTTGCCCGAAGCACTCAGCGCCGCACAACTGCCCGCTGCGGCTACCGCGCGCGTAGTAGCGTTCCAGGGATTAATCGAGCGGTTTCGCTCTATGCTAGGGCAGGTCCCGATTGCCGAGCTGATGCGAGAACTGCTCAAGGTTATCGACTATCGTGCTGAACTGGAGCGCCTCCACACAGGGCCCGGGGAGGCGGAGGCGCGCTGGCTGGCCGTCGAGGAGTTGGTAAACGCCGCCGCGCTATATGAGCAGAGGGAGCAAAAGGCAGCAACGCTAGTCGGATTTCTCGAGGAAGCTACGCTTTCAGATCGCGATGACACGCGAGATGAGGACAAGACGCAACGACATGCGCTGACGTTGATGACATTGCATAGCGCCAAGGGTCTCGAGTTTCCTCACGTGTTTCTTGTTGGAATGGAGGAGGGAATACTACCCCACCAGCGCTCGGTCATCGACGGGCAGGGAGTCGAAGAAGAGCGACGGCTCTGTTACGTCGGTGTAACGCGCGCCCAAGAGTCCTTGGTCTTGACGTTTACCCGGGCAAGAATGAAGTGGGGTCAGCCAAGGCCCAGCATTCCAAGCCGATTCCTGGCCGAGATGCGCGGCGAAACGGAGCGCGCATTGCGCGCCGCAGCCGCCGCCGAAGCGCTATTCAAGAAAGCGCAGCCCGAGCAAGAACCGGAGGCCACCGAGGCCGCTTCCAAGGCAAAGCCAAAGAAGAAGGCGAAGTCAACCGACCGAGCCAATGGCAAAAAGCGAGCGAGTAATAATGCACAACATAGTGCAGGGCGCGGCAGGGACGGATCGCGCCGGGTCGGGGCCCGCGCCAACGAGAAAAAGAAATCCCCGGAGAGGACTGAGCCCTAGTACTCGCAAATCATTCGAATTCGACGAGCACTTGGCCCTTCTTCACGCTGTCTCCGGCCACGACATTGACCGCTTTAACGACGCCCGACATCGGGGACACGACATTGCTCTCCATCTTCATCGCCTCGAGCACCAACAGCGTTTCACCCTGCTTGACGCTCTGCCCCGCGCTAACCAGGGCTTTTACGACGATTCCGACGATTGAACTTTTGCAAACCTTATCGTCGCTCGCCGTGGAACCCGTGTTGGCCTCGGCTGTCGGCAGCGCCACCTTCGCGTTTGCGCGAGGGCGAGCGGGCCGAGACGAGCCACCATTGGCCGGGTCGTTTCGCTCATCCTCGATGACCTCGATGTCTGCTTCGTACTTCTTGCCGTCAATATCTATCTTGAGCTTCATGATGCGGTACCTGGTTTCTTACGAACGTCTAACGTGGCGCTGGGCATGCAAATTAACGCGTCCTGCCTGCGCCCAACCTCCCGGCTCAGCCAGATGTTGAACCTGCCGGATCTTGAAACGTTTGCCTATGGTGGCGGCAAAGACCGCACTCATGATGGCAAGATGATCGTCGGGAATTTGATCTGCGGGAGCAATATCATCTAGCCGACTGGCCAGGCGCTGCACGAGGGCCTTGAGTTGGTCGAATTCTTGCCGCGAAACGGCTGACTCCTGCAACTTTTCGACCTGGTTAGCTAATAGCTTCAGCTGTTCTGCGCTGGTATCTGGCATGTTGTTCTCCAAGTGGCTGACGCCATTATAGCGGAATGAGTCCGTGCTTCTTCCCTGGCCGCAATTCGCGCTTCGTCTGAAGGGCGGTAAGTGCTGCAGCCAAGTAACGGCGCGTTGCGGCCGGCTCGATGATGTCATCAATTAGGCGCCGTGAAGCAGCCACGTACGGGGACGCAAAAGTGTTGCGGTATTCCTCGATTAGTTGTTTGCGGCGTGCGATTGAATCGCTTGCCGCCTCGATCTCTTTGCGGAATACGACTTCCACCGCGCCTTCGGCGCCCATGACTGCGATCTCGGCAGTTGGCCAGGCTACGGATCGGTCGGCACCGAGGTCCTTGCCGCACATGGCCAGATAGGCACCCCCGTATGCTTTGCGTAGGATGACCGTCAACTTGGGCACGGTAGCCGCAGAGTAAGAAAACAGCATCTTGGCGCCATGCCGAATGATGCCGCCATATTCTTGCTGCACGCCGGGCATGAAACCGGGTACGTCAACGAATGTCAAGAGCGGGATATTGAATGCGTTGCAGAATCGAATGAAGCGTGAGGACTTGTCGGATGCGTTGATGTCCAGAGCACCCCCAAGTACACAGGGTTGGTTCGCAACCACACCTACTGAGTGCCCGGCTATTCTGCCAAACCCAACTACGATATTCTCCGCGTAACTGTCGAGGACCTCGAGAAAATCTTGGGCGTCCAGCGTCAGGCGAATTACATCCCGCACGTCATAGGGCTTCTTCGGATCCTCCGGAATAATGGTCTCGAATGCAGGAATATCCGACAGGTCATAGTCACCCGCGACGTAGGGCGGATCCTCGACGTTATTCGATGGCAGAAAACTCAACAATCGGCGACAAATTTCGATCGCGTCGTCATCGTCTTCTGCAATGAAGTGCACGACGCCCGAATAGCTCATCTGTGCCTCGGGCCCGCCCAGTTGGTCCATCGTAACGATCTCACCCGTTACTTGTTTGATGACCGAGGGCCCAGTAATGAACATTTGTGCGCGCTTCGTTTGAATAATGAAGTCGGTGAGCGCTGGGCTATAAGCCGCGCCACCAGCACACGGGCCGCAGATTAGCGAGATTTGCGGAACCAGCCCGGATAGCATTACATTTTGGTGAAACACGCGACCGTAGCCGGATAAACTATCAATCCCTTCCTGAACGCGCGCGCCCCCGGAATCATTGATGAAGATGAATGGAGTGCCCATTTTTAGGGATTGCTTCATCATCTCTGCGATCTTGTCGCTGTGCACTTCACCCGCAGCGCCGCCACCAACCGTAAAATCTTGACTGGCCAAATGAACCAAACGTCCATCAACGTATGCGGCACCGGTAACCACGCCGTCAGCTGGAAACTCCTTGTCCGCCATTCCAAAGAGCGTTGCCCGATGCTTGGCAAACATTCCAAGCTCTTGCATGCTCTCAGGGTGAACCAACCTGTCGATTCGCTCGCGCGCCGTCAATTTTCCAGCTTCGTGTTGCTTTTGGATTCGAGCTTCGCCCCCGCCCAATTGGATTCGCTTGCGTTCTTGATGAAGTTGACTTGTCTTACTCGTGGTGCTCATAGTCTTAGCCTAGATACTATCGTTGGATGGTGTTGTGACCGCGAAAACAGCTGCATTCCCGGTCAGCTAGGGCTCACTGTCACCTTATGCTGGCGCCCATTGACCGTTACCGAATAGGAAACGGGTCCGCGCAGTGGCGCCGGACCCGGCGCTGACGCGTCAGAGGCGGCCGCCGGTGCGGCGGGTGCTGCCTGTTGTGGGGCTTTGCCGAGGTTCTTTGGCCCATCCTTGCGAGACGGCAAAAACTTTTGGGCAACTTGGGGAAACATGGCGGCAGTCAGGACGTCTTCATCGCTACCATCGAATCCTGTAATCGCTGAAGCGCTGGCCCTGAGTGCTTCCCATTCCGGCTTCAAGTAAATCCGCCGGGCGGCAAGTGATGGGTGGCTTTTTCGCATGCGCTTCGGCTTTGGCAAGCACTTCAGCGTTCTTGCTGGCAGCCGTTTGCCCGTAGTAACCCAACATCAGGTCGGCGAACTCTCCAGTGAGAGCGTTGTATGGCCCCATTAGCACGTTGAAAACGGCCTGCGTGCCCACGATCTGACTAGTTGGAGTCACTAGGGGCGGGAAGCCCGATGCCTCTCGGACTCTGGGAACCTCCTCCAGCACTTCTTGGAGTCGATCACCGGCATCCTGTTGCTTGAGTTGGCTCTCCATATTCGAAATCATGCCGCCGGGGATCTGACTCTTGAATATGTCGGTCTCAACTCCGGTGATGTTAGAAAGGAACTCGGCGTAGCGAGGGCGTACACCTGCAAAATAGTTCTTTATCTTGCTGAGTCGGTTGCCATCGAGTTCTGTCGTGTAGCCCATGCCCTCGAGCATCTCAACCAGGCTTTCCGTGGGGTTGTGACCAGGCCCTAATGAAAGGGAGCTGATTGCGGTATCCACCATGTCAGCACCAGCCTCAATCGCTTTCATGAGACTGACTAACGTGACGCCGGTCGTTGCATGCGTGTGGATATGGATAAGCACATTGGAGCCGCACTGCTCCTTGATGGCCTTGACGATGTCGTAGGCGGGTTTCGGCTTTAGCAGAGCGGCCATATCCTTGAGGCAGATTGAATCGGCACCCATCTCCAGCAGCCGCTTGGCAAGGTCAACGAAACCCTGAGTCGTATGAACCGGGCTAACCGTGTAACAGATTGTCCCTTGTGCATGCTTGCCCGATTGTTTGACCGCGCGCATCGGTACTTCGAGATTGCGCGGGTCATTGAGCGCGTCAAATACGCGGAACACATCGATGCCATTCTCGGCGGACTTCTTGACGAAGCGCTCGACGACGGAGTCTTCGTAATGGCGGTATCCGAGAAGGTTTTGACCGCGCAGCAGCATTTGAAGCTTGCTCTTCGGCAATAGTTTCCTGAAAGTCCGCAGACGTTCCCACGGGTCTTCATTCAAGAAGCGAATGCATGAATCGAAAGTTGCTCCGCCCCAACACTCGACGGACCAATAACCCGCGTTGTCGATGTCTTCACATGCGGGCACCATGTCCGCGAGGGCCATACGCGTTGCCATTAAACTTTGGTGAGCGTCGCGTAATATGAGTTCAGTAATCTCAATCTTTCGTGGCATAGCTGGAATATCTCAGAGAAAAATTCGTTGTCAACGCGACTACTGCGTGGGCGCTAAACATGCGCACCATTGAGTGTTACGGCGCGCACTATGCGCGATTCAGTGGGCATATTCGAAAGCTGGAAAAAGACGGATATTTCTAATTTGAAACACGAGTTGAGGTACCGACGCCCCGCCTGTCGCCGCTACGCGCAAAAAGCGCGCACTTGCACGTCGCTAGCTTTAGTTGCCTTTACGACACCAATGTTACAGTCGCGGGGATGGCTCCCAGTGCTTCAATGCGAAAGACAATTGAACACATTACCCGGATTCAAGGTTGTGTGATTGGCAAACCAAATTTTCTAATAGCGTTCAAGGGTGCTTGCTGTGCCAGCGTTTTTTGGACCTGCCGTCTGGTGAACCTCAGCACCATCATGAAACCTTGCTGAGACAGCTCCGACGCGCAGGGTATCGATACGGCGTTGACCAAAAATCTGCTCAGCCTGAAGCTTTGCTACGCGACTTTACTCAGCCCTTTTCGTAGGTGGCTTGAGCATCGTACAAAAGCGTGCTGCCGCACGGGGCGCCCGATGAACCGATTGACCCCCGGCATGGCTCTTCTCCCGAGAATTCAGTGAGACCAGCGCGGAGAGCCTTGAGCATGGCTGTTGTAATTGGGTGCCCGCCGTCCCGACAATTAGAATCCGTACAAGCGATTGTGAACAGCGCAGGTGCCGTGGCCACCACTACGACTCGAACATAAGAGGCCTCGCCGATTCTGAAATCCCCGCGCCGAAAGGACAGTGACAGGCGCAGGGTCTTGAGCGATGGGACCTGCTCGGCCAAACGAGGTGCGGCATCTTCGGCGCGTCTGCGCTCACGCATGCGGTCCGCGGCTTCATTATTTCGACGATACATTTGAACCCTAGTTGCGACGAGTACTTGCCGCCGAACAGCGCCACAGTAGCACCAATTGTGCCACCCGGCGGCGAGTATTGGCAAAACGGAAGATGTCGGAACGACTAGCCGATAGGACTCACCGGTTGCACCAAACGACTGCTCGTGCAACCCTCTTTCCTTGCAATCGTTACTGGTACTCGGCTTCGCTGCTCTCTCGATTTCTTGGGATGCGGATGGTCGTATGATCCGGCGACGGCTCCCGCGGTATCGTGCCGCGACTTTTCTCGGAGCTGCGACCCTTCGATGAAATGGACTGCATGATGCATCTGGTCGTATGAATTGAGAGAGTGCAATGAATAACCGCCTTTACGTGGGCAATTTGGATTTTCACACGACCGAGAATACGTTGCAGGCAGAGTTCGCTCGTTGCGGTGACGTAGAGCAAGTGAAGCTCGTACTCGACCGAGAAACTGGTCGGTCGCGCGGCTTCGCGTTTGTGACCATGGCCGATGCCGCCAGTGCACAGAAAGCAATTGCCGAGATGAATGGCGTCACCTTGGATGGCCGAACATTGCGCGTCAATGAAGCCGAAGATCGTCAGCGCGGCGGCGGTGGCGGTGGCGGTGGTTATGGTGGCGGCGGTGGCGGTGGTGGCGGTCGCGGTGGCGGTGGCGGCGGCCGCTGGTAATCAAATCTTCGAATGCGGGCTTCCGGTGAATCAATTGCGTTGGTTCCCGCGGGCCCGCTAATGCTTTAACGGGCTGTTTTATGGGGTGGGTAGGTCACTCGCGCAGAGCCTGTTTTTGATGGGCCTGCCCATGTCGGGGGGTTTCACGGCCACAAGTATCTACGACGCGCCGGCTAAATTCTCGCGCAGCACGTTGACCCGTGTCTTGGCTTTCATTGATAGGAGCCAGGCGTCGTCAATTGGCATATTTTCGACAAGGGCCACCGATATTGCTGCTATTGCCGAAGCGCTATATAAGGGCGCAATAATACGCTCAGGGCGGTGGTGATTGGCGACGGCCTCGACAACACTATACGGCAATCCCCATAATCCGAGTAGGTAACCGCCGACTTCGGCGTGACTCACACCAAAGTACTCTAGTTCCACCTCATGTAAGGGTCGCGCGTGGAGTTTTGCGTCAGATCGACAATCTCGCCACTGACTGCCCAAAGTCATTAGAAAGACTACCTGCCCAATGTCAGCGAGCAACCCGGCGACGAAGGCATCGCCCGCGAGCGCCGTGCCTCGTGCGAGGCGCTCGGCCATTTGGGCCAAATTGAGTGCATTCTGCTGTGCGGCGTCGAGTTCTCGTCCAATTGCCTTGGCCAGAAGACTTCCTGGTTCGAATAACTCAACGCCTAGCAAAAGATTTCGAATTGTGTTGATGCCAAGTCGTACGACAGCAGCTCTCAGCTCGACCGTTTTAGATCGGCGTGTAAAGAAGGCCGAATTGGCAAGTTGCAGCAGCTTTGCGGTTATTGCAGGGTCACGACTGATCAGTTTTACCATGTCGTCGATACTGCAGTTGGTCCGTTGGAGTAAGGTAGAAAGCTCTCGATATAGTCGCGGGGCCGATGGCAATTTCGACACGCCACCTAAGACCTTGCGCATGGTCTCACTGCTGACCAGCGGCAACAACTTGGCAGTTTGGCAGACCAGGGACCAAAGCAGTTTGCTGTCGAGGGGCTTTCGCACTACTTGATGTGCAACATGCAATGACTTGAACAACGTTGCGTCGTCACTGTGCCCATCAACGAGAATTCGAATCGCAGACGGACACGCCTTCTGAACCTGTTCGAGCAGAGACACTCCGTCGATTCCCGGTAGCCACAGATCCGTTATTACGACGTCGTGTACGTCCCAAACTAATTGATCGAGGGCTTCCTTCCCGTTCGTCAAAAGTGAGATCTTTAGAGACGGGTCCGTCTCCAGCAGAGTACGCTTGAGCGAATGAAGCGCGTGATGCTCATCGTCGATGAGCATCACCTTCATGGCCCCACTCCGCGTATTTTCATAGCTGCACCTACGCCCCTTGCTACTCAGCGATTAAGCTCAGGTATCCCTAATCCGTTCCTAGCAATGGTCAGTTGCGAATTGCAGCTACACTGTATTTTGCGTTTGCCCCTCATAATTGGCGACAAATGCGCGAGTGCTCCAGCATAGGGGCCAGCTTGGGGGTTCATTTGGGAACACGGGCTGAATCACGAGCGGCCATTGACCGTTTATTCATGTTGCAGTCCGTACTCGAGGTTGTCGGAGCGGCAACCAGCTATTGCGGGGCATGTAGTGAGTTGAACTGGTCGGCATGTTGGAACAAAACGAACTCCACGTGATTGGCAAACGAGTAGGCAATTACATTGTCGAACGGCCTCTAGCGCATGGGGGTATGGGTGCCGTATTCGTCGCCAAGCATCCGGCGTTGGGCCGAGAAGTCGCTGTCAAATTCCTGGGTCGAGAGGACAACGTACCACCCGATCACGCCAAGCGATTTCTGGACGAAGCCTGTATCACGGCCAGCCTGCACCATCCCAACATCGTCGATATCTTTGATTTCGGCGAATTGGAGGGGCGCCTATACTACGTAATGGAGTTACTGCAGGGTCAGGACCTTGCAGCTGCAAGCAGGAACAAACGTGTTTATCATGCCGATCAAATTCAGGCCTATCTTGATCAGATTTGCGCTGGGTTAGAGGCGGCTCATACCGTAGGGATTGTTCACAGAGATCTAAAGCCCAGCAACATATTTGTGCTCGAAGGTCAACCAACGCGTATCAAACTCATGGACTTTGGTGTGGCCAAAGTCATGTCCGCCAACGGCGATCGGACTCGCCAGGGGCAGATAATCGGCACAC